>CAWBPJ010000006.1:0-96300 GCA_963790635.1 uncultured Actinomycetota bacterium | reverse complement strand
TTCTTCTTCTTCATCTACTGGTTCAGTTGGTGTTTGCTTCCAGGCGCGTACTTCGTACTCAGGTAGTCCGGATGGAGGTCGTGGACGATGACCTCGGGCTCGACGCAGAACAGCCGCTTGAAATGCCCGATGCCGTCCGTGAACGAGCGCAGCGTCTCGTAGTTCTGAAGGTCTCCGATGTGGTGGCTGACCCACGCGCGCGACCCCTTGGCAACGCAGAATGTGCTCTTCAGCTCCGCTCCGCAGGCCAGCAGCGGGCGGGTCGCCGGGTGTGGCAGCGGCATGCTCGCGGGAACGTAACCGCGCGACCGGCGCATGAACATCGGCCGGAAGCTGGGCCGGACCTCGCCACCTGGACCACCGACCGCCACCGCGCGCACGACGGAGTCGTCGGTCCGGGTCTCGATCGGCCGGTTGTGAAATAGCAGCAGGTCGGCGATTCCTGCGAGCCGGACAAGCGCGTCGTCGTCGCCATAGGCAATCGGCTCGTCGGACACGTTGCCGCTGGTCATCACCAGCGTGGTCCCCGCATCCGCGAGTAACAGGTGATGCAGCGGCGAGTACGGCAGCATCACGCCCAGTTCCGGCGCGCCGGGCGCGACCGACGCGGCGACCTTCACACCGCGGTCACGGCGTCGGGCGAGCACGATCGGGCGCTGGCGCCCGCACAGCAGCCTGCGCTCGGCCTCGCCCAGCTCGACCAGCGACGCGGCGGCGTCCGCGCCTGCGACCATCAGCGCAAACGGCTTGTCCTCCCGGTGCTTGCGTGCCCGCAGCCTGCTCACCGCTGTGTCGTCGTCGGCTCGGCAGGCGAGGTGAAAGCCGCCGATCCCCTTGACCGCAACGATCGCGCCCTCCCGGAGAGCGCTCGCCGCCGCGAGCACCTGATCCCCTGAACCGCCGTCGGCGGCGCGGCCGTCCGGATCGATCAGCCGGACCGCCGGCCCACACTCGGCGCACGCGTTCGGCTGCGCATGAAAGCGCCGGTCCGAGGGATCCTCGTACTCGGCCCGGCAGCGGGGGCACATCGCGAATCCGGCCATCGTCGTCAGCGGCCGGTCGTAGGGCACTCCGCGCACGATCGTGAAGCGCGGTCCACAGTTAGTGCAGTTGATGAACGGGTACCGGTGGCGGCGGTCCTCAGGATCGAACAGCTCGCCCAGGCAGTCGGCGCAGGTCGCCGTGTCCGGTGTCACGGGAGCCTCGGCCGCCGCGCCGCGCGGGCTCTCGCGGATCGCAAACGAGCGCTCGCCCAGCGGGGCGAGCGCTGAGGTCTCGACTCGTTCCACGACCGCCAGCGGTGGTGCCTCGGCGGCGAGCCGGTGAAGGAACGCGTCGACGCGATCGACGCCGCCCTCCACCTCCAGCAGCACGCCGCGCGCGTCGTTCAGGACCCAGCCTGCAAGCCCGAGCTCATCCGCGAGCCGGTACACGTGAGGGCGGAAGCCGACGCCCTGGACCGTGCCGTGCACCCGCACGCGGGTCCGGCGTGAGGGTGCGATCGAGTTAGCCGACGAGCTCGCATAATGCGTGGTAGGCACTCGCCTGCGCCTCCTGAATTCGCGGAATGTGCTCGGAACGGGTGACGATCACGTGATCCGCGAGGCCCTCTGAGCCGATCCTGCCGCCGTCATAGCCGACCAGCGCGATCGTCGCCAGATCCCGCCGCCGGGCCTCGTCCAGCGCGGAGATCACGTTGGCGGAGTTTCCGGAGGTCGACAGCGCGATCAGCGTGTCGCCGGCGGCCCCGTAGGCGATCACCTGGCGCGAGAAGATCGCGTCGGTTCCAATGTCGTTCGCGATCGCGGTGATGATCGAGGTGTCCTCGGTCAGGTCGATCGCGGGATGGCCCGCGGCGTGGAAGTCCGCCACCGCGTCCATCGCATCGGTCGCGGAGCCGCCGTTGCCGAGCGCGAGCAGCTTCCCGCCGGCGTCGAACATGGTCCTCAGCGTCTGAGCGGCGTCGATCAGGACGTCACGGTTGTCGGTCAGGGTCTGGCGCCGGAGCGCGCCGACCTCCTGTGACTTCATCAGCGCCGAGCGACGCACATCGTCGAGGACCGCCGCGAGCGAGGACTCCTGCTCGCCCAGGAACGGATAGAGGAAGCTCGACGCGCCGGCGTCGTGGGTTCGGCGGGCCGCGCGTCCGCTGAGCAGCCCGCGGTGATCGAAGAACACGTGCACCAGCTCCCACAGCACGTGGTACAGCGTCTCGACGAGCTCCTGCCGGACATGGGGATCGCGGGAGGGAGGGTCGAACTCCCACTCGGCGCCGGTCGCGCGGCTGAAGGCGACGGTCAGGCAGCCGCGCGAGCGAGCCACCGCGAGCGCCCGCGCCGCCTGACCGCCGTCATCCCCGATCCCGAATGCGATTGCGATGTCCTCGCCGGCTGCGATCAGCTCGACCTGACGCGTGATGTCGCCGCCCTCAGCCGCCAGTCCGATCGCCGGCAGCGCTCGCTTGCCGACGATCACCGGGTGCACGAACTCGACCGCCACGTGTCTGGCATCCGATCGCGCGGACGGGGTCTGCCCGAACGCGATCAGCCGGCCGCCGCGCGCGAACCGCTCCGCCATCAGATGGCAGAGATCGGCGAGACGACCGGACTCGGCCGCGAAGAATCGCTCGTTCGCCGAGGCCCGGCGCTCGAGCAGCTCCTCGATCTGAGCAGCGGGGCCGAGCCCGACGGTGGCGGTCCGGTTCACGCAGCAACCCCCTCCCGCGCGCGTGTGGTCGCGCTCGTCAGCCATTCTCGCCAGGCCTCGACGCCCTCACCGGTACGCGCGCTCAGCGCGATCACCTGCGCGCCGGGGTGGACCTGGTCGATGTTGTGCAGCAGCTTCCCGAGGTCGAACTCGAGGTGGGGAAGCAGATCGATCTTGTTGACGACCACGAGCTCACAGGTGCGGAACATCAGCGGGTACTTGAGCGGCTTGTCCTCGCCCTCGGTGACCGAGCACACCATCACCCGCGCGTCCTCACCGATCCTGAACTCGGCGGGGCAGACGAGATTGCCGACGTTCTCCACGATCAGCAGGTCGATCTCGTCAAGCGGCAGCGACGGGATCGCCGAGCGGACCATGTTGGCGTCGAGGTGGCACTCACCGCCAAAGCTCGGGTCGGTGTTGATCTGCGTCACCGGCATGTGCAGCGAGGCGAGCCGATCGGCATCCATCGAACCCTGGACGTCGCCCTCGAGCACGCCCACGCGCACGCCGTCGAGCCCGTGCGAGATCTGTTCGAGCAGCGTCGTCTTGCCCGCGCCCGGGGCGCTCATGAAATTGATCACGCTGACGCCGGCCCGGTCGAAGTCCTCCCGGTTGGCGGCCGCGATCGTGTTGTTGGCGTCGAGCGCCTCCTCGACGACCGTCACCTTGACGCGATGCATTCTGCCTCCTCGACCTCAGTTGACTCGACCTCTATTGACTCGACCTCGAACTCATTTCCGGTTGCGATCTCCACCTCAGATCCGCCGCAGGTCGGGCACCTGAAAGCCGGGATCTCGATCTCCCACTCCCGGGCGCACGGTCGGCAACGCAGTCGCGCGTCGATCACCTCCTGCTCGAGCCGTGCGCCCTCACACGGCGTGCCCCGGGCGACGAAGTCGAAATAGAACTCGAGCGTGTCCGGCACCACCTGCCGCAGCCGCCCGACGCGCATGGTCACGACCGTCACGCGCCTTCCGCCCGCGTGCTTGACCGCCGTGTTGACGATCGCGCCGGACAGGGAGAGCTCGTGCATGGCGGCTCAGCTCACTGGGCTGCGACGCCCGCGAGCAACCCGGTGACCGTCTCCAAGACGAGCTCCACCGCGCGATCGACGGCCTCTCCCACCGCGTCTGAGAGCCCCCAGCCCATCTCCTCGACCTCGGCCGGCTCGCAGGCGATCACCAACACCCGCCCCGGCCACGCGCCGATCGACTTCACGAAGCGCAGCACGGTCTGCGGATCCATGCTGTGGGGGTTGATCAGCTGGCCATCCTCGATGCCGCCGTCGGTCTCGGCCTCGTCGGGCTCGATCACGTACAGCGTGCCGGGCTCGCCGCCCTGCTTGGACACGTCGAGGATCACGAGCGCGTCGTACCCCCGCATGACCTCGTAGGCGAGGTCCAGCCCACCGGTCCCGGCGTCCATCACCGAAACCCCCGCCGGCAGCTCGCGGGCAGACAGGCGGCGTACGACCTCCCCGCCAAAGCCGTCGTCCCGCAGCCAGGCGTTGCCGACGCCGGCCACGAGCACACTTCGCAGCCGCTCGCTCGAAACACTCATATTCCGATCACCTCCACCTCGGGGGCAAAGAAGTACAGAAGCCGCCCGGTCTCCCGCATCAGGTCCTGACCGGGGTCGTCATCGATCGTCACACCGAGGTGGGTCCGACCGTCGTAATCGGTCATGATCCGCTCGATCGTCGCGGTCCTGCCGTCGAGCATCCGGGCCTGGATGTCGGCGTCGGGCCCGGGCCTGATCAGCACCTTGCCGCCGCGCCGGAAGGTCTTGCCATCGACGTCAGCGAAGTCCTCGCCCAACGTCGGGTCGATCAGCCCCGGTGGCTCGCTCGGCGGCTCATCCGTCTGTGGATCGCGCAAGGTGACGCGGCCGTGCAGAGCGGAGATGTCCGCCGGTGTCGCGGCCGCGGCCCGCGCGACCATCTCCCTGACGGCCGGATCCTGCTGCTCGATCTGAGCGCGCTCGGTGTCGCTCAGGGCCTGGACGTGAAGCAGCAGAGCCTCCTCGATCTCAGTCGAGTCGAACAGCGAGCCGCGGCTCTCAGGCGCGATCTGCGGGTGATCAGGCAGCACGATCGCCGCGCCGATGACCGCGTCGTCAGTGGCCGTCGCGAGCACCGGAAAGGTGTTGACGCTGTCGTACGGACACTCGAGTGGCGAGACGAAGCGCCCGCCGGTCACCCGCAGTACCGGGTGGGTCGAGAGCAGCGAACGCGCGAGTGCCCCGGCCCGCTTCAGACCGCTGCGCACGACGGTCCGGTTCTCAATCCGGAGGGTCACCTGATAGCGGCCGGCGTCGAGCGCCTGCGCGGACAGCGACAAACCGACGATCAGCTCCGGTCCCGCAGGCGGCTCGATCCGGGCCTGCTTCTGCGCGGCCTGAAGCGCGAGGGCCCCGACCATTCCGCCTGGCAGCTCGATCCTCTGCGCCACGGCCTGGTGACGCTCGCCGCCGGCGACCAGGAAGCGGACCTCCGCACGCAGCACCGCGTCCCTTGCTGCCCGCAGCTCACAGCGCAGCTCGAGGTGGTCGAACGTGCTGGACAGGGTCTGCGCATAGGCCGGCGGGTAGACGATCCCGAACGGGGTGGGGGTGGCGTTCTTCGTCGCCCCGGGCGTGTACGGATAGAGCGCGTAGCCCTCGAACAGCAGCGAGTCGAGCAGCTGCTCGAACGCGTCAGTCATCGAGTGCCGCCCTTGACGGGGCTTTCTTCGCCGGTGGCCCGCTGGCCACCGGCTCGCCGGAGGTCTCCTCCAGCAGCCGCCGCACACAGGCGTCGAGCGTCGCCAGCCCGCGGTCGAGCTTCGCGCGCTGCAGCGCTTCCAGGGTCTCCGAGCGCAGCGCAATCCAGCCGGTGTTCGGGTAATAGTGCTCGACCGTGTCGCGCCAGACCGACACCGGCATGCGGAAGTCGATCGACTTCGTCCACGGCACCAGCACCATCTGCATACGGCCGTCATCGCCGGGGTAGTAGATCGTCCCGTTGAAGTGCAGCGCCAGCGGCGCCTCGCCTTCAGGCAGCGAGTGCAGGTACTTGGCGGCGGCCAGCTCGAGGTCATAGCTGCACTGGACCGGCACCGAGACGACCGTCGAGCCGGTGAACGCGGGCACGAGCACGTCGAGCTTGCACCACACCAGGCTGCGGGTCGTCACCGCCCAGCGCTCGGGTTCGCCGAACAGCTCCAGCAGCTTCGCGCGCGTGGCGTCGTCATACCGGCGGCGCGCGGGATCGATCATCAGCTGGATCGTCAGCGCGATCATGTAAACGGGGCGGCCGCTCGGCTCTGAGATCTTCAGGTCGAGCGCCAGCATCGGCGCAGCCGCGTGTCGTACCGGCCGTGCGCTCAGCACCTCGAAGTCGGGCTCGGGGATCGCCGCAGCGCTGCCGCTGCCGTTTGTGGTCTGAGCGGGGACGTTCATGTCGCGGCCGCCTGGACTTCAATCGCCTCGCCGCGCAGCCACTCGAAGAACTCAGCGACCGCCTGCTCGACGCCGTCTCCGCCTGAGATCCCCTGCCAATGGGCCTTGATCGTGCCGGTCAGCGCATAGCAGCGGTCGATCGGCGCGATCACATGGATCGGTGGGTCGGCGAGGCGATTGACGATCAGGCCCTCCACGTCAGGCTCGAGTCCAGCCAGCACCGGGTTGAGGGCGACCATCCTGGTCCAGGACTCGAAGTGAAGCTCCGATTCGGTCGCGCCGGCGGGGCTCGGGTACATCGCCACGACGCACGAGGTGACGGTCGAGCCCATGAAGAACGCCAGGCCGATCGGGATCTGGAAGCTGGCCCAGAGGTCGTCGGGAAGCTGCATATCGTCCAGCCACACCGTGCGGTTGCCGACCGGGCGGTAATCGCCCTCTCCCGCCCGCATCGCCCAGCACGCCTCGCAGGAGCAGGCGATCTGGCGCTCCACAAGGTGCAGCAGATGCCGGTGGTCCTCCGGGATCGTGGTGCCGCACAGGTCGCACAGGTGCGCGCTCGCCGATTCGGTCTCAGCCACGGCCGCACTCCGCGCCCGCGCCGGTTGCCTGCTTGTCAGGCCGCGCAGACCGGAGACCGTCTGTGCCCGCCTTCGAGCGGCGACGGCGCCGGCGATCTCGCGGCGCTCGACTCCGGCCCCGTTGGCGCCGTCAGCGTTCACGCCGCCAGAGCCACCTTCACATGGCCCTGCTCCTGCAGCAGCGGCACCGGCTCGATCTGGATCCGATCGCCGTCCAGCGAGCGTCCGGCGCGAGGCAGGAAGAAGGCACGTTCGCAGTGCCGGCAGGTCAAGGTGCCGGACTGCAGCCGGCCGTCGTGGACGGTGCCGCCGCAGCCTGCGCAGACGTCCCGGTAGGCGAGCAGCGTCCCGTCGACATTCGCGATCAACAGTGGGATGCCGGCGACCGCGACCGGCACGATCGTGCCGTCGCCGACCTGGCCGACCGAGTGAACCTCGAACCAGGCCGCCGCCACCGGTGGCGGGGCCTCGGCACTGGGGCCTGACATCACGATCGGGAGCTCCATTCCGGTGGGCGCCGAGCCGGTCACCATCGGCAGGCCGGCGCCACCCATCGTCTGCGGTGCGACACCTGTGACCTCGAGCCCCTCCAGGTCCGGCGCGGCGTCCTCCAGCGCCTGCTTGATCGCCAGCTCGAGCGTGACCGACGACGCCGAGCAATCCGAGCAGCTGCCCTGCAGGTGGATCTTCGCGATGCCCCGCTCGAGCGCGAGCAGCTCGACGTTTCCGCCGTGGGACTCCATATAGGGCCGGACCGAGTCGAGCGCGGCCTGCACCCGGTCCTCGAGCGGTACCGGGTGCAGGTCGTGGATCAGCAGCAACGTCGCCACGAGCGGGTCGTCAGCCAGCGACACGGCGATCCGCTCGCCGTCCTCGCCCGCGGCGAACAGCGCGTCGAGGATCCGTTGGAGGCCGTTTCCGTACATCTGGACGACGGCCGCGACCAGCTCCTCGCCGAGTCGACGCGCAGGCCCGTCCTCGGCGGCGTCCAACGCCTCCTGCAGTTCCTGCACGCGCGCGAGGATCTCCTCCGGGGGCTCGGGCGAGCCCGCGAGGGTCTCCTCCGGAGGCTCGGATGCGGTCGAGGCCTCGGCTGCGAGTTCCATCGTCTAGGCCATTGCCGTGGGCGTGTGCATCACCTTGCGCACCCGGCCCTCGCCCGTGTACATGTGCACGCCGCACGGAAGGCACGGATCGAATGACCTGACCGCGCGCATGATGTCGACTCCCTTGAAGTTCTCGGGCCCGTTCTCCTCGAAGATCGGCGTGTTCTGGACCGCGTCCTCGTAGGGTCCGGGAGTCCCGAACACGTCCCGCGGGCTGGCGTTCCATGGCGTCGGGGGATAGGGCTGATAATTGGCGATCTTCCCCTCCTGAATCACCATGTGGTGGGAGAGCACGCCGCGTGCCGCCTCATGGAAGCCGCAACTGACCGCCGTCTCTGGAACCTTGAAGTTGTTCCAGCTCTTGGTGCGTCCCGCCTGCACCTCCTTCATCGCCCGCTCGAGGCAGTGCAGCGCGATCAGCGCGCTGTAGGCCTGGTGATAGGTGCGCGCGCGGTCCCGCTCGATCGCGTTCGACTTCTCCGGGATCTTCCACTCGAGCTCCATCTCGGGCATGTTCGGCGAGCGCGGCAGCACCATCTGGATCGAATGGCCGGTTGCACGGGCGTAGCCGAAGTCGACGAGGCCGGCCTTGGCCGTGCACCACTGGCGCGCGAACGGTCCGCCGCCGGTGTCGCAGCAGACGTGCGTGTCAGTGCGCTTGTCGTAGATCCGCGGTGAGACGACCCAGGTGTACTTGTCGGTGAAATCGCGCTTCTGTGGACGCGGCAAGGTGACCTTGTTCCACGGATGGTTCTTGTCGACCGGGTTGCCGAGCGGATCGTGGGTGACGAACGTGGGCTCGTTCTCCCAGCCGTCGAAGTAGGAGGAGCCGAGCAGGATCCTGATCATCAGGTTGATCTCGACCAGGTCGGTCGAGATCAGCTCACCGCCGATCACCACACCCGGGGTGATGTAGCGCTTGCGCCCCCACTCGGTCATGTTGCGGTAGTCGTAATCGACATAGTCGGGGTCGTCGAACGAGCCCCAGTTGACCAGGTTCGTCTCACGGAAGCCGACCATGTCGTAGCCCGGCAGCTCCTGCAGGAAGAAGTCGTACAGGTCGTCGTGCATCGGCACGCTGCGCTTGACGTAGTCGAAGTACCGCATCAGTCGCACGTAGTAGTCGGTGCAGGTCTGATGCGTTATGTCAGCGCTGCAGCCTCCGGGCATGATCGTCGACGGGTGCGTGTGGCGCCCGCCGAACAGGCAGTACATCTCTCGCGTATAGCGGGCGACCTGCAGAGTCTCGAGGTAGAACTCACCCGTGAACGGGTTCAGCGAGCGCATGATGTCGGCGATCGTCCTGAACCCGTGGATGTCACTGCCGGGTGCCGGCGTCTGCTCAGCCTTGGCCAGCAGCGACGGGTTCGTCTCCTTCACCATCTGCTCGCAGAAGTCGACGTTCGCCATGCAATCGTTGAAGATCGCGTGGTCGAAGATGTAGTCGGCGGTCTCGGCGAGATTGAACGCCAGGTCACCCAGTACCGGCGGCTTGACGCCATAGGCCATGTTCTGGTTCAGACACGAGCAGGTGCAGTGATTGTCACCACAGATCCCGCAGATCCGGCTTGTGATGAAATGCGCGTCGCGCGGATCGATCCCCTTCATGAAGATGTCGAATCCGCGGAAGATCATCGAGGTGCTGTAGCACTTGAGCACCTGTTGGTTGGAGAAATCGATCTCCGTGTGGATTCCAAGGCTGCCCACGATCCTTGTGATCGGATCCCAGGACATCTCCTTCACCATCACCTTCTGAGGGGTGTCAACCGCCATCTGTGTTTCTCCTCACTCGCGCTCGCTGTAAGCCGGATAGCCGCTTGGGTTACGACAGGTCGATCAGCCGGCGATTCACCACCTCTTCGCGTATCCGGTCGTCAGCGTCTTGCCTCGGCGCCGCCACTCGGGCTCGTGGTCGTACTTCGTCCTGATGTTGCGGTGGCGCATGTAGCGCACGATCGGGCCGTAGCTGTATTTCATGATCGTTGCGGCCGCTCCGCCGTATCTGTCCTCGTCCATGAACGGCATGAACTTGTCCGGGAAGCCGGGCATCGTGCACGCCATGCAGATGCCGCCGACGTTCGGGCATCCGCCGATGCCGTTGACCCAGCCGCGAACCGGCACATTGCACTTGACAACGGGGCCCTTGCAGCCGAGCTTCACCAGGCAGCGATGATCGGAGCCGTACTCGGTCGCGAAATCGCCCTGCTCCGCGAAGCCCGCACGGTTGCAGCCCTCGCGCACGGTGCGCCCGAACAGCCACTTCGGTCGCAGCGCCTCGTCGAGCTCCGGCGCCGGCGCGAGACCGGCCAGATGCAGCGCCAGGTACAGCAGCACCTCGGTCATGTTGTCGGGCTGCGCGGGGCAGCCGGGGATGCAGACGACGGGCAGGCCGGCCTTCGACTTCCAGTTCCAGCCCAGGTAATCCGGCACGCCCATCGCGCCGGTCGCGTTGTTCTTCATCGCCGGGATGCCGCCGTACGTGGCGCAGGTCCCGATCGCGACCACAGCCGCAGCCTTGGGCGCGAGCCGGTCCATCCACTCGTTCATCGTGATCGGTTGGCCGTCGGCAGGATTCACGGCAAAGCCGGTCCAGTGGCCCTCGCCGTTGATCTCCTCGTTGCCGAGTGACCCCTCGATGCAGAGCACGAACGGATCGAGCTTGCCCTGCTCGGCGTCGAACCACGCCTGGGCGTAGTCCTGCCCGACCGCATAGTCGATCACCTGGTTGTGCACAATCACCTTGGGCATGCCCGGGATCGCCTGAAGGATGATGTCCTCGAGGCTCGGGTTGGTGGCCGAGGTCATCGCCACCGAGTCGCCTTCGCAGCTCAGCCCGGTGGTCATCCACAGGACATGTGCCGTGACGCCCTCAGTCTTCCGCTGCTCCGCATACGCCGTGCTGGCCATCCGGTCTCCTCTCGCTCTCAACAGATCCGCGGCAACGGATCGCCAACCAGCTGATCCAGCACCCGCCTGCCGCCGAAGCTCGTGTGCATCAACACCATCCCGGGCGGCTCCGTCCGCACCTCGCCGATCTCAGCTGCCTGCTCGCATCCGGGAACGCTTCGCAATGCGGCCAGTGCCTCATCCGCCGCATCGGGTGCGACGAACGCGACCAGCTTGCCCTCATTGGCCATGTACATCGGATCGATCCCGAGGATCTCCGCGGCGCCCGCCACCGCCGGCTTCACCGGCACCTCAGCCTCCCGCACGATCATCGCCACCGCCGAGCTCCGCGCGAGCTCGTTCAGCACCGATGCGACGCCGCCGCGCGTCGCATCGCGCATGCAGCGCAGCGACGGGCCGGCCGCGTCCAGCAGCGTGTCGGCCGCGGGCCAGAGCGAGCAACTGTCGGACTCGACCTCAGCATCGAGCTCGAACTCGTTGCGTGCCAGCATGATCGCGGTCCCGTGGTCGCCGATCGAGCCGGACAGCAGGATCCGGTCGCCTGGCTGAAGCGACGACGGCGATAGCGTGGCGCGCTGGTCGCGCCAGCCGATTCCGCTCGTGCATACGTACATCCCGTCGGCGTGCCCGCGCTCGACCACCTTCGTGTCGCCTGCGATCACGGACACGCCGGCGCCACGTGCGGCCGCCGCGATCGCGTCGACCTCCGCGCGCAGCTCCTCGGCGCTCAGTCCCTCCTCCAGCACCAGGGAGAGGGTGAGCGCCAGCGGGCGCGCACCCGACACCGCAAGGTCGTTGACGGTGCCGTGCACCGCGAGCGTTCCGATCGAGCCGCCTGGGAATCGCAGCGGCCTGACAACGAACGAGTCGGTCGTCAGTGCGAGCTCGACGCCGGCGACCGTCAGCGCGCCGGCGTCGGCCATCTCGTCCAGGGTGTCATTCGCGAAGGCCGGCGCGAGCAGCCCCTCGATCAGGCTCTGGGTTGCTTTGCCGCCGGCGCCGTGGGACATGTTGATCTGCGTGTCCCGGAACTTCGCCCGCTTCCCGCGGGCGGTCGCGATGATCCCCAGGACCTTCGCCTCTCGCTCGGAAACGGCGGTCTGATCGCTCATCACACGACCTCGCGCTCACGGGCGAAACGACCGTAGTTGTAATAGGCGGCGCAGGCTCCCTCCGAGGAGACCATGCAGGTGCCGATTGGCCGCTCCGGCGTGCAGGCGCTGCCAAAGACCTTGCACTCCCAGGGCTTGATCACGCCCTTGAGAACCTCGCCGCACTGGCATGCCTTCGGATCGGCGACGCGCACGCCCGGAACGCTGAAGCGAAGCTCCGCATCCAGCTCGGCGTACGCCTGCGAGAGCTTGAGGCCACTGTCGGAGATGAAACCCAGGCCGCGCCACTCGAAGTGCGGACGCAGCTCGAAGACCTCCGCCATCACCTCCAGGGCGCGCAGGTTGCCCTCGTAGGGGACAACGCGCCGGTACTGGTTCTCGACCTCACAGCGGCCCTCCGCCAGTTGGCGGAGGATCATCACGATCGCCTGCAGGATGTCCAGCGGCTCGAAGCCGGCGATCGCGACCGGCTTGCCGTAGTCGGCCGGGATGAACTCGAACGGGCGGGCGCCGACGATCGTCGAGACGTGGCCGGGGCCGATGAAGCCGTCGAGGCGCAGGTCCGGGGACTCGAGCAGTGCTCGCAGCGGCGGCACGATCGTGACATGGCTGCACATGCACGAAAAGTTCTTGACGCCCTCCGCGCGGGCGCGCTTCAGGGTCAGCGCCGTCGACGGAGCTGTCGTCTCGAACCCGATCGCGAAGAACACCACCTCGCGGTCCGGGTTCTGCTTTGCGATCCGCAGCGCGTCGAGCGGCGAGTAGACCATGCGGATATCCGCACCCGCGGCCTTGGCTTCGAGCAGGCTTCCTTCGGAGCCCGGCACCCGCAACATGTCGCCGAAGCAGGTGAAGATCACGCCCGGGTTGTGCGCGATCGCGATGCCGTCGTCGACACGGCCCATCGGGATCACGCAGACCGGACACCCGGGGCCGTGCACGAGCTCGACGTTCGCCGGCAGCAGGTCGTCGACGCCGTACTTGTAGATCGAGTGCGTGTGACCGCCGCAGACCTCCATCAGCTTGTAATGACGACCGGGCTCGACCAGGGAAAGGATCTCCCCGGCGAGCGCCCGGCCAAGCTCGGGGTTGCGGAACTCGTCGACGAACCTCATGCGTGAACACCCTCTCCGGAGAGCTGCGCGATCGCGGTTCCGGCATGGACGAGCAACCTGCTGCCGGCGGCGACCGGCCCGACCAGCGCGATCTCAACCGTGGAGTGCGATCCGTCGTCGTCGCTGCACAGGGCCAGGCCCCGTCGATCGTCGATCGCCAGCACCGTCATCGGAGCGCCGTCGTCGCCACAGGTGATGCAGTGCTCCGAGCCGCAGGGGTACTCAGTGTTCACTCGATCACGCTCGCCTTCAGCTGCTCGAGCTCCTGCTCGTAGTCGGCGCCCATCCGCTCCAGCAGATCGCGGGTCGCCCGCGCCTCCTCCTCGTCGACCCGGGAGATCGCAAAACCGACGTGGATCAGGACCCAGTCGCCGGGGCCGACGGCTTCGCCTTCGACGTCAAGCAGGCCGATGTTGATCCTGCGGCGCACGCCCGCGACGTCGACCGTGGCCAGACGATGCTCCTGATCGACGACCTCCAGGATCTGCCCGGGAATGGCTAGGCACACCCAGCCCTTCTACCACCATCAAATGGGCCCTGTTGGCCGTCGGTAATGCTGGTTACACAGCGAGCTGGTAACCCTGCTTACACCCGATATTCGGTGTTACATACATCGCCTGATCGGGCGTAGACTCGACGTGGCATGTCGGTCAATCGAACATGCAAGCAGTGAGGGAGGCCGTGATTTCCAGCGAACGTGGAGAGTCGCCGCCGCCGGCGGCATCGCATCTCCTTGAGCGGTTATCGCCCCCGCGCCAACCGGAGTCACCGGCGCTGCGCGCCTACCTGTTCGATCTCGACGATGATCTCGCACAGGAGCTGGAGGTGCGGATGCGGTTCTCAGCGCGCCAGCACGCGACCGTGAGGCTGCTTGATGCCGAGACCGGCTCATGTGAGCTGGAGCCGTGGTTCGAGGCTGTGGGTGGGGGACCCGGACTGCTGATCGTCGACGGCCTGATGGCAGTGGAGACCTCGGTCGCGGGTCGGACAGTGACGGAGCTGCTCGGCCGGACCGATCTGCTGCAACGCCCTGAGGAGAACGACGACGACATGATCGGTGGCAGCTCCGCCTGGCGGGCTCTGGGGCCGACGCGGTTCGCGATGCTCGACGCGGATTTCCTCGATCGGGTCCGCTCCTGGCCGCTGATCGCGCACGCCCTCTATCGCCGCGCCGAGCGTCGCGCGTCGGACCTCTGCCGCCTGCGGGCGATCGCATGCCAGCCGAAGCTGGAGGTCAGGCTGGTGCTGTTGCTGTGGCACCTCGCCGCCCGCTGGGGCCGGGTCGAGCCCGCGGGCATCCGCCTCTCGCTGCCACTGACCCATCGCCTCCTGGGTCAGCTGGTGGCGGCCGAGCGCCCGTCGATCTCGCACGCGCTGACGCGGCTGTCGCACGCGGGCATAGTCACCGGTACAGCAGGTGACTGGCACCTGCACGGCAGCGCCGCAGCCCATCTCGAGGCGCTGACCGAGGGGACCGCGCGGCTGCCCCCGGTCCATCCCCGGGCGCTGCAGGCTCCAGGCTCCTCGGCGGCGGGGAACAACGGGGCGACGCCTGAGCATCGGACCGCCCGCGCGTGAGCGTCGCCCCGCAGCCCGAGCACGGCCGCGCTGCGGACCGGCGGCCCGTCCACGTGCTGTGGATGACCAGTGGACTCGGGTGCGACGGCGAGTCGCTGGCGATGACCTCGGCGACCAACCCCAGCCTCGAGGATCTGCTCCGCGGTTGCCTCCCCGGGATGCCGCCGGTGATCCTTCATAACCCGGTGCTCGCCTACGAGAACGGCGACGACTTCATGCGGGCCTGGTATGAGGCGGCCGCCGGTCGGCTGGACCCGTTCATCCTGGTCCTCGAGGGATCGGTACCGAACGAGGAGATCAACGGCGACGGCCATTGGTCGGGCCTGGGGACCGATCCCCAGACCGGTCAGCCGATCCTCACCAACACCTGGATCGACCGGCTCGCGCCCAAGGCGGCGGCTGTGCTCGCGCTGGGCACCTGCGCCGCCTATGGCGGGATCCCCGCGATGCGCAACAACCCGACAGGGGCGATGGGTCTGCGCGACTACCTCGGCTGGAACTGGAAGTCCCGGCGCGGGGTCCCGATCATCAACCTCCCCGGCTGCCCGGTCCAGCCGGACAACATCACCGAGACGCTCCTCTGCATCGTGCTGCACCTCGCGCAGATGGCGCCCCTGCTGCCGATCGACGAGCAGGGAAGGCCCAGGCGGATCTTCGACCGCACGGTCCACGAGAGCTGTAACCGCGCCGGAATGGCCGAGCAGGGCCAGTTCTCCAGCGCTCACGGCGACAGCCACTGCCTCGTCAAGCTCGGCTGCAAGGGACCCGTGGTCAAGTGCAACGTGCCGATCCGCGGCTGGACGAGCGGGATCGGCGGGTGCCCGAACGTCGGCGGGATCTGCATCGCCTGCACGATGCCCGGTTTCCCTGACAAGTACCTGCCGTTCGTCGAGCCGGACACCGCCGCCCGCGTGTACGCACGGACTGCGAGGTACACGCATGGGCCGGTCATCAGGTTCCTGCGCGAGCGCCGGATCCGCCACACGTTCGATGTCGAGCCGGCATGGCGGCGCCCGGGCAAGGAGCTGGCCAGTGGCTATCGCGCGCGATGAGGGCTGCTCCGCCGGCACCCGTGGGCGCTGGATCCACCGGACTCGGGGTGAGACGCTCTGGACGGCTGCGAGCCGTCAGCTCGTGACCGTCTGCTGACGATCATCGACGAGCTTGGCGCTCCAGCGCTCCTCGACATGTCCGAACCGCCAGAAGGCGAGCGCGCCCGCCCAGGTGAGGATGAACATGCCGACGATCACGAAGCCCGCCTTGTTGATGTCGAACGCGAGCGTCCAGTCCCAGAAGGCGCCGTGCAGGCCGCTGACCTCAGTGGGGAGCAGACCGAGGACCTCGATCGTGCCGATGAAGAAGCAGATTGCGACCGAGAGGCCGGTGATCGCGAGGTTGTAATAGACCTTGCGGACCGGGTTGAAGAACGCCCACGAGTAGGCGAAGTTCATGAAGATGCCGTCGATCGTGTCCATCAGACTCATCCCGGCGGTGAACAGGATCGGCAGGCAGAGGATCGCGTAGAACGGCAGGTGCTGGGTGGCCAGCAGCGCGGTGGTGGTGAGCAGCGCAACCTCAGTCGCGGTGTCGAACCCCAACCCGAACACCACTCCGACGGGATACATCTGCCACTCGTGGTTGATCGTCTTCATCCACCTGCCGAAGAAGCGGTACATCAGCCCGCGATTCTGGAGCTGCCGCTCCAGCTCGGCCTCGTTGTAGTCGCCGGTGCGCATCGATCGGAATACGCGTAGGATGCCGGCCAGGATCACGACGTTCAGCAGCGCGATCAGGTACAGGAAGGACGCCGAGACGATCGTGCCGAAGATCCCGCCGAACTGCTCGAGCGCGGAGTGGTCGTTGGAGACGGCGCCGTACACCGCGCGCTCGGCGACCACGATCCCGACGCCGATCGCCACCACGATCGTCGAGTGACCGAGGGAGAACCAGAACCCGATGCTCAGCGGGCGCTTGCCCTCATTCATGAGCTTGCGGGTCGTGTTGTCGATCGCGGAGATGTGATCGGCGTCGAACGCATGGCGCAGCCCGAGCGTGTAGGCGACGCCGGCGACCCCGACCCCGAGGCCCTTGTAGTGAGACGGGAGGACGAACAGGATGAAGACCGCGAAACCGACCAGGTGCAGGCCCAGGATCGTCACGAACATCAAGGTCGCGTGCATGCGCTCGCGAGGCGTGAACTCCCGCGCGACCGCCGCGATGTAGGAAAGCACCCCGAACCGCCCATGGACGGCGGGCGGGGAGGCATTGACTGTGCTCATCGATCGACTCCTGTCGGGCACCGCGTGAGCCTATGTAGGGCGGCTCGCAATTGCAAGCCGCTGGTAATTGCGCTTACACGATGACGAAATCCGCGACGCCCTAGGAGACCTACCGTGGTCGGACTAATCTCCCGATCATGACCGAGGCATCGCACGCTCAGCGGCTCGAGTTCGAGGATCTCGCGGGCGCCATCGACGCCCTGAGGACATGCGGCTTGCGGCTCACAACCCCGCGCCGGCTCGTGCTCGAAGCCCTGTTTGAGGCGGATGGCCCGGCTCCTGCGGACGCGATCGCCGCCGCTGCGCAGCTCGACCTGACCTCGGTGTACCGCAACCTCGAAGCCCTTGAGCAGCATGGGCTCGTGCGCCACGTTCACCTCGGCCACGGGCCTGGGCTCTACGCGCTCGTCGGTCGCGGTGAGCACGAGTACCTGTCCTGCGAGCGCTGCGGTGCCGTGGTTGCCGTGGCCCCCGAGCAGCTGGACCCGGTCCGCGACCAGATCCGGGAACTGTTCGGCTACAGGGCTCGCTTCACCCACTTCGCCATCGTCGGCCTCTGCCCGGACTGCGCTCGGGCGGAGCAGCGCGGCCGCTGAAGCTTCCGGATCGGCAATCGACCAGGACGACGGCTGGATCAGGGCGAGAACGCATGAAGATCTTTCTGGCCGGAGCGACCGGCGTCATCGGACTCAGGCTGCTGCCGCTGCTGGTCGACAGGGGTCATGTGGTGGCCGGCATGACCAGGACACGGGCAAAAGCGGAACTGGTCCAGCGGACCGGTGCCGAGCCGGTGATCTGTGATGTCTATGACAGAGCCGACCTGCTCGAACAGGTAGCAGCCTTCCAACCGGAGATGGTCATTCATCAGCTCACAGATCTACCGGACAGCGCTGCCGAGCTGGCGGACGCTGCTCATCGCAATTCACGCATGCGCCGCGAGGGCACACGCAACCTGATCGATGCCGCGGCGGCCGCGGGTGCGACGAGGCTGCTGGCCCAGAGCATCGCCTGGGAGCCGGCCGGCGATGGTGCGCTGGCCAGGGCCGCGCTCGAGGATGCGGTGCTCAACTTTGGCGGAGTCGTGGTTCGGTACGGCCAACTCTATGGTCCAGGAACGTTCTACGAGGAGGAGCTTCCGGGGCGCCCACGCATTCAGGTGGATGCCGCAGCGCGTCGCACGATCGAGCTGTTGGAGCTGAGCCACACGACGGTGACGATCGCCGAATAGCCCTTGGGTAAAGTCGCGCGAGCCTGGTCACCCTGGTCATGGGTGGTGGGTTGGGACCGGCGGGCTAGCTGAGGTGGTTCCGGGTCGATCCTCAGCGCCGGCTCCCGGGGGCGCCCGGTCGCGCGTTGCTGCGAATGGCAGGCATCTTCGCAGCGTCTGCGGCCCTGGGGCCGCACCGGGCAAGGTAGTCAGCGGCCCGGACGTGTCCGTATCCGAGCTGTCAGTAGCGTCGGCCGGGGGGAGTGGCCGAGCTGTCAGCGGGGTCGGTGGGGAGCGTGAAGGGGATGGCTGCCCACGGACGAAAACGAAAACGCGGTCCGGGGGCGATGACCGTGCCTGCCCTCGTGCGTAGCCTGCGCACGGAATAAGCCTTGTCGCTCGCCTTTGGGAGCCGCTCCGCTTTGGCTTTCGCGAGCCTGCTCCCTCCCGAACCGCAAGCAGAACCCTACATCCACCCCAGGGGTTGATTGCAAGTCGATCCAAAGGCCAATCCCGCAATTTGAAGAAAAAACCGATCCCGGCCGGGGCGCTTCCGCGGAAAGGTGACGGTGAAACAACGTCCGAGGGTCGTAGCCGGCGAACGATCGAGGGTTGGGCGCCCCGGCGCCGGCGCGGCGCCTCCGATTACTCTTATGGAGCGCCGGAGTCCGGTGCGGTGAGCAGGCCCGGGTTCGACGATGTCTTCCACGCAGGATCGCGACAGTCACGACACTCAGACGGGCGGTGCGGCTGAGGTCGCAGCGACGCTGACCGGCGCCCGCACCGGCTTCCGCGAGGATCCGGCAGGGACGCTCGAGGTCGCCGTCCGCTGTCATGAGGCCGCCGTGGCACTCGGCGAACCGGGGCTCGCCGCGCGGGCGCTGGCGCTGGAGGGCCAGGTGGCGCTGCACCGTGGTGACGTCCGCAGTGGCCTGGCGCTGGCGCTCGAGGCGGAGCGTCAGCTTGAGACGATCGCCGGTGACCACCTGGCGCAGGCTGAGGTGGCGGCGCTGCGGGCGAACGTGAGCTTCTTCACGGGCGCCTACGCGCAGGCGCTGACGAACGCAGAGCGCTCGATCGAGTTCGCCGATGCGACCGCTGACATCGATCTGCGGATCTTCGCCCGGCGCGCCGCGTTCCTGGTCTTCGGAAACATCAGCGTGCGGGAGCTCTCGTTGCGGTTGCGCGAGCTGCTGCAGCTGACCGTGGATGCTGGAGATGCGTGGGAGCAGGCGATCACCCACAACGACATCGCCTGCCACCTCGAGCAGACAGGCGACGCGGTGGCTGCGCGCGCGGAGATCGACAAGGCACTGGAGCTGGCGAGAGGCACTCGCCCGAACCGCTTTGCGCTGGCGGTGATCCATTCGACCCGTGCCGACATCGAGCTGCGAGACGGCAGCCCCGCGCAGGCACTGGCTGATGCCGAGTGCTCACTGTCGCTGCTGGCAGAGGACAGTGAGCCGAATCCGTACGTGCTCGGTGCCAGCGTCCGGGCCCAGGTGCAGGCGGGGATCGCGCTCGGTCACTTCGACGATGCTCAACAGGCCGGGCAGGCGGCGCTCGACTGGCTCGGTGAGCGCATGCCGCATACCCGCAGCGTGATCCTGGCCGCCGTCGCCGAGGCGATGCGCAGCGCCGGCAGGCTGGAGGACGCCTACACCGCGTTGCAGCGCTCCGCCGAACTGGAGCGCCAGGCGTTCACGGAGATCTCGGAGCTGCAGCTGAGCCTCGAGCGGGCGGTCATGCAGGCCCGTCTGGCCCGCAGCGAGAGCGACGCGCTGGCGCTCAAGAACCGCCAGCTGGCCGAGGCGCACGCGGAGCTAGAGGCGCGCACCGGCGAGCTCGAGGCATTGCAGGAGCAGCTGCGTGAACAGGCCGAGCGCGACTGGCTCACGGGTGTGCACAACCGCCGGTTCCTGGCACGCGAACTCGAGCAGCCGACGGCGACGCGCTTCGGGCGCACGCTGAGTGTCGCGGTCGTCGACCTCGATCACTTCAAGGCGATCAACGACCGCTACGGCCACAGCGTCGGCGACCAGGTGCTGGTTCGTGCAGCGGCGGTGCTGTGCGACGTGCTGCGGACCACGGACATAGTCGTTCGCAGCGGTGGCGAGGAGTTCCTGGTGTTGATGCCGGTCACCGACTCGCGTGCCGCGGTCGTCTGTGCCGAGCGCGTCCTTCAGGCGATGCGGGCCGAGCCCTGGGAGGAGCTCGCGGCCGGGGCCACGCTCACGGCCAGCGTCGGGGTTGCGACCGCCGAGGATCCCCATGACCTCGAGCAGCTGGTCACGCTTGCGGACCACCGCCTCTACGAAGCCAAGCGCGCCGGTCGCGACCGCGTGATCGCCGAGTGAACGCGCCCGTCCGTGCTGCCGGCCAGCGGGCCGGGCAGCACGGCAACAGCGTTACAGCCGCACGACGTTGTCGCCGTCCAGACCGCGCGTGATCCCGCGCAGGTCGACGAACAGCGAGGCCTCGCGCGCGATCTGCAGGTGGTCGATGCCGGGGTGCGCGGTCACCAGCACGACCGCGTCAGCGCCGGCGACGGCCTCTGACAACTCGGTGCTGGCGAGTCCGAGCTCGCGCAGCTCCGGCACGAACGGGTCGTGGTAGACGAGCTCAGCGCCGCGCTGCTGGAGCACCTCGACGATCCGTAGCGCCGGCGACTCGCGGATGTCGCTGATCCCGCCCTTGTAGGCGACCCCCAGGACCGCAATCTTCGAACCGCGGATCGGCTTGGTCACGTCGTTGAGCGCGAGTTCGATCCGCTCCACGCAGTAATGCGGCATCTGCTGATTGATCTTGCCGGCGAGCTCGATGAACTCGGTCGACATCTGAAACTCGCGGGCGCGCCAGGTCAGATAGAACGGGTCGACGGGCAGGCAATGGCCGCCCATGCCCGGTCCCGGCTCGAAGCGCATGAACCCGTACGGCTTGGTGCCGGCGGCCTGAACCACCTCCCAGATATCGATGCCCATGCGCTCGGCCACCATCGACATCTCGTTGACGAGAGCGATGTTGACCGACCGGAAGATGTTCTCCAGCAGCTTCGTCATCTCCGCCGCCTCCGGCGTCGAGACGCGCACAACCTGATCGCACACGCGGCCGTACAACTCGGCGGCGCGATCACCGCACGCCTGCGTGATCCCGCCGACGACCTTCGGCGTGTTCTTCAGCGTGTAGTCGGTGCGGCCCGGATCGACGCGCTCGGGCGAGAACGCCACGTTCAGATCGGCGCCGACCTTCAGCGCCGAGTGCTCCTCCAGGATCGGCACCAGCATCTCCCGGGTCGTTCCGGGATAGGTCGTCGACTCGAGCACGACCAGCTGGCCCGCCTGCACGACGCGTGAGAGGGCCTCGGCGGAGGCCTTCAACGGCCCCAGATCGGGCTCGCGGTTCTCCGTCAGCGGAGTCGGCACGCACACGATCACCGCTTCGGTGCGCGCCAGCGGGGCGTAGTGGGCGCTCGCGTTTACCCGGGGCAGCACCGCCTGCAGTGTCTCGGACGATATGTCCTCCACATATGACTCACCCGCGATCAGCGACTCGATCTTGCGCTGGTCGACGTCGACCGCGATCACCTCCTCGCCCGCCTGCGCAAACGCGACGACCAGCGGCAGACCCACGTATCCGAGACCCACGACACCGATTGACATTGGCCGGGAGGGTAGCCGGAAGCTGCGGCGTAGCCGTCACTGAGGACGCGAACGTTCTACGATCACCACGGATCGTGCTAGGCGGGGCGCTAGCGGTGCCCTGTAACTCGCAATCCGCTCAAGCGGGGCTGAATCCCCTCCCGAGGGGTGAACGCCCGCGGTCGAAGTCCTTTGGTGTGGCGGTGATGGTCCGGTCCCAAGGCGATGGAGGCCCGTGAACCAGGTCAGGTCCGGAAGGAAGCAGCCTTAAGCGGTCACCTTCAGGCGCGTAGGGGGTGCCGAATCGGAGTCATCCAGAGCGACCCAGCCGCGGGTAGACATCACAGAGGGGGGTGCACGATCCTTTCATCGCGGTGGCGCCCCGTCGAGCTCAGCCAGCAGCGGCGCGATCGTGACCGGCTTGCGCTCGTTCGCTGCATCCGTTACCGGTGTATGGCCGTTAACGGATGGAACAGGCGGGTCGAGCTGCGTTCTGACCTAGACTCGACCCGGTGTCTGCAGGCCCCTCTCTTTACAGACGTCACCGCCCCCGCACGTTCGCCGATGTGGTCGGCCAGGAGCACGTCGTGCGCACGCTCTCGCACGCGGTGGAGCGCGATCAGGTCCACCATGCGTATCTGTTCGTCGGCTCGCGGGGGACCGGCAAGACCAGCATGGCCAAGATCCTGGCCGCCTGTCTCAACTGCGTGAACGGGCCGACCGTCACACCCTGCGGCGTCTGCGACTCGTGCGTGGCGATCGCCAACGCCACCTCACTCGACGTGATCGAGATGGACGCGGCCTCCAACAACTCGGTCGACGACATCCGCGATCTGCGCGAGAAGGTCGCCTACGCGCCCGTCTCCGGTCGCCACAAGGTCTACATCCTGGACGAGGCGCACATGCTCTCGACCCAGGCCTGGAACGCGTTCCTGAAGACGCTCGAGGAGCCACCGCCCAGGACCGTGTTCGTGCTCGCCACAACCGAGGCGCAGAAGGTGCTGCCGACCGTTGTCGACCGCTGTCACCGGTTTGACTTTGGCCGGCCCTCGGCAGAGCAGGTTGCCACCGTGGTGCGGCGGGTCGCCGTGGCCGAGTCGATCTCGATCGACGACGGTGCCGCAGCGCTGGTCGCACGCCACGCGACCGGATCGTTCCGCGACGCGCTGGGGACGCTCGAGCAGCTCGTCACATACGCCGGCGACGAGCCGATCAAGCCCGAGGATGTGCTCGCCGTGCTGGGTGTGGCCGACGCCGAGCAGCTGTTCGCCGCCGTTGACGCGATCGTCGCAGGCGACCCCGCGGCGGCGCTGCGCGCAGCCGCGCAGCTGGCCGCCTCCGGCCGCGATCCGGGACAGGTCCTGCGTGACCTCGAGGTTCATGGGCGCGAGCTGCTGACGGTGCAGATCATCGGTGAGGTCCCGGCCGAGCTGCGACTGACCTCCGAGCGTGACCAGCGGCTGGCACAGCAGTCCTCGACACTCTCCCAGACAGACGCCGTGCGGCTGCTCGGGCTTGTGTCCGCCGCGCTGGAGGCGACCGCCAACGGCGCCAATCCCCGCATCCAGCTCGAGCTCGTCCTGATCAAGGCCGCGGCACCGGAGATGGATCCTTCGATGTCCGCCCTGCTGGCTCGCATTGAGAGGCTGGAGCGAGGTTCGGTGCGGCCTGCGACCTCATCAGCCGCAGAACCAGCCGCCGATGCTCTCGGCGCGCTCGCTGAGGAGCTCTCAAGTGAGCCCTCAAGTGAGCCCGCCGCCTCATCGACCACCCCGCCCACAGTCGAGGAGCAGTTCTCAGCTTCAGAACCTGATCCGGTTGACCCTCCCGCTGCGATTGAGTTCTCTGAAACGGCAATCTCTGCCGTTTCAGAGAATCCTCAACCGCAGCGGGTCACGACAGCTCCAGAACCCGCGGACCTGCAGGACATGGCCCGCATGTGGCCGGCCGTGGTCGAGCTGGTGCGTGGCGGCAACGCGATGCTGGGAGTGATCCTCGAGAGCGCGCGGCCGAGCGCCGTCACCGAGCGGGAGCTGGTCCTGAGCTTTCCCGCGGAGGCCGCGTTCTACAAGCGCAAGGCCGAGCAGGACGACTACCGGCGGGCGACGGCCGAGGCGGTCCGGAACGCGACCGGCGTGGCGCTGTCACTGCGTTTCGAACTGGCCGAGGCCGCGGGCGAGGGGGACGAGCAAGAGCCGCCGCCGGTCACGCCGCTGAGTGACGAGGAGCTGGTCCAACGGTTCGTCGATGAGTTCGGCGCCGAGGAGATTCTGCAAGACGACCAAGAGGGGGAGAGCTGATGCCCCAGCCGAACATGCAGCAGATGCTGAAGCAGGTCCAGAAGATGCAGGCCGACATGGCGAAGGCCCAGGAGGAGTTGAAGAACGAGGTTGTCGAGGCGTCGGCGGGCGGCGGCGCCGTGACCGTCGAGGTCACCGGCGAGCTCGTGTTCAAGTCGCTGACGATCGCACCTGAGGCGATCGATCCTGACGACCCTGAGATGCTCTCCGACATGGTGCTGGCCGCGGTCAACCAGGGCCTCCAAGCCGCACAGGACCTGGCAGCGCAGAAGCTTGGCGCCGCAACCGGCGGCCTCGGCGGTCTGGGCGGAGCGGGCGGCCTCGGCGGTCTGGGCCTACCGGGGTTCTGAGCCTGGCGGGATCTGAGCCGAGGACTGCCCAGCCAAAGTGAGCACCTATGCACCGCCGCTACAGCGGCTGATCAGCGAGCTCTCGAAGCTTCCGGGCGTCGGCGGCCGCACCGCTCAGCGGCTTGCGTTCCACCTCCTGCGGGCCAGTGAGGAGGACGCGTTCGCGCTGGCCGAGGCGATCCGCGAGGTGAAGCAGAGGATCGGCTTCTGCGAGATCTGCTTCAACCTCGCCGAGGGACCCCGCTGCCGGATCTGCGAGGACGAGCGTCGTGAGGTGGACCTGATCTGCGTGGTCGAGGAGCCGGTTGACGTGATCTCGATCGAGCGCACGCACGAGTTCCGTGGCCGCTACCACGTGCTCGGCGGGGCGCTCTCGCCGATCGATGGGATCGATCCCGAGGATCTGAAGATCGAGCAGCTGTACGCGCGTGTGGCAGACCCCGCGCAGTCCGTGCGCGAGGTCGTGGTCGCCACCAACCCGACCACCACCGGTGAGGCCACCGCGCTGCACATCGCCGCCGGTATCCGCGCGATCGCGCCTGAGGTGACGGTCACCCGGCTCGCCTCGGGCCTGCCGGTCGGCGCGGACCTCGAGTACGCCGACGAGCTCACGCTTGGCCGCGCCTTCTCGGGTCGCCGCGCGCTCTGAGCACCGCGTCGCACAACCTCGCGAGCACGTAACCTCAGCACAGATGTTGCCCCAGCCGACAGTGGTGATGAAGTTCGGCGGCACCTCCGTCGCCGACGCGGAGCGGATCAAGCGTGCCGCGCGCCGGATCGTGGCCCAACGCGAGCAGGGCAAGCGCGTCGTGGCCGTGCTGTCGGCACGTGGGCACACGACCGACGAACTGATCCAGGCGGCCGAGGAGGTCTCACCGCACCCCGACCCGCGCGAGATGGACATGCTGCTCTCGACCGGTGAGCGGATCTCCTGCGCGCTGTGTGCGATGGCGATCAACGACCTTGGCCACAGGGCGATCAGCCTGACCGGTTCGCAGGCTGGGATCGTGACCGATACCTCGCACACCAGGGCGAGAATCATCGATGTCCGCGCCGAGCGGATCGTGGACGCGCTCGACGAGGACAAGATCGTGCTGGTCGCCGGTTTCCAGGGCGTGTCCACCAGCCGCGACGTGACCACGCTCGGACGCGGCGGCTCGGACACGACGGCCGTTGCCGTCGCGGCCGCACTGAACGCCGAGGTATGCGAGATCTACACCGACGTCAGCGGCGTGTTCAGCGCCGACCCGCGGATCGTGCCGAGCGCCCGCAAGCTGTCGATGGTCAGCTTCGAGGAGATGCTCGAGATGGCAGCCTCAGGTGCCAAGGTGCTGCAGCTGCGATCGGTCGAGTACGCCCGCACGCACGGTGTCCGCCTCCACTGCCGGTCCAGCTTCGAGGACGGTCCCGGTACCGTTGTGATTGGAGAAGACGAGACGATGGAGCATCCGCTGATCACCGCCGTGACGCACTCGACCGACGAGGCTCGGATCACGCTCGTCGGCGTCCCCGACCGGCCCGGCGCGGCGGCCGAGATCTTCGAGGCGCTGGCCGCTGCCGGGTGCAATCTCGACACGATCATCCAGAACGAGCCGCGAACCGAGGGCGCTGAGGCCGAGGTCTCGTTCACGCTGGCGAGCGAGGATCTGTATGACGCCGAGCAGGCGTTGCAGCCGCTGATCGCCGGGCAGGGTCTGAAGCTCGAGACCGACAGCCAGATCGGCAAGGTCTCGATCGTCGGCGCCGGCATGAAGTCACATCCGGGCGTATCCGCCAAGGTGTTCCGCACGCTCGCCGACGAGGACATCAACCTCGAGATGATCTCGACCTCGCCGATCAAGATCTCGTGCGTGATCCGTGCGGCCGCCGTCGAACGGGCGGTGATCGCGCTGTGCGCCGCGTTCGGGCTCTCAGCCGGTGACGCGCACGAGGAGTTGCCGCTCGGGCAGGAGTCGCGATGAGCGACGGCTATCGCATCGCGGTCGTCGGGGCCACCGGGGCCGTTGGCACGGTGATGCTGCAGTGCCTGGCCGAGCGCGGGCTCGACCGCGACAACGAGGTCGTCCTGTTTGCAAGCGCCCGATCAGCGGGAAGGGTGATCGACGGCCGTACCGTGGTGGCGCTCGACGACGAGGCCGATCTCAGCGGCATCGATATCGCGCTGTTCTCCGCCGGCGGTGGTACCTCGAAGCAGTGGGCGCCGCGGTTCGTGCAGGCCGGCGCGACCGTGATCGACAACTCATCGGCGTTCCGTCGGGAGCCGGCCGTGCCGCTCGTGGTGTCGGAGGTCAATCCACACGCGCTGCAGGGTCACCATGGCCTGATCGCCAACCCCAACTGCTCGACGATGCAGCTGATGGTGGCGCTCGCACCGATCCAGCGCGAGGTCGGGATCAAGCGGCTGATCGTCTCGACCTATCAGTCGGTCTCAGGCACCGGGCAGAAGGCGATAGATGGGCTGGAGGCTGAGATGCGCGCCGCACTCGATGGCAAGCCGGTCCCGCAGACCGGCATCTACCCCGAGCAGATCGCGTTCAACGTGATTGGCGCCGCCGGCAACTTCGCCGCGGGCGACGATCACACCGACGAAGAGCGCAAGATGATGTTCGAGACCCGCAAGATCCTCGACGACGACTCAATCGCCGTCGCGGTGACCTGTGTGCGGGTGCCGGTCCGCACCGGCCACTCGGAGTCGGTCAACATCGAGACGCGGAAGCACCTGCCGGTCGAGCGGGCCGTCGAGTTGCTGTCGCAGGCGCCGGGGCTGGTCGTCGAGGACGTGCCCACGCCGTTGCGCTCCGAGGGTCGCGACGATGTCTACGTCGGCCGGATCCGTCGCGATCCGACGCACCCCAACGGCCTGGCGATGTTCGTCGTCGCCGACAACCTGCGAAAGGGTGCTGCGACCAATGCCGTGCAGATCGCTGAGCTGCTGATCCGCGATGACATGGTGGCGGCGTCGCCGAGTGAGGCCGTCGGAGCCGGCGGCTAGCGGGCCGCCGGCGAAGCGAGCACCGTCTGCAGCACCCGGCGAACCTGGTCGATCGTGACCACGCCGGTCAGGATGCCGGCCTCGTCGACGGCGACCACCGCGCCCATGCGGCCCAGACCCTCGAGCATCAGCACGTCGGTGAGCGGTCGCTGCTCGCTGATCTGGAGCTTGGCGTTTTCGTCGGTCTCGAGGATCGAGCCGACCGTCGAGGAGCCCTCACCGGCATCGACCAGCTCGTGGGCGCGCTCGCGGTGGGCGATGCCGATGAAGCGGCCGTCACCGTCGACCACCGGCAGCCAGTCGGTCTGGTAGCGCAGGAAGGACTCGTGCAGCGCCTGATCGACGCTGGTCGTGCCGCGTACGACCACGGGCTCGTGATCCATGATGTCGGCGACGCGAACGCCCTGCACCCGTGACGCGGCGTCGGTGCCGGTCAGCGCCATCCGCGCGGACTGCCAGATCATGAACGCGAGCAGCAGCAGCCAGACCCCGGCGAAGGTCGGATCGCCTCCAACGAAGTTGGGCCGACTGAGCGTGATGTAGAGGCCGAAGGCGCCGAGCAGCACGGCGAAGCCCTCGCCGACGTGGGCGGCGGTCCTTGTGCCGCGAAGCTTGTCACCCGTCATCTGCCAGATTGCCGCCCTGGTGATGCGGCCGCCGTCGAGTGGGTAGGCCGGCACGATGTTGAATACGAAGATCAGGATGTTCATCGGCAGCAGCCAGCTGAGCGCCAACAGCACCGGAGTGATCTGGACCGTTCCGTCAAGCGCGATCGCGTGGAGCAGGCGGTGTGGGCCGACGACGGCAAGATCGACTCCCAGGCAGATGAGGATGAACAGCAGCGTGCCGAGCGGTCCTGCGGCCGCGATCCTGAACTCCTCACCCGGCGTCTGCGTGTCGCGGCTCATGTAGGTCGTACCGCCGAACAGGAACAGCTCAATGCGCTGGACGTCGATGCCCTCGCGGCGAGCGGCCACCGCGTGGCCGAGCTCGTGCAGAATCAGCGACACGAAGAACAGCAGAACAGTGATGACGGTTGTCAGGTAGGCAAGGTCATCAGAGGAGTGCAGCGCGTCCCTGAAGGATCCCGACAGCAGGAAGATCAGCAGGAACAACATCGCGAACCAGGTGGCGTCGACGCCGATCCGGATCCCGGCGATCGACACCAGCTTGATCGATCGGGCGCGCCTGAACATGCTGCAATGGTCGCACAGACACTGACGGACGCGAATGGAGTGACGATGCCAACAGCCTTGGCGCAGCTGCGCGAGTGGGTAGCCACGATCGAAGACATCAGGCGCGCCTGCGCGGTGCTCGATTGGGATCGCAGCACGTTCATGCCCGAGCTGGGCGCGCAGCAGCGGATGGAACAGCTCGGAACGCTCGAGCGGATCCTGCACGAGCGGCTCACCTGCGAGCGCACCGGCGAGTTGATCGCGACCGCGGCCGCGGAGCTGGACGGCGCCGCTCCGGACTCGATCGACGAGCGCCTGGTGTCGGAGACGCGGCGGCTGTACGAGAAGGAGCGGCGAGTGCCGGTCGAGTTGGCGGTCGAGCGGGCACGGGCGGCCTCTGACGGCTACAAGATCTGGGTGGCGGCGCGTGAGGCTGACGATTTCACGCGCTTCAGGCCGGCGCTCGAGCGCAACTTCGAGCTCACGCGCGAATACATCGCCTGCTTCGACGGCTACGAGGATCCTTACGACGTCGTACTCGAGGACTTCGCACCGGACATGCGAACCGCGCAGGTCGCGGCGTTGCTCGGTGAGATGCGCGACCACCTGATGCCGCTGATCGCGGAGCTGCGCGGCCGGGAGATCGACGTGACGCCGCTGCACGTCAACTACCCCGTCGCGGGACAGCGCCAGCTCGTCGACCGTGTGCTGCGGTGGATGGGCTTCAGCGACGACAGCTGGCGCATCGACGACACCGTGCATCCGTTCGAGGCGAGCTTCTCCGTTACGGACGTGCGACTCACCACCCGCTACGCGGAGGATTACTTCCCCACGGCGCTGTATGGGGCCATGCACGAGTGCGGACACGGCCTGTACGAGTCGGGGATTGCTCCGCAGCTGCAGCGCACGACGCTCGGCACGATCAAGTCGAGTGCGATCCACGAGTCGCAGAGCCGCCTGTGGGAGAACGTGATCGGGCGAAGCCGGGCGTTCGCCGACGTACTGGCGCCGGCGGTGGCCGAGCTCTCAGGTGGAGCGCTCGGTGGGCTGGCGCCGGAGAAGCTGTTCAGGGCCGTCAACGCGGTCCAGCCTTCGCTGATCCGGATTGAGGCCGACGAGACGACCTATGGGCTGCACATCGTGCTGCGGTTCGAGCTCGAGCGGCTGCTGCTTGCCCAAGAGCTTGAGGTCGGCGACCTGCCGGAGGCGTGGAACGCCGGCATGCGCAACTACCTCGGTGTCGAGGTGCCGTGCAACGCCGATGGTGTGATGCAGGATGTGCACTGGTCCGCCGGCCTTGTCGGCTACTTCCCGACCTACGCGATCGGCAACCTGATCGCGGCGCAGCTGTGGGCCGCGCTGCGCGCGGATCTGCCCGATGTCGACGGGCAGCTTGCACGGGGGGAGTTGGCGCAGGTGCGCGGATGGCTACGTGAGCGGGTACACCGCCATGGCTCGCGCTACAGCGACAGCGAGCTGCTCGGGAAGGTCGTCGGCGGGCCGGTGCAGGTCACGCCGCTGATCGACCATCTGAAGGCGAAGCTCAGCGACGTCTATGGCGTGGTGTTGCCGTAGCATCGCCTGGCCGGGGCCCAGCTTGATTGACCTCTCCAGGAGATGAAACAGTGACCAAGACACCTGTGAAAGTGGCTGTGACCGGTGCCGCCGGTCAGATCGGCTACGCCATCCTCTTCCGGATCGCGAGCGGTGCGCTGCTCGGACCCGATACCCCGGTGCAGCTCTCGCTGCTCGAGGTCCCCGCCGCCGTCAAGGCCGCGGAGGGCACAGCCATGGAGCTCGACGACGGGGCATTCCCACTGCTGGCCGGGATCGACATCAGCGACGACCCGAACAAGGCGTTCGACGGGGTGAACATCGCACTGCTGGTGGGTGCGCGTCCGCGCGCCGCCGGCATGGAGCGCGGCGATCTGCTCGAAGCCAACGGTGGCATCTTCAAGCCACAGGGTCAGGCGCTCAACGCGCACGCGGCGTCTGACATCCGGGTGTTGGTCGTGGGCAACCCGGCGAACACCAACGCGCTGATCGCACAGCAGAACGCACCTGACATCCCCGCGGCGCGGTTCACCGCCATGACGCGCCTCGATCACAACCGCGCGCTGGCGCAGCTGTCGCACAAGTCCGGCACGCCGGTGCGGAATATCACAAACGTCACGATCTGGGGCAACCACTCGGCGACCCAGTACCCGGACATCTTCCACGCGAGGCTGGCAGGTGAAAGCGCGGTCGCGAAGATCAACGATCAGGCGTGGCTCGAGAGTGACTTCATCCCCACGGTTCAGAAGCGCGGTGCCGCGATCATCGACGCTCGCGGTGCTTCGAGTGCCGCATCTGCGGCCAGTGCCGCGATCGACCACGTGCACGACTGGGTGCTGGGCACCCCTGAGGGTGACTGGGTATCGATGGCGATCCCGTCCGACGGCTCCTACGGAGTACAGGAGGGCCTGATCTCCAGCTTCCCGGTGACCACCTCGGCCGGTGAATACAAGATTGTCCTGGGTCTCGAGGTCAGTGACTTCTCACGCGCCCGCATCGACGCTTCGGTTGCCGAACTGGCTGAGGAGCGCGAGGCGATCCGTGACCTGGGCCTGATCGCCTGATCGCCTGAGTTCGGGGTCGGGCCCCGCTGGGTCCGACCCCGAATCCGAGCAGACCTATCAGCCGGCCGGCTTGTCGACCGGGAACCAGCCCTGGCCCTCGCGCCGGACCTGGCCGTCCGAGGTGAGCTTCGGCATCACCCGGTACAGGTAGTTGGGCTCGATCTTCATCGTCGTTGCGATTTCCGGGATCGTGATCCCCGGCTGCTTGCGTACGAGGTCAAGCGCCTGTGTCGAGCGGGTCTTGCCGCCGCGCTGGCCCCGCGGGCGTCCCGGCCCGCGACGGGTGGGTGACGGCGAGCCTGAGTTGCTGCTGCGGGGAGGCCGGCCCGGTCCGCGGCGCGCGGTCCGGGTGCCGGTTCCAGTTCCGGCTACGGCTCCGGTTCCGGTTCCGGCGAGCGCGGCTCGAGCTGCGAGCAGGCGCCCCTCCTCCTGCTTGAGCTCCTTCAGGCGATTGTCGATGTCACGCACAGCTTCGTCAATAAAGCCCGCCATCGGCGCACTCCTTTGTCAGGTTAACTTCTGGTCAGTAGCTCGCTAACCATACCGAGTGTGATCTGTTTCGATGAGATGCTTGAGTCGGGTAAGTGAATCGAGCGCCTCACGTTCCGGTATATGACCGATCACCACACGTGACGCGGCGCTTCCCAGGGCGCCGCCGGGGGGATGGAACTCGTTGACATAATCGAACAGGGTCGGACCGCCGGGCTGACCAGTCAGCCGGTAACGGATCAGCGCCTTTGACAGCGCTGGGCCGCGACCCTGCCACTCAGCCTCACGCTGACCGATGACTGATTCAAGCGTCCAATGCACCTTGAATGAGACACCGAGGATGTGGAGCACCTGATCCATGCGCGCACCCTCCTCACGGGGATCGGGTGACTTGACCTTGACGGAGCGGTGGATCGTGACCCATTTTTCGAGTTGATCAGGGTCCATCACCGTCTCCCACACGGCCGCGGGCGTGGCGTCGATCTCAATCTGGACGTGAACGGTGCTCATCTGCGTCGGACGGTACTCGGGATGCGCCCACGGTGGCGGGGGTTCGCATGGTTTCCGGAGAGTCGGTCACCGCGCACGCAGCGGTTCGGCCGACTCCCAGTCACGCAGCGCTCGCTCGATCGCCGCCTCGAGTCCGTGACGGCGAACGCCGAGCAGATCGGTCGCGAGCTGCGGGCGCGGGAGCAGGTCGCTCGCAAGGCCCTCCATCAGCGGTCCGATCAGGGCGTGCTGCTCCCCGGCGATCACGGCTGCGACCCTGCTTGCGATCGGCGTCAGGGTCACGGCCGGGAGCTGGACCTGCGGTCTGGCCACCAGGAGTCGGTCGCGGATGCGTCCGATCAACGCGGCGTAGGTGACGGTGTCAGGGCCCGCTATGTCCAGCGAGCGGCCGGCCGCTGCCGTGGAGGTGGCCGCGCGCACCAGACAGCTGAGCACATCGCGTTCATCGACCGGCGCCGTTCTGTGTTCGCCCCACGCCGGGATCAGCAGCACCGGCATGCGCTCGACCAGGCGGACGAGAAACCGGAACGATCGGGAACGCGCGCCGATCACGATCGAGGCGCGCAGCGCCACCGAGTCCGGCACCGCGCCGAGCAGTGTCTGCTCGACGATCAGCCTGCTGGCGAGGTGCTCGGAGGGTGGACTCTGCGGCACCAGTCCGCCCAGGTAGACGATTCGCCTGACTCGGGCCTTGACCGCCGCCTGCGCGAAGTTCTCAGCAGCGCGGCGCTCACGCACGTCGAAGTGCTCGGCCCCACCCGGCTCCATCGAATGGATCAGGTAGTAAGCCACGTCGATCTCCTGCAATGCGCGCTCCAACCCCTGACCGGAGACCGCGTCTCCGATCGCGAGTTGAACCTGGGACGGAATCTCAAACGGAAGCGAGTCGGCGCGGCGCCGCGTCAGTGCGCGCAGGTCGTGGCCCGCCCGGAGAAGTTCGGGGGCGAGCCGGCTTCCGATCCCGCCGGTGATGCCGGTGAGGAGGATCCGCATCGCCATCAAAAGCTACGGAAAATGCGGGTGAATCCGGTCGGAGCACCCGAAAAAGCCCGCTAATAGCAGGCAAAACAAGAAGTTACGAAAGTGTTGCGTTTTCCGGGAATCGGATTCGCATCGGGGGGGTCAACGCGCTTTTATGGCTGTCAACGAGGCGCGGCTGCCTCGGGCGGTTCCAACGTGAGAGAGGTATCTGGTCGGATGGCTAACGGGCGTGCCCAGGGCGGCGGGAAAGTGTCGTGCGAAGGCTGCTTCTTCAAGCAGAACATGCTCTGTGCCGTGACGCAGAGCGGGCCCTGCGCCACCTATCGGCCCAACCGTCCTGAGGGGCTCAGGCCGCCCAGCCAGCTGCGCTTCAACTTCCGCCAGGAGCGGCGGCTGCAGGTCGCGTGGGCGTTCCCGTCCGCGAGCGAGCAGTTGGCGCTTCACGGCTAGCCGATGCTGCCTGTCTGTCCGCTCCCCGACAGGGTTGGCCGGCCGGGGCAGGTCAATGTGGCGAGTCTCACAGTGACCGACAATCCCATCATCTAGTGTCGGCGCCCGTGCAGATCACGGTGCTGGGAAAGTCGCCCGCGATGCCCGATGTGAACGGGGCAAACAGCGGCTACCTGGTCCGTGAGGGCGGGTTCACGCTGCTGCTCGACTGCGGCTCAGGTGTGTTCTCCAAGCTGCGGGCCATAGCCAACCCGCTCGAGGTCGACGCGGTGCTGATCACGCATCTGCATGCCGATCACATGCTGGACCTGATCCCCTATGCCCACGCGCTCGGATACTGGTACCGCGACGCTGACGTCCGGCCCCGGCTGCTGGCTCCTCCGGGTGCCAGAGCGGTGTTCGCCCTACTCGGCGAAGCGCTCAACTTCGACGCCCTGCTCGAGCAGGCGTTCGAGATCGAGGAGTACGACCCGGCTGCTGAGGTCGCGATCGGTCCGCTCCGTGTCCGCTTTGCGGAGGTTCCGCATTTCATCCCGGCTTGGGCCTGTGAGATCCGGGCCGGCGACGGACACCGCTTCACCTTCGGCGCCGACAGTGCACCAAACGATGCTGTCGCCGAACTGGCACGTGGCACCGACCTGCTGATGCTCGAGGCGACAGAGGGCCCCGAACCGCAAACCCATCATCCGGGGGCTGTGCGTGGTCACATGTCGGCGCACGACGCCGGCGAGCTTGGGCGCCGGGCGGGCGCCAAGCGCCTGGTGCTGACTCACTACTCGGACGAGCTCGACGCGGCGGCCATGCGCGCAGCGGCCGAGGCGGGCTTCGGCGGGCCGGTCGATCTCGCCGCCGAAGGTGCGTGCTACGAGCTGTGAGGGAGGTCTATCCTCGCTGTGTGGCCTGCCACATCACCGTCACCGAGTCCAACCACGGGAGAGCAGATGTTCGGAAAGCGCAAAGCGAAGAAGGCTGAGACGCAGGAGACGCCGAAGAAGAAGCGCGGCGGCTTCAAGAAGCTGCTGTTTCTGATGGTGATCGGAACCGGAGTGGCATTGGCAGTCTCAGAGGCTGCTCGCAACAAGGTGCTCGATGCGCTGTTCGGCTCCGAGGAGGAGTTCCAGTACACGCCACCGTCCCCGTCAGGCGACAACGCCGGCGACAGCGACGCCTAGTCTGAACCGATAGCTCGAGCTGCGAGGTGAGCTCGACGGCTGAGAGCCGGTCCGCTCCCGTCACCTCGCTTTGGATCGGCCGCCTGGTCGGCATCAGCCGGCCTCTGCGGTCGCAATCGAGCTTCGTTCTGGCCGGGGTCGATTGGCAGTCACCTGAGCACGCCCGGATCGAGCTGCGGGCACGCACGGTTCGCGGTGCGTGGACGCCGTGGGTGAGTGCCTCGGTACTGGGGCACGACAGTGACGCTGGCGAGACCGTTGCCTTCGCGTTGGTCGGCGAACCGGTCTGGACCGGTGAGGCCGACGCCGTCCAGTTGCGCAGCGACACGGCGGTCCAGGGCCTGCGCGTACATCTGATTGCGGACGCAGCGGCGGCCGCGGTTGCGGACATTGCGGCGGCCGGAACCGCGGATGCGAGCAGCGCGAGCGCCGCCCAGGCGCTGCCGCTCGCCGAGCCACAGCTGCCCGCCGGCCCCGGCCAGCCGCCGATCATCGCCCGCCGGGCCTGGGCCGGCGCGCTGCCGGCGCTGGTCGTGCCGGCCTACGGCGACGTGCAGCTTGCGTTCGTGCACCACTCCGTCAACGCAAACGGCTACAGCAGCGCGGAGGTGCCAGCGATGCTGCGATCGATCTACCACTTCCACACCCATGTTCGCGGCTGGAACGACATCGGCTACAACTTCGCGGTCGACGCATACGGGCGGATCTGGGAAGCGCGGGTCGGCGGTATCGACCAGGCGGTCGTCGGAGCGCAGGCCGGCGGCTACAACCTCGAGTCGTTCGGAGCCGTGCTGCTGGGTGATTTCGAGGCGACCCTGCCGACCGCCGCCGCGCGCAGCGCGATGGCGCGTCTGATTGCCTGGAAGCTGGCGCTCCACGGCGTGCCCGTGACCGGCAGCGTGACGGTCGAGGTGGACCCGGCGGACGCGTACTACACACGGTTTCGCCCAGGGCAGCTGGTCTCGCTACCGCGGGTCGCCGGCCACCGCGACGGCTGCACGACCGATTGTCCAGGCGACGACATGTACTTCAACGGCATGCCGCCGCTGCGTCGAGCGGTCAAACAGCTGGTCGGCCGCCAGGTGAGGCTCACGCTGGTCGCCGGCGCGCCGGCATCCAAACGGCCGCGGGCTCCCTACGCGATCGCCCCCGGTGCCAAGGTTGTGCAGGCAACACACCTACAGCTCGCGTCCGTGCGCCTGCGGTACGGCGGCCGATTGCCGCTGCATGGCTACCTGCGCAGCTTCGCCGGCACGGCGTTCCGGAGCGCGCCGGTCGTCGTACAGGCGATCCGGGCCAGCCAAGCCGGCAACCAGGAATCGGTACTGGCCAGGGCAGCCACGGACGCCGATGGTCTCTGGTTCGCGATGCTGACGGCGCGCAGCAACCTGCTGATTCGCGCGCTGCATCAGAACAGGCCGGCGACCGGCTCGCCGCTGCTGGTGATCGGCGTCGAACCACAGCTCGAGTTGTCTGTGACAGCCGAGGGCGGTCACGAGGTCAGGGCGAGCGGATCCGTGATGCCGCCCAAACGCCACGTGATGCTCGAGGTCAGAGCGACCGCGGGCAAGAAAGACCGCCCGGTGGCTCAGGAGATGGTCTCCGCCGCGTCCGGGAGCTTCAGCGCCCGCCTGCGACTGAAGCCCGGGCACTACCGGATCGCCGCGTACACATCAGCCGACACCTCGACCCTGGCCGGCCATTCACGATCGGTTCCGATCCATGTCTGAAGAAGAATTCTCGGCGCGGGAAGGATCTGCGCCGGCGTGGCGTCCTTAACCTTGGCTACTGATCGCTCATGACTCCAGACAACCCACCTTCTGATCGCGACGAACGGGTCGCGCGCATGCTGCGGAGTGCCGCTGCATCTGAGCGCGCCCCGGTGTCTCTGCACGACGACGTCGAGCGGCTGCAGGCCGGCGCTCGGCAGCGGCGCGGCCGCCCGCGCGCGCCGGCATTCGCACTGCGCTACGCGGCGGCGATGACGGCGGCGGTCGCCGGGCTGGCGGTTGTGCTCGCGCTGGCACTTGGCGGCGGCGCCGGGCCGTCGATCGCCCAGGCGGCGGCGCTGGCCGTTCACGGCCCGGCGGCGCCGGCACCGGCCCCCGACCCTCGAGCGCCCGCGAACCTCAAGCTCGGTGTCGGCGATCTCCGCTTCCCGACCTGGACGCACCAGGGCTGGACGGCGAGCGGCAAGCGCGTCGATCAGCTCGCAGGCCGCACGGTCACGACCGTGTACTACGCGAACCGGTGGCACAGGATCGCGTATTCAATCGTCTCGGCACCGGCGCTGGACGGCCTGCACACCGGCGGCGAGCCCTACGCGACGATGACTCAGAAAGGACGCACCGTCGTCGTCTGGGAGGAGCGCGATCACACCTGCATTCTCTCCGCCACGGGCCTCAGCGCACCGGCGCTCTGGCGGCTGGCGGCTGCCGCTTAGGCCTCTCAGCCGGTGGGCCCAGCGGGGCCACACCGGCTGGCGCCGAGCTCGCGGCAAGGTCAGTCGAGTCTGAGCGCATCGGCCACGCGCAGGCGCGCGCGATGTACGCGGGTGGTGATCGTGGCCTCCCGCACCCGCAGCGCGCGCGCGGCCTCCCGGTAGGAGAGACCGACGACGTCCACAGCCACCAGCGCGTCGCGGAACGGCTCGGGCAGCGCCGCGATCGCCGCATAGAGCTCGGTCACCTCGATCTCAGCGTCCGGGCGGCGCGCGTTTCGATCCTCGACCGTTGCCAGGTCGTCTGGCAGTGGGGTGGTCACCGGGCGCCGGGCGGCCGTTCGGCGCCCGCTCACGAAGGTGTTGCGGAGGACTCGCAGCAGATAGCCGATGTCGTCGTCGGAATGCAGGAAACGGGGCTTCGACAGGACTCGCGCGAACGTCTCCTGAACCAGATCCTCAGCCTCCTCGCGTGAGCCGCAGAGGCTCCACGCCGCGCGGTACAGCCGGTCGACGTGGTCGCCGAGCCGCTCGGGCTCGAGCCTGTGCCCCTCAGTCATGTGCTCGGGAAGGAATTCACGCGGCCGGCGTCCTCTGTCGTGAAGGGACATTACGCGTCCGTGTGACGCGGACTAAAAGCGACAGGAGGTTTCAGTGTCCAGACTCAGGCAGATGGTGGCAGTGGCTGCAATCGGCGCGGCAGCCGTATCGGCATTCGCGACCCAGGTGGCGTTCGGGGCCTCGGGCCATGCCGCGAGCGCCGGTTCGGTGAAGGTTGCCAGCGTCAGCATCAGCGGCCACGGCAAGCATTCGGTGCTGGTGACGTCAAGCGGTCACGCCGTGTACCTGCTCACAGGTGACAGCACCAGTCACCCGAAGTGCACCAGCTCCGATTGTCTCGGGGACTGGCCGGCGGTGACCGGCAAGAGCAAGAAGCCGACGCTGGGTAAGGGTGTCAAGGGCAAGCTGACCGTGTGGACTCACGGCAAGATGCATCAGCTCGTGCTCAACGGCCATCCGCTGTACACGTTCGCGGAGGACTCGAGCATGAACTCGGCCAACGGGCAGGGACTGAAGAGCTTCGGCGGGACCTGGGAACTGCTCACCGCCAGCGGCGCCGGATACACGAGCGCGTCGAAGAGCAGCTCTTCGTCGGGTGGCGGCGGCTCAGGCTGGTGAAAGCGGATGGTTGCGGTCGGCTTGAGCCGTCAGGCCGGCCGCGACCAGCGAGGCCGAGCTTCACTGCTTCGGCGAGTGCCACGGCTGCCGCAGGCGCCGCTCGAGCTCAGCCGCCAGCGCGTCGACCGCGATCCGCTCCTGCTGCAGGCTGTCACGGTCACGGACGGTCACGGTGCGGTCCTCGAGTGACTGGTGGTCGACCGTGATCGACCAGGGCGTGCCGATCTCGTCCTGGCGGCGGTAACGGCGACCGATCGCGCCGCCCTCGTCGTACTCCACCTGCATGCGCTCACGCAGCTGCGCGACGATCTCCCGCGCCAACTCGGGCTGACCGTCCTTCTTGACCAGCGGCAGCACCGCAGCCTTCACGGGCGCCAGCAGCGGGTGCAGGCGCAGCACCGTCCGCGTCTCTCCCTCGATCTCGTCCTCGTCGTAGGCGTCGCAGAGGAAGGCGAGCGTCGCCCGGTCGGCGCCGGCCGCCGGCTCGATCACGTACGGGAGATAGCGCTCACCGCTGGCGGTGTCGACGTACTCGAGGTTCTGTCGCGAGAACTCGGCGTGCTGGGTCAGGTCGAAGTCGCCGCGGTTGGCGACCCCCTCGAGCTCCTGCCAGCCGATCGGGTACAGGTACTCGACGTCGCTGGTGCCGCTCGAGTAGTGCGAGAGCTCGTCGGCATCGTGCGCGCGCAGGCGCAGGTGGTCGGCGCGGATGCCGAGCTTCACGTACCAGTCGAAGCGCGCCTGCTTCCAGAAGCTCGTACCACTGCGTCCGCCTCGGCGGGCGGCACGAAGAACTCCATCTCCATCTGCTCGAACTCGCGCATCCGGAACACGAAGTTCCCGGGCGTGATCTCGTTGCGGAAGCTCTTGCCGACCTGCGCGATCCCGAACGGCGGCTTCTTGCGCGAGAACTGCAGGTAGTGCTTGAAGTTGAGGAAGATGCCCTGCGCGGTCTCCGGACGCAGGAACACGGTCGAGCCCTCGTCCTGCACCGGGCCGACGGTCGTCTGGAACATCAGGTTGAAGTTGCGCGCCTCGGTCAGGTCGCAGTCGGGCCCCTCACCGGGATGCAGCGACGGCTTGCGGCCGCACTGCGCGTCCTCGAGCTTGTCGGCGCGGAACCGCAGCTTGCAGGTGCGGCAGTCGACCAGCGGGTCGGTGAAACCGCCGATGTGGCCGCTGGCCTCCCAGGTGCGCGGGTGCTGGATGATCGCCGAGTCAAGCGCGACGACGTCATCGCGCTCCTGCAGCAGCGAGCGCCACCACTGGCCCTTGACGTTGTTCTTGAGCAGCACGCCGTAGTGGCCGTAGTCGTAGCTCGACCCGATCCCGCCGTAGATCTCGCTGCTCGGGAAGATGAACCCGCGGCGCTTGCAGAGCGACGACGATCTTGTCCATCGTGACGACGTCTTTGGTCATGGCGGCGGATGGTAGCGACGCCGGACGCTTGGCACTCTGACCAGGCGAGTGCCAGCGTCGCTCGAGTCGGAAAGCTATAGTTTGGTGCGATGCCGATCTACGAATACAAGTGCAAGAAGGGCCACGTGTTCGAGGTGATGCAGAGCTTCAGCGACGAGCCGCTGACCAAGTGCGAGGTCTGCGGCGCGCCCGTGCAGCGGGTCTTCCACCCGGTCTCCGTGCACTTCAAGGGCTCGGGCTTCTACAACACCGACTACGGCACCAAGCGGCGTGCCCGCGAGAAGGAGGAAGCAACAAGGAATCCTCCTCGTCGAGCTCCTCGTCCGAGCAGCTCGGGCTCGAAGTCAGACAAATCGGAGTCGTCCACGTCGAACTCGAGCTCAGGCAGCTCCAGCTCCGACAAGGCTCCCAGCAGTACGACTTCCTCGAGCTGCTCCGTCTGTGACCCGCGCCCGCTGGCGCGGTCACGCGCAACGTGACCGGTCGACGGCGCTAGTTGCCGCCGTGCATCAGTTGGTCGACCTTGCGGCTCGACGTCGCTCTGGCTGGGAAGCAGGACGTCCGCGCCGTTGTAGTAGCTGCCGGTTTCCGTCGAGCGTCTCCGGCTGGCGAGAGCCGCCGATCTCCGAGGCGATGAACAGCTGCATCAGATCGAGTCGCGCCCATGTCGGTCTGGATCGCGCGCGGCGCGTCCCAGGAGGCCCAGGGCAGGTGGACGAAGGCGTGGACCGAGAACAGCTGGGACTTGATCCCGTTCATGATCTCCTGCTGCATCTCCTCGCGCTGGATGTCGTCGTAGGCGGGGTTGCATGAGTTCTCGCGGGTGCGGGCGAGCGTGACCGCCTGGATGCCGCTGAGGTGGTGGGTACCCGGCGCTCAGGTTGAGTGTGTAGCCGCCGTCGGCCGCGCCGCCGGAGATGTTCGAGCAGATCCGCGGCGTCTTGACCGTGACTCCGCCGATGTCGTCGATGAACTTCACGAAGTTCCCGAGGTCGACCACGATCATGTGATTGATCTTGATCCCGGTCAGCTTCTCGACAGCCTGGATCGTCTCCTGCGGCCCGCCGCACGACCAGGCGGCGTTGATCTTCTGCTACCCGCACGAGCCAGGCAGGTCGACCAGCGTGTCACGTGGGATCGAGAGCTTGCGCGAGACGCCGCCGCCGACGCGCCAGATCATGATCGTGTCTGTGTTGGCGTCGGCCTCGCTGTAGTTGGCGCCGCCCTCCTTGGAGCTGTAGCCGCTCGTGGGGCGGTTGTCGAGCCCGACGACAGGATGTGTTGGGCGAGAACAGCATCGGGCCGCCGCCGGTCAGCGCCGCCTGTGGCGCTGCCGCCCGGAAGGTTCCGAGTACGTCGAGGCGCTGATGAAGAACAGCACCGCTGACAGCACCAACCAGAACACGACGACACGACGACGTACCTGAGCAGCCGCAGCGGATGCAGCGGCGGCCGGGCGACGGGCCGAGCCGGGGATCCGCGCGACCCGGCCGGGGCGGTTCGCCGGGGCCCCCGGCCACCGTCGCTGCCGCCGGAGCCGCCCGACCGCGGCGAGCGCGCCGGCGGCTCCGGGAAGCTGCTCGGCGCGGGCATCGAGCCGCGTCGGTCTCACCGCGCAGGCGCGCGCTCGACGCTGCGCGGCGTCGAACGGTACAGCGTGTACGAGGGACGGTCCGGTCCTGGCGAGCGCCGCCCGGCGGAGCCGGATCGTGACCCGGAACGGCCTGCGGCATAGGTCGAGCCACGACCGCTGGCTGGGTCTCGCGGCGCGGCTGCGCCTTCGGCTTGATCGCGGTTGTCTTCTCGGGATTCGGACATCGATGCATCTGCTGCCGGAGTCTTGAGACCGGCTCCTTATAGTGGCGGGATGCCCTCGCGACTGCGTGCATCGGCGTTGACATCGGTGGCACCAAGCTAGCGGGCGGGGTGGTCGACGAACGACTTCGGGTACACCACCGCGTCCAGCGGCCGATGCTCGGTAAGACACCCCGACGCTGCTCGACACTATTGCCGACGCAGTTCAAGAATTGCTTAACGCTGCGGCAGGCGAGGTTGAGATGCGGTCGGGTTCGGAATCCCGTCGATGATCGACCGGCGTACCGGCACCTCGATCGTGGCGGTCAACCTGCCGCTGACCGACGTCCGCGTTCGGGGCGCTGATGGCTGAGCGGCTCGACTCCCGGTGTACGTTGATAACGACGGCAACGTGGCGGCGCTCGCCGAGCACCGCGCAGGCTCCGCGCTGGGGCTGACGACATGCTGCTGATCGGGCTCGGAACCGGGATCGGCGGCGGGATGATCCTCGACGGCAAGCTGTACCGCGGCTCGATCGGTGCGGCGGCCGAGCTCGGCCACATGGTGATCGATATGAACGGGCCCCGTGCCAGGGAAATTGCCCGAACCACGGATGTCTCGAGGCGATGGCGTCCGGTACCGCGCTCGCACGGGAGGCGAGCCGGATCGCCGGCGAGCAACCGGATTCGCGGCTTGGGCAGGCGCTCACAACCGGCCGCGAGATCGAAGGCGCGCTGGTCACTGAGCTCGCCCATGACGGAGACGAGGTCGCCGCGGGAGGTGCTCGAGCTGATCGGCGAGCGGCTCGGGGTCGCGCTCGCGAGCTACGCCAACATCTTCAACCCGGAGGCGATCGTGATCGGCGGTGGCGTGATGGCAGCCGGCGAGATGCTCCTGGAGCCGGCTCGCGCGTGAGATCGCGCGCCGGGCGCTGCCGCCGGCCCGAGATGTCGAGGTGCTGGCGGCGCACTTCGGGCGCCGAGGCCGGGATGGTCGGCGCCGCGGCGCTCGCGCTCGACGGCGCTCGCGGCCGACGGCAGGACGCAGCGATGAGCGGCAAGCTGATCGTCTGCCCGACTCCGATCGGCAACCTTGAGGACATCACGCTGCGGGTGCTGGCGGCGCTGCGCGAGGCCGACGTGATCGCCTGCGAGGACACCCGCCGCACCGGGGCGCTGCTCAAGAACTACGGCGTCGCCGGCAAGCTCGTCAGCTACTACGAGCAGAACGAGAAGCGCGCGCGCGGCCGAGCTGGTCAAGCGCATGCATCGACGGTGAGACGGTCGCGCTCGTCTCCGACGCCGGCATGCCGCTGGTGTCCGATCCCGGGTTCGTGCTGGTGCGCGCCTGCGTCGCCGCCGGACTCGCGGTCGAGGTTCTGCCGGGGCCAAGCGCCGCACTGGCCGCGCTTGTCGCGAGTGCGCTGCCGGCCGACCACTGGCGCTTTGCCGGGTTTCTGCCGCGCAAGCGGGCCGAGCTCGAGGAGGCCTTCGCTACGCCGGAGACGCTGGTCGCGTTCGAGTCGCCGCGCCGGGTGGCCGCCTCGCTCGCTGTCCTGGCCGAGCTTGATCCCGAGCGCCCGGTGGCGGTCTGCCGCGAGCTCACCAAGGTCCATGAGGAGGTCGTGCGCGGCAGCGCCGCTGAGCTCGCCGCCCGTTATGCCACCACCGCCGAGGGGCGAGGTCGTGCTCGTGGTCGGGGCCGGCCACCGCCGCCGTCTGAGGAGCGACCTCAGCGCCCGCGCTCGAGGCCGTCGCGAAGCTGGTCGAGTCGGGGGCCAAGCCGCGGGTCGCGGCGAGCGGCGTCGCCGAGCTCACCGGGCGCGCGCCGAACGCTCTGTACCGGGCACTGACCTCGTGAGCCGAGCGGAGATGCTGCCTCAGGCGGAATATTCCGCCTCCGGTCGTGAGGTCGCACGGCCTGAGCCACTGGCGTCGGCTGGAGCCGTCTAGTCTCTAGAGTGATGAGCCTTCTTCATCACCACGGCGATCGCTTACGTCAACGGCCAGCCGCACCTCGGCCACGCCTACGAGGAGATCGCTACCGACGTGATCGCGCGGCACATGCGCCAGCGCGGGGAGGACGTCTTCTTCCTGACCGGCACCGACGAGCACGGCGAGCCGGTCGCCGACGCCGCGCACGCGGAGGGGATCGAGCCGCAGGAGCTGGCCGACCGCAACGCCGCGCGCTTCAAGGCGCTGATGCCGCAGCCTGAACATCTCCAACGACTTCTTCATCCGCACGACCGACCCGCAGCACAAGGCCAAGGTCCAGGAGGTGCTGCAGCGGGTCTACGACAACGGCTACGTCTACAAGGGCATCTACGAGGGCTGGTACTGCCCGCGCTGCGCCGACTTCAAGGCTGAGAACGAGATCCTCGAGGGCAACCGCTGCCCGATCCACGAGATCCCGCTGACCCGCGAGACCGAGGAGAACTGGTTCTTCAAGCTCTCGGCCTTCCAGGAGCCGCTTGAGCAGCTGTTCACGGAGCACCCGGACTTCGTGATGCCGGCCCGCGCGCTGAACGAGGCCGAGGCCTTCCTCGCGTCAGGGCCTCAGGGACGTCTCGCTGTCACGCGCGAAGTTGACCTGGGGCGTCAAGGTGCCGTGGGACCCGAGCCACGTCTTCTACGTCTGGTTCGACGCGCTGCTCAACTACTACACGGCACTCAGCTACGCGCGCCCCGGCGAGGACCTGACCGACCGCTACTGGCCGGCGCAGCTGCACGTGATCGGCAAGGACATCCTCAAGTTCCACACGATCTTCTGGCCGGCGATGCTGCTGGCCGCCGAGCTCGCGGTGCCTGAGCACGTCTTCGTGCACGGCTTCCTGATGGCGCAGGACGGGCGCAAGATGAGCAAGTCGCTCGGCAACGTGCTCGACCCGTTCGAGGCGATCGAGAGCTCGGCACCGACGCGCTGCGCTTCTACCTGATGCGCGAGGTCCTGTTCGGTCAGGACGGCAACGTCGGGATTCGACGGCCTCCAGGCCCGCTACGACACCGAGCTCGCCAATGAGTACGGCAACCTCGCGAGCCGCACGATCGCGATGATCGCCCGCTACCGCGACGGGATCGTGCCGGCGAGTCGCGATCGACCCGGAGCTGGCAGACGAGTTCGACGGCCTCGCGCCACGGTGGCGGAGCGCTTCGACCGCGTCGATCTCGACGCACGCGCTCGACCTGATCTGGCAGAGCGTGCGGCGTCTGAACCGCTACGTCGAGGAGCGCCAGCCGTGGCAGCTCGCGCGTGACCCGGCGCACGCCGCGCAGCTCAGACGGTGCTCGCCTCGCTGCACCAGGGCCTGCGCGCGGTGACCGTTGCTGGCCCCCTACATGCCCGACGCAACCGCGACGCTGCTGACTGCACTGGACGCGAAGCCGCTGGTCGCGATCCCGCCGCTGTTCCCCAAACGTGATCGACAGCCACACCCACCTGCACATCTGCAAGCCGTCCGACGACGAGCTGGTCGCCGACGCCGTGGCGGCGGGCGTCACACGGATGGTCACGATCGGCACCGATATCGAGACCTCAGCGCTCGCGATCGCCGCGGCCGAGCGCTTTCCCGAGGTCTACGCCGCGATCGGCATCCATCCCGAACGCCGCGACCGGCTTCAGCGACGCCGACTACGCGGCGCTCGACTCAGCTGGCACAGCATCCGCGCGTGCGTGGCGGTCGGGGAGACCGGTCTCGATTACTACCGCGACCACGCCCCGCGCGAAGACCAGGCGCGGCCTTCCGCGCACAGATCGAGATCGCGCGCGAGTTCGGCAAGCCGGTCGTGATCCACACGCGTGAGGCCGACGACGACACGCTTGCGGTCCTGATCGAGCACGCCGGCGGAATGAAGGTGATCCTGCACTGCTTCTCGATGGGCTCACGGATCGATGAGTGCCTGGCGCATCCCGACTGGTGGATCTCGTTCGCCGGCAACGTCACCTACCCCAAGAACGAGGAGCTGCGTGCAGCCGCGCTGAAGGTTCCCGCCGATCGCCTGCTGGTCGAGACCGACGCGCCGTACCTGTCGCCGCAGCCGTTGCGCGGCAAGCCGAACGCGCCGGCGAACGTCGTGCAGACCGCACAGGCGCTCGCGCTCGAGCGCCGCGTCAGCTACCACGACTTCGACCTGGAGGTGGAGGCGGCCGCGGCCGCAGCCTTTGCTGGTGATCGCGGGTGGTGAAGCTCGGGCAGAACTTCCTGGTCGACCGCAACATCCTCGACGTGATCGAGCGGCTGGCCGCGCTCTCCGATCGAGGATGTCGTGCTGGAGGTCGGCGGCGGACCGGGCGTGCTGTCTGAACGGCTCGCGCCAAGGCGAGAGCGCTGCACGTGGTCGAGCTCGACCGCTCGCTCGAGGCAAACCTCCGCGGGGTGCTCGCGCCGTTCGACAACGTCGAACTGCACATCGGCGACGCGCTCGACCTCGACCTCGCGGCGTTCGAGCCGGCGCCGAACAAGATGGTCGCCAACCTCCCGTACGGAGTCGCCGCGACGGTGATCCTGAGAACCGTGGCAGAGCTTCCGAGCATCCGCTCGTGGGTCGTGATGGTCCAGCGCGAGGTTGGAGAGCGCTTCGCGGCGGCGCCCGGAAGCGCCGCCTACGGGGTGCCCTCGGTGCTCGCCCAGCTCGAGTGCGACGTGAAGGTGCTGCGGCCTGTCAGCGCGACAGGTGTTCCGTCCGGTTCCGAACGTCGATTCCGTCCTGCTCGGTCTGAGCCGTCGTGCTGGCCAGCGAGCCAGCACGACGGTGACGAGGCTTGTCCATGACGCATTTCGCCATCGACGCAAGGCGCTCGCGGGGTCGCTGGCGCTCTCGCCCGGGGCGCAGCCGGGGGTGCGCGAGCGGGCACGTGCGGCGCTTGTCGCGATGGGGCTTCCGGCTGACGTGCGAGCCGAGCGGCTGTCGCCCGCGCAGTTCGTCGAGCTGGCGGGAGACTGTCGCCATGAAACTGCGCGCACTGGCGCCCGCGAAGGTGAACCTCTCGCTGTTCCTCGGGCCGATCAGATCAGACGGGCGGCACGAGCTGGTGACCCTGTTCCAGTCGTTGTCGCTGGCCGATGTGCTCGAGCTCGAGGTGGTCGAGACCGGCGCGGCGACGTGGTCGTGTGCCCTGGCGTGGAGGGCGAGAACCTGGCGGCGCGGGCGCTGGCGGCGCTGCGGGAGCGGGGCTGGGACGGGCCGCCGGTGGAGATCTCGATCGAGAAGCGGATCCCGGTCGCGGCGGGCATGGCCGGCGGCTCGGCCGACGCGGCGGCGGCGCTGCGCCTCGCGATGGCGATCGCGCCCGGCCGGGCCGAGGAGGTCGAGGCGATCGCGGCCGGGCTGGGAGCCGACGTGCCGAGCCAGCTGTTGCCGGGGCTGGCGCTGGGGACCGGAGCAGGGGAGATCGTCGAGCAGTTCGGCGGTGTCGGGGGGCTCGCCTTGGTCGTGGTGCCGTCCGCGGAGTTCACGCTGTCGACGCCGGACGTATTCAGGGAGGCAGATCGGCTCGGGTTGCCGCGCGACGCTGAGCAGCTGCGGGGGCGCTACGCGGAGCTGGTGGCCGCGCTGGGCGCCGGTGGACCGCTACCGGACGAGCTCGTGGTCAACGACCTGGAGCCGGCGGCTGTCTCACTCTGCCCCTGGTGCGGAATCGCGATCGAGGCCGTCAGAACAACGGGCGCGGATCACGCGATCGTGTCCGGGTCCGGTCCTACCGTTGTCGGCATCTGGTGGGGTGAAAACGCCCGGCCACGGGCCGTTGAAGCCGCCCAGACGCTTGTCGAGATGTTCCCCGGAGCGGTCGTCGCCGACCCGGTGGATGTGCAAGATGCGCTCCCGTCGTTAATCTGAGGGCCGATCGCGTGAGCAATGACAACGTCACATATCTGGTTGGTGCGGGCTGTGCGGTGATCGGCATGGCCTTCTTCATCACGCTCGTGGTGGCTCCGGCGCTGCAGAGTCACCGGCGCGCGTGGGAGCGCGCCGTGGTGATCGTGCTGTCCGGCTACCTGCTGGCGGCGTTCGTCGGCGTCGGCCTGGTGCTCGGCGCCTGGATAGTCCTTCAATGGCCGAACTGGTTCTGAAGGCCGGCGGTTCGCCAGACATGGCTGACGGTGAGGCGGTGGGTCCGATCGGAACCGGCCCGAACCTGTCTGCGCTGGCCGCGATCACCGAAGCTGTCCAGGCGGGCGCCGGGCTGCCGGAGGTGCTGCGGGCCGCCGGTCGCGCGCTTGACGCGAGCCTGATCCTGATCGATCGCTCCGCGTCGATGCTGGCGGTGGCGGCGCGCTCCCCGGCCGACGAGCGCTCGCTGATGCGGGACACCGACGATGTCGTCACGATCGAGCTGAAGGTCGCCGACACGAGCGTCGGGCAGCTACGGATGCGCACCCGCGATCACGCACCTGATCCCTCGATGCTGAGCCTGGTAACGACCCTGATCGCGTCAGAGGTGGAGCGCGTGCGCGCGCCCGAGCGCGCTTCTGAGGAAGCGGCAACCGCCTTCCTGCGCGCGGTGCTGCGACGTGAGATCGCGGACGCTGATGACCTGATCGCGCGTGGCAAGGAGCTTGGGACGGATCTCTCGAAGGGTGCCTCCGTGCTGGTTGCGCGGGCGCATCCGCGGATCACGACCGAGGACGACTGGCGCCGGCGGCTGCTGGCGGTCGCTGGACGTGGTGCGCGTTCGATCGCGCCGGGCGTGATCGCCGCTCCGAGCGAAGGGGACCCTGATGCGGTGCTCGTGCTGATCCCGGATCCGGACGGCGACACCGGGCGACGAGTGTCGGCGGCGATCCTGCGTGAGGTCGAATCGGGGCTGTCGGGATTTGTGTTCGCGATCGGCCGCTCGAGGCGTGTCGAGGATCCGCGCGACGTGCAGCGCGCCGGCAACGAGGCGATGCTGTCCGCCAACGTGGTTGAGGGCGAGTCGGAGGTCGAGCTCGCGTTCGAGTCGACCGGCACCTACCAGTTGCTGCTGCCATATATGAGCGACCCGGTCGAGCTGAGGCGTTTCTACAACGACACGGTACGGCCGCTCGTGGCCTACGACGAGCAGTACGAGACCGACCTGCTCGGGACGCTGGCGACCTTCCTGGACTGCGATGCCAACGTGAACGCCACCGCGGCGCGGCTGATCACCCACCGCCACACGATCCGCTACCGCTTCGAGCGCGTGCGCGAGCTGACGGGGCTCGACGTACAGTCGACGGACGGTCGCGAGAAGCTCTCGCTTGGACTCAAGGCGATGCGCGTCTTGGGAATAGCGGCGCCGCGTGGCCCAGCCACCGAGCCCGGCGCCGAGGGCGGCCGCGTTCCGCGCTGAGACTGGATGGCCTTGGAGCGAGTGAGTTCCGGAGAGGGGCCGGCGGTCCTGATCATGGCCCGGGCGCCACGCCGTGGCGAGGTGCGCCACGCGCTTGAGTCGCTGATCGGGCTGGACGGCTGCGTGGCGCTCCAGACCGCGCTGATCGCGGAGACGATGAGCTGGGCTCGGGAGTTCGATCCGCGTGCGATCTACCTGGCGCACGAGCCCGCCGATGCCGGCCGTGACCTGCAGCGGCTGATCGGCGACGACGTGATGCTGTTCCCCCAGAACGGGGATGGAATCGCCGGTCGCGTTGCCGATGCCGTTGCCCGGGTGTCATCGCATTCGCCGGGCGCGGTCTTCATCGCGTGGCCTGATCTGGCGCGCTTTCGCAAGTCTCACGCTGAGGCAGCGGCCTCCGATCTGAGCGCCGGAGCCGACCTGGTGCTCGGGCCGGTGTTCGACGGTGGTTACTACCTGATCGCGCTCTCCCGGCCGCTGCCCGCGCTGTTCGCCCTGCCCGAGCAGGTCTGGCGCGGACCCGACTCCTTCAACCAGGTGCTGACGGCCGCGACGCGGACAGGCCTTGAGGTCGGCGTGCTCAGCTCAGAGCGAGCGCTTCATCGTCCCGCCGACGTGCGGGCGGCCCTGGCCGATCCGTTGCTGCCCGAGCCCGTGGCGAAGGCGCTCGGGCGCCGGTGGTGAGGGTGCTCGGGCGCCGGTGGAGACGGGCGCTCGGGCGGTGGTGGAGACGGGGCTCGGGCGGTGGTGGCGACGGGGCTCGGGCGGTGGTGGCGACGGGGCTCGGGCGGTGGTGGAGACGGGGCTCGGGCCGCGCGCCCAGGGCGTTCTGAACGCGGTGACGGTAACGTCCGCTGCGACTCATGTCATGCAGTGGGGAGTGGTCTAACGGCAAGACACAGGTTTTTGGTGCCTTGAGATTCCGGTTCGAATCCGGACTCCCCAGCTCCAGCCGTCACAGCAGCTTCAGCTAACTCTGTCGACGTTTGTGCCAACTATTCGCACAAACGTCGACAGACTTGGAGCTCCCGGCCGCGAGGCTGCCGACGTTATGCAGCTGTGCGGTGCACCGCGTCGGCACCGTGCCAGAAGTCGAAGTACGGCGTCCCGAGGATGTCCATGACCTCCTCGATCTCATGCCCGGCGTCGGCGACCTCGTGCAGGACGTGATCGATAGCCAGCCCAGTCAGTAGCTCGCCGAATTCGCGGACGACCGAGGTCAGCCGCGTGTCGCGGGTCCCGCAGACGAGCCGCACGCGGCAACGGCTTCTGATTTCGGGGGCGTTGGCAAGGGCAAGCGTCCAGGGGCTGACGGCGCGGTAGTACTCCGGGTCGCCGAAGAAGGTGTTTGCGACGCGCTCCTCGGGTTCCGATGCCATGTCCCTGAGGATGGCCGGACCGAGCGCGGAGATACGGCTGAAGCGACGTGGATATTTCAGGCCCAGGTGCAGAGCGCCGTATCCGCCCATTGAGAATCCCTCGATCCATCTGCCTTGGGCTGAGGCCACGGTTCGGTACGTGGCGTCGACGTGATCGATCAGGTCGTTCACCATGACCTGCTCGATCGGCCGCGAACCGTCCTTGGAGTCGATATACCACCCGATCGGGAGCGCCTGTGGCATGACGACGATCATTGGAGGGATCTCGTTCGCCTGCATCGCCGCGTGGATGCGCTCGATCACCGGCAATCCCTGGCGGGAGGTGCCAAAGCCGCCGTGCAGCCAGTAGAGAACCGGGAAGCGCGTGGCCGGCTGCGATTGATAGGCATCGGGCAGGTAGAGCCGGTAGCTGCCCTCTGGTGCCGATTCCGGCCGGGAAGGTTGCGCGTAGAGTCGGAATGAGGTGAGTTCGTGATCGCCCTCGATCGGGTCTATCCACTGCCGCTCGCACTCGGCGAGCCGGCTGCTCATCGCATTATCCACTGGCACGGCAAAACCATATTGTCACGAAACTAACCCGCTTGGCGGGCGCCGCCTCGGCGATGTGCGGCTCTGGCAGCTGCGCGTCTCGTTTCTCACGAAAGCTATTCTGGAGCGTCTGATCGCAAACTGGTGAGAGAGATGGCGGAATCCACATACGTCGATTACAGCGAGGAAGTTCAGGAGCTTTCGCACCTGATGCCGGCGCTCTGGCGAACCCTTGTTCGTGCCACGCGGTTTGAGGATGAGATGCCCGCCCTCGAGTCACAGGTGACAATCCTGCGCAGGCTGGTCAGTCGCGGTGAGATGCCGCCGGCGCAGCTTGCACAGGAGCTGCGGCTCGCACGGCCGACGATCAGCAACCTGATCAAGGGGCTCGTCGCCGACGGCATCATCGAGCGGCGGCCTTCCGAGTCAGATGGTCGCTCGGTGCTGCTCGCGGCCACGCCCCGCGGCCGACGCGTGATCGAGACCTTTCGCCGGGGTCGCTTGGATGTGCTCACGGACGCGCTGGCGACGATCCCCGAGACCGACCGCGCTGTGATCGTCGGCTCGCTCGAGTCGTATGAGGTTCTGCTGCACCGGCTCGAGGCGATGTCCGGAGGCGAACCGGTCTGAGACGTGCCGATCGGTCGCCTCGCGAGGCGACCCATTACGGCCGGCCGGAGGGGCCTGGCAGCTGATCAGTCGGGCGGCTGGGGCGTTGTGAAGCAGCCGCCCGCGTCACTGATTTGCGCCAGAAGCATCCCGGGGTCAAGGTCCAGCGGCCTATCGCCTGGCGCCGGGCTCGGCCGTGTCGAGGGCGGCTCTGTTGCGATCTGGTTAGTGCGGCCGAAAATGGCACTTGATTTTGCTACGAAACGACTGTATGGTCGTCGTATTGCTCACCGCCACCGGGGTGAGTCACCGTTAGATCGGCAGGAGAGGGAGAGTGCAATGTTTCGTGTAAGGACAGCGAGGGCTGTCGGGCGCAGCGTGCGCCTCAAGGAGTTTCTGTGCGGCAGGCGTGCTGTGATCGCAGGATCTGTGATTGCGACGGCAGCGCTGGGTGGATACGGCTCGTGTGCGGCGATGGCGAAGACCGCGGGCCATGCGGCGGCCGGCGGCGGCACCCTGACTCTGTTCGAGCCGAGCCCGCCGAGCTCGCTGAACCCCGCGCAGAATCAGGGCCCGGTCGACGCGCCCGTCGTCGACCTCGCCTACGGCAACCTGTTTCACCAGGTTTCCCCGAACGACTACCAGCCGGAGATGGGGAAGAGCTTCGAGTACGTCGGCAAGGGCAACCGCGAAGTTCGGATCGTGCTGCGATCGGGCATCAAGTTCCCAGACGGGACGGCGCTCACCTCGAAGCTCGAGGCGAAGGTGATTCGCTACAGCATCAAGGCCGGCGGGCTCGGGCCATCGCAGTTCCCGCTGAAGCGGATCACGACGCCGAACTCTCATACGCTCAACATCTACTTCACACAGGCGTTCCCGTTCGCCGAGGCCGAGTTCTCGCAGCAGGGTGGCGTCGCCAGCCCGATCAGTCCGGCCGGGATGAAGACGAAGGAGATCGGATACAAGACGTTCGGGGCGGGCCCGTACCAACTCGACAACAGCGAGACGACTGCTGGGTCCGTCTACACCTTTGTCAAGAATCCGAAGTACTTCGATCCGTCCCAGCAGAAGTGGTCGAAGGTAGTGCTCAAGGTCCTGGGCAGCGGGACCTCCGCGGTGCAGGCAGCTGCGTCGACGGGCAACTCATACGTCGCCGGGGACATCCTGCAGAACGCGGCAGCGAAGGCTGCCGGGCTCACCATCGCCCGCGTTGCTCAGACCAAGAGTTACGGCCTGCTGATCGCCGATCGCCTCGGAACGCTGGCGCCGGCGCTCGGCAACGTGAAGGTACGCCAGGCGCTCAACTACGCGGTCAACAGGGCAGAGGGAGCAAAGGCGCTCGGCGGGAGTCCGCTCGAGCAGTTGAACGGCCCTGGCTTCCCAGGCCACTACAGCAAGAACATCTACTCATACAACGTCGCGAAGGCCAAGAGCCTGCTCAGCGCGGCGGGTTATCCGAACGGGTTCACGTTCACCGCGCTGGTCAACGGCACCGACGGAACCTCTGTGCAAACGGCGCAGATTCTGGTCTCAGACTTCCAGAAGATCGGCGTCACCATGAAGCTGGATACCGCTCCGACTGAGAACGCCTTCGTCGGCGATCTGGCGGCGAAGCAGTACGCGGCAGACGTCGACCAGCTGCCCGGCAACGTGCTCGCGTTCGTCCAGGCCACGCTGTTCCCGGGTGGCTTCTGGAACTTCTTCAACGACCCGGTGCCGAGCACGAGCTTCACCAAGCTGTACAACGAGGCGAGTGCGAAGCACGGCGCGGCCGGCAATGCCGCCTGGGGCCAGTTGGAGAGGAATGTTCAGCAGAACTATGTCTGGTTGGTCGAGGTTGCAGCGGTTGCTCCGTCTTACTACTCGAGTAAGACCGTGGGTGTTCCGCTGACCTACGGCATCACACCGGACCCGGTCTACTTCACCAGGAAGTAGTCCACTCGAGAAGCACATGTGGGCCCACTTCGGTGGGCCCACGCCGGGCCCAGAGGCAAGCCGACTGGCTCGGCTGGGTCCCGGTTGGTACTCACGATGCGAGGTGGAGGCTCAGCGGTGGCCGCGGTGGCCAAGGACTCGAACATGCGGTGCAATCTCAGACAGGTGCTCACGCGTGCCCCGTTCGGCACCGATGTGAGCGTCGAGGCCGTTTGCCGGATAGCCCAGCAGGTGGGAGCCGTCGGAATCGACGCGATCAACGATCCGGCGGACTGGCCGTTGCTTGAGCGGTACGGGCTTGTCTGTTCTCTGATGAGAGTCGACTACGGCGGCGGCAGCTCGACCTTCTTCCCGCCAAAGGCGCCCGTAGGGTGGGACGAGATCGCGTCTGAGGCGGCACAGGGCGAGTTCATAACGGCCTGCTTAGGGGCGATCGAGCTCGCCGCCGACCACGGCATCGCGAATATCGCGCTGCACTGCGGGAGCCGCCTTGGCATGACCTCCGAGCAGGGGGCGCGCAACGCCGTCGCGTTCCTGCTGGAGGTGAAGGATCGGGCCGAGGCTCGAGACGTGACCCTGAACATCGAGAACATGAACTCGCTCGGACAATTCGCTCCGCCGGAGAGCATCTTCGACCACATGTCCTGGGGTTTGGATGTCGTTCAGCGGGTGAATTCACCAAGGGTGAAGATCCTCTACGACGTGTTCCACGCCCAGCTGATGGACGGGAACATCGCCGAGACGATTACCGGCAACCTTCACTGGATCGGCCATATCCACGCGGCCGGCGTGCCCGGCAAGGGCCCGTTGGACGGCGATCAGGAGCTCAACTTCGCATTTATCGGCCGAACGCTGGTGGACGCCGGCTATACCGGATTTGTCGCACACGAGTGGTCCACGCCGCCCGGCGTCGACCCGCTCGACGCGGTTCGCAGGTCGGTCACGATCCTCGCCGGCGGCGAGTAACCGAGCGGGCGGCCAAGGTGTCGTTGCGTGCGCAGTTCTCGCGGTTCGGCGGTCCGGAGGTGGTCGAGATCGCGGAGGTCGCGGATGTCTCGCCGGGCCCGGGTCAGGTCCGTGTTCGCGTTGCTTCGGCCGCTATCAATCCTGCCGATGTGAAGATGTTCCGCGGCGTTGCCAGGGGCGCTGGCTCGGAGTTGCCCTCCGGTCTGGGGATCGACTTCGTCGGAGCAGTGGCAGAGGCCGGCGTCGGGGTCGAGCACATCGCCGTCGGAGACACGGTTCTGGGTGCCAAGCGCGGCCATGCTCTGGCCGAATTCGTCATGCTCGACACGTCTGACCTGATGATCGCGGCACCTCCCGGACTTCCGCAGATAGCGGCCGCAGGGCTGGCCAACGCGGGCCGGGCAGCGTGGGCGTCCGTGCGTGCGGTCGGTCTCGGGCCCGGCGACGTCGTGCTGATCAGTGCGGCGGCGGGCGGCGTCGGCTCGATAGCGGTGCAGCTCGCCGTCCGCGGCGGCGCGTGCGTGATCGGCACCGCCAGCCGTGAGAACCACGGGTTCCTTCGCGACCTCGGGGCCGTGGCCGTCGAATACGGCGAGGGGTTGCGGGAGCGACTGCTCCAGATCCGCGGGGGCCAGCTGACCGCCGCGCTGGATTATCACGACTCCAGCACTGTCGATCTCGCTCTCGAACTCGGGGTGCGACCGGCCAGGATCAACTCGCTCACCGCACACGACTACCGGGGCGTGAGCGACGTCGGAGCGGCCGAGGCAGACGGTGCGGACCTCGCGGAGCTTGCAGCGCTCGTCGCCGCCGGCGAGGTGGACGTGCCGATCTCAGGGGTGTACTCGCTGGGTCAGTTGCCGGAGGCCTATGCGAGGTTGGAGGCGGGGCACGTGCGCGGGAAGCTGGTGGTCGATCTTGGCCTACCTTGGTAAGCCTGATGCGCCTTGACGGTTTCCCTACAAAGCTATATTCTCGGCCAGGGGCTTGAGCGGTTCCTGTGTCAGGCCACTCGACGAGATAGATCACCATGAGCCTTGTGATGCTCAAATTTCTCGGCACCCGTCTCTTGATGGGGATAGTCGCTCTGCTGCTGGTGTCGATCATCACCTTCGTGCTGGTGGCGTTGATACCCGGAAACGCCGCGCAGACGATTCTCGGGCCGGAGGCAACGCCCGCCAAGGTGGCTCAGCTCAGCCGGGAACTGCACCTGAACGCGCCGCTGACGGAGCAGTACTGGTCATGGCTGAAGAACGCTTTACACGGCGACTTCGGTACCTCGCTCCTCACCGGCCAATCCGTCGTGAGCGTGATCGGAAGCCGGCTGGCGCCGACGCTCTCACTGGTGCTGTTGACCACGGCCGTGATCGTCATAGCCTCGATCGTGATCGGCGTCGTCTCGGCGGTGCACGGCGGCTGGCTTGCTCGACTGCTCGACGTCGGCGGGCTGCTGGGCCTGGCGATCCCCGGGTTCGTGATGGGGCTGCTTCTGATCTACGCCTTTGCGGTCAAGCTCAAGATCTTTCCGGTGGAGGGCTACGTGCCGCTCTCTGGCGGTGTCGGTGAATGGTTGCGGACGCTCGCGCTGCCGGTGATCGCGATGGCTGCGAGTGGGGTCGCGTTCTCCTCCAAGCAGGTGCGCCAGTCAATGCAGGAGGCGCTGGACAGCGAGTACACGTTCACGATGATGGCGAACGGTTTCAGCCAGAGATCGGTCGTGTACAAGCACGCGCTGCGCAATGCGATCGTTCCGGCGCTGGCGATGATCGGCGTCCAGTTGGCCGGAGCGATTGGTGCGACGGTGCTGATCGAGACCGTGTTCGGCGTGCCCGGCATCGGCAGCCTCGCCGTCTCGTCCGCCACCCAAGCGGATCTGCCGATGGTACAGGCGACCGCGCTGTTCTTCACAGCGTTCGTGGTGATCGTCAACCTCGGCCTCGACGTGATTTACGCAGTGCTGAACCCGAAGCTGAAATTGGCATGAGCACGCCGGCCTGGATGTCACAGCGAAGCCGCGGTCGACGGGATCGCCCGCGCGCTTCGTGGGCCACGATTCTGGCCTGGTCGTGGATCGGCCTCGTCGTGCTGACGACGCTGCTGGCGCCAGTGATAGCCCCGCAGGGCAGCGATGCCCAGGACATCCTGTCGGCGCTCCAGAAGCCCAGCTGGAACCACGCGCTCGGAACCGACTCGCTTGGTCGAGGGTTGCTGGTCAGATTGATCTACGGTGCGCGCCCGGCGCTGATCGGCGCCGCGATCGTGGTCGGCATCACCGTTCTGATCGGCGGAACCCTCGGCCTTCTGGGCGGCTATCTGGGCGGGCGTTCGGATCGGACGCTGTCCGTGATGTCTGACGTCGGGCAGTCCGTTCCGGGCCTGTTGATCGGGCTTGTCGTGTTCGCGATCTTCCCGGGCGATCTGTACCTGGTGATGGCCGTCACCGCCCTGTTCATGTGCGCGCCGATGTATCGGATCGTGCGCGGCGCAACGCTGACGATCCGCGGCGAGCTGTACGTGACCGCGGCCCGCGCCGCCGGGCTTTCGCATGCTCGGATCATCCGCCGACATCTCGCCCCGCGACTAGCGGGCGTGATCCGCGTGCAGGCATCGATGATGGCCGCACTCGCGCTGGTGATCGAGATCGGCTACGGCTTCCTGAATCTCGACGTCGCTCCGCCGGCGCCAAGTTGGGGAGGCGTGCTGGCTGATTCCGCTCAGTATCTGAGCACCGATCTGTGGATGATCGTCCCGCCGATCGTGGTGGTGGCGTTGACGATTCTTGCCTTCGGGATTCTCGGCGAGGTGACGCGGAGCCCCGCCGCCGCGCGGCGCTCGAAGCGGCCACGGGCCCCGCGCGCGGCGCGGACGCGCGATCTGACGCAGCAGGCCTTGGTCGCGCCTGGCCCCGGCGATGCTGTGGCCGCGATCCCGGAGCCGTCAGATTGCCACGCTTCTGCCGGGCCAGGCGGCGACCCGGACACGCTTCTGCTGGTACAGGATCTGAGCGTCGCGACGATCGGTGCCGATCCGCTCACGCTGGTTGACCGTGTCAGCTTCGACGTTCGCCGCGGCGAGGTCCTGGGGCTGGTCGGCGAGACCGGAGCCGGCAAGTCGGTGATAACGCGCGCGCTGGTCCAGCTGGCCGGCAACACCTCCACCGAGGGCAGCATCGTCTTCGACGGGATCGATCTGGTCCAAGCGGATCAACGCACCCTGAAGCAGGTCCGCGGTCGTCGGATCGCCTACATCGGGCAGGACCCGATGGCCGCTCTGGATCAGTTGTTCCGAATCGAGAGCCAACTGGTCGAGGCCGTGCGCAGCCACGCCCGCGTGAGCCGGCGCGAGGCGCGAGCGCGAGCGCTGCAGCTGCTCAAGGCCGTTCGGGTCAAGTCGCCGGAGGTGGTGGCGCGACAGTACCCGTTCGAGATCTCCGGCGGGCAGGCCCAACGTGTCGCGATCGCCCTGGCGCTGGCCGGCGAGCCGGAGCTGCTGCTCGCCGACGAGCCCACCACCGCCCTTGATGTCACCGTCCAGATGGAGGTCCTGGGTCTGTTGAAAGAGCTTCAGCGGAGCCGCGGTCTGACGATCATCCTTGTGACCCATGATTGGGGCGTGGTCGCCGACATGTGCGATCGCGTCCTGACCCTGTATGCCGGCGAGTTGGTCGAGGCGGGAGATGTCCGCAAGGTGTTCAGCCATCCGTCTCACCCGTATACGGCGGCGCTGCGCGAGGCCGATCCCCACCTGCAGCCGGAGGGCACCGCACTCCGGTTCATTCCGGGACAGATTCCGGCGCCCGGACAGCGACCGGCCGGTTGCCGGTTCGCGGATCGCTGCCCGATGGCGATCGACGAATGCCGCGTCCGCCATCCGCAGTTGGTGGTCGTGGAAGACGAGGATGGGCATGCGAGCCGCTGCATTCGCACCGCGGACCTGCGGGAGCGCGTGGCACATGCATGAGCGCACTACGCCACCCGAGCGGTTGCTATCGGTTGACGGTCTCGTGGTCGAGTACGCGACGAAGGGGCGCAAGCAGCCGCTCCGCGCAGTCGATCAGGTCAGCTTTGCGCTTGATCGTGGCGAGACGCTCGGGCTCGTGGGCGAGTCAGGATCCGGTAAGACGACGATCGCACGGGCGATCCAGGGTCTTGTGCGACCGACCGCCGGCACGATCCTGATCGACGGTACGCCGATCAGGACGGGACGGCTTGCCCAGCGAAGGGCGCTCGCCGCACTCGTCCAGACGGTGTTTCAGGATCCGTTTGGATCACTGAACCCGGCACGGACGATCGGGTCGATCGTGGAGGAGGGCCTGCTGGTGCAGGAACCGGACCTGGGTCGGGAGGAGCGTCGCCGGCGTGTCGCGGCCGAGCTGGAGCGTGTCGGGCTGCCATCGGACGCGGCGTCACGGCTGCCCAGGGCATTCTCGGGCGGTCAGCGTCAGCGCATCGCGGTCGCACGTGCGGTGATAACCCGGCCGCCACTGGTGATCTGCGATGAGGCGGTCAGTGCACTTGACCTTTCGGTGCAGGCGCAGGTTCTCTCGCTGCTCGCGGATCTCCAGACCGAGCTCGGAATCAGCTACCTGTTCATCACCCATGATCTCGCGGTGGTGAGGCATGTGGCGAGCCGGGTGGCGGTGCTCGAGAAGGGCCGCATCGTCGACCTGTTCGACACCCGCCACTTCGACCCGACCGAATGGACCCCTTACACCACGAAGCTGTTCGACGCAGCGCCGATCCCTGACCCGGACCTGCAGCTCGCCAAACGGATTGCGTTCGAGGCGATACTCAACCAGGAGCGGTCAGATGACGCCGCTGCCGTATAGCCGCGTGAGCGAGTGGGCCAAGCAGCATGTTTGACCTCGACGGCGCCGTTGAAGGAGGATCCCTCAGCGCGGCCGCCAACCGGGTTGACATCACGCCGACGAGCCTGACCGGCCTCTATCCGATCGGCGGCGGCTCGTTCACGGCCGTGCACGACCGGTTGTTCATGCGGACGCTGCTCGTCGGCGACAGCGACGGTGAGCTGGTGATCATCTCCCTGGATCTGATCGAGGTCGGGGACACGACGGAGATCCGCCACCGGATTGAGCAGGAGTTGGGCATCCCGTCGCACCGCGTCCTGATCTGTGCCACCCACACGCACAGCGCGCCCCGTCTGGGCGAGGTCTCACCGGGCGCGATTGCACATGAACTGAGTCCTGAGGGCGCGATCTATACGGCCTGGGTTCATGACCAGATGGTCGCGGCGGTGCGGGACGCTCAGGCATCCGCCCAGCCGGCGCGGATCGGCGTCGGCAGCTGTCCCGTCGACATCAACGTGAACCGCGACCAGTACCTCGGCGGTGAGTACAGGCTCGGCGTCGACCCCGGTGGTCCCTCGGACAAGACGCTGTGGGTGGTGGACGTCCAGACGCGCGGGGGCGAGCCGATCGCCGCGCTGATGGCCTACTCGGTGCATCCGACCCTGACACTCGGCGCCAGGCAGATCAGCGGCGACCTGGCCGGAGCCGCGGAGCGGTATCTCGAAGCGCAGCTGGGCGGTGGCGCCGTTGGCCTGTGGGCGGGCGGCGCGATCGGCGATCAGGCCGCGCGCGCCATGAATCGCGCGTCTGCCTCGCCCGATCGGGAGCACGATCACAATCTTGCGTTCGAGCTGGCCGAGGCGTACGGGGTGAGCCTCGGCGCGGCGGCGTTGAGTGCTCGCGGCGCGATCGGTCGCCACAGCTCCAGTGCGCGGATCGCCACGCGGGAGCTGATCGCCGATCTGCCGGCCAAGCACCGCGAGGTGGTCGACATCCCCACGATCAGGCAGCAGCGGGTCGAGACCGTCCGGCTGCGCATGAACGTGGTCGTGATCGGCACTCTGGCGCTGGTCGGGATCGGCGGTGAGGTCGTGGTACCGCTCGCGGCCCTGGCCCGGGCAGCATCGCCCCTGACGAACACGATCCTGCTGTCGCTCGTCAACGACCGGCTCGGGTACCTGCCGGAAGACGCGGCGTATCCGCGCAACACGTTCGCGGTGCGAGGCAGCCCGATTCGTGCCGGTTATGCGGAGCGGACGATCGTCGAAGGGGTCGCGGACACCGTCACCGACTTGCTTGAGCGAAGGCCAACCACGGAGACGGAAGCATGAGCTGGCAATCAGTCGAGAATCTCTCAGCCAGAGCCGGCGAGGACGCACTCGAACCGGACGACTGCGCGGCTGACATCGCCGTGATCCGTGCGACGGCCGTAGCCGAGGTGTTTGGCGACGGGCAGAAGCTGACCGGAGCGCTACTCGAGTATCGCGAGCCGATCATCGGTGCCGAACTCACGACTGACAGCTTCGCGGTGTCCGAGCGGACGGTGAGCGAGGGGCGCACGGTGGCCCACGAGCGCACGGTGACCGAGGTCTACACCTGCGGGAGCGACGATCCCGAGGACCGCTCCGCGGACGGCTGTCACGTGATGGTCAGGCTCTCACCCGCCGATCCGCGGGCCTCGCTCAAGGAGCCACCTCGAGCGGACGAAAAGCGGACGCGCTCGGGCCCCCCGGAGCTGGGCGAGCGGATGCCCCCGACGCGATTTCGATCGCCGGTTGTGGCGCTCGAGCAGGTCGGACCGATCCGGACCGTCGCCGGTTCGGAGATCCCGCCAGCCGATCGACCGATGGTCACGTCGGCCGTCAGCAACCTCGTCGTCGACGACTTCGTCCAGGCGGAGTTTCATGACCCTGAGACCGGTGACACGCTGAAGTACAACCTGTTCGTTCCCGAGGGTCACGACGGCAGCACCGCGTGCCCGCTGGTGCTGTTCATGCACGATGCAGGAACGAGCGCTGATGATCCGCTGGTCACTCTCAAGCAGGGGCTGGGAGCGGTCGTCTTTGCGGGGCCCGATAGTCAGGCAAAGCATCCGTGCCTGGTGCTCGCCCCCCAGTATTCGGCGGTGGTGGTCAACGACGCCTCGCAGGCCACCAGCGCACTGGAGACGACGATCCACCTGATCGAGAAGATCGCCGGCGAGTACGGCGTCGACACGAACCGGATGTACACGACCGGCCAATCAGGCGGCGCGATGATGTCGATCGCGATCGACATCAGGCATCCAGGGCTGTTCGCGGCGTCGCTCATCGTCGCGGGCCAATGGGCCCCTGCTCTGGTGGCGCCGCTGGCCGGCCAGAAACTGTGGATCGTCGTGGCGGAGGGCGATGCCAAGGCGTTCCCCGGGCAGAACGCGATCACCGACGTGCTCGAGCGGCACGGCACAGTTGTGGCCCGAGCGAACTGGGACGGGCGCGAGGAACCTTCGCGGCTTGGCGCTGCGGCTGCCCAACTTGCGGGCGCCGGTGCCCCGATCAACTACTCCGTCCTGCGGAGCGGCACCGTTGTCCCCGAGGGGCAGGCCGACGACCCGCCCAACAACCACATCAACACCTGGCGAATCGCCTACACGATCGAACCGATCAGGAACTGGCTGTTCGCTCAGCGTCGCGATCAGGCGGTCTGACCCGACAACAGCGGTACCGAAGGAGAGCGGAATGCCCCCGACTGAGAATGATGTCCGCAACGATGGAGGGTCGGCCGGATCGCTGCCGACCCCCCGTATCGAGCTTCCGGATGGCTCATCGATTCCCTGGATCGGCTTTGGCACCGCGACGCTGACCGGGGCGGACGCGACCGACATGGTCACCTCCGCTCTGGCCAGTGGCTACCGGATGGTTGATACCGCGACGAAATACGGCAATGAGACCGAGGTCGGGGAGGGGATCGCCCAGAGCACGGTCGCGCGTGAGGAGATCACCGTGATCACGAAGGTGCGCGGCTCCGATCACGGTCACGATTCGACGCTGCGTGCCTGCGAGGCGTCGCTGGAGCGCCTTGGCCTCGAGTACGTTGATCTGTACCTGATCCACTGGCCGCTGCCGATGATTGACAAGTACGTCGAGACATGGAAGGCGATGATCGAGCTGCGGGGCCAGGGCCTCGTACGGTCGATCGGCGTCTCCAACTTCACGCTCGACAACATCGATCGGCTGGAGGCTGAGACCGGTGTGATGCCTCCGATAAATCAGATTGAGATGCATCCTCGGGTTCCGCAGACGGCACTGCGGGACGGAATGCGGCAGCGCAGCGTCAAGACGATGTCGTTCAGCCCGCTTGACCGGGGCTCGAGCCTTATTTCGGCGCCTGAGATCATCGGCATCGCCGAGGCCCATGGCGTGACCACGGGCCAGGTGATCCTGCGCTGGCATATTCAGCTGGAGGCGGTGCCGATTCCGCGTTCGCGGAGCGTGCAGCACGTTGCCCAGAATCTGGACATCTTCAGCTTCGAGCTGAGCGGCGCCGAGATGGAGATGATCAGCGGCAGCTTCCCCTCGGAATCACCCCACTTCGATCCGGAGACCCACGAGGAGCTGTGAGCGTCCTCCGCGCTCAGCTGGTCGCCTCGACAGACTCCACTGCTGCTGCTCCAGTCAGACGTTGAAGTCCGTTGAGTAGCCGAGGCTTGCGAGCGCCTGACCGCAGATGAGGTCGTCCTCGTCGCCCGGTGCACCGGATAATCCGAGTCCACCGACGACGTCGCCGTCGACGCTGATCGGGGTGCCACCGGCACCGGTGATCAGCGGCTGCTCGCTGATCATGCGCGCGATCCCCAGAACTCCTGGTTTGTCGGAGCCCCACGCCTCGACCGCTGCGGTCGGGATCCGCATGGTCGCCGCGGTGAAGGCCTTGGCCGTCGCCAGTGTGAGCATGTTGGGCCGCCGGGCGTGCGGGCGCTGCCCCACGAGCAGGCCCCCGTCGCGGTCAACCACCGCGATCGACACCTCACGGCCACGGTCGGCGGCGAAGTGGGCACACGCCGCGGCGATCTCAACCGCCGCGGCAGTGGTCAGCGTCGCGTACGTTGCGACGCGAGCCGGGGTTCTGGAGTCGACCGTCTGATCAGCCATGACTAAGCCTCCTGCTAATTCGAGCTTGAGCGATACGGGGTTTGCACTGCGGGCCTGCGAGCCAGGCTCAGCCATCACGCGGTGTGGGCGTTGTGGAATCCGATCAGACGAGGACTCGCGGCCTCCGGCCCGGCGCCGCTGCTGGTCTGCCAGACAGCAGTGCAGACCGTCTGGTTATCACGGATCCCGTCAGGAAGCCGCATCCGTGCGTTCTGGCGGTACGTCAGGATCGCGGTGTCGCCGAAGATCGTGAGCGCCTCCTGCTCACCGGTGAGGGCGAGGTATGGCGAGCCGTTCGTCTGCATGCGCTGCATGTAGCTCTCGCCCGACTCGACCATGCCGCCTCCGTGCACGAAGACGCACTGCGGGTCCAGCAGCTCTGCGAGCGCTCGCCCGTCGCCATCGAGCAGCGCCTGCCGCCGCCGATGATCACATTCGATGTACTCGTCTGAAGTGGCCATCTTCTCTCCCTCGTCCGAACTCATCCGCTGATCGTTCGCGTTTGTCAGTCATGCGATCGCCATGTCGACGTAATCGGGCTCGTCGGCTCTGGACATCGTGTTGGCGGCGTCGCGGTCGCGGATCATCCACGACAACGCGAAGCCGAGCGCGGCGATTCCCGCCGATGTCAGGAAGACGGGGTGAAAGGCGCTCGGCGCCGGGTGCAGACTCTGCCCGGCCGTGATGGCGAGCACGCTCGAGAGGATCGCCACCCCGGCGGCCGAGCCGATTCGCTGAGCCGTGTTGGTGATCGCCGATGCGTGGCTTGTGTCGCGCTCGGAGATCTGTGCGAACGCGGACGTCTGGAGCGGCATGAACACGAATGCGCTGCCGAGCCCGAGAACGGCGCATGCGATCCGCGGCACCCAGAGGCTGGTGGTGGCACCCATCGAAGCCAGCATCAGCGAACCGGCGGTCAGGATCGCGAAGCCGAGTGCGATCAGTCGCCGCGGCCCGACGCGCGGGTAGATGCGTGCCACTACACCGGTCATGCACGCGATCGCGATGGCTTCAGAGAAAGTTGTTGTCCCCGAGACGACGGCCGAGAAACCGCGCGCCTCCTGGACGTAGAGGGCCGTGAAGATCAGGCTGCTCACAAAGGCGATCGGCAGCAGGAGCTGGAGGGTGGTCGTCGACCGCAGCAGATTGCTCTGGACCAGCAGGCGAAGTTTGAGCATCGGATTCCGATGCTCAAACTCGATCCGTGCGAACAGCAACAGCAGGCTCAGACCTGCGAGCGCGCTGCCCCAGACCCTGGTTGCGCCCCAACCGGCGACAGGACCGTCAGTGATCGCGTACAGCGCGAACGCCAGCCCCGGCCCCGCGATCAGCAGACCTGCCAGGTCGAAGCCCGCTGACGGTGGCCGGTGATATTCCTGCAGATGTCGCCGCGCGAACGCGACCAGCGCCATCCCGAAGGGCACATTCACAAGGAAGATCCAGCGCCAGGAGAGCGCTGAGACCAGCACGCCTCCGATCAGGGGCGCGGTGGCGGGGGCCAGCATGGTCAGCAGCGTCACCTTCTTCGCCGCGCGGACGCGCTCATCCTGGCGATGAGCCCGGTACAGCATCGTGAGGCCCAGCGGTATCAGCAGCGCGCCGCCGATGCCCTGCAGGATGCGCAGCGCGACCAGTGCGAGTAACGAGGGCGCTGCAGCACAGAGCGCCGATGTGACGGTGAACATGGCTGCTGCCCAGACGAATGTCCGTTTGGTTCCAAAACGGTCGCCGATCCACCCGGACGCCGGAACGAACACCGCGAGCGCCAGCGTGTAGGCGGTGATGACCCACTGCGACGAGGAGGTCGTGCTGTGAAAGTCGTGTGTGATCGTGGCCAGAGCGACGTTGACGATCTGGGTGTCCATCACCGCCATGAAGGTGGCCGCCGCCGTGGCCAGGATCGTTGCTCGTTGAATCGTCATCGGTCGTTGTCGCGGGACCCTCCTGGGCTCCGTGGCCGGACACGGGGCCACCGGAGCCGAAAGATTTTACTACAAAACTACCCAGCCCGGCGCTGACTCTCGACTTGATGAGCACCGCCGACTCTGGCAATATGTTTTGTTGCAAAATGAGTTGCGTCAGGCGGGAGGGCAGAGATGGGCGTGGTGAAAACAGGCGGCGGTAAGGGATTGCTCGCGGGTGCTGGGCGGTCGGCCGTCGAGTTGCCGGCCGGTACCCTGCCGCTCGATGGATTCACCGTGGAGCACGACCCGCTGTATGTCCGCGTCCTCGCGCTCGATGGCGACGGTGGAAAGATGGCGCTGGCCGTGGTCGATCAGATCTCGCTTTCTACACGACTGGTCGCCGATCTCAAGGCGCTCCTCACGGAGATTTGTGAGATTCCCGCGGATTGGGCCGTCGTCTGCGCCAGCCACACCTTCGGGGCCCCGCACATCCATGCGCCGGTGGATGCCGCGAGTGGCTCGGAGCGTGCCAACGGCCTCGCCTACGACGCTCTGATTGCGGCAGTACGCGAAGCCGCGCAGGCAGCCAACGACCAGCTGCGGCCGGCGCGGATGGGCACCAGCGCCGGCACCAGCAAGGTCAACGTCAACCGCGACGTGGCCACCGCTGACGGCTGGTGGTTGGGAGCAGACGAGACCGGCCCGGTCGACCGAGGCGTCACGGTTCTGCGCTTCGAGGACCTCGACGGTCAGCCGATCGGTCTGCTCGTCAACTACGCGATGCAGTCGTCGATCACGCACGAGTCCGAGGGGCTCGACCGTGGGAAGATCGTGACCTCAGACATCGCCGGGGCGGCGATGCGGCATGTCGAGCGGCTGTATGACGATGAGCCCGTCGCGCTGTTCCTGGTGGGGGCGGCCGGAGATCAGTCCCCCTACCTGACCTCGCGTCGCCTGGTGCTCGACCGCAACCGAAGCGGCAAGATCGTCGACGTGCACGAGTCCGGGTTCCTGCTCGTCGAGATGCTCGGCGAGCGGCTGGGAGCCGAGGTAGTGCGCGTCAGCGAGACCGTGGAGTGCGTTGCCGAGGTCGCGCCGCTCGGGCTGGCGGCCACGTCTGTCGCGCTCCCCGGGCAGGTGCCGCCCGCGAATTTTCGGGAGCTGCGTCCTTCGACCAGCTATGAGTTCAAGCGCGCTGCCGACTCCGAGGCTTCGCTCCTGGTGCTGCGAATCGGCGACGTCGGCTTCGTCGGAGTCGAGGTCGAGTTGTCCTGCTCGATCGGGCTGGCGATCAAACAGACATCGCCGTTCACGCACACGCTGGTGACCACGATGGTCAACGGCGGAGACAAGTACATGGTCGATACCAGCGGATACGACCGGATCACGTACGGCGCAATGAATTCTCGCTACGGGCGTGGCGCCGCGGAGGCCTTCGCCGTCCACATCGAGGGCGCCCTTCACGACCTGCAGCAGGCCGCCAGCGGCGCGATGCGGGCCGCGCTCAGCGAAGCCTAGTCGCGCTACAGGGCTCCCCACCGGGGCGTGGATCTGGGTCGGCTGCACGCTCCACTAGCATCCGGCCCGTGAGCGGACCTGTCGTCGTCATCCTCGCGGCCGGTCAGGGCACGCGGATGCGCTCGAAGACCCCGAAGCTGCTGCACCCGGTCTGTGGGCGGCCGATGATCGGCTGGGTGGTGGCCGCGGCCAAGCGGGCCGGGGCCACCAAGATCGTGGTTGTCGATGCCCCGGGGGAGCCGCTGCGCGAGCACCTGGACGCTGACGTGATCAGCGTCGTGCAGGAGCAGGCGCTTGGAACCGGCGACGCCGCGAAGGCGGCCGCCGGCGAGATCCGGCCGCAGGAAACCGTGATCGTGGCCTACGGCGACGTGCCGTTGGTGAGCGCGGAGACGTTCGTGGCGCTGGTGGACGCGCACCGCAGCGCCGGTGCCGCTGCGACGATCACGACCACGGTGCTCGATGACCCGAGCGGTTGGGGACGGATCGTGCGCGGGCCCGACGGCGCAGTCACAAAGATCGTGGAAACACGCACGCCCGGGGACGCAACCGCGGACGAACTCGAGATCCGCGAGGTCAACACGGGCATGTACGCGTTCGCCGGCGCGGCGCTGATCTCGGCGCTGGCGCTGCTGAGGCCTGAGAACGTCCAGGGCGAGTACTACCTGACTGATGTCCCGCGCCTGATCGGTGAGGCCGGGCAGACGGTCGCTGCATACCAGACGCCCGACGCGACCGAGTGCTTCAACGTGAACGACCGGGTGCAGCTCTCGGTCGCGCGCGCCGTGGCGCAGCAGCGGATCCACGAGACGCACATGCTGGGCGGCGCCACGATCATCGATCCGGCCGCGACCGTGATCGACGTCGATGTGCAGATCGGCCAGGACGTTGTGATCGAGCCCGGTAGCGCGCTGCATGGCGTGACCACCGTCGCCGACGGCGCCACGATCGGACCACACACCACGCTGATCGACGTCCAGGTGGGCGAGAACTCGAAGGTGATCCAGGCATACGCCGTCGGCGCAGAGATCCAGGCGAATGTCAACGTCGGCCCGTTTGCCTACCTCCGTCCCGGCACGGTGCTGCGCAACGGCGCCAAGGCAGGCACCTTCGTCGAGCTCAAGAACACCGACGTTGGCGCCGGCAGCAAGGTGCCGCACCTGAGCTACATCGGCGACACGACGATCGGCGAGGACACGAACCTCGGGGCGAGCACGATCACCGCCAATTACGACGGGCTCAACAAGCACAGGACGCGGATCGGCTCACGGGTTCACACGAGCGTCGACACGACGTTCGTGGCTCCGGTTGAGATCGCCGACGACGCCCACACGGGCGCCGGCTCGGTGATCACGGACGACGTTCCGGAGGGCGCGCTCGGCATCGCGCGGCCGCGCCAGACGACGATCGAGGGCTACGACGAACGGCTTCGCGCTCGACGCGGAGCGGCCGCGTCAGGTGATCCGGGGGCCGCCGGCGGGGCGGGCGCCTCCGGCCAATCGGCCGCCTCCGGCGAGCCGGCCGCCACGACCGACGGCTGAACGGGCTCGGAAACATTTCATCCACATCTCCGCGTACCATGCGGTGAGCGATGAGCCTCGCCGAAATGCCTCTCGAGTCCAGCGAGCTGCGCGCAGACCCGGACAAGCGATTGATGCTCTTCTCGGGCCGCGCGAACCGCGCATTGGCGGCTCGGATCGCCGATCGGCTCGGTGTGGCGCTCGGGCAGGTGACGACCAAGACGTTCTCGAACGGCGAGGTCTACTGCCGCTATGAGGAGTCGGTCCGCGGCGCCGACGTGTTCATCGTGCAGCCGACGTGCGACAACCCTGAGGAGGGGCTGACCACCAACGACGCGCTGATGGAACTGTTGGTGATGGTCGACGCGGCGGTCGGCGGATCGGCCCACCGCGTGATCGCCGTAACCCCGTGGTATGGCTACTCGCGCCAGGACAAGAAATCGGCACCGCGCGAACCGATCAGCGCCCGGCTGGTCGCGCGCATGCTCGAGTCGGCCGGGATCGACCGGATCCTGACGATGGACCTGCACTCAGGTCAGATCCAGGGCTTCTTCCAGAAGCCGTGCGATCACATGACGGCGCTGTTCATCCTGACCCAGTACTTCACCGACCTCGGACTCGACGACCTCGTCGTGGTCGCACCGGACGCCGGGCGCGTGAAGTTGAACAAGCTGTTCGCCTCGAAGATGGGGGCGGACCTGGCGATCCTGAACAAGGAGCGCCCACGCCAGCAGGTGGCCGAGATCAGCTACGTGATCGGCGATGTAAAGGGCAAGACGGCGGTGATCGTCGACGACATCATCGGCACCGCCGGGACGCTGAAGGCCGCCGCCGATGCGGTCACGGACGCCGGCGCCACTCGCGTCTACGCAGCCGCCACCCACGGACTCTTCTCCGGTGCCGCGTTCGAGAACCTGCAGGCGGCCGGATTCGAGCAGGTGGTCGTCACCGATACGGTGCCGCTGCCGCCTGGCGCGCCGGACAACGTCAAGGTGCTGTCCTGCGCCGACCTGCTGACGAGCTCGATCCGTCAGATCTTCACGGACGGGTCGGTCAGCGACGTGTTCGGCGGCGAGAACCAGCTGTTCTGAACGCCTGCGGGCTGCCGTTCGCCGCAGGCCTACCGGTTTCGAGCAGACCGTCGCGCCGGTGCTGCCGGGACGCTGGTCACGGGCGGGTTGTCGTCTTCACGTCAAGACACTCTCCGTTTCTTCAACGAGTCTTAGTGATTTCTCAAAGGAAGGCCTCAATCTGAGGTCATGTCAGCAACCGCTCCTAAGACCGCCGCACAGCGGGAACAGCTGCGGCGTCAAGCCATCAGACGGCGGCAGGCGGTGCTTGACAGGATCACGGCGGCACGCCGCTCGATCATCGGCGGGGCCGCGGTTGCGAGCTGCGGTCTCGCCGTTTTGATCGAAGCGAACGCGCCGAGCCACGCGACCACCAGCAGTGCGGTGTCCAGCAGCTCGACCTCGGGCAGCTCTTCTTCCTCCTCCTCGGGCAGTTCGAGGTCGAGCAGCTACACCGGCAGCCGGGATCGCAGCAGTGCTGGCCACAGCTCGAGCGGCAGCGACTCGAGCGCAGACAGCTCGAGCTCGCAGAACCTGCTCGGCGGGTCGGCGCCGAGTGCATCCTCGGGCAGCAGCTCAGCAGTGTCCGGAGGCTCGTGATGACGACGGCCACCGCACCGGGAACCCTGGGTCGGACGGAATTCGCGATCTGGGGTGGACGGGCGGTTGTGGCCGTGGGCGAGCGCGGTGGTCTTACGGCCGCGCTCGCCCACGTGAAGCGGACCGTCGCCGCCTTCGACATGAGCTGCTCGAGTTTCCGTGAGGACTCGGAGCTGGCGCTGCTGAACGCCTCGCCCGGCGAGGAGGTGGTGGTCAGCTCGCTGCTGTTCACCGCCGTGCGCGAGGCGCTGCGCGCTGCCCGGCTGACTGACGGCGCCGTCAGCCCGACAGTCGGTGACGCGCTGGTCGCCAACCGCATCAACCCACCGTTGAGCGGTCGCACGATGCAGATCGCGCCGGCGCCGGCCCACACGGTCGTCAGACTCGATGAGGCGGCGTCGAGCGTTCGGCTGCCGCGCGGTGTCACGCTCGACCTCGGTGCCACCGCCAAGGCGCTCGCCGCCGATATGGCTGCGAGCGCGGCTGCGAGCGCGGCCGGCTGCGGTGTGCTGGTCGGCCTCTGTGGTGACGTTGCCGCGGCCGGCGCCGCACCGCCAGAGGGCTGGAAGATCCGCGTGACCGACGACCATCGTCACGCGGACGGTCCTGGCCAGACGGTTGCGATCCAGGGCGGTGGCCTTGCGACCTCGAGCGTCACGGTGCGCCGCTCCGCGCACAGCGCTGATGCGATCCACCACCTGATCGACCCCGCCACCGGGCGACCGGCAGTGAGTCCGTGGCGCACGGCGAGCGTCACTGCGACAGGTTGCCTTAACGCCAACACGGCAAGCACCGCCGCGATCATCCTCGGTGAGAGGGCTCCCGATTGGCTCGACGCCCATGGTCTGCCGGCCCGGCTGGTCGCTCATGACGGCAGCGTTCGTCACCTCGGTGGTTGGCCGCAGCAGGGCGACGAGTTGTGACGATCGCCGCCGCCAACGCATCCACCTGGGCCTGGTACTTCGGTCGCGCGACCGGACTGGTGGCGCTGGTGCTGCTGACCGCGGTGCTGGTGCTGGGCATCCTCGGCCCGCTGCGGGTTGCGTCCAGCGGCTGGCCGCGGTTTGCGATCCGCACGGTTCACCGCGACGTCTCGCTGCTGACACTGCTCGTGATCGCGATCCACGTCGTCATGCTGTCACTCGACGGGTACGTCCAGATTCCGCTGACCGCCGGTATCCTCCCGTGGGGCTCGTCCTACATGCCGTTCTGGGTCGGAATCGGTGCGCTGTCGTTCGATTTGCTGATCGCGATCGCGGTCACGAGCCTGATCCGGCGCAGGCTCGGCTACCGGACCTGGCGGTTCGTCCACTGGTTCGCTTACGCGAGCTGGCCCCTGGCGGTGGTCCATGGGATCGTGACGGGATCGGACAGCGGCGCGTTGTGGGCGCTGGCGCTGACGATCATCTGCATTGCGGTGGTCGCCGCGGCCGTCGTGCTGCGCCTGCAGTACGGCGCCACGACCCGCACGCTCGAGGCGTAAGGGTTCGTGCTCAGGACGCCAATCCTCAAGGCCGACAGCAAGTACATCTACAAGAGCCACTGCTGATCGAGGCGGGGGCGGACGCATGAAGTGTCCGCCCCTGCAACGCTTGCGCGCATGATCGTCGTCGCCGGAGAGGCACTGGTGGACCTGATCCCGACGCCCGCCGGCGACCTCAGCGTCAACCCCGGCGGCGGCCCGTTCAATACCGCGCGCTGGCTCGGACGGCTGGGGGCGGAGGTCGGCTTTCTTGGGTCGTTCGCCGCTGACCCGCTTGGTCAGCGACTCCGCGAGGAGCTGGTCGCGGCCGGGGTCTCACTCGACCAGGTCGTTGACTCTGAGCTGCCTACGACGCTGGCACTGGCACAACTGGACCGCGGCGGGGCGGCCCGATACAGCTTCTACATGCGCTCGACCTCGAGCGCTGAGCTCGCGCCCGAGCAGGCCGTCGCGGTGCTGCCTGACGAGCTGGACGCGCTGTACGTCGGCAGCCTCGGGCTCGTCTTGGAGCCGATCGCCTCAGCGGTTGAGGCCGCGGTCGGGGCAGGCCGGGCGCGCGGGGCGCTGGTGATGGTCGATCCGAACGTGCGCCCGTCGCTGATCGAGGATCGTTCGGCCTATCTCGAGCGACTCGAGCGCGTGCTGGCTGCGGCCGACGTGATCAAGCTCAGCGTCGAGGATGCGGCCTGGCTGTGGCCGGGCGAGCCGCCGCAGGCGGCGGCTCGCCGGTTGCTCTCCGAGCACGCCCCGCAGCTTGTGCTGCTGACGGCCGGGCCCGACGGGGCGACCGTGTTGACGCCGGCGGGGGAGACGCTGGTGGCCGCCGTCGACGTCGAGGTCGTGGACACGATCGGCGCCGGTGATGCGTCCAGTGCCGGCTTTCTCGCCGAGTGGTTGCAGCTGACAAACGAGCGCAGCAAGCTCACCGCTCTGCCGCGAGGGAGGGGTTTTGTTGGCGTAGGCAACAAAACCCCTCCCTCGCGGGAACTCCATGCCGCCGCCGTCGAAGCGGCTGCCGTAGCGGCGCGCGTCGCCGCGGCGGCGTGCAGCGTCCGCGGCGCGACTCCGCCGGCCGATCTTGGACCGCTGTTGCAGCGCGGCGGCTGAGCCGGTTCAGGCCGCGTCGGCCGTCTTGGCGGACCGCGAGTCCGCCGCCGGCCAGACTCCGAACAGGTGCCGGAAGAGGCGCAGCGTCAGCTGGTGGGCGAACGCCACCGATGCGGCCAGCGTCGCACCCTCGAGCGCGGCCGAGACCACGATCTTGCCGAGGCTCGCCTCGGCGTCCCGGTAGGACGGTTTGGGTGAGTCCGAGAGCCCGCCCCAGATCGCCTCGAACATCTGCTTTCCGGCGCGTGCGCCGAGGATTCCGGCAAAGATCGAGAACGGCTTGTAGAGCAGCTTCATGTCTGCGGCAGCCTACCCGACCGCACCGGCGTCCTCAGTCGTTTGCGCGGACCGGCTTGCGCGGCGCCGGCTCACGAACCGGCCTGCGCTCGGGGTGACCCAGCTTGTCGCCAAGGCGCTCAGGACCGCGCAGCCGCACCGCCGACTGCTCGGCATCGGGCAACGGAATGCCGCCCCCGGGCCAGCGGCTCGGATCGGGCTTGACGTTGGGCCGGTTGCCCCAGCCGTCGTCAGAGCTGCCGCTGTCATCGCCCGTGTCGGAGTTGTCGTCGCGTAGCGCCGGGATCATCAGCAAACCGACCGCGACGAGCCCGAAGATGTGAACCCCTACGAGGAACAACATCATCTGAAACTCCGTCATAGGCGTAGGTTACCGCGGCTTTATGTCTCGTCTAGGGGTAATGCGGAAAGTTATTTGTGAGGCCGCGCTGAGGGGCAAATCCGAAACTCCGGCGGCTCGCTACCATCGTCCGCACTTATGTCTGATCAGTCCACAAACCTTCTAGCCACCGGCCGCGAGCCGGTCGGCTCGCGCGGTGCGCGCCGCCTGCGTCGCGACGGCCTGGTCCTCGGCACCGTCTATGGCGGCGGCAAGGATCCGGTCTCCTTCCAGATCGACGCACGCGTGCTGCGCAACACGCTCGCGCACTCAAGCGCTGTGCTCGATCTCCAGATCGACGGCGGCGCCGCTGAGCCCGTCGTGCTCAAGGAGCGCGTCCGCCACCCCGTCAGCGGTGACACCATGCATATCGACCTGCTGCGGGTCGATCTCCTCAAGCCGATCCAGACTCAGGTCGCACTCGAGCTGATCGACGTCGACGAGTCCGACGTCAAGACCGGCGGCGTGCTCGAGAACACCGTCCGCGAGGTCACGCTGGAAGCGGTCCCGACCGCGATCCCTGACGTGATCCAGCACAGCATCGCCGGTCTTGAGACCGGCTCGAGCGTCACGCTCGGTGAGATCAAGGCGCCTGAGGGCACCACGATCATCGGCGACCCGGACCTGGTGATCGCCGCGATCCGAACCTCACGCGGGATGCTCGCCGCTGACGCCGCCGAGATCGAGCTCGAGACCGAGGTCGTCGGCGAGGGCTCGTCGGAGTCCGATTCAGACGGCGACAGCGCCGACGGCGAGTAGCTCAACCCACTGAATGTCGCTGCTGCACCGCCGCAGCGCACCCGTCGACTGGCTGGTGGTCGGCCTCGGTAACCCCGGGGCCGCCTACGACGGCACCCCGCACAACATCGGTTTCGAGGTCGCCGAGCGTCTGCGCACGCGCTGGGGTCTGGGCAAGCCCAAATCCAAGTACAGGGGCCTGATCACTGACGGGCGGGTGTTCGGGCTTGGCGGGCGGGAGCAAAGCAGTGGTCCGCGCGTGGCGATCCTGACGCCGCAGACGTTCATGAACGAGGCCGGCAAGTCAGTCGGCCCCGCGCGCGGAGAGTTGCGCGTCGAGCCGGACCACGTGCTCGTCATCCATGACGAGATCGATCTGCCGTTCGGTGAGATCCGCGCTCGGCTCGGAGGCGGGCTGGCCGGGCACAACGGCCTCAAGTCTGTGAAGGCGGCGCTCGGCACGGCCGAGTTCGAGCGTGTGCGGGTCGGTGTCGGCCGCCCGCCGAGCACCGATCCCGAGCTCGTTGCCGCCTTCGTGCTGGGCAAGTTCCGCGAGCCGCGCGATCGCGTTCAGGGGCTGATCGAAGCAGCCGCGGACGCGGTTGAGCAGCTGTTGACGGAATCCGCCGAGCCGACGCCCGACCCTTCATAGACTCGGAGCAGAGATGCTCTCCTCCCTGCTTCGCCACGCGGACGACGATCCGCAGACCGCACGCCTGCACGCCGATGGCGGGCGCGCCTTCGTGTCGATCTCGCTGCGACCGTTCCTGATTGCCGCGCTGCTCGAGCGTGATGCCGACACGCCCGCGATCGTCGTGGCCGGCGATGACCGGCAGGCGCGCGAGCTGGCCTCCAGCCTGCGCGCGTGGCTGGCGCCGCGGCGCGTGCGCTACTACCCGAGCCGCGGCGTCACCTACGAGTCGCATCTGGCACCGCCGGCGCATCTGATCGGGCAGCGGATCGCCGCGCTCGACGCGCTGCTCGGGCCGCAGGACACGGCTGGGGGGGACGCGCCCGTGGTGGTCGTGAGCGCCGTGGCGCTCTCCGAGAAGGTTCCGGACCCGTCGCTGCGTCCGCACGGCTTCACGCTGCGCAAGGGTGAGCTGCTCGACCTGGACGAGACCGCCGCTGACCTGGTGGCCGCCGGCTACGAGCGTGTCGACCAGGTCGACGACCGCGGTCAGTTCGCGATCCGTGGCGGTCTGCTCGACCTGTTCCCCTCGACCGAGGACCGCGCCGTCCGCGTCGACCTGTTCGGCGACGAGATCGACTCGCTGCGGTGGTTCAGCACGTTCACACAACGTTCGCTCGGTGACGCGGAGGAGGTCGAGGTGGCACCGGCGGCGGAGCTCGCGATCGAGTACCGCGAGCTGGCTGAGATCGCCGCGCTCGAGCAGGAGGAGGACCGGCCTGACATCGCCGAGCTGCTGCCGGTCGAGGACTTCAAGAGCTTCCTCGAGCTGATCGACCCGTCCGCCGGAGTGCTGCTCGCCGCTGAGGAGGAGGTGCCGCCGGCGCTCGCCGACCACTGGCAGGACGTGACCGCGGCCTTCCACGACGCCGAGGCGCACCACCTGTATGTCGCCCCCGACGCCGTGACCGCAGCACTCGACGCCCGTGCGCGCATCAGGCTCTCGTCGATCGACCAGGACCAGCCGTTCCAGTTCCGCGGCCAGTCGGCGGAGGTCGGCGCTCGCAACATCCGTGACGCCGAGCCTGAGCTCGAGAAGCTGACGCGCTCGGGTTACCGGACGGTGATCGCGTTTGCGGTGCGCGGGGAGGGGGAGCGCGCCGCCTACAACCTCGGACGTCTCAAGGTCAGTTGGCTTGAAAATTCCAGTGGCCAAGCGGGGCCACTGGAATTTGTGCACGCCCGACTCAGGGAGGGTTTCATCGCGCCCCAGTTCCACCTCGCGGTGATCCCCGAGCATCGGCTGTTCCGCCGGCGCCGGGCGCCCGACGGGCCGGTTCGGGTCGGGCGGCGCGGGGCGCTGCGCTCGTTCGCGGAGTTGCGCACCGGGGATATCGTCGTGCACGAGGACCACGGCGTCGCACGCTTCGCCGGCTTTGACACCAAGACCGTGGCCGGTGTCACGCGTGACTATCTGAATCTCGAGTACGCCGGCTCTGACCGTGTGTTCATGCCGGTCGAGCAGCTCGCCAAGATCAGCCGCTACGTCGGCGGAGGCGGGGATCACGGACCGACGCTTTCGAAGCTCGGCGGCACCCGCTGGGACAACGTCAAGGCGCGGGCCCGGCGCGCGGCACAGGAGATGGCCGGCGAGCTGCTCAACCTGTACGCCGAGCGCAAACGCCGCGAGGGCCACGCGTTCCCGCCTGACACCGAGTGGCAGGTCGAGTTCGAGGCCGCGTTCCAGTACACGGAGACGCCCGATCAGCGCGATGCGATCGAGTTCGTCAAGGCCGACATGGAGGCGCCGCGGCCGATGGACCGCTTGATCTGCGGGGATGTCGGCTACGGCAAGACCGAGGTGGCGCTGCGGGCGGCCTTCAAATCGGTGCAGGACGGCAAGCAGGCGATGATGCTGGTGCCGACGACGATCCTCGCCCAGCAGCACTACGGAACCTTCGCCGAGCGGTTGAAGGACTACCCGGTGCGGATCGAGCACATCTCGCGCTTCCGCCCGGCGGCTGCGCAGAAGGAGGCGATCGCGGCGTTCGGGCGGGGTGAGGTCGACATCCTGATCGGGACGCACCGGCTGCTCTCGCGCGACGTGCGCGCGAAGGACCTCGGGCTGCTGATCGTCGACGAGGAGCAGCGGTTCGGCGTCAGGCAGAAGGAGCTGCTCAAACAGATGAAGCTGAAGGTCGACGTGATCGCGATGAGTGCCACACCGATCCCGCGCACGCTGCAGATATCGCTGGCGGGGATCCGCGACATCAGCGTGATCGAGACCGCTCCGGAGGGCCGGCGGCCGGTCAAGACCTACGTCGGCGAGTACGACGAGGAGCTGGTCAAGGCGGCGCTGCTGCGCGAGCACGCGCGTGGCGGGCAGGCGTTCTTCCTGCACAACCGGGTCGAGTCGATCGATGAGACCGCTGAGCGGTTGCGCGGGCTCGTGCCGCAGATGCGATTCGAGGTTGCGCACGGTCAGATGGAGGACTCCGAGCTTGAGAAGCGGATGCTGTCGTTCCTGCGCGGTGACTCCGACGTGCTGGTGGCCACCTCGATCATCGAGTCGGGGATCGACATCCCGCAGGCCAACACGCTGATCGTCGAGCGCGCCGACATGTTCGGGCTCTCGCAGCTCTACCAGATCAGAGGCCGCGTCGGCCGCAGCCGTGAACGTGCCTACGCGTACCTGCTGTACCCGTCGTCTGCGGCGCTCACGTCTGAGGCGGCCCAGCGGCTATCGGCGCTCAGTGACTACACGGAGCTGGGTGCCGGCTTCAAGGTTGCGATGCGGGACCTGGAGATCCGCGGTGCCGGCAACCTGCTGGGCGACGAACAGTCCGGGCACGTCGCGGCGCTCGGGTTCGAGCTCTACATGCAGATGCTCGATGAGGCAGTCCAGGCGGCGCAGGCAGCGGCTGACGGCAGCGGTCCCGATCAGGACGAGTGGGAGCCGGTGCGGCTCGAGGTCGGCGTCGATGCCTATGTGCCGACCGACTACATCCCCTACGAGCAGGCCAAGGTCGACGTCCATCGGAGGATCGCGGGCGCGCGTGAGGTGGCGGAGATCGGACTGCTGCGGGAGGAGCTGGTCGACCGCTTCGGCGAGATTCCCGAGCCGCTCGAAAATCTGCTGCTGCTGCAGGTCGCGCGGCTCAAGCTCGGGCAGGCAGGCGCGACCGCGGTCCTGTTCAAGGGCGGACGGCTGGCCGTGACGCCGATCGAACTCGACTCGACCCGGGCCAAGACGCTGCGCGCAGAGATTCCGGAGGCGCTGTATGAGTCGGGCAAGTCACAGCTGTCGGTGCGGGTCGCCGCGGACGCGGGCTCGCAGTTCCGCGAGGTGGTGCGGGTCGCCGATGCGCTGCTGTCGGTGATGCAGGCCGCCGAGGCGGAGCCGGCCGCGGCTTGAGCCGTCCGGGTTTGAGCCGTCCGGGTTTGAGCCGTCCGAGTCTGAGCCAGCCGGGGTCTGAGTCCCGCGGTGCGGACCGGCGACCCGCCCTGAGCTGCGCTCTGTTGGCGCACGGTTGACTCAGTCGAAGAAGCTCGTAAGTTAGATGCGACCGCACCGCCTGGACGTGGGCGGGCCGCTACCATCCTCCGCCGATGCGAATCTCTCGGAAGCTCGCGGCGCTGGCCGCCTTTTTTGTGATCGCGATCGCCGTGTCAGCATGCGGCGGCGGTTCGTCGGTCCCCGGCAACTCTGTTGCCACGATGGCCGGTAACCCGGTCACGCTCCAGGCGTTCAACCACTGGATGTACGTCGCCGCCAAGGACCAGGCCTCAGAGGCCGCCCAGGAGGGCGAGTCCGAGCCGGTGATCGTGGCCAACGATCCACCCGAGTTCAAGGGCTGCATCAAGCAGATCCGCGAGCAGATTCCGACCTACGCGGACACGCCGGCGGCTCAGCTCAAGACCGACTGCCAGCAGGTCTTCAACGAGTACGCCGCCGAGGTCATGTCGTTCCTGGTCGAGGGCTACCAGTACCAGGCCCAGGGCTACAAGGAGGGCATCCGGTACACGGACGCGGACCTCCAGAAGGACTTCAACAAGGCGATGAAGTCGGAGTTCTCGACGACCGCCGAGTTCGACTCCTACCTCAAGTCCAGCGGCGAGACCAAAGAGGACGTCCTCTTCCAGATTCGCGTCAACCAGATTTATACGAAGCTGCTCAAGAAGTACGAGAAGCCTGTGACCGAGGCCCAGATCGCGGCCTACTTCAAGGCCCACCAGAGCAAGTTCGGGACCGCGGCGTCACGCGATCTCCATCTCGTGCGCACCAAGAACCAGGCCGACGCGCAGGCGGCACTGGCCGCGCTGAACTCCGGCCAGAGCTGGGACGAGGTTGCCAAGCAGTACTCAGAGGACGCCTCGGCCAAGGCCAACGGTGGCCAGCTCAACGGGATCACTCCCAATGAGGAGGAGGCTGCGGTCAACAAGGCGATCTTCGCGAGCCCGGTGAACAAGGTCGTCGGACCGGTCAAGGGCATCTTCGGCTGGTACGTGCTCGAGGTCACCAAGGAGATCCCGGCGACACACGAGTCGCTCGCCAAGGCGAGGTCGACGATCAAGTCGACGCTCCAGAGCGCGCAGCAGACGGCGGCCGAGACCAAGGTCAATGCGCAGGTCAAGAAGAACTGGCACAGCAAGACGAGCTGCCGCGACCTCTACAACATCGTCAACGTGTGCTCGAACTACGTCAAGCCGAAGACGACAACAACGCCGACCACGACGCCGACCACGTCGACGACGCAGACCGGCACCGTGACGGCGGCCGATACCGGCACCGCCACGACGTCGACGTCGACGTCGAGCACCGGCACCACGACGACCACCAAGTGAGGCCGTGAGCTCCGGCGACCCGGAGATCACGGCAGCGCTCGAGCGCCTGGACGAGGTCACGCGTCGACTCCGGCGCGAGTGCCCCTGGGACCGCGAGCAGGACGAGCGCTCGATCGTGCCGCATACGGTCGAGGAGGCCTACGAGCTGGCTGACGCCGCCAATCGCGGCGATGACGCCAAGCTGCTGGACGAGCTCGGCGATGTGCTGTTCCAGGTCCACTTCCTGTCGCTGCTGCTCGAGGAGCGCGGCGCCGGCGACCTGGCGCAGGTCGCGCGCCACGCCACAGACAAGCTCGTCCGTCGGCACCCGCACGTGTTCGGCGAGACCGAGGTTGCCGACGCGGCCGAGGTTCTGCGCAACTGGGATGCGATCAAGGCCACCGAGGCCGGCCGTGAGCCCGGCGTGTTCGGCGAGGTACCGGAGAACCTGCCGGGACCGCTGTACGCGCGCAAGGTTCAGCGCCGCGCAGCCTCCAGTGGCTTTGACTTCGACGGCATCGAGGTGCCGCTGCAGGCGGTCCGCGACGAGCTCGACGAGCTGATCGCGGCCGGCGATGACGAGGAACGCTTCGACGAGCTCGGCGACGTGCTGTTCGCGGCCGTCAACGTGGCCCGCAAGATGCAGCTCGATCCTGAGCTGGCGCTGCGAGCCTCAGCCGAGCGCTTCCGGGCCCGTGTGCAGGCTGGGATCGAGCTCGCCGCATCGGACGGCCAAAACTGGAACGATCTGGCGCCTGACCAGCAGCTCGCGTATTACGCGCAGGGCCGCCTCAACGAGCAACCGAGGAAGCAACCGAGGAGACCGACTGACACATGAGCCAGATCGAGCACGTACACGCCCGCCAGATCCTCGACAGTCGCGGCAACCCGACGGTTGAGGTCGAGCTCAGCGTGAAGTCCGGCGCCTGGGGCCGAGCGGCCGTTCCCTCGGGCGCATCGACAGGCGAGTTCGAGGCGACTGAGCTCCGTGACGGGGGCAGCGCCTGGCTCGGCAAGGGCGTCAGCAAGGCGATCGAGAACATCAACGGCGAGATCTCGACCGCGGTCCGTGGAATGGATGCTGCGGCACAGGCCGCGCTCGATCGTACGCTGATCAGCCTGGATGGCACGCCGAACAAGTCACGGCTCGGCGCCAACGCGATCCTCGCCGTGTCACTGGCTGCAGCCCATGCCGCGGCTGCTGAGGAGCGCTTGCCGCTGTGGCGCTACCTTGGCGGCGAGACCGCGCACATCCTGCCGGTGCCGATGATGAACGTGCTCAACGGCGGCGCCCACGCCGACAACAGTGTCGACTTCCAGGAGTTCATGGTCGTGCCCGTCGGTGCGAGCTCGTTCAGCGAAGGACTGCAGATGGGGGCCGAGGTCTTCCACAACCTCAAGAAGACGCTGCATGAGAAGGGTCTGAGCACGACCGTCGGCGACGAGGGTGGCTTCGCACCCGACCTCAGCTCCAATGAGGAGGCGCTTGAGATGCTGATGGCCGGGATTCGCGCCGCCGGCTACACGCCCGGCGAGCAGATCGCGATCGCGCTCGACCCCGCCACCTCCGAGCTCTACGACAACGGTGCCTACAAGCTCGAGCACGAGGGCCGCACGCTCAGCGCCAACGAGATGTCGGCCTACTGGACCGATGTGGTCAACCGCTACCCGGTGGTCTCGATCGAGGACGGCATGGCGGAGGAGGACTGGGCCGGCTGGGCGACGCTCACCGGCGCCCTCGGCGAGCGTGTGCAGTTGGTCGGCGACGACCTGTTCGTCACCAACACCGAGCGGCTCAAGCGCGGGATCGATGCGCACGTCGCCAATTCGATCCTGATCAAGGTCAATCAGATCGGCACCCTGACAGAGACGCTGGCCGCGATCCGCATGGCGCGCGAGGCCGGCTACACCGCGGTGATGTCGCACCGCTCCGGCGAGACCGAGGACGTCACGATCGCGGACCTCGCCGTGGCCACCGGTTGCGGGCAGATCAAGACCGGGGCACCGTCGCGAACGGATCGGGTCGCCAAGTACAACCAGCTGCTGCGGATCGAGGAGGCGCTCGGCGCCGACGCCGAGTACCCGGGGCGCAAGGTGTTCACCGCCGCGACCCGCTAGCGGCAAGAATCGTTGCGGCAGGAAGGAATCTGCGGCTGTCGAAGAATGGCAGTAAGGGATGCCGCCCTCTGCTCAAAGCTCCGCAGCGCGCACGCGTGCGAACAGCAGGTCGCAACCGCAGGCGCGTCCGCGGCCGCAGGTGGTGGCGCGACGCCTGCCGATGTCCCGGATCGGCTGGGACAGCAAGTTCAAGCTCGTGATGATCGTTGTGTTCGCGCTGGTGGGCTGGATCGGCCTGAAGGCGGGGCTGGCGCTGATGGCGGCGCGCAGCCAGGCGGCCCAGGAGGTCAGCCTGATCGATTCGCTGCAGGCGCAGCATCGCGGGCTGGTCGCGCAGGAGAAGGCGCTGCACCAGCCGGCCACGATCATGCGCGACGCACGCGAGCTGGGGATGGTTCGAGCCACCGAGCGCTCGTATGTGGTCACCGCACTGAGCATCAGCCGCAGCGGTAGCTGCGTTCGGGTCTGATGGCCACGGACTTCGATGTCCTGATGGGTCTGTGGGAGGACGGGCAGCGGCGGATCGCCGAGTCCGAACCGGCCGAACGGCGCCTGCTGGAGCGTGTGGTCGATGAGATCGTGCTGGAGCTGCGGCGCCGGCTCGGTGGCCGTTTCCTGACCGACGAGCTGGCCGCGTACTACCTGAGCGAGGGCACCGACTGGTGCTTTCAGATCGCGTACACGACCGCGCCCAGCTCACCTGAGGCCTGGGACACGGGCATGGTCGCCGGGGCGGCGTTCGCCCGCTACGCGCGTCAGGCCGCCGATTACGGCGGCGGCGTGCGGCGCAGCGACGACAGCGAGTGACGTTCCGGGGTCGGCCGACGCAGGCGCCGACCCACCCCGGCACGTCTCAGGACTCTGAGTCCTCAGGCTCTTCAGCGCCGGCGCGACGGATCACGATCTGATCCTCCTCGATCGACACCTCGACCGGCCGGTGACCGGCCCAGTACTCGGCGTAGACAGGATCGTCCTGAACGGCGGGGTCGAGCCAGAGCCCGATGCCCTCATCGCCGTGGTCGAAGGTCGCCTCGAGCGGGCCGTCGCTCTTGCGCTTGCTGCGCGTGCTGCGGCCTCCACGCCGGCCACGCCGGCGCTTGGGCTTGTCACCGTCTTCTCGTCGTCCTCGTCGGACTCCTGTTCGGCAGCCGCTGCCGCCTCAGCGTCAAGCTCGGCGGCGATCAGCGCGTCATCCTCGGCACGAAGGTCGATCTCGTCGTCAAAATCGACGAGCGCGACGCGTCGTGTCCGGATCGGCGTCTGGCTCCAGCGCCTGTTCGCGCTTGAAGGCTTGGATCTGTTGGACTGTGACCTCGAGCTGGTGCGCGATCCAGGCGTCGGTGCGTCCCTGACGCACCCAGCCGCGGATCCGATTCAGCTCGGGTCGCAAAGATCGTCTTGGCATAGAGGCGCCGAGGATACAGCGGACAGCCAGTTTCGCCCTTGCTCGGTCGCAAGACGCCTGCCTTTGTAAGGCTCCCGTCATAACCGAGAAATATTTGAAACCCGAGTGCTCCGGTCGCTATGCTCCGCCACGGGGTTGGCCAGACTGACCTGGCTGGAAGGGATTTCACGCCAGGCGAGGGCATCCCATATAGCCCTTTTCAGCCGGGGAGAACTCAGAGGATGCTTGTACTCACACGGAAGTCAAATCAGAGCATCATGATCGGGGACGACATCGAGGTCTCGGTGCTCGCGATCGTGGGTGAGAAGGTTCGGATCGGAATCCAGGCGCCGCGCGACGTGCCGGTCTTCCGCAAGGAGGTCTACCTGGAGATCCAGGACGAGCACCGCGCCGACGAGGCCAAGCCGGACGTGGTCGCGGCCGTGGACGCCGCCCTACAGGGCCTGGGCGATCCCCCGCCGCACGAAGAGAAGTAGCGCTCGCCCGTCGCCGGGGCCGCGTCGGCCCGCTAGGTCAGCAGCAGGTAGAGCGTGGCGAACATCGCCACGGTCACGAGCACGCCGTCAGCACCAGCGAGAACGCCAGCACGTAGAAGCGCATCGAGCCGCGCTTGCGCTCGCGTGCATGCCAGCGCTGGCGCGAGCGGACCGCCGCGGTACGCTGTTCGTGCTGGCGCCGCTGCTCCTCGATCTCGGTGTGGTGAAGAAACTCCTGCTCGATCTGAGCAAGGCTCTGACGCATCTTCATCGCGGACATCGGAGAGAAACCCTAGCGGGAAAAACTTAAGGCTGCGCGCGATGGACGAGTGTGCATACAGTGATTGCGCTGTGCGCAACGATCAGTCGGCGAGCTTGCTCTCGTAGACGCTGACGAAGTGCAGGTAGTTGTCGGCCATCTGTGTGACGGCCTGCGCCCGGGTCAGGCTCTGATCGAGATACCCCTTGAGCGCGTCCCACCAGATCGAGCGACCGATCGCGAAGCCGATGAAGCCCTGCACGGGCGCCGCCTGCTCGAGCCACTGCTCGACCTTCGCGGTCGAGGCGCCGCGGCCCAGCAGCACGCATGTCACGCCCTCACGGCCAGGGCCGGTGCGAGCCTGCTCGGCGAGCATCGTCAGCGTCCGACTGGTCGTCGACGCCCTCGATCTTCCAGATGTCGACCTCGATCCCGAAGTCCTGGATTTCCTCGATCGCGCGGCGCATCAGCTCGGGACGCAGCTCGGCGTCGTAGCGGTCGGCGCTGCCGTCGACCGAGGCGAGCTGGGCCTCGGTCGCGGGTACGAGCAGCTCGAACAGGAACTTGCGGTCGTTGTCGTGGAGCCAGTCCGGCCAGTTGCTTCAGCCGCCCGAGCTGGCGGGCGTTCATCTCGGTGTCGGGGTCGTCCGGGTTGTAGCGGACGAGCACCTTGGAGAAGTCGGGGTTGAAGCGCTCGATGTGCGCAGCGAAGTCCTCGCCGTACTCGAAGTCGAACTCGGGCTGACCTGATTTCTCCACCGGCATCGCCAGACGCAGACCCGCCTCGTGAGCGCGCTGCGGCACGTCTGAGCCGAACTGCTCGTCGACCAGCACGCCCGTCGCTCCGGCCTGGGCGCCGCGTTGAACCGCCTCCAGCATGCCCTCGAAGATCATCCGCTTGGCAGTCGGCGATCGTGGTCGGTTTCCTCGGCGTTGGGGGTCGCCCTGGATCCCGAACATGTTCTTCTGGAACGAGCCGCGATGATCGAACGCCAGGATGTACAGCTTGCCTTGATAACCGAAAGCCATCTTAGTCCCCTTTTTGCCGGGTTCTGTGAAACGTTTCGCAGCGAGTCTAATCGCGCTCGGGTCGGTCCGGCATCAGCCGAGCTGGTCCGCGACGCTCTTACGACCGCTTTACACTTGATCTGTGAGTACCGGTGGCCCAGATCTCTTCGTCGTCTGCAAGAACTGTGGATCAGAGGTCAGCCCGTACATAACCGAGTGCCCGTACTGCGGCACCCGGCTGCGTAAGCGGGCGCCGAAGATCGACCGCAACGGGCGCATCACCGAGCGGCGCGGCCGGCGGCCGACACCCCTCGCTGCCACGGCTGCGCCGCGGTGAGATCCCGGGTATCCGGCACGAGGCGCATCCGTACGGCACCGCGATCCTGGTGCTGCTCGGGCGTCGCCGGCTGCCTGGTCTGGCGAACCAGCGCGGTCAACTTCTACGACATCGTCGTGTGGACAACCCGGTGGGACAGTGGTGGCGCGTCTTCACCGCCCCATTCGTCTACGACAACACCGGCTACGCGTTCGTGGCGCTGGTGATCATCGCGATCTACGGCATCGCTGATGGAGCGGCGCCACGGTCCGGTGGTGGTGATCGCGCTGTTGCTGATCGGCGGCGTCGGCGGGGTGGCGATCGCCGGCCAGGCGAGCGGGCATCTGATCCTGGGCGGCAACGGCGCCGCGCTCGCGATGCTGTGCGCCTGGGTCGTTCCCGACCTGATGCGGCTGCTCCGCAAGCGCGAATTCGACGGCGACCTGATCGGGACCGCGGTGCTGGCCGGGGTGATCGCGCTGATGCCGCTGGCGGCGCCGAGCGCGAGCTGGGTCGCGGCGGGCGTCGGTGCGGTCGCCGGTCTCGCTGCTTCGGCTTCCTGCTGACGCGCATCCACCACGACTGAGCTGCGGCGCGCGGTCGCGGCTCGCCGGGCGCGAATCTGCGAAGCTGGACTGCGAGTGAGCTTCTCCGACGCCGAAATCGACGCCGCGATCACGGCGCTCAGCGAACCCGGCCGCCTGCGCCGCCGCGCAGGACGTCGTCAGCCGCGCCGCCCCGAGCCTGCAGACGGGTGCTGGGCAGCGCGCTGCATGAGGGCGGCTGGTTCGACACCGCGCACGAGGCGGCCGTCAAGGAGGCGATCGGAGACGGCCGATCCGCACGACCGCCTGGTGGCGGTGCGGACGCTGTTCGCCGAGGAGACGCGGCTGACGATGCTGGTCGGCGTCGCGATCGGCTTTGAGCTCGCACGAGAGCTCGGCTACGACCCCTCAGAGGTCGTTCCCGGCACAGCCACCGAGGAGGACTAGCATGGAAATCAGGTACTACGGCCACGCCACTTTCGAGCTCGCCGACGGCGACACGTCGGTGCTGATCGATCCGTTCCTGACCGGGAACCCGAAGGCGACGATCGCCGCCGAGGACCTCGATCCCACGACGATCCTGTTGACCCATGGCCACGGCGATCACGTCGGTGACGCGCTGCCGATCTCCAAGCGCACCGGGGCGCCGGTGCTGGCGATCGTCGAGCTGGCGGCCGAGCTGGAGGAGGACGGCGCCAACGCCCAGGACATCAACATCGGAGGCACGGTCCAGTTCGACTGGGGCTGGGCGAAGATGGTCCCGGCCTGGCACACCTCGACGACGCCCAAGGGCACGGTCAACACGCCGGCCGGGTTGCTGATCAACTTCAAGGACACGATCGTCTACCACCTCGGCGACACCGGCCTGTTCTCCGACCTGCAGCTGGTCGGCAAGCGCCACCCGATCGACTACGCGCTGATGTGCATCGGCGGTCACTACACGATGGATCGGGTCGACGCCGTCGACGCGGCCGACCTGGTCGGCGCCAAGACGGTGATCCCCTGCCACTACAACACCTTCCCGGTGATCGAGACCGACGCGCAGGCGTTCAAGTCAGACGTCGAGTCGGCCACGACCTCGAACGTGGTCGTGCTCGACCCGGGGCAGACCCACACGACCTGAGGTTTGCGCTGCCGGGGGCGGCTGCGCTTTGCCGCCCCCGCCGCTGCAGGCGGGTGGCGGCCCGGCCGGCTCAGCCGATCCGGTCGCCGATCTTCGCATCCTGATCGGGCCGCAGCAGCACCACGCCGAGCTCGTCGTCGAGCGCCCCCAGCACCAGCACCTCCGACATGAACGGGCCGATCTGACGTGGTGGGAAGTTGACGACGGCGACGACCAGCGTGCCGAGCAGCTGCTCGCGCGCGTAGGTCGTGATCTGCGCCGATGAGCGCTTGACGCCGACCTCAGGGCCAAAGTCGATCGTCAGCTTCCAGGCGGGCCTGCGAGCCTCAGGGAACTCATCGACGGCGGTTACGCGGCCGACGCGCATGTCGACCTGGAGGAAGTGATCGAAGTCGATCAAAGCGAGCGGATACTAACTTCCACGGCGGCGCAGAGCGCTCGCGCGGTGCCGCTCAGGGGACCGGCGGTGCGGTGACGGTGGGCGACGTCGTCATCGCCGGGGCCGTTGTCGTCGCCGGGGCCGTCGTCGTGTCAGACGGCGTCGTGATGGTCGACGCCGGTGTGGTGGTCGTGTCGATCGGCGTCGTGTCGGTGTCGGCCGGGTTGGTGACCGTGGTCGGCGGTGTCGTGGTCGTCGTCACGGCCGTTGTCGTCGTCTGCACCGGCAGCGTGCTCGTGACCGCCGGGGAGGTCGTCGCTGGCGGCGGCGGTTGCCGTCGGCGGCGCGGTCACCGCTGCGCTGGTGGTGCCGGGTGCGACCGGGCTGACGCCGCCGCTCGTGGCCGAGTCGGCTGCGGTGGTGGTCGTTGCCGTGGCGGCCGTGGTCGTGATCTGAACGTCCGTTGGCGGCGTCATCCCGCTGTTGGTGGCGGGCACGCTCGAGAACCCGTTCGACTGGGTTCCAGGTGCCGGCGGTGTGGTCGCCGACATGCCGGTTGCCGAGGCGGCCTTGGCAGTTGGCTGCTGGCTCGCCTGCTGGGTGACCGTCGGCGTGCCCGGGGCCGCTGCTGCGGAGTGCTTGATCTGCGCACGGGGCTGCGGTGAGTTGACCAGGCCGACCGAGCCGGCGAGCTGCGCGCTGCCGCTGGCTGCGTGCTGAACGCCGCTGTCCAGGGAACGGGCAAGGACCGTGCTCGACGACGGGCCGTGATGGTGGTGCGAGGTGTCGCTTACGGCGACGGTGCCGGCGGTCACGAGCGCCGCGGCGGCCAGACCGGCCGCTGCCTTGGTCGCAACCGCGCTGACGCCGGCGGTGATCAGGCCGGCGGAACCGGCGCCGGCTCCAGCCGCTCCGGCTGCGCCTGCAGCTCCTGCTGCGCCCGCGGCACCTGCGGTTCCGGCTGCCCCGGCGCCGCCCGCCGCACCGGCCGCGCCGGCGGCGTGGGCCGCGCCGGCCGAGTGGCCGAGGTGGGAGAACAGAAGCTTGCGGAAGATTCCGAGTAAACCGATCGGCGCGAGCGCGGCGAGTGCCTTGTTGGTCTTGCGCATTTCGCCCTGGAAGACGGCGCAGCGCGTGCAGTTCTTGACGTGACGACGGGCCGAGGCGCTGCTCTTGCGGCGCATGCCCTCAGCGATCTCCGCGAGCTCCTCACGGACCTCGTCACAGCTCAAGAGGCGCGCCTCAGCGGCCTCCGTGAGCGACACGCGTGCGCGCACGAGCAGCGACTTCACGCTCGAGACCGTCGTCTCCATCGTCTCAGCGATCTGCTCGTACGAGAGAGCGTCCATCTCGCGCAGGATCAGCGCCGTGCGCTGGCTCTCCGGCAGGTCGCGGATGTCATCGAGAAGCTGGCGGAACTCCTCGCGCTCGTGGACCTTGTCTGCCGTGGTGGCGCCATGGTCGGAGTAGTGGATGTCCATCGAGTCGACGCCGATCGCTCTGTTGCGACGCAGATGGTTCAGGCAGCGGTTGCGCGCGATCCGGTACAGCCAGGGGCGCACGTTGATCGGCCGATCGTCGGCGAGCATCGCGTTGTATGACGCCGTCATGACGTCCTGAAGCACGTCCTCAGCGTCCTCACGCGAGCCGAGCAGGTGGCGGCAGAAGGCCAGCAGTCGGCTGTGGTAGCGCGCGACGAGCACCTCGAAGGCGCCCTGATTGCCGCGCCTGATCGCCGCGACGAGTCGTTCGTCGGACTGGAGGCGGAGCAGGGGCGAGCGCGCGCTGAGGCCGCCGCTGCCGGAGTATCTAAGTGCTGAAACTTCCAATTCCGCCTCTAACTCCACTCCAACAACCTACCAATCCGAAAGTTGCGGTTGCGTGTGTCCCTGGTGATGAAACGCCCATGATTGCTGTGGTTCCGGGTGTCGCGGCCGTAACATCAGCGCACGGTTAACCGTACCCGGAGCCCGGGTAGACAAACTGGCAAAGTCGGCGCTCTTAAAAAGCGCTGCCCGCAAGGGCACTGCGGGTTCGATCCCCGCCCCGGGTATCAAACCGTTTTGCTCCTCCCTGAACCCGCATCTATGCCGTTCAGGTGCTTCCTTTCGTTCAGGCGACTGCTCGGTCTGCTGTCTCCATCGTCTGCGTTTCCGCTCGCCCGAGTTGACTGATCACGTGCTTGGCGAGGTCACCGTCGCCGCTGATCGTCAGCGCCGCGATGGTTCCGCCTGGCCTGAACGCGTCCACCCAGCCGCGCGTGTCGCCTGTGATCCGGGCGGCCGGCTGTTCCGCCGGCTGCTCGGCAACCTGGCTGCCGTCGGCCTCGAGCATCACCGTCATCGTCAGCGGGCCGCCTTCACGATGACCGTCGGTGATCGTGCACTCGATCTCGCCCTGCCCGGCCTCATCGCCGTCGACAAGCCCCGGCACGAGCCGGAAGATCGCGCCCAGGTCGACACGCTCGCCGGTCCGCGGCGGGCTCCACGCCCAGCGGTAACCCCACAGCGCGAGCTCAGCCAGAACCGGCATCAGATCGCGTGCCCGTGGCGTCAGCTCGTAGTCGACGCGCGGCGGTACCTCGCGGTAGCGCTTACGGGTCAACATGCCGTCCGCAACCATGCGGTTCAGCCTCGAACGCAACTGCTCCGTCGAGATCCCGGGCAGTACCCGCTGAAGCTCGACGAACCTGCGTGGCCCTGCTGCCAGATCCCGCACGATCAGCAGGGTCCATTTGTCTCCGACAAGGTCCAGCGCCCGTGCATCCGGCGACCACTGGTCATACGGATGTCGTTTGGGAGGTGGGACTTGGGGCATATTGCGCCTCCAATCCGGTCGATTACCCCACAACTCTCGATACGGAGTCTACGCGGGAGGGCCTCCACGTGCCGAAAGAAATTGTGAAGTCGCACTAAGTGTTGGCGCTTTGAGTAGCCAGGTTTCCAACTGACTAAGACGTGGGGGAAGCTGGTTAAACCGGCCAAAAAACGGCTTACACACGTACGTTTTGACATTTGCCTGCCGATAATGGGGACGTGGGAGAACTCGTGTTCCTTTCGAAATGGAGAGCAGACAGATCCAGGCCGCGTGCCGACGGCGCGCGCTTCTTCTTCGCGCTCGACTGCCCGCTGTCCTATCTGGCCGCCGAGCGTGTCGAGCGTGCGCTCGGCGCGATCGAGTGGGTGCCGGTGATGGGTCCGCTGTCGGAGCCCGATGGCCCCGCCACGTCGGCTGAACGCGCGGAGCGGGCCCGCGACTGGATGCGGCTGGCTGAACGCGAGGCCCGGACGCTGGAGATCCCACTTGTAGAGCCCCACCGGTATCCGATGGACAGCCGCAAGGCTGCGCGCGCGGCCGCGTTCGCCGTCGACGCCGGCGCCGGTCCGGGGTTCGCCCTGGCTGTCGCGCGAATGGCGTTCTGTGGCGGCTTTGACGTCGCCAGTGAAACCGTGATCGAGGAGGCCGCCGCGAGTGCCCGGCTCGATCCTGCCGACGCTCTGGCGGCCGCCAACGACGACAGCTATGACGCACGCCTGGACGCGACCACGCGTGGACTGCGAGCCCGCGGGATCATCTCACCGCCGGCGATCAACCTAGGTCACAGCTGGTTCGACGGGCCTGATGCCGTGATCGCGGCGCTCGCGTTCGCAAGCGGGCGGGCAAGGTCACAGGCGCCTCAGGCGCCCGCCAGCTGAGCTGCTGCCGGTTACGGAAGCGTCAGCCCGGCGAGGATCGACGCGTCGAGCGTCTCCTCGTGGCTCTGGCTGGTGATCGGCTTTGCGTTTGGCGTCGGTCCTGGGATCAGCTCGGGCAGGTGCTCGTACTCCTCGAGTCCGTCGCACAGCACCTGAAACTGCTCCGGGCTGGAAGGCGCCGGCGTGGTTGTGTCCGTTTGGGACTGCTCGTGCTCGAGCATCGAGATGCTCCTTCCTCTGACCGTGCGACGACGCACGGGAGTGACTCACACGAGCCTACGCCTGTCCGGCGTGCGGCGGTTAGCGTTTCTGAACCGCCACCCCCCGAGTGGGGCATAGCCCGCAGCTGATGAAAGCGGGCGGGCCGCGCTTGGTCAGGACGAGTAGGTGAGCGCCGCGCCGCGAAGGATGTCGTGCTCTGAGACCTCGATCGTGTCGAGGCCGAACAGGCTCATGATCTCGGTCAGGATCACGATGCCGGGCAGGATCGCGATCGCCCGATCCGGGTGCAGACCGGTCACATGGCGGCGCTGCTGGAGCGGCATCGCAGCGAGCCGCTTGAAGATCTGATCGCGCTCAGCGGCCCTGAGCTCGTAGCCGTGGACGCGGGCGGGGTCGTAGGGGTCGAGCTGCTGCGCGATCGCCGCCAGTGATGTGGGTGTGCCGGCCACGCCGATCGCTCTTGCCACGGGACCGCGGCGTGCCGGCGGCACGGCGGCGGTGAGGATCGCGCGCACGTCCTTGGCGACCGCCTCCAGCTCAGCTGCTGACGGGGGGTCGCCTGTGATGTGGCGGTCGGCCTGGCGGACCACGCCCGCCTGCGTTGAGACATGGAAGTCGAGTGTCTGGCCGTGGCCGATGACCAGCTCGGTCGAGCCACCGCCGATGTCGAACACGAGCGTCGGGTCGTCGGCGGAGCTTCCCGTCCGCATGTCGGTGGCGCCCCGGTAGGTGAGCGCGGCCTCCTCGTCGCCACTGATCACGTGGGCCTCGATCCCGTAGCGATCAGTGACTGTCTGCGCGAACCCGGCGCCGTTGGCCGCGTCGCGGACCGCGCTGGTCATGACCGCGACTGCGCGCTCCGGCTTGAGCGTGTCGAGCTTCCTTCGGTAGTCCTCGAGCACCGCGTACTCACGCTCGAGCGCGTCGTCTGCGAGCCGGCCGCTGGCATCGACGCCCGCGCCCAGCCTCGTGACCCGGCTGACCCGTACCAGCTCGTCGCGGACCTGACCCTCGGCCACCTCCGCGACGTACAGCCGCGTGGTGTTGGTGCCGACGTCTACGACCGCGATCCGCAAGCTCAGTCGATCAGCTGCGAGGGAACCTGGTAGGGGAGAGTCCTGCCGTCGATCCCGGCGAGCACGTTCTGCACGGCGATCTCCGTCATCCGCTCACGCGCGCTCCAGGTGGCTGAGCCGATGTGCGGCACCACCAGCAGGTTCGGCGCGTTCCAGAGCGGATCGTCCGCCGGCAACGGCTCCGGCACGGTCACGTCCAGGGCGGCGCCGGCGATCTGCCCGGTATGCAGTGCCTGCGCCAGCGCCTCCTTGTCGACGATCGCGCCACGGGCCGTGTTGATCAGGATCGCCGTCGGCTTCATCAGCGCGAACGCCTCGGCTCCGATCAGCCCGCGCGTGCCCTCGGTCAGCGGCAGATGGATCGACACGAAGTCAGAGCGGCTCAGCAGGTAGTGGAGGTTGTGCTCGTCGCGCGTCTCAGTCGTGAGGATGTCCATCCCGAAGCCCGCGGCTCGCCGGGCCACAGCCTGTCCGATGCGGCCCAGTCCGATGATCCCCAGCGTGGCCCCGTAGACATCGGCGCCCAAAAACCCGCCCGGGTCCCAGGTGTGCCATTGACCGCCGCGGGCGAAGGCCGCGGCCTCAGTGATCCGCCGCGCCGATGCCATCAGCAGCGAGAACGCCAGGTCGGCGGTCGCCTCAGTCAGAGCATCGGGCGTGTTGCCGACCGGCACGCCGTGTGCCGTGGCCGCGTCCACGTCGATGTTGTCGTAGCCAACCGCATAGTTTGCGATCACGCGCAGCTGCGGTGCTGCCGCGATCAACTCCGCGTCGACGCGATCTGTCAGCAGCGACAGCAGCGCGTGCGACTGTGCGGTGTGTTCACGGAGCTGTTCGTAGCTGGGCGGTGTCGGCTCCGACCAGACAACCGTCTCGTGATCTGCCTTGAGTTTCGCGAGCGCCGGTCCCGGCAGCTCACGCGTTACGAAAATGCGCGCCATGACGCGCATTGTCCCTAGAACTCGGCTGCGACGGAGCCAAGTGGCTCCGTGAACTCGCCGGCGCCGGCGTCAGCGGCCTCTGAAGCTGTAGCCGCACGGGGCTTGGGCATCCCGAAGATCCCCACGAGAATCCCGAAGGCGGCGATCCCTGAGGCGACCAGGAAGCCGAGCTGGAACCCGCTCACCAATGCCTCGTTGGCCGTGTGAACAGCGCCCGTTGAGCTGTGCAGCAGGTTGTTGGAGTGGGTCGTCGCGATTGTGGTCAGGAACGCCAGCCCGACCGCGCCTCCGAACAGCCTTGCGGTGCTGGCCACAGCTGACGCGAGCCCGGCCTCCTGCACCTTGACCCCTGAGGTCGCGCAGATCGTCGCCGGGATGAACGCCAGCGGCATTCCGAACGAGGCGAGCAGACCGGGGATCAGCATCTCACCGAGATAGTCGCCGTGCACGCCGATGTCTGTGAACCAGACCAGGCCGGCGGTCAGCATCACCATTCCGATGATCAGCATCCGTCGCGCACCGACCAGCAGCGTGAACCTCGATGCCACCGCCGACCCGATCACGACTGCGATCGTCATCGGCAGGAAGACGACGCCCGCCTTCAGCGGTGAGTAGCCCAGCACGTCCTGCAGATACAGGGACAGGAAGAACCACATCGCGAAGGTCGATGCGCCGACCACGGCGATGCTGAGGTTCGCCGCCGACAGCTGCCGCGAGCGGAACAGCCGCAGCGGCATCAGCGGCGCCTTTGCGACCCAGCCTTCGATTGCCAGGAAGAGCGCGAGCAGGATCAGCCCGCCGCCGATCGCAATCAGGGTCGTCGGGTCGCCCCAGCCGGCGCTGTCCGTGCGCACGACGCCGAACACGATCGCTGACAGCCCGACCGTTGCGGTCAGTGCGCCCGCAAGGTCGAAGTTGCGTGAGGCGTTCTGATTGCGGCCCTCGAGCAGCAAGCGCTGCGACAGGAACGCCGTGACCAGCCCGATCGGCAGGTTGATGAAGAGGATCCAGCGCCAGCTGAGCGCGTCAGTCAGGATGCCGCCCAGCAGCACGCCGGCGGTTGCGCCGGCGCCACCCATCGCGCCCCAGATGCCAACCGCCCGGTGGCGCTCCTTGGGCTCCGTGAAGGTGCTTGTCAGGATCGACAGTGACGCGGGTGCGACCACTGCGCCGCCGAGGCCCTGAACCAGGCGGGCTGCGATCAGCACCGTGCGGCTGTCCGCCAGGCCACCGGCGAGTGAGGCGAAGGAGAAGAGCAGGAGACCAAAGACGAAGGTGCGGCGCCGCCCGAGCAGGTCGGCGGCGCGGCCGCCGAGCAGCAGGAAGCCCGCAAACGTGACCGTGTAGGCGTTGATGACCCACTGCAGGCCGTCCTCAGTGAACCCGAGCGCATGCTTGATCGACGGCAGCGCGACGTTCACGACTGAGACGTCGAGGATCACCATGAACTGCGCCAGGCAGGCGAGGATCAGGGTGGCGGTCAGATGTGGCTTCTGCGTCAGCGTCTTCGTGCTCATACGGCGTCTCCGGTCGTGGGTCCGGTCATCAATGGCTTCGTCGTGTCCTGTTCTCAGTACGACGTTCATCGAACTGTATCACTCCGTTCGATGCTTGTCGTACTATGCTCAGATCATGTCGTCGCTCACCAGTGAGCTAACGCACCTCGAGGCTGCGGTTGTGAGATCGGACGCGGCGCTCGTCTCGCTCGAGCCATCGGGTCTGGATGCGGGCGCTCTTTCGACGCGCACACTCGACCCGCTCGTGCCCGCGCTTGAGGATCTGGACCTGGCAACGATCCTGCAGGCGCTGAGCGATCCGATCCGGCTGCGCATCGTCGTCGAGCTCGCCGACGACTGCGAACACACGTGTGGCAGCTTCAACCTGCCCGTCGTCAAGTCCACCTGCTCGCACCACTTCCGCGTGCTGCGTGAGGCTGGTGTCGTCGCCCAGCGGATCGACGGCAAGTGCCGCTTCAACCGCCTGCGCCGCGAGCAGCTTGAACAGCGTTTCCCCGGTCTTCTGGACGCGGTGTTGCAGGCGAGCGACGCGTGAGCGCGGCGCCGGCGCCCGCCCCCGGGCTCGAGCGTGTCGCGCGGATCGAGGCTCACAGCGTCTGCGCCTGGCCGGCCGACGATATGCGCCGCACCGAGGACGGTTGGGTGCTGCGCGCGACGCCGGCGCTCCCGGCCCGTGGGCGCTCGAATCATGCCCTGACCCCGGCGCGTCCTCTCGATCGCAGCGAGTTCGACCCGGCCATCGCTCGGGTGGCTGAGTTCGCCGCCTTCAATGACATCGCCTGCGGCATTCAGGTCAGCCCGATCGATCTCCATGTGCCACTGCTCGAGGACGTGGCGGCACGCGGCTGGGAGATCCACCAGGCCGTGCTCGTGATGACGGTCGACACCGCTTCGCTCGCCAGCGATGGTGAGTTCGAATTGGAGCTCGAGGTCACCGACACGGCGACGCCTGAGTGGGTGGCGGCCTGGGCGCACTGCGATCAGCGCCAGGACGTTGAGGAGCACGTGCAGAGCGTGTTCCCGAAGATGGCCGGCAGGGCGCGCTTTGCTCGCAGCGGTAACCGCGCGGTTGGGATCAGCGTCGAGCTCGATGGCATCGTCGGCCTGTTCTGCCTTGCGGTCGCGCCGGAGGTCCGACGCCAGGGGTTGGGCAAGGCGCTGGTGTGTTCGATGCTCGCTCAGCACGCGGCGCCGTTGGCCTATCTGCAGGTCTTCAGCGAGAACGCTGCCGGCTGTGGGCTCTATGAAAGCCTTGGCTTTGAGGAGGAGTACCGCTACTGCCACTGCGTCGCGCCCTGGACCGTGCCCGGCTATACCGGCGACGGGTCGTCGGCTGCTTCGTCCGGCGCCGGCTGCTGAGCTCGACGCGCACGACACCGGGATCACGGCGCGAGCCTCCATGCTCACGCCGTGATCCCCTCGCGCGTGTAGCCGCCGTTCGCGTCGCTCTCGCCGAACTCCTCGAGGTCGATCACAACGACCACTTTCCGATCGAGCCAGAGGAACCGGACGCAATCGGTTCCGTACTCCACCTCATCCGGCAGCGGCAGCCCGCTGTCCTCCAACAACGCCAGCATCCGGCGCTCAGCGAGCCGCTTCCGATCGATTGGTGCCATGCCGAAAGAATGCGGTCAGCACATGTGACGAAACAAGGCACGTTTGTGCCAACTCTGCAACGAATCTGTGACGAGTTTGTGACAGATCGCCTGAGTCCCGTGGCCGGCTGTCAATCCCCGCCAGCTGTGAAGAACCTGCTATCACTAGATGTCCGCCGCGGGGTGGAGCAGTCTGGTAGCTCGTCGGGCTCATAACCCGAAGGTCGCAGGTTCGAATCCTGCCCCCGCTATAAGAAAAGGCCCGGATTTCCGGGCCTTTTCTGTTTCTCGAGGCAGCGAGGCTGAGTCGTAGTGGTCCGGGGCTACCACCCGGGGCTACCACTCTGGGG
>CAWBPJ010000005.1:0-41388 GCA_963790635.1 uncultured Actinomycetota bacterium | reverse complement strand
TCGACGAATGCGTCAAACGGTGCAGCTCCTACGTCAACTGTCGGCGTCTCTGGTTGTCGGACACCCCGCCAGGTCAGTCGCCGTGCAGGTCGCGCTGTTGATCATCGAAACGGTCGTGCTGTCGCCGGCTCCGTTATCGGAGTTTGGGACGTACACCGTATGGTTGGCCGGGTCGACGTACAGGCCGATCGGGTACTCCCCGACGGGCACCGTCGCGGGCGTCTGCCCGCATCCCGATGTGTTCATCGCGTTGCATGTGGCACCGTTGAACACCGACACGGCGTCGTCGCCAACGCTGGTCACGTAGACGGTGTCGGTGCCTTGATCTATCGCGATCGAGCTCGGCAGGTTCCCGACCTTGATCGTCGGCCATGGCCCCTTGCAAGCCGAAAGGTCCTGCGCCTGACAATGACGCGCGTCGATCACTGACAACGTGTCCCCACCAGGATTGGGCCCATTGCCGTTGTAGCCGTTCGTGACGTAGATCGTGTGCGTCGCCGGATCCAATGGGCGCTCAGAGGGACCCGCTACCGTCGGCGTCGATCCGACCAGAGCGGACCGTGCGGGCCGAAGGGGTTCAACCAGTCGAATCCGGCCTTCGGGACGCTGCGGAGTTCGGAGACCCGCCATGCAATGGCGCACCAACCGCCGGGGTAGCGAAAACCACCAGCAGACAACAGACGGCCGCTGTGCCTGCAGCGACGGTGACGGTTACGGACGCCCACACAGTCCTGGTTCGGTTCGAATCGCAACAGCCCCCTGACGGTCGATTGGTGACCCCACGGCTCCGAATCGTGGCGACAGCGACTGGCAAAAAGCTGGCAAATGGGTGACTTGGGTGGTTTGATCGGTCGAGCATGCGGTTCGCCGTGCTCGGGCCACTGGAGGTTTCGGTCGATGGGGTCCGCTTTCGCTCGGCGGGCGAAAGCAGATGACGCTGCTCGCCGTACTGCTGGCCCACGCGAATAAGGTCGTTTAGCCAGACGAGCTCATCGATGCGCTATGGGAGGAACGGCCGCCGCCGAGTGCCGACGATTCGCTGGACGCCTACCTCTATCGCCTGCGGAAATTGCTCGGTCATGATCGGCTACTGCGGCAGACTGGCGGCTACATCCTCTGTGTCGAGCCGGGCGAGCTCGACGCTGCCAGGTTCCAAGAGCTGGTCGCAGAAGCCCGCCGGGCGGCGGATGCCGGCGACCAAGGTGTTGCCGGCAGCATTCTGAGCGAGGGGCTCGCGCTGTGGCGTGGTCCCGCGTGGGGCGATATCCGCGACGCGACGACGGTCAGAGCCGAAGCCCAAAGACTCGACGAGCTGCGGCTCAGCGCACTGGAGTCACGGATCGAAGCTGACCTAACGCTCGGCGCGGGAGCGCAGCTCGTCCCAGAGCTCGAGCAGCTCGTGGAAGAGTATCCGCTGCGAGAGCGTTTCGTCGGCGCGTTGATGGTCGCGTTGTACGGAGGCGGCCGACAAGCCGATGCGCTCGACGCCTTCCAGGCGTCTCGGAAACGCCTCGTCGATGGCTGGGGCTCGAGCCGGGGCCTGAGTTGCACGAGCTACAGCGGCGGATCCTCCAACACGACCCGTCACTCGAGGCGCCGCGGAGGTTCCCTCCGATACGGGTTCGCACGGCGGTAAGAGCCGCACAGTAGCCGCGCTAGTCGCGCTCGGGCTGTGCTCGCCGGCGCGTTTGTGTTCAGCGCCGGTTCCACACATCAGCAGCAGAAGCTAGCCGCCGGGGTGAGTGGTGTCGTGGCGGTCCAGACGGCGTCGGATCGTCTTGCGGTCGCAACGCCGCTCACCGAGACACCGGGCTCGGTCACCGGCGGCGGAGGCTCGGTGTGGGCAGCAGATCCTGGTGGCGATGAGGTGTTTCGCATCGACCCCGGCTCGGGCGTCGAGGTTGACCAGATCCCGGTAGGCGGTGAGCCCGGAAGTATCGTTAGCAGCGGCGGCTCGATCTGGGTCGCGAGCACCGTCGGTTCCACCGTCACGCGGATCGACCCGACGACCGAAAGCGTGACGCAGACTGATTGGGCTTCCCGGGGAAAACCTGGACGCGATCGCCTACGGGGCGGGAGGTCTATGGGTTGCCGATTCGGTCGCGCACGAGCTGTTCGAGATCGACCCGATCACCGGCTCACTCGAGAGAACGCTGTCGCTGGATCTACAACCCAGCGCGGTCTTGGTACTGGGCGGGGCGATTTTCGTTGCGGGGTACAACGACGCGACACTCGAGCGGATCGACCCGCAAACGGGCCGTGTGCTCGCCCACGTTCACGTCGGAGTCGGCCCGGTGTCTATCGCCTACGCGGCTGGCTCGCTGTGGGTCGCCAATAACCTTGACTCCACGGTCTCTCGGATCCATCCGGACACCCTGACGGCCGTGGCCACGATCGCAGTCGGGAGCGGTCCGACCGCGTTGGCCGCCGGCTCCGGAGTGGTGTGGGTCGCTAATCAGTACTCCGGCAGCGTTTCCCGGATCGACCCGCCGCGCAACCGCGTTGCGGCTAACGTCGATGTGGGAGGCACGCCAACCTCGCTCACGATCAGTGGCGGGCGGCTGTGGGTCGCGGTCGCAGCGGCCACCGGGAGCCACCGGGGCGGGACGCTCGTGATCGTGACACCAACCGCCATCCCCCTCACCTCAACCAACCTTGGCTCGATCGACCCGGCGTTCTACAGCATTGCCGACAACCCTCAGTTCACCGGGCTGGCCTACGACTCGCTCGTCAACTTCCAGCAGAGCCCCGGGGACGATGGTCTGCGGCTCGTTCCCGACCTCGCCGTGTCGATCCCGACGCCGAGCGACGGCGGCGCGACCTACGCATTCCGGATCCGCCCGCGAATCCGCTACTCCGACGGTCAGCCGTTACTCGCAGACGATTTCCGTCGCGCGATCGAGCGCCTGTTCCGCGTCGGCTCCCCAGGGAGCGTCGCTGTTCAACTGCATCGTGGGCGCTAGCGCGTGCGTCCGGCGCCCTCGCCGCTGCGACCTTGCGCACGGCATCGTCACCAACGACGCCTCCGGCACCGTCACGGTCCATCTCATCGCACCCGACCCCGAGTTTCTGTTCAAACTGACCGACTTCGCGTACTCCGCACCGATCCCACCCGGAACACCAGACCACGAAACCGGCTCGCATACGGTGCCTGGCACCGGGCCGTACAGGATCGTCTCGGTCACCGCCACCGAGATCCGCTTCGAGCGCAATCCGTTCTTTCGCGAGTGGTCCCACGCCGCCCAGCCAGCCGGGAATCCCGCCTCGATCGTATGGCGGACGGTGCCGAGCACCCAAGACGCAGTCACCGCGATCGAGCAGGGACGAGCCGATTGGCTCTTTGGCCCGGTCCCTCCCGCCGAGTACCACGAGCTTGCGCTCCAGAACCCAGCCCAGCTGCACTCCAACCCCCAGCCTGTCGTCGATTTCGCGGCGATCAACACGCACGCCGCTCCGTTCAACAACGTTCGTGTCAGGCAGGCACTCAACTACGCGATCAACCGAGGCAAGATCGTCCAGCTCTACGGCGGGCCGACATTCGCCACCCCAACCTGCCAGCCGATCGCACCCGGCCTACCCGGCTACCGCCGCTACTGCCCATACACGCTGCACCCCCGCGCGGACGGAGCCTGGACCGCGCCTGACATGACACGCGCACGGCAACTCGTCGGACAGTCAGGAACACGCGGGGAGCGAGTCGACGTATGGGGCAGCCCCGTGAGGCGTGGCCCCCCTCAACCATCCCGGCCTACATCGCTGCAGTACTGCGCTCGCTCGGCTACCGCGTCCACCTGCATATCGTCCCCTACCCCGCGATCACCACGGCGATGTGGCGGCGGGGGATACAGATCTACGCGGGCGGCGACTGGCTCGCGACATACCCCGACCCATCCTCCTACATACCCCAATTCTTCAGCTGCGGCGGAGGCGACAGCAACGGCTGGTACTGCAACCCGACGCTCGACCGCGAGATGCAAGACGCCGAGCAACTCGACTCACAGAACCGGCCAAGGCAAGAACCATCTGGGAGTCCGTCGATCGCCAACTCACCGACAACGCGATCTGGGTACCAACCGTCACCTACCCAGACATCGAACTCACCTCTCGCCGCCTTCGCAACTACGAGTACAACCCCGTCTGGGGCTTCCTCGCCGACCAAGCGTGGGTTGCGGTGAAGTAGTCGGGGGCCGTCGAGAGCATCCGTTCCGCTGCCTGGTGAACGGCCCCAGATTGGAGCGTAGGACGACCAAGCCCGTGGGCTTGCCAGGCCTGATAGCGATGATCCTCCCGATCCGACTCCACGGGCTGTCCTGTCGCGTCAAATCCATCTCGGCCGAACCGCTGTCAAGCAGGCGACGACGAGGCGGGCTTGGTCGTCGCTCCGCCCGCCCGCGCGCTCAACCATGAGGCGGGCGATCGTCATGACGATGGCGCTCGGGATGGCAGGTGCAGCCTCAAGCACGGCCGCTGCCCGCCGCGCATGTTTGCGCTATCCGATCGTGATGCTCGAGGGCGGAATGGCAGATGGTGATTGGGACGGGTGGAGGCTCCTGACCGACCGCCTGGGCTCCAGGCTTCAGCTGGTCGGCGACGACATCTTCGTCACCAACCCCGAGATCCTCCGCCGCGGTATCGACGCCGGAATCGCCAACTCGGTGCTGATCAAGCTGAACCAGATCGGCACGCTGACAGAGACCCTCGAAACAATCGCGCTTGCGCGCGAGGCCGGATATCGCACGCTCGTCTCGCATCGCTCGGGAGAGACCGAGGACTCCTTCATCTCAGACTTCGTCGTTGCGACCGGCTCAGGCCAGATCAAGACAGGCGCCCCCGCACGATCCGAGCGCGTTTCCAAGTACAACCAACTGCTACGCATCGAAGAGCAACTTGGGACCCAGGCGAGCTTCGCCGGCAGCACGACCGTCGCCGCCCGGTAATTAGCAATCGGCTTCGTCTCCGCTCCGCAACCGGAGGCGCCGCAGTTCGAGGCTCCTGTTTCCGCTCTCGACGTGCGGCAAGTTGTAGGCGGCTAACAAGCTGTCGCTCTGATCGGTTGCACCACTCGACGAGAACACCGCTGTCTTCTGACCGCACCCTAGGTCAAGGTGATCTATAACCGCGGCAAGAGACCTGCGTCGCACTCGGGACAAGCGTGTCGCCCTCGCCAGGCGAGAGACGCGCAAGGCGCGGCAAACAGGCAGCCGCCACGGCGGCGCGGACGTGTCCCGGTGGGGGATCCCCTTTCGGGCGACCATCGGCGTTTCGCTCGTGGGCGAGGAGCACGTCTCTTTCCCAACTGGCCGGAGAGACGTGCATTCGTGTTTACGCGGGGTCACTCCCCGCGGCATGGGCGGGCGGTGGTCGAGTCGCTCGCGGCGTCTGTTGAGGTCAGGTCAGAAGGATGCTGGTGAGCTCTGCCAGGTCCCGGATCTCGGGGCCGTTCCAATCGAGGTCGGGGTCGACGATGGTTCGGGGTTCTGGGTTTCCGGGCGCGAAGCGGTAGGTAGTCATGCCGAGCGATTCGGCGCCGGTGAGTTCGTTGCTTCCTCCGTCACCGACGAAGACGCAGTCGGCTGGGTCGACTTGGAGTGCGCGGGTGGCGACTAGGTACGCCTCTGGGGCCGGCTTTCGAAAGCCTGTGACGCACGAGAACGACGTCGCCTCGGCATATGTGGCGATAGGGCTCTCATGCCAGATCTCAGGGGTCTCGGCTGAGCAGTCGCTGACGACAGCGATGCGGACGCCTGCGGTGGTGAGCGCCTCGAGAGCCGGGGTGGCCCAAGCCTGTGAGAGAAGCCGGCGGGTTAGGGCGAGGCGTTGAAGCGCTGCGGCCTCGAGGCGTTCACCGGACGGATGAGCGCCGAGTCTTCTCGCCAGGTGAGCGAGGGTCTCGCGTAGATCTCCGAGCGTGCCGCGCATGCGCTCGTCATAGGTGGTGCGTACCAGCGTCGCGAACTCCTCGGCGTCGACGCCAAAGTCGTTCGCGATCAGGCGGGAAAGCGCATCTCGCTCCTGTCTCGACCCGCCCGGAACCAAAGTGCCGAAGAGGTCGAACAGAACAACCCGCGAGCTGCGGGTGCCGCTGAGCGTCACGTGATCCCGCCGGGGTGTGCGACGTACGCGTGCTTCTCGTCGCCTGAGAAGCCGCATGCTCTGTAGAAGGCGTGGGTTGAAGGCCGGCGCGATCCTGTCTGCAGCATCGCCTTGTAACAGCCGGCCTCCCACGCGATCTTGAGGGTCTTGGCGATTATTGCTTTGCCGAGTCCTTGCCCGCGATGGGCCTCGTCAACGACGACGTTCTCGATGACCGCGTACGGCGCGGCTGCTCGCGTCAGGTTCGGCACCACATTCAGATATGTGGACGCTACGAGCGTGCCGTCCTGTTCCAGCACGAATACGGTTAGACCTGGCGTATCCAGGATGGAGTCAAAGACCGCTCGGGCAACGCTCGGCTCAAGCGCAGGGTCATCGGCATTGAGCTGGCGCAACAACCGGAGAACCGCTGGTAAGTCCTCACGTCGCGCTTCTCTAAACACGGGGTGACCATACCCGGCGCTGCCGGAGCTCAGGGCTGTGGCACTCTGCCTGTTGTGGGCAGGCCGGGACTCGTGATCTTTGACTGTGACGGCGTCTTGGTCGACAGCGAGGCGATCTCCAAACCGAGTCATGGCAGCGGCGAGCAGCCGCGAAGGTCTCCCGATCACCGCTGCCGAGGCCCGAATCCAGTATCGAGGAATGCTCCTGGCGGAGATCGGGGCTGACGTGGAGAGTCGCTTCGGTCGACGGCTCCGGACGGACTTCTGGGCAGGGTTCGAGGCCGACCGCGAGCTTGTATTCCTTAGCGAGCTCGAGCCGGTGAGTGGCGCCAGGGAGCTGTTGGAGGCGACAGAACGGGCCGGCGTCCCGCGGTGCGTGGCATCCCAAGGCCAGCACTACAAGACAGAGTTCACTCTTACTCACACCGGCTTGCGCGGCTTCTTTGCGGAGGACGCTTTGTTCTCCGCATACCAGGTCGCTCGTGGAAAGCCGCACCCAGACTTGTTCCTACACGCTGCTGGCGCGATGGGGTTGCCACCCGACAGATGTGTGGTTATCGAGGACAGCACTAGCGGCATGATCGCGGGTGTTGCTGCCGGGATGCAGGTCATCGCCTACGTCGCCGGACACGGCCCAGTTCCAACGCTGCCCGACCCGAGCATCCAAAGCGTGCGCCACCTCACGGAGATCGCACCGCTGCTGGGCATCACCACGTAGCACGGTGGACCCGAGTCCCGGGGGGCGCGTAGGCCGAAACGGGCTCGTTCTTCGCTCCGCGACGAGCGCTAGGTCTGTGAGCCGCTGTCCGTAGCGATCCGGGCGTGAAGGTGCATGTCGTGCCATCCGTCCGCGTGACGGCCAGCAAGGCGCATGGTTCCTTCCAGCCGATAGCCGGAGCTCTCCGCAACGCGACACGACGGAGCGTTCCGTGTCGAATGAGTCAGCTCGATGCGATGCAGACCGAGGTCGTTGAAGGCCCAGTCAGTAACGACGGCCACTGCGCGTCTCGCGTAACCGTTGCGACGGTGCTCCGCGAGGACCCAGTATGTGATCTCAGCGATCCCCTGATCCAGATCGATCGCCTTCATACCGACGCGGCCCACGACGGTCGAGTCGACGGTGATCGCCCAGTTGGCGAGCGTCGCGGATCGCCACAGCTCGTGTCGTGAGGCGATCCACTCCTCAGCCTCGAAGTCTGTGAGTGATGCGACGTGCCACTGCTGAATGCTCGGCTCCGAGTACGCCGCAACGAGCGTTGGCACATCAGCCGCAGTAAAGGGGCGAAGTACCAATGCGTCTCGCGACAAGGTTGGCTGCTCGCGTGCCGACATAGCTCCACGGGCGAGAACGGGATCAGCCAACCGCGGCATAAATCAATTGTCCCATCACTCATGACGACGAACGCCACCGTGATCGATGCGCCGACATCTGCTGCTCGTATACGGCACAGATCACACCCAATCGGGCCGAGGAGTCCCCCGCAGCGCGGGGCGAAGCCCGATCAGATCATCGTGGAGCGGAGACGCTCCACGAATTGCACGATCTCCGCAGGCCCGCCTTTCGGCGACCCGGACCATTCGTCGCACTTCGTCCAGAGGACTTCGGTCGGCGTTCCTGGATACCGGGGGAAGAGATGAAGGTGGAAATGCGCGGAGTGATGTCCGATCACAGCCGAATACAGGCGCTCCGCGTCCGTTACCTGCCTGACCGCGCCGGCGAGCATCGCGGCAGCCATGCCGACTTGTGATGCCTCCTGCGCGCTGAGATCAGCCCACGTGTCCGCGTGACGGCGCGGACAGACCAGGAGATGCCCAAGCTGAGGCTCCGGCTCTAGCAGCGGCGGGACATGGAACGCCACCACCAGCTCGGACTCCCAGAGGAAACCACCGGGAATATCGATCTCGCCTGTCACTTCGCGACACACATCACAGCCACTCATAGTAATCACCATATTTGGAACCGCTCCGATCTCGCCGAAAGGCGCCGAGGGAGGTTCACACCCTGATCGTCTTGAGGAAACCGCGGATCTCTTTGCGATGGCGCAGGACCACGATCTCGCCGTCAAAGGCGGCAAGTTTGGTTAGCAGGTCGGGCCGGTGCCGGCGGCGGAAGGTGAATACCCAGCGGAGGAACTCGAGGTTCACGCGGACGTATACACCTAGGTCTGGGTGGTCTCGACCTCGGTAGCGCAGGCGGCGGCGCATGATCCCGCTCAGGCATGCAGTTGTTGGGACGTCGAGGTAGATCACGGTGTCAGCTCTGGACAGGCGCTCGTCGAGAACACCAAGCTTCATGCCGTCGATCACCCATTCCTCTTGGGCGATGAGAAGACGGTGGCACTCCGCCCACTGTTCGGGCGTTGACTCGACGCGCTCGCCGTCGACCAGTTGCCAGTAATGGGAGTCGATATGCACGACCGGGACCGCGAGCCGTCGTGCTAGCTCGTTCGCCAACATCGTCTTGCCGGAGCCACCGCACCCGATTACCGCAACCCGACGCACCCGCATCACCGTAGAGCTTGAGGCGGCGGTCGCCTGCGGCTCGCGCTCAGATACCGACCTCGATCGGCTGCTGAGGCGGCCCGTCCGCCAGCAATGATCTCAATCGCTCAGCGAGGTCCCTTGGAGTCAGCAGATCGCTGGTGGCCTCGAGCTCCTCCACGGTCCACCATCTGCACTCTTTGAGGTCCACCTTCTCGTTCTGTGTCATCCCTGCAGCATCTGGCTGGAACCGCGCTACGCGCGCCAGAAACCATTGCTCGCACTGATCCAGCTCAACGCCTCTCCACGTGAACACGTGTCGGCGGTGCCAAACCTCCGCCTGCAGCAGGAGATCTGCGAGCCCGGTCTCCTCAGCAACTTCGCGGCTGGCCGCAGCCGTCGCGTCCTCTCCATCCTCGATCCCGCCGCCGGCAGGAAACCAGAAGGTAGCACCGGTCCCTGGGTCCTCTGCGCGAAAGAGCAGGAGGCTGTCGTTCTCGTCGAGTAACAGAACTCGCACCGCGTGACGGATCATGGCTGGACGTTCATCCATCGAGGCTAACCGGCCAGCTCTTCAAATCAGTCGCGATAGTCGCGCCAGCGGAAGACGATTTCCGGAAGCTCTCGCAGTGAGTCGATCCTGGCGTGCGCCCGGCTGACTTCCGGCCACCCGGCGTGGATGCAGCCCCAGGGTCCACGTCTCAGGAAAACGGCGACCATGCCGGCCTCACGCGCGGGCATGACGTCGTTATCGAGACGGTCACCGACATATGCGATGCGCTCGGCCGGAACCTCGGCGGCGTGGATCACGCGCTCAAAGAACTCCGGTGACGGCTTCGCCACTCCCCGGGCTGCCGAAGAAGCGATGAACGAGACTCCCAAACCAAGCCGATCAAGCGCCGCCTCATTTGCTCTCGGCTGATGCCCAGCGAGCCCGATTCCGAAGCCAGCATCCAACAGTCTCTGCAGGCAGCCGACCGCATCCGGATACAGGTCCGCGGCCCGAATCTCGCTGGCGAGATGCGGGGGCTCCACCCCAAGAACGCTCCACACAGCTCTGTGGTCGAGGCGTCGCTCAATCAGCGCACCCAACGCCCCGAACAGCGTCAGTGCCGTAACCCCAACCGCGTCGGCCGCCTCCGACCATGAACGCGTCTCATCAACCAGCGTCTCCCCGACGTCGAAGACGACCACATGACGATCGGCTGGCTGGCGGCAAACCATCGGCGCGACGATATCGGCCCCCGTGGCATCGCGCCTGACCCGCTTTCAGTTCGGGGCATCAGCCGTGCGAGGGGGACGGTTCGGTTACGGTTCCGACGATGCCGCGGGCGGTCAGCTTCTTTGATGTCGACGGCACGCTGGTGCCCGGAACGAGTTCCTCGCAGTACCTTGCGAGCTTCATGGACCACGCCGGAGCACTCGCGGCCGCCGAGCGGGCCTACGGTGAAGGCACGCTCAGCAATCAGGAAGTGTCTGTTCTCGATGCTGCCGGCTGGACTGGCTACACGGCAGCGGACGTGGCTGAGTGGTTGGAGCACCTTCCATTAGTCGAAGGAATCCTTGACGTTCTCAGCTGGCTGCGAGACCGCGACGTCGTGTCCGTCCTGACAACGCTCGCTTGGGAGCCGGTCGGGACGTTCTTGTGTGATCGGTTCGGCTTCGTTGGAGCTTGCGGCCCAATCGTTGCGTCGGTCGACGGTCGTTTCGACGGGACGGTCGCCAGGCACTGCGACGAGTTCGAGAAACGCGACTTCGCATTGCGATTCGCTGCCGCGCATCAGATCCCGGCATCGCATTGCGTGGCGGTCGGGGACAGCAGATCAGACGTGCCACTGTTCGAGGCGGTCGGCTTCGGGGTGGCTTTCAACACATCGTCACCCAGCCTCCTGAACCTAGCGAACGTATCTGTTGTCGGCGATGACCTCCGCCTGATAATTCCAGAGGTTGAGCGGTGGCTCGACGGCCAGGACGCGTAGCCGCCCCGCGCCTACACGACCCACGGCTTTGAAAAGCGCATCGGTTTTAGGGAGACCGAAGTCAAAGAGTCCCACTCAGCAGAATGCGGGGCGCGCTAATGCTTCTGTTCATGCGGCCGCTTGCAGCGCGCTATTGCTGAGCCACGATCTCGATTGCGCGCGAGGTCGATGCCGTTGCCGGTCGCACCGCAATGCGGTCACGGCGTGGGCGTGATCGCCGCAGGCGTAAACGAGCACCACGATGGTCCGCCTTTTCTGTCCCGCTGAGGAATCCGCTTGCGGGGCAGCCGCGGCCGTGTCGGCGACAAGCCGTCGAGGAGCGTCCGATCGCCGGGGTTGTCCCGGTTGAGGCTCCTCTTCCGGGCGCCCATACGGCGTCCCGCTTGTGGCTCGGCTTCTCTGTCCGCGACAGGGCGCAGGACGGTGGTTCTGTCCGGTCAGAGGCGGTGCTTTGCGAGTCGTAGTCCTCCGCGGGTTTCGGTGTCGCTCATCGCTTGGGCGGCGGGCACCATCTCGCTGGTGACGAGTCCGTGGTCTGTGGTGATCTCGTTGATGATCTGGAATGAGTGGGCGATGCGTTCGGGCCGGTCGATGATGATGGTGCAGACCGGTACGTGGCGTTTGATTTGGAGGATCTTGTCGCCGTGTGGTGCGTGGTCGCCGTGGAAGCCCCAGATGCCGCGTAGGACGGTGGCGCCGGCTGCCTCGGTTTCGCGTTGCAGGCGGTGGACGAGCTCGAGGTGAAGTGGCCGGCCGTGTCCGCTGGTGGCTGTGTGTGACGTGTAGATCATCAGCTTCTGCCAGATCGCCAGGCCGTGCTCGTCGTTGCCTGGCAGTTCATGCGGCTCTGAGAGCAACTCGCCGTCGCGTTTGCAGAGACGGACCCGCTCGAGGGTCATGAGCGGCTGGTGCAGCAGCCCGCCAAGCTCCGGGAGAACCGCGGCGATCTTGTCCCCGGCGCCGACGGCGATCAGCATCATTGGGACGTCGGCGTTGCGTGCGAAGAACTTGGCCCGGAACCGACGGCCGCCGCGGGTGCCGTCTACGCCGAGGAGGACGCTGGCGCCGGCGATGCCGCGGCGGTACATGAGGTCGCATAGCGCGACGTAGGCGGCGGTGCCGTAGACGCGGTCTTGGCGACCGAGGTAGATCGTCAGTTTGGTCGCCTCCCCCAGCTCTTCCGGCAGTGTCACTTCTCCGATCTCGCCGGAGAGCAGGCGTGCACGTTCGAGGGTTATGAGCCCGCGGCGCTTGACCTGCAGCAGCAACTCGAGCATCGATTCGATCCGGGAGCGTTCATCGACTGCGATGGAAACTACGGGCAGGTCCTCCGAGGAGGTCAGCAGCCGGTCGGTGTGGAGGTGGTGCAGCCGTCCGAAACCTTCGGCGCCGCGCAGGATGATGCTTGCAGCGATCCGGTTGCCGCCGTAGATGTTCATGAGCTCATCGGCGAGTAGCCCGTCGTTGGTGCGGTCGCGCTCTCCGAAGTAGGTGGTGAGTTTGAGGCAGTCTTCGTTCACAGGCTCATTCCGATCGTGCGTCCCAGAAGGGCTGCACCGAACCCGAGCAGTAGGCTTACGACGGCGTTGAGGAGAGCGGGTCGGGGTTGAGCATCCTCCGCGAGCCGGTAGGTCTCAAGCATCCACGTTGAGAACGTGGTGTACGAGCCGAGCGTTGCGGTGCCGGCAAGCAGGTACAGGTTCCCGCTCGCGCCAGCCCCGATGAGAACTCCGAGCAGCAGTGTGCCGGTGGCATTGATGGTCAGTGTTCCGAGCGGGAAGCTCCGTCCGACACGACCGGCGACGAGCGCGTCGATCACGAACCGTCCGATCGCGCCGATGCCGCCGATCCCGGCGACCGCGAGCCAGAGCCAGACCGTCACGCGAACCGTCCTCGGCGCACGAGTGTTGATGCCAGCCAGATCGCGGCCACACCGGCGATCAGGCTCACGACGGCGTAACTCGTCGCGAGTACATAGTGGTTGGCCTCGATCATCGTGAGGATCTCGACCTGCATCGTTGAGAACGTTGTGTACGCGCCGCAAAACCCGGTACCGAGCAGCGGTCTGCGGTAGGTGGATTGCGGCAGGCGCTCCTGCAGGCGGGTGGCGAAGTAGCCGAGCGCGAAGGTGCCGCTGATGTTGATCGCAAAGATCGTCCACGGCCATGAAGCATCGCCCTGGACGTAGCGTTGGCTTAGCCAGACTCGGGCGACCGCGCCGGTCGCGCCTCCGGCGAATATCGCCGCGAGCTCCCGCCTGTCGAATCTGCGCATGTTCAACGCTGATCACGCCGGCGGGCACGCTTGACCGCCTTTCGACCCAGTAGATACATGGAGGCACATCCCCAGCCGGCGGCCCAGGCGAGCAGGAAGAGAGCCATCGAATTCAGCGTGTGGTTGTCGGTGAGCAGGAAGGCGCCTCCGATCACAGCGCACGCGATCGCGGTTTGCGCGAAGACGCGTAGCACCTGCCCGTGGCGCCGCTCGAGCTCCTCGTCGTCCGGTCGTCGCTCGCTTCGTATCGACGGCGGGGTGTCTGCGCCGGCGCGTGGTCATCTTGGCTCGTCGTTGATCACGAGGATCGGAGCGCCATTCTCGATCAGCTGAGGTGCGACGTCCTTGAGCAGTAGCCGGCCAACGCGGCTGCCATGGTGGTGGCCGCAGACGATCAGGTCGAATCCATGGGTGTGGGCGTACTCAAGTAGCGCCTTGGCCGGGTCCTGGCCGTCGGTGATTTCGTGGGTGACCTCCACGCCTGCCCTGTGCGCTCGATCGATCACGTCGTCGAAGGTTTGGCTGAGGTACTGGTGAGCTGCGTCAGCGGTCTCGTTGCGATCGGCAGTGGTTTCGGCGTGCGCCGGTGTGTAGGCGATCGAGACGGCGACGAGCTCGGCGTCGTAGCGACGTGTGACGTCGATGGCGGCGTCGAAGGCGCGGAGCGAGACTTCGGAGCCGTCCCAGGCAAGCAGGATTCGTTGAAACATCAGTGCAGGATGGGGACGAGGGACAGGGCGACCAGCAGCGCGAGAAGCATGTACAGCAGGTAGGTGGAGAGATGGCCGGACTGGGTGGCGCGGATCCGCTGGGCGATCCCGAGCGCAGTGGCGGTGGCGGGTCGGTAGATGAAACGATCGACGACGAGCACCACCTGAGTACTAAGGACCCATTGCGCGGCTCCGTTCTCACGAGCGAGAGGCAGGAGGCGGCTGCGGTAGCCCAACGGCCCGCGGAGGATCACCCGCATCGGGTTCGAGTACGCCGATGGGCGGTACTGGACGGCTGCGAGGTCTGCGCCGCTGCCCGTGACCCACACCGGGGCGCGCCTGACGCTGCGTCGGCGATCAGCAGTGAACGCGAGCAGGGCAGCGAGGATCGCGTAGGACGGCAAAACGATGCACAGCCAGGTTGGGTCGAGTACCGAGAAGTTCTGGAATACCGGGCCTAGTACCAGCGGGTGGCTGATTGTGCTGCTCGCGAGGTTGAACCCGAGCACTGTCTGGAGCCCGGAACCGATCACGTGGATCTCCCACGGCGCGGCCGCACCGAGAAACAGGACCACTACCGCAAGTGCCCCCGCTCCGAGCGGGCGACGCGAAGGCTCAGCTAGCTCGCCAAGCGACGTACGTGCCCGCCCCAGGAACGCGAAGCTGAAGTACTTCGCGAACGCGAGCAAACCGAGTCCAGCGGTCAGGGCGAGTGTCGCACCGGCGAGTGCGCACAGGAGCTTGGAGAGCAGCGTGGGCATCCGGAAGCCTTGGAGCAGCGCCTCGAATGTGAACCACTCGCTCACGAACCCACCGAGCGGCGGGATCGCGGCCAGCGTTAGTGACGCCAGTCCTACGGTCGTCGCGGTGAACGGCAGTCGCCTGGACAGGCCACCGAGCGGATCGAGCGTACGTTCCCCTGTGGCGAGACTGACTCGGTCGATGCCGATCAGTGCCAGAGTTTTTGAGAGGTTGTGGGCACAGACGTGCAGCGTGCAGGCCAGCAACCCTGCTGCGGCGAGCCTGGGTTGGTGCGCGGCGTGGCCGAGGAGCGCGACGGCGAACCCGACCAGCCCGACGCCGGCATGCTCGACGGTTGAGTACCCGAGGAAGCGTCTGAGGTCATCCTGGGTAAGGGCATAGGTGACACCGGTCACGGCGGTGACCGCGGCGATGATCAGCAGCGCATCCCCGCAACCGGTGGGCAACGGACCGAGTACGTCGAACTCAAACCGCCAGAGCCCGTAGAACCCCGCGCACAGGGCAACGGAGATCGAGGCGGCGCCGAGCCGCGGAGCGGAACCGTAGCCGGCGGGCAACCCGCCCTGCAGCGGAAGGATGCCAACCTTGGTGGCGAAGCATGTGAGGAATAGCGCGAACAGGACGTCGCGCGTACCGGCGCTCAGGTGAGCGTGCCGCCACACATCGAGCGAGAAGCTGTGCGTGTGCGCGTACAGCAGCGCGAAAGCAGCCAGCAGGGCGGCGCCACCGATCTTCGCCAGCCCACCTGTGAGGTAGCCGGCAATCAGTTCCTCGCGGTCGCCGCGCGCGCTTGCGATCAGGTACACGCAGACGGTCATCGCCTCCCAGGCCAGGAAGAACAGGAACCCGTTGTCTGAGCCGATTGCGACCGCGATGAACAGCAGCAGCGTGTTTGAGAGCAGCGTCAGCCAGCGTCCGGCGGGCAGCTCGGCGTAGCTGAGCGAGACCGCGGCGCCGGTGATGCCGGTGAGCGCAAGAAAGATCCCGGCCAGTCCGTCCGCGCGCAGGGCGCTGTGCCCGAACCCGAGCCAGCCGCCGAGGTTGACGACCGGTTCGGTTGAGCCGAGCGCGGCGGCGAGACCGACGATCACGAGCAGCAAGCACCCGACGGCCGAGCAATAGGACCCGAGACGCTCACGCCAAGCCGATGGGCCGAGCCATGTGACCGGTACGGCTCCGGCAAGTAGGGCCATCGCGATCGCGTACAGCGTGCTCATGTGACCGACTCCTCCCTGAGTAGGCCCACGGCTTGCAGCAGCCCGTCGATGATCGCGATCGGTGCCGGCGGTGATCCGGGCACGTACACGTCCACCGGGAGAACCTCGTCGACGGCGCCCCAGCGATGCAGACCACCACCGCACGCGTCGGTGCCTACCGCGATCAACGCTTTCGGTTCAGGCATCACTTCCCACGTGCGCTCAAGCGGTCTGTACATCGGTTCCGTGACCGGCCCGGTGACCAGCAGGATGTCGGCGTGCCTGGGTGAGTTGGTGAGGAAGAACCCGAGACGTTGGATGTCGTAGTAGGGGTTCCAAAGCGCCTGTATCTCCCACTCCTCCGCCCCGTCAGAGCCGCAGTCGATGTGCCGAACGTGGATGGATCGGCGCAGCATCCCGGCCCGCTCGCCGAGCGGTGCGTGGGTCGCCTTTTCGTCCTCTTGGCTTTCGGCTCCGGGGCCGATGACCAGGCTGCGGGCCGATCGAGCCGCGGTCTCATAGCGCGCCCCGAACGAGAACATCTCGGGTGCGACACGGACGCATTCGCCGCACAGAATGCAGCTGCCACGATCCAGCGCGACCCGCCCGCTTTCGTCGGTGCTGATCGCACCAGTCGGGCAGACCGAAGCGATCTCCTTTGACGCCACGGCGTCGTCGGCGACGTCGATCAGCCCGTGGAATCCCGGCGGTGCGGGCTCTGACCGATGCGGATACCGGGTCGTGACTCGGTGTTTGCTGAGACCCCGGTAGATCCATTCGAGCATCAGCGATCAGCTCCCGCAGGTGTGAGCCCAAAGCTGTGTTCGATGAACGCGAAGTCAGTCAGCACGTCCTTGGGGAATGCGTGATCGAACAGCGCCCAATTGCGCAGCGACGGCGAGGCGATATGCGCGCGGTGAACGACGCCATCGTGGAGCTCGACCCAGAACAGCAGCTCGCCTTGTGGGGCCTCCACCCATCCGCAGGCTGTGCCGGTCGCGTGTGCGGGCAGCGGCGTCAGGAGTTCATCTTCGCGGCGGCGGAGTTGCTCCACAGCCTGCCGCAGGAGCCTGATCGACTCGGCAAGCTCACCGAATCGGACGCTGATGCGAGCCATCGCGTCACCCTCACGGCGAACGACCACCTGCAAACCGAGGCGGCGGTAGGCGCCGTAGGGACGCTCATGGCGCGCGTCGATGGACAGGCCGGAGCCGCGTGCGACCGGCCCGACGGCGCAGTACTCCTCAACCAGCGCCCGGTCTAGATGTCCGCCGCCGATCAGTCGATCGGTCATCGACGATGTACCCAGGAACAGCCGCCGGTCGCGTCTGAGGTTCTGCTCGAGTTCGTCGAGCTCATGGCACAACTCATCGAGCGGGATCGCTCCCTCGGCTCTGACACCGCCGGGGATGATCGCTCCGCGCCCGAACCTGCTGCCGGTCAGCCGTGCCCGTAGACGTTGCACGCTCTCTTTGAGTATCTGGAAGCGCGCCTGCCCGACATACAGCGCGGTCGTCTCGGCCTCTTTGGCGATCACGTCGAGGTGGCAGGCCATGCGCTCGAGCTCGCAATGGATTGCCCGCCACTGTTGCGCTCGTCGCGGCGGTTCGATTCCGACCGCGCGTTCGACGGCCTGGCAGAACGCGGTCGCGTACGCGCAGCTGGCGATTCCGGCGACTCGCTCGGCGACATGAACACCGACTTCAGGTGCCAGGCCGGCGAAGCGACCCTCGATCCCGCGATGCTTGAAGAACGGCCGGGTCTGCAGACGGGGCACATCCTCACCGCCGGTCTCGATCTGAAACTGGATCGACTCGAACACACCCGAGCGCACAGGCCCATACGGGATCGTGAAAACGTCAAGGCCCGTGACTGCACGGTCGAGCAGATCCGCGCTGGGCGTGGTGAGCTGATGCGGCGCGTCTTCACGATCACTGCTCACCCGCCAGTCGCGCTCAAGCAGTTCCCGCTCCGGCCAGTTCGTCGCCGGCCACCACTCCCCGAGCGCCTGGTACGGGATCGACGCGCGGTCGCTGTAGGCCTCCAGCAAGACCAGTTCGCCGCGCAGTGCGAGCACCGCGGTCAGAGCGAGAACCGGGGTCTCGGCAACAAACAGCGTGATGAAGCGAGCACCGGCGGCGCGCAACTCCTGCATCGCCTCGCCGAACTCGGCGGCATGGAGGCGCAGCCTGACCTCGCCCGCGGGCACCGGATCGACCCTGTACGCAAGGCGTTCGGGTGATAGGTAATCGCGGTTCTCCGCATCGCGGGGGGCGGTACTCATGAGCCCGGCACCTCGAGCAGATGACGGGCGCTACCCAGCAGCGCGGAGAGCTCGCCCGGCAGGTGAACACCGAGCGCGACGACTACAAACAGGCAGCCGAGCATGCCCGCGATCATCCAAACGCTGCGCTCGCCAGCCACGACCGTGCTGCTCACGACCTCCACCCTGACGGTCCTGCCGTCGACCGCAACCGCCTCGGCAGTGATCGAGGGTCGGCTGAGGACCATGCTGCCGGTGTGCCAGATCACCCCGAAGAACGCGAGGTTCACGAACACCAAAAGGATCGCGACCGCAACGTACTGGGGTTCGGAGAAGCCGCCCACGACGATCTCGAATTCGCTGCGGAACACCCCGGAGAGCGGCAGCCCGCAGAGCGCCAGCGCGGCCGCCATGAACATCGGGCCGGTCCACGGCATCGCGCGGCCGGCGTCCGTGACCCTCTCAACCTCCTTGGTGTCATAGCCGCGCAGCAGCGACCCGGTGCCCAGGAACGCAAGACCTTTGGCTGACGCGTGGGTGATCACATGCAGCAGTGCGCCGGCGACCGCCAGTGGCGCCCCGAACCCGATCCCCAGGGCGATGATGCCCATGTGCTCGATTGAGGAGTAAGCGAGCAGGCGTTTGAAGTTCGACTGGCGCAGCACGAAGAAGCTCGCCACGATCAGCGAGATCGCCCCGAACACGATCAGCACGTGCTGCGCGAACGCACGGTCGCCGTTGGCAACAGCGACCTGGAAGAACCGCAGGATCGCGTAGAGCGCGGCCGCCAACAGCGAGCCGGACAGCATCGCCGAGGCCGGCGCTGGTGCTTCGCTGTGCGCGTCTGGCAGCCATGTGTGTGTCGGCACGAACCCGACCTTGGTGCCGAAACCCACGACCGACAGCACGAACGCGAGCCTCACCGCATCCGGCGAGAGGGCATGCGCGTGCGCGATGAAGCGTGTGAACTTCGGGATATATGCGCTACCGAGCGCATGGGTGCCGGTCGCGTACATCACGATGATCGACAGCAGCGCGATTCCGAGGCCGCTGGATGCGATCAGCACGTACTTCCACGCCGCCTCGAGCGCGGCGTCGGTGCGGTCGATCGCGACCAGTAGCGCGGAGACGATCGTGGTCAGCTCGACCGCGACCCACAGCGTCCCGAAGTCAGCGGCGAGCGGGACCAGCAGCATCACGCACCCGAAGAGATTCAGCAGCGCGAAGTAGCGGCGAACGAACGCGGCGAACGCTGCGCTGTTGCGCTCAACGCCGAGATATCCGACCGAGAACACCGCCGCCATCGCATAGACCAAGGCCGTCCCGAGCAGGAACACGGCACCGAGCGAGTCGAGCCGCAGCCACCCGCCGGCGGTGACCAGCACCCGACCCTGGTCGACCTTGATCGCGAGCACGATCGCCAGCGCAAGCGAGATCAGACCCGAGCTCACAGCGACCGCGCACGCCTGCCGCCAGCCGGTGGTCAGGCTGAGCAAGGCTGCGGCAAGGGGGACCGCGAGGATTGCGTAGAGCGCCCAGCTCATCCGGTCAACCTGTTCAGGACGTCGGTGCGGACCGCGGTGCGTTCGATCGCGAGGTACTGGACGAGTACGACGAACACGAGCACCCCGACCAGCACGTCGAACAGGAGCAGCAGCGCGAGGATGATCGGCAGCCCTGGGGCGATCACGAGGCTCGCGACGGTGACGGCGTTCTCGAGCACGAGGAACCCGAGCAGCTGAGACGGCGCATAGGGCCTGAGCACCATCAGCAGGAACGCGACGAGCACGCCGCCGACAGCGATCGGCAGAGCCGACAGCGGGAGAGCCGCCTCGGCGCCGATGTGAACGGGCCGAAGTGCGACGAATGCGAAGCAGCACAAGACGATCGCGAGCAGGATGCTGCTCGCCACGCCGATCATGTTGGGCACGCGCGCGTCGGCGCCGAGGCGACGCAGGATGAACCTGATCCCCAACGGGAACAGCAGCGCCTTGAGTCCGATGGTCACCGCCCCGAGTGCGTACAGCGAGCTGCCGCCGTGCCCAGTCGCCGCGGTCGCGAAGGCGAGACCGGCGACGACGGCCGATCCGAGCGCGTAGAGCCGCAACTGTTCCCACACGTCCTGGGCACGTAGCAACCCGAACTCCAAGAGCAGCACGATCACAGCGGTGATCGTCGACGCCGCACCGAACACCGATAGATGCAGGTTCCCGTAGGCCGGTTCGAACAGGAAGATCACCACGGCCAGCACGGCGAGCATGAAGCTCGCGACCGTGAACTCCGGGATCTTGTACAGCCGCAGCTTCGCGAAGCTCGACTCGATCACCACCACAGCGGCGCCGACCACGAGCGCCTTGCAGAACAGCAGGCCGATCGCCATCAGCACCGCGTCGAGATGACCGGTCTGCGCCATCCCCCACGGCGCGACGAGCACGTTCATCAGGATCGTGAACAGCAGCAGCTGCTTGACGCTCGATCCCCAGCGCAGAAACGCCAAACCGGGTCCGGAGTGCTCCGCCACACGAGCCTCCTCGATCTGCCCGAACTCGAGGGTGCCGCCGTGGTTCTCAACCGGGATACGCCCGGTCTCATTCAGGACCAGCATGAAGAACGCAGCGATCATCAGCAGGTGACTCGGCCTGACGACCTGCACCGTCGCCGAGCGGATCGTCGCCCCGAACGCATACGGCAGATCCGTGTGCGTTGTCAGCGCCAGCACGAACGTCACGAAGATCACCGTCGGCTCGTTGAACGCCCCGAAGGACCGCAACCGGCTTGAGCCGAGCTGCGCATACGGGCTGCCACTGTCGACCGCCGCCAGAGACACCACCCAGCTCGCCAGCGCGAGGATCATCCCGACGCCGAAGAAGTCAGCTATCCAACCGAGCGGCAGCCCGAACGTCGTCAACGCAGGGATCAGAAGCGGCACCGTCGCGTACGCCGCGAAGCTCAAATACGGGGCGACACGGAACACCGGGCCTGCCGGCTCAGGCAGAACCGTCTCCTTCTGCAACAGCTTGAAGATGTCGTAGTACGGCTGCAGGACCCTCGGCCCACGACGCTGCTGAACTACCGCCTCAGCGCGAGCGATGATCCCAGAGACAAGCGGCGCCAGCACCAGGATGGTCAGCACCTGCAGAACCTGAATTGCCCAATCGGGAAGGGTCGGCACTTCGACGACCTGCTCCTCTCGCGTCACGAATGAACGGACTATCTGCGAAAGGAGTCATCAGCCCTTTTCGATCGGGCGGTTCGGAGGACCGCTGCTTCGCGGTCTCGCGTCAGGGCTCCATCTGACTTGCGAGGAGCATACCGCAAGCAACGGGCCTCGCCGCCGAGATCTCACACCAAAGCCACAGCAGGACCAGTAGAAAGCCGTCCTGCCGAATCCACCTGGCGCGCGTAGCGTCCTGGTGGCCGACGAGGTTCGCCGCGCGCGCGGCGATCCATGCCAGGTCACAGACGCACGGCTCTCCGCCCTCACGCAACGCGAGCGCGAGCGTCAGCCGTGTCGGGTCACCGAGCGCCTTGGCACGCGCAGCCGCGGTTTCGATCGTCTCGGCGTTGAGGTGCTGGCGGATCGCCTCGGCGCGCTGGAGATCGAGACAGAGCAGATCACAGCGGTCATCAGGGAGCACACGTTCATCCCAACGTCCGTTGCGTTGTCGCGGCATTGCCCCTCCCTCTAACGGTCTGGGCGGGCCGCGATCGCGTCGGCGTGCGGTTCGCGGCCTCTTGTCGGTGACGGCCACCGGGCCGGTGTGGCTGCCCGACGCGACGTTGCGGGCTATGAAGCAGAGAGCGGTACGTTGAGTCCGGTCAACCCGAGAGTGCCCCGCGCGCTTCGCGGACGGCGTAGTAGACGACCACGTAGGCGGCTGCGGGGTCTGCCCACCACCAATCAAACGCGGCATTTAGCGCGAGGCCCACGAGAACGGCCGTGGCGAGGATGCCGTCGATCAGCGTCACCCGCCCCTCGGTCCGCAATACCGGGTTATCGAGCGCTTTGCCGGTCACTGCCTTGCCGTATGCCAGCGCGAACATCACGACGGCGGTGACGGCGGTCCACGTGATCCCGGCTGGGCTGGGGCGGGCGTGGTGGGCGCTGAGGAGCACCAGGGTTGATTGCGCCGTGAGGTAGATGGCGAGGAACACGAACGCGCCGCCGATCAGCCGCAACGCGCGATGCTGACGCTCCCGCGCGGTATCGGACAGCTCCCAGATCACGACGACAGACGCGGCTATCTCGATCAGCGAGTCCAGCCCGAAGCCGGCCAGCGCATCGGAGCGGGCCGCGAGCGCCGCGAATGCGAGCACGACCACACCAACCACGTTCCACCCAAGCGTGACCCCTTCGAGCACGAACCCGCGGCGACGCAGTCGGGAGCGCCGCTCGACAAGCGAATCATCGCTTTTGGCTGCTAACTCAGCCGACGAATCTAGCCCAGACGTCACACCCAGAGCATAACCGCGGTTAGCTTTGCTGCGTTACGAGTGCGCGTCTGGGTCGGCGGCGTAAACACGCTCAGCGAACCCCTCAAGCGCCGCCTGAGCGCGTGCGAGAGCGTCCTGGGTCTCGTCTCGTCGCTGGGATCCGAGCACGTCGCGGGATGCGACCTTCTCAAACCAGCCGCGAAGCTTGAGCAGGTCCTCGTCGTTCTCCTCAAGCTCGGCGTAGGTGAAATGCGACGCCTCGGTCTCGGACTCAATCTCCTCAAGGAAGTCGCCGCAGCGGGAGATCACCTCGCCGTATTCCTCGTCGCGCGCCTGATTGAACGCTTCGACAAGATCGCTCTGGCCCGCGAGTGCTTGCGCTCGCAGCAGCTGCGAGGAGCCGCCCATCTCGACGATCTCGCTGCGCAGCGCCCGTAGCCCCCGCTCGCCGGCGCTGCTTGATGGCAGGGCCGCGACCGAGTTCTGTAAGTACACCGCGCCGAGGGCCTTCAGTCGTCGCCAGACGGTCGCTCGCAGCCGCGTAGGTTCGCTCGGGACCCGGTACACCAGAACTAGCCACGGCGTCGCGTGATCATCGCTCACCAGCGACAGTCTGCCGCCTCGAGCGGCAAAGACGCATAGCCCCTCACTGTCCGAACGCCAGCCACCCGAAGAACGGGAGGGCCTCCGGGATCTGTGCGGGGGGCGTGGATGGCTAATCGGTTCGGTCATGCCGATCCCGCCGTGGGGCGCTGGCGTGGCCACTGCCGGGGGTTGCCCTTATGGCCGATGCTTGTGTGGCTTGGGTTCGTGGCGTGGCGGCGGGGGCTTGCGGGGTGGTGCGGTGCCGGCGAGTGCCGCTTCGACGTGTGGGAGCAGCCGCGCGAGCGCGTCGGTCTCGGGGTGCGGGAGGTTTTCGAGCAGTGTGCTGACGCCGCGGTGCAGCAGTGTCTGGGCGGAGCGGTAGGCGGTCGCTCCGGCGGGTGAGAGGCTCAGTGTTTGGTGGCGTCGGTCGGCGGGGTCGGGTTGGCGTTCGAGCCATCCGGCGTTGGCGAGGCTGGCCAGGAGTTGTGAGACGGCAGGCCCGGAGACGCCTGCGCGCCGTGCGAGCTGTGTGCCGGTGAGCTGCTCGCGGCCGATCGCGCGCAGCGCGAGGTATTGCGAGACGGTCATCGCCGGGTCGTGTTGGGCCAGCAGCCGTTCGATCCAGCGGCTCGCGAGCGGTGCGACCGCGACGAGCGCTTCGGCAGCGTCGGTGTGGTGTCGGCGAGGTGCAGGCATTAGATAAGTATGCTTAACGATTAATGATGCTTATGTTCCATGTGATTCTTGCAGGCCTGGCGGTTGGGCTGCTGGCATGGCGGCCACGCAGCACCGCGGTCGCGCTGGCGCTGATGGCCGCGGCCGGCGTGAGCGTCGCGCTGGGAGCGAGCGTCACACCGGCGGCACTCACTGTCGCGCCGCTGATCGCGTTCCTCGGCGCGGCGTTGACGTTGGCCGGACTGGTCGAGCGCTCCGGCCTCGCGGAGCGAGCGGCGTTGACCCTGGCGGCGGCTGCGCGCGGCAACACGGCTGGCCTGTATCTGTCGGTGTGCGTCGGTGTGCGCTGTGTTGACCGCGGCCGTGTCGCTGGACGGGGCGGTGGTCTTGATGGTGCCGCTGGTGCTGGTGCTCTCGCGCCGCTTCGGCGTCGCGATGCGGCCGCTGTTTTTGGGTGTGGTCGCGGTCGCGAACGCGTTCTCGATCGCCGTCCCGCAGGGCAACCCAACCAACCTCGTGCTGATCGGCCGCCTCGACCTTTCGCCGGCTGGGTTCGTGGCTCACATGTTCATCCCCGGCCTCGCCGCTGCGAGCCTGTGCGCCGGAGCGGTGGCGCTGCTCGAGCGACGCTCGCTGACCACCGGCTACCAGCCGCCGCCCCGACCGACGTAGTCGGCTGTCGGGTGCCGAGCGCCACGCGCTGCTCGCACTCGCCGCCGCCACGCTCGCGGCGTGGGTCGCGCTGAGCGTCGGGATCGCACCGTGGTGGCCGTTTGCCGCGGCCGTTGCGCTGGCGGTCCTCGCGGCGCCGGCGCGGCCGCGAATTGTCGTGCCCTGGCGGATCGCGACGCAGATCGCTGCGCTGGTGGTCGTGACCGGAAGTCTCGGGCTGCGAGCGCCAACGCTTCCCTCAGGGCCGCTCGGCCTGCTGCTCGTCGTCGTGACGATCGCCGCGAGCGCAGCGATCGTCAACAACCTGCCCGCCAGCGTGTGGGCCGGCGCACTGCTCGCCGGACCTTCGGGATACGCCGCGTCGATCGGCCTCGCGATCGGCCCACTCGCCACACCACACGGCTCGGTCGCAACACTGATCGCCACCGACCTCGCAGGCGACGCCGCCCCACCACTGCCGCTACTGCAACTCGGGCTGATCTCCGCCGCCGCACTCATCACAGCCACACTCCTGCTATCGGCCGGGCTGTGAGCCCGCATGAGACGCGGCGGACCGGCGGCTCGAGGACCGCACGTCAGGCCAGACGGCCGCAGAGCATATTCTGCGTCCCGTCGCTGGCCAGGTGCCCGCCCGAGTCGAGCTGCCCTGTGGTGGACGCGCCCGCGTTTCGGGTGCTGGGTCATCGGCACTCGAATCGTCTGGTGGTGAGTCCGCGTGCACTGTTTCGTCTCGCCACAGGCGGCGTAGTTCGCTGTGATCCCCGCCCTTGCGCTGGCGATCTCGTTGCAGCAGCTTGTCGACCAGGCGGTTGTGGTCCATCGCGACGACTTTACAGCCAGGCACCTTACGTTGTAAAGTTGGTTGGGTGGCGCGTTCCAACTCCGCTGCGGCCGTCCGTGAGCAGGCGCTTCGTCCGCTGAACCGCGAGGTGATTCTCGATGGTGCGATCGCGCTGATCGAGCGCGACGGCCCCGCCTCGCTGAGCATGCGGCGCTTGGGCTCAGAGCTGGGGGTTGAGGGCATGGCGATCTATCACCACTTCCAGGGTCGCGAGGAGCTCTTGGCCGCGATCGGCGACCGGCTGCTCGAGCCGCTTGCGCGAGCTGGAGCTCGGCGAGGACTGGCGTGAGGCGTGCCGGAGGTTCGCGATCGCGTTGCGGGACATTGCCGTCGCCCGGCCGGCGACGTTCCAGCTCCTCGGGCTGCAGCCGCTTGACACGCAGGCAGCACTGGAGCCTGTGGAGCGGCTGCTGGGCGTCCTGGTGCGAGTCGGATTCCGCACAGCGAGGCGCTTGCAACTTATCGCGCGACGGTCAGCTACGCGCGTGGCTACGCATTGGCTGAGGCGACCGGCTTCACGGTCGATGCTGCTCGGCCGGCCGGGCGCGAGCGGCTCGCGGCCCTTCCCCTGTCCGAGTTTCCGATCCTTGCCGGGCAAGCAAGCGAACTCGCCGAGCTCGATGCCGACTCGGCCTTCACCTTGGGTCTTGACGCGCTGTTGTTCGGCCTCGGCGGCCCGGGATGAGCTGCTGGCCCCCCTGCTCACACGCGGTCGCCGCAGGCTGTCGCGGTGAGTCAGGGCTCGGGCGAGTCGGTGGCTCGTCACCGTCTTCGGATACGCGACCTTCGCGGTCACACTCGCCCTGTCCGCTTGAGGCGCCCCGACCTGGCAATGCCGTTTCGGCGCCTAGCCTGTCGGCGTTTCACGGAGGGGCGCGAGGACGAGGACTCGCTCCCCGGGGTGCAGTCGCAGCTCGGGTGCTGCAGCGTGTACCTCGCGTCCGTGCGTCAGCGCGACCACAGCGCTCCCGTCCGGCCAGGGATCTCGCCTATCTGCCTTCCGAGTGCCGGCGAGTCGGGATGGACCCGCAGCTCGAGTAGCTCATATCCTGGCAGCGGCCGGGTTGGCGTCGGGCCGGTGGCTGGTTGTGAGCCAGCTCCGCTGTCGGTGGTGGCTGCCCCGTCTCTGATCTCCTGTTCGGTCGTCTCGAGCTTGGTGGTCAGCGCCCTGAGGATGTCAGCGCGGGTGAGCCAGCCCTTGAGTTGGCCGTCGTGTGAGAGGACCGGAAGCCCGTCGCGGCCGTAGAGCACGAGTTGGCGGCGCGCCTGTTCGAGGTCCTCGTCGGCGAACAGCACCTGCGGGCGACGTGAGAGCGTGACCGGCCCGACGAGTTGCTGCCAGGCGACCGCGTCGACGGCTTGGGTCGCGTCATCGTCGCCGCGGAACACGCGCGGCTGACCGTTGATCGCGCTCAACGGCTGCATGACCTGCTCGACGGTCAGGGCCCGCAACGCGCCGATCGCCTTCGGGCGCTCGATGTCGATCCCGCGGCGCAGCAGCTTGGTCGTGTAGATGCTGCCGTGCGTGATCTGCCGGGCGAGCTGCGACGCCAGTCCGCACGCGAGCATGATCGGCAGCGTCAGCGTGAAGTTGCCGGTCATCTCGGCAACGCTCGCGATTGCTGTCAGCGGGGCCTGCGCGGCACCGGCGAACACAGCCCCCATCCCAACGACGCCGTATAGCGCCGACCGGCCCGATCGCTGCGCCGAACAGGTGATGACAGATGGTCCCGAACGCCGTGCCCGTAGCCGCTCCGATGAACAGCGAGGGTGCGAACACGCCACCGGACCCGCCGATCCATAGCGTCAGGCTGGTCGCCAGGATCTTGCCGACCAGCAGCAGCAGCACGAACCAGAGCACATAGTTGCCGGCGAATACGCGGTCCATCACCGGGTAGCCGACGCCATACATCTGCGGTAACAGCAGCAGCAGACCGCCGAGAAGGAACCCGCCCGCAACCGGCCGCAGCCATTGCGGCCGCCGCCCCAGATCCCATCGGCGGCGTCCTCGCCCCGGTAGACGGTCTTCTGAAACAGCACGCCGATCCCGCCCGCTATCAAACCGAGCAGCGCGATCAGCAGGAAGCTGACGTCGTTGGTGATCACCAGGTTGTGGGGCACGCTCGTGAAGAAAGCGCGCTGCCGAAGAACGCACGGCTGATCACATCGGCTGTTACCGCCGACAGGATCGTCGCCGCCAGCGCCTCGGCAGAGAACTCCTTCAGCACGATCTCAAACCCGAAGAACAGGCCCGTAACCGGAGCGTTGAACGTCGCCGAGATCCCGCCGGCAGCACCGCACGCGACGATCACGCGCATCCGTCCCTCGCTCATCCGCACCAGCTGACCCAGCGTCGAGGCGAACGCCGATCCGATCTGCACGATCGGCCCCTCGCGCCCGACCGACCCGCCGCCCCCGATACACAACGCCGACGCCAGCGCCTTCACCAGTGACACCTGAGGCCGGATCCGGCCGCCGTTCTCCGCAACCGCCAGCATCACCTCAGGCACCCCATGCCCACGCGCCTCGGGCGCGAACCGCGGATCAACGGCCCATACAGAAGCCCCGCCACGACCGGCGCGATCAGCACAAACCAGATCCCCAAGAACGGCAGATGCAGACTCGGCTGGTGACCGAACTGGCCGTATGACTGCCGACCAGTGAACAACCACGTGATCAGGTAGATCAGATCCCTGAAACCGGCCGCGCCAACCCCGCGACAGCCCCCACCACCAGCGCCATCACCACCAGCCCGAGCTTCGTCGCGCCGAGCCAACCCTGTGCTTGACGCACGCCGCGCGGCCGTTCGACCGGGCGCGTAGCCGACTCCTGCCCTCTTGAGTCCGCGGTGCTCATCCGTCTAGCTCGCTGGTCCGACGAACAGGATTCCGAATCCGGCAGCTGACCCAGCGTGGGCTTCAGACACATATAGCAATCGCATCGCCGTCGACTTTACACCGTAAGATTTTACGGTGTAAGCTGACACGGAAGGCCCAAGCGATCAGGAGGGCACACGATGGCCATCGGCCGTAGAACCAGATTCCAACCTGCGGCACTTGTCGGCAAGTTGCTCCGGGTCCGCTGGTTCGTGCGCGCACCGATATGGCTGTTCCGAGCGCGCCTCGGGTTCCTGGCCGGGTCGCGGCTGCTGCTGCTCGAGCACGTCGGCCGCACCAGCGGCGCCAGGCGCTACGTCGTCCTCGAGGTCGTGGATCGGCCAACGCCCACGAGCTACATCGTCGCCTCCGGTTTCGGCGAACGCGCGCAGTGGTTCCGCAACATCCGCGCCAACCCGGCAGTTCGCGTGACCGTTGGCGGGCATGCGGCGCGTCAAGCGACCGCCCGTGTCCTCGAACCCGCCGAGGCTCAAGCGGCTCTGCACGCGTACGCGCGTAAGCATCCCCGAGCCTGGCGCAACCTACGACCGGTCTTCGAATCCACCCTCCGCGCCGAGATCCACGACGACGGAACGAACCTGCCGCTCGTCTGTCTGGACATCACGCTCGGATGACCGCCAGGGGTGTAGGCAGCTGCGCGCTGAATTGCTGACTGGCCTTCCCGATATTGGCGTCGGCCGCTGGGAGGTAGCGCGGCGGACCCCAAGACCGTTTGGTTAGTGCCCGCGTGCGAGGGTGTACGCCTCGGAGAAGTGCTGGCGACTGGTGGTGGTCACGATGAGTTGAACCGGCAGCGCGTGCCGCTCGCCACGTCCGATCAGCCTGCGGCCCCTAGAGTTGAGGCGGGCGACTTTCGGCCAGCGGCTCGCGGTCGTCATCGAGAATTCCGGTCGGCGCGGGTGGCCTGATTTCAACGGGCACCAAAGCCCTGAACCCACGCGCCGCATTCTTCGACAACCTCCCCCTACGACGCGCATCTTGCCGTCAGCCGAGACGCGACTCCGTTGCGCGGGTTGCGTGGAACAGCGCGACCAACTGTCTGTCCCGCTGAGGGATCCGCTTACGGGGCAGCCGCGGCCGTGTCGGCGATTCGCCGTCGAGGAGCGTCCGACCGCCAGGGTTGTCCCGGTAGGGGCTCCCTTCCGGGCGGCCGATCGCCTCCCGCTCACTGAGACGACGAGCGGGTGTCTCGCCGGGCGATCGACGGCACCTGCATTCGTGCGTCGCCGGGTCTGATGACCGCGATTTCGGTGTGTGGAGTTAGTCAACGGATCGGGTCGGTTCGCCAGACCGTGGATCTGTTAGCGGTGAACGTGAGCGTTTTGCCCGGAGTGTGGACCTGGATGTAAAACGGGTGGTAGCCGTTCCTAGGCTGCAGAATGCGGATGGTCACGGTTGCGCCGCGTTCGTTTGCAGTTCCGCCAGCGGCGGCGAACTGCGTCCCTCGTATCGTTGGACTGGGGAACGAGGTGAGCGCGCCCTGGGTCGGGTGTAAAGGCATCTGGAAACCTCCGGCCAATGGCATGGTCCGGTGTGCGTACCAGCTGCGGACCTGCCTCACGGGTCGCCGATGCGGCAGGCGCATGACCCGGTGCACCGTCATCGTCATGTCGCCGCTGGTCCAGGCGAACGAGATCCGTGCCGTGCTCGTAGCGTCGCATCCGCAGTGAGCCGTGTTGCTGAACTCTGCACCCGGAGCACCGGTGAAGCTCGCATAAGCAGGGGTGACCAGCGGTGCGCCGCCGGTATCGAGCGCGAGCAGGAGACGAAACGCCGCGAGTAGTCCGGCGACAGCAGCGGTTGTGATCCTGAGCCGCAATGGACCGACGGTGCGCAGCCGGGAGCTCTGACGTCGGCCGAGATCGTCGCGGATCGCGGCTTCGAGCTGGCTCCGTAGCGCGACAGGCTGGTTGGCAGCTCGTAGGTCATGACTCCTCCTTCGACACGGATTGAGCAAGACGACGCAGTGCGCGAGAAACTCGCAGCCGAGCCGCGGGCTGACTGATCGAGAGCCGACGGGCGACCTCCTCGTAGGACAGCTCTTCGACGATCCGTAACTCGAGCGCCGCCCACTCATGCGCTGGCAAGTGGCCTAGCCGATGTGCGAGCGTGCGTTGCGGCGAGAGTCGCTGCTCCACTTCGGTGTAGCCGTCTTCTTGAGAGAGATCTGTGGGGAGACCGAGCCGCACCCGGGCCCGGGTCTCGATGCGGTCACGACGCGCAGCTTCGGCGAGCAGGTTCCGAGCGATGCCGTAAAGCCAAGGCAAAGCCGACCCGTTCCCAGGATCACGGAAACGCCTGCGATTCAACCACGCACGAGCAAACGTCTCCGCCGTCAGATCGCTCGCGGCCCAAGCGATTCGACCGCTAAGCCAACGATGGATCTCGGCAACGTGACGCTCATACAGCGCACCAAACGCAGCGGCATCCGCCTCAGCGAGGCGCAGGAGTTCCGCATCGGTGCTTTCAACTATTACGTTTAACGTCATCGAGACCTAATCGCATACACCCCGCGGTTTGTATCTCAGCTGCGACGAGTGCTCTGCCACCACGGATGCTGCGTCGATGCTCTCGCTTAGGTCTCGGGGCAGGGGCCTGTCATGACGCCGGCGGCGCACCCGGAACGCGGATACGGCGCCTACCGACCGAATCTGTTCGGTCGTGGCCGTAACAGTCGAGCGGGTGCCGGGCATAGTGTCGTATGGGCCTAGCTGATCGGCGCACCCGGTTTGAGGTGCTTTATGCAGAGCATTCGGCGGCAGTAACGCGATACGCGCGGCGTCGCGCTGATGAACAGACGGCGGCTGATGTGGTCAGTGAGGTTTTCGTGGTTGCTTGGCGCCGCTTCGATGACGTTCCGGAGGACGCGTTGCCTTGGCTTCTTGGCTGTGCGCGGCGAGTGCTCTGGCATCACCACCGGGCCGAGCAGCGTCGTGGGCGGCTCCCGATCGCTTGAAATCCGCAACGCCTCGCGCAGTCGTATCACCTGAGCTGTCCGACACCGTGCTCGCTTCTGGGCTCGCGACGCTCAGCAAACGCGATCGCGAGGTGCTCCTATTGACTGCGTGGGAAGGGCTCACGACGGATCAGGCAGCGAAGGTGCTCGGCTGCTCACCGCAAGCATTTCGGGTGCGCGCGCACCGCGCCCGTCAGCGGCTTGTAGATGCGATGTCCGCGCTCGACCAGGCGGACCAGGTGCCGTCGATAACGGAGGTGTGAAATGACCGAACTCCAATCGATGCTCGAAGCGGCGAACCCGGTCCCTGACGCGGGCCCGGGTAGTGATGTATCCGTACCGCCGTTTGAGGACGTGTGGTCCGCCGCGCAAACCCCATGCCTCGCTGGCCACGGTCCCCGAGACCGCCAGGAGGCGGACACCTCAAGCGAGTCCGTCGGCCGGTCGCACTCGCAAGCGTGACCGCGCTCGCGGTATGCATCATCGCCGCCCTGCTTGTCCTCGGAACGTCCGCCAGCGGGCCCACGAGCGCGTTCGCCGCATGGAGCGCCACGCCCACCAAGCCGGCTCATGGCGAGATCTCGGCCGCTGAGGCGCGTTGCCACCAATCGACACCACCGGCGCTCGTCGACACCCGAGGGCCCTTCGAGCATCTCCTTTTCGACCAACCAGGTCGACAGGTGCTGTTATGCACCGCCTGGCCAAACGGCGCGACGGCACGCGACGCCCGACAGCCTCGGGGAAAGTCTGCAGCACCCAATACCGTCACAACGATCACCTGCGTCTCGGGCGGCTTACAGCACGCGATCCCACCCCCGGCGCAGGCGTATCTCCAGATGTATGGCCTAACCGGAAAGAACGTCACTCAAGTCACGCTGAGGCTCCAAGGCGGAGCCACCGTTAGGGCGACAACATCAAACGGGCTCTGGGCAGCTTGGTGGCCCGGCTCTCATAGGGACCTGTCGATCGAGTTCAAGACCGCGACAGCGAGCACCACCGTGCGACACACAAACAGCTCGAGCGAGTTCAGCACGAACTGCTAGTCGGGCACCTGCTTCTCACTCGACACAAGCATCCCGGGCCCGAGGGCGAGCGACATGCTTAGCGCGGCCAGCGCGACTTGGCGAGTGGCCCGGCCCGCCCGCCGAGGCTCGGAGGTAAGTTTTGGGGTGCTATGACTGGCGAGCTGTTGGAGAACGGTGTGGAGGTTCGATATCGAGGGCCGGCAACCCTCGATCAGGCTGGCAGCTCGAGCCTTCAGGGTCGAGCCGAGGGTGTCGGCGGCATGGTCTGGGCAGCGCTGCAGGGTGCAGGGTGGGTCGGTGAACTCACCAGTCCGCGAATGACCGTCGCGATCCGCGTCGGGGTCGCGTCTGCACCGAGATCCGAAGAGCGGCTGGTTGCCCCTGCCGCTCATGGCCGTCATGAGGGCGGCTGGGTCGATGAGGACGGGGTCGCGTGGCAACAGCAAGTCGGTCCACTCAGCGGTCGCGCCGCAGGCCCGGGGTTTCGCCTGATCGAGAGCGAGCTCGCTGCACACGAACGCGGACTCGGTGACGCGCTGTTGCGCGCCGCCGCAATACAGGCCGGATGGCTCAACGGTGATCCAGGCAAGACCGTTGAGCTGCCAGATGTTCAGATCGCTGTGAGCGTCGCCCGCCGCAATCCCCGGTGGGAAGACCACGACGCTCACCAACCTCCTCAGGAGGATTACTCCCAGTCTTCAGACACCATGGACGACAGCGAGCTCCTCGAGCTAGCACTTGAGGTCGGGGCGAGGTTCGGAGACCCGACCCCGAGGTCGATCAGGCATGCTCGTGGAACGCGGTTCGATGTCACCAGCGCGACAGGCTCGAAGGTCTTCAGCGACACGCCGTCCTGCATCTTTGTGATGCAGGGCAATTTCCGATGGAACCACTCACGCCCCGCAAACCCTGACAGGTAGCTCACCGAACAGGACATCTCCTACCAGTTCATGACCTTCGTGCTCGACGCCGAGACCGGACAACTCATGGATGTCGGCGCATCCCACCACGCTCCCGATCTCACGCTGCTGAGAAACGTGATCACCGACGAGCGACCTGGCCGTTCGGCGCGGATTGCTAGCGGCGCACCGGGACGAGTAGCCGTGCCGGCACCCTGCTCCTAGCCCACGACGTGCGTCGCGCCGTCGTCGATGGGAGAGAGTTGCGCGGAACGTAGGTTCTCTGCGCTCCTGAAGCCTGTCCCGATAAGGGAATCCCTTCAGGGCGGCCCGTGCGTGTTGCGCTTCATGTCCGCAAGCAACAGTCCCTGGCGGGCCTGCGGGCTCGGCTCCCGCTGCTGCTTGTGGCCCGAAGCGGCAGCGAGGTCCGGGTCGCTGACAATCTCTCGGGTGGAGGCAACCTTTCGTCAGCGAATTCCGTTGTAGATGACGGTGGCACCTCCAGAGGCCGAATTTGACGCATTCGTGAACGCCAACCTGAACGGTCTCTTACGGACTGCGTTCCTGATTACCTGGGACCCGAAGGAGGCGGAAGATCTCGTCCAGGAGTGTCTGTTCAAGGTCGCCCGTCAGTGGTCGCGCGTAGGGTCGATGCGGCAACCGGTCGCGTACGCCCGACGGGTGTTGATCAACCTTACGCTCGATGACGCCAAGCGCCGTAGCCGGCGGAGTGCGGAATTCTATGAGCCTGCCGACCGAAATCGGTGACGACTCTCTGGATTTCGCGCGGCTTGAGTCGCGGGCGGAGCTGATCGCCGCCCTCCGCGCGCTGCCACCGCGACAGCGGGCCGTGATCGTGCTGCGCTACTTCCTCGATCTCTCCGAGGCCGAGACCGCGCAAGCGCTCGACTGCAGCGTTGGGACGGTCAAGAACACGTCCTCAAAGGCTCTTGCGCATCTGCGTGAGAGCCTCGACCCTGACCAACGACTACCGGAGGTCCGTGAACCATGAGCCGTTCACTGGAAGCCGAGCTGCGCGCCACGTTGAGGGAATGCGCGGCGCTGATGCCTGCCGACGCCGATCTGCGGCTTGCCGCGGATCGACTACTGGCCGCGTGCGACGTCGCTCGTCCCGACGGCTGCGGGTCTGGTCGATCGTCAGCGGCGTCGGCGTCGCTATTGCAGGTTGCGCCGTCGCCGCCGTTCTACTGTTCTCCTCGTCAAACGGGCCACTGGGCGTCCGCTCTCTGGGGGTGCCGATGGCGTACGCGGACTGGAGCGCAACTCCGGTCACGCCAACGCCAGCGGCGCTGACAGCGGCTGTCGCGGCATGCAACCGGACTCCAGTTGGAACCACTACAACGAACTCACCGATGCTGACCGGGCAGCCGGTGCTTACCGACGCGCGAGGGAAATATGTCGCTGCGATCTTCGTCGTCGGCGAAGCGTGTACACTCTGCATCTCCGACGGACACGACGACGCTTCGGGTATCTTTGGCGGCCTCAGACACTGGACTTCTACGCAGCGCCCGGCCCCGATCAGCTGGGGCTGCCGACCGGTGGTGGCGGCTCCGCGCCCGGTTTCCCCGGCGCCAACCCGAACCAGCCGCTGCCAGCCCGAAGTGCTTGCCGCGATGCAAGCCAACCCCGACCTCAAGAACAACCCGACCCTTCTGGCCAAGCGTCGAGGCGGCCGCCGGAGCGATCGATCAGGGCGTCGAGACTATCTCGTCGGGCTCGCGGGCAGCGATATCGCAGCGTGCGACTTTCGTGCTTCGCTGACGGCGAAACCGTGACTGCCACCAGTCGAGAATGGCTGGTACTTCGTCATGGTGGCCGAATATCGATCGACCAACCTCCGTGCAGACATCACCACGCCGGCCAGACGATCAGCTCACAGCTCAACTGCAAGCCGGGAACGAGCTCCTGTGTCTTCGCCGCCAATTGACTCACTCTCCCCAAGGCGCGACGACGGCCGCCCCGAAGCCGCCGGTCGGAATCCCGACCAGGACGACGATAAAATCCACTGCAACGACAACGACCCCGAGTCCTTGACAGGACCACCCCGAACTCCTTCCCACGGCACGGTTCGGACGCAACCAGCTGCAGCCTGACGAACCGCAGCAGACTGCCGCCATGATCGAAACACAGGCACCGCTTAGTCGTGGCCGCGCCAGGCGTAATGGAGCAGCGCACGTCCGCGCTCAGTCTGTCCCGCTGAGGGATCCCCTTCCGGGCGGCCCATCGGCGTCGCCGCTCGTGGCGAGAGGGCAGGCTGCTCGGATTGCACGCTCGGAGCCCTGCTTTCCCCGGCTGTCGTGACTTCCCGACGGCTGACTCAGCCGTCACCAGGGGTATTCGTCGTATTGGGGGAGATCGTCAAGAATCTCATGCCACGATGCCTTAGATCCGACGAACATGTGGGCCATGGGTTTGAGGTTCGGCTCGTCAACGAGCGAGCCATACGGCACTCGGATCTTCCTTGGTAGCCAGTCCAGTACAGCAGCGAGAAGCACTTCCCGCATCGGCTGGAGTGGTGGCCGTGAGAGTCGCCATCCAATAGCAACGAGTCCTCGCCTTTCGTCACTCTCAGCTTTTCGGGCTGAATTTCTCCCCAGGGCAGGAACGCGGAGCCTGTCAACGCGCGGCACCGCGAGCAATGACAGTTGTACGCGACAACAAACTCGTCGGCGACTTCATATCTGACGGCTCCACATGCACATTGGCCGCTCAGCACGTGATGCGATCCGCGAGTCACCGGTACGCCCGTGCTTGCATCTCGAATAGTTGCGCGTAGAGCCCACCGGCTTGCATCAGCTGTTCGTGGCTGCCGTGCTCGGTGATCTGACCTTGTTCGAGTACGACGATGACATCGGCCATTCGCACCGTGGAGAAACGGTGGGAGACGAGCACCGTGATTGCGCCGATGGTGCGTGCGTTTGCTCGTGCCGCGAGGTAGCGCTCGAACAGGGCGGCCTCGGTGAGCGCGTCGAGGCTCGCCGTCGGCTCATCGAGGACCAGTAGTAGAGGCGACGGGCGCATCATCCCGCGGGCAAGGGCCAGTCTCTGCCACTGGCCGCCTGAGAGTTGCTGTCCGGACTCGAATGAGCTCCCGAGCGGTGTGTTCAGACCGTCGCGCAGCTCCTCGACGACCGCCTGCGCGTTGGCGCGTTCGACCGCTGCCGCGACAGTCGGTTCGTGATCCATCTGGTCGATATCGCCGATGCCGATCACCTCCTGCGCTAAGAGCTCGAACTGGATGAAGTCTTGGAAGGTTGCGGCCGTGCGTGACCGCCAGTCCGCGGGATCGACGTTAGTCAGCGGGGTGTCGTCGAGCAGGATCCTGCCGGCGGACGGCTGGTACATGCCGGTGAGCAGCTTGATCAGCGTCGTTTTGCCCGCGCCGTTCTCGCCAACCACCGCAATTGCGGAGCCGGCGGCCAGCTCCAGATCGACGTCGGACAGCACTATCCCGTCGGTCTGTGGATAGGAGAAGCTGACGTGTTCGAGCCGGATGCCGCGGGTGAGCGTCGAGGGTGCAGGGGTCAGAGCGCGTTCGTGGACCGCGCGTTGTTCCGTTGCCGCGTAATCCTCGAGCCAGAGCAATCGGCGCGCCTGGCGCGCGGTTGTCAGCAGCGCTCCGACGCCCTGCGCCACCGCTCCGACCTGGTACTGCACGGATTGGATGATCGTGACTGCGAGCACCACCTCACCGATCGAAGCTTGGCCGTGGGTGGCGCGAATCACAACTGCGGCGATTCCGGCTACGAAGCCGACCGCGAACACAAGCCAGCCGGCGATTCCGGACAGACTTCCGCGGAGCGTCACGCGCTCGAGCTCACTTGTGACTTCCGTGGCCAGCTCCGAATGGCGGGCACGGAGCGGCTGCACGGCTCCGAACACGCGGAGCTCCTTGGCAGGCCCAGCGGATGTTGCGAGCTCGAACAGCTCGTTGGCAAGCCGACGCCTGTCAGCCAGGCGTTCCTCCGCCTGTTGCCGGATCGCCACTCGAGTAGCGCTCGCCGAGGATCGGAGCGATCGCGACGAGCGGCAGCAGCCCCAGTGGCGGGTAGATCGCCGCGAGGATCACGACGGCCCCGACCGTCCGGATCAGCACCGCCAGGATCACGAGCATCTGTCGCGCGCCGTTACCCAACAGCTGCAGGTTCTCCTGAAGGATGTCGAGCTCGGTCCGATACGACGGACGCTCGAGATGATCGATCCCGCCGATCGCGTGCAGCTGCTCCGCCACTCTGGCAGTGAGATAGAACGTCGTCTGCTGCGAGAGCTTCGCGGCAGCGATCCCGCCGTACATCCCGAACGCCCACCAGACGGTAAAGAGCACAGCGACGAGCGCGACTCCGGTCATCAGCTCACTTTCATCATGGTGCACTGCGCCATTGATCACGAGTGCCATCCCAACCGGGTAGATCAACGATGCCAGGCCGTTGGCGATCAGCACCGTCGCGGTCAGCAACAGCTGCCCGCGTGCGGCACGCCAACCCCACGCGAAGATCGAGGTCCACTCACGGCGGCGCTTCACTGCGCGTCCTCGTAGCGGGTGGCCTGCAGCCGGAACAGCTCGGCGTAGAGGCCGTCCTGGCTCAGCAGCGAGGCATGGGCACCGCGTTCGGTGACGCGACCGCCGGAGAGTACGCAGATGTGGTCGGCCTGCCGGACGGTTGAGAAACGGTGCGAGATGATCAGCGACGTCGTGCCGTGGGTGATCTCGAGGAAGCGCTCGAAGAACTCCGCCTCACCGCGTGCGTCAAGCCACGCCGTTGGCTCGTCCAGCACGAGGATCCGGGCGCCGTGCCGCACTGCGAACAGCGCCCGGGCTAGCGCCACCCGCTGCCACTGCCCGCCCGACAGGTCGACGCCACCCGGGTAGTTACGCGAAAAGACGGTCCCCTCGGGCAGCGTGAGCGTGGATCCCGCGCGCGATGCGGCAGCCGTCAGCCCGGCCGCATCGTCGATGTGCTCCGGCGCACCCCAGCCGATGTTCTCGCGCAACGGCAGGGGGTAGCGGGCGAAGTCCTGAAACAGAACTGCCACCTGCCGCTGCCAGCTGCGGGCATCGAAAGTCGCTAGCTCCACGCCGTCGACCAGGATGCGCCCGCCGGTCGGGTCCTGCAGCCGCGCGAGCAGCTTCACGAGCGTCGTCTTCCCGGCGCCGTTGACCCCCACGAGCGCCGTCGACTGCCCTGCCGGAATCACGAGATCAAGATCGTCGAACACCTCGGTCACCGAGCCCGGATAGTGAAAGCGCACGTGCTCGAAACGCACCTCGCGAGTGGGCAGGCCGTTCGCTTCACGCTGACCCCTGAGATCGGTGGTGGCAGCCGCGAGCGCCCTCTCGAGCCCGGCGATGCGTGGCAGTCCTTGGATCTGCCAGGAGAGCGCCACGTCATCCCAGGTGATCTCGCCCCACAGCGAGGTAGCGCTCAGCATCGGCAACATCACCGCCAGCGTCCCGAGGCTCATCTGGTGATGGAACGCGGCGTAAGCGAGATAGCCGCAGGCCCCGGCGAAAGCCGCGAACACGGGTGCCGCAAGCCGCGTCACCACCCGGTTCTGACGCTGCAGCGCGCCCCACGGCTCGCTTATGCCCAGCAGGAACTGCGACCGGTAACGGTCGACCAGCCAGTTACCCAGGCCGAAAACCCGCGACTCCTTCGCCACCGCCGGATCGGCCGCGAGCCGGTGCAGATACCAGGCGCGGCGAAGCGTCTCCGAGGCGCCGGAATAAAGCCGACCCTGCTCACGAAGCACGGCCAACTGCGGACGGCGCACGAGAAACCACAGGACCGCCATCCCGACACCCAGCCACCACCTGAACGACGCGAGCACCACGCACGCGAACAGCCCGCTCGCACGGTTGCTGACCACGGTCGCCAACGTCATCGGTGCATCGGCAGTGCGCTGATTGACCAGCTGACCCTGGGCAAGCGCCAGATCGTTCAGAACTTCGGCGTCCTCCAGATGACCGATCCCCACCGGGCCGCTCACGGTCGCGATCAGCCGCTCCTGCGTGTGGTAGACGACCCGCCACTTGACGGTCGAGCTGAGCGCCGACTGAATCGGCCCTAAAACGAGCGCGGCAGTGTACGCAAGGCCGGCCAGCCCGAGCATCACAAGCATGTGGTGACCGGCGGGCGAGTTCAAGCCGTCCCGCGCGGCCGCCGGGACATCACCCACCAGCAGCCCAGAAGCGATCCACACCAGGTTCGGGAGCAGCGACGCGGCCACCGTGTACGCAGCGACCCCAACCGACAGCAACCGGCTCGTCTCCCACAAGATCCGCACGGCATCGCCATAACCTGGACCTGATCTGCGCAATCGTGACCGCAGGTCGATCGCCACGAGGGTCTCCGCTCACTGGTGTCAACACGTCCGTCTGCCACCAGCTCAAACGCCTCACGATCTGGTGTCAACCCAGCCTAACCTCTCGCTCGGCCGCCGTCGCCTGTCACGCTCGATCATCAGCGGATCGCTCAGACGACGAACGCTACCCCCCTCCTGATCTACCCACAGCTAACGAGCGGATTGCACCAGGCACGCACGTGCTCCTGCATCAGTCCCGCACAAAACCGTCACCGCCACCACGCTGGCGCACCTGCAACGGCCCGGCCAGCGCAACGGCTGCGCGGGCTACGTCGCCCCTCTCCGCCGTCATCGGTCAGGGCTTTTTGGCAGCCCGCAGCATCAGGAAGTTGGGGATGCGTTGCCAGCGTCGCTTTGCGGGGTCGCGCTCAATTTCACTGGCTGGGATGCTCGGCTCGCGCAATTCCTCGATTACGAACCCTGCGCTGAACAGAGCTTGGGCGTACTCCTGCAGCGAGTAGCGCAGGCTGTCGAAAGTCATCCGTAGACCTGCGCGCTCGACCATCCGTCCCGCGTATGGAGGCACGCGGTCCTCGAGATAGGAGCCACTGATCTCGAAGGTGGCATCGCCCGCGCGGCTGGTGAACTCGCCTGCGTCAGCCATGGGGTGCGTGACACAGACACAGAACCTTCCGGTGGCGGTCAGGACACGTCCGGCTTCTTGCACGGCGCGAGGCATTTCGCGGATGTCCATCAGCGAGTTGTAAGCGACGACCAGCTCGAATGACTGATCGGCGAACGGCAGTTGAGCGGCGTCAGCGACCAGATAGGTGCTTTGTTGGTCGAGGTCCTGTGCCGCGCGGATAAGCGACGGTGACGCGTCGACTCCTGTCACGCGATGCCCGTGCGCTACAAGAGATCGTGCGACGCGGCCCTCCCCACATCCGATCTCGAGTGTGCTCGCCCCTGCCGCAGGAACGAGCTCAAAGAACTGATCTACATACAGGTGATAAGCGTCGTGATTGCGTTCGCGGGCCCACGCAATCCAATTCTCCGCCTCAGGCTCCCAACCCTCACCGACCACGCCGCGATCATGACCGATCGACAGGACACGCGGCACAGGCCCGCACCGGCACTTGCCACGCGACACGAATCCTCGTGATCGCTTCTACGCACCTGCAACGCGCGGAACGTAGGTTCCGCACGAAGCGCGTCTATCGGAGCCGAGTCCGAGATGCCCCAGCTGAGGGCGATGCAGGTGCTGGCTTTTCTGGTAGCGCCGGGGTCTGACTCGGGCGACGAGAATGTTCAGGTGGATGTCAGACGTGCCAGCCTCGGTGATGAGTCGGCGATAGCGCGCGTACATGTCCGGACATGGCAAGTCGCCTATCGGGGCCAGATTCCTGACGCAGTGCTTGACGGCCTCTCGGTGGACCGCCGGACCGCAAGCTGGTCGCAGATCATTGCCGGGTCATCACATCCGGCGAGCTGCGCGTTCGTCCTTGAAGAGGATGGCGAGGTATGCGGTTTCGCGCACTTTGCACCGAGTAGAGACGACGATGCTGATGAGAATGTCGGTGAGCTCACCGCGATCTATGTCGCTCCGGAGTATTGGGGTTCTGGAGGCGGCACGCTTCTCCTCGAGCGCGCGATCGCTGCTCTGCGTGACGCTGGTTTCGCGACGGCGACACTTTGGGTGCTCGGCTCGAACATCCGCGCTCGGCGGTTCTATGAGTCGGCGAGCTGGATGCCCGACGGCCTTGTCAAGACAGACAAGCGAGACGGCTACAAGCTGGACGAGCTCCGCTACAGACGTGATCTTCGCTAACGACTGTGCGCCCGATCGGTCCCTGACCTGAGTACTCGGTTGCGCATGCCG
>CAWBPJ010000004.1:0-495956 GCA_963790635.1 uncultured Actinomycetota bacterium | reverse complement strand
AGCTTGTGCCCTGAGCAGGCGAGGTAATCGATCCCGGTTGCGGCAAGGTCGATCGGCCGGTGTGGCGCAAGCTGAGCTCCGTCGACGGCGATGCGTGCGCCGTGGCGGTGGGCGAGCTGGGCGAGCGTCGCCAGGGGTGGGCACTCGCCGGTGACATTGGAGGCGCCGGTGATGGTGAGGAGCGCGGCCGGCTCACGTGCCAGCTCACGCCCGAGCGCGTCGAATGTGGCCTCGACCGTCGCCTCCGCGGTGACCGGCGTCCACTCGCCGGCGCGCCAGGGCAGCAGGTTGGCGTGATGCTCGACATCGAGGTGGACGGCGCGCCCCGGGGTCGCGGTCGCCAGCAGGTTCAGGGCGTCCGTCGTGTTGCGGGTGAAGACCACGACATCGTCATCGCGAGCGCCGATCGCGTCAGCGACGATCTCCCGCGCGCGTTCGTAGGCCGCCGTGCTGACCCGCGAGAGATAGCTCTGGCCGCGATGGATGCTCGCGTAGTGCGCGAGTGCAGTCGTCACCACACGGTGCACGCTGGCAAGGGGTGGCGCACTCGCGGCGTAATCGAAGTTGACGAAGCGCGTGGTCGTACCGTCGACCAGCGGCACATCGGTGACGGCGTCGGCAAGCTCTGCGAGGGGGGCGCGTGTGGTTCCCATGCTGGTCATCGAGGATGCCACCTGACCCAAGCCGGCCGCGCAGCTCAGCACGGAGGTTGGGCGAGCCCGGTCCGGTATGCGTAGTTCACGGCGTGCGCGCGGTCGCGGATCCCTGCCTTGGCGAACAGATGGTTGATGTGGGACTTCACGGTGGTTGGGCTGACGTGGAGCCGCTCGGCGATCTCAGGGTTGGTGAGGCCCTCGGCGATCAGCACGAGCACCTCCGCCTCGCGCGGGGTCAGGTCGTCAGGGAACGAGGGCGAGGAGGGATCCGGCTCAGTCGGCCCGTTCGCCAAGGCAGCCACGACATGGTGCTGGACGGTCGGATCGATCGTCGCGGACCCGGACGCGACGCATAGGATCGCGGCGCGGATGTCACCACTCGAGGCGTCCTTTGTGAGGTATCCGCGGGCGCCGGCTCGCAGCGCTCCGAGCACGCTCTCGTCATCCGCGTACGTCGTCAGCGCGATCACGCCGATCTCAGGCAGGCGCTCGTGAAGCACGCGGGTCGCCTCGATCCCGTCCATTCTCGGCATCCGCAGGTCCATCAGCATCACATCGGGGCGCAGCTCGGTCGCGAGCGACACCGCCTCCTCGCCATCGGCCGCGCTACCGACCAGCTCGATCCCGTCGAGCAGACCGAGCATGGTGACGAGACTCTCCCTCACCAGGCGCTGGTCATCGGCCAGCAGAACGCGAACGCTCACGCCGGCAGCCGCAGTTCGACCCTGAATCCGTCGCCGGTCGGTGCGGCCAGCAGTTCGCCGCCGAGCAGTTCCGCTCGCTCGCGCATTCCGGTCAGCCCATAGCCGCCGCCGGCCACCCCGGCGGCTGTCGCCGGCGGTGTCCCCGGAGACCCTGATCCTCAACCACCAGCACTGTGCTGTCTGTCTGGTAGTCGAGGCTCAGGTTCACCCGTGCGGCGGCGGCGTGGCGCCGCACGTTCGTGAGCGCCTCCTGAGCGGTGCGGTAGACCGCCAACCGGGCGTCGGGCGGAAGCTCTCGCGGCTGGCCTCGAATCTCGATCGCGACGGGCAGGCCGCTCTGGTCTCCGAATGCACCGGCCAGCGCCTCCAGACGCTCGGGCCCCGGCAGCTCATCGCCGCGTGCGGCTGCGATCGCCCTGCGCGCGTCATCCAGGCCGCCGGCGGCCAGGCTGTGCGCCTGGTCGATCGCTCGTGCAACCTCGGGGTTGACATCGCGGTCCCGGGCCAGCAGCCGCGTCGACTCGAGTTGCAGGGCCAGCGCGGACAGCGAATGGGCCAGCACGTCATGCATCTCGCGTGCGATCCGGGCGCGTTCTGCGACCACCGCAGCCTCCGCCTCCGCGGCGCGCGACATGTCGAGTGCCCGATTGCGTTCGCCGAGCAGGCGCATGAGCCGCAGGATCAGATACCACGGCACGACTCCCACCGAGGTGGAGATCGCCGTGTTCACGTCCCCGGCCACCAGTGCGCCGACGGTGAACGGCGTGATCCCGATCGCCAGCACGATCGCGCCGCTGCGGCGGCTGAGCCGGGTGGCTGCCATGATCGCGACGAAATACGGGCCGGCGAGCCAGATCCCGTGTGGCTGGACCAACGCCAGGATCACGGCACCGGCTGTGACCCCCAGCAGCGACAGGACCATGCGCCGCTCGCCGTCGAGCGGCTTCTCGCCCGGCGGCCCGTCCCAGTAGGGCTGCGAGGCGATGCTGCTGCCGACCATCAGTGCGAATCCGAGCAGCACGAGCAGGCCGTTGCCGTGCAGGCCCGGGCGTGGATCGGTCACGAACGTCACCACCACCACCGCGGCCAGCCAGGCGGTGCCGATGCTGCGCAGCGCGATCGCCTCGACCGGGGCCGTATACGGCTGTTCGCATTCGCCTCTGGTCATCCAGGCACGGATGCTGCGCGCAGGTCTGAACATCGCGCGATCAACGATAAGGCGCGATCACGCCGGCGTCATCGGCCGCCGGGTGGAGCGGGTCGATTTTGTTTCTCCACCCGCGGGTGGAGAAACAAAATCGACCCGCACGCCGATGTAAGACGGCCGATCTCTCCGTACCTTGGTCGCATGCTCACGAACTCACTCGATGCCGCAGTCGCGGCGGCCGGCGATAACGCTCCCGGCGATCGCGAAGCAGTGATCCGCGTCAGCGGCCTCGAGAAGCACTACGGGGACCGCGAGGCGGTTCGCGGCATCGATCTGCAGGTCCACCGCGGAGAGATCTTCGCCTTTCTGGGCCCGAACGGTGCCGGCAAGACCACAACGGTTGAGATCCTCGAAGGCTTTCGGCAGGCGACCGGCGGCACGGTCGAGGTGCTGGGCCACGACCCGTGGCGAGCACCTGGCGGCTGGCGTGCGCGCATTGGCATCGTGCTCCAGGAGTCCGGCGCAGAGCCAGGGCTCACCGTGCGAGAGGCGGTTGCGCTGTATGCCGGCTACTACCCCAAGCCGCGCAATGTCGACGACACGGTGGCGCTGGTTGGCCTGGCCCCGCAATCCTCGGAGCGTGCGGCCTCACTATCCGGCGGTCAGCGACGCCGCCTGGATGTCGCGCTGGCGTTGATCGGGGATCCCGAATTGATCTTCCTCGACGAGCCCACGACCGGCTTTGATCCCTCCGCCCGCCGGGCCTCGTGGGAGGTCATCGACGGCCTGCGCAAGCTCGGCAAGACGATCTTCCTGACGACTCACTACATGGAGGAGGCCGAGCGACTGGCTGACCAGCTCGCCGTGATTGCCGACGGGCGCATCGTCGCCCAGGGCACCCCGCAAACGCTCGGCGGCCGCAGGCTCGAGGCCGCCCAGGTGAGATTCACGCTCCCGGGGGCGGTCACGCTCGATCAGTTGCCGCCCTCACTCGGCGAGCGCATCCAGCTCGAGCCCGACGGTGCTCTGCGCCTGCCGAGCACAGCCCTGACGGCCGATCTGAACCTGCTGTCGGGCTGGGCGCTCGATCGTCAGCTCGAGCTCGATGATCTTGAGGTCACACGTCCGACGCTTGAGGACGTCTATCTGCAACTGACCCGCGCCCAGGAGGCGAGGAAATGAGTGTTCTACAGGTGGACCGGCCCTCTGCCGCGTCGCGCGGATGGCTCGCCCTGCTTGCGCATCAGGCGAGCTACGACCTGCGCATCAGCCGCCGCAACCCGAGAGCCCGCTTCATGGGTTTCCTGTTCCCGATCGTCCTGCTGGTCGTCTTCGACAGCGTCTGGGGTCACCTCTACACCAGGGTCGACGGAACACGTGTGAAGCTCGATGTCTTCTACCTGGCGGGAATCATGGCGATGTCGATTGTCGTTAACTCGTATGCCGGACTCGTGATCTACATCTCGACACTGCGTGAGACGGGCGTACTGAAGCGCCGCCGGGCGGCTCCGGTGCCGGCGCCGATCCTGGTTGCGGGTCAGGCGCTCGCCACAGTCGCGACGACGACGATGTGCGTGGCCGTCCTGCTGGTCGTGGCGAAACTCGCTTACGGTGTCGGCATGGCCGCTCCTGCGATCGCCGCCGTCGCATGCACGACCGTCGTCGGAACGCTCGCGTTCGCCTGCATTGGGTACGCGGTGTCAGGTCTGATCGGGTCGCCCGACGCAGCCCAGCCAGTGGTCCAGATGACGATGCTTCCGCTCTGGTTCATCTCCGGCGTGTTCATCCCGGTGGCGAGCCTCGGCGCCGGCCTGCGGACGATTGCGAAGGTGTTCCCGGTGCAGCACCTGGCGAACAGCCTGCACCTGGCGTCCGTGCACACGACCTTCGCGAGCTCCCTGTCGGTCAGCGACCTGCTGGTGCTGGCCGCCTGGGCGGCAGCCGCCACCGCCGTCGCGGCGTGGAGGTTCAGCTGGCTGCCGTCGGGGGCGTCGGCATGAGCGCAATCGCGACCCAGGAGGCGACGGCCGCAGCACGCGCCGTTGGTCTCCGCAGGACCTACGGTTCCGGCGACTCGCTCGTGAAGGCGCTCGACGGCGTCGACGTCACGTTCGATCGCGCCCGCTTCACGGCGGTGATGGGGCCGTCAGGGTCAGGCAAGTCGACGCTGATGCACTGCATGGCCGGCCTCGACAAGCCGACCGGAGGTCAGGCCTTCATCGGCGACCAAGAGCTGGGGTCGCTCGATGACGCCGGCTTGACCAACCTCAGGCGCGAGCGCATCGGGTTCGTGTTCCAATCGTTCAACCTGGTGCCGACGCTGACAGCCGGCGAGAACGTCACGCTTCCACTCGACCTCGCCGGCCAACGCGTCGACAGCGAGTGGTTCGACCTGCTGATCGGGCAGCTGCGGATCGCCGATCGACTCTCGCATCGCCCGAGCGAGCTCTCAGGCGGGCAGCAGCAGCGGATCGCCTGCGCGCGAGCGCTGATCGGCAAACCCGAACTGATCTTCGCCGATGAGCCGACCGGCAACCTCGACTCCAACTCCTCGGCCGAGGTGCTGGCCTTCCTGCGACGCGCCGTGGACGAGCACCGGCAGTCGATCGTGATGGTGACCCACGACCCTCGCGCTGCCGCCTCTGCGGATCGGGTTGTGTTCCTGGCTGACGGTCGCCTGGTCGGCGAGCTGCTCTCGCCGACTGCCGATTCGGTGCTCGAGGCGATGAAGAACCTCGGCGAGTGACGCGGATCGGGATCGCATGCGCAAGGTGACACTGCGCGGACTGGCGGCCAGGAAGCTGCGCCTGGCCCTGACGGCGCTCGCGATCGTGCTCGGCGTCACGTTCGTGGCCGGGACGCTCGTGCTGAGCGACACGCTCAACCGGACCTTCGACAACCTCGTCGGCAACGTCTATCAGCACGTCGACTTCGAGATTCGCGGCACCGAGACGCTGAGCGGCATCAACAACAGCAGCGTCGACTCGACCGCCAATCGCAAGGCCGTGCCGCAGTCTGTCGCGGCCGCGGTCGAGCGGCTGCCCGGGGTGAAGTTCGCCTACGGCTCGGTCAGCGGTTACGCGCAGTTGGTGTCGCGCAGCGGCGACGCGATCGGCAACAGCGGTGCCGCGCTCGGCTTCTCATTCGATCCCAATCCCGACCTGTCCGCGCTCAAACTCGTCGAGGGGAAGGCTCCCACCACCAACGATGAGGTCGTGATCGACAAGCACACCGCCACCGAGCATCACTTCGCCGTGGGTGATCGCGTGCGGGTGCTGCTGCCCAACGGCCACCGGACGTTCATCGTGTCCGGGGTGGTCACGTTCGGCAGCGACGACAGCCTTGCCGGTGCGACGATCGCGGCCTTCTATATGCCGACGGCCCAGCGGCTGTTCAATTCGGTTGGGCGTTACGACACGATCAACGTTCTCACCGACCCCAATGCCGACAAGGTCGCGGTCCAGCGCGAGATCTCGCGGATCCTGCCCAAGGACGTCGAGGTGGTGAGCGGGCAGACCGTCGCCAACGAGCTTTCGCAGACGATCCACAACGAACTCTCGTTCCTGTCGACCGCGCTGCTGATCTTCGCCTTCATCTCGCTGCTGGTCGGGAGTTTCACGATCTTCAACACGTTCTCGATCACCGTCGGTCAGCGGACCCGCGAGCTGGCGCTGCTGCGCGTGGTCGGGGCAAGCCGGCGGCAGGTGTTCAGGTCGGTGCTGACGGAGGCTGCGCTGACAGGACTGATCGCGTCGCTGATCGGGCTCGGACTGGGTGTTGTCGCCGCGCTCGGATTGAAGGCACTGCTCGGCGCCTTCGGGCTCTCGCTGCCGTCGGCGCCGCTGGTATTCAAGGCCCGTACCCCGATTGTGGCGCTGATTGTGGGCGTCGGCGTGACGACGCTCTCGGCGCTCGTGCCCGCGCGGCGCGCCGTCCGGATCGCGCCGGTGGCGGCGCTGGTCGCGCATGAGGCTGACCAATCCGCGCCACTCCAAAGGCGGCGGCTGATGATCGGTGCGATCTCCCTCGCGCTGGGGCTGGCGTTGCTCGCGCTCGGCCTGATTCACGCCAAGGTAGGTCTGGTCGGGCTCGGCGCGCTGGCGGTGTTCGTCGCGACCATCGTGCTCGTGCCCGCCGTCGCAGCCGGGCTGGCCCAGGCGCTGGGCCGCCCGCTCGCCGCGATCCTCGGCACCCCGGGGGAGCTCGGCCGCAGCAATGCGGCCCGCAACCCCCGCCGCACTGCGCAGACCGCCGGCGCGTTGATGATCGGCCTCGCACTGGTCTCAACGATCGCCATGCTTGGCGCCTCGCTATCAGCCTCGGCCAAGAGCGAGGTCGACACGGCGCTCGCCGCGGACTACATCATCGGCGGGTCGGATTCGATCAGCCCGACGGTTGCAGCCACGGTTGCGCAGCTGCCCGGGGCAGCTGCAACGACCGCGGTCTACACGGGGCAGTTCGATGTGCGCCGCTCGCTCGAGACTCTGGGAGCGGCGTCGACTGCGGGCCTTGACAGGACGGTCAGGCTCCAGATCGTCTCTGGGCGCGGTGCGCCGGCGATGGCCGAAGGTGAGCTGCTGGTGGACACGAACACCGCCAAGTCACAGCACCTGCATGTCGGCTCGGTCGTGCCTGTCACCTTTGCGCAGACCGGAGCGATGACCATGCGGGTCGGCGGGGTCTACAAATACAACCCGCTGGTCGGCAGCTACCTGACCGGCGCCGAGTTCTTCCTCAGGCAGTTCAACCACCCGTTGCTCGACGCCGTGCTTGTGACCACCGCGCCGGGGACACGCAACTTCGAGCACACGCTGAATGTCGCCCTCAACGCCTACCCGAACCTGAACATCCAGAGCAGAGACCAGTTCGAGCAGTCGGAGCAGAAGACGATCAACGAGCTGCTCGGTCTGATCTATGTGCTCCTGGCATTGGCGATCGTGATCGCGCTGATCGGAATCGTGAACACGTTGATGCTGTCGGTCTTCGAGCGCACACACGAGATCGGGCTGCTGCGAGCGGTCGGCATGCGACGCGAGCAGGTTCGGTGGATGATCCGTTCTGAGTCGATCATCATCTGCGTGTTCGGTGCGGTCGTTGGGATTGTCGTGGGTACCGGCCTGGGATTGGCGATGTCCTCGTCGCTGCGTAACAACGGGGTCACGACCCTGGCCGTTCCGATCCCGACGTTGGTCATTTTCCTGATCCTGTCCGCCCTGCTCGGGCTCGGTGCAGCGAGCTGGCCCGCACGCCGGGCCGCGGGGCTCGACGTGTTGAAGGCGATCGCCGCCGAGTGAGATCAGTGGCGTGACCCGGCCTGAGGCCGATCGGCCCTTCCCAAAACGCGGGTATCGAAAATAACGCCGGCGTTATTTTCGATACCCGCAGAAAAGGAACCCCATGCGCGGAACTCAGCGAGCGAACAGCATCCGGCGGCCCAGGCCGAGCCCGAAGCTCGCATAGCCGCGCAGCAGCTTCGACTCCGTCTCCGCCAGCACCGACTCGAGTGCGGCTGCGAAACGGCGCAGTTCGTCCTCCGGGATCGTGAGTGGCGGCAGCGCCTTGATCACGTTCATGTGGTGGCCGGCGACCTGCGTGAGGATGTGATGTTCGTGGAACAGCGGCACGGTGATCAGCTGCGCGAACAGGCCGGGCTGGCGGCGCTCGATCGCCTCCCACACGCGCCGCGCGGTGCGCCCTGAGGGCGGCCCGAGCTCGATGCCCCACATCAGCCCGAGTCCGCGCACCTCGTGAACGATCTCGAAGCGATCGGCCAAAGGTCGGGTCAACTCCATCAGCAGCTCACCCATCGACCGCGCCCGCTCGACGAGATTTTCACCCTCGATCACGGTAAGGCTCGCGATCGCCGCCCCGGCGGCAAAGTCGCCGCCGCCGAAGGTCGAGCCGTGCACGACGCTGTTCTCCATCGAGTCGAAGGTCGCGTCGAACACGGCGCGGCTCGCCAGCAGAGCACCCACCGGCACGTAGCCCCCTGACAGCGCTTTGGACAGGGTCACCATGTCCGGCTGGATGCCCCAGTGCTCGAGCGCGAGGAATCTGCCGGTGCGACCCAGACCGGTCTGTACCTCGTCGACGATCAGAAGGGCGCCGGCGTTGCGGCAGAGCAGCTGTGCACCCGCGAGGTATCCATCGGGGGCAACGTAGACGCCCTTGCCCTGGACAGGCTCGACGATGAAGCCGGCGACATCGCCCCTGGCCAGCTCGCGCTCGAGCGCCTCGAGATCGCCGAACGGCACGGGATCGCAGCCCGGCAGCAGCGGGCCGAAGCGCTCGCGGAACTCGGCGTTGCCGTTGACCGAGAGCGACCCCAAGGAGAGGCCGTGGAAACCGCGCTCGCAATAGAGGATGCGCGCTCGACCGGTTGCCGCGCGGGCCAGCTTCAGCGCAGCCTCGACCGATTCAGTGCCCGAGCTGGTCAGGACCACGGCGTCGAGCGATTCCGGCGTGCTTTGCACCAGTCGCTCTGCCAGCATCCCCGCGAGCAGTGAGGTGCCGAGCTGCGGCAGGCTCGGCGGATCGCCGGCGAGCAGTGTTTGCAGCTCCTGCTTGACGTACGGATGGTTGCGGCCGAGGCCGAAGACGCCGTAACCCGCGTATAGATCGAGGTATTCCTGACCCTTGTCGTCGATCAGGTAGGGGCCGATGCCCCGCACCCATTCGCGATCGAAACCAAGGGTCTGGAGGACGCGGCCGAGCTGGCGGTTGAGGTAGCGCTGGTTGAGCTGCATCGCCTCACCGGCGTGCAGCGCCGCACTGCGGGTCAGGTCGTTAACCTGCCCCTTACTGTTGTTTTTGTCGTACTCAGGGATCGGATACGCCATTTCAGGAAGAAAAGACCGGAGTTCCAAATTATGGATGCCCTGAGCCACCTGCGTGACCAGTTCGCAGCCGACGCCGACACGCTCGCGAACGGTGCCGACACTGTCAATGCCAATCGCGCTTCCGGATTGGGATCATCCGGCGCTGAAGCCGGCAGGGTGGCGCTGCGTCGTGCCGTTGACCGACTGCTCGCGCTGCAGGAACCCGGCGGCTGGTGGAAGGGGGAGCTCGAGACCAACGTCACCATGGATGCTGAGGACATGCTGCTGCGCGAGTTTCTGGGGATCCGCGAAGCAGGTCCCAGCGCACGCTGCGCGGACTGGATTCGCTCCAAGCAGCGCGACGACGGCAGCTGGAGCAACTTCCACGGCGGGCCGGCCGAGCTCTCGACCACGATCGAGTCCTACGTTGCACTGCGCCTCGCCGGAGACGACCCCAGCGAGGAGCACATGTGTGCCGCTGCCGAGTACATCCGTGGCGCCGGAGGCATGCAGAAGGCGCGGGTGTTCACACATATCTGGATGGCGCTCTTCGGGCTCTGGTCGTGGGACCAGGTACCCGCGCTTCCGCCCGAGCTGATTCTGCTGCCCAGTTGGGTGCCACTCAACGTCTACGATTTCGCCTGCTGGGCGCGACAGACCGTGGTGGCGTTGTCAGTCGTGCTCGCGATGCGGCCGGTGCGGCCGCTGCCGTTCACGCTCGAGGAGCTCGACGGCCCCGAGCCGTTCGCGGAGCCGAAGGGCTCGTCGTTGGTCGGGCGTGCGCTGGTCGCCGGCGACCGGCTGATGCAGGTCTATCAGCGGCGGCCACTGGCGCCGCTGCGCAGGTTTGCGCTCGCCCGTGCCGAGCGCTGGATCGTCGACCGCCAGGAGGCGGACGGTGGCTGGGGCGGGATCCAACCACCGTGGGTCTACTCGCTGATCGCGCTGCACCTGCTCGGCTACCCGCTCGAACATCCGGTGATCGAGAACGGACTCGCCGGGATGCAGAGCTTCACCATCGACGATGATTCGCGTCGCGTCGAGGCGTGCCAGTCGCCGGTCTGGGACACCTGCCTGGCGGTGATCGCGCTGCGCGACGCGGGCGTTGCCGCTGACGACGACTCGCTGGTGCAGGCGGCGGGTTGGCTGGTCGACCAGCAGATTCTCCAGCATGGCGACTGGTCGGTGCGGCGGCCGGCGCTGCGGCCGGGGGGTTGGGCATTCGAGTTCGCCAACGTCAACTACCCGGACATCGACGACTCGGCCGAGGTCGTGATGGCATTGCGCCGCGTCGACCATCCCGACACCGAGCGGCTGGGCGAAGCGATCGAACGGGGTGTCGAGTGGCTGGCTGGTATGCGCAGCTCCGACGGTGGCTGGGGCGCTTTCGACGTCGACAACCGCCGGGCGCTGGTGAGGGATCTGCCGTTTTGCGACTTCGGCGAGGTGATCGACCCGCCCAGTGCCGATGTGACTGCGCACGTCGTCGAGATGCTCGGCCTGCTTGGTCGAGGCGAGCAGGACCTGACCCGTGAGGGCGTCCGCTGGCTGCTCGACAACCAGGAGCGCGATGGGTCCTGGTTCGGACGCTGGGGCGTCAATCACGTCTATGGCACGGGAGCCGTGGTCCCGGCGCTGGTGGCCGCCGGCGTCTCGCCCGGGGGATCACCGATCCGGCGCGCGGTGAGCTGGCTCGAGTCCCACCAGAACCCTGACGGCGGCTGGGGCGAGGACTGCCGCTCCTACGACGATCCGGCCTGGATCGGTCGTGGTGAGAGCACCCCTTCACAGACAGCATGGGCGCTGCTGGCCCTCGACGCTGCCGGCAGGCGCGACTCTGAGGCAGCGGCCCGAGGCGTCGATTGGCTGGTCGTAAACCAGCGCGCTGACGGTGGCTGGGACGAGGAGTACCACACCGGTACGGGCTTCCCGTCGGACTTCTACATCAAGTACCACCTCTACCGCCTGATATTTCCGGTGATGGCAATGGGACGAATCCTGCAATGAGCGCCGTCGCCAGGCCCGGGATCGACGTACTGCCGACTCGCGAGCAGGTTCTGCCGCAGGCCCGGAGCGAGAACTTCACGGTCGCGAGTGCACTGCTCGGGCGCCGCCGGGCGCGTCATCTGATGGCGATCTACGGCTTCGCACGGCTGGTGGATGACGTCGGCGACGAGGCCGACGGCGACCGCGGCGCGCTTCTGGACCTGGTTGGGGAGGAGCTGGCTCGCGCCTTCGCAGGGACGGACAAACCTGAGCACCCGCTGATGCGCGAGCTCGCTCCGACGATCCACGAGTGCTCGATGCCGATCGGCCCGTTCGAGCGGATGATCGAGGCCAATCGTCGCGATCAGGTGGTCACGCGCTACGAGACCTTCGCCCAGCTTTACGACTACTGCATGCTGTCGGCCGCACCTGTCGGTGAGCTCGTGTTGCACGTCTTCGAGGCGACCACCCCCGCACGGGTCGCGCTCTCTGACCGCGTCTGCGCCGGGCTGCAGGTCGTGGAGCACCTGCAGGACATCGCCGAGGATTTTGGGAACGGGCGTGTGTATATGCCGAGCGAGGACCTGATGCACTTCGGCATGGCCGAGTCCGAGTTGGCGGGCCCGCCCTCCGCCGCGTTGCGCACGCTGATCTCTTTTGAAGGCACCCGGGCGCGGGCTCTGCTCGGCTGCGGCGCGCCGCTTGCGCGCACGCTGCCACCGGGACCGCGGTTCGCGGTTGCAGGCTTCGTGGCCGGAGGGTTTCACGCGCTCGACCAGCTGGAGGCAGGCCGCGCGAGCCGGTTCTCATACGCAAGACGGATGCTGCGGACGGTGGCCGGAAGATGACGGTCGCAGCGATTGAGGCCGAATACGCCTACCGCGAGTGCGAGCAGATCACGCGCGTGAGCGCGGCGAACTTCTACTACGGGATTCGCCTGTTACCGCGGGCCAAGCGCCAGGCGATGTGCGCGGTCTACGCGTTCGCGCGGCGCGTCGACGACATCGGCGACGGTGAAATGGGCAAAGGCGAGCAGCTCGAGCAGCTGGGCCGCGAGCGCAGTCGGCTGGCTGCGCTCGCGGAGGGCCAGGCCGACTTCAGTGACCCGGTCAGCGTCGCGCTCGCTCACGCCGGCGAGCGCTACCGGCTGCCCGCAGATGCGCTCGAGTTGCTGATCCAGGGAGTCGAGCTCGACGTGCGTGGCGCCGAGTACGAGACCTTTGAGGAGCTCGTTCGCTACTGCCGGTGTGTCGCCGGTTCGATCGGGCGGTTGTGCCTGGCGATCTTCAGCGATGGCACCGCCACGAGCGAAGCCCACAGGCTGGCCGACGACCTCGGCGTGGCGATGCAGCTGACCAACATTCTGCGCGACGTGGTCGAGGACAGGGGGCTGGGGCGTGTCTACCTTCCGGCTGAAGATCTGCGCCGCTGGGGTTCGCCAGACCTGACGGTGGACTCGCTGGACACGATCGCGCTGATCCGCTTCGAGGCGGAGCGCGCCGAGGACTGGTTCGACGCCGGCCTGCGTCTGCTGGAGCTGCTCGATGGTCGCAGCGCCGCCTGTGTCCAGGCGATGACCGGCATCTACCGGCGGATCCTCGAGCGGATCCTCGCGGACCCGGCAGCGGTCACCCGTGGGCGCATCTCGCTGTCACCGGTCGAGAAGTCCTGGGTCGCCACCCGGAGCCTCGTGACTGCAGGTGGATCGGAGCTGCGGCGTTGAGTCGCCGCACCGTGGTGGTCGTCGGCGGTGGCCTGGCGGGGATCACGGCCGCGCTCGACTGCGCGCGCGCCGGGGCCGGGGTCACGCTGCTGGAAGCCAGGGGCCGGTTGGGAGGGGCAGCGTATTCGTTTGATCGCGACGGGCTATCTGTCGACAACGGTCAACACGTCTTCCTCCGTTGCTGCACCGCATATCGCGAGTTGCTGGGAGCGCTTGGAGCCACTGCGCTGGTGACGATGCAGAAGCGTCTGGAGGTGGCCGTGGTCGCGCCCGGGGGGCGTTTTGGCTGGCTGCGACGGTCAGGACTGCCGGCTCCGCTGCACATGGCCGCGTCGCTACTGCGTTATCCGTTCCTGAGTCGGCGCGAGCGCATCTCTGCGGCGTGGACGATGCGGCGACTCGGTGAGGTCGATGTGGAGGATCCACACAACGACGCGCGTTCGTTCGGCGAGTGGCTGCGGAGCTACCGCCAGCACTCGCGGGCGATCGAGGCGCTCTGGGATCTGATCGCACGTCCGACGCTCAACCTCCAGGTGGCCGAGGCGTCACTGGCGCAGGCGGCGCAGGTGTTCCAATTGGGACTGTTGCAGGACGCGGACGCCGGTGACATCGGTTGGGCGGTGGCGCCGTTGTCTGAGATCCACGATTGCGCAGCGCGACGCGCACTTGAGCACGCGAGCGTCGAGGTGTGTACCCGTGCGACCGTGAAGTCGGTTGCGCCGCAGGACGGCGGATTCCAGGTGCAGACCAGTGACGGCCCGGCGCTGCGGGCCGACGCCGTCGTGCTGGCGGTGCCGCCGAGCGCAGCTGCGGAGCTGCTGCCCGAGCAGGCCGGGATCGCCGGCGAGTTCGCGGCGCGCCTCGGCCGGTCCTCGATCGTGAACCTGCATGTGATCTACGACCGGCGCGTGCTCGAGCAGCCATTCTTCGCCGGTGTCGGCACGCCCGTCCAATGGGTGTTCGATCGCACCGAGAGCTCCGGGCTCGAGAGCGGTCAGTACCTGGCCGTTTCGCTTTCAGCAGCGGACGACGAGTTCACGATTGGTCCGGATGAGCTGCGCGACCGCTACCTGCCGGCGCTCGCCGAGCTGCTGCCGGCCGCCCGCACCGCCACGGTCGTGAACTTCTTCGTGACGCGTGAGCATTCAGCGACGTTCCGTGCGGCGCCCGGTGCCCGCGCATGGCGGCCGCAGGCCGCGACTGCGCTGCCGTGCCTGGCGATCGCCGGCGCCTGGACGGACACCGGCTGGCCGGCGACGATGGAGGGTGCTGTGCGCAGCGGGCACGCGGCGGCGGAAGCGGTCCTGGGGAACGGGCATGCGGCGGCGGAAGCGGTCCCGGGGGTCGGCGTATGAGTGCGGCAGCCATGCGGGTTTCGCAACAGGAACGCGCGGACTCTGATGAGATCGTTGTGCTCGCGCCGCTCGCGCTTGAGGCGCGGGCCGTGCGCGGCGGCGCTCCGTGGGCCGACGTGCGTCGGATCGGTATGGGCCCGCGTCGAGCGGCGCGCTCAGCACGGCTGCCGGCGACCGCCGGCGGCCGCCCGATCCTGATCGCCGGGTTCTGCGGCGCGCTCGACCCCGAGCTCGAGCCCGGTGACATCGTGCTGGCCAGCGAGCTGCGTGGGCCGAACGGGACGACCGCCTGCGATGACCCGACGATCCTCGCCGGCGTGCTGCGGCGTGGTGGCCTGCGCGTCCATGTCGCCCCGATTCTTTCAAGCGACCGGCTCGTGACCGGTCAGCGCCGGCAGGAGCTGTTTGCGACAGGCGCGGTTGCCGTGGACATGGAGTCGGCCTGGCTGGCACCCACGACGCGGCGGCGGCCGCTCGTGGTTCTGAGAGTCGTACTCGACACAAGTCGGCATGAGCTGCGTCGCCCCCTGCAGACCGTGAGTGGCTTCGCCACCGCCTACCGGACGTTGCGCCGTGCCTGCTCGCTGGTGGAAGAGTGGGCTGGCTCGCTCGGCTCGCGTGAGGTGGTCCTGGGCTCGCCGCGCGCCTCCTGCGCGGGCGTCGAGCGCGCGGTCGAGGTCGTTGAGCGCGTGCTGGAACAGCGCGGGCCCCCGGTGTATGTCCGCAAGCAGATCGTGCACAACGCCCATGTCGTGCGGTCGCTCGAGAAGCGGGGCGCCGTTTTCGTCGAGGAGCTGGACGAGGTGCCTGAGGGGGAGACCGTGATCTTCTCTGCGCACGGCGTATCACCGGCGGTGCGTGAGGTGGCGCAGCTCCGCCGGCTCGACGTGATCGATGCGACCTGCCCGCTGGTCTCCAAGGTCCACGCGGAGGCGCGTCGTTTCGCCGCCGACGGCTTCGACATCGTGCTTGTCGGACATCAGGGCCACGAGGAGGTGGAGGGCACCATGGGCGAGGCACCGGAGCGGATCCAGGTGGTGGCGGATGCAGAGGAGGTCGCGGAACTCCAGGTCCGCGACCCGAATCGAGTTGCGTACCTGACCCAGACGACGCTCGCGGTCGACGAGACCGACACGGTCGTCGATGTGCTCCGCGGTCGCTTCCCGGGGGTGGTCGGACCGGCCTCCAGTGACATCTGCTATGCCACGCAGAATCGCCAGGACGCGGTGCGCGCGCTGGCGAGCGACTGTGATCTGATCCTCGTGGTGGGCTCCCCGAATTCATCCAACTCGCGCCGCCTGGTCGAGGTGGCGGAGCGGTCGGGCTGTCGTGCGCTGCTGATCGGCGACGGCTCAGGGATCCCACCTGTCATCCTGCACGGAGTGCGGCGCGTTGGGGTGACGGCCGGTGCGTCCGCGCCGGAGGCGCTCGTTCAAGCCGTGATCAAGGCGATCGGCGGGCTCGGCGAGGTTATTGTCAGTGAGCGCGCCGTCGCAAACGAGGATATGCATTTCAAACTGCCGCGCGAGGTGGCCCGAGGAGGTAAGTGATGGCTGTACCGATGAGACAAGCCGCTCACATGGGTGCCTACCTGATGAAGCAGCGGTTGCGCCGCAACGAGAAATACCCGTTGATCGTCGAGCTCGAACCGCTGTTTCAGTGCAACCTCGCCTGCGAGGGGTGCGGCAAGATCCAGCACCCTGAGCATGAGCTGCGCCGACGGATGCCGGTCGAGCAGGCGATCGCTGCGGTCGAGGAGTGCGGCGCGCCGATGGTCTCGATCGCCGGCGGCGAGCCGCTGATCCACCCTGAGATCGATGAGATCGTGCGCCAGCTGCTCGCGCGCAGGAAGTTCGTATACCTTTGCACGAACGCGTTGTTGATGGAGAAGAAGCTCGACAGGTTCAAGCCGTCTCCGTACTTCTCCTGGGCGGTGCACATCGATGGCCTGCGCGAGCGCCATGACGAGTCTGTCGCGCGTGCGGGCGTGTTCGACAAGGCTGTCTCCGCAATCAAGGCCGCGAAGGCCCAGGGCTTCCGAGTCACCACCAACACGACCTTCTTCACGCACGACTCGCCCGAGGCCGTCCGTTCGGTACTGGATTTCCTCAACGACGAGCTCGAGGTAGACCAGATGATGATCTCGCCCGCCTACGCCTACGAGAAGGCACCGGATCAGGAGCACTTCCTGGGGGTGCGCCAGACTCGCGAGCTGTTCAAGGCGGCCTTCGCGGACGGACGCCGCAAGAAGTGGCGTCTCAACCACTCGCCGCTGTTCCTTGACTTCCTGGAGGGCAAGGCTGAGTTTCAGTGCACGCCCTGGGGGATTCCCTCGTATTCACTGTTCGGGTGGCAGCGGCCGTGTTACCTCATGGGTGACGGTTACACAACCACTTACAAGGAACTGCTCGAGACCACCGACTGGGAACAGTACGGTCGCGGCAATGACCCGCGCTGCGACAACTGCATGGCTCACTGCGGCTATGAGCCGACCGCGGTCGTGGCCTCGACTCACTCTCTGAAGCAGTCGCTGAGGGCACTCGTACAGTCATGAACCTGGCGGGCAGGGTGAGGTTGAGCGGCCGCAGAGCCGTCGTCGCGGCGGCTCTGTCGGCGACGATGCTCGTCGCGTTGCTGTGGTCAAGCGGAACGGCCGCTGCGGCCCCTGCTCGCAACTGCGGGACGATCGCGGCGCGCGTGAACAGCGCGGAGCGGGCCTACATGAAGACGTTCTCCTCGGGTTCGGCGGCGTTTCCCGGTGTGGCGATCGGTGTGGTCATGCCCGGCCGCGGCGGCGGCGGCGCCAAGCTGGCCTCCTGCACATACACGTTCGGGATGGCCGACCAGGCCAGTGGCCGCCACGTCACGTCAACCACCCAGTTCGAGGTCGCGTCGCTCACGAAGCTGTTCACCGCGACACTGCTTGCTCGGGCCGTTTCGCAGGGGCGGATGTCACTGTCCTCGCCGATCCAGGACTATCTGCCGGCGGGCGCGAGAGCCCCGAGCGATCCGGCCTGTGATGACGCTGCGATTACGATTGCTGACCTGGCCACAGAGCACTCCGGTTTGATCGACCAGCCTGTGGACTACGCGGCGGCGCATGCGTCCTACACACTTGCTCGGCTCTACACAGACCTCCGCAACGCCAGGCTGCAGCACTGTCCAGGTGTGCGCTTTGGCGCATCGGAGTTCGGCTACGGGCTGCTTGGCGACCTGATCGTGCGGGCGGAGGGCGCGCCGGTGGGGAGTGGCGCACTGGGTGAGGGTGCCGCCTACGGAGGGCTATTGCGCGGCGCCATCACCAAGCCGCTCGGAATGACCCGCACCCGGCTTGAGCCGCTGAAGGCCGATCCCTACCTCGCCACCCCATACGGCGCCCAGGACACTGCGCTTGCTCCGTTCACGTACGACATCGGCGCGCTCGCGGGGGCGGACGGCCTGGTCTCGAGCATCGGCAACATGGAACGATTCGTCGAAGCCTCGCTGGGTGACGCGCCCGCTGCGCAGGCGGCCTGGCTGGCCGCGACCGAGGAGCCGATCGCCACCGGGTCCCAGGTTGACTACCGGACCGGCCTGGGCTGGCAGCTCGGGACGGCGAGCTGGTACCCCCGCAGCTTCCTGCTCGCCGACGGGATCTCAGCGGGTATGTCGAGTTACACAATGCTCGTCCCGTCGCTTCGCCTCGGCGTCGTGATCCTCACGAACCAGGCGCTGAGCGAGCCGAGTTATCCCGTGCAGCTGATCGTCCACTCACTGACGCCTGGGAGCAAGTCGCCGCCGCGGGGGTAACGCCGCCACGGCACCTCAGTCGTCTGTGTTGCGTGAAGGCTCGCTGGGGGCTCGGCGCCGGTGGCGGCGCACTTCGCGCCGCAGTTGCAGAATCCTCGTGCTTCCGGCGAGGAGAGTGACGACCGCACCGACGACGGCTGCGATCAACATCGCCAGGCCGAGCGAGATATGCCCGTGGACGCCGAGGAAGGAGATTGTGACCGACCGCGAGTTTTCGGCGATGAAGATGATCAGCAGGATCAGGATCACGGTCGCGACAGCGATCGCCACCCAGACCCGGCCCGCGTTCGTCGGGTGCGGCGTGGTCGTGGACACGTCCGGATCGGTGAACGCCACGGCCGGGTCTCGCTCGCCAGCCCCAAGGCCGGGCGCGGCACGGCTGGGATCAGCGGCGGGGACCGGCTCGTGCTCCAGGTCCGCTTCGGGCTCGTATCCCACACGGACGTGCTACCCCGCGGCGGGGAACGCGAACCCCGCAGGGGAATCGGGACCTCAGCGCGGCGTATGATCGCCCAAGGATGGCGTTTGAAGAACAAGCGGCCGGCTTGGGGCGCAGCTGGCGCCGCGCCACGTCAAGGTGTCGCCGCGTGCTCTGAGAACGTGGGGCTGGGAAGTGGCTCCAAGCGCCGGCGCTCGACGAACGAAGTGGCGGTCACGAGGGTGAGTGGCGGCACGTCCTTAGCGACCACGGCGCCCGCTCCAATCACTGATCCGTGCCCGACCGTCACGCCAGGCGTGATCGTGGCGCCCGCCCCGATCCAGACGTCGGATTCGACCACGATCGGCCTGATGGTGATGCCGTCGTAGCGCTCGCCAACGGGGACCGGGTGGCCCGCAGTGGTCAGCTTGACCATCGGCCCGACCATCACGCGATCGCCGATCGTGATGCCGCCCAGGTCAGAGAACAGGCATCCCTGGTTGATGAACACTTGTTTGCCGAGCTCGATCCCGAGTCCGTGGTCGCAGTAGAACGGCGGATAGATCGTGACCGTTTCAGGCAGCGGCTTACCAAGGATCGCGTCGAGCAGGAGCTTGCGTGTCTCGACCTCACTGAACGGTAGAACGTTCAGCCGAGAGGTGAGATCCATGACGACCTGAACGCGCTCAGCGAAGCGCCTCGACTCCGGCGTGCGCGAGTACAGACGTTGCTCGTCGAACATGACCACGAGCAAAGCAGAGCGGGCAGACGCCGTATCTGCGGCGGGGCAGCATCGAAGCACTGCCTGAGGCTGCGCGAGCCCGACCGCCGCGACCTGCGTCGGCGGCTGGCCGAGCTCTCCCGATCTCAACCGTGGAATGCGCCGATGGGTCGATCGGAATAGGCAAGCCGAAGCTCTCCGTCGGAGGGGTCGATCGCCAAGCCGTAACTCATCAGGCCGAGGCGCTCCGCGACTTTGCGCGAGGGGGTGTTGTGTTCGGCGATCCAGGCAATCACGGGAACTTCTGAATCGACGGCCAACGCAGCGGCTTGCCCCGCGCGGCCGAGCTCAGTCGCATAGCCGCGACCTTGATGAGCGCTCGTGATCCGGTAGCTGAGGTTCCACGCTCCGGTTCGCTGCCGCTGAGCGCCACCGACCCCGATCACGATGCCCTCGTCATGCAGGCGCGCAGTCCAGTAGCTCAGGCCGTCAGTCTCAAAGCGCGCCGCGGCTCGGGTAAGCCATTCCTCGGTCTGCGCTGGCTCGCGATGGCGACCGTCCGGGTCATACCACCAGCCACCGGGGTCGCTGAAGATCGGGAACAGATCATCAAGATCCCGCACCGGGTCGGGAGGTCGAAGGTCGAGGCGGTCAGTGGCCAGACGCTTCACTTTGCCTCGCGCGGGTGGTTGGCCGCTCGGAGCGGTGCTTCTCGTGCTGTCGGCACAGGCGGGGAGGATACGAGCCCTCGAAGGTGAACAACGTCGGTGGTCGACGCGCGACGGATCGGGCTGTAGGCCGTCCCGTAGCCGTCCTAACACCCCCGTAGCACGGCTACAAGCAGTACCGAGCGCCCCGTCGACGAGCCGACGGGGCGCTCGCAATCTTCCTCAGGCTTGGACAGGCACGACAACGACAAGCGCCCCGCCAGTCTCTCGGCGGGGCGCTCTGGCTTGCATGCCGCGCGGGGGTAGAGCGGCTTACAGCTTGATCCGTCGCGTTTCGGCGACCGTTGCGCGGTTCATCGTCAGCGGCTCGTTGCCTTTCGACCGTGACGCGATGCGAGTGGCCGCATGTACGAGCGACAACAGGCCGTATCCTCGACGGAATGTTTGATCACGTCGGGGTCGCGGTCACGGACTTTGCCGCGTCCGAGCGTTTTTATCGCACGGTGCTCTGCGCGTTGGGCGCCGAGCCGAGCCTGCGGATGCCGAGCTGATCGAGTGGGACGATTGGGCGATCGGGCAGACGGACCGGGGGCACCCCGTGACCCGCGGTCTGCACGTCGGTTTCCGCGCACCGTCCCGGGGGGCTGTGGACGCGTTCTGGCAGGCAGGGATCGACGCCGGCTACCGTGACAATGGCGCGCCGGGCCCGCGCACGGTCTACGGCCCGGACTATTACGGCGGCTTCCTGCTTGACCCCGACGGCAACAGCGCCGAGGCGGTGCATGTCGAGCGCAACCACTCAGTGCCCGACGGTCGCGTCGATCACCTCTGGATCCGTGTCCGCGACCCCGCCGCGTCCAAGCGCTTCTACATGGCGATCGCCCCGCACGCCGGGTTGCGGATTGGTGTGGACAGGCCAGACCACGTCCAGATGGTCGGCGAAGGCTTCAGCTTCTCGCTGATCGCCGACGTCGAGCTCGTCAACCACAACCACTGAACCATGGCTGACGCATGCCCAGCGGCTTCCGAGGCCGTTCTTGGAGCGCAACCCGGTCGTAGATCTCAGTCCTGCCAATGCGCGATCTTCTGATCTTTGAGCCGCTCCGGTCGAGACCGTTGGTATCGGATGGCTCGGCCGGGACCCGGCGTTCAGATCGGTCAGGATGCTGGGCGTAACGCGAGGATCGGCAGCTCGCCCACCAGTCGCTCCCGCGCCGCGGAGCTGCCGTCGTAACGCCAGCCGACCAATCGGCTCAACACCAGGCGCAGGATCGGAGTCACCACGTGGTTACGCTGCTCGTAGTCTCCGAGGACTGCCGCCGCATGCCGACACTCAAGTTCGCGATAGGCAGGACTGAACCGCTCGCGACCGATCGCAACCTCGACGGCACCCCCGGCAACCACGTTGCGGTACCACTGGGCGCTGCGGCCCAGGCCGACCATCACAAAGAGCTCATGTCGGCGCGGGTCCTCACCGATGACCTCCAACATCATCCGGTAGCAGCGGCCGGAGCGCCTGCCGCGGTGAGTCAGCCGCAAGAATCGTCGACCGAGCAGCCATCCGAGGTTCCAGTCATACAGGACCGTTGGCGCACGCAGCGCACCGATCACCCACTTCCGGGCCGGCTTAGAGCTGCGCATTCACCGAGTATCGCGCTCCGGCGGAGATGCTGAAGCAGTCGGTTCGCTCCGTGGCCGCCCCGACAGTCAGTGGCGATTGAAGTTCATGCCGGCCCCGTCCTGTGGCTGCGTGACGGTCAAGGCACGCGTTCGATGGCCGTGTTCGCGAGGGCGGACCCTTCTGGTGGCAATCGTTCGAGCATCCGAACGTCTCGGACGATGAAGCAGGTGCTTGTCACCAAAATCACGGCGATGCTGCATGCGATGAGTGCCGTCGAGCTGCCGAGGGCTTGCTCTAACGGGCCGACCAGCAGGTACCCGAGCGGCATGATCGACATTGTTGCCGCGTACTCCCACGAGGTGACGCGTGAAGTGGCCTCGGCGGGCACGGACTGTTGGATTGCGGTCCACAGCAGTGAGCCCTCCACGCTGATCCCGAGTGCGGCGATGAACTGGAAAACAAGGACCAGGTAGATCGGTAGATGAAGGCCGAGGAGGATTCCGGGGACCGTCCACGGGATGCTCGCCAGCATCGCCACTCGCAGCAGGTAGCGTGGTCTGACCGACAGCAGCACGGCGCCGCCGGCGAGAATACCTGCGGTCGTGGCCACCCCAAGAGCCGCATATGAGGATGCGCCGCCGTAGTGCTGCTTGCAGATCAGCGGGGCGAGCACCGGCCAGACCGTGAAAAGGATGTTGCCGATAGCCATGTTGATGATCAGAATCCACAACCATCTGCGCTTCCTGACTTCACGGAATCCGCCGACCATGTCCGCTAGGAATGACGGCGCATCGGTGTCCCGCGCCAGGATCGCGAGAGTCCGGCCGACGCCCGAGAGCAGCGCCGCGCTCAGTAGATAACTCGCCCCATCCAGAACCATCGCCCAGGACGACCCAACGGTGACGACAAGCAAGCCTCCGAGTGCGGGACCCAGCAGACTCGCTCCCGACCCGGCAATGGTTTGCAGCGCGTTCGCTTCTTGGGCGTGCTCCCCGGCCACGGTTCTGATGAGGCCGCTTGATGCCGGTATGAAGAACGAGCTGCCGATCCCGAGCAGAACCTGAGAGAGAGCAAGTGCAGCGACGCTCGCATGGTTCGTCGCGAGGAGGACTCCGATCGTTGCCTGTGATCCGAACCGGCCAAGATCGGCGGCGATCATCACTGCTCGTCGACTGACGCGGTCTGCGACCACGCCGCCGATCAACATCACGGTGACCTGTGCGGCGGTCCTCGCCGCGAGAACGATCCCGAGGTCAGTGGCCGAGCCGGTCAGATCCAGAACCGCGAACGCCAGAGCGATCGAGGCGATGCCGTCGCCCAGGTTCGACGCCAGTGCGGCACCGAACACGAAACGAAGGTCACGCACGCGCAGTGCAGCGAAACGACTCCCAAGCCGCCCAGCGCGACGCCCAGACGATGCGTCATCAGCCAACCCGGCGGAATATAAGCAAGCCCGCAGCTCGGGGACCAATGGTGGTCAGGCGAGGGAGATGGCGACTTGCTCGAGGAGGTCGAAAGCGTCCTGCATGCCGGGCTCCATGCCGGAATTGATGTGCATGTCGCGGGCCTCGCAGGATCTGGTCCTCAGCCGGAAGGGTCACCCTTGCCGTGCCGCTAGTCGTCACTGCCATGTCTGTGCTCCTTGTTGAGATCCTGCAGGACATCGTCGAGCAGCTCGAACCGTTCTGACCAGAGCTGCTCATAGTTGCTCACCCAGTCGTGTATTGGCTTGAGCGCGAGCCCGTTGAGGCGGTAGAGCCGCTGTCGACCCTTGTCGCGCACATCCACCAATCCCACTTCCCTGAGAACACGCAGGTGCTTTGACACCTGCGGCTGGCCCAGCCCGAGTTCGCGTACGAGGTCACCAACCGCCCGCTCCCCGCCAGCCAAGAGCTCGACGATCTGCCGCCGGCGCGGTTCGGCCACTGCGTTGAATGCGTCGGTTGTGGTCGCCGCTCGAGCCATGATCCCAACGATACATACCCATATAGGTATGCGTCAAGGAACGGTGGACAGATCCGTGCGTTTCAGTGCCTGCCGGAGCTTGGTGACCGTGACCTGTCGCTGGGACTGCGAGTTCGCGTTTTCTTGCATCGGGGAGACAGGACACAAAGCCTGTACCCGTGGCGGTTATCGGACCTTGTGGCGGATTCGTCGCGGGTCCTATGAGTCCAACTGGGGTTTCTGCGGGATGTAGCCGGGTCTAATCCGAGTGTGAATTGAAACTGGCTCAGGGTCTCCACTAAGCAGTTGGAACACGACGTGGTCGCCTTGGCTTGGGCAGTCGCGTCCGCGCTGACACCCGGATCAAACGGTGTCGGCGTGCCTCAACAGATGGTGGGTCGGGGTGCTGCCGGCCGCGTCGATGGCCTCGAGGACCGAGGCCGCAGGCAGCGAGACCAGATGCAGGTCCTCGAGAGCCCGGACGCTCGAGGTCCGCGTGGTCTGGTGTAACACGCCGATCTCACCGAAATAGTCGCCCGGGAGTAGCACCGCGACGACCCGCTCAGCGATGCTTACCTCGGCCCGCCCTTCGAGGACCAGGTGTATCGCGTCGCTCTGATCACCCTCCGCGAAGATGAGCTCATGGGAGCTATGCCGTCTGCGGTTGGCCAGTAAGGCAAGGCTCGCCAGGCCGACTGCGTCAAGTCCTGCGAGCGGCGTCAACTCGCCGAGCAGATCCGTCAGGGGCAACGCTGCAACGTCGCGTTGAACCGGTTGCAGCGCCGGCTCGTTCTCGGGTGCCGCGCCCGCCTCCGTGCCGGTGACTACCGAGAGGAAGCGGGCGCGATCGATCGCATAGAGGTGGGTTGGAGCGATCGCGCGCACTGTTGCGGCGCGGCGCGTGGAACGCAGTAGTGCCCGCTCGCCGAATCCGCGACCCGGTCCGATGTGACCGATCGGGTATGCATCGATCAGCACCTCCACCTCGCCTGAGTCGATCACGTAGAAGCGGTCACCAGGGTCTCCCTGCGTGACGATCTCGGTTTCCGGGTCGGCGTCCATCGGGACGACACTTGCAGCCAGCTCTTCGATGGACTCCATGTTTGAGCCCCGGAAAAGCGCGACTCCGTGTAGCCGCGTCACCATGTGGCTGCGTCCTTCGGCAAGCGCGTCGGTTCTACGCAGCCGCGCCCAGGTCAACAGGACCAGCGCAGGCAGCGGCAGTCCTGCGACCACCAGCGCTAATCTGAGTCCGAAGAGCGACACCAGCGCCGGCGCGGCCAGAGCGCCTACACCTTCGGAGACCAGCTTTAGAGACTCCATTACGCTGACGGTGCGCCTGAGCACATCTGGATGGAACATGCGATGCAACATCGACATCGACATCGCATCCGCAACGGCCATCGCGGTTCCCCACACGCAGATCAGGGCTAGCCCCAAGACCGCGAGGTGAGCTCCGCCTATTCCGGCTACTGCTAGCCCCGCGACCAGGAATGCGACTCCGCATGGGAACGCGAGTCGCTGGCGCCCGATCTGCGCGGCTGTCACGGGCAGCGCCAGCACCGCTCCCAGACTGGCGGCTGCCTGGAACACCCCGACGCCCGAGTTGCGCAGGTCGAACAGATGCAGGGCCACTACGACAAGGAGCGAGTTCCATACGCCACGGAGCAGTGTCCGCAGGACCCCCGCGCTGACCAGCGGCCACGCCTGCGAGTCGCGCAGAACCTGCGGAAAGGCGATCAGGGCCTCGTGGAACGGGCGCCGTGCCCGCGCATGTCGTAGACCGACTACACGAACGATCGCCAGGCTGCACAGGAAGGGGCCACCCATCAGCAGGCCGAGGACCAGCATCACGGTCGCGGGAGAGGTCCAGTTGATCGCGAAACCGCAGACGACCGCCCCTAGCCCCTGGCCGACGGTCTTCGTGGTGCTGGTCCCGGCCACGGCCCGCATGAGTTCCGCCGGTGAGTTGGCCAGGGCCGGAAGGAGACTCTGATGGACCGGTCGGTAACCGGCTGCGACCACGGCGTCCAGCACGACTAGCGCCAGCGTGAAACCGAACGCAGCCCCGCTCATAGCCAGTACCGCCGAGCCTACGAGCAGCACCGTCCGGCTGAACGTGATCGCTGTCAGGGCGCGCCGAGACTCCTCGAAGCGCGGTGCGATCATAGTCGTGCTGGCTGCGCCGGCGAACATCCGGATACCGAGCAGCCCGACCGCCAGCGTTCCGCCCACGTCGAAGGCGTGCACGCTGAACGCAGTGATGAATCCCCACTCTGCCACGTTGGCCAGCCCGAAGGCGATCAGCAGATTCCTGAGTCCTTTGTTGCTCCACTTCTCCGCGAGGTCCGTGTGACGACCCGAGAGAGCACCAAGCCAACGCGAGGATGGAGTCCCATTCGAGCCAGACGAGCGGCTCATAAGGTGCCGGAGACCGAGCAAGACGGCAAACCTATCGGAGCAAGCTGCGGCGGTTGGCCTCAGGGGGTGGTTACCGCCTGAGGGTCCGCCTCGGCCAGGTCGCTGTAAGCCTCGATAATGGCAGTGAGCATCAGTAAGCCAAAAGGGGAGCCGTGTAGGCAGAGCTTCAACGGCTAGCGGGCCGAAAGTCCTAGATCACTAGCAAACACGGGGGATTGCGTCCTGTACAGACGCTTCTGGGCTCGCTCTGTCCCGATAGAGACGGTAATCGGGGAGACAGGATTTGAACCTGCGGCCGCCCGGCCCCCAGCCGGTTTCGATGCGGTATCAGTGAAGTCAAAAACCCCATGTATATAAGGCTTTCCGTCCAGGCGTTCCAGTAGAGTCCAGTCAAATTGGAACAAAATTGGAACAAAGCGGACGGATGATCTAGTGGCTGCGAGGACGCTGGGACAGGCGCAAACGCAACTACGGGACCGGCGGCGCTACGGCAGATCGGCGGCGTCCTGGTACGGCACCTGGCGCGACCCTGACGGACACAAGATCCAGCGCAAGATCGGCGCGGTCAGGACCCCCGGCAAGGCCGACGGCATCCCGAAGGTCGAGGCCGAGAGGCGCCTGGCGATCATGCGCCAGGAGACCGGCCGTGTGATCCGCCTGGAGGACCGGGTGACGATCGAGGTCGCCGGCGCCGAGTACTGCAGGCGCCTGGCCGTCAACATGGAGCGCAAGACCTCCTACAAGCTCACCCAGGCTTCAGACATCCGCAACCACATCGCCCCGTTCTTCGGCAAACGACGATCGACAAGATCAAGCCCGGCGACATCGAGTCCTACATCGCCGCAAAGCAGGGCGACGCTCGCGATCAAGACGATCAGAAACCACGTCAACACGCATGCACTCGATCTTCGAGCTCGGGATGCGACAGGAGTGGTGTGTCGTCAAACCCTGTCAAGCTCGCCGACCGCCCGACCGGCAACGGGCCGCCAAGGCCGAGACCGACATCCGTTCCTGGGCCAGGACGAGCTCGAGAAGCTCGATCGCGGCCCCGTACCCGGACGACGCGTGGGGGAGCATCGAGCCGACGCTGTTTCTGACCGCGGCTATGAGCGGGCTGCGGCAGGGCGAGTTGCTCGCCCTGCGCTGGCGCGACGTCGACTTCGACGCCCGGCGCATCCGCGTCGTCCAGAACTACGTGCGCGGCCAGTTCGACACGCCCGAAGTCCGCCAAGTCCAGCACGGTCGGTGCCGATGGCCTCAGAAGGTCGCGCAGGCACTGCTGCGCCTTCAAGGGCCGCACGGACTTCGCGCTGCAAGGACGACCTCGTGTTCTGCCACCCCGACACCGGAGGCCCGCTTGACCGCTCCAAGCTGATCCGCCGGTTCAAGCAGGCGCTCGAGCGCGCCGAGGTTCACCAGATCACCTTCCACGAGCTGCGCCACACGTTCGGCACCACGGATGGCCGCCGCCGGTCAGCCGATGCGCAACATCCAGGAATGGATGGGCCACGACGACGTCAAGACCACCCAGGTCTACACGCACTACCAGCCCAGCGAGGGCGAGGTCGAGGCGATCGACCGGGCGTTCGCGTAGGGTCATCAGGGGGTGGCTATCGACGTCACCGAACTCAGATTCACGATCGCTTCCATAGGGAAACTCGGGGCCCGGAGCATCTCGGAGGACGAGGTCTCAGAGATCCCGTGGAACCGAAACAGCACAGCACACAACCGCCGCACTCCGGTCCCGGGCCGAAGGCTCTTGGTGGGTCTGACCGACGGTGGCCGTTGCCTGACGATCGTGATCGAGCCAACCGAGGATCCCACGACCTGGACGGTCATCACTGGCTGGGAATCCACAGACCGTGAGCGTAAGATCCTTGAGAGCTAGCTATGCCTGAATCAGCATGGACATCAGATGATCCGCAACCGGGCGACTTCGATGACGTCCTCGACGACGCCATCATCGAGCACCAACCGGGCGGTCAGCACGTCACAACGCGCGTGATTGTCGACCTCGATGGTGAGGACGCGGCGCGTCTCAGTCGCATCGTGATCCGCCGCGGGACCGACGCCCGCGAAGTGCTCTCCGAACTTCTCCGCAATGCCGACTGGCCCGCTGCCTGATCCAGTCGCGTAAGTGGCGCCGCCCGGCGGCGAAGCCAACGACCAGTTGACATGCCGCGTGGATCCGCGTTGCCCGAGCACATCGGGCGACAGCCGGCTCGCTACGCGGCATGTGGCGCTTGCCTCTCGAGATAGTCCTCCAGATCGGGCTTGTAGAACCTGATGCGTCGACCGACGTGACGGTGGGGCAACTCCCCGGTGCCGACCAGGTGATAGACGGTGCTCCGCGCAACGCTCAGCAGTTCCGCCGTCTGAACCACCGTGAGCAGCGGTTCATCCAGCCTGACCGGCCTGACCTGCGGCGGCTGCGGCAGACCGAGGAGCCCCAAGCTCTCGTCTTGAGATGCGCTTCGCGAAGATCGTTTCTTCGCGGCTCGTGGCGCCGCGATTGACTTGCTCACTGCCTGCTCCTTTCAGCGTGTCGCTGCAGGGCTCATAACGAGCAACCGCACCGTTTTGCGACACGCACCCAAAGGACGTTCCCGGCGTCGGAACGAATGCCGGCCGAGTCGGCAGGATGCCGACCACTGAGAACGGTGGGGCTACCGGACGCGCACCGGATAGCTCGACCTGCCGGTCGCGCTGGTGGCGAGGAGCAGAACCGACCGACCGAAAGCAACTCAGTTCTGCTTCCCTGCCGGAGAGGTTCGGAACAACCTTGCGTCAGTCCCTGGGATCGGCGGCTCTGGCTCTCATGAGTTACGGCGGTCCGCAGGCGTCGATGGCCTTACGCTGCGCACGAAGCAACGCGATCGACGTCCACGTGCTCGCGAACTGAAGCCACAGCTATAGCGAGCTGCGTCCTAGCGCGAGCAGGGCGACGGCATCGGCAAACAGGTGGCTGCACACCGGCAGTTGCGGCATCGTCTGCCGGGATTAGGCAGCGAGTTGCCGGTGACTCTGCTCTGCAAGCAAACGGTCCCTACGCCCGGCGTCGCGCACATCGCCAATCGCCTCTAGCACCAGGAACATTTCGTCGTCCCGCTCAAGATTCCGCAGAGCCTGCACACGACTGTTTCGGATAGTGGATGACGCGACTCCACGATCACGAGCGATCTGCGCCTCGGTGATCTTCTCGTAGTAGTGCCGCTGGATCACCTGCCGCTGGCGGGGCGCCAACCGGTCGACCGCGCGAGAGATAGCACTCTCACGCTTCAGGTAAGTCGCGTACTCGTCAGCCAGTTCGAAAATCGAGGCCAGATCCTGCGTCCGGAGCCACTCCGAGTGCCGTGAACCTCTTGGGGACTCGAAGCATTCAGTGTCACGGCCACCCCCGTCGGACAGGACAGCGTCGAGTTCTTGGACGATGTCGTAGTCGACCGAAAGAGGGCGGCTATCGGTGGTCAACTCGGCTCGAAGATGCTTGAGAGCGGCGCGCGAGAGTTCGTCCATCAGCCATCCGTAGAAACGTCGCGGGAACGGATTCGGAACTGAGCAGAGAAGGTCGAAGCAGGCGCCATGCACGACTGCATCGAGATCCTCGCGGTCGAGTTCGTTGGCTCGTCGAGCTGCCTCCAGCTGCTCGACGCCATCCGCCCGTATGTCGAGGTCGATGCCAGCGCTGCGGCGAAGGCTATGCACGACCTTTTTCCACGCTGGGCGACACACGGTCGTCAGCACCTGGATCTCGGGCCCTGTCGCCTCGTGTCGACGCATTTTGCAGGTCAGGTCCTCAAGGACTCGGTTACGCGAGTCCCAATCGTTCATCTTCGTCCAGTACTCCCAGTTGTCGAGCATCGGCATCACGTTCTCGGAGCCGGGAAGCTGATCGAACGCTTTGCGTCGATTGATCAGGCGGAACGTCGCCTGATCGTGCGCGTTGGGACTAACGTCTTCGGCATAGCCGGCGGCGAGCCTGGCATGCTCGAGCGTCTTCTCCTGCCGCTCCTCGATCACGACGCGGCGGAGTCGCGGGGCACCTACTCCCGCGATAAAGATCTCGTCTTCGTTCAAGAGTTCTTTGGTCATTCCCGTCCTCCAGTGTGCAGCTTGAGGCGGACCTATTTCCTCCTCTACTCCATAGAAGGGGCAGGGCGTCTATTCCACTCCGCGAGCGCAGCTGCTCGCCGCCAAGTCTGTGGCCCCTGCATTGGGCGTGCTGCGGTCACCGGATGGGCGACGACCGCAGGACGTGGTTCGCGCGGCAAGTGCGGGTAGTCACAAGTCTCTCGATGTGTTGGAGGACTTCGAGTCGAAGCGGGACCGCCGTGGTGGAACGTGACCTCGTCCCGAAACCGGCGGTACGGCTCCTTGTCTGCACAGCGAGCCTTCAGCTCTTCACCGCCACACGCACGCCACCCTCGTCGAGGGCTACCGAAACGCGCGAGTGCGCGGTCGACGCCAACTCGTCGTTGATCGTGAAGCCCCCAAATTGCCGCGCCTCATTCATCTCGCGGTGAGCGTGATGCGCACTCCGGCGGTACTCGACCAGCCGCGTGCCTCGCGTCATCGACATTCCGTCCCGCCCACCACGTTGCCCGCCGTACAACAACTATGCAAGTACGCAAACGAAACCACAAACGGAAGCAGTGACATACGCCGGAACGTGGATTGTGGTTCTGAGCTCGTGGCTTGAAGGCCACACACTGACACCACGTGACGGCCAGCGGCAACGCCATGTCAAATACTGCGGCGGCTACCACGGAATGCCGCATTCACTGGCCATCCGGATGCGACATCTAGCACCGCACTGACCACCAACGTCAACGGCAACGGCGAAATTCACACGCTAACTGCCCCCGGGTGGGGCTGTTACGGTCACCGGCGTGTACCAGGAAGGCCAGGGACGGGATTTCAGGCGGGAACGGCCGCAATCAGGGGCTCCCGGATGGGTCTGAATATGACGCCTTTGGCGTTTATCCCGGCGATGCTGTTGTATCCGTGGGAGGAGGTCGAGGAGGACCTCGCCGAGCAGCAGGCGCTGACTGACTACATGCGTGAAGGCGAGCGCGCCGAGGTGCAGTGGGTCGGCAACCCGCTCGGGTTCGGGTATGGCGGTGAGCCGTCGCAGGAGGCGGCGATGATGATGTTCGAGGGCCTCGCCGGCAACGGCGAGCCCCTGGCGCGAGAAGCCAAGGATGTCGGGATTGATTTCACATTCTCGATCGGTAAGGACCTTTCGATCCTCTACGTGCTCGCCGATGATGATCTGCGTGCGCGGCTTGATAGGGCGAGGTCGCGTGCGATCGAGCGGACGCTGGTGGTCGCGGAACGTGACTACATGCGCGTCAGGCGCGGGTCGGGGAAAGATGAGGCAAACCGTGTCGCCGAGCCGCCGGCCGCGTGGATGGGGATCCGCTACTCGCATTCCTCGAATCGTGAGGGTGAGCCGTTGATCCACGATCACGTGCACGTCTCGACGCTGGTGCAGAACCGCGACGGCGGGTTTCAACGGCTGTGGTCCAAGGCGCTGTTCGCGCGCGGCGGCGCAGTGCTCGAGGCACTCGGGCATCGGCATGAGGCGGAGCTGCGGGAGGCGATCAGCAAGGAGATCCCCGCGATCGCGTGGGGCGAGCTTGGGCAGAACGGCACCGCGCTGGTTGAGCAGGTCCCAGAGGCGTTGCGTGATGCGTTGAGTTCACGTACACGGAAGAAGATTGATCCGGTCGTGGCGGAGTGGGAGGCGGCGAACCGGATGCCGGCCACCTCGGCCGTGCGGCAGATGATCGCACTGCAGACCCGTCAGAAGAAGGACCTCGCCGCGGTGATGACGCGCGACCAAGTCGGCGCGGTCGCGCTTGCGCATGGGCTTGACGAGATGACGATGCTACGCGAGATCGTCACCGCACCGGCAGCAAAGGAGCGCAACCACGCGAGCGTGAAGGAGATCGCCGACCAGGTCTTGAGTCTGGAAGGTCTGACGAAGATGACGACGGCGTTTCGGTTGCCTGCGGTGCAGTTGGCGGTGTCACGGGCCGGGATGCCTGCCTCGCAGATCGACGCGTATGTGCAGCAGATCGTCGAGGACCCGCGTGTTGTGCGGATCGAGACCGCGAAAGAGGTCAAGTGGACCACCGCCGAGCTGGTCGAGACGGAACGCAGTCTGGTCAAGCTGCTCACTCAGTCGGTGCAAGACGTGTCGGCGCCGGCGGTAGCGGCAGACGTGGTTGAGCGGGTGATCGTCGATCACGCCGCAACGCCGAACGCGGGACAGCTCGCGGCGATCAAGGCGTTCACGAGCACGCCGTACAGGACGGTGTTGATCGAGGCGAACGCCGGCACCGGCAAGACGTATGTCGCCGGTCTCGCGAACAGGGTCTGGGAGCGCGAGGGGATATCGGTGCTTGGTGCGGCGCCGACGGGGAAGGCGGTCACCGAGCTGAAGGCCGCCGGTGTTGAGCGGAGTCGTACGTTCGCGAGCCTCGCGAACCACATCAGCCAGAGCAGGCCGCTAACCGAGTTGACAGGTGGGGTGCCGGGGATCTTGCTCGGCGACGAGCTGACGATGGTGCACACGCGTGAGGCGGAGCTCGTGCTAAGGACCGCAGTCAAGGAAGGGTTCGCGGTGCGTGGGGTGGGGCACAGCGCACAGTTGCAATCGGTGCAGGCCGGCGGCTGGTTCAAGCAGGTCACCCACCAGCATCAGGACGAACTCGGCGAAGCGCTGTTGCGGCTCGATGAGGTCATCCGGCAGCGCAGGACTGATGAGGGCAAGGCGCTGAACGACCTCGCGGCCCGCACGCCACACAAGTGGGTGGCCTATCAGGAGAAGCACGGACGGCTGCGCGGTTACGGACGGTCGCCGCGCGAGCGGCATCAGGCCACCACGGACGCGGTAGCGCTGTGGAGCGAGTGTCCGCAATCGGGTGAGGATGTGTTGTTGATCTCGCCGACCAACCAGCTGCGCCAAGACCTGAACCTCCTCGCACAGGCAAAGCTGCGCGACACAGGACGGCTGACGGGCGAGCAGATCGGCTTCAAGACGAGCGAGGGCGACGCGATCCATGCCGGGGAGAAGCTAATCCTGAAACGTAACCATCGCACGCTTGGGGTGGACAACGGCACGCGTGCGATAGCGGTCGCCAGCTTCGATGATGGGCTGCTAGTCCGTGTCGCCGATCGTGAGGTGCTGCTACCGGCCGAATATGTCCGCGACCACGTGCGTCTCGGATACGCCGTCACGATCCATGACAGCCAAGGCGCGACCGCCGATCACGCGATCGTCGTGACGCCGGTCAAGAACCTCGATGCAGAACTCGCCTACGTCGCCGCCAGCCGCGCGCGGGAAACGACCACAGTGTTGGTGCTGACCGACCCCGATCCGGGATGGCGCAACCTCAAATCCCGGCTGCGGCTGGAGGGCGCCGAGCAGACCGCAAGCAGTCACGTAGAGCTCGCCCGAGACGGGCGCGCCGTAAGTACTACGCTTGCCGTTGAACCGAAGGCCCATAACCTGGAGCCGCAGGGCGAACAGGTGCCGCCAGCCATAGCCGCTTGCGAGTCGGCCGCAGAGGCGCCAGAGGTGCTGGAGAACTCTCCCGCGGCTGAACCGCAGCCGCTGGTCTCACGAGAGGCGGTGCCTGCGCCGCGCTGGACGGTCTCGAGACATCGCGAGGCGCTAACGGGATTGGACTCGAGGCTCGAGCAAGCCAGAGAAATACATGCGCAAGTCATGCGCGACGCTGTCGAGAAGGCAGAGCGCATACGTGAACTTGACACGCAGATCCAACAGATTAGGACCGCGGCACGACAAGACGCCCGGACCACGAAGCGCCGCCACCGGAAAGACCTCGAAGCCCGCCAAGGCCAACGGCAGGGACAGCTCGATCGACTCGCCGCGCGGCGGGCTCAACTGCCCGCACCACCTGACAGGCAAACACTCGCCGACGAGTTCATCGCTTTCCAGCAACAGCACCAAGACCGACGCAACTCGATCATCGAGGACGCGGCGATCGAGGAGATCGAAATCGGCACCCCCGTATTCGAGCAAACGCTCGGCCCCAAACCAGAGCAAGACAGCCAGGCACACGACATCTGGAACCAGGCGGCGCTCACTTTCGCCAAACACCGCGTCAAGCACGACATCACCGACCCCCACCAACACGGCATCAACCGCAGCCGCTGGCGCGACCGCAAACTTGCCCGCAATCTCGATCGCGCCATCGACCAACTCAACAAGCACTGGGCCACCCAGGGACTCAAGCTCAACATCGCGCCGATCAGAGCAATCGACCAGGGCCGCGACCTAGGGATCGGAATGTAAGTCGTGACTGCTACTCAACAGCACCAGAATTTGAACGATTCGGCCACAAGGCGCATCGCAGCCCGTCCGTTACATAAGCCAAACAGCTTGCCCCCGGCAACACCGTCGAACGACGCAGGCACGGCCCTGAGCCCGAGGCCCTCACGAGCGCACCGCAGGGCCAGCCCGAGCACACCGAGACCGGCCCGAGGAGTCTCCCCTCACGATCGCTGTTAGCCCGCCGCGGAAGCGAGCGGTAAGGCGGTCGGTGGGCTATTTAGTGCTCAGATCCACCGCGCTCGGCACGGATCTGAGACTGAAGTACCAGGAGCCCGCATAGCTGGAGCAGCCAGACCGCCACACACACGAACACGACCGGGGTGAAGGCGATCAGACCAGAGACAAAGATGGGCATTACTAAGGCCATCCCATAGAAGTAGTTCCGGCGCAGGAACTCCATCCGTTCTAGGCGTGACGCTCCCTTTGGTGGTGTCGCGGGGTACAGCGGCGGTCTCATCGCGCGCTCAGGGGTCTCGCTTTTTGGCGGACTGCCCAAAGGGCGTGATGTCGCCGCGGATGCCGCGTGTGATGAACCCCAGTTCGCTAGCCCCGCCGTCATCTGCGGGACGGCGACGTTCGGGGTCTGGTCTCAGCGCTCCCGAGGAGCCAATTGCGATCCACATGAGGATCCCAAAGACGAGGAACCCGCAGAAGAGCACAGCGAACCCGACGCCTGCGGATACAAACATGAGCGCCGTCCCGAGACGCACAGACCTATGCCGGTCCAGACGCCACAGAGGATGATCCGCTTGGTGCGCGTATCGCGCGGCTCCATAAGCCGATCATAGGCCCGGGGCCAACAGCTCGGCTACCGGCTATCGAGTTGATCCAGACGGAATCGCCGGCCCAAGACCATCAGTCGCGAGTGCCTCTCCGCGGTTGCGCTCGCCGCGCAAGGCAGGTCGGACGGCGACGTCCCGCATGCATGTGATGACACCGATGCAGGTGCCGACGTCGTGATCGCAGGCGTGGCGTTGCGCTAGTCCGGCGCGGCGACCACGCCGCGAGTGCTCGCAAGGAAAGCAGCAGCGGCCGCGTGTCCGCGACTCGCGGTTCCAGCGCTTCGGCACGACAAAAGACGATGATCTCCTGAGGACCTGAAGTCCTTTTGGGCTCGCCGTTACGAGCAGCTCGGCCCAAGGCCCGCCGTCATCCGTCAGCGTCTGCTCCGCTCGTGTCGTTGCCTGATCCTCCAGACGCCTAGCGCCCCAAGAATCACGCAGACAATCCCGATTGCCGGAAGCGGCCGGATAACTGTGTGGGCATCGGCAGAGCCATCCGATATGCCGTCGATGTACGAACTCCGCATGCTGGCGTGAACGAAACGCAGCGCTGCCCGCGAGGCAAGAAAAGCGTAGTAGTTCTCCCCGGGCCTGCAAGGTGACTCGCCTTCGCTAAAGATCCCGACGACGATCGAGCGTGACCCCGGCTCGACGGCACCTGAGCCGCTGTCTCCCCAGCATGCAGCGCTCGTCTGCTCGAGGACGCACAGGACGTGGCTAGTGCCGCAGCTCCTGCGGACCGACGATTGACGACCTCATTTAGCTGGCCAGTCCAATCGCCAGCCGACTTCGCGTAAGTGCTTGGCTTCTCGTTGCCGAAGCCTGCCAACACTAACCGCGACACACGCCCCGGCATAGGTGTACTCGCGCTCGGGAGGTACGCAACTCGGGCATCGTCGCCGTCTAGGTCAAGCGGTTCAGAGAGCGTCAGCACCGCGAGATCGTGATCGACCGTATCCAGATAATTAGCGGAAGTGAGCTTGCTCGCGGCGACATACCCCGGCATCACCCGCACCGCACTTACTGAACGAGACTGTTGGTGATCGGACTTGAGCGGTTGCTTGTAGTTCGAGATACCCGCCTCGACAGTGAAATCGGAAGCTGGCGAAGGCTCTGCGGACTCTCCGTTATCGGACGTGACGCAGTGCCCTGCGGTCAGGATCTGGGACGAGTCAATGATCACACCGGTGCATATCGGGTACCCGTATTCCTGGACCAGCACAGTCCACGGTGCTGCGGTGATCGACACGGCCTTACCGCCGACCACGCCGGATGCCTCGGACGCACCAGCGCCCAGCAAGATGACGACCACTGTAAACACAGCAGCGAACCGCGCAATCGCGCCATCTCTGCGTAGGCCACTCATGAGAGCGCTGAGGGTATCTGAGTGGCATTTGACTTCCGTTAGCGCTGAAGCTCTACGCGTCCGTCGCCAGCGCTTAGGCCAGAAGCACTCGTCGCGTGAACGTCCAACGAGACAAGTGCTTGGCCACGAATGCGGCGCCCGCTGCGGTGTCGTCCGGCACGTCGGCAGCGCACGTCCCAGCCGTTGCTGTCCATTGGCTAGGGTTGCGGTGCGATGCCTCGAGCGGATCCGCCGCTACCCGAGTACGACCCTGATTTTGAGGGCCCGTGGCTCAAATGGGCGCAGGCGCTCAGGCACGCCCAGGAGCTCGATGAACTCGTGGCGTTGTGGCGAGGCTCGCACAGTCCCGCTCAGTCGTTCCGAGCCGAGTATCAGCCCCGGCGACACGGCTTCGCGATCACGGCCCATGACATCGAGCCGGTGCCGTACCGCGTGCGGCTCCTCCTTGGAGACATAGCGAACAACTATCGGGCCGCCCCTCTCTGCCAATGTCCGGTGAGACGCTCAGCATCAAGGAATCTATGAACCTTGAGGGCGAGAACGGAGCACGCTGGACATGCAGGACAGCAGCACGAATGGGATTCTCAGCAGCGCTGGGGTTGCCGCCGGCCCCGAAGACCAGGGAGGCGGAGCCGGACTGGGCTTTGGGGTCGGCGGGCGCGCCGCGCCGGAGGGGATCCTCGCTGGAGGAGTTCCGGACCCGGAGCTGGTTGAGCAGGCTAGGCGTCGCAGGTTCACCGCCGAGTACAAGGCGCGCATCCTGGCCGAGGCGGACGCGTGCACGCGGCCGGGCGAGGTCGGCGAGCTGCTGCGTCGTGAGGGGCTCTACACGTCGCATCTGACCTATTGGCGTAAGCAACGCAAGGAAGGCGCGTTGAAGGAGCTCGGGCAGGCGCGCGGGCGCAAGCCGGCCGACAAGCGCGACGCTCAGATCGCGGCGCTGACCAGGCGGGCCGAGCGGGCCGAGTCTGAGCTTGTGAAGATGAAGCGGGTCGTGGAGATCCAGGGAAACGTCTCAGCGCTGTTGGAAGAGATGCTCGGTCAGGGCAGCGCGCAGAAGAGCACCGAGCGATGATCGCCGCCACCGTCGAAGAGCTAACGCCGATCATCGGCACCAGGCCGGCGTGCCGGGCACTGGGCGCGTCTGTGACGTCGATCTACCGCCGTCGTCGACCGCCGCAGCCCAGGCCGCCCAGGCCGCGGCCGATCCCTGAGCGGGCGCTCACGCAGCCTGAGCGAGCGCGGGTGCTCGAGGTGCTGCACTCCGAGCGGTTCGTTGATGTCTCCCCGGAGGAGTGCTGGGCGACCTTGCTGGACGACGGCACCTACCTGTGCTCGCCGCGGACGATGTATCGCATCCTCGCCGCCCACCACGGCGGCGTGCGGGACCGCCGCAACCAGCTGACCCACCCGGCCTATGCGAAGCCCGAGCTGCTCGCGGAGCGGCCGAACGAGCTGTGGTCCTGGGACGTCTCGAAGCTGAAGGGGCCGGCGAAGTGGACCTACTACTACCTCTATGTGATGCTCGACGTGTTCAGCCGCTACATAGTCGGCTGGACCGTCCAATACCGCGAGAACGGGCAGCTCGCCAAAGCGCTGATCGAGCAGGCCGCCGAGCAGCAGAAGATCACACCCGGGCTGCTGACCTTGCACGCCGACCGTGGCGGGCCGCAGCGCGCCAAGCCGGTCGCGTTCCTGTTGGCTGATCTCGGGATCACCAAGACGCACAGCCGGCCCTACACCTCAAGCGACAACCCCTACTCGGAGTCGACCTTCAAAACCCTGAAATACCGGCCCGCGTTTCCCGTCCGCTTCGCCTCGATCGAGCACGCCCGCGACCACTGCCGCGCGTTCGTGCACTGGCACAACCATGAACACCGACACTCCGGGATCGGCCTGATGACCCCCGCCGCCGTCCACCACGGCCACGCCGCGCAGCTCCACGCCGCCCGCGTGAGCGTGCTCGATGCCGCCTACGCCGCCCACCCCGAGCGGTTCGTCCGCAAACCACCGACACCACCGCAGCTACCGACCGCCGCCTGGATCAACAAACCCAAGGAGGCAGCCGCCACTCACTAATTCACGACACGAAGCGTCTCACCGAGCTTGACAGGCTCCGCGCGCTCGATCATCTCGCCTGGGCTCTTGTGAGTCGCGGGAGGACTCCGCCGAGCATGCTTACCGACCGGCAGGTGGGCGGGGTCTATTTCCCGATCCTCAGGAGCCGGGACGAGTTCAATGCTCACGTTCGAGTTCCTTCGACGCCCAAGACCCGCCTGATGCTTCCCGGAATCCGCCGCGCTGATAGTGCGCTTGTCCGGAGGGCGCAGCCGTTCCGCCTCAGCCCGAGACGACAGCGAATCCACCCGCTCGTTCTGCTGCAAGGGATCAACGACGGCGACAAGCACCGAGCGGTTCAACCGCTGTGGACGGTGCCCGAGCGGTACCACTTCAACATCACCGAGATGACCGAGTGCGAGCTGAGTGCTCAGATCTGGAAGCGCCATGGGGAGCCGCTCACCGAAGGCGGCGAGGTAGCGCTCTTACCAGCCCGACGCACGGGGAACACACCGGCGATCCAGCTCAGCGTTGACCTCGCGGCGATGCCGACCGTCGGGGAGCGGATCACATCACAGGAATGGCATGTGAGGACCGGCATCCTGATCTTCCAGCTCCTGCGCGAGTTCTCGGCTCAGCCGCCGAACATGGTCGTGGACGTCGGCGGCCAGTGGGCGCGGTTCGACTACGACTGGCAACCTGGCCGGTAGCGAGTCCCGCTCACGTCGTCGACGATCGTCCGGTTCAGGTCCGCGCCGTCGTGGCAAAGCGGTCATCGCGCTCGTCCGCCCTGACGCTCGCTTCGCGAGTCGGGCTAGATGCCTCCGGCGGGGATAGTGCGGATCGTCCGTCCGTTCGCGGCGCGCCAAAGAACGGTGGGTATGCCGCCGGTTTCGTTGGCGACTTTCCAGACGGCAAGGTTGTGGATGACCTGCACGTTGATGGTGGGGGCGGGTGATCCTGGCTGCTTCGGATATCGGATCGTGATGCGTGCCACACCGTTGGGAACAAGGTCGAAGCTCACCTGGCTGCTGTTGCCGTTGATGCGGCCGCCCTCTGGGCTCATCCCTCCTCGCTCGATCGCGGCAAGCAGCGTCTCGCACAGCGATTCTCCGTGGTAGCCGTAGACACATACGCCCTCTGGGTGACGCTCGATGTACCGGTAGTCGAGTTGCCGGTCGTGTTCGATTGCATCTACTTTGGCCCGAACCTTGGCAGGAGCGTCCGCAACGAGCGTCTGGACCTCGGACGCTTCGAGCGTGAGGCAGCGCGAGGACTCGGTGGTGAAGTGCGCGAGGGGAATGATCTTGAACGGCCAGCCATAACGGGTCTGGGCGATCCGCACGTAGTTGACATACACCTTCTGATCGTTACCCGGCAAGCCCGTGGGCAGTGTCGCCTTGGTCGGAAGCTTCAACACCGCGAAGGATGAGAGCATCATCTGGCTGGGTGATCCATCGTCGCGTACCCGATGGGTCCCCTGCCGGAACGGAAGGCACTTCTTGTGAGCGTTGAGAACGATCTGTGACGCTCGGCCGAGATAGGCAACCTCTTGCTGATCCAAAGCAGTCAGCTGCGGGATCGGCGAAGGCGCTCAGCCGCATGTATGGGCATCGTCACCGTGTCGCCTCCGCCCCCGCACCCCACAACCCCAACAGCTACCAACGCGCTAACAGCAACAAACAGTAGATCCCTTCGATGCAAAGCGACCACTCCCACGGTCTGAGCAACCCTATCGGTGGGGCGAAATGACGGTCAAAGCAGCGGCTCGCACGGCTTTGCGATCGCGTCTATGCCGGGCACGAAAGCGCTCGCCGGGAATGTGAACCTCGATCGAAAGCGAGATTCTGCCAGCCCTACGGGAGTCGTGTGATGAGTGCGATGAGTTCTTCGCGTTTGTAGCCGTGGTGGCGGGCGTATTCGAGCAGTTCTTTGGCTTTGGTGGTGACCGAGCCGGTGTCTGCGTCGCCGGTCACGGTGATCGCGCGGCCGCGCCCCATCTCAAGCAGTCCTTCATCACGTAGGAGCCGTAGGGCGCGCAGGACGGTGTTGCGGTCTATCCCGAGAACAGCGGCGAGGTCTCGCGTTTGCGGGATGCGCTGGCCAGGCACTGCTTCGCCGTCAGCGATTGCTCGGCGGATTGCCGCTGCGGCTTGTTCGTGCAGCGCGGTCGGGTCGTTGCGGTCGATCCGCAATCCCTGCAGCGCTGCGGTGCTCTGACGGCTTATTGACCACTGGCATAAGACTAACTATACTAGCTTCAATGGCTAGAGCAGAAACGCATGATCAGCCTGCGCCACGGTTCACGTGGCGAAGCCTCGCAGGCCTCTTTGACGAGGCGTGGCAACGCGAACAGCGCAGACGACGCTGGTGGCTCTTGGCAATTATCTTGCTGGTGGCCGCAGGCGTGTTCACAGCTGTGCTCACCGGCGGTGGCGGTAACGGCTCCGCGCGCCCCACGAACGCCGCGGCACTCCGCCCACACGCTCCCGGGTCATCCGCCCCCCTCGGTCCGCTCCCGCTTCGCGATATTCAACCAGCCGCCAGCCTCGCCGCAGGCAGTGAGGCGCTCGATCAGGAACTACCCGGTGCTTGCAAACTGGCTGACGAGCAAGAGACGGAGTCGGTGTGGAGCACGCCGCGACGCACATCATCCACACCTCCGAGGGAACCGTGTGGGTGGTCACCGGCTCCGGGCTCTCGAAAGCTGCTCTTGCAGGACAACGCACTAACGGCGCCGCAGTGTGCCTGATGGTCCCAGGCTTTCCGGAGCTCAGGTCGGGGTGCGCCGTCCTGATGGATACAACATGATCGCGGGCATCTCAGGCGGTTTCGACGGGACCACAGCGACCTCCTGACATGGGCTTGTTCCGAACAGCGTTAAGCGAGTGATCGTCAGCTACGCGTCGGGATACAAGACCACCGTGCCAGTCGTGGACAACACATTCCTCGTTCACCTGCGCGTGCCGTGGCGGCAGTGCTTGACACGACGGAACCGCGAGGAAGAACCCAACCTTTCGACGACCGCCACGACGCTTACGGATTACTGCCGCGGCGTAGTCGCGGCAGCCGCCGGGACTCTCGCTTTGGCTGCTGAACGCGGCACCGCGGCACGTGATTCGCCACTGGAGCGCAATCCGCGAGAAGCGCGACCTCTGACGCTGTTTTGAGCGGGGTGTCCTTGAGACCGAAGCAAGTGCCGGCCATGGCCCGCGTGTTGACTCCGGTGGCCATAATGGTCATAGTGTTGCTGTGACCATCCCTTCTGTCAGCATCGATCAGTCCGATCCGACAACGCTTCACGATCAGGTCGCCGCCGAAATTCGCCGCGCGATCGCGGCGGGCGAGGCGGCGCCTGGTGACCGGCTGCCCCCTGCAAAGGATTTCGCCGCCGTGCTCGGCGTGAACTCGAACACTGTCCTTCGCGCGTTTCATCAGCTGCGCGATGAAGGGCTGCTCGAATTCCGGCGCGGCAAGGGCATAACCGTCGCCGGCGCCCCCGAGCGAGGTCTCGTTCTAGCGCGCGCAAAGGAGTTGGTCGCATACGCGCAATCGCAAGGAGTCCGTCCCGATGAGCTGGCTGGCCTGATCGAGCAGATCGCCTCAAAGCCCTCCACCAATGGGACCGGCCAATGAAGACCGACGTCTACCCGGACAGACCGGACTCGGCCGAGAATGCACCCGAGCCGATCGAGGGTCCGATTCCTCAGGTTCTGATTCCGGAGGTCCGGCAGCACGCCCGCCGTCGACGTCTGAGAAACCTCTCAGCCGTGCTCATCGCGGGCGCCGCCCTGGCGAGTGTGTTCCTGTTCCTCGGGTCAGGCTCGCCCGCCGGCAGCCGAGCCAGCCAACTGCCGTCGCCAGCCGCATCGGGCGCGACGCGCCCCGAGGGGTTGGCCGAGGCGTGCAACAAGGCAGCTCCCCGAGGGCCAAACGCTTGGCCAGTGCTCACCGCGAGACAGGCTGTGGTGAGTGAGACCAGCGGCCGATATACGGCCGTTGTCTACCACCCCACCGGCAGCCGGGTCTTTGCCTGCATCACCAACGACAGGGGTGGAACCGGGACTGAAATGAGCAGCTTCGGCCAGCGCGGAATCCCGAAGCCGGGAGCCGATCAGATCACCGATCTCGGAGGAGGTGCCGGCGCCGCCCCAGGGTTCGCCGGAGGCAATCCCAATCAACCGCTTCCATCGCAGTACCGCAACGCGAGCAAAGCCAGGAAGCAGAGACTGCAGCGCCTACTCGCACAGGGCACGGAGTCAGACCAGTTCGGGATGGCAGGCAACAACGTCTCCACGGTCACGTTTGACTTCACCGACGGGCCGACCGTCGATGCGACAGTTCACAACGACTGGTACTTCGCATGGTGGCCAACTCTCGACCACCCGACATCCGTGCAGATAACTACCACCTCCGGCCAAACGCAAACAGACAAATGCTCGACGCCTTCCCAATCCGGCTCCCCGCCTCCATGTTGACGCGCAGTGCCAGCGGACTGCGCGTCAACGCGTCCCGTTCACAACTGCGCGGCGTTCGATAGCCGTGAGTGGCGCGATCGCCCGAAAGCGGGAGCCAAGCGGAATCCACACCTTCCCTCCTCCTCGCCAATACGGAGCATCTGGACGCTCGCGCACGCCTGGATTCTTTGGTCTGTCGGTACGGCATGGGGTGGGTTGCCGCGCGATTGCGCATCACGAGATGGTTTGATGCTCGCCGCAACGAGGGGCACAATCGGGTCGGAGCCTCTACGACCACTGCCATAGGCGCCTTTGGCGTCGCGCGGTGGCGCACCAATACAAGGAGGCTTTGTTGTTCTCAGAGGATCATCGTGACCCGACGGTTGCGTGCGTTGAGTTCACGTTTCGGGGTTCATTCCGATGGCCGCCGTGAGCGGCTTGCGGTTGTGCTCGTTCGCGGCGATGATGGTGTCTACCGTCCCGGCCCGCGTCGCCCCGACCGGGGACCTCGCCAGGTTCGTCTCACGCGCGATCGGCGAGGCGATGGAGGAGCTGTCGCCGCGTCGTCGGATCAATCGGCGGGCGACCCTGTAGCGCTGAATAAGGGGGCGGTCGGCGTGTCCGGCCGCCCTTTCAGCTTGCAGTTCAGGGGTCCGATTGTTACTCCCTGCTGTTACTCCGTCGCCTGAACACCACTGATCCGGTTGACTTGAAAGGCGGCAAGCCCTTTATCTAAGCCATTTCCGAAGCAGGGGAGACAGGACTCGAACCTGCAACCCCCGGTTTTGGAGCCCTCCCTGATCCGCGGCCAACGCCAGCGGCGGTTGAGCGGGAGGCCCGTTTGCCTAACGCGACAACCCCAGCCTCCTCCCCGAAAATGGGACCAAGTTGGGACCAAAGCGGCGCGTGCCGCGGCAGTCGCTTAACTAGAAAAGTCCCGGATTACCAGGACTTTTCTCACATCGGGGAGACAGGATTTGAACCTGCGGCCGCCCGGCCCCCAGCCGGGTGCGCTACCAGACTGCGCCACTCCCCGTGGTGAGCGGATCATACCCGGACTCCGCTCAGGCAACGGGTGGCGGGTCCGGCTCGACTGTTCGCGGCCGGCGGCCGGCGGCCCGGCGGACGCGCGAGGAAGCGGCCGCAGCCTCCGGTGGGACAACGAGTGCCCCACCGGAGGGAGGGTCGGCCGTTGCTACCTGATCGAGTAGCTGTAGGGGAACGCCGCAACCTGGTCTCCGTTGGGAGCCAGGTATGCGTCGAACAGGACCGCGTTGGTGTCGTCCAGGTACAGCGTGCCGCTGTCAGTCGAGCCCGAGCTGCCGGATGGCGTGATCGTCACCGGGACCAGCGCTGACTGTCCGGGGTTGACCGTCACCGGGGCAAGTGCCGGGCTGCCGAAGTAGCTCGGATCGAGGCTCGTCAGCCAGAGGTCGCCCGTGGACGAGCTCACCGACCGATCGAACGGCGCCGTGACGACGGTCATCGATGTCGTCACCGGCTCGGTGCTCGCCGCTCCGTTGCGCCCGAACACTCCGCTCAGCAGCGGTGCGATCGACCACTCGCCCGCGGTCACCGGGTTGGCGGAGATCGACGCCACCGCGGTCAAGCCGCTGGACGAGCCCAGATCCGGGTCGCCGGCTGGTGACGAGGCGTCGAACTGGATCGGCTCGTTGCCGGTCGTGCTGGCGGTGGCGACCAAGGACGTCGTGTCGCTCGGCACCAGGTAGTCCGGGATGTTGTCCGTCAGGCTCAGGGGCTCGGACGTGTCGCTGCTGCCTGTCTGTGAGGCCAGGTCGAGCGTCGTGCTGCCCGGCTGACGCGCGTCGACGAAGTACTGCTCGGGGACGCTTCCGGTGTTCGTGACGCGGACGTTGTAGGTGTAGGCGTGACCGGCCGTCAGCCGCGTCTGAGCCGAGTCCGGCAGCGAACCGGACGACGCGTCAGCCGGGCCCTCATTCGTGCTGACCGTGAACGGCTCCGTGATCGCGGTGCCCGACGTCGCCGGGGCGAAGTCGAGGATCAGCGTCCACGTGCCCCCGGCCGGATTGAGCGTGTGCAGCTGCAGCCCGGGTTCGTTCGTTGCGGCGAACGACGAGAGATCCAACTGCGAGTTGGACGACCAGGCGACTGCCTGCCCGGCCGGATCGATCAACCAGGCATTCAGCAGGTTGTTCGCATCCGCGAACTGGACCTGCGCATTCAGGGCAGGTCGCCCGGCTCGCAGGTCCAGCTCGTAGTAGAACGCCTGACCGGTGTTCAGGCCGCGGCCGTTGCCGCCGGTCAGCGTCCCGCCGAACGTCGCCGATCCGGCCGGGATCAGGCTGCGCAGCGTCACCGGAATCGTCGTCGCCGTCGACCCGGAGGCATTGAGCATGATCGCGCCCGATGTCTCACCTGGCGAAGAGGGCGTCGAGACATTCAATGTCACGTTCGCCGACTTGCCGGGGGCGAGTGTCACACTCGCCGGCGTGACACGGCCGAACGATGTGTACGTCGCCGAGCCGGCGGAGAACACCACCGGTCCGGTGGTGCCGCCGTCAGCCGAGTCGCGGCTGTAGATGTAAGCCGTCCACCGACCGGCGGCCGGATTGGTGACCTGGATGTCGCCGTAGTTACCGTCTCCCTGCGGCACCGAGTATCCGGCGAGATTGCCGTTCGGATCGATCAGCGTCAGCCGGACACGTGCATTCAGATCCGTGGCCGACACGTTCTGGAATGCGATTGCGGCGTTGAGTCGGTTCTGCCCGCCTGGAACGTTGAACGTGACCGATCGGACGTTGTCGCTGATGCCCTGCCAATCGACGATCTTCGGGCTGGTGGTGTCACTCAGCCTCACTGTCGCGGCCCTCAACGTCTGGTAGGCGCCGATCGTCCGTGTCGACAGTGCGATCTTCTGCGTGCTCACACCGGTGTTGGTGATTGTGTCGGTCAGCGACTCGGGTGTGCCGCTGGCCGCGGTCGCGTTCAGCTGGCTCGAGCTGTCCAACAGCGTCTCGCCGGTCGCCGCGGTGTGGTAGGACTCCGCCGCCTGCACCGCCTTGTAGGCGTCGACCTGTCCGGTGCCCTGCTGATCCGCCGGCGCTCCGATGTCCTGAGCGGTGCTGGTGATGATCTGCTTGACCAGCGCCGGAGTCGGCTCCGCGCCGTTATGGGTCCTCCTGTATGCCTGGATCACCAGCGCCGCGACGCCGGCGGTGAGCGGTGCCGACTCACTGGTGCCGCCGAACGCGAGCACCGGTGTGGGCTCACCCGCGAGGTTGGTGCAATCGCCGTACATCTTCGTGTTGGTTGAGCACAGGGCCCAGTTCGAGCTCGCCCGGCGCGACGACGTCCACGGTGCCGCCGGCCTGGTCGAACCCGCCCGAGCTGAACGAGCTGATGTTGTTGTTAAGCCAGCCGGTGACGCCTGGGAACCGGGCGCCGCCGTAACCATCCTGGGCGTCGAGCCTGTAGCTGGTCGTGGCACCTGCCGAGATCACGCTCGGATCGGTGGCGGGTGAGCCGATCGTGCTGGTGACGCCGGCGTCGCCGCTTGACACGGTCACGACAGTCCCGGCGGCGATCGCCTGGTCGTCGGCCCGCTTGATGAGGTCGAGGCTGGCCGCATCGTCGGGGCTGTCGTTGGCGCCGAACGACTCGCTCAGCACGTTCACGTGGTCGACCGTGACCGCATAGTTGATCGCCTGCAGAATTGCTGAGTTGAAGCCCACGTCATCTGCAACCGCTTCGAGGCCGACCAGGTTCGCGCCGGGTGCGACCCCCTCGATCCGGATGTAACAGGGCTGGTTCAGCGGAAGCGACGAGTAGTTCGCAACGTTGTAAACCCGGTTGCCCTGAGCGGCGATCGAGCTGGCGTCGCCGAACGACTCCTCGCCACCGGTCTGCTGGTCTGTGCCGTAGCCGGTGAAGTCCTTGTAGTCGCTGAAGATGGTGTGTCCGTTGCGGATGAAGTCCGGATTGTGTATGTCAAGCCCATCGGCGATGAACCCGACGGTCACGCCGGAACCGGTGATCCCGAGCGAGCGCGCCGTCTGTGCGCCGGGAACATCTGAGTCGGCGTCGAGCTGCTCCAGCGCCTGCGGATCGAGTTGGGGCTTGTTCCGATCGGCCGAGCAGGCGCCCGGCAGCGGTGACACCGGCGTGCCCGTCGTCGTGCTCGAGGACGAGGACTGAGGTGCTGCGAGATGGATCACCTGATCTGGGATCACCTCGCTGACCGCTGAATCCGACCTCAGCTGCGACTCCTCGCTCGACGAGACCGTCGCGGACACGGCGTTGACAACGCTGTATGACCGCACATGCTCCGCGCCTGAGGCCGATAGCTGTGATCTGACCGGCGCCTGGATGTCGCGGATCGCGTTGTTCCGCCGCGACTCGAAGGTCCGCGTCGGCGGCAGGCTGTTCTCCTGGTTGTTGAACACCACGATCACGCGGTGGTTCGGAACCTGCGTGGTGGCCGCCGCCACCGACGAGAGCAGTAACAGCCCCGCCGCCGTGAGCGCAGCGAGGCCGCCCGTTCCGATGAGCAAAACCCTCCGTGCACGCATCGTCAGTCTCCTCTCTTCTTATGGCCGGTCTCTTCCTGAGCCGGGTGGCCGGCTCATCCTGAGCCGATCGCTGTCCGGAACCTACCCACACATGGAGAAGTGTTATCGCGTCAAATTTCCGGTACGCCGCTCTGATCGATCCGGGTTCGCTGTCGTCTGCAGGCACCGGGTCGCAGCTGAAGCCGACCCGTTCGCGGTCGATAACAGGGCTATGACCTCAACCGGGGTGACATGCACGCAGGCCGGCGAGCCGCTGCGTTACGTGATGGGCGAGATCGGTGGTGACGAGCTCGTTGAGTTCACGCGGCATCTGCAGACCTGCGACCTCTGTGCCGAGGAGGTCCGGTTGCTGCAGCAGGCCGCGGACGCGATGCCGTTGCTGGACGCAGAGGACGCGGGTTCCGAACGGCCGGAGCCGGCCCGCCGGTCGCGGCGTGGATCGCTACGGGCACTCGAAGGAGGCGCGGCGAACGCGCCACAGAACGTCAGGCCGAGTCAGGACGCGAACCCGGGACCGAACGCCGAGGCGAATGCTGCCGCAGCCAGAGAGGCGGCCGCGATCCGCGAAGCGACAGCCGCCGGCGCGGCTCGCCGCGCGACCACGGCCCGCAGGCCGCTGAAGCAGCCGGTGCCAAGACCGGCCATGTTCGGGTTCGCGGCGCTGGTGCTCATCGGCGTGCTCACGCTCGTGCTCACTCACCGCGCTGACGGCATCAGCTACGTGCGGGTCAAGGCCGGCTGGACTCCCGGTGGCGCCGCGCTGCAACTGCAGGGCAACAAGCTCGAGCTGTTGGTCGAGGGCATGCCGCGCCCGCAGGCCAGCAGCGGTTACCAGATATGGACGCTCGACAGCCTCACCGACAGGCTCGCCCCGACCAACTCGTGGCTGCATCTGAACAAACTCGGCGAGGCGGGCGTCGCTGTCGCCGGCGACTACCACAACTGGGATGCGATCGCCGTATATGTCGAGCCGTTGCACGGTCAGGACAGCACCAGGAGCGGTGCCGTCGTCGTTGCCGACCTGCGCAACCGCCACTGATCCGGTCGGCACCGACCGCCTGCCGGCGGCACTGCGGGGAGCGGAGACACATACCCGTGACTTCCGTCTCGCAAGGACGGTTTATGCTGGGTCTTTAGTGGGTTCGAAGATAAAAGAACAGCGACGAGCGAGGTAAATGCTGTGACCGCGACAGGCGACCGACTTTCACTCGACGAGCTGTGTATCGACACGATCCGAACGCTCTCGATCGACGCCGTCCAAAAGGCGAACCAGGGCCACCCGGGTGCGCCGATGGGCCTGGCCCCGGTCGCCTACACGCTGTACACGCGCCTGATGCGCCACAACCCGGCCAACCCGCTGTGGATCGATCGCGACCGCTTCATCCTGTCCGCCGGTCACGCGTCGATGTTGCTCTACTCGGCGCTGTTCCTCTCCGGCTATCCGATCACGCTGGACGACCTCGAGCATTTCCGCGTGCTGGGGTGGCCGACCGCCGGTCACCCGGAGCGCTGGGACGTGCCCGGCATCGAGGCGACCACCGGCCCGCTCGGGCAGGGCCTCTCGATGGCTGTCGGCCTGGCGCTCGCGGAGCAGATGCTCGCGGCGCGGTTCAACGTCGGCGGTCACAGCGTCGTCGATCACCGCACCTGGGTGATCGCATCGGACGGGGACGTCCAGGAGGGCGTCGCCTCAGAGGCCTCGTCGCTCGCAGGCCATCTGGGGCTCGGCAAGCTGGTCGTCTTCTACGACGACAACAAGATCCAGCTCGCCAGTCCGACCGAGCTGGTCTTCTCTGAGGATGTCGCGGCGCGATATGAGGCCTATGGATGGCACGTGCAGAACCTCGGCGAGCACATCGCGCCCGACGAGCTCGAGGAGGCGGCCAACCGAGCAGTGGACGTTGCCGACCGTCCGTCGCTGATCATCTGCCGCACGCACATCGGCTACGGCAGCCCCAACAAGCAGGATTCGACCTCAGCCCACGGCTCGGCGCTCGGCGAGGATGAGGTCCGTCTCACCAAGGAGTTCTACGGCTGGGACCCGGACAAGCACTTCTATGTGCCCGATGAGGCACTTGCGCATTGGCGCAGCGCCACGGCGCAGCGCGCTGAGGCCGAGACCAACTGGAACAACCGCTTTGACGCCTACCGGCAGGCGCAGCCCGAGCTTGCGGCCGAGCTGGAACGGATCGTTCTGCTCGGTGGCCCCCCGAACGGCTGGGACAGCGCTGAGATGCCGAGCTTCGACCCTGAGGAGGACGGCGAGATGGCGAGCCGCGCCGCATCCGGCAAGGCGATCCAGTGGGTTGCCGCGCGCGTGCCGGAGCTTGTCGGGGGCTCGGCGGATCTGGCCAGCTCCAACAACACGGACATGAAGGGTCTCGGCGACGTGGTACCGGGCGATTTCAGCGGCCGCAACGTGCACTTCGGTGTGCGCGAGCACGCGATGGGCGCGATCGTCAACGGCCTGTCGCTGCACGGTTACCGCGCCTACGGCGCGACCTTCCTGACCTTCTCGGACTACATGCGTGGCGCGGTCCGGCTGTCGGCGCTGATGAAGCTTCCCTCGATCTGGATCTGGACCCATGATTCGATCGGTCTGGGCTCCGACGGGCCGACGCACCAGCCGGTCGAGCAGATCCCGGCGCTGCGCGCGATGCCGAACATCTCTGTGATCCGCCCGGCCGACGCAAACGAGACGGTGCTCGCCTGGAAGCATGCGGTCAACTCGACCGACCACCCGACGGCGCTGATCCTCTCGCGCCAGAACCTGCCGACGCTGGAACCGGCCTCAGTGCCGGGGGACGCCGTCGAGAGGGGCGCCTATGTGTTGCGGGACGCCGGTGCCACTGGCCAGCAAGCCAGTGGCGCCGCTGAAGCGCTCCCGGAGGTGATCCTGATCGGGACCGGCAGCGAGGTTCAGATCGCGATCGCCGCCGCTGACAAGCTTGCAGCCGAGGGTGTGGCAACCCGCGTCGTCAGCATGCCGTGCCAGGAGCACTTCGCCGCGCAGCCGCCCGCATACCGGGACGCGGTCCTGCCGCCACAGGTGAGAGCCCGTGTGTCGGTCGAGGCGGCCGTGACCTTCGGCTGGCACCGCTGGATCGGAGACCTGGGGGAGGCGATCGGCATGCACAGCTTCGGAGCCTCGGGCTCCGAGAAACCGCTTTACGAGCACTTCGGGATCACGGCGGAGCATGTCGTCGAGGCGGCCCGCGCCAGCCTGACCCGAGCACAGACGATCTGAAAGGAACCGGCGATGAGCACTTTGGCCGATGTGAACCCCCAACTGAAGGCGCTCACCGACGCGGGAGTCAGCGTCTGGCTGGACCAGCTCGGCCGCTCGCTGGTCGAGAGCGGCGAGCTCAAGCGCATGGTCGAGCAGGAGAGCCTGCGCGGCGTCACCTCGAACCCGTCGATCTTCGAGAAGTCGATCCTCGGCACCTCCGATTTCGACGATGACATCGCCGAGATGGCGCACGCGGACAAGGGTGCAAAGGAGATCTACGACACGCTCGCGATCGGCTCCGTGCAGCAGGCATGTGACGTGCTCGCATCGGTTCACAAGGAGACCGGCGGGCGCGACGGCTTCGTCTCGCTCGAGGTCGCGCCTGACCTCGCACGCAACACGGAGGGCACGCTCGAGGCGGTGCGGACGTACTGGAAGGCCGTCGATCGTGCGAACGTGATGATCAAGATCCCCGGCACCACCGAGGGCGTCGATGCGATCGAGGAGGCGATCTACGAGGGCATCAACGTCAACGTCACGCTGCTGTTCGCCGTCGAGGCGTATGAGTCGATCGCCCGTGCCTACATCCGTGGGCTGGAGCGCCGCCACGCCGAGGGCAAGTCGCTCGAGGTCAACTCCGTCGCTTCGTTCTTCGTCTCGCGTGTGGATACGCTGGTCGACAAGCAGCTCGACGCGATCGGCGGTCCCGAGGCCGAGGGGCTCAAGGGCACAGCCGCGCTCGCGAACGCGCGCGCCGCATATATCCGCTTCATGGAGATCTTCAGCGGTGAGGCCTGGGAGACACTCGTGGCGGCCGGCGCCGCTGTCCAGCGCCCGCTCTGGGCCTCGACCGGCGTGAAGAACCCCGCATATCCCGACACCCTCTACGTGGACCAGCTGATCGCGCCCTACACCGTCAACACGATGCCGCTGGCGACCCTCAACGCAACCGCCGACCACGGGACCGTGACCGGCGCCACGGCGCGGATCGATCCGACGGCCGAGCTCAATGCCCTGCAGGCGGTCGGCATCGACATGGGGGCGGTGACAGAGCAGCTGCTGGAAGATGGCATCAAGCAGTTCGAGCAGGCGATGGCCTCGCTGTTGGCTGGGATCGAGAAGACGCGTTCGGCGATCGTGACCGGCCGTCCACCCACGATCGACGCCAGCCTTCCGACCGAGTTCGAGGCGGAGGAGACCACTCGTGTGAACCAGGCCGTCTCCGAGAAGGTTGCGCAGCGGATCTGGAAGCGCGACCCGTCGCTATGGGGCGGCCCTGGTGTACCGGAGATCGAAAACCGGCTGGGCTGGCTGAACGTCACCGAGACGATGCTCGAGCAGCTGTCCGAGATGTCGGCGCTGCGGGACGAGCTCAAGCAGGAGGGGTACACCGACGTGATCCTGCTCGGCATGGGCGGCTCCTCGCTGGGGCCGGAGGTGATCCACCGGTCGTTCGGTGATCTTGCCGGCGGCCTGCGACTGCAGGTACTCGACTCGACGCATCCTGACGCGATCCTCGCGATCGAGCGCTCGGTCGATCTGGCAAAGACGATCTTCATCGTTTCGTCAAAGTCCGGCGGCACGATCGAGACGCTCTCGCACTACCGCTACTTCAAGGCGAAGGCGAAGCCCGAGCAGTTCGTCGTGGTCACCGACCCGGGCAGCCCGCTGGCTGCCCTGGCCGGCACGGACGGATTGCGCAGGACATTCCTGAATCCGAGCGACATCGGCGGCCGCTACTCGGTTCTGTCGTACTTCGGCCTGGTCCCGGCTGCGCTCGCCGGTGTTCCGGTCGACAAGCTGCTGAGCGGTGCTCAGACCGGCGAGCAGACCTGCTCGCACCTCAACGCTGCCGAGGACAACTCGGGCCTGTGGCTGGGCGCGACGATCGGTGAGTTCGCATTGCGCGGGCGCGACAAGCTCACGTTCGTCGTCTCCGAGCCGATCGACAGCTTCGGTCTCTGGGTCGAGCAGCTGGTCGCCGAGTCGACCGGCAAGCACGGCAAGGGCATCATGCCGATCGCGGACGAGCCGCTCGGCGATCCGAGCGTCTACGGCGATGACCGCGTGTTCGTCTACCTGCGCAACGGCGAGCAGCCCAGTGAAACGCTTGACGCCGGAGTCGATGCGCTGACCGACGCCGGGCACCCGACGCTGACGGTGACCACGGGCGACGGGACCGACCTGGGCAGGCTGTTCTTCATCGCCGAGTTCGCGGTCGCGGTCGCCGGCTGGGCGCTCGGCATCAACCCGTTCGACCAGCCGAACGTGCAGGAGGCCAAGGACAACACCAACAAGGTGCTCGATTCAGCTTCGCTGCCGGAGATCGAAGCCGCCGACGACTCGGCGTTGAAGTCGCTGCTTGGCGTGAAGCCACCGCACTACGTCGCGATCCTCGGTTACCTGCCGACCGCCGGCCCTGAAAACGCCGGCATCGACGACGCCGTCGCGGAGCTACGAGCTGCGATCCGTGCGGCCACGGGAATGGCGACCACCTTCGGCTACGGTCCACGTTTCCAGCACTCCACGGGACAGGAACACACCGGCGGCGCGCCCAACGGCCGCTTCCTGCAGCTCGTCAACGTGCCCAAGCAACAGGCCGCGATACCTGGTGAGCCCTACGACTTCACGACGCTGATCGATGCGGCGTCGGCCGGAAACCTGCAGACGCTGCGCTCACACGGGCTTGCCGCCCAGCGAGTGCTGCTGGAAGGCGACCTGGCGAGCGCGATTCGCTCGCTGACGACGCGAATCACCGATCTCCTGAAAGCGAGCTGAGTGCCTCCCTTGAGCGCAGTAGACGTCGACCTCGAGACAGTCGGCAACCCTCTGATCGAGGGCCTCGAGCGCACGCCCGTGCGCTCGACCGCGATCGTGATTTTCGGCGCGGTTGGCGATCTGGCCAGCCGTAAGCTGTTGCCCGCGATCTACAACCTCGCTCACGAGGGTGCGCTCCCAGAGCGGATTGCCCTGATCGGGGTCTCCCGCGGTCAGTTGACCGACGAGGATTACCGTGCGCGCGCGCGCGAGTCGATCGACCGCTTCTCGCGGCGCCGTCCCGATCAGGCTGTCTTGGACGGGCTGGTCGCCAACATCCAATACGTCTCGGGCTCGTTCGACGACCCGGATCTGTACGCGCGCCTGCGTGGCGCGCTCGAGACGATCGATGACGAGGTGGGCACGCCGATGAATCGCGTCTTCTACCTGTCGACGGCGCCCGAGTTCTTCCCGGTGATCACCAGCCAGCTGGGTGAGGCCGGCCTCAACGCCGCCGAGGACGCGGAGGTTCGCGCCGTGATCGAGAAGCCGATCGGCTACGACCTCGCGTCCGCACAGGCTCAGAACGAGGCGGTGCTGACCTACTTCGACGAGTCGCAGGTGTTCCGAATCGACCACTACCTGGGCAAGGAGACCGTCCAGAACCTGATGGCGCTGCGGTTCGCCAATGCTCTGTTCGAGCCGGTCTGGAACCGCAACTTCATCGACCACGTTCAGATCACGGCCGCCGAGGACATCGGGATCGGCACCCGCGCCGGTTACTACGAGGGTGCCGGCGCGCTGCGCGACCTCGTTCAGAACCACATGCTGCAGCTGCTGGCGTTGCTGACGATGGAGCCGCCGACGGCGCTCGAGGCCAACCGCCTGCGCGACGAGAAGGTCAAGGTTCTGGAGGCGATCGCGCCGCCAGCGCTTGACGAGGTCGCTGACATGGCGGTCCGCGCCCAGTACGGGCCCGGTGTCGTCTCGGGCTCGGAGTCGGTCGGATACCGCGAGGAGCCGGGGGTCGCGCCGGATTCGCGCACAGAGACATACGCCGCGTTGCGCCTGCACATCAACAACTGGCGCTGGGCCGGGGTCCCGTTCTACCTGCGTACCGGCAAGCGGATGACGCGAAAGCTCACGGAGATCGCGGTCACGCTGCGGCCGGTTCCGCACCTGGCGTTCCAGGGCGCCGACTCCGAGGGCGTCAAGCCCAACCAGATCATCCTGACACTGCAGCCCGACGAGGCAGTGTCTGTGTCGCTCGGTGCCAAGGTGCCGGGCACGAAGATGCAGATCCGCCCGGTCAACATGGAGTTCCATTACGGCACCTCGTTCGTGTCCGAGTCCCCTGAGGCTTACGAGCGGCTGATCCTCGACGCGATGCGCGGCGATGCGACGCTCTTCACCCGCAACGACGAGGTGGAGGCGCTGTGGCGGATCATCGACCCGATCCTGGCGGCCTGGGCCGCGGACACGACGTCACCGATTCCGCAGTATCCGGCAGGGTCAGCCGGGCCGATCGAGGCCGACGCGCTGCTCGACGGTCGCGCCTGGCGCCGGTTGTGAGGGCGCGGAGCGTGAAGCGATGAGCGGGGAACGCTGGTCAGAGCACGACACGACCCCTGAGCGGATCGAGGCGGCGCTGCGGGAACTGCTGCGCGAGACCCACGCCGCGAATGAGACGCTGATTCCCGCTCGCGTGCTCAACCTGGTCGTGATCGCCGATCGCGAGTGGCGCGGAGAGGTTGCAAACCGGCTTGAGCGGGTCGGCCGTTATCACCCCTCGCGGACGATCCTGTGCACGGTCGAGGATGATCGCCACACGATCGACGGCTACGCGAGCGTCAGCGGCGACGATGCCCACGAGGGTGGCATCGGGGTGCTGCGTGAATCGGTCGAGATCGCGCTCGGCGCCGTCCACATGAGCAGGCTCGACACGATCATCGACCCGATTCTGATCTCTGAGCTGCCGACCGTGATCTGGTCGCCGCACAGCCGTGACGAGGCGGTCGCGGCGCTGCTGCCGATCGCCGACGTGATCCTGATCGACACCGACGATCCGGTCTACTTCGACGGACCGCGGGCTGCGTTGACACGTGCCGCCGGTCTGCTCGAATCGAACGTGGACGTGGTGGACCTCGCCTGGCTGCGTACGATCGCATGGCGTGAGCGGCTGGCCGGCAGCTTCTCTGACCCGGCGCGCGCCGGCCAGCTGGACGGACTCAAGCGGATCTACGTGCGTCATAACCACGGCTCGATCGTCTCGGGACTGCTCCTGACCGGTTGGCTCGCCTCGCGACTCGGCTGGATCCCGAGCGAGCTGGAGCCGGATCGCAGCGGGGCAAGCCATGCCGCTGCGATCCGTAGCGAGGGGGGACCATCGGTCAGCATCCAGTTTGATCCCGTCGATCAGGCGATCCGGGGCCTGGCCGGCGTGACCGTCAGCGGCAGTGCCGGCTTCTCGCTGTCGTTCGATCGCGCGCCCGGAGGCCTGATCGCGCGCGAGCAGGGCGCGGGCCACAAGCCACGGCAGTGGCAGCTGTTCGGAGCGTCCCGCGGTGAGGGCGGGATACTTGGGGAGGGAGTGCGTCAGGCGCTGATCCGCGACCCCACGTACGGGCCGGCCCTACAAGCAGCGAGGAGCTTCACGCCATGAGCATCGAGATCCAGGTCGTCGACGATCCGGCGCAGGCATGTGCCGACGCGCTCAGCGCGGCCGTCGCGACCGGTGAGAGCGTGGTGCTGACCGGCGGTTCCACGCCCACACGTGCGTATCAGCTGGCCGCGGCGCAGCGCCCGCAGGACTGGCAGGGCGCACAGCTGTGGTTCACCGATGACCGCTGCGTCGCGCCCGACCATGATCTGTCGAACTTCAAGCTCGTGCGCGAGTCGCTGCTGGTGCCGCTGGAGCAGGCCGGGGTGGAGGTCGAATCCTGCCGCCGGATCCTGGGTGAGCGTGGCTACGACGAGGGCGCGCTCGAATACGAGCGTGAGCTCGAGCACGTGGGTGGGGGCCCCGGAGCGATCCGCTTTGAGCTGGTGCTGATCGGTGTCGGCTCAGACGGTCACATCTGCTCGATGTTCCCGGGGCAGGAGCCGCTGCACGAGCGTTCGCGGCTCGCGGTTGGCGTGCCGCAGGCCGGGCTCGAACCGTTCGTACCGCGGGTGACGCTGACCTTCCCGGCGCTGAGCCGAGCCAAGCGCGTGCTTGTGCTCGCGACCGGCGAGAGCAAGGCGGATCCGATCGCGGCAGCCTTCGCGGAGGACGCGCCGCACACCGCGGATGTGCCGGCCTCGCTACTTCCGGAGCACGTCGAGGACATCGTCGTGCTGCTCGACGAGGCGGCCGCTTCGCGCCTATGACGCGGGTCGTTGGGATTGATGTCGGCGGCACCAAGGTCGCCGCGACACTGCTCACCCCTGATGGGATGGTCAGGCACACGCTGCAGCCGACCCGTCTGGACGGCGGAGAAGCCTTGATCGACCAGCTGGTCGACATTGTGGGCGAGGTGGCGGGCGGCGAGTCCTACGACGCCGTTGGGATCGGCGTGCCTTCGATCGTGCGGTTCGAGACTGGTGAGATCGCCGCCTCGACCAACATCCCGCTCGAGGGCGTCGCCCTCCGCGAGGTGTTGGGCGGGCGGCTCGGGGCGCCGGTGTTCGTCGACAACGACGCGACCGTGGCCGCGCTCGCGGAAGCGTACGACGACGACCTCAACATGGTTGCGCGCAACCTGGTGATGATCACCGTCGGGACGGGTATCGGCGGCGGCATCGTGATCGATGGGCAGATCTTCCGTGGCAGCAGCGGCGGGGCGGGTGAGCTCGGGATGACGCTGATCGGCCTCGCGTGCGAGCCCGACATGCAGGCCGCGACCGAACACTTCCCGCAGCCCGGTTCGCTCGAGGCTCTCGCCGCGGGGCACGCGCTCGATCGTCTCGCGCAGGCAGCGGCGGCCGAGCACCTCGAGTCAGCCCTCGGCAGGCTCGCAGCCTCGGGGCAGAAGGTGCTGGCTGCCGACGCTGTCATTGCCGCACGGGAAGGTGATGCTGACGCCGCCGCGGCGGTGCGCCGCTGGGCGCATGCGGTCGGCGTCGGGATCGCGAACGCGATCAACACCTTCGATCCCGACGAGGTCGTGATTGGTGGTGGCGGCGGCGTCGCCTCCGGCGCGCTGCTGCTGGATCAGGCGGCGGAGTTCGCCGCCGGCTACGTCCATCCCGGGTTGAAGGGGCGCGCAACGGTGCGGCTGGCGCGCTGGGGCGCCCCCGCCGGCGTGCTGGGCGCGGCGCTGCTGGCCGTCCACGAGGTCGAGCGGGATGGGGTCCTCAATGGCTGAGCCGCGGATCTTCCTCGTGCGCCACGGCGACACCGAGTGGAGCGAGAGCGGCCAGCACACCAGCCATACCGACCTGCCGCTGCTTCCGAGCGGAGTTGAGCACGCGCGTGAGCTCGCACCGGTACTGTCCGGCCTCGAGTTCGCGCGAGTGCTCTCGAGCCCGCTGCGGCGTGCGCTCGAAACGGCTCGGTTCGCCGGTTTCGGCGACAGGGTCGAGCTTGTGTCGGACCTCGCCGAGTGGAACTACGGTGATTACGAGGGTCTCACCAGTTCGCAGATCCATGCGATCGATCCGGACTGGGATCTCTGGCGCGATGGCTGTCCGGGCGGCGAGTCACCGACTCATGTGACGACCCGTGTGGACCGGCTGATCTCGGATGCCGTTACTGCGGATGGGGACGTGCTGATGTTCGCCCACGGCCACATTCTGCGCTCTGTCGGCGCCCGCTGGGTCGGGCAGGGTGTCTGGTTCGGTGCGCGCCTGTACCTGTCGCCGGCGACCCTGTCAGTGCTTGGTCACGAGCATGAGACGCGCGTGATCGAGCGCTGGGACGCGCGAACTGATTGACGTTCCGGAGCGAGCGTCCCGTAGCTGGGCTCAGATGGTTCGGCCGAAATGGCTAGGCGAGCGTCCAGTAGCCGTCAGCGCCGGCGGGCTCGAACATGCCGACCGATGAGAGCTCGCGACGGGCTGATTCGATGTCCGTCCGCATGATCAGCGCCACCTCAGCCGTGGCGAGAGGCTCCGGTGACCATTCCAGCAGCGCGCCGACATCGGTCGGCTTCGGTCTGCGCGGGAGCTCCGGAGCGATATTCGCGATCGCGGTCTCGTAGACCTCGACCGGGTTGAAGCCCGGGATCACGAACTCCTCTATCAGGTAGGAGGGCGCCGAATAGCGGCGCCCGTCGGCTGGGCCACTGAGCTTGTGGTCGAGCGCACGGGCGGCGCGGGAGGGCCTGCGGGCAGCTGCGGCGTCGGCCTCGAGGTCGGCGCGCGTGGCGTCCGTGCTCATCCAGGTCTCGAGCTGCATCGGATCGATGCCGGCGTCGGTCGCCGCGGCGGCGATCAGTGCCGGGTCGTCGAGCAGACCGCCCTGCATAACCCGGACGCGAAGCCGACGCAGAAGTGACTGAGCTCGCTCGGGCAGCTGGCGCCGAGTCGCAACGACGGCCAGGCAGGCCGGCTCTGAGGACGCAGGGCGTGGGTAGGGCGATGGCTCGATCGGCATCCCGTACTTGCGCTGAAGTCCAGGCGCGCCTGCGGCCAGCCGGTCGGCCTCACCGGCCTCGCGGGTCAGCACGATCATCCGTGGCTGCCAATGCAGCCCGTCACCGTAGTGCCAGCGCAGCCGCTGGCGAACGGGCTCTGCGGAGAATGCGAACGGGCAGGCCGGGTCGGTGAAGAGCTCGATGGATACGGGCATGCTGCGATCAGGTCAGGTGATCGAAGTCGCCTTTGACCCAGCCCTTGTAGCGATCCGCGGAGCGGCGGATGGCAGCGGCGGCGTCCCGCTCGATCGTGTGACCGAAGTTGTCGTAGACGCGATCGAAGCTGAGCACCTCCACCTGACCTGTGATGCGTTCCACCACCGCGGCTGAGAATGGGATCCGGTTGGGGTAGCTTCGCAGGAAGGTGACCGTTGCCCGGTCGGGATTCACATGAATCGTGTCCGAGCTGAACAGCACGCCCCTGCCGTCAGCACCGGCTTCCCAGTGCGCGATTGAGCTCCCGATGAAGTGGCCGCCGACCTCGTGCAAAGTGAGCCCGGGCGCGACCTCGTACTGCCCGCGCCACGGGACGATCGCCGCGTCGGGCCGTTGCACCCATTCGATCAGCGGCTCACATACCACTACGGGGACGCCTCCGAGCGCGCGACTCCACTCGACCTGAAGCCCGAACATGTGCGGATGGCTCGCCGCTATGGCGAGCACATCCCCGTGCTCGAGCACCCGCGCCGCGGCGTCCGCGTCGACATAACCGGGAACATCCCAGAGCAGGCTGCCGGACGGCGCCGTGATCAGATGTGCCTGCTGGCCGATCCCGACTCGAGGCTCGGCGCTGAGTCCGAACAGGCTCGGCTCGGGCCGGTTGAACGCGATCCCGCGCTCAGGTGTTGAGAGCTCGGCGAGGGTCGTCCAGATCTGCCCATCGCGCGGAACCCACTGGCGGTCGTCCGCGCAGATCGGGCAGACGCCCTGCGGCGCTGCGGTTTCCACAGCGCACGTCGCGCAGAGCCAGACGGTCTCGTCCTCAGCCATATCCGCACCCTACCCAGCGTTCCGGTCGAAGACTGCCGGCGGCACAAGAACGTCGGGCCGCCTCTCGCGGCGGCCCGACGTAAGTTGTTTGGGCGATGCGGCTGAAGGGACTCGAACCCCCACGCCCGTAAGAGCACAGCGACCTGAACGCTGCGTGTCTACCAATTTCACCACAGCCGCAGTGAGGCGATGACGTTAGCACCTACGACTCGCTCCGGGGCGCCCGCAAAACGCCCTTTCGCACCCGCACCGCGACGGTTCGCTACCCTAGGCCACGCAGTCCGCGCCGCTATCGTCTAGGGGACTAGGACGCCGCCCTCTCACGGCGGTAACCCGGGTTCGAATCCCGGTAGCGGTACTCAGAAGACCCTGCAACTCGCAGGGTTTTCTTGTTCCGTGGGTCGTGCGCCACAGTCTGCGCCACAGTCGGCACGAGAGAGGGTGGCGTCAGGTAGGCGTCGAGGCGCTCCCTGGCTGCCTCTTCGCCGCCGGGTACGAGGTGCCCGTAGCGGTTCCAGGTTTGGCGCACATCGCCATGTCCGGCCCAGGTCGAGATCTGCTTCCAGTCGAGGCCGGCGGCGATGAAGTATGAGATCGCGCAGTGGCGTGCCTCGTGCGGCGTGATCGGTTCCAGCCCCGCCGCCTTCCATGCGCGGTTGGCGCGACTCTGGACGGTCGAGGCGAAGAAGGCCTCGGTGGCGCTGCGACCGAAGACCAGGTCCTGGTCGCCACGGCCGGTGCGCTGCTGGTGAGCGCGGAGCTCACGGCGAACCACAAACGCCATCGGCACCGCCCGCAGCCCAGCGCCGCTCTTAACGTCAATCGCTCCCTTCACCGGATCCCAGGAGCGCTCGACGCGGATCAAGCCCTCCTCGTAGTCGACGTTGATCCACTGGAGGCCGCGCAGCTCACCGCGCCGCAGCCCGCAGAGGAAGGCAACCGCCCAGAACGCACACTCGGAGTCGGGCAGCGCGGCAAGCATCTCGTGGGCTTTATCGGGCGGCTCGATCCGGTCGCGGCGGCCGCGGATCGCCGGCAGCTCGAGGTTGTTGGTCGGGTTGATCACGACCTCATCGCGGCGAATTGCTCGTCGGTAGATGATCCGGAGCGGATCGAGGATGTTGTTGATCGTCGAAGGGGAGAGGCCCTGCTTACGGAGCTCGTCGACGAAGTCCTGAACGTCACGGCGATGGATGTCGGTCAGCTTGGCCGTGCCGAAGACGGGGAGGATATAGGTCTGAAGCAGCTGCTCATAGCCTCGCGCCGTCGATGGCTTGTACGGCTTCCCGGCACGGTCGAGGATCGAACCGTCGTGCGCTCCCTGGATCAGGAAGTCCGCTGCCTCGTTGATCGTCTTGTGCGAGGGGGCTCGCATCGTTCCTCGACGCAGCGCCACCTGTGCGTCCTGGCGCCAAAGCTTGGCCGCGGTCAGCGTCGGGAAGCTCCGCCAGACCTGGCGTCCGGTCCGGACGTCGTAAGCCTGGGCTTGGTAGCTCGGCTTGCACGAGCAGCGCCCACCGTCGCGCGAAGCGCAGTTACGAGCGTGGCGGACGCGAATGCCGGTGCTGGTCATTGGGGCGTCTCATCCTAGACCCGTGTGACCGGCTGAAAACCGACTCTGCGCTGTCATTGGCCCATCGTTCGAGCTCCGCCACCGGCACAAGTCGCAGTTTGCCGCGACGGATCAGCCGCAGCTCCGGCTGGACGTGACGCTCGAACGAGTCCAATGACATCCCCAGCGACATCGCTGCTTCCTGGCGACTCAGAGCAACGCGGGGGATGTGAGGCGACTCAGCCATCGTCTTGCCAGGGTAGCTTAATAGCGCATCTAGCGCTAGTGTTTGCTTAGCGCTAGATCATGGTTCCGCCCTTCACCGACACCGGTCCCGGCTCAGAGGCCGATCCCTGGCTCACCGTCGCAGAGTTCGCAGACGCTCTGCGCGTCAGGCCTGTGACCGTGCGTTCGTGGATTTCGAAGGGCGAGCTCCCGGCCACGAGGGCTGGCAGGCGGAAGTGGCTGATCCGTCGCTCTGAGCTGGACCGAATGCTGCATGGGAAGGGCGGCGCTACCCGGCCGCCCGTGGAGCGCGGGCACGGGGTCGGCGGGCGGTTGGAGCCGCCGAGGTCCGAGCCGCCCTTCCTGCCGCCAGTCGGGACGCGTGAGAGCGTGAAGAAGCTCCTGGACTACGCGAGCGACAGCGTGAGCACCGCCTTTAGGGCGAGTGCGCTCGCGCCGCCGAGCGCCGGCTATCCGGATCGGCTGCGCGCGATCTCGGACGGGTTTGAGCACTTCGCGGCGACCGCGATTCACGCGGGCAACACGGCCGGTGCGACCTGGAACGGTCGTGATGATTGGGACTTCGAGCGTCTGCCTTACGAGGTCCGGCCTGGCGGTAACCGCCCGACTCGGCCGGGCCTTTGGGACGCGTTCGACTCGGCCTTCGCGCAGCTCGGTGAGGCGATGAACGGCCATGACATCGTCGCGCTGGCCCATGCCTTCCGTAATGCTGGAGTCGAGCTGATGGCGGTCGCCGATCGACTCGAAGATTCCGGGGTTCCGGTCGCTGACTCAAGTGCCGGGTGAGCGTGCGCGGTGTTTCGTGAACTGCGCACTGAAGTACGCATACGGGCGAAGCACCCGACGCCGCCTACGCCCCTGGTTTCATTGAGCTTTCGGCGCTGTGCTGTGCCCGACTACCCGCCCCCCACGTATGCCACGGGGTGGTGGTGTGTGCGGGTAGTCGGGCACATTCAGCGGGTTCCCATTCTCCGGGGGCGGAGGCGGCTTGCATGCGGGCGGCGATGCGTGTGACCCGGGTGTTCAGGGCTGGTGAGGAGGAGTAGAGATGGGCCGGGTTCTGGGTTGTGGGCCTGGGTCGATCGAGGGCTTACGATGGCTGGCTCGGGTTGGGCCGTGCCCTTTGGATGCGTGGCGGTCTGCGATGGGCTGGAGCGAGGTGGCGGCCAGGAGCCATGCCAGGCGGCTCGAGGCGGCGGGGTGGCTGGTGAGGGAGCCGATGATCCGCGGCGACGGATGCTTGTTCTGGGCGACCAGGTCAGGAACCGCCGAGGCCGCTGTGTCAGCGAGGCCTGTGCGACGGGTCACAGCGGCGACGTGGCCCGAGCACTGCGTTGCTGCGTGGACGGCCTCCTGGTTGAAGCTGTGCGGCCACGAGTTCCTTGGTCAGCGGGAGATCCTCCAGCGCCCCGAATGGGCTGCGGAGATCCGTTGGCGAGACCGCCGCGGATCCTACCGAGCGACCGCCCGCCCGGACTTGGTCGCGATCCTCGACGACGGCGACTGCGTCTCAATCCAGTTCGAGCTGACCAGAACCTCGCCCGAGCGGAGACGAGCGAATCTGGCTCAGCACGCCTCCTGGCAGGCTGCCGGCCAGTCGGCATGGGCCTATACGTCTGCATCGACGAATACAGCCGGGAACGCGTCAGGGTGCAGGCGGCAGCCGTCGGGCTGTCCGAAGAAAGGGACACGCTCGGCATCGAGCTCGCCGAAACGATCAAGCAGTCGGCGCTCGCGATGTTTCGACAGCGCCGCTCTCCACCGACTGGCTGAGGTCGCCGCCGGCGGCAGTTACATCGGTTACTTGGCGATCGGCCTTGGAGTGCGGCTCACGTAGTCGTCGCCCAGGTGCCGGACGTGCTTCCGGTATTCCCTATCGCTGAACAGTGAGGCGTTCGCCTTGATCATGCCGTTGATGGCGACGATCTGTGGACGGTCGAAGCCGAGAGCCCTGAGCTCGGATCGAGTGCCGTTCTCGAGCAGGCAGAAGAGCCGGTAGTGCTGGCGGCCCGGTCCCGTGGTGCGTATCTCGTAGTAGCCGGACATCGTCCCGTGCATCGCCTCCCACTTGCCGCCGCCACTGAACGCTGGCGGCGGCGCTGCGCGGACTGCTTCGAGCACCGCAAAGATGTTGGCCGCCACCTTCACCGGGCAGGAATCTAGGAAGCCGATGGCCGGGATCGACCCATCCGGCGCCTCGTAATACACGATACCCCACTGCACCGCGGCGACGATAGTCGGCGGCTCGGCCGAACTCAGGCAGCGGCTGGCGTCGCGCGCTTACCGCGCGGTGACCTCGGCACGATCACCAAATCAGCATCGAGCGCATCGGCCATCGCCACCACGGTGCGCAGCTCGGGGTTGGACTGCGCCGTCAGCAGTCGACGCACGCTGGCCGGGTTCTTCCCGATCTCCCGCGCCAGCTCTGCCTTGGTCAGCCCTTGGGTGGCCCGTAGCGAGTCGAGCGTGTTCACGATCGCATCGATCGCCTGTATCTCGCGACTCGCGCGTTCGAACTCCGCCCGAAACTCGGGGTTCTCCATCCGCTCGGCGAGATGCCTATCGTGGAAGTTGGGGTTCGCTTGTGTGTTCCCGTTTGTCTTCATCGCGCTGCACAAAGCGTAACACAGGTGATACGCGGAGCGAATGGGCTGGCGCATGGTTGACGCCCCCCGGCCCCGCGGGGCCCTGCCGTCTCGTGCCACGCGCATTGCGGGGACTACTCGGGAGTCGCGCTGGCGGGGGCGTTGAGGGATGCGACGGAGTGCCGCGCCTGCTCATTTCAGATGTCCGCGCGCTCGGTGCGTTTGCCGTATGGGGGATCGTCGCGGCTGCAGAGTCCGGCTCGATTGTTGTCGGGGTTACGGCAAGCATCACGGCCTAGGTCGCTAACGGCCTACCGCTCGCCCCGTGGCCTTCGGCCGAAACGCCGCACCGCGGCGAAACCCAAGTGTCCCAAAGACGTCAGCGCGCGCTCTTGAGGCAGTCGACGAACTCGTTGACGTTCCCACCGTCTTCGTCTTCGTAGACCCATCGTTGGCGTCCGCATGAGATGTATGCACCGCGGACGGTGAGTGGATAGCTAGGCCCCCCGGTTGCGCCCCTCCAAGGCCGTGGCGGCCGAGCCGGCCTCATGAGCTTGAAGGTTGAGTGAGACGGCTCCGCGAAGGTGTAGTCGTACACGCCGCCGGACGGCGCGGAAATGGAGTTGGTTGTAAAGCTGCTCGATGCCGAATTGCCGCCGTAGACGACGTATACGCGGCGGTCGCCGAAGGTGGCATGGAGCAACGCGTCGAGTTCCGACACGTCTCGTCCGTATGACGTCAGCCGAATCGGGGAAGCGGGAAACTGCCTCGAGTGAAGGCGCGCCGAACCGTCTCCAGGCGAAGAGAGGCATCCGGCGAACTCGTTCGCGCTGGCCGTGGGACCGTCGTCGTAGAGCCATTGGTTGTGGCCGCAAGCGATGTGGTTGCCACGAAGTGTGAGTGGCTCATCGCTCAGCCCGTTGACCCTGATCGGCTTCGGCGGCTGCAGCGGTTTTGTCAACTTGAAGGTTGAGTCCGACGCATCAGCGAACGTGTAGATGTAAATGCCACCAAATGCCACGGGCACGAAGTTCGACGTGAAGTTCCTCGAAAACCGCAGGTACACCAAACGCTCACCGAAAGCGTGGTGTAGCAACCCATCTAGTTCGTACGTCTGGCGTCCGTACGGCGTCAGCGAGTTTGACGTAGCGGAAGCGTGATTAGCGTCAGACCGCGTTGAAGCGGCGCTGTGCGAGGCAGCTAAAACGAGGCTCGCCAATGTCAACGCGACCAACGACGTAAACCTGTAACGCTTCATACTCGCGATAGGAGTCCTGCGGATCGCAACGCTGGCTGAGAGCTCGTGTCGCGCTCGCGCGAAGTGTCTGTCCTGTCGGCAGCTACGGTCCAACTACGGTCGCTAGGCATCTTCATGTCGCTGGCAGCCTCGTTGTACAACCAGAACACTCTCAACCCTCACCAAGGGCCTGTTCCCACTGTGACCGTAGTCCAGACACTTGTGTGGCATATGCGTCCGAGCCGCCGTTATATGTCGCCAGCCCGTCGTACGTACTGCCCTGCTTGTCTCTAACGTCTGCCGCGAGCGTTGCGAAGCCGATAATCAGGTTTGGCAGCGGTCGCCATGCGCCGCCAAGATCATCCGCATCGTTTTGCACGTTGGCGTAGGTCAGTTGGGTCGGGCCGACTCCCTGCTCGTGAGCTGCCTGTCCGCCTGCGGTGGCCTTCCCTCGCGCCGCCAAATAGGCGTCGTATGCCAGTTGCGTGACCGTCGTGTAGTAGCTGTGAGTGTTGCGGTACTTCCCCCCGTCGTAGAAGATGGCTGTCGGTTGGCTCGGTGGTTTGTCGAAACCCCAGACATCGTTTCCGCCCCCTGATTCTTGGGTGATGATGGCGCACGCTAGCCCGGATTCGCCGGTAGGCGTGTCGTGGTGACCGTCTCTGCTGCTGGGATGGTCAGTGGCGAGGTGATCGGGGTCTGGTTAGTGTCGTTCGGTGTCGGGGCCTGTCGCGGGGTGCTCAGTGCGGTCGTTGCCGCGTGTTTTCGGGCAGGCTGACGCGAGGCACTGGTTTGCTGTCGTTGGTGGAAGCGGCGGGCTGGTTCAGCAGAGCGCGGGGTTGGATCGCAGCCGGCGGAATGCGGCAGCGAGCGCGCTTGCCCATGGCCAGTCGGCCTGGAGCCTGAGCCGGGTCCGGCGGCCGTGGGACACGATCCGTCCGGCGGTGTGCAGCAGTCGGTGGCGCAGGCGTTTGGGCTCTGCGACGGCCATCGTGGCGTCGAGGCACAGCAGCCGGATCCAGCAGAGGAGGTCTTGGGCGATCAGGGAGAGCTCAAGCCAGGTCTGGTTGTGCTGGAAGGCGTGGTGCGGGAGGTTCCGCATGCCGGTGTCTTTGCCGTTGCGGATGCAGTCCTCAACGCGGGCGCGCTGGCGGTGGCGGGCCTCCAGTTCGGCGACGTGATCGCCGGGCTGGTCGGTCAGAAAGCACGTGTGCCGGTAGCCGTGTTGATCGAAGATCTGAAACTGCGCGCCGGGGTGCGGTCGTTCGCGGCGGACGATCAGCCTGGAGCCCTCAGGCCAGGAGTCGAGGTTGACCAGGCTCGTGACCTCAGTTACCCACGCCCCGTCGCGCTGGGAGCCACCGTTGTCGATCGCCTGCTGCCACTGGCGTTCAGGGACCCCAACAACAGCGTCACGGACTCGCTCATCGAGCGGATAGCCGAACGAGAACCGAAGGCCCGCTTCACGACAGTCCGCGGCGAACGCGTGGCTGGCGCCGGCCGTGTCGGCCCGGACCAGCATCTCCCGCCCGAGATCAGCGGCAGGGATCTGCCCGAGCGCAAGCCCGAGCACCTGGAAGTGATCGGCAGCGGTGTTCGACCCCGCGTTCCCCGGCCGCAGGATCGCGGCCAGCGGCTCGCCGGTCTCCGCCAACCAGCACCCCAGCGGATAGAACCCGAACCCGTGCTTGTAGTTCCCGGCCGCCCGGTCCTTCTCCGAGTGCGCGGTGATCAGCGTCGCGTCGATATCCAACGTGATCGTGCTCGGCCGGGCGCCCGCATCCCACGCGCGAGCACGCGCCACAGCCTTTGCCTGACGAACCCGGCCAAGAACGGCCTCATCGACCGACTTGATCGTCCGCTGAGTCGTCGTCTCAGACGCCGCAGGGCCCAGCAGCGACTGCTGCCCCGCGAGCTGCCCGATGTCGCTGACGCAATCCCCGCCGTCAGCAAGCATCACCGCAACATCCCTGAGCACCCTCCCCGGATCATGAGCCGACACCCGTCGACGGGTGACCGCCAACGCCTCAGACAACGCGGCGGTCAAACCGGTCCGATCCGCTGCCTCAGCGAGCAGCACCGTCCCCGCATGCGACAGCAAACCATCGCCGTCCGCGCTGACAATTACCGTTCCCGGACGAGGCTTTGGCTTCACCAACTGGGTGTCCTCCTGGATCGTGACTTCGAGACGTGGAAATCACGATTCTCACGGGCCGGGAGGACGTTCCCAGCTACCCGCGCTCAGACCCCTACCGGCGAATCCGGGCTAGTTGTCCGGTTAGGTCGGCTTCGAATCCCGGTAGCGGTACTCCAGAATCCCCCGTGAGCACGGGGGATTCGATCGTCGCGACGAAGTGGGCGACAGTCGGGCCGGTGGGCGCGTCCGGAAAAGTGAGACGCCCGAGCCATATGTCGCGGAGGCGTGGGACGGGAACCGTTCGCCTTGGGCCACAGATGTCAGTTTGGGTTGACAACGATCTGTTGTCAGGCCAAACTGACAGGATGAACGGTGAAGATATCTCCTCCGCGATCGCGTCCAGCGACCCGGCGCTGGGGCTCCGCGCTTCGTTGGCGCTGCATCGTCTGGCTGAGAGGGTAGAAGCGGATCACGTCGCGAGTGCCCGTCGGCAGGGTTGGTCATGGCAGCAGATCGGGGACGCCTTGGGCATCACCCGCCAATCGGTGCACACCAAATACAGCAAGGAGTCGTCATGACCACCGAGCCCGTCGCGCCAGAGACGCTTCACGGCTGGGCGATCTATCTGCAGGCCGGTGAGGAGGCTCGTCGCCGCGGTGATCGTCGTGCGGGTACTGATCACGTCTTGCTCGCCCTGTTCGAGGATCCGTCGATCGAAGCCGTGCTGGGCGTGAGCCTGCAACAGGCTCGCGAGGCCCTTGAGTTGCTCGATCGCGAAGCCCTGGGCGCCCTGGGCCTGGGACCCGACACCGACGCTCCGCCATTGCCGATGCGGGCCGTGCCGAAGAAGCCGAGGATCAGAGACGTCGCGAAAAGGGATCGCTTTCGCATGACGCCTGCGGCAAAGAAAGTGCTTGAGGACGCGTACAAGCCCAGGGGTCATCGCAAGCTCCAGGTCACGGGCCCCGAGGTTCTGGCCCAGATCCTCGCTCTCCAACCACCAGATCCTGCGGCGGTGCTGCTGGGCACTCTCGACGTGAACACCTCCGAGGTCCTGCAAGAGCTCCGCATTCGCGGTCGCTCAACCTGACCAGGTACGCGGTCGCAGAGTAGGTCACGCGTGGATAGGATTGCGGGGGGTGACCGTGCCCTCGGGAGAGATCGGTGACGCGGACCTGGCGACGGCGGTGTGGGATCTCGACCTGCTCGTCGACAGTGGCGGTGCGGACGGCGCGGGCGCGCTGCTTGACGATGCTGCGCGGCGCACCGCTGATTTCGCCGTGCGGTACGGCGGGCGCGTGCTGCAGCTTGACACCCGGGAGTTCGCTGCCGCAGCGCAGGAGTGGTCGGGGATTCGTGAGGCGATGATGCGAGCGTTTCTGTACGCCTCGCTCTCGCATGAGCGGGATCTCTCGGACGTGGCTGCCGGCGCGTTGTATGGGCTTGTTGCGGAGCGGCGCTCCGAGATTGAGCAGCAGCTGCGGTTCTTTGAGCTGGAGTGGGGCGCCGGATCGCGAGACGCCGTCGAGCGGCTGCTCGCGGACGCGGCTCCGGAGGTCGAGTTCGTGGCCCATCATCTTCGTCGGGTCCACGACGCCGCGAGCGAGCAGCTCAGTGTTGCCGAGGAGCGGGTCCTGTCCGAGACGTCGGGAACGAGCCGGTTTGCGTGGGTGCGGCTGGCGAACGAGCTGATCTCGGAGGTGCAATGTGAGGTTGATGGTGAGCAGGTCGGTGCCGGTGCGTTTCTGAGCATGCTCGAGGATCCCGACCGTGGGGTGCGAAAGCAGTTCATGGAGGGGTTTGTGGCGGCGCAGGAGCCGGGTCTGGTACCCGCTCGTTCGTTTACAACGCATTGCTGCAGGGGCACGCGACGCTCGATCGGCTGCGCGGACGCCGCCATTGGCTTGCTGCGCTGAACCGTGAGAACGAGATCTCCGGTGAGGCGGTGCATGCCTTGGTCGAAGCGGTCGTCGGCCGCTATGACATCGCCCATCGCTGGCACCGGCTGAAGGCGAGGCTGCTCGGACTGGACCAGCTCGCCGATTACGACGTGATGGCACCGATCGGTGACCTCGAAGGCCGCTACTCCTATGTCGAGGCGCGAGAGCTTGTGCTTGACAGTTACGGATCGCTGTCATCGGAGACGCGCGAGATCGTCGCACGCTTCTTCGATGAGGACTGGATCGACGCGCCGCCGCGGCCGACGAAGTTTCCCGGGGCGTTCTGCGACTGGTCGTGCACCGTGCATCCACACGTGCTGTTGAACTACCGCGGCCGAATCGGTGATGTGTTGACGATGGCTCACGAACTCGGCCACGGCCTTCACGCCGTACTCGCCGCGCCCCGCGGAACCTTTGACTACATGCCGACAATTACCATCGCCGAGACGGCGTCGACCTTCGGCGAAACACTGCTGATCGAGCGACTGGTTGCAAACGCCCGAAACGATCAGGAGAGACTCGGGATCATCGGCCGCAGCATCGACAACGCGCTGCTGCCCGTTCACTGGCAGATCGCCTTCAACCGCTTCGAGGATGCCGCACACACCGCGCGCAGAGCTGAGGGGGAACTCTCACCCGAGACGCTGGGCGACCTGTACTCCCATGCAATACGCGACTACTACGGCGAGGCCGTGCAGCCCACCCCCGGCAGCGAGCACTGCTGGTCGACCGTTCCGCACTTCTTCTTCGATACACCCGGCTACGTGTACAGCTACGCCTTCGGACAGTTGCTGGCGCTCGCGGCGTACGCGCGCTACCAACAGATCGGGGAGCCATTCGTAAACAGCTACCTCGAGATGCTCGCCGCCGGCAGCTCACGCGACCCACAAACGCTGGTCGAGCTGATCGGCTTGGATCTAAGTGATCCGGGCTTCTGGAATCTCGGCCTCGACCTGATCGACGCGCGATTGCGCGAGGCTGAGAAGCTGGCGCAGGGCCACGCCAGTTGATGCCGACCGCGCATTGCTGCACAAGCATGGACCGCGATGCCTGCGCGACAACGAACGCGGGTCCCGACAAGCAGGGCGCCGCCGGACCTCGAAAATCGCAATTCGGAGATCTGAAGAGGCGGCGAATCGTCGCCAAATCAGTCACTGGCTGAACGCCCTCAGGGCGATGGAGGCGATCGTGCGCTAGCTGCGGGAAGCGATCCCGAGCGCCTGTCGGATGAAGTTCAGCTGCACAGTCACCAGATGCTCGGCGACCGCCTCCTGCGGCGTCATATGAGTAATGCCGCTCAGGGGAAGAACCGAGTGCAGGCGACCGGCCTCGGTTAGGCGCTGTGATAGTTGCAGAGTGTTGGCGACCACGACGTTGTCGTCAGCCAGTCCATGAATGATCAGTAGCGGGCGGCTCAGTTGCCCTGCGTCGGGAAGCAGCGATGAGCGGTCGTACACGTCGTGGTCAGCACCGTACGGGTCGATCCCGAGGTAACGCTCCGTGTAGTGGGTGTCGTATAGGCGCCACTCGGTGACAGGTGCACCGGCGACACCGACGTGGAATACGTCGGGGCGGCGGAGCACCCCGAGCGCTGCAAGGTAGCCGCCGAACGACCAGCCGCGGATCGCGACCCTGGTCAAATCCAGGCACTGGCGCAGGGAAGCAACTCCGTGCAGCGTGTCCACCTGGTCCTCAAGGATTGGGCCGGCCAGGTCCCGGTCGACGGCGCGAGCCCAGCTAAGCCCGCGGCCCGGGGTGCCACGCCCGTCAGCGACGATCACGGCAAAGCCCTGATTGGCAAGCCACTGCGACTCGTTCCACCGTGCGCGATGCTGCATCACGCGCTGGAAATGGGGCCCACCGTAGGGGTCCATGAGCACCGGCAGCGAAGAGTGGCCGTCGTGCCCTTCGGGCAGCAGCAAGCCAATACGCAGCTGCCGCTCACCCACCGTCATGAACTCGACCGAAGGCTCGACGGCGGGCTGCTTCGGCAAACGACTCAAATACGTGATCCCCGACGCTCCATCGGCTGCCGCTGTAGCGCATCCGGGCCGAACCAATCACGTTAACCCCACCACCGGCGACAGCCGTGCACACTCCACCGTCGACTGTAAGGCAGGTCAGCTCGCCGCTACTCGCTTCCCACCTCCACACCGCCACCGAGAGCGGATCGGTGCTGGCGGTGAACAGAACCGCCGCATCGGATACCTCAACCACTGACCTGACTTCCATATCGGCTGGAGTAACGCCGTGCCCGTCAACCATCAGGGTGAGCGCGTCACCCGCCCCTTCCACGGTCACCAGCCGGCCGTCCGAGAACCGTGCTGGCGTGCCCTGGACCAGATCCACCCAGTGAGCGTCCGACTGCGTGGTCAGCGGACTGGTGTTGCCGCTCACCGGATCGACCGCGAGCACCACCACCGTTTGCTGGTCTCGAGACTGGACAGAGATCAGCGGACCGCGCCGGTCCCAACCCCCGGTTGACATGTACGGATACGCCTCGCGTTGCCACTCCACGCGCACAGAACCCGAACCGTCGGACTTCAGAATGTGGGCTTCGACCAGCGCGTTTGGAGTACCGGCCCCCGGGTACTTGACGGCTCGCGGGGGCGCCTTCGGGTCTGCGGCCTCGGTGATCCAGATCTCCTGCACCGGCGTTTCGTCGACTCTCGTGGCGAGTACCGCCCGCCCGTCCGGCGACCACCAGTAACCGCGCTCCCGTGACATCTCCTCGGCTGCGACGAACTCGGCGGCACCCCAGCTGACCAGCTCCGCGTCTTCGCCCGCGAGCTTTGTGACCACGCCATCGGCGATACGGACCGTGTACAGGGCACGCCCGTGTACGAACGCGACCTGGGTACCGGTGGGGTCTGGACGTGGGTCAAAGACAGGTGTTGGCACATCCAACTCACGCAAGGCACTCGTCGACCAGATCAGCGACGAATAATCCGCCTGACAACGCGAAGGCCGCAATCCGTGCGTCGCGATCGGTCGCATACGCCACGATCCCCCCGGCGGTCTCGCGCGTGCGCTCACGCCGGGCGCGCTCCTCGACCGAGAGTTGCTCACCGTCGGCGCTACCGAGCTGTTTGGGATCGACCACGACCCTCTCGCAGCCCGTCGCCACGTCGAACTCCCATAACGCGTTGGCAGGATCGTCTCCCGCCGGCGAACGTAGGAACACAACCCGGCTGCCGTCAGCAGCGACCTTGAAGCTACGCGGCTCACCGAGGGAAAACCGACGGGTGCGTGCCTGTTGACGCGGGAAGGACTCAGCCACGCTGGAAGCCTAATCGACGAGACGCCACAGCTGCCCCACGGTCACCTTCGTCCTCGAACCGCTCTCCCTACTCACGATCGCGTTGGCGACGTGCGGGCTCTACTGCTATGCCGTGTCTACGCGCACGAGCTTGAAGAACGCGAACGTGGGTCGGGTGGTTAGCGCTTCCCAAGCCTCCGGGGATAGCTCGCGGCATTCCGGGACGGGCCGAGGCTCGAGGAATCTGAGCACGCCGAAACCTGCCTGCTCGAATGCGGCGAACATGTCCGTCAGCGGTCGCCTCCAGAAACGCACATCAAACTCCTTGTCGCCCAAGATCCACCAATCATGTATCAGTTCCGTCCCGAAGTAGTTGCCGGTGGCCGATAGCCGAATGTCATCTGCGGGGTGGTGCGTCGAGATGAGCAGCTGGCCGCCCGGTCGTAGCGCCCGCCGCAGTTCGCGCAGTGGCTCCACCCAGTCGCGTAGGTAATGCATGACCAGTGACGCGACCGCGATATCGAATGAGCGGTCGGTGAGGAAGTCCAATGGTCGCGCCAGGTCAGCGACGCGAAATAAGGCTTGTTCGATGCCCTTCTCTTCGGCTAGGCGCACCATGCTCGCGCTTGTATCAAACCCGACGACTTCCGCGCCGTGGTTTGCCAACCATGCTGATAATGGACCCGAGCCACAGCCGACGTCGAGTACACGCTTGCCTGCGATATCGGGCAGCATCGAGATGATGGCGGGGCGCTCGTAGAGCGTGTTGTAGTGCTTTTCGCCCCTGGCCAGGGCAGCATCGTAGTTGTCGGCCATCGAGTCGTAAGTCGCGGCGGCCTCGGCATCGGTGTCAGGCATAGGCCTGGAACTATGTCAGCGAGGCTGGGGTTGTTCCTAAGCGCAACGGCTTCACGACATTCGCGCTTTTGACTTACGCAAGCACGCGCCCTCACGATCGGATCGGCGACCATGCGTGCGTGACGGTGAGGGCTCGAGGCCAAACACTTGTCTGGCGTGTCGCCACGGGACGACTACGTCTGTGGTTGGATCACCCCTGGAGGGTCTTCAGAAGTCGTCCGTTCTTGCCGTACCAGAGGACCGTCGTGGGCCCGTCCGAGATGTGCCCGAGTACAAGCCCGACATTTGAGTGGATCGCAACGGAACTGCTGTACGGCTGGCGGTGCGGCGGGGTGAACTTCAGGACCACTCGAGCGATGCCGTCGGGGACCACGACTGCCTGTAGCCAGCCTGTTGACTGATCGCCGTAGAGTCCGTCGACTTCGATGCCTGGCAGGGCCGGTCCTTGCTGAATCTGGCGAGCTGTCCCCACGTACACCGGTGTGTTGTTGCCCAGCACGAGCATCATGAGCGCAATCGAGCCCGAGTCTGTGTCCCCGGAAAACGTACAGTTGATGGCTGGGAAGAACGCGACCTGGAGCTGACGGGGGCCGTCGAACACGCGTACATACCTGTCGAAGATCGTGCGTATCCGATACGGGTATCGATCCCAGCTCCCCAGCGGGCTGTGGTCTGTCGGGGTTGGCTGTCGGAGAACCGATAGCGTCGAGAGCAACGCTTTGCCGGGCGACGCGTCGCTGCGTACGAGCGCGGGCATCCGCTCGGTTCCAATCCTCGCGCAGCCAAGCGACGCATTCGAACTACTGTCGCCACAAGCCGTCAGCGACAAGCTTGCGATCACCAGCAAGGCGAACTTCAGTGCAGGACCTCTGCTGACACTCAGCCGCCTCTGGCCCCTTGAATCACACATGTCCTGATTCTGGCGTAATGGAAAGGGCCGCGTCAGAGCAATCATCACCCCCGACACCCAGCTGCGAGCACGATGGCGACGAGGGGACCGCTCCGGTGCACGCGCGCGTGAGTGGTCTGCCACGTGCCCGGATGCTCAGCGGGCGTACTGGTGGGCGGTCGCTCACGGTTCGGTGCGCACTCGGATCTGGGTGAGCAGTCCGCGGCAGGCCGCATCCACGATGTCGAGCACACGGTCGAACCCGTCAGGCCCGCCGTAGTACGGGTCGGGGACATCAAGCTCACCCGTCTGCACTGACGCCTGGTCAAACTCGCGCAACAGCCGGACCTTTGCGCGCCGTTCTGGATCCTCGCCCGCGAGCACCAGCAGGTCCCGCTCGTTCTCGGCATCGGCAGCAAGGACGAGATCGAAGCTGTCCAGATCCTCGCGAGTCACCTGTCGCGCGACGCCGTGCAGATCGATCCCTCGACGCCGAGCTGCCTTCCGGGCGCGCGGATCGGCGCAATCGCCCACGTGCCAGGCACCCGTGCCCGCGCTGTCCACCTCCACCCGGCAGTCAAGCCCCGCCTCCAGCAGGACATGGCGCATCATCCCTTCGGCCGTCGGAGAGCGGCAGATGTTGCCCATACACACAAACAGCAAACGCATCTGTCCAAGTGAAGCGGACCGGCAGACATGCCGCCTCGCCCGTAGGGCGCAGGCATGTGCGGCTTCGTACAGACGCGGACGCGCAGCGCCACGTGCCACTATCCGATAGCAATGCATGCCGCAGAGCTTCGCGACTACTGCCTCTCGCTGCTCGGAACCCACGAGGAGTTCCCGTTTGGCCCGGACACCTCAGCGTTCAAGGTCGCGGGCAAGATCTTCGCGCTCTCGCGACTCTCAGAGCAGCCATTGCGCGTCAGCCTGAAATGCGAGCCCTCGCTGGCCGAAGAGCTGCGCAAAGCCCACGCAGCCGTGATCCCGGGGTATCACCTCAGCAAGCGTCACTGGAACACCGTCATCATCGACGGCTCACTATCCGACGAGATCATCAGCGACATGGTCGAGGACTCCTACGACCTGATCGCCAGCAAACTGCCGCGGTCGCAACGGCAGGCGCTCGGCTGGCGCACCGATCCCTCATCCCGGCCGCCGCGTGGTCGCCAATCCGATCGTTCTGTCGCCTACGACTGACAGGGGATTTGAGGCCCTGGAAAACTACTGCCGTGCACTAAAGGCTGAACGTCTTGGTTACTTGAGTCCAGTTGGCGCTGGTTTGCCTGAACTTCTCGGTGGCGGTAACGGGATGTCCGGTGAGCCTCCTCTTTAGAAGCGCCCTTCCCGCTGGGCTTAGTTGGAACGTCACGCGCATCGGACTCGTGTTGCGGGCGAGTATCGCGGCGGTGCCGAGCCGAACGGTTCCGGTCGTCCTGTGCTTGGCCTTGCCGTTCGTGACGCGCGTGTTGAGGATGACCCTGAGTGAGCCTGGGGTGGGCGCGGTGAACGTTCCGGTCAACGAGCCGTGCTTCAAGAAGAGCTTGGCTGCGTGTCGGCCGGCTGGGAGGTTCAGTGCAGTCGTCAGCTCCTGTGGCGAGGCTAGCACCGGGCCGGCGGACGATTTTTCACAGTCGAAGTGGGTTCCGCCCGGGCAGACCATGACGTGCAGATAGTGACCGACATCACCGGCCGTCAGGATGTACGAGGTGCTGCTGTCCGCGGTGAAAGTCGTGCAGAACGATGAGCCTGGGCAGGACTGCCACGAGTATGTGAGGCTTGGCGATCCGATCCATCCTCCCGGCGTGGTGGTGACAGTGTCACCCACCATCAGGGTGCCGATGATGACCGGTGGAGAGCTGTGGACGTCCGGGTTGGTCACCGGCCCGAGCGAATTCGAATCGGCGGTGCCGGAGCCGAAGGCGTTGTTTGCGGTGACCTCAACCTCGATGTTCTCGTTGCCGGTCTGGTCTGTCACGAGGTACGTGGATCCGTTCGCTTCGGAGATCGGTGAGCAGTTGTTGTCGAAGCAGGCAAGCCATTGGTAGGTGTAGGTGAAAGGGCCTGTCCCGTGCCAGCTGCCCGGGCTAGTCACCGTGAGCGTGTTGCCGATCGCGGCTGCTCCCTCGATCTTCGGTGCCTGGGGCTCGGGGGTTGGGGCCGAGCCGATGATTGTCGCGGTTATCTCGTTCGACCCGTAGGTCAGCGTGGCGATCGCGGCTGTGTCTCCCTCGGGGCACGAGTCGATCGGGATTGGCGCGCTGGTCTGACCGGGCGCGAGGGTCCCGTCATTCCCATTGACGTCGGTGTAGTCGATGGTGCCGCTGAGGCCACCTGTGGCGGAGGCGAGAACGACCGTGTCGTCCGGCGCGAGGTCAGCGCACCCGCCTGAGGCGTTCTCTCCCTGCTGGAGCAGCAGGGAGGAGTCGTTGAAGTTGATCGCGCCGGTGGCGGTGAACTGCGAGAAATCGGTGCCTGCGGTGCTGCCGTTGTCATCGATGTCGAAGGCGGTCATGGTCTCTGGATCGAGGTTCACGGAACCGGTCACGGCCAGGGTTCCGTCGGGCGCCGAGTCCTCGCCGATCAGGATCTGGGATGTCTGGACTGGTCCTCCGGACTGGACCGAGATCGGACCGGATGTGGTGTCGGGCGAGGCGACAACGAGCGTCATCCCGTTGTCCAGCGTTAGTCCAGCGGGCGAGATGTCCGCATCGATAGGTGCACTGCCGGGGTTTGTGAGCGGCTCAAGGATCAGAACGCCGCTGCCAGTGCCGTTGCCGGCAGTCGCGGTGATCGGGCCGGTGCTGAGCGTCGTCGTGTAGAGCGTCCCGCCCGTGGAGAAATAAAGCGAGAGCGCGTTGGCGCTGCCCGAGACCTGGTCGACCTCGAGACCGAGGCCGCCGTTACTGTCGTCCGACTGCTCGCCACCCTCGATAACCCAGGTCTGGGCGTTCCCGAGCACGATCGGGATACTGATGTCGGGCGGATCCTGATCCGACGCTTCTCCATCGAAGGACCAGGCCAGCAGCCCACAAGAACTCAGGGTGCCGCAGCCGGCATTGGCGTCGATTGTGACTGTGTCGCTCGTCTGGTCCGCCGCAGCCAGGTCGTAGGGCAGCGAGTTGTGGACGTTGAGCTGGTTGATCGCAATCGGGCCGACGTCGGAGGATGTCCCGGTCGCCGTGGAATTTCGCGGTGGCGGTCCGGGGTTGATTGTCAGGCAACGAGGATAGGCGCCTCCTCGATGGCGGTGTGGCGGTCAGCAGCGCGGCGGCGGGCGATGTCATGTTCGACAGCGATCGCGAGCTTCGCGAGGCTGGCGTGACCGGCGATCCGTCGGAATTGCTGCTCGGCTTCGAGCATCCCGGCTGCGGTCCAGCGCAGGGCCATGTCGCCGTTCTGCCAGCGCTTGACGTTGCGGCTGGAGCGTCGACGCACTCGATCATCGACTCGATCGGGTTGGTGCTCTGCAGCGTCTTTTTCAGCGTGCCTTTGATCCCGAGCCGGGTGATCGTGACGGTCTCTTCCAAGCCCTCTCGCAGCGAGGCGGCCGCGCCGGGATGAGAGCGGTCGAGCTCGTCGGCGAGGAGCTGCAGCTTCTCGATCGCGGCCTCGTGGTTGGTCTCGGCCCAGGCTGCCCGGAGCCGGCGTTTGACCAGCGGCCGGTCACGCTCGGCGAGGTGGTCGAGCACGTTGCGCTCTTTATGAATCACGCAGCGTTGGACCGGAGTGTGGACGCCGAGCACGTCACGGACGGCCTTGCGCAGCGCCTTGCCACCATCGAGGACGACGAGCACGCCCTGTTCGGTATCCAGACCGCGGTCGACGAGATCGGCGAGTAGCGCGGTCGCGACGGTCGCGTTCTCCGAGCTGCCTTCCCAGAGGCCGAGCGGGATCTTCACCCCGTCGGTGGTGATCCCGAGCGCAACGATGTTGGTCCGGCCTTTGAGGTCGATCCCGTCGAGCATCAGCACCGCCAGGCGAACGTCATCGAGCCGGCGGCCCATCAACTGCTTGAGATGTTCGGCGGTGCGTGCGATGAACTGGCGGGACACCGCAGACTTCGACGCCGACCGCTCGCTGTCGGTCACCTCCTGCCCGACCGGCTCGCGAGTGCGGACGAACCGGCGGGTCGACACGCCGGCGAGCATCTGCTCCAACACCAGACGGCTGAGCGGATCCCGATCGGCGAAATGCCGGTAGGTCCGCAGCTGGACCTCGCTCTCGTCGTCGGCGGTTCTGACCCTCGGCCGCTGAACCTGAACGCGGCGGCCCCCGAGCGTGACCTCCCCGGGCTCGCGGCCGTGTCGCTTCGCGGTGCGGTTCGGATCATGCTTGCCCTTCGGCCCGACGACCTCGGTCACTTCTTCCTCGAGGAGTTCGCCCAGCACGCCGAGCCCGACGCCGACGCTGAGCGCCAGCAGCCCTTCCTGCGCGGCGCCGACCAGCTCGCCCAGCGCGGCCTGCACACGCGCCGGCAACGCAAACTCCGCGGTCTCCAACTCCACGATGTCCGTGCGGTCCTGCCACGGCGATACGGTCTTCACAGCGGTCCTCCTGTCTCGATGGACTGATTTCGCACTCGCCAAGGTCCCAACACGACCGGACGAGGCGGGAGGACCGCCACCTACAAAGTTCTACGAGCTACGGGACAACCTCCGACGTCTCCAACGTGAGGTAACAAGCCGTGGAACCACCGTCGGCGTCACACGGTGCACCGAGGTCCCCGAACGACAAGGTTCCGATCGGCGCGGAAGGCAGATCACCGGCAGCCCAGTTGTCCGCCTGCGACCACCCAGGGGAAGACTTGTCTGCGCCTGACCAGGTGGCATTCGTCGCGGCTGAGGCCACCGGCGCGGACGCGAACGTGGTCGCCGCCAGGACCACCGCAACAATTGACGCGACGATGCTCGGCTGCCCTGCGGGACGACCACGCCCTCCACTACCCATGCCAGCCCCTTCTCAGAACGCCGCCCGACAGCCACCGCAGCAGACCACTTTACAAGAGATCAGGGTTGTAGATTTGCCGCCTCCCTCCAAATCCGCCCGGGCTCCGGCGCAGCGGCGTCGGCCCGTCCAGGCACCGCCGGGTTAGGGCCCCGGCGAGATCTCCGAGGTTTGGCGGCCGCAGCCAGCAGGCGACGACACGCATGGAGACCTCTCGGGGGCGTCGTCATCACAGGGCGCACATCTCCGGCTCGACCGGCCCCGCGAGCCACGCCTGTAATACGCGGTATGATTTGGTGTATGACGATGCTTAGCTTTCGTGTGCCCGATGAGGAGGCGGATGCCGTTCAACATTGGGCCGACGCTTTGGGCGTTGACCGCTCCGAGATATTGCGTGATGCGCTGCACCGCCATCTCGTCGTTCTGAGCGGGGAAGCCGACGCCGAGCGATGGCAGCAACAGCCGGCCACCGACACGGAGCGGTCGCTTGAGGCAATCGCCGACTGGGGCCCAGCCGAGGACTGGTCGGACTGGAATCATGCAGCGAGGTGAGATCTGGTTTGCGGCCACGCCGGGTGGCGATCGACCGGTGCTCGTGCTCACCCGAGACCCAGTGGCCGACCGGATCGGCAATGTGGTCGTGGCCGCACTGACCAGGACCAGACGCGGGCTCGTCAGTGAGCTCGTGCTGACCGCCGAGGAGGATGGTGTGCCCAGCGATTGCGTCGTGAACTTCGACAACGTCCACACCCTTCCCCGGCCCACTTTCCGCCGTCAAGTCATCCAGCTTTCGCCACGCCGCATGGCGCAGGCGTGCCGGACTCTGCGAGACGCGACAGGCTGCTGACACTCGAACGCGAGTTGTCGCCGATGCACTCGCGAGCACCGAGGCAGCCCGCAAGGTGAAAGCGATCGAGGTATTGGATGCGTACCTTCCGCGCAACGCAGGTGCCTTGCCGCCGGCGCCAAGGTGCATTTGGAAGAGTGAAGGCAGGTCTACTACACCTGCGTATTGGGTTGGGCGAGTTAGCAGCCAGTCGCGCGGATGAGGGCGCCGCAGACCTGGCTCATCTTCGCTTCGTCGAGACGAGTGATCGACTCGACGAGCAGTGCACGCGGAACGGTGCGAAGGTTGTCGAGCGTGACCGCGCACTCGACCGGCATGCCATCAGCTGGCCCCAGCTGCACCTCGGACGGAATGTCTCGGACGGTGCGCGTCACCAAGGCGACGGTCACGTTCCGGAGGCTCGGAATTGCTTCGTCGCGGGTGAGGACGACAACCGGCCGGCGTCCTTCCTCTGCCAGCTCGAGCCAGCAGACCCCTCCGCGAGCTACCAAGGCTCCTCGCGGATCGCCTCCCGCGCATTAGCGAGGGCCCAAGCGTCCTCGGTGGCATCGCGATTGTCGGCTTTACCCCAGGTGTTCAGCGAGTCGCGCTCTCGCGTCAGGCGGGCGAGCGCGGCCTCAGCCTCGGCCTCGCTAAGGTCGTCAACCAACGAGTGAAGCTGCTCGCGTGTGGTCACCTGAAACAGCTTACCGGGGCAGCCAGCTTCCGCCCATCGGACCCGACCGCCCTCCTGCCCGCGCAAAGCGCAACGCCGCCGGCCGTGCTGGGAGGCGCCTCCGGAGACGAATGCAGGTGCCGGCGCGGTGTGCGCGAGACCATCCCTCTAGGGGTACGTTTGGTGGGTCTGGATGTCGCAGGTCTTCGCGGTGTTGCTAAACCTCGATGAGTACGCGTTGATTGAGGGCGGGATGTCGATCCACCAGCCAGGCCCGCCGCCCCATGCCGTTCCGTGGGCCTGGCCCGGTTGGGGGCTGCCGGGGGTCGGGTCAGGGAGTTGCGGGTACCCGCTGTGACGCATGCACTTTGCCCATCTGATCAGCTGCGCGTTATACCGCGCTTGCTGCTGCGGGGTGGCGCTTGCGGTGTTGGGGATGGTCTTCACCGGTACTAGGTCCGCGCATGCTCTTTGTGCTGACTTGAACGCGGGTGAGCTGGTGGAGCCACTGAAGGAGTAGCCCCCGGTCGGGCTCGGGTCGGGGAAGTTCGTTACGCCGTGGGAGCGCATGCAGCGGGAGTAGGCAAGCCTCTTCGGGGCGCGGGTCGAGCCCTTTCCGGGCGTTGAGGTTTGTGCGCGGCTGGACGATGGGCCGCCCCCACAGGCCGCAACCAGCACCGCCAGGGCTGAGGTGGCCATCGCTACCGCCGCGGTTCTGGTGATCGGGTGCTGTGTGCTCATAGGGCCGTTGGTCTATCAGGCGGGCGATGACACGCTCGGTACACGGCCTGTTACGCGGATGTCATCCGGATGGGTGCATGATGTGCGCATGCGAGTCTTGGTCGTGGAGGATCACGTCGCGCTGGCTGAGCGCATCGGGGAGGGGCTGCGTGACGCGGGCTTTGCCGTGGATGTCGTATACGACGGCGCGGCCGCGCTGCAGTGGACGACCAGCACCGGTTACGACGTGGTGGTGCTGGACCGCGACCTACCGAGCGTGCACGGTGACAGCGTGTGCCGCCGTCTGGTGCGTGACGACTCGCTCAGCAGGATCCTGATGCTGACGGCTGCCGATGATGTCGAGGACCGAGTCGACGGGCTCGAGCTCGGAGCAGATGACTACCTCTGCAAGCCGTTTGCGTTCAACGAGCTGGTCGCGCGGATCCGCGCGCTCGGGCGCCGAGGACCGGGCTCGCCCGCGGTGGTGACTCGCGGTGACCTGATCGTCGATCGCGGACGCCACCGCGCCAGCCGCGCCGGGATGCCGCTGACACTGACGCGAAAAGAGTTCGGCGTGCTGGAGTGCCTGGCCGACGCGGACGGCGCTGCGGTCAGCGCTGAGCATCTGCTTGAGCACGTCTGGGACGCCCACGCTGACCCGTTCAGCAACACGGTCGCCGTAACCGTCGCCCGGCTGCGGCGCAAACTCGGCGACCCGCCGGTGATCGACACGATCATCGGCGTCGGCTACCGGCTGTGAGGATCGATCTCAGCGCCCGCTCGCGGCTGACGCTGCTCTACATGTCGCTGTTCGCACTGGGTGGCGCCGCGCTGGTGGCGATCACCTACGTGCTGGTGGTGCACAGTCTGCATCCGTCTGCAACGACCGCGATCCCACGCGCAAGCAGACGCGCGATCGCGGGTTGCATCACAGCGGTGCACAGCCACGGCGGCCCCGGGGCAATGCAGAAGTGCGCGGCGCTGTATGTCATCGGTGTGCAGGCGGGCGTGGCCGCCCAGCGCAACACCACCGCCAACCACCTACTGAGCTACTCACTGCTCGGCCTGGCCGGCATGACGCTGCTAGCCGCCGTCGCGGGCTGGGAGCTCGCAGGACGGATCCTACGGCCGGTGCAGCGGCTGACCGCGGCCGCTCGCGCTGCCAGTGAGCAGGACCTCTCGCAGCGCATCAGTCTACAGGGCCCACGCGATGAGCTGCGTGAGCTTGCCGACACCTTCGACAACATGCTGGCGCGGCTGGATCACGCGTTCACTAGCCAACGGCAGTTCATCGCCAACGCGAGTCATGAGCTGCGCACGCCCTTGACCGTGATGCGCACAGCGATTGACGTTGTGCTGGGCAAACCGCAGCCGACGCTCGAGGAGCTGGTGTCGATGGCCGGTGAGGTCCGCCAGGCCGTCGATCACTCCGAACGCCTGATCGAGGTGCTACTGATCCTCGCGCGTGGCGAGCAGGCACGTGCGTTCTGCGAGCCGCTCGATCTGGCGGCCGTCGTGGAGGATGCGCTCGACGGACCCACGGCCAACGGCATCACCCGCACCGTCACACTCGACGAAGCTCCCGTGACCGGCGACGGCGTGCTGCTCGAACGGCTGGTGGCGAACCTGCTGGACAACGCTGAGCTGTACAACGTGGCGGGAGGCACCGTGGAAGTGTCGACTGCCACCGACAACGGAGACTCCCTGGTCCGAATCACTAACACCGGTCACGTCATCCCGCCCGATCAGGTCGAGCGCCTGTTTCTGCCGTTCACCCGATTGGATGACCGCACCCGCCACCGTGGTTTCGGCCTCGGCCTCGCCCTGGTCTCATCGATCGCCACCGTCCACAACGGAACTGTGCACGCCACCGCGGTCGCCACCGGAGGCCTTGACATCACCGTCCGCCTCCCCCGGTGCCACGGCTAAGAATGCACTTGCTACGCACAAGATGCCTCACCGTGCCCAGGGGCACGTAGAAGCTTCGCCGTGAGCAGACCTCGCGATCGCTGGACTTATGCCAGCAATCCGCGCGGCGCAGCTCTCACGCACCGAAGCTCTCAGAACCACCTGAGAGCGCGACTCATAGGCCACCAACCCGTGCGGACACGAATGCAGGTCTCGCCGGACGAAAGCGGCACAGACGTGCAATTCGCCAGATGCGCGACTCTCGGCGAGTGACGTTAGGTCGGGTAGGCCCGGCGCCTCTCGACGCCGGGGCCCCCTCAGAACCGGACGTGCCAGTTTCCCGGCATCCGGCTCAAGCAAGCCGTAGCGGGTCCGGTGGCGCTCTACGATCCGCTCGTTGGGGAGTGGGTCGTCCGCGGGTCCGTTCACCGCGACCGTGGTCGTGGCGTCTAACTTGTCCGTTGGTTGGGGCGTCATCGTCATCTTCTCCTGCTGGCTCACCTGACCGCGTCAGCCCGCTTTCACGGCCGGGTATCCGGCCGGTTATCCCGTGGCCACCAGCTGGAGAACTGGTCATCACGCCACGGCTTCCCGTTGCCTTTCGGCCACCGGCGTTCGCTTCTCGGTCATCCTTTGCCCGCCGGGGGTTGGGCTCTCCTCGCGGTCGGCTTACCGAACCCGCCCGGCTCGGACCCCGACGGGGTTTCCACGTTCCGCACGCACGAGCTACGACCGGGGTGGGTGCCCTCCTGGACCCCGGGGACGACGGTGCTCACCCCGACCGAGGCGACTACCGGCCGGGCGCCTGCCGCTTCGCAGCGGCCAGTCCCTGCACCCCGCTCCTGCACTCCACCCGCGGGGCTTCGCATAACGAGGCATCAACGAGGGTTCACGCAATTCACCCGTCCGGTCTTCCCCTGACCTGTGGCCGCCCGGATGGAAGCGGGCAGCCCTTGGGCTCTACCCCTGGGCTTCGCACCCCGGCAGCCAGGAGCTGGACGACGCACGCCAAGGTGGGGACAGGCCATCGAGCACGGACCTGGAACTACACGCTCAACTCATCTTCTGTCGACCTCCAATCGGGTAGTTCACTCGTTGTGTGCGACCTCGGGTCGCACGTCGGGTAGGCCCGGCGCCTTGCGACGCCGGGCCCCCCTCAGAACCGGACGTGCCAGTTTCCCGGCATCCGGCTCAAGCGAGCCTTGGTGGCTGGCGGGGTGGTTTGCAGCGGAGGTGGATGAGACGGGGTGGGCCTGCCTTGTCCGGGGTGCCCTGGTCCCAGACGATGTCGATCGTCTTGCGGGCGGTCGCCAGCCACGTTTCCCACTGGTGCGGGGTTTGTGGCCGGTCCTCAACGGCAACGAGCGTTGCCTGGCAGATCGCGCAGCGGCCGTTCTGCTCTTGTTGGAGCTTGAAGGCACGGTGGTTGATCGGCAGGGGTGCTTTTTGCCGTCGCCGGGCCCAGTAGTCGCCAAGGGTTGGGTCATCGGGTGATGCCCTGTGCTTGACGATCTCGTGCCGGACGATGTTGGTCCAGGCGAAGCGGTGGAGATAGGCGCCACTGGCGTGGTCACCGAACACCCACCGGTCTTGCCTGGCCTTGTTGAACTTGCCGAAGTACCGGGCAAACACCCAGTGCGCCGGCTTGGTCGGGTGGCTGGCCCTGGCCCACTTCCATGTGAGCCGCCACAGGTAGTAGTCCAACTTGCCGAACGTCTCGGCAGATACCTGTGTTCGGTAGTAGGCAGCCCAGCCGCGAATGATCGGGCTGAGCCGTTTGAGCACCGCCCCGACGTTGCTCCCGCGCAGGGACCAAAGTTCGGAGCGGAGCCGCTCCCGGATTCGTCTGACAGCCTGCCTGCTGGGTTTGATCAGCAGCTTGTGCCGGTAACGGCGGACGTTGAACCCGAGGAAGTCATAGCCCTCCGTGAGCGACACGACCCTCGTCTTGTCGTCGTTGAAGGCCAGGCCTCTCGGCGCCAGCCACCTCGCGAGCTGGTCTTTGACTTCGAGCGCTTCCTGCCTGGTGTGGCAGTGAACGACAAAGTCATCGGCATATCTGATCAGCACCGGGGTGCCCGCCTTGGCGCGTCCGTTCGCCTGATAGCTGGCACCGGCGGCCGTCTCCATCCCGTGCAGAGCGATATTTAGAAGCAGCGGGCTGACTACCCCGCCCTGAGGAGTCCCTTCCTCGGTGCGGGACAACCGACCGTTCTCGACCACACCAGCCTTCAACCACCCACGGATCATTCCTCTCGCGGGGAACGAGCCGACCATGGTCAGGATGTGGTCGTGGCCGATCCGGTCAAACGCCCCGGCCAGATCCGCGTCCAACACCCACCGTCTGGTGGGGTTCTGTTTGGCGACCTGAAAGACCGCCTGGATCGCGTCATGGCAACCACGGCCCGGCCGAAACCCATAGGACTTCGGCTCAAACCGCGCTTCCCACTCGGGCTCCAACGCGTTCAGCACCCGTGCCTGACGGCATCGGTCGATGATCACGGGGATCCCGAGCGGCCGCTTCTTTCTGCTGCCCGGCTTAGGGATGAACACCCGTCTGACCGGCATCGCGTTGAACTTGTCCGCTTGATCATGCAACCTGAAGACCAACTGTTCCTTGGCCTCGTCGGTCAGCACGACCTCGCCGTCCACGCCCGCGGTCAAACGACCCGCGTTGCGCTCAGTCACCCGCCGCACGCTCACCAGCGTGTTTGAACGCGACCTGAGCATCAACTTCTGCAACCGGCGGACCCTTGGCAGGTCCCCCGCACTGGATGCCGTGAAGATCCGCTGCCGCAACCGCACTACTTCACGCTCAGCCTGACGCCAGTCGATCTGGCACCACCGGAGCGGGTCGTCCTTCGGTCCACTCACCACGACCACGGTCGTGGCGTCTAGCTTGCCGTCGGGTTCGGGGATCACGTCGTCTTCCTCTTCACAGGCTCACCTGACCGCGTCAGCACCCTTTCAGGTCCGGGCACACGGCCCGATATCCGGCCAGTTATCCGCCCCCGGCCAGTTGGAGGACTGGCATCTCGGGCACGGTTTCCTGTCGCCTTTCGGCCACCGGCGCTTTGCTTCTCGGTCATCCTTTGCCCGCCAGGGAACTGGGCTCTCCTCACGGTCGGCTCACCGGCCCAACAGGCCGGACCCTGACGGGGTTTCCACGTTCCGCACGCACGAGTAACGATCGGGTTGGGCGCCCTCTGGACCCCGGGGACAACGGTGCTCACCCCGGCCAAGGCGACTAAAGACCGGGCGCCTGCCGCTTCCAAGCAGCCAGTCCCTGCACCCCACTCAAGCACTCCACCACGCGGGGCTTCGCATAACGAGGCATCAACGAGGGTTCAAGCAATTCGCCCGTCCGATCTTCCCCTCACCTGTGACCGCCCGGATGGAAGCAGGCAGCCCTTGGGCTTAAGCCTCGGGCTTCGCACCCCGCCGACCAGGAGCCGACAACGCACGCCGAGGTGGGGACAGGCCACCGAGCACGGACCCGGAACTACCGCTCAACTCACATAGCTGCTGATCTCCAATCCGATAGTTCACTCAATGCGTGCGACCTCGTGTCGCACGTCGCCAATGCAATAGCGGCGTGCGCGCCGGCTCATCGATGAATGCGATCGTCAGAAGACGCGAGCTTTCGGCATGCTAGGCAGGTGTGGCTATGCGGATTGCTAGATGCCCGCCACGCACGGAAGGCTGGGGCGGAGTCGTGATTCCAGATCGGTGGCGTTGCCTCGTCCAGGTCCACCTACGCAGACGGGTCCTCTTCTCGCCAGTGATCGCTGGTTCTAGTGCGAGCTATTGGCGTTTTGTTCGGCCGAGGCGACACTCTCTGGAGAGTCGAGTCGGTAACGCAGCCATTGAGCGGCTAGCGCGGTCCATATCGACGGCTCAGCTGCGCCCTGTGCGAGGCCGAGGCTGTGCGGGCCACGCGAGAAAACGTGTAGCGCGTGCGGGATCGTATGCGCAGCGAGAGCTTGCGCGAGCCTGTAGCTGTGTTCTACTGGGACGTATGGATCCTCGGCCGTGTGCCAGATGAAGAACGGCGGAGCATCGGCGGTCACGAGCGTGTCGAGCGATGTTGCGCGCCGTTGCTCGGCGGTTGCGTCTTCTCCGAGAAGAATCAGACGGGCTGGCCTATAGGTTTCGGTTTCCATCGAGGTGATCGCGTACCCGAGGACCGTCAGGTCAACGCGGGTCTCGGGGTCTGAGGCACCGGACAGCGCGACGTGGCCGGCGAGGTGGCCGCCGGCCGAGAAGCCGGCCAGCCCGACTCGCTTCATGCCGAGCTCGCGCAGCCGGCGCACCTCAGCTCGAACGGATTGCAGTGGGATGGGATGTCGTGCGTTCAACGGATAACGAAAGACGGTCGCAGCTAAGCCGATGCTCCCGAGCCATCCGACGATCGGTTCGGCCTCGTGTGAAGCGTGTGTCGCGTACCCGCCGCCGGGCAGCACCAGGAAATGCGTATCTGGGCGCATCGAGCTCATTTGCGGCCGCCGTCACCGAGGATGCGTCGTTGGTTCCGTGTTTCTCATGCGCCGGTCAGGAAGGCGTCGATATCGGCGGCGAACTCGGTGTGGTGTTGGAAGAGGAAGCCGTGGGCCGAGTCCGGGTAGATCTTGACGCTCGCACCCGCGATCAACCCGGCGAGCAGATACGAGTAGTGGGGGAGGATCATCGGGTCGCTGTCGCCGTTGGCGATAAAGACCGGCTTTTCGATCGCGGCGACCCTTTGGAGCAGTGCATGGTTCGGCTGACCCCATGCGCATACCGCGTCGTACTGTGCCTGCCGTGTCTGCCAGCTGACGTTCGCGTCGCGGCCGGCGGTCCTCGCCCCGTACATGCGGCCCAACGCTGCCTGTCCGGCTGCGCGGCTCGTGTCAGAGTTCGCGAAGAACACGTCGAGGTATTCCTCCGGTGAGGTCTCGGGTTTGCCGACCGCGCCGATCACGCTCGCGGCCCAGCCGTGCATACCGCTGGCTCCCTGAGGCGCCGAGGAGGCGAGCACTACCTTGCGGACGAGTCCGGGGCGGACGAGAGCGATCTCTTGCGCCAAGAAGCTGCCGATGGAGAAACCGAGTAGGTCGACCTCGCCGACGTCGAGCGCGTCGATGAACTCGATCGCGTCGCGTGCCATCTGCGCGATCGTGCTCGGGGTCCGGCCGGTGGTGGCCGCGACGCCTCTGTTGTCGAACGTGATGACTCGACGTCCGCGCGCGAGCTCGTCGACTAGAGCCGGATCCCAGTTGTCGAGGTTGCCCCGAAAATGCTGGAGTGTCACAAGCGGTGTCGCATCGGACACGCCCGTTGACCGGTAGCTGTAGTCAACGCCGTTCGACACACTGAGTACTTGATTCTCAGCCTCGACGTATGTCGCTACCGCGATTGTCTCGGACATCTGCTCTCCTCTCGCTTACACACGTCGCCGGAGCGCAGCGCCGTGCATCTTGATCACCGCCGTATAACCGCAGGATGTAGTTCGGGTCCTCCTGTGGCATCGCACGTTCATGCGGTTATGGGCGAACTGCTCCGGCCATAACCGCATGAACGAGAGGCCCAACGGCAGGCGCCCCGCTTCCGACAGTCGGTCAGCTACCCGTTGGCGCCGCCGGTGAGCTTCGCTGCTTCGGCCCGTGCAGCCGCCACGAGTTCAGCGTTGGTGTGGGCGTGGCCCCACAGGCCCCAACCACCGTCGGGCGCTTCCGTTAGCAGCACCCAGGTGCGGTCCTTGAGTTCCGGCCGTGCTGCGGCCTCGGCGATCGCGTTGGTGAACTGTTCGACGACGGCGAGCTGCTTGACGCGGTCAAGCGCCCCGGAGTTCGTCAGCACCTGGACCCTGACGTAGTCGCCCTCGCCAGCGACGTTGGAGATCGCTCCGTCGGGTAGCGCGTGCACGAACGCTGCGGTGTTGTTGCGAAACATCGGCAGCGCCGGGACCTCCTCGATCCGCATCAGAGTTTCGGCAAGGCGTTGCGCCAGCGAGCGTGGGTCGGCGAACGTCCCTTCGGTTGCGTACACGTCGATCATCGGCATCAGGCACCTCCTCCGACGCGCTCGTAGCCCCCGCTGATCCACGCCAGGGTTTCATCGCCCCAAATGTCTGGGCCGTCCTCCCACGCGAAGTGACCGAGATTCACAGGTGTTAGCTCGCTGTTCGGAAGGCGCTCTGCCAGGTATGTAGCGTTGCTGAGCGGGACCATCGGGTCGTGGTCACCGGCGATGATCTTGATCGGAGTCTTGATGTCTGCGAGGCGATCTTTCAACAACTTCAGATCGGTCTCGTAGTTGCGGACGAACCGTGACGATTCGCCGAACCGGGTGCCGGCGTAGCCGGTGATGTAGTCCTCGAGCGCTTCGGTGCTGACCTCGTAGCTCTCGTGCATCCCCATCGACTGTTTGGCGATCTCGCCACCGTCGAGCGCCAGCAGCGAATCGAAATTCGGGTTGGCGATGAGGTCTTTCAGGGTGCCTTCAACCTCGAGGGGATAGGAGGTCGCACCGTTGCCGATCACGAGGCTCGCGACGCTCGCGGGGGACTCCGCAGCGGCGAACAGCGCAGCTGGACCTCCGACGTCGGGGCCGAGGATGTGCGGCGGTGTGAGTCCCCACTCGTCGATCAGCCTGACGAGGAAGCGGCCCATCGCCGAGGGTGAAAAGAGATCGGTGCGGCCCTCCGAGTGACCGAATCCCGGGAGGTCGATCGCGATCACGCGCGCTGCTGCACTGAACCGCGGTAAGAGCTGTTCCCAGGCGTAGAGGCTCTCAGGCCAGGGGCTGAGAAGCAGCAGCGTTGGACCACCGGAGGGGTTGAACTCCGCGTACCGGATGTCAACACCGTCGGCCTTCCGGGTCTGGGTTTGAATCGCTGCCATCAGGATGAGCCTTTCTGTGGGTTAGGTGAAATCAAGTGAGGGGCGCAAGGGTTGATCTCAGAAGCTCGGCTCGGTCCTTGCCACCCGGTAGCGGGAACATGACTGCCGTGATGAGACAGAACGACGACCGGGTTGCGACGCGTCCATGCACTCTCTGGTTCACGGCCACGATGAACCGAGGCTCACCCGCATATACACACGACTCGGCGCGCCGCGGCGCGACACGCTTTTGGGATAGGGCAGTAGGAAGCCCGCTCGGGACCATGGCCTGGCAGCATCCTGCAACGGGCCGTCTGTCCGCATCGCACATCCGTGTGGTCCTGAGCCGAATGCAGACATCCGCCGCCGGTGACGTTCGACGAGGATCCATGCGTCGCTGCTGCACCGTACGCGCGAAGGCGCGAGCGCCGTCGGTTCGGACCATCCGCCATCAGTGCACCGTCCTGACAGCACCCGGCTTGTGCCGCTTACGTTGGCTAGCGCCGGCGCGAATCGGCGAGCGGGGAAGGGGGGAGCCGTGTCGGCCCTGACAACTCGGGCACGAGCATCGCGGTGCGGTCGACGTAGCACCACGCCCATCCCTCACCTGGCTCTAGTGAGTAGATGATCGGATGCCGTGTTGCGTTGGCGTGCTCGGTCGCGTGCTTGGCGGGGGAGTTGTCGCAGCAGCCGACATAGCCACACTCAAGGCAGATTCGTAGATCCAGCCAGGGCGTTCCGGCGGCGATGCACTCCTCGCAGCCGGCAACGTTCTCAGGCAGCACTTTCAGTTTGATGTGGTCTCGATGGCTGCACGACACGCACAGTTCAGATTCTCACCGTGAGTCCTTCTGAGCATCACCTGAACGTGTGGTTATCTGTCAGGCCTGGAGGCGGCCTTTGTCGTGATCGTGAGCCAGCCGGGTCAGCACAACTCGGGAGTTGATGTCGAGCTTCGCAAAGATCTGACGGAGGTGGCTGCTGACCGTGTGCGGAGAGACGAAGAGTCGTTCGGCAACATCGCGGTTGGTAAGCCCTTGGGCGACGAGGCGAGCGACTGCGAGTTCCGAGTCGGTCATTGCGGCCCAGCCGATGTTCGGGCGACCGGGCCCGACTCTGACGCGAGGGTGAACCCCGCGGGTCCTCAACTTCGCTCGGACGCGGCGGCCGTCCCACACCGCTCCCGTCGCCACGTACGTTCTTAGTGCGTGTTCGAGATTCTCGATTCCGGCTTCTTCATCGCGGGTGAGGATGCGTTGCTTGCCGAGGTCCTCGAGAGCGGACGCCAGCACGAGCGGCCGTGAGGCTTGTTGGAACTGTTCGACCGCCCGTTCGAGCTGCTCGGTGCTTCCGTCAAGTAGCCCACGCGCGTGAGCGGCGGTTCCAACCACTCCGGGAAGGCTCGGATTGCGCGTCGCTCGTCGTTCGGCGGACTCCACGACAGCCAGGGCGAGCGTCCGGTCATCGGCCGCCATCGCTATCCGCACCAGATGCGTCTCATCAGTGACGTCAGCGGGGAAGAGCGGGAGCAGGAACTCGCGCTCTTCGTCACCCAAGTCGCGAACCCACCCAAGGGCCTCGCCAGGGTCCCCAGCGGACATGGCACTCAGCGCAAGCAGCCACGCCGCGTGGCGTCGGAAGCCCGGAGATCCTTCGCCGACCATGCCGCGAGCGAGAGCGGTCATTCTGTTCAGTTGAGCGTCATCACCACGATGAAGCGCAACCCGGCCCAACGCTACGATGCCGGCGGCATCCAGTAGACCGGCGAGGCGATCTTCGTCCTCGGGGCCTAGCTGGCCCTCGAGGACGGGTGCGGCGTCATCGAGGCGGCCGAGTTGGAACAGCTGCCTGCCGCGCCAGGTCTCAAGCAGGTGCAGAGCCCATCCTTGACGGCTCTGCTCCGCGTCGAGGATCCCGTCCTGGGTGTCCCGCAAGGACTCGTCGAACCGTTCGGCGACCATCAGCGCCTCCGACCTCATCTCCTCGGAGAGCCGCGCGCGCGCTGGGTCGTCGAGGGCTGCCGGGGAGCGCACCGCCTCGCCTGTCAGCTCGACCGAGCGCAAGAAGTTTCCGTCGACGTACTCGAGCGCTGCCTCCGCCAGCACGAGGGTGAACTTGGCCACGCCGTCGTCGCTTGCTTCGACAGCGCTGCGTGATGGTTCGAGTGCGGCGCGACCCTCGTCGAAGCGTCCTGCGACAAGGAAATTGTGGAACTGGGCGGCGTGATGTCGTGCTCGTATCGCCTGGGAAACGCCTTCAAGCGCTAGTGCGCGGTGACCCGCGTCAATCCGCAAATCGGGGGAAAGGGCGAACATGCCCGCGATCGTCAGCAGAACTCGCGCCTCCTCCTCGGCAGGCAGGGCACTTCGCAGGTGCGCGTCGATGAATTCGCGTCCCTCATCTCCGCGCCCGGCTGCATGAAGCAGAAGTGCGGTCTGGGCCACCAGCTCGCCGCGACGAGGGCCCGCGGTCGTCAGAAGCTCAAGCGCGCGGCGGCTCAGGTCAGCGGCGGCACTCGGGTCGTGGCCGCCGACGACAGTTACGGCGTTCCGCAGGGTGCTGATGGCGGCGTCATCACCAATGACCGCGCTGGCAGCGAGCTGTGCTGAGACCTCTCCGGGTTGCGCGCCATTGGCGAGCAGCACGTCAACCGCTTGCCTATCCAAGGCGCGTCGCGTCGACGCGGGAACGCTTTCCCGTACCGCATCGCGAGTGATGTCGTGGCGGAATCCGAGGTCGCCGTCGCGATCTGTGAGAATCGAAGCGTCGACGAGTTCCTCGACGGGACCGAGTACGGCCGCCGGAGAGCGTTCGAGCATCGCGGCCAGCTCGCCGAACGAGAACGAGCGCCCCAGCGAGGCCGCGACGTTAGCGGTCTTGCGGCCGCCGGCGGACAACGCGCTGAGCCGGTCGAGCATGCTTGCGTGTACCCGCATCGGCAGTTCGGCACTAGTGATGTCGGCGATTCCGTTCTCGACGCGGATTCGATTCTCGTCGAGCAGCCCCGATAACAGTTCGGTCAGCAGGAATGGGCTGCCCTGCGCTCGTCCAGGACAGCGACTAACCCTTCAGCTGGGTCGCCGCCGGTGATGTCTCGCGCGATCTGCGCGGATGAGGCTGTCGAGCGGGGCCAGGAGGATTCGGGTCGCGCCGGCGCGATACAGGTAACGAGCTGCGGTCGACATGCCGGTTGGTGCTTGTGGTGGTCGCATCGCGACGACCCACACGACCGGCGACCCGCTCAGGCGTGTGGTAAGCGAACGCAGCGCGGTCACCGTGCCGGCATCTGCCCACTGAAGGTCGTCGAGGTGCAGACAACATACGGGCCGGCGCAGTGCAGCCTGCTCCAGCAGAGACTGAAGTTCCTGAAACAGCCAGTACCGCTGTTGCGGCTCGGATGAGAGGCCACGCAGAGCGGCAGGGTCAAGCGGTGGTGCGTTGCCTTCAAATAGAGCTTCCATCAACGGCGCCAAGTCCACCTGTTCACCAGGCTCAGCACCCGCCTCGCCCTGCCACGAATTTCAGGCGGGCTGCCATTGACACCACCTCATCGAGCAGGCCGCGTCTTTCCCATCCCGGCACCGCCCTCGACGACGATCACAGAACCCACTCCGCGGCCGCGTGCACTATCGAGCGCGACGCCGATCTCTGCGAGCGCACCAGCCCTTCCGCGCAGCACGTGACCATTTGCAGCGATCGCTGACATCACAACCCCAACAGAGCCAGCACCGACGTCATCCGGTTAGTTGAACAGTTAGCGGAGGGCGAGAGCCGGTCCTCGCGCCCGGTACGCCACGGCCAGATCGAGCCCAGCCGCAGTCACTCGGCTCAGTAGCGCCGTTCAACCGCAAGTCTATGTCCGCGTCCATAGCCCAATCCGTCCCAGCCACCCACACCCTCTCAAACGAGGTGGTCCGAAAGATGCTAAATGACGGGAAGGTACCGTGATCTCGTCAGCGATCCAAGGCATCGCGCGCCCCGTCGGCGGAGCCGAGCCGAGGCCACGTTCGACCAAGACCTGGCCTCAGTCAAAGGCCCCGATCGTTGCAGAGGGACCGGTTGCGAGGTCGGCCATATGTCGCCAAGGCAATGGCGGGGTAGATGACAGTTCCGATGCGAATGCGATCGTCCGCTACGCGGGCCTTCCGTGCGCTAAATACGGTGGGCGTGAGATTGAACAAGGACGCCCGTCCGGGTCTCGTGCTAGGTCGGGACGGGCGGTGGCTTGGTTGCATTCCTTGGTGGAATGCCCGGGTTGGGAGCTGTGCCTCACGTTGCCGTGTCCGCGCGTTTCTGACGTCGCGCGGGTCGATGGTCAGTCATGGCTGGGGGAGTGTTGAGGTGCTCAGGTTGCTTTCTACCCAGTCGATCGCGTGATCGAGGACGTCTTCCCAGCCGGGTTCTCCGACGGTGAAGTGGGAGCGATCTGGATAGTTCTTGAGTTCGACGATCCCGGTTTTGTAGCGGTGGGCGTTCTCCTTGACGACTGATGAGGGCACGGTGCGATCCAGTCCGCCGGATAGGAACAGCAGAGGCGCGCGGTTCTGCTTGTGGTAGTCGACCTTCGTGACCGCTCGCGGGGTGAAGTTCGCAAGCCCTGCCTGGAACAGGGGGCGGGCCGGCGCGGGGACGTGAAACGTCTCCCAGGCTTTCAGCGCGTCTGTGTCGGTGAGCGCGTTGGCGAATCCCCAGTGAAACTGTTTGGCAGTGAGCGGAATGCCCTTGTTCAGGTTGAACGGGTTTCCGAGTGCCGGCCACGCGGCCCTGAGCTGCTTTGGCGGTAGGCCATACACCCGCTTGGTTTGGCCGGGATGGACGGCAACTCCGGCTGTGCCGGTCCCGCGGTCGAGCAGTAGTTGGGTGACCAGCCCGCCGACCGAGTGTCCGATGATCACCGGGCTTTCGTCGAGTGACTCGATGAAGCGCTGATGGTGGTCGGTGATCTCCCGGACCCCCAGTCCACCGACGATCCCCGGATCGGCGCGGAGCTCATCGATCGAATGGTCCATCCGTGGCCATGAAGGTGTGTGAACGGTGTACCCGCGATCCCGTAGCCGGTCTGCCCACTGCTCCCAGCTGAGCGGGGTCATCCACAGGCCGTGGATGAGAACAACATGCGATTCCATGGCAGCACCTCGAAGTAGAACGATCGGTCGTTCTACACCCTACAGTAGAAAGACCGATCGGTATCGTTGGATGCCATGGATACCCCCAGCCATCAGTCCCAACGGCCGGCCCCGCGCGCACGGCTACTGGAAACCGCGGGCCGGCTGTTCTACGCCGATGGGATCCGGGCGATCGGGGTAGACCGACTCGTGGCCGAGGCAAACGTCACCCGCGCGACCTTCTACCGCCACTTCACGAGCAAAGACGAACTGGTGACCGCCTACGTCCAGTCGCGAGATCAAGAACTCCGCGCCCGCTTCCAGGCCGTTACCCAGATGATCACCGACCCGGCGGATCTGCTGCGCGCGGTCGCGATCGACATCGCGCAAACGATCTGCGGCGAGGCGTTCCGTGGCTGCCCGTTCATCAACGCCGCCGTCGAATTCCCAGACCCGAACACACCGATCCACAAGGCCGTCACCAACCACCGAACATGGTTCCACGACACCCTACTCGCGCTATTCGTCGCCCTCGAGCACCCCGAACCCGACCACGCCGCGCGACGGCTGATCCTGCTGCGCGACGGCGCCATGATCGGCGGCTACCTCGGAGCGCCCGACGAGTCCATCGAGGCGCTCAACACCGGCCTCAAGAAACTCATCGACGAGGCATAGCAGCCACGCCCGCCCACCCCGCCAGGAGCACGCCGCGATGCTCAGGCCCCCAGCGCAGCGGCCCGCGGCTCAATGAAGCCAGCCCCCGCGATCAACCACACCCACAGCTCTCGTCGCGGTGACGAATCGTCGCCAAACCGATTGCGAGTGGCGGGAGCGGTTCGCAAAAGCGATCGCCAGCGCCGAGTACGCGGGGCAACTCTCCTTGGGCGGGTGGCCCAACGCGTGTCTGCGACATCGAACGTCGAGCCGGTGTGGTCATCCGTCTTGAGCTACGAACGAGACCCGGGGCTTCGCGCCCGGCTGGCGTGGGCTTATGGCGCGAGGGCTGGCTCTGGGGAGCTCCGCGCCCTCTGCGGACTCCTCGTGGTGGCAGTTGCCGATCGCGTGCCGGGCGAGAGCGGTCACAGTCGTCGCTGTGCGGGGCTCGCATTGGCTGGGCAGGATCAGTAGCGTGAGCAGAAAGCCGACGCCAAAGATGCCGGCGGCCCACCAGAACGCCGTCGTTTCGCCGTGGACCTGCGCGGCGGAGGCAAGGCCTCTGACGTGAATGTGGGTCGCGACGTAGGTGGCGGCTGCGCTGGCGTAGATCGTCGAGAGCAGCGAGGTGCCGATCGAGCCACCGATCTGCTGGGACGTGTTGACCATGGCGGACGCGATGCCGGCTTCGTTAGACGCAACGCCGAGCGTCGCAGTCGAGAACGTCGGGGCGAAGATGCAGCCCATCCCGACACCGATGACGAGCAGGCCGGGCAGGACGCCGGTGCCGTAGCTGGAAGTGGGCGTCAGCTGGGTGAGTAGAAGCATCCCGACCACGCCGAGCGCCATGCCCAGGAGCACCAGCGGTTTGACGCCCGTGCGCTGAATCACGCGGGTTTGAACGGTCGTCGAGGTGACGACTAGCACGGCTGTCAGGGGCAGGAACGCCAGGCCGGTTTTGATCGGTGAGAACGCGAGGTTCTGCTGCATGAAGTAGGTGAGGAACAGAAACACCGCGAAGATGCCGGCGCCGGTCACCAAGATCGCGGCGTACGACCCTCCGCGAGCGCGATGCCACACGATATGCAGCGGCAGCAGCGGGTGCGCGACGCGGCGCTCGATCAGCACGAATGCTGTCAACAGCAGCGGGCTGGCGATGAGCGCAACGACGGTCGCGGTGGCGCCCCACCCTTGCGTCTCGGCGTTAGAGAAGCCAAACACGAGCGCAAACAGCCCCAACGTCCAGGTGAGCACCCCGGGGATGTCGATCCGGGCTCGGTCGGGGGGCCTGTGGTTGACCAGCAGGCGCAAGGCCACTAGCGTCGTGGGCACTGCGATCACGAGATTGACGTACAGGCACCAGCGCCACGTCAGTACCTGCGTCAGCACCCCTCCGAGCAGCAGCCCAAGCGCCCCGCCGCCACCTGCAATCGCACCGTAGATCCCGAACGCCTTGGCCCAATCCGCAGTGCCCGCGAACGTGACCGTCAACAGCGAAAGCGCTGCGGGTGCCAGCAGCGCGGCGAACACCCCTTGCGTCGCCCGCGCAGCGACGAGCACGTCGAACGAGTGCGCCAGCCCACCGACCGCCGACGCCGCCGAGAACCCCACCAACCCAGCGATCAACGCCCACTTGCGGCCGAACAGATCCCCAACCTTGCCGCCCACCAACAGCAAGCTGCCGAACGCCAACGCGTAGGCGGTGACGACCCACTGCCGATTGTCGTTAGAGAAATGCAACGCTCGCTGAGCCGAAGGCAGGGCGACGGTCACAATCGTGGCATCCAGTACCACCATCAACTGGGCGACACCGACCAATGCGAGAACCGCCCACCGATCAGGCTTACGAACAGTTTGAGTTGGCATGGGGTCGCTTGAAACATGCTGGCCATCGTGCGGTGAGCGGGTGCCAGAAGTTATTGGCGCAGTTCAGGATTTAGTAGCGGGCGCTATAATAACACTATTACCTCGGGGGCTCTGCAACGAGGTGGGATGTGGCCGGCCGGGCTGTGCGTCTGACCGACCGGATTGCTACATACAGTGCGGGCCGGACTCCATGCCAAGGCAGACAGCACAAACCCGAGCCGACGATCTGGTCGCGGCGTTTACGGAACTCGGCCCGGCGTGGTCGCGGTGGCTACAGACGTGCACCCCGAGCGCGGCCGTGAGCTACATCCGTATGCGGCTTTTGCACGTGTTGGAATCCGAAGGTCCGAGGACGATGAGCGACCTGGCAAATGCGTTGGCGGTGACCCCCAGACGGGTGACAGCGTTAGTGGATGCACTGGAACCCGAGGGGCTGGTCGAGCGCAGGCCGCATCCCACGGACGGACGCAGCACGGTAGTTAGCCTGACACGCGCCGGCCGCAAACGGCAGCAGGTCATCTGGGCCGAGCGCCAGCGTGAGATCTCAAAGGCCTTCCTGGATCTCTCCGCCGAACAGCAGCGCCAACTCTTAGCCATCACGCCGGTGCTGACCGCCTCGCTTCGCAAACTGGCCGCAGGCCGGCCGCTCGCCGACGGCAACTGTTCTTAGCGGAAACCCGGTAGACGCTGCCCGAAGCGCCCGTCTGTTGCTGGCGCTAGTGCGCCCAGAGTCGGAGGTCGATGATGTGCGCGCTGGTGATGAACGCCGGTGTCATTGGCCCGCAGACGATGGCCTTGACCGTTGACGGGGTCACCACCATGTTTGCGACGAATGTTCTTGGGCGCGTCGTGCTCCTCGAAGGGCTCCTGGCCGAGGGTCGACTTGGAGAGGTTGCGGTCCTCGCCGGAAGCGAAGCGGCCGGGGGACTTCCGAAGTTGAGTATGAAACGGCCATTGTTCGTCGCAACCTCCGCCGATGAACTCGCCACCGTCATCGACGCCATGCCTTGCCTAGTAGCGAGGTTGCTCGCGTGCGAGCCGCATTCTCGCGACCGCCGCCCGGCCGCACCGAAGTGCGCAGGCGTGTACCTATTCATCGACAAGGTGTGCGCCGCCGTTCTGGGTGACGCCGGCTCGACTCGACAGCGACGCCGGCCGGGGCCTCGCCGCCTCCGCACGGGGGCGGGCACCGACCGGCGTCGGCCTTCACTGGATAATCGGGAGCGGCGCGAAGTGGCCTACCACGGTGACCGAGTACGCGACGCGCATGATGTAGCCGTCGGTGTCGCCAACCGCGTAGTTGAACGTCGGGGTGACCGATTCAGAAGGCGTGTCGGTGCCCTCGAGGTCAAAGTCGTCGATCGCCCATCCTGCGTTGTTGGCCACCTTGTCGTTCTGGATGGAACCAAGCAGAACCGTCGGTGCCCACTGCTCGACCACCAGACCTTTGTTCGTCGGGAGGTCGGGCACCGGGATGTCGAACCAGCCACTCCCACGCTCCCACCGACTGCCGTCCTGGGGGCCGACAAGTGGCGGGTCCAGGATGCATGTGCCGGAGAAGACATAAACCTGATGTTGCTCAGGATCGACGAAGTGAACCCAGTGGTTGCTGCTGAGGAAGTTCGCTGCTGATGTGCCCATCTTGGCTCCTTTTGGTCATGATCCGGCATGGTGCCGGCCGCTGATCACAAGAGGAGGTCGGCCCGCTCTGAGATACATGCGTTAGCGAGACCGGCTCCGGTCGTACCTCGAGCCGCGATTGCTGGAACGCATGGACGCCCCCGCGACGTTCCCCGCTCAAATGATCTCGGACGTCGTGCATCAGCGCCCCTCCGTCGTCCCGTGGCAAATACATCAGTCCTGGCCGCCAGCGAGCTGATCCTGATCGACGGAGCCGGTCACGGCGGCCCGACTATGGTTGAGGCTTGGGGCGACGCAAACGATCACCATGTTCGAAGCCTTAGCGACCGCCGAAGTCGGCGAACTCGACACCCGTCTCTTGGTACCGCCGCCGGCGGTCAAGACTCCCCGTTCGGAGCAGGACGGGCATTTTCGAATCCTCAATAGAGCGCTGCTCACTCGCGCGAAGCACAGAGCTCGATCACCATGGCTTTCTCGATTTCGAGCCGGCGCCCATCGCTAGAGCCTTGGCGACGTACGGTTACGTGAACGGATCGGCTGTTTATGGGGTTGTGTGTTCCCAGACCTCGACTGCGCCCCGATCGCGGTAGCCGAGGCGCTCGTAGACGGAGAAGCCCATGAGGGACGATTGCAGTGAGCTGGTAGTGCAGCCTCGCGCTTGGGCATCGAGCAACGCGTGGCATAGAAGCGCGGAGGCGAGTCCTTGCCTGCGTGAACCTGTCCTGGTGGCTACGCAATAGATGCCGCAATCGCCATCCTGACCGATGGTGGCGAGGCACGCCGCAGGCTCGCCGCGGTCGCGCGCGAAGTAGAAAGCTGCCCCGGCTGCGAGTGCCTCTGTGACCGCGGCGAACTCTCCGGCTGGGAGCCCGTAGGCCTCCTCGTTGAGCGACGCGAGCGATGCGGCATCGGTGCCTTGCTCCCAGTCAAGTTCACGGTCTGCCTCAAGCTCGGCGCCATCGAGGTCAAGCGTCATCGCGCGCGGACGCCCAGCAAGTTTGTGACCAGCTTGCTCAAGCCACTGAGCTAGGGCGCGATCCGTCTCGGGCACCCATACCCGCCAAGCATCCACACGGGCCGCAGCGTAGGTCGCGACGAGCTTGCGGTGGGTGTCTCTGACCTCGTCGGGATGCTCGTAAACCACGCCGTTAACGACGGACTGACGAGGACACGATGGAACGACTGCTGCCAGCAATCCCTCGGATTGCACCACTGTCCCGCCGGGCGAGCGCTCGCCAAGAAGGCGATAAAACGCACGCATGTTCTGTCGCATCACAACCAGCGAGCCGCTCAAAGCGCCATCATCCTAAACCAATCCAGCGGGACGCGCCAACGCCTTCTCGCTCCTGTCTGAGATCTCCCGTGACATGTTCAATGCCTGGCCCAGCGCCGGAGAGTACGACGGGTACGGACGACTGTCACTGTCAGAGTGCTTGCACGGACGGTGACGTCCGACCGGAGCAGCTTTTGCGCTTCCGAAGGCCCGATCGCGCTGCTGCTATGGCGACTGTTCGTCGCTGCGGTTTACGGAGAGACCAGGTCGGTACCCGGGATGTAGCTCTTGATACGGGTTGGATCGCGTGTAAGGAGCGGTCGGCCGGTCACGGCTGCGTGAGCGCCGATCAGGAAGTCCGGGAGGATCGCTCGTCGGTTACCGCCTGATCTGCGGTAGTTGGCGTGAGCGTGACCGGCAAGGAAGCTCGCGGCGGGAGGGATCTCTTCGACCACAGACATCGACGGCAATGCGTCTCGAAGAGCCTCGACGTGCGAGAACCGTGGCGCTATCTCTACGAGGACGACGGCGTTGAGGATCAGCGACCCGCGCTGGGCGGCCTCGACCAAGCGTGCTTGTGACCACTCCAGCCATATTGGGTCCTCGGTGAAGAGGTCAAGCAGCACGCTGCTGTCTACGACCGTGCCGGCCATCGCGCTCAACTGCGTGTAAGCGCCAGGATCTCGTCAGTGCTCAGATCCACGTCGCCTGCACCGCGGACGCGGGCGATCTCGGCGGCCGCTTGATCCTGGTCTGCAACGAGGCGTGCCGTGCCTGCATCAAGTTCGAACCGAACCTCGGTTCCTGGCGTGATCCCGAGCGCTCGACGCACCTCAAGGGGGATCGTGACTTGACCTTTCTGCGTAACTCTCATGCCAGTAATACTAGCGAGTATTACCGGAAACGGCCACCGTTTTCGGCAAGCGCTTTCGAACCGCTGGTGCCGGAGGGATGCGGGCACCGATCTATCGCCGCGGACTCGTTACGAACGCGAGGGCAACTGGTACATCGTTGATGCGGTGTTTGATGAATGGCTGAGGCGGTCCTGCCGCTGGCTGATCAGCCAACGCGCGAAGCACCTACGACGCGCGAGCTGGACCGGTGCTCCGGTACTGATCGGGACCGCTCACCCGGTACAGCCGCGGGGCGCAGGACGAACTTGGGCAAGCCGTGCATCGCTGGCGTTCAAATGGGGTGAAGCCGTCACTCCGCGAACCGCATCCTCCAAGGCGCTGTCCGCACTCCTCACTTACGGCTGCAGCCACTGATGGCGGTCGCGCTGGCACGTGCGCGCTCCGGCGAGCCCGTAGTGCGCCGTGGTTTGTAGGGGGGCTAGCGTGCTGGCACTGGCGGGCCGGCACGCGGGACGAGCTCCCCGCGGGCGTCTGCGCCGAGCCCTACGCGCTGTCGATCGTCGGCGAGCGCCGGCTTCGCGGCTCGCGCTGATTGGCCCAACCTAGGCACCGGCCGCTCCCAAGTTAGGCAGCACTGCCGATGCGTGCGGCTCAGCCAACTCGTAGGTTTGCTTGCACGCAACCAGCGGGCAACCACGGAGGCAGTCAAGTGACTCAGGCGACACAGCACCAAGCCGGCAGATTTCTTGCAATCGCGCTCACTGTGGTCGCGCTCACGGTGCTCGCAGTCGGCGGCCGCACCGCCTTGGCATCGGCCAGGACGTTCGACGTTAACGCAAGCGGTTCGATGATTCTGCAGCCGGTCTCGCCCGGATTCGCATGCGCGATGGCACGGGCAACGCTCGACCGCGATATCGCGTGCCACCAGATCTGGCTTCCGCGACCGTCGTTCAGGCGCTCGTTGAGGCGGTAAGTCCAGCCATGGAGTAGAGACACAGTCAGGGCCTCTAAGCAGCCGATACCCCGCTACGAGGACACCGCCGCCAAGGGGCCCGATGCTGGTCGCGTTCGTTGATCCGGCTCATCCGACTCACCTCTCGCGGCGGTAACCCAGGTCGGAATCCCCGTAGCGGTACCCCAGAGCCCCCGTGTTTGCGGGGCGTCTGGCCTTTCTGGAGGCTTCTGGCTAGGCGGTGGGGCGGTAGCTTACGTCGGTGAACGGCCAGTCTGTCGCGAGCCAGTCCGCGACGGCGTCGTGCAACACGACGTCCAGCTCGGCGGAACTCGCAGTGACCCAGGATTGTACTTCAGTGACCTGCGGGTTCGACCGCGACGGGTAGATGTAGACGCAGCCGATGACGCGGTCCTCGTCGTCGATGACCGTGTAGGTGAAGCCCAAGCGTCGCTCGAAGTCGTCCGCGTGGCGTTCCAGATCCCTGAGGTTTTCGCTGAGTGAGAGTCCGTCGACGGGTGGCCATCGACTATCCGGAAAGCCTGGCGTGGCGCGGATGTGCTGAATGCTTGATGTCCACGCGCTGTGGTCAGCGTCATTATGCCCTGGGAGGTTCGGCCGCTGCTGGAGTTCAAGGAGGGGATAGACCAAGTGCGCGCCAAGCTGGTCGAGGCTCAGGCCGCGATGGCTGCCCATTGATTTAGCTAAGCGGTCAGGATTCAGCCACAGAGAGTGGTTTCTCGAGGTCGTCGACGTACATCGGCATCTGCGCGATGAACTCGAACCCGAGCCGCTCAAGGACGGGGCGGGACATTCGCCCGGCCTGGACTGTCAGTGCCGGAGTGCCACGCTCGACCGCCAGCTTCCAGCGAGCGTTGACAAGAGCTCGGTAGACCCCGCGGCCACGGGCTTCAGCGAGCACGCCACCCCCGAAGAGATTGACGCCCGAGTCACCGAGCACCGCTGTAGCGGTACCGACGACGTGCCGCTGGAATCGGGCGTTCCAGCGCCTGAGCGGGTTGCCGGGGGTCGTGTACTCAGCGAAGCGCTCCTCGAGTGCAGCCTCCAGCTCGGCGCGCCCCTCCGGCGGAAGGTCAAACGCGGCGCTTTCCACCCGGGTGCTGTCTGCGAACGCATCGAACGACTCGACAACATCAATTTCGACATCCTCGCCGTCGGCGTCAGCGGACAGGTCGAGCAGCGCCATGGCGTTCTCGATCGATTCGAACCCTGGGCAGTCCTCGTTTCGCAGGCCGCGCTCGGCCAGAGCGTCAGCAAGCCAAGGGTGCTCGGGCCCGGTCTGCCAGACCAGCAGTTCGCGGCCATGTTCTCGCACGAGCGTGCGAGCCTCATCGATTGCGGCGTCGAGATCGGTCACCGTCAACCCGTCGCTTGGCTCAACCGGCTGCGCATACGGAAACTGATGCAAGATCGCGCACACGTGGGTTCCCTCAACCACCCTAAACCCCGGCACGGGAGGGAGCGTCAAGAACGGGTGCAGCGCCTGCCTACGAACGTCATCAGGAATCGCGCCCATGGTGTGCGCCGATCCTAACCAGCCGACGAGACCCACGTGCATGATTCTCTCCGATTGGTCGCGACGGTCCGACCGGCAGAGTCGCTCTGAGGCGCTGCGACATGCACGAGCAGAAGCCGATTCGCTGCATCTCAGGGCAGCACAGCAAGCGCGCTCTCGCACGCGGTCAAACCGGAGGACTTGGCGGTGCTGGTCATCTGTTGTGAGGCGGATGCAGCCGACTCCACCTCCAATAGCGCCTTCTGCAGCTGGCCGGCGGCAGCAGTGTTGACGGCTCGCCCGAGCGCCTTGGTCACGATGGCGAAGGCTGTGAGGAACTGCCCGATCGACGTACGGTCGGTCGGCTCCTTGATCGCACGAAGCTTCGCCAGGGTCACTGTGGCGGTTCCATAAAGCTCCCGGAGTTCTCCGGTCGCGTGCGGAGAGGCTTTGTCCTCACCGGAAGAGATGAGCGACTCGGCCGCAGTTGTCAGTCGCTCGATCAGTGGCCGGGTCTTGCGTCCCGCGGTCCGGCACACGGCGTTGGCCCTGAGGGTGTAGGAGCTCTCGCTCGAGGTGCCGCTCCCGCTGCTCGCGACCAGCGCGACAACGGTCACCAGCGCCGCCACAACAACCAGCGTCCCTGCCAGGACCGCTAACGCCCGTCTGGACATTTCGACATGCTCATGGGCATCGGGTCGCGGATCCTATACAACACTCGGTCACGGTGGGCGTGCATTCAGTCGCGGTCTCGGCGGCGCGAGTCGTGCGATCGCAATGTCAGCTCGAGACCAAGCAGCGGCAGCACAGCCAGTGCGAAGAATCCGCCGTAGCGGAGCGGTGCCCCGAATGCACCGGTGACAGCCCGCTCGACGATCGAGTCGAGTTGCCGATGCAGGCGGGCGAGTGCCACGCGTTCCCTGCTGCTCGCGTGCGTAGTTTCGCGCGCGAAGGTCCCAGCGAAGTCTGGAAGCTCGCCCTGGGGCGTGTCCCGGTAGTCGGCAAGCAGCGCGGGCACTAGCGAAGCCTCGATGCTCGGCGATATCCGAGCGGCCAGAATCGCCCTGCTACCAGTCGCAAGAGCCTGGTTTGGAGCCTGATGCAGCTGGTGGACAAACACGGGCGTTAGAACCAGGAGACCGAGGGCGACGCCGCCGTCGCGGGCCGCGACGGTCTTGGCGGCACGAGCCGCCGCTGCGCCGCCGCCGCCCAGCGCGATCGTGGTCAGGCTCGGAACAGCGAGTCCCAAACCAACCCCGATGACGCCGAGCGTGACGGTCAGCCAGAGGACCTCGGGGTGAGTGACCAGAGATGCCCCGAAGAGGCCCAGGCCAACAAGGCTCGCGCCGACCCCGACCAACGCCTCGGTCGAGCAACGCCGTCCGACGCGCTCGGCTACCACGGCGGTCAGCGGTATCGACGTCACAACCGCTGCGGCTGTGATCGGCATCAATCTCCAGACGACAATCAGCAAAAGGACCACGAGAAAGAGCGCACTGATCAATCCCGCCGACAGCAATGTCAGCCCCGCATTGGCCATCAGCACCGATCGCCTTGCCCGCTGCGGGTTCCCCGCTTCGACCGTCGGCTCGGCGGGGACATCCAGGATGAGGACAAGAACAGCGGCGAGTGTCGCCACCGGTGCCTGAGCCAAGAAGATCCAGCGCCAGTCAAAGATCTGGGTGATCAGGCCGCCGAGTGCCGGTCCGACGGCCATACCGATCGCGGCGCTGGTCGACCACCTGTGCACTGCGGCGTCCGCTGATCGAACTCCGCGTGTCAGCAGCGGCAGGGACGCGCAAAGCAGCAGCCCGCCGCCTAGGCCCTGGACACACCGGAACGGCACCAGGAGGGCGATGCTGCTGCAGAGGCCACAGCCGATTGATGCGAAGCCGAACAACGCGAGCCCGGCAACCAGCGCCGCCCTGGGCCCGAGTCGGCCAGCGAACGGTATAGCCGCGGCCGCCCCAACGATCAACGCCAAGTTGTAGGCCATGATCACCCATGTGACGTTGGAGATCGACACGTGCAGTCGGGTCACGATCTCCGGCAGCGCCAGCACAACGACCGATGCGTCCGCGAAGGCCAACGCGACCGCGAGCAGGATCGCGACGTCACGCCGGACGCAACTGCCGGACATGGCCGGCCAGCTTACTGCAGGCCCGGTCCATGACTTCGAAGGTGGAACAATCGGCGCCGTCAGGGTGCTTGAAAGCTCGGCTTCACCGCTGAGCACCTCTGACTGGAGCGCCGTGATGTGGCGCCGATCGGCGTCGTGAGCGCGATTCTGGTCGTCATGCATGGCAGCACCTCGACAGCGCCTGGCCAGCCGCTGGTTGCGTTCGGTCCTATCCACCGAGCGCGAGCCTTCAATTCGCTGGGCGGGGGTCAGTCCGTCACGGCCGACATCGAACTCTGCGCCAACTCTTGTGCACGGATGGGTGCGAGAAGGATGACCCTCGTTCCGTCGCGCAGGATCGTGTCGGTGCTGGATGACACCCCCGTCTTCTGATTGGTGACGGCTACCACGAGACAGCCGGGAGGCCAGGCGATCTCGTCGACCCGTCGCCCGATCGCGGGAGAGTTGGGATTGATGGTGATCTCGGTGATCTGATAGCCGGTGAGTGGTGTGCTGCTCCGGTGGGCCGTCAGCGCCGGGTCATCCGTCCCGAAGTCCGCAGCGACTGCGCCCCGCTCGATCGACTGCTCTGAAGATTCCACGGTTTGGACCAGCGCTTCGAGGATGTTATGCCGGGTGATCCAGCCCTGCACGTGCTGGCGGTCATCAGAGAGAACGGGCAAGCCCGATGGGCCGTAGAGCGTGAGTTGGCGAAGCGCCTGCTCCAGCGTTTCGTCGTCGAATAGCTCCTGGGGCTGGCGGGTGCTGGTCACGGCTCCGGCGAGCCGTTCCCATTGTTCGTTGGTAACGGGTGATTGCTCGGACGAAGGGCGCTGCGAGCCGTCCAAGCGGGTGGCGGCGGCATGGGCCGGAACGGGCTGCATGGCATTCGCGACGGTGAGCATTTGGAGCACGTTTGTGGTCTTGGCTCGTTCGATGTCGATGCCGCGACGTAGCAGTTTGGTGGTGTATACGCTGCCGTAGGACATCCACTTGGACACGGCGGCCGCGACCGCGCAGGTGAGCATTATCGGCAGGCTGATCCCGAAGTTGCCTGTCATCTCTGCCACGCTGGCGATCGCGGTCAGCGGGGCTTGGGCGGCGGCCGCGAACACGCCGCCCATCGCGACAATTGCATAGAGGGCCGGTGGCCCGACCGAGGACCCGAAGAGGCCGTGGACGAGTGTGCCGAAGGTCATGCCGGCCATCGCTCCGATGAACAGCGATGGGGCGAACACACCCCCGGAGCCACCGATCGACAGCGTGAGGCTGGTCGCCAGTATCTTGCTGGCCAGGAACAGCAAGATCAGCCCGATCACGACGTGACCGCTGATCACCTGGTTCATGACCGGGTACCCGACTCCGTACATCTGCGGAACGGCGAGCAAGACGACGCCAAGCGCGATTCCGCCGACCGCAGGTCGTGCCCACTCGGGCCGCCCCTCCCACAATTCGTCAACGAAGTCTTCCAACCAGTAAAGGAAGGTCTTGAACCCGACCCCGAGCAGCCCCGCCAGGACTGCGAGCACGGCGATGAGCAGGTAGGTGGCGTCGTTGGATACCGATAGGCCGTGCGGGATTTGGGAGAAGAATGGTGCGGAGCCGAAGATCGCTCGGCTGATGAGATCACCGGTGACGGCCGCGACGCCAGTTGCCACCAACGCATCGAGTGAGAATTCGCGCAGCACGATCTCAAACCCGAAGAACAATCCGGTCAGCGGAGCGTTGAAAGTCGCCGCGATCCCACCAGCGGCTCCGCACGCGACAATGATCCGCAGCCGGCTCTCTGACATGCGGACGAGTTGACCCAGGGTCGAGGCCAGTGCTGAACCGATCTGCACGATCGGTCCCTCGCGTCCGACCGAACCGCCGACTCCGATCGTGATCGCCGACGCGATCGCCTTGACAATCGTCACCTGTGGCCTGATCCGCCCGCCGTTCTCCGCGACAGCGAGCATCACCTCAGGGACGCCATGTCCCCTGGCCTCGCGCGCGTAACGGTAGATCAGCGGGCCGTAGACCAGGCCACCCAGCACCGGCACGACGAGCACGAACCAGATTCCAAGGCGCGGTAGATGTGTGCTTGCAGCATGACCCTGCTGGCCGAACTGGGTATACCCGGTGACCAGCCAGGTGGCACCGAAGACCATCTCCCGGAACAGGGCGGCGCCGAGCCCGGCTCCGGCGCCGACCACCAGTGCCATAACGACCAGGCCCAACCGGTTACCACCCAGCCACGCCGACACTGCCCGCACCGCCGATTGGCGCGACCAGCCTTGCCGCGTTCCGACGACCTGCTCAACCGTCATCGGTCGAGGTCCCAGCCCAGAGACCAATCCTGCTCGGGCACTTCGCCCGCGGCGTTGGAGAACGCCATCAACGCGAGTACCGCCGCGTCCCGGTCAGCGGTTGGCATACGCCCCACGATGGTCGCGATCTCCACCCGCCGACGCCGGCTCACCTCGGCCACCAGTTCCGCACCGGCAGCCGTCAATGAGACCCGGACCGTTCGTCGATCCTCCCGAGCACGTCGACGAGCAACAAGTCGTTTACGCACCAGACGGTCACACATCCGGGTTGCCGTAGACCGATCAACCCCAAGAGCGGTTGCCAGATCGGCGAGCCGCTGGGGCCCACGTGATGCCAACTCGATGAGGAACCGGTACTGAGGGAGCGTCACGTCCTCTGCGAGGTTGGCCAGCGAGCGTGCTGCCACCGCCACCAGGGCCCGGCTGGACCCCAACACGGCGTCAACGAGCTGGTCCCGAGCCAACTCGCCGGAGTCGCGACCCGATGTAGATGGCCCAGACCTTGCTTGCATACAGCTATTGTTGCATACTGCAAGCAATCTGATCGGCCACGCGATTCTGCGTGCAGGTTCTGGTCATCGAGGAATGAATGTCCAGCCGCCTGTCCCGCGCCTGCGAGGATCTCACACGCTTCTGGGCCTACTTGACTTCTCGCCAGATCAGAGGAGAGTGGAGAGCACGATGCGGAGCGACGAGATCGGGTCCGGCGACGTAGGGGCGACGATCGAGGCGTACGAGGCTGGGCCCCATTGCGACGGCGCTCGTCGCGAGCGTGCTCGCAGGTGCGGCACAAGCCTCTTTAACCGGTTTCGTCAGTTGCAGCCATGTTGCAGGCAGTACCAGGTCGGGCACAGCAGACCACAGCAGCGTCGTGCTCGGAGTGATCTCTGTTCCACCGGCCCGCATCCAGCGGGCCTCGCCCGACTCCTCGGCTTCGCCATGGAAGGACTTCTCCAATTCCAAGGCATGCCACCGCTCTGGCGGCTCGCCCGGCCAATGGAACGGCTATCCCGGAGGCTTCTATCTGAAGGTAACGGCCGAGCGTGTGCAAATGATGGTGACGGTGGGACGTAGATCGAAGACCGTGCGCGTAGGCGTCGGCACATCCTGCGCCGGCCACTACCGCGATCCTGTGGCGCGTCGACGTTGATCGACTTTGAGCACTTGGCTCTGGCCAGATCTGGCCGCGCAACTGGGCGAGTTCTCACTCAGCGTGGCCTGTTGCAGGTTGCGGCGGGGACCGACCTTCGGATCGCTTTTGTTCTGGCCGCCGCGCTGCATGATCCGCCACGCTCGCGCGGCTAGTGGACCTGGTAGCCGCTCACCTCGGTAGTTGCAATTTCTGACGCGTACAGCTGGGCTTCGCTCTGTATGAGTCCGTTCGGGAGTTCGGCAAAGCCGACCTTTGACCCCTCGATGGCCGCCTGACCCCCGGTCGTCTTCGTGACCCAGTTGAGATACGAGGCCACCGTGTTTCCAGTGCCTGTGGCATTCGCAGCGCTGCCATAGAAGCTGGGACCGGACAGGGTGCTGTCGTAGCGGTTCCACGCCGTCAGCCAGGTGATCTCGGAGATTGGGTATGCGTTTACGGCTGCGCCGGACCTCGTGGGATTCGAGTGGCCATATACATCGGGGTCGCTGGGGCTTCCACTGAACCAGTCTCCATAACGCGACTGGTGTTCACACCACTCGCCCACATAAGCCCGGTAACTCGGGTATCGGCACGCGGTGCTTATCGCACTGCCTGTGTACAGGTTTGGGACAGCTTCCAGGGAACCGCTGGGGTTTGTCGTGACTTGACCGGGCTCCGCATAGTGACGGTTGCGTGAGTGCTCCTCGTTCGACTGCAGCTCAGCAAACAGATACTGGTGCGCCGCCGAGCCGTGGTAGGTCGTGATCTGAGGTGAACCTTCGAACGGTTCGCCGGCGACGCTGTACACCGCGTCGGGCATGGTGGCGTAGCCAATCGTCCCCGGAGTCGCGAGCGTGTTCCTCACCAACGTCGCGCCGTCTGCGTTGGGCCCCAGTGGCGCAGACGGATAGCCGTTGTTGCCAGAACCATCGTTGGCGTCCGCCGGCCAGTGCGCCTCGGCTTCAGTCGGCATCCAGTCGCCGGCTTGATGTGTCCCGCGGAAGTTCGGATCGCCGCTGAAGGTCAGGAACGTCTGGACCGCTCGCGTCTCCGCCGCGTCGCCGTGTCTGACCTCAAGCTGTAACGGCTGATAGCCGCCGGTATGGGCGCTCGCTGAGCCGGTGTCGACGAACGCCCGGGGGGTCGTCCTCCTCAACTTCATCGACCTCAGCCGGATGAAGCCGGCGCGCATGAGCAACGCGCCCCAAGTGTTCGCCGGATACCCGTGGCTCGGGCCGACCTTTCCATCGAAGATGGCCTGAATCGTCGAGAAGCGATCGCCCGCAGAGTTGTTGATCAGCGGAAGCCTTGCCCCGCTGGCAAGCGTCACGCCCCACGGGAGGCTGAACAGCAGCATGACGGGCGTCTGTGCGATGGGCACGTTGATCTCATACGCTGGCGCTGCGGCGCTGTGGGCCGCTCGCATCTGATCCTCGGTGGGTCCCTCGTTCACGATGAACCCGTCGAGCACCGCTGGATTCTGGGCGGCGGCAACTGGGTCCTGGGTTTGGTCGACCTTGCCCTGAATGTCGTCGAAACGCTTGCCCTCGGACGTCTTCGAGACGACGGTGCCGAACTCATCCAAGGCGTCCGACTCGGATGTCGGCGTGAAGGTGATCAGCGGGTTGCCGGTGAGCTGGTAGTTGTACGTGGCGCCACCGTCGCTCTTGGGCAACGTATAAGCCCAGTGTTGCGTGGCCGACGGGTTATTGCGCCAGGTCGATATCAGGCCGGACCAGTCCGAGCCGAACCCGCTCCGTGATCCGCCGCCGCTCTCCAGCATGCTCTGATCTGAAGATCCCGAGGCGAACACGCTGGCCCCGGGGACGTTGGTTGCGGCGCAGGCGGGAGTCGCACCGATTGCCGCTGCTCCCAATCCGGCCGCGATCGTAAGCGCAGCCCATCGACCGAATGAACCAAACATGATGTCCCCTCCATGGGATGCGGCGCGAACCGTTCGTCGCCCGGGTGGCGCGACCGTACAGCGGCGGAAACCTGACGCAATGTTTTCTGGACGGATGTCTGGTGCGTGACCAGCCCTGGGAGCGCTGGGTGCTTCGTTCTGGAGTTGCGGGATCATTGCTTGGATGCCTGCGCCCCCGGACCTCGTCATTTTTGATTGCGATGGTGTGCTCGTCGACAGCGAGCGGATAGCTGTCGAGATTGATCTCGTGGTCCTTGAGCGGGTCGGTCTCACGATGACGAGGCAGGAAGTGGTTGAACGCTTCGTGGGACGGTCACCGTCGGTGATGTACGAGGTGATCGAAGCTCATCTTGGATGCCCACCCTCGCCTGAGCTGCGTGCAGAGTTCGAGCAGTTGTATACCGACGCCTATGAGCGTGGGCTTCTACCCGTGCCGGGAATCGTCGATGCGCTCGAACAACTCGATCGGCCGATATGCGTCGCATCGAGCAGCACGCCGGAGGCTTTGCGTCGCAAGCTCACAAAGACGGGGCTGTACAAGCAGTTTGAGGGCCGCATCTTCAGCGCGGTTGAGGTGTCTAACGGCAAGCCCGCTCCTGATCTCTTTCTCTATGCGGCCGACCGCATGGGCGTAGACCCGGGCCGGTGTGTCGTCGTCGAGGACAGCTTGTATGGCGTTATGGCTGCACGCGCGGCGGAAATGCGCGTCCTTGCGTTCGCGAGCGAACTGATCGACGCCGGCACTCTAGAAGGCGAAGCCACGACACTGTTCACCGACATGGCGGATCTCGTGACTCTCATTGAGGACGGCTCATCCTCGATGTAAATGGATGTTCGCAGCTGGAGATTGGTCGAGCACCGGCAGCCCAGCTGACTATGGGTCCAGCCTGGAGCGTCGGCCTCTTCGAGGGTCCGCATAATGATGCAATGCGAGACGCGATCATCACCCCACAATGGCGGGACTTCTACGAAGCGACAGGCATCCCGGCCGCGGTCCGGGTCGGACAATCCGTCCGGCTGACCGGCCACACCGGAACCCGGTCGGACGGATCGTTCTCCGCCGATCCAACAGAGCAGTCACGCCAGACCTTCGAAAATATTGCGGGCTGCTGCCGGGTGTACTTGGGCTGACGTTGAGGAGATCACCGCCTATCACGTCGGATTACAAGCTCAAGGGGACGTTGTGCTTGAGGTCGCTGGACGGTTTGGGCCGATAGCACTCGTCTGAGTCGACCAATCGTGACTACCGCGATGCCACGAAATCAGCAGTCAGACCGCCCCGGGGCCCTGCGTACGCTCTTGCGATGAAGCGATTCAGCCTGGCGACTTCGGCGCTTGTGACGGTCGCTCTGGTGTCTGCGTGCTCGTCGCAGGCGATGGCCTGCGCTACCGTTCCGGCCCAGTTTCCAAGTGACCGGCTCCTCGCGACCGACGACACACACCTAACCGTGCCAGTCCACGCGATCGTCTGGGTCGTGCTCGTCGAGGGCGAGAAGTACACGGCCCATGCCGGTTTCCCCTGGGCGATGCCCGTAACCTCCGATCCGGCCGTTCTGGCACCGGTACGCCGGTGTAAGCAAACCCTTATCACGAGTCTTCCTGACAAGATCAGAGCCTTCAGAGCCCTGCGTCCGGGCAGGGTAACGGTGACAGCGCGTCTTGCCCGCGGGTGGCCCGGATCGATCAGGCCGCGACTTCGACCCGCGGTGAACACCGTCACCGTCAGATGACCACCGGGACGGCCGGTAGGGCGAGCGACATCCATGCGTGGGGTGCAGCGGTGGCAGCCACTGGTGCTGCTCACTGCTTGACTGGCCGAGGGGTCGAGCAAGCCCCGGCGCGACAGTTGCTGCTACAGGTCACGAGCCACCGAGCGCCAGGGCGAACAAATGCATCGGGTGGGACCCCGGCAGGGTCGCCACCGTCGGTAGCGTGACGCTCGAGACCGTCTTTCCGGGGTCGAGGCGGATTGAGACGGCGAATATGCGCGCTTTGTGATTGCGCCGGCCCGCGACGCCCTGATTGCTGGCTTTTGTGGAGTCGTTGATGTAGGCCGTGGTCGCGACCGTGATGTTCGATGAGCTGTCTGGCTTCTTGAACCAGTTGTCGAATGTGAGTCTGTATGACTGGTTGGTTCCGTCGGTGTACTCGATCGTGCCCGTTCCGGACTCGTCGGTCGTGTCTGTTCCGGATTGGCTGCTGCTTGACGCGCCGATGAAGGTCAGCTGCGTGGCCGTTGATGAGGCGGGCATCAGGATCGTCTGTCCCTCGGCTAGTACGTTGTCGGCGCTGCCTGCAGGGACATCGGGCCACTTTAGGGTCGTAGCATCGACGGTAACTGTCGCGCCGCGGGCGAGTCCGGCAGCGATCAGAGCCTCCTCTGAGTAGCTGTTCCCGTAACCGTCGAAGTCTGGCTGCCGCGATATCGCTGTTATCGCTGATGGCCCGGCTGTCGTACGCGGCGTGCAACGAGGCGTAGGGGACCTCGACGGTCAGGCCGGCAGCGGCCATCGGATAGCTCATGTCATCGTAGGTGAAGCTCGGGCCGAGCGGCACGTGGTATGCCCGAGGTGATGTCCCTGGCGCAACCGCCACAGCAATCATCAGGTTCACGGTGCTGTTCGCAGGCACTGCCACCGCCGGTGACGTAGGTGCGATCGTTACCCCGGAGGGCACTGCGGGGGTCAGATCTACGACCACGGCTTGCGACATGTGACTCGTAACCGCCACTTCAGCCGTAGCCGAGCCGCCCGCAGCAACGACGGCCGGTGAGCTGGCCCTCACGGTGATCGGACCTGGGACCGAGACCGTGGCCGATGCGCTGAGGTCGCCCGAGTTGTCGGTGTCGGCTGAGGTGAGCTGCGCCGTCAGGCTCTTGACCTCACCCTCGGCTGACTCCGGGGTCGTGACACGGAAGTAGCGGGTCGCGCTCTGCCCGGGCGCGAGCGAGAGGGCCGGTGTGCCGTCCAGAGGAACCAGGGTCCAACTGGATGGGACTTCGAACCTCACGGTGCCGTCTGTGATCGGCAGATTCCCGTGGTTGACGAATTCAGCCTTTGCGGTGAACGTCGCGCCCGGTTCGACGATCCTGGGCGCGCTCAGTCGCACGTAGCGGTTGCCGATCGTCTTCCTGACGTCGAGATTCCCGCTCAGCGGGAGCGCTGTGAGCGCGGAGGAATCGCCCACGTATAGCGAGAACCGGCCAGTCGGGAGGGTCCATCCGTTTGCGGCGACGTTGAAATACGAGAGCTCGTGTCCGGTGATCGTGAAGATGACGGTCTGCGACTGATGCGGCTGCAGCGTCACGCGGTGAAACCCCTCAAGCTGGCGGGGTGGTTCCCCGGCCAGCGCTGGGTCGCGGATGTAGAGCTGCGCCACGTCACTGCCGCGCACGTTGCCGGTGTTCATGATCACGGCCGTCACCTTGGCCACAGTGGCACTTTGGCCCTTTGAGCTGTCTGGGCCGGACGTGCTGTTGACGACCGACTTGGGTGTCACAGTCAGGTGCTTGAAGCTGAACCGCGTATATGACAGGCCGTAGCCGAACGGGAACAGCGGCGTTACGTGCCTGGCGTCATACCAGCGGTAGCCGACATCGAGGGCCTCGGAGTAGTCGACCCTGCCGTCGACGCCGGGGAACTGTGACCGGGAGGCCGTCGGGATCTCTGACAGGCTGGTCGGGAATGTTTCAGGCAGGTGCCCGCTCGGATCGATGTCGCCGAACAACACCGCAGCGATTGCGCGGCCGTCTTCTTGTCCTGGGTACCACGCTTCCAGAACGCCCTTGACGCTGCTGAGCCAGGGCATCGATACCGGTCCGCCGGTGTTCAGCACGATGATTGTGTTGGGATTTGCGGCCGCGACCGATTTGATCATGGCGTTTTGTTTACCCGGCAGCGAGATGCTCTTCAGGTCTCTGTCCTCGCGCTCCGAGTAGCTCGCGAACACGATCGCTACCTGCGCCCTAGCGGCAGCGGCAGCAGCCCGGGTCGGATCGGAACCCGAATAAGAGGTGACGGCGGCCCGTGATCCGGCGCGGGTGGTGATGGCCCTCAGCGGACTGACGATGGACGAGGCCGTCACATGCGAGCTGCCCCCTCCGGCAGTCACAGGATCAGTGGTCCCGTCCGGGCCGATCACAGCGATCGACCTGGTGGCCGCGTTGCTGAGCGGCAGGATCCTTGCGGTGTTCTGGAGCAGTACCACTCCACGCTCGGCCACATTCAGGGCAAAGGCTCTGTCGGTGGGAGTGCTCGCTGGGCTCGAGAGGCTGCCTGTAGGTGGATCGTTGAACAGGTCGAACCGGAACATCTCCGTCAGGATCCGGCCCACCGCCCTCGTTGATCGTCGAGCTTCTGACCTGCCCGTCGGCGACCGCTGCCGCAAGTTGTCCGTTGTCCCAGTAGAAGCTCCCACGCTCCTGATCCAGCCCGGCGTTGGCGGAATCGACGGTCGAGGCGTTGGCTGCACTGTCGGAACGAACAAATCCGGTGAAACCCCACCGCTCGTCAAGAAGCCCGGTGAGCAGGCTGGGGTTCTGACAGGAATAGATGCCGTTCAGCAACGGATATGCGCACATCACTGACGCGACATGTGCCTGCACGACGGCGCTGTAGAAAGGCGGGAGATAGATCTCGTGCAGCGCCCGAGCGGTGACGATCGTGTCGTCGTTGGGAGTATCTCGGTTCGTCTCCTGGTTGTAGGTGACGAAGTGCTTGACGTCGGCCATTACGTGCTGGCTCTGAATGCCTTTGATGTCGGCTGTGCCGAGCTCTGACGTGAGCAGCGGATCCTCGCTGAACATTTCGAAGTTACGACCCCAGCGTGGGTCGCGCTGGATGTTGACCCCGGGCCCGAGCACCATCGCGATCCCCTTCGCGCGATGCTCCTTCCCGTTGATCACGCCGTACTGGTAGGCGAGCGTCGGATCCCAAGCGGAGCCGAGCGAGACCGCCGATGGCAGCTGAGTCACGTCGGTAGCTCCGAAGACACCCAGGGAGCCATCCTGCTCAACGACAGCCGGAAGGCATAGAGCCGGCTGGGCGGGTACCCAACCCTCGTATTTGGAACCGGGCCTCTTGGGTTCGTCGACATACATCTCGGCGATCTCGTCCTTGAGACTCATCCGCGACAACAGCATGTTCACCCGCGTCTCAACCGAAAGGGACTGATTCAGCCAGGGACACCTGGGCGCAGCGACGCTGCCCACCCCGCTAGAGCTGCTGCCTCGAGCTTCGCGGCTTGCTGGAGCCTTTGATCCGACGCTTGCCACGGGAGGGCTACCGGTCCACATGCCCCGCACAGCAGCCGCGTGTGCATCGGCCCGGCAAGCCGCGAGGAGTCCTGCGATCGCTACGACCGCATACAGGCTCGCAACAGCCAAACGCAGCCCCACTATCGCGGAGCTAAAAGCAGTAGGCGCGGGTGTGCAGGCTTCGGATCCCGAGAGTTTGGCAGGCCAACCGCCGACCGCGTGCCGCTCATAGAACGCGGCAACGCTAAACCCATCGCGAGCCCATCACCGGGGCCGGACAGCCCGTCCGCCACTCGACTCATCGGGTGACGGGCCGGGGGCCGAGATCCCGCCCAGCATCTCGGCCCCGGCTGTTTGTGTTGACGCGCCCGGCAGGGGCCTGTCAGGCGAGCGCTTTGGTTTTGATGGCTTCGAACTCCGCCTGCGTGATTGTGCCGTTGTCGAGCAGTCCCTTGGCCTTCTCGATCTCCTGTGCGGCACCGCCGCTGGCTGCGGTCGTGCGGACGTAATCGTTGAACTGCTGCTGGCTGGCCTGCACCTCGCTCATCCGCCGCTGCGCCATGCCATCGTGGTTGACGATCAGGTAGATCAGGACCCCGAGGTACGGGAGGATGATGACGAACACGACCCAAAGAGCCTTCGACCAACCGCCGATGTCGCTGCGGCGGAAGACGTCCATAAGGACCGTAACCACCATCCAAATCCAGATCACCCAGAAGAAGAAGATCAGCATCGACCAGAAAATCCCACCGGACGGATATGCCGCAGCGAAAACCATGCCCACTCCTATCGTTTGCTATCGGTCCCGGCCTGGACCGGCCAGGACCGGCCCGTCATCGCGGATAGCGATTGCCTCGCGCCCCCGACGACGTCGGCGCGCATCCTACCCGCAAACCACGGAAGCCGAGCGCGCAGTCGTCAGACGACCCCGGATCGAGGCGTGCCAAGCCGAGAAGGCAAGCGCGTCGATCGTGTCAGCTGCGAGTCATGCTTTTAGGCCAGGGGAGCTGACCTACGGCTGAGAAGATTGAGGGATGGCTGATCAAAATCGGGTTACGCCGCTGGGCGACGTCGAGGCGTTTGACTTGCGGGGAGTATTCACAGGCAATCGCGGGCGTTTACACGAAGATCGCCGCGTCGTTCGATTCCATCAGGGTGATCTGTGGATCATCTGCGCTCTGAGCTTTAGGGATCGGTGGAGCGAGCAGTGGCTGTCTCATCGGTTCACGTGGCTGTTCTTCTACGACGAGGCGGTGGCTATGGCAGCCGGTCACCGGCTGTGCGCGGAATGCCGCCACGCCTGTTACGTGAAGTATCGAAACGCTTGGTCCGCCGCGAACCCTGGTCGGCCGGCGCCGTCGTCAGGTGAAATGAACCGGCAGCTGCACGCTGAGCGGATCGTCCGCGGTACGCATCTTCGGCGCTTCGTCCAGATGCCTTGGCGGACGCTGCCGGATGGGACTTTCGTACTATCCCCGGAGGGTATTCCGCAGCTTGTTATGGGGCGACAGCTCGTCGAGTGGACGCGGCATGGCTACCGTGGGCGTCATAGCCGCCCGATCAGGGGTGAGGCGATGTTGGTGACACCGCCGTCGTCCGTTGCAGTCCTGCGGGAGGGCTACCCAATACAGATCGACAACAGTGCGGTCTCCTAGACAGAAGAGGTAACGCTGGCATCAGGTTGAAGCGCGCAGGCGCGTTTAGGTGCGCGGGCCGCGACCCGGAGACTCGCACGAAGGGCGCCAGAAGACGGTGAGCTGAGAGACGGGTTCAGTCGTCGAGCAGTCTGAAGACCGGATGGTCGGGCGAGATGCGACGTAGTTCCTCATCCGGGGATTCCGGCCCTACGCCGTCAAAGAAAACGCCGACCTCGAGCTTCCACTTCTTCAGATAGGCGCGGAGCACCCGCGGCGATTCCTGCTCGGACAGCTCGATTGCCCGGAAAGATTTCGTGCGGCGGCCCACCCGCAGCCTGCCCTCACCGCTTACACGGAGATTCTTGACCCACTGGGTTTGGCCCCGTGGCGCCACAAGGTACTCAGCGCCTTCGTGCTCGAGGAGGTTCACTGGGGTTTGTCGCCATTCACCAGACTTGCGTCCCCGGACCTCGAGCACGCGAGAACCCCAGACGCTCACGCCAGCGCGCGTGAGCCCGGCCACGACCCGGTTGAAGACGTTGGTCGTGAACCAGCCAGGCGCCTGATAGTGATCTGCCATGAGACCTATTGTGGCAGCACCAACGCTATCTGTATCTCTCACGGCGCCCGGTGTGAAGCGGGCGCTGGGCGTCTCCAAACTGGGCGCCGGGCCACGACGTGTAACCCAGGCGTGCAACCCCGATCGAGTCTTTTGTCCGGGACGGAGTGGTAGCTTGCGCCCATGGCAGATGCAAGGGGCGGTCCGGGTGTCCTGGCGCGGCCCTTCAGGACGGCGTGATGGACGCAAACAAGCCTACGGTCGGCGTGACTCGGCCGCTTCCGCCGCAGGTCGAGCAGCGGGTAAGGGAGGCGTACGTCGTACGCATGGCGAAGGATCCCGGGGCTGCGTCCGGGGAAGCGCTCCTGGCCCTTGCCGACGGTGCTGACGCACTGCTGGCGAGTACAGGAGACAGGCTCGACTGCGAGTTCTTCGAGCATGTCGCCGCGTCGGTGAGGATCGTCGCCGTCAGGGCGGTCGGATATGACGGGATCGACATCGCTGCTGCCGCGCGCAGAGGCATCGTCGTCTCGAATACACCGGGGGTCCTGACAGACGCGGTCGCGGACGGAGCGTTGCTCCTACTGCTTGGCGCGTCGCGTCGTGCCTATGAAGCTCAGCAGTTCCTCCGCCGCGGCGAATGGTCGGACGGGCAGCCGAGTGCTTTGCTCGGTCGGCAGTTGACCGGAAAAGTGCTTGGGATTTACGGGATGGGGCGGATCGGACGGGCCACCGCAAGCCGTGCCAAGGCCCTTGGGATGAAGATTCACTACTCGAACCGAAGCAAGCTTGCGGACGATCTCGCGGACGGCGCGGTCTTTCATGAAGACCCAGACGATCTTCTGCGGCTCAGCGAGTTCCTGAGCCTTCACGCTCCTGCCACGCCCCAGACTCGTCATTTCCTCAACACTCGCACCCTTGCGCTCTTGCCTGCCGGTGCGATCGTGGTCAACACCGCTCGGGGCGAGTTGATCTCTGATGACGATCTGCTGGCAGCGCTGGCTGACGGGACGGTCGGGGCCGTCGGGCTTGACGTTTTCGAGCATGAGCCGGAGATCGACTCGCGATACATGACCTTGACCAACGCGTTTCTGATGCCGCATCTCGCCGCGGCAACGATTGAGACGCAGCTGGCAATCGCCGAGCTCGCGCTCGACAACGTGGATGCGGTGCTCAAGGGCCGGTCCGCACTCACGCCGTTGACCGCCTAGCCAGTCCAGGCCGATCCCGGATTCCCTGGTTGGGAACACCTCGATCAGGGCGTAGCTGGCAACCCAGTCGCAGCTCGCTCCGACTGAGGCCACCTGACCGCGGACCTCGGTCGGGAAGGTCTGGCCTTGGGAGCGTCCACCCAACGAGCCCGCGAACCTCAGTGAGGGCCACGGGCTCGCGCTTCCAGATCCGCGGTTTGCGGCAGGGTCGCGCTCAGCGGGAGATCAGAGTGACCCGGAGCCGTCCGGCCTTGCCCTGCTCGCCAGGAAACTTCAGCTTCACGACATATGCGTGACGGCTGAGCTGCACGTTCGCGGCGGTCACGATCACGCTGGAACGCTGCGCGCCCTTGAGCGTGTAGTACCCGACAACCGGGGTGGTGCCCTTCGGCGACTTGACGGTGATCGTCTGGTAGCCGTTGAATCGCTTTGCCGAGGTCGGCTTCGGCGTGAATGTACGGATCACCGGCGTGTAGCTGGTGTTCCCGATCAGCTGCTTGGCCTGTTTCTCGTTCTGCTTGTTGGCGGTCAGAACCGCCTTCGGCGTGCTCTGGTTGGTCGCGGCGTCGGCGGCGATCGGAGCCGCTGCCATCGCCGTTCCGCTGAGCGCAAGCCCAGCGGCCGCGATCAAGCCAAGTCGGTTTGTGAATACGCGCTTCATGATTTGTCCTTTCGGTAGATTTGAATTGAGTTGGATCGACGTAGCTCGGTGACGTCCGCCGGGGCGCAATCGATCGATGCGTCGATTCTTGATCTCAGTTGGGGCGCGCGCAGTCGTAGGCGACTACGACAATTGCAGGCCGCACTACGCACATGGCCGCGGGAAGCGACCCGGCGGCCACCTAATGGCGCGGCCGATCGCTACGCAGGACGACCTGGTCCTACAGCTCTCGACGGTTGCTCACGCCGCGCTTCTGCATCGCACGGTATACGTAGGTTTCGGCGGTGCGGACCGAGAGGACAAGCTGGTCGGCGATCTCCTGGTTAGTCAGGCCACGAGCGGCGAGGCCGGCGATCTGTGCCTCCCGGGGCGACAGCTGGGTGGCGACGCCTTCCAGTCCGTCGATGATCGGGAAACCGGCGCCCTGATCAGGCACGTAGCGCTCGTGCGCCACCGAGGCGGCGCGGCGTGCGGAGTCCGTGCGACCCTCTGAAACGAACTTCCGCGCGGCATCGACAGCAGCCTCCATCGCGGCAACCTGGGCACCCACAGCCGCCAGCTCATCACCGGCAGCGAGCAGAGCCTGACCGTCGTGCGCAAGCCGTGCGGCGGCATGCGCGGCGCGAGCCGCCACCAGGCGCGAGTCACAGCCATCGGCAGTCTCGGCCAGTTGCACGGCAACGTCCTTTGGCCGGGCGCCCGCCCGCATCGCTTCATAGAGAAGCCGCGCTCGCATGGTCGGCTCCTGGGCCTCCGCAGCGTCACGCATGAAGCGTTCAGCCCCGGCAGCCTCACTCAGCGCACGCGCGGACGCGCCTTCGGCCAGCGGGGCATAGACGCGCTGTACAAATCCCGGCGGCCGGCCGGAGGCGGGAGACCGCAAGCTTTCAAGAGCGGTGTTGGCAACCTCGACGGCACCGGTGGCGTGTGCGGCCACCACCTGCAATGTCCGCACAGCCGCCGTAGCGTCAAGCATGTCGCTGTGGTCAAGCTGTGTCTCAGCTTCTGCCAGCCAGCGCCAAGCGTCCTGGTAACAGCCGCGCTCAAGATCAAGCGCTCCGAGTACCAACGCCGCGAGCCCCGCCGCTTCACGGTCCCCAGCTCTGATCGCGCCACGCAGAAGCTCAACAGCGTATTCCTCGAGCTCCGCCCAGTTCTCGCCTGTCTCGAGCCCGACGAGCCACGTGTGCCCCAGCGCCCAGATGTCCGTGCTTCCTCGTAGGGGTGCGAAAGGCCGCTGGCGCCACGCGAGTTCGTTGGCCTCCTTGGCCCGACCGATCGTGAATAGCCGCCGCAAATGCATGATCTCCAGCTGACGGCGCCAGGCGGGGTCCAGCGTCGGATCGGCGAGCAGTGCACCGGCCCGCTCTGCGCTGCCCGCAAAGCCATTGGCCAAACCCTCGACGAACATCTGAGCGGCTTCCATGATTTTCGGCCATGCCGCGTCCCCAGACCAATTCTGCGCCCGCTCGAGTAAGGCGCGGGCGTCGGCCGCCTGACGCAGTCCCAACGACAAAACATTGAGCCGTTTCATGAGATATTCGCCAGCGATTGGGTCACCTGGCACGCGAGACTCCGCCGCGGCCAACAGCTGCTCGGCTTCCGCGTAGCGATCACGCATGACGTGGGCCCGGGCGAGGAGCACGCTCGCCCGCAATCCTCCTCCTGAGTGGATCGCCTGCTGCGCGAGCTGAGCTCCAAGCTCAGCGTCGCCAGCGAGGTTTGCCGCCGCCGCGGCATCCTCAAGCAGCCCGGCCGGGATCGGCTCCCCCGCGTCGAGCAACAACCGAGCGGCTCGCAGCGCATCATCGGGCATCAGTGGTTCCCGCAGCTGAATGGCAGTTGCCAGGCGCAGGCGAAGCGAACGTGACCGGAGGACCGGAAGCTCGGCCACGAGGACCTCTCCGTAGAGCGGGTGTGCCACTCGCACCTCAGCGTCTGCTGCGGGCCCACCAATGGTGACCATGCCTCGGTCCTCGACGGTCTCCACCAGCTCTAGAGAGGTCAGGTCGACAAGTTCCTGCACTCGCAGGGGCTCACCCAGAGCCAAGAGCTCGAGCGTCTCGCGCTCCTCCCGACTCAGCCTTCCCATGCGTCGCGTGATCACCGCGATCAGCGAGGGCGGCACCGATGGCTGACCGCGCAGCCCCCAGAGGCCACGCTCCACCGTCAGGACACCGGCGCCAACAGCGGCCAGCACCAACTCACGAGCGAAAAGCGGATTGCCGGCACTCGCGTCGAGCAGTTGTCGCAGAGTGGCCCGCTCGACCGGACCACCGAGCCCAGCCTCCATCAGGTCCGCGATCACCTCGTCGCTGAGCCGCTCCAACTCCATCCGGTGAGCTGTCAGGTCCTTCCAGAGAGCATCGATCGCGTCCGGCGAGGGCAGCCCCTCCCTAACGGTTGCCATCACGAACACTTCGTCGGCGGTCGCGAGGTGCTGGACCAGCGCGGCGGACGCATCGTCGAGCCATTGCGCATCATCAACCGCGAGAACTATCCGCCGTCCGCCTGCACGGTCTCGTAGCGCCTGCGAAGTCCGCTGCATGAGCTGGACCCCATCGCCAGAACCGACCTCGTCGGGGATCAGCCCGGCGAGCGCTCCGAGTGGGATGGCAGTGCTGCTGGTCGTAGCCTGTACCCACACCGCCAGGGCGCCTTCAGCCTCCGCCCGGGCGCTTGCCTCACGCGCGAGGCGCGATTTCCCTACGCCCGCGCTCGCGACGACGACTGCGCCGCAGCACTCCGGGATCGTGCGGGCAGAAGCTATCGCCGCAAGCTCCCGCTCGCGGCCAACGAACGGCCATGCGCCGGATCCCACCGGCGCCCCAACCTGTCCAGACATTCTGACGCTAACTCTACGCCCAGTGCCAGTCCAGATCTGCCCTATCGTCTCCGAGCGGCACGTTCGGACCACTGCCGCAAGCACTCCCCAAGAGATCATCTCGCGCCCAGTGCGCCGTAGCATGAGCGAACCGTGGCGGCAGACGATCCTCAACAGCTGGTCTCTGGCGAGAACTCGGAGGTCCACAGGCTCTGGCTGCACGACCTCCTCACCGGTCTCGAGGATTTCCGGGAGGAACGCCACGGGCGCACTGACCATCATCCTGTTGATCGGGATCTACGCATGCTGAGCGACCGCTCCTCTCTGGTTTTGTTCTGGGTTGGTACGGACGGGCCGGATGCCATGATCCTCGGCAAGCTACAACCGCGTACCGCTCACCTCCACGCCCTATACGTCCGCGAAGACGCACGCGGCCGCGGTATTGGTCGCTCGTTGGTCGACAGATTCGTTGGCTGGGCGACGAGTCAGCAGCGCCGTGTCGCGCGCGTGTACACCGACCCGGAGAACGAGGATGCCATGGCCTTCTATGAGCGTCTCGGGTTTCAGCGCGTGACTGATGGCCGATCCGATCGAGTGCTGCTTGTCAGGGATCTGTACCGATCTGGGCGAGGCTCGAGTCACCAGTCCATTTAGTCCGCGTCGCTTCGAAACCGTCAGGTGTGAAACGCCGCGCGAAGGACAGCATCAGTCGTGCATTCCGAAGCCTTCCATGACTCGGTCCTGGACGCGCTCGATGCGAGCGGTGCGCGTTGCCGATCGCTTGGCGCCGTTGAAGTGGAGCAGGTAACCACGTTGGCGACCTGGTGTCAGCCGCTCGAATGCGTCGCGGAACGCAGGGTCTGCGTCCATGAGCGCCGCCAATTCGTCCGGGTAGTCACGGTGGCTCGGCGGCGCCGGTTTCCTCACGCGCAGCCCGGCCTGTTCTACGCGTATGGCGTCGGCGACGAGCTCGCGAAGTGCGCTCTTCGTGCTCGTCACGTCGGCGAGCGAGCGAAACTCGAGCCTGAGCGATGAGCGACTGTTTTCGCCCTGTTCGCGCAGCAAAGCTCTGGGGTCGTTCAGCAACGCGCCTCTGAAGAACAGGAGTGCGCAAAGGTCGTTGAACGGCTGGAAGATGACGATGTTCCTGCCGGCGTGCGTGTAGCAGGGCTTGTGCCACTTGAACGTCTCCGTGAGCTCGGTGCTCGACAGCATCGTTCGAACTGCTGCGAACTCGTCGCGCCAACGTTCGAGGCCGGCGGCGTATTCGTCGACGCGGCCTTTACTCATCGCACGAAGATCCGTAGCGCGCCGCGTCGCTCTGGTTGTTGCTCGTCCTAGCGGGCCTGTTCGAGCTGCCCCTCGGCTCCGAACCCAAACACGTTGTCCACGTCGATGACGACAGCAACACCCGCCTTATCCGGGTCATGGCCCTGCTCCGGCTCGGGGATCAGTTCATAGACGGCATCGCCAATGGCTTCATCGACATGTGCACGGCCGAGGATCGACAGGTAGCGCGGCCCCGGGCCGTCCGGATCGAGGTACAGCACCTGGACTGCAGGACGCTCAGCGATCTCAGCAACCATCCCTTCGTTGCGCTTGCGCACCCAAATGACGAGCTGGTCATCGGAGTGAACGCGGGTGCTTCCGCGAAACGACATGACGGGCTTTCCGTCAGCGTTGACGTAGCCCAGGATCACTGGACGGCCACGTCCGAATGCACCGTTGATCGACTCTGCCAGGCCAGTCAGATCGAGCTTGTCAGCCATGAGTCTCCTTGGATCGCGCTTCTCAAAGACGGTTGAGCTTTCAACCGAATTGTGTCAGACGGCCCTTAGGGCACTACGCCGGCTCCCAGCTAAACCCGTCAGGGTCGCTGGCGCTGGTGGCGAGTTTCCAGATCACCCCATCGGCATCCTGCACGACGGCACCGTATCCCCACATGCCCTTCTGGGTCGACTTCAACACCGCGGCCCCTCCGGCGAGCGCCGTTTCAAACAATGAATCGACGGTCGATGGTTGGCTGACGACAACTGAGATGGTGAAGCCGCGGAAGCCGGTGGCCTTCGTCTCCGCCGGGCGTGCATGGACCAAAGAGCCGACTCCCAGAGCCGACTCATAGAAGCGCTGTGACGCTGCCGGATCAGACACTTCGAGGGTGAGCGAGTCGATAATGATTCCCATGCCGTCGAGACTAAGCCGGGCAGCATGGCTGCGCTTCTCGATTCCTGCTCACTTCGAGTTCCCGGAGCCCCGATTGAACCGGACGTGCTAGGGCTCAGCTCGCGGCGGTGGCGGCGGCAGCCCCGCGGGCCCCTTGAATGCGATGACCTGGTCGGTGCCCGGCAGCAGCAGCAGGCCATCGCCAACTGACGGCGTGGGGAAGTGGTTCGCAAACGCGCCGAACGGGATCGAGACAAGCTGCTTGCCATCGGCTGGGTTGAGGCCATGCACCGCTGAATCGCTTCCGATCGTCCACACCAGTCCGTCGGCGATGATCGGTGGACCAGCGGCCCCGTCGTTGTCGGTCCAGAGCTGCTTCAGGTAGGGCGGCTTCGTCAGGACCCTGATCGCCGTCACGCCATTCGGGCACGGTATGTAAACGACCGAGCCCCTCACCGCGTGTCCGCCATCTGGGTTGCCGTTGCATACTCGGAGCGAGGCCAGCTCACCTTCTGAGCCGCCGAGGTGACCCTGGCGTAACAGGTAGCCGATGTCCGTCTTGCCGACCTGGAACACGAAACCATTCACAAGCGCTGGGTCGCCAGTCCCGAGGTCGAGGTCGTCAGCGCTGAGTGTCTGCCAGTCCTTGGGATGGAAGACCGACCTGAGGCGCATGGTCGGTGATAGCTCGAGCACGGCGTCGCTGTCGTCGTAACGCTGCCCTGGGCCCTGGTTGTAGCCATCGGCGCTCGCGACGTAAACGTTCCCTTCCGGGTCGACGGCCGGGGAGCTGCCGCCCATCCACACGGCCCCTCGGTCGTTGCCATGACTGATCTGGAAGTAGTGGAGGTGTCCGCCGTGCTCGGGGATCGAGACGACGTAACCGTGCGCAGGGCCGTTGGGGCCGGGACAGTCGCCGGTGTTCTGTCCATAGGCGATCACCACGTAACCGTTGTCCAGCGCGAGTCCTGGTCGCTGCAGCTGCGCGAGCTGGTCCTCGCCGGTGTTTGGCATCGCCTGCTCGTTCAGCTCGACCTTGCCGGTGAACAGGTCGAGCCCGAATAGATGGTGCGATGCTTCCACGCCGTGCGAATCGGAGGGGCCGCGAATCAAGGTGTCCGCGTCAACGAAGATCTCGTCGCGATTCATGTCGATCACAGGGGTGCCTGTGATCCCAACCTCGGGCGAGATATCGCCGCACGGCAGATCACCCGATGGCACAGGTCTCGCAAGGTGGCGTGACCAGAGGATCCGCCCGCTGCGCGCGGACATCGCGTAGACGGTGTCGTTCTCAGTCGCGGCGATGACGCGGCCGTCGGCGACGAGCGGCTCCCCATACAGCTGGCCGTCGAGCGTTGGCGATGTCCAGGCGCGCCGCGACGGTCTCAGCTTGGTCAGCGGCTCATCGAGTCCGGTCGCTTCAGCGTTCCCGTGGTAGGTCGTCCAGTCAGAGCCAAATGCAGAGGAGGCCTGACCAACCGGGCTCGACCGCGCAGTTCGAGCGGTCGTGTTGGCTACGCAGCACAGCAGCACAGCCGTCATCGCTGCCACCAGAGCGAGCGGTCGCCTCAGGCGCCTCGGCGTTCGACGCCGAGGACTCGCCAGTCGGGCCTCTCTTCTCACTGAGCCGTCCCAGCAGTTGACACGTCCACTGAGTCTACGGGGCGCGACGCAATCACCGAAGCTGAGCCTTGCTCAACGGTGCGCTCGAGCACCTCCGGGCTGGACCGTGGTCAGCTCTTCTCGCGGCGGCCTGTGACGGCGGCGGCGATCAGCCGTCGTCAGCTCTCAGCTGACGACAACATCTCTTCGAACTCGGGGCGCTCGCGCAAGGCGTTGAGGTCTTCGTCCTCGCGCGCGAGTGGGGCCAGCCCAGGGCGCAGTTCGAGACCTCGGCCCAGGTGCCTGAGGGCATCATCGATACGGCCAGCGCGCGACTCGAAACACGCGGCGTTGTACCAGATGCTGCCGGACTCGGGATCGGTGGCGAGCAACTCCTGTACGAGATCAGCGCCCTCCTCGTAGCGCTGCTGCTCGAACAGGGGCATGAGTGGCGCGAATCGCTCCCACCGCTCCGCCCGGTAGACCTTCCCAGGCGCAGCCGCGCCGACGACGAGCACCACCGTTCCATCCTCCTCGGCGATGGCCTTGCGCCTGACCCCGGCAGGTACGTGGATATAAGTTCCAGCGGGGGCATCAACGGTCTCGTCGCCAATCTCAAAGAAGGCACGCCCGTCCGTTACGACGTAGAGCTCCTCACTCGAGTCCTCCTCCGATTCCGAGTGCTCGGTCACCAACAGCTCGCCGGCGATCGCGGCGGTCATCGCGTTCACGCCGAAAGTCGTGATGCCGAAGTGCTCACGCACGGCGCGAAACCGCGTATTGCTCTCGATCATCTCGATGTCGTCAAGTTGTGCGGCCGTGAAATCCGCCATCTACGCCTCCTATCGTGAGATGCCTACCCGGGGATGGCTCCCAGCTGACCCATCACGACGCTCCTTCCCGATGTCTGGCACACCTATGCAGTCTCCACTTGTGGCCGATGGTTCACCCCGGGTAAGCGTCCTTGAGCGACTGTCCCAGATAACCGTCAGCGTGTGCAGTTATCTGCGCCAATGCGCGAGCGCAGATTGCAGCGGCGCGCCTGCACGACAAGGTACGCGCCGGTCAGCCGATCGCCTGGCGAAGGTCTGCGACCAGGTCGGCCGGATCCTCGACGCCGCAGCTCAGCCGTACGAGGTCAGGCGGAACCGCCGCGTCCGAGCCCTCGACCGACTGGTGGGTCATAGCCTGGGGGACCTCGATCAGGGACTCGACTCCGCCCAGTGATTCGGCCAGGGTGAAGATCCGCGTGTGAGAGGCGATCTTCGCTGCGTTCTGGTGACGGAAGGACACCATCCCGGAAAAGCCTGGCCAGCGGACGTCGCGAGCTTCCTGAACCGTCCCCAGGAAGTCAACGATCGCGGCGGCGGATGCGGCGTGCGCTGCCATTCGCAGGTGCAGGGTCCGAATGCCGCGGTGAACGAGGAAGCAGTCGAACGGGCCGGGCACCGCGCCGACCGAATTCTGGATGAATCGCAGACGCTCGTACCAGGCGCCTGAGCCGGCGACGACCACGCCACCGACGACATCCGAGTGACCGCCGAGGTACTTGGTCGTGGAGTGCACGACGAAGTCAGCGCCGAGCTCCAGCGGGCGCTGATTCACGGGCGTCGCGAACGTGTTGTCGACCGCAACGAGTGGGCGCTCGCCAGCCCTGCCCAGCTTCCCATGCGCGGCGCGCGCCGCGCTCACCACTGTGGCGACGTCGACCACGTCGAGCCGCGGGTTCGTGGGTGTCTCAACCCAGATCAGTCTTGTCTCCGGCCTGACCGCGGCCGTGAGCGCGGAGCCGTCGGTCTGATCGACCAGCGTGTAGTCGAGGCCCCAACGCGAGAGCACCTTGTCCACGAGCCGGTAGGTGCCGCCGTAGAGGTCGGCGGGAAGGATGATGTGGTCGCCGGCGGACGCGACGACGCTGAGCAGCCCGTGCTCGGCCGCGAGGCCCGACGAAAAGGCCACCGCGCGGCCTCCTTCGAGTTCGCCGAGCGCGCGCTCGAGCGCAAAGCGTGTGGGGTTGGCGGATCGGGAGTAGTCGTAATCATCGACGAAGCTGCCCGGGGCCGCCTGGGCGTATGTCGAGGTCTGATGAATCGCGGGAATTACCGATCCATAAGTCGGGTCGGGCGTGAGTCCTGCGTGGACGGCCCGGGTCCCGAACCCGAGCTCCTCGCCGTTAGCCGCGCTCAAGAGACCAGAGCCTCGAGCAGGTCGGTGCGGGTGACGACCCCCTCCGGGGCACCGCCACGGGTCACGAGGAGCGCCTGTTGCTCGCCGACCAGCAGCTCGATCGCGTCACGCGCCGGGTCATCGACCGACACCGAGGGGAACGACGGCTCGATCACCGTCGATATCGGCCGACCGAGCATCTCCGGATCTGTGGCAGCGTGCTTCAACATCCCCCGCTCACTGACGGAGCCGATCACGTTTGACGGGTCGGCTGCATCGACGACCGGGAGCTGGGAGACGCGGTGCTCGTGCAGCAAGGACACCGCGTCGCGCAATACGAAGTCCGACTGGACGCTGACGAGCGTCGGCGTCTCCCCGGCCAGCCGCTTGCGGGACAGCACGTCGCCGACGCTGAGCGATCCCGCGGGCTCGAGCAAGCCGTATTGGCGCATCCAGTCGTCTGAATAGAGCTTTGACAGGTAGGCGCGCCCGCCGTCCGGGAGGATCACGAGCACGAGCGCAGCTGGATCCTGGATCTGGCTTGCAACCTGGAGTGCGGCGTGGACCGCCATGCCGCCTGATCCACCGGTCAGGATTCCCTCAGTGCGCGCCAGGCGGCGTGTCGTCTGGAATGCGTCGCGGTCGGAGACGACGATGAACCGATCGACGGTTGAGCGATCGAAGTTCGGGGGCCAGAAGTCCTCGCCGACGCCCTCGATCAGGTACGGGTGGATGTTGTCGTCGCCCGCGGAGTAGATCGAGCCCTCGGGGTCGGCGCCGATCACGACCAGGTCAGGCTTCTGCTCGCGCAGGTAGCGCACCGTGCCTGAGACGGTCCCGCCGGTACCGACGCCAAGGACAAGGTGTGTGATCTTACCGTCCGTCTGTGACCAGATCTCCGGCCCGGTGGAGCGGTAATGGGCCTCCGGGTTCGCCGGATTGACGTACTGGTTGGGCTGGAATGCGCCGGGAATCTCTGCAGTCAGCCGGTCCGCCACGCGGTAGTAGGACTGCGGAGAGTCGGGCGGTACGTCAGTCGGCGCGATGACGACCTCAGCGCCGTATGCGCGCAGCAGGTCGATCTTCTCCTTGGACATCTTGTCCGGCATCACCGCGACCACGCGGTAGCCCTTGAGGATTCCGGCGATCGCCAGGCCGGTGCCTGTGTTACCAGAGGTCGGCTCGACGATCGTGCCGCCAGGCTTCAGCTTGCCGTCGCGCTCGGCCGCCTCGATCAGGCTGACGGCGACCCGGTCCTTGATCGAACCACCGGGGTTGAAGTACTCGACCTTGGCGATGAGCTGCGGAATCAACCCGGCGCCGATCCGCGACAGGCGCACCAAGGGCGTGTCCCCGATCGTGTCAAGGATCGAATCCCGAATGGCGGATGCCCGGTCGGTCACAGCCACGACTCCAATCATAGGCGCGAATCGAAAAAGTCGACCAAATCGGTTGGGAAGCGCGCGCCGGCGATCAGAGGCGTCGTCCGACTCAGGAGGCGCCAGACGGCCAGTGATCGGGTGACCAATCCCCTTCTGGGTCGGTGGTCTGTCCAACTTCGATCAGATGCCCGTCTGGATCGCGGATGTAGCAGCGGATCTCATACTGGTGCTGTTTGGGCGGAGTTAGAAACTGCGCGCCCCGCGCGCTCCACTCGTCATACACCCGATGGATGTCCTTGACCCGGATGTTGAGGAAGCTGCTGACTCGGTCGAGATCGTGTGGGGTCTCGAGCGTGACCGCAGGCTTGTCATCGGTCGGACCTCCGCCGACGTTGATGATGATCCAACTGTTGGATAGCGCGACGTAGGTGACGTCTCCGTCGAAGACCACCCTCCCGCCGAGTACCTCGGAGTAAAACCGCGCAGAACGCTCGACATCGTCGGAGACGATGAAATGCCCCAGCACAATGTCCTCTTGCGACGGCAGAAGCTCGGCCATCTGGCACCTCCACTGGTTGGTCTTGGAACACAGTTGAACTGCTGCTGATGACGGGCGCAGCCTACTGACGTTGCACAGCTCCAGCGGACTTTGTGGGTCGGTAACGCGCGCGCTGAGGTCCAGCTACCGCCACCGGGCGGTGAGCCTACCGCAACTTCCAGGCCCTCCGAGGCTTAACAACCGCAGAACAACAACCCGAGCGGTAGATCGGCGGCCGGCCATACCGAGCCACCTGCCCGCACGGTTGAGGAGGAATGCTAGATGTCAGAATCACTGACGCCGCGGACCGGTGATGGATCGGTGCGCAGGCGTGGAACCGGCAGGATTCAGCGCTTCGGCTTGGCGTTGCTCGCCCCCGCGTTGGGGACGCTGGCGCTGGGCGTTGCGATGCCAGCGGCCGCGCAGGCGGCCACGACCGGCACGATCGCCGGTTCGTTCACAGTCCCAGCCGGATCCCATGATCCGCAGGACGTAAAGATCCAGCTTGTCGACCGTAACGGCAACGCTGTGACCGCCGTGACCTCGTCAGATGTGACCATCACGGACGCGAGCAGCACGGGCGCAGCTTTCGCGGTCACAGACGTCGATCCCGGCCAGTACTACGTGTACTTCTCGGACAGCACCGCAGGCGACAACGTCTCACGCGATTACTACGGAGACGGTGGCACCGACAACATCTCGAAGGCAACGCTCGTGACCGTCCCAGCGACAGGCGGTGCGCAGACACTCGCGACCCAGAATCTGGTGGCCGGTGCGACGTTCACTGGGACTGTCACCGATAACAACGCCGCAGCAGAGGCGTCAAGCCATGTGTACGCAGAACTGCTCGATCCCAACTCAGTGAATGACCCCATGCTCGGCGCGGTTGGCTCAGCGGTCAGCGGCGGTACCTACACGATCAGCGGTCTGCCTGCGAGCACCTACACGCTGCGATACGGAGCAACAGGGACCGGGTTCCGCCTGGCCGACGTGTACGTCGAAGGTGCCGGCCTCACCTATGACTACGGTTCCGCGACCAACTATGTCGCCAAGGCTTCAAGTTCAACCTCGGTGAACTTCACGGTGCCGGCCGTCGGCGGGATCAGTGGCACTGTCACCGACTCCAGCGGCGCGCCTCTCCAAGGGGTTACGGTGTTGGTTTACGACGTCGCAGGCGCGGAGATTCCGACAACCGCGACAACGGCGAGCGACGGCACCTACACCGTGCCTGATGTGCTGGCGGGTCAGTATCAGGTCGAGTTCCTGGGTCTCACTGGATCCAATCTCGCCAGCAGCTTCTACGGTGGGGGGACGCAGGCCGCAGCAACCAAGGTGACCGTTGCCAGTGGGGTGACTGTGGCCAGCATCAACGGCCAGCTCGCAGCCGCCGGAACGATCAGCGGCACCCTGACAGCGGCTCAGGGAGGCGCCCTGGTCGGCGGGCTCGAGGTCGAACTGCTCGACGCACAGGGCAACGTCCTGGCAGCTGCGATAACCAACACAAACGGCACGTACACGCTCACAGGCGTGCCCGCCGGAACCTGGTACATCAAGTTCGTGGGCGGCCGCGCATACAACGGCCAGTACTACGCAACCGAGTACTACCTCGGCAAGGGAACGCTCGGCAACTCCAAGGCGGTCAAGGTGAGCGCGGGCCAGGCGGTCACGGGCATCAACGAGGCTGTGATGGCGGAAAGCACGACACTGGCTGGGCTGCCGACGCTCACCAAGGGCTCGCTCACAGGGCTCTCGAGCAACAAGGTTGCGCTGAAGTTCAACCTCGCTCATGGATCAGGGCCCGCGGGCTACCTGCAGTCGTTCTCGATCAAGCTGCCCAAGAACGTCAGCTGGAACAAGAGTGCACTGAAGAAGGACATCGTCTGCAAGAGCGACGTGTTCACCTACGCAATCAAGAGCGGGCAACTGGTGATCACCTTCGCCTCAGGCAAGAAGACGGTCGCGTTCCAGATCAAGGCCGGCGGCATCACCGTCACCAAGAGCATCCAGAACCAGGCCAAGCAGCACAAGATCAAGTCGATGCAGGTCGGCGTCACCCCGACCGACACGACTGGCAAGGCGACCTCAAAGTCGTTCACTGTCAAGAACCCGCACTGAGCGGGAGCTGATCTCGGATTCAGAGAGGGCAGGCCCGCGGGCCTGCCCTCTCGTGCTTGATCCTGCGGCGTCGCCTCCGGGGTCGTGCCGCGTTTGCCGCTCGCTCGTCCGAGCCGTAGCGTCCGAGGCGAGCGACTGAGTCAGTTAGAGAGGTGGGGGCAGACGGACAGGTGCTGCTTCGATGCCGCGCTCTCGGACTCAGCCAGGTCGGCGTCATAGAGACCGCCGTACTTCTGAACCTGGAGCACGTTGCGTGCGCGGATCGCGGAGACGAGCCTGGCCGCGTCCTGCGACATCCGCTGCTCGTCTGTGATCGCCTGAGGACTGTTGCCGAGAGCCTCCACACATGCGTTGGAGAACCCCCGGTTGGTGGCCGCGCGAGCCACCGCTGCCTCTGCTCGATACAGCCCGCGAACGGCGATGCTGAGGTCGCGGTAGCCCGGAAACAGGCATGCAAAACGCCCGTCGACGCTGGTGCGGCGGTCGCAGACCTTGAGTCTGGCGAGGATATGAAGATTCGTGGCGACCCAGTCGAAGGCCGCCGCGCAGTCGTTGCGTTCCGTGCGCACCAGTCCGCTGACCGGATCGAGTCGCCTGCAGCTTGCGAGGGCTGCGTGGACGCCGGAGAGGGTCTTGATGGACTTGCTCGACGAGGCGTAGCTCTGGATCTGGGTCAGCTGCTGGTACTCAGCGCTTGAGAGCGTGACTGTCGTGGCTGCGTGTGCGGTGCCGGTTGCCAGCACGAGCGTGGCTCCCAGGGCGGTGAGTAGGCGGAATCGGCTCATGACTCTGTCATCGGTAAGAAAGGCGCCGGGCTGAAGCGCTGAGCAGAGGTGCTCGCCCCGAGTCGCCTGTCCATCCCGGGAGTCCAGTTCGAGCGCCCGGTGACGGTGTTCCTGTCCAAGGTCGATTCGGCGGCATCGACGATGCGCTGCTTCAGGCCGCGCCGAGACCGACGGCCGATGCCAACGCGGCGCACGCCAGCAGCGAACCCGCCAGGGCGGTGCTGCGGAGCCCCCCGATCCCGAGTGCGATTGCGCCGATGATCGGCCCCGAGGCGATCCCGGCATTGAAAAGGGCTGAGAACCAGGCGGTGGCGATGTCCGTGCTCCCCGGCGCACATATGAGCACCGTCGTCTGGGCCGCGACGATGAAGCTGCCCAGCGCGATGCTGTCGATTGCCTGGAACGCCACCGCCGGGGCGGCAGCGGTGCCGAACGCGTAGAGGCCAAGCAGCGCGGCCGCCATCGCCGCGAGGGGCGCGGCCAAGGCCACGGTCGGTCGTCGCGAGTAGAGCAGCCCGCTGGTGGCGAGGCCGAGCGTCGAGCCGATGCCGCCCGCGAGCAGGATGATCGGAACCGCGTGATGGGGGAGGCCTGTCACTCGAGTCAGAAACGCGCTGATGAACGTGTAAGAGGTGTAGAAGGCGCCGACGGTCAGCGCGGTCGTGATCAGGATCGCTCGATAACGCGCGCGGTCAGGTGATGATCCTGTGGCTGCGTGGCTGTCTGACGGTCGAGTGTCCGGCAGCAGCAAGAGCATCGCTGTCGCCGCAACCAGCCCGAGCCCGGCCAGCACCAGAAACGGCACTCTCCAGCCGGCCTGCTGGCCCAACAGGGTCCCTCCCGGGACGCCGAGCACGATGCCGACGGAGCTGCCCGCGAACACGGACGCGACCGCGCGGCTGCGGGCCTCGGGCGCCACCAGCCCGGCCGCGGTGACCGGCGCGACCGACCAGAACACGGCCTGGGCCAGCGCTGTCACGACTCGGGCCGCCAGCATCTCGCCGTAGGTGTGTGCGGCAGCCGATCCGAGCGTCCCGCAGACGAATATGCCGAGTACGGCTGAGAGCAGCACCCGCCGCGGCAGGTTGCGGGTCAGATGCGTGAGCGGCGCCGAGACGGCGAACACGAGAGCGGCGTAAAAGGTGACCAGCAACCCCGTGGCCGACAGTGACGAATTCAGGCTCGCGGAGATCTGCGGCAGCAGGCCGACAGGGAGGCTTTCCACGGTCACAAAGCAGCAGGAGCCCAGACCGAGCGCGATCAGCGCGCTGCGGCGACTGCGGACGACCTCAGTGCGAACGGCGCTCAATGCGAACCCCGAACCTGCTCAGCTGCTGACAGCGGTCGCGCCGGCGCGTGCGACGAAGAGCTCGCAGGCGTCGCCTGAGGCTCCTCGGACTCGGGGCTCCGAGGCCCTGCGGGCCTCCGGTGCGGTCGCTCGCGGTGACAAAGGCCGGCTCGTCGTAGCGGGGTCGCGTTCTTGGCATGAAAGTCGCCGCCTGCAATTGGGTGGTTGATGGGATGAGCAAGGCTACCTCCTTTGGTGCAACCGGTTGCAAAAAGAACTACGGAAAACAGGACTCATGCGGAACCTCGAACCACCAGCTCAGCCGGAATCGAGGTGCTGGTGATGGCTCCAGTCAGCGCGTTCTGGATTGCGCCCTCGGCGAGCAGGCGGCCCGCGAGCGCTGGATCCTGGCGGATGGTTGTGAGTGGCGGCCTGACGCGAGCGGCGAGCGGAACGTCGTCATAGCCGACGACTGCGATATCACGGGGCACGTCGAAGCCGCGATCCGCGATCACCTCCATCGCCGCAATCGCCATCACGTCGCTGTTGACAAAGATCGCGTCGAGGTCGGGAGCGCGGTCCAGCAGCGCCGCCATCAGCTCGCGGGCCGAATGCTCCGACCACCACTCGGCGTAAACGATGAGATCGGGATCGATCGGCTGGCCGGCGGCCCGCAGCGCGGCCTCATATCCACGTCGCCGGTCGACGACCTCCACCGCGCGCTCAGGCCCGCCCAGGAAGGCGATCTTGCGCCGGCCGATGCTCAGCAGATGTTCGGTTGCAAGCCTGCCGCCCCTGAGGCTGTCGCCGCTGATCGAGCAGTATGAGCCGTCCGGGCAGGCGGGCCCCAGACGATGAACGGCGCCTGGGCGTCCTGCAATGCGCGCAACTGCTGCCTGCTGCACTGTGCATCGAGCAGAATGAAGCCATCTGCGCGTCCAGCCTCGAGGTAGCGACGGGGCCAGGAGACGTCGTTGGGGCTGACGTGGATCATCAACAGGTCGTAGTCGCTCTTGCCGAGCCCCGCCGAGATGCCTGTCATCAGCCCGAGCATGAATGCGTCGGGAACGACGCTGTCAGCTTTGTAGCCGTAGGCGACGAGTGCGATCGCGCCACTCTGCTGGAGGCTGAGCCGGCGTGCGCGGACATCGATCTCGAAGCCGTGCTCCTTTGCCAGCGCCCGCACGCGCTCCTTGGTCTCGACGCTGATCACCGGGCTGTCGTTGAGAGCCCGAGACACGGTCGATTTCGAGACGCCCGCCATCCGGGCGATGTCAGCTATGGAATTGACGCTGGCCATGCAACCGGTTGCAGGATAGCGCAAGCTCGGACGGAAGTCCAGTCTCCGGGGAGGCAGCAGATACTGTGCGCGGTCGATGTTGACCGTGGTCCTACTTGGTCTTGCCGCCGCTATCTACCCGCAGTTGCTGGCTGTTGTGTTGCTGATCCTGGCTCTGCCGAACGCGCGCGCGCTGCTGTGGGTCTGCTGCATCGCGGCCGTCGCCTCCGCGGTACTTGTGAACCTTGCGATCTTCGCTGTCTTCAGATCCAGGGGCACGGTCGCGGGCAGTACCGAGTCCGGGCTTGGGCCGGGCGCCTATATCGGGATCGGGCTCGCCTCGCTCGTCATCGCGCTGCTGATCGGGACGACAACCGGGCGGGCCCTGCTCGGCCGTGGCCGCGGCCTGTTCCCGGTGGGGATCGCAGCCGGTTCGGGTTGGCGTGCTCGGCTGGATGCCGCGCTCCGGAATGGCTCCCTGATAATTGCCGCGATCACCGGAGCGTTACTTGCGATGCCCGGTCCGTTCGACTTCCTGGCCTCGGGCCGGCTCGCCCGTGATCATCGGGGCTGGGTCGAGGCACTTCTCGCGATCCTGGCGTTCGCGGCTCTGAAGTTCCTGCTGATCGAGGTCCCGAGCGTCGCCTATCTCGTCGACCCCGAGGGCACCGCAACCGTCGTATCGAGGCTGTCGCTGTGGCTACAGGGCAACAAGCTGATGGCCGCGGCACTCTTCATCGGCCTGGTCGGCGTGCTGCTGCTCGCTCAGGGGATCGCCGGGATCATGTGACCGGCGTCCGTCATTTGACCGGCATCCGGACGCCTGCCTGGGTGAGCCGGTGTCCAGTGCACTCGGAGCCTCCGGTATGGCAGCCCTGCACGCTCGCAGGGCTGCCACCTGGCGTTCCGGAGAGTTAGCCGAGAGCCTTGGCCTTGAGTGCCTCGAACTCGGCCTGAGTGATCGCGCCGCTGTCGAGCAGGCCCTTGGCCTTCTCGATCTCCGCGGCCGCGCCGCCCGAGCCGGCCGTCTGACGCACGTAGTCGTCGAACTGCGTCTGGGCCTGCTGGGCGTCCTTGTTCTGACGGTCAGCCATGCCGTTGTGGTAGGCGATCAGGTAGACAAGTATTCCCAGGTAAGGGAGCACGATGATCAATATGACCCAGAGCGCCTTGAGCCATCCCGACATGTCCTTACGGCGGAGCAGATCGATGAAGACCGTGATCGCGATCCAGATCCAGACAATGAACGCGAAGAAGATCAACATCGACCACAGCACGTCCAGGAACGGGTACGACGTTGCAGTCACCAGCATGGGTTGTATTTACTCCCAGAAGTTGTGTGGATTGAAGGCAACCGGCCCCGATCCCAGTACCAGCGACGGGTGAGGCGTCGACCTGTAGGTCGCACACTATCCGCTGAAGAGGTTGTTTGTCACTGGCGTGTACCGCCAGACCTCGGCACGGCCCGGACCCGGGTAAGCTCCCGACGCTCGTCGGACACGAGGATCGAAAGGTCATAGCCGCCTTGCCAACAGACTCACAGCGCGGGAAGGGCGCGGCGCTCATCCTGCTGACGCTGGCCGCCGGTCAGTTCCTGATGACGCTCGACAGTTCGGTCATGAACGTGTCGATCGCAACCGTCGCCAAGGACGTCGGCACCGATGTGACCGGGATCCAGACAGCGATCACTTTCTACACGCTGGTGATGGCATCGCTGATGATCACCGGCGGCAAGATCGGACAGATCATCGGCCGTAAGCGCACGTTCGCGATCGGATGCGTCATCTACGCGTGCGGCTCGCTGATCACCGCGATCGCCCGAAGTCTGCCAGTGCTGATGATCGGCTGGTCCGTTTTGGAGGGGATCGGCGCGGCCCTGATCATGCCCGCGATCGTGGCGCTTGTCGCATCGAACTTCTCCGCGTCGGAGCGGCCGCGTGCCTACGGGTTGGTGGCGTCCGCCGGAGCGATCGCAGTTGGCGCCGGCCCGTTGATCGGGGGCCTGTTCACGACGTATCTGTCGTGGCGGTGGGTGTTCGTGGGGGAGGTCCTGGTTGTTCTCGTGATCCTCGTGCTGGCACGTAGAATCCAGGAGGAGCCACCGGAATCACGCCCGCGGCTCGACCTCGGCGGCACGACACTGTCCGCGCTCGGGCTGGCGCTGCTGGTGTTCGGGATCCTTCGGGCCGGAGCCTGGGGATTCGTGATCCCCAAGGCCGCGGCGCCGTCATGGCTGGGCCTGTCTCCGTCGATCTGGCTGCTGTTGGGCGGTTGCCTGACGCTCTACGGGTTCGTCGCCTGGGAGCAGCGGCAGATCGCGAACGGGAGGGAGCCGCTGATCAATCCCGCGATGCTGGCCAACGTGACTCTGCGGGGAGGCCTGATCTCGTTCTTCTTCCAGTATCTGCTGCAGGCGGGGATGTTCTTCGCGGTGCCGCTGTTTCTCTCGGTCGCACTCGGGCTGTCGGCGATCCAGACCGGCGTGCGGATCCTGCCGCTCTCGGTCGCGCTGCTGGCCGCTGCCGCGGGCATACCGCGCCTGTTCCCCACGGCATCGCCGCGACGAGTCGTCACGCTCGGCTTCTCCGCGCTGTTCGTCGGGATCGTTGTCCTGATTGGAGCATTGGACGCCGGCGCCGGGCCGGAGATCATCACCTGGCCGATGCTGCTCGCCGGCCTGGGCGTTGGTGCGCTGGCCTCTCAGCTCGGCGCCGTGACCGTCTCGTCCGTCCCGGACGAACAGAGCGGCGAGGTCGGTGGCCTGCAGAACACGGTCACCAATCTCGGCGCGTCGATCGGGACCGCACTGAGCGGTGCGGTCCTGATCGCCGCTCTGACAGGGTCGTTCATGACCGGGGTGCAGGCCAACCCGGCGATTCCGGCGAGCGTCAAGGCTCAGGCCAAACAGGAGCTGAGCGGCGGCGTCCCGTTCATCTCCGACGCCGATCTCAAGGTGGCGCTGCAGAAGGCAGGCGTCCCGCCGACCGCCGTCAGCGCCATCGTCGACGTGAACGCGAGTTCACGGATCGACGCCCTGCGCTCATCGCTCTCGGTCCTGGCCCTCCTGGCACTGCTCGCGATCCCGTTCACGCGCAGGCTCCCCGCGCGACCGCCGGAGTGAGCAAAACGGGCCGCGGGAACCATCTGCGGCCCGGCGGGGGTTATGTGTCGTGATGGACGAATTTGACGACCGAGGCCGTCTGCCTCAGCGGCAACGCCCTGACACTCGCGGACGGCCGCACTGGTGCAGGGGTCAGTGCCGTGACGATCGAGCTCAGTGACGGCTACTCGTCGGGCGGCGATGCCGGAGCCGCGGCCGGCAAGTCGTCGATGACCGCGAGCGGCACGGTCGGCTCTTCCGACTGAACGCCGGCACTCCCGGGGGTGGCCCGCTGGCCACCCCCGGGGGTCTCACCGGGCTCCGGTTCGAACACAGCAGCGCTGGTGTGCTCGCGGACCACCGACTCGGTCTCCTCGTCGACGTCCCAGCGCACCACCGTGTTGGCCAACCGGTCGTGGAAGCCGCGACGCCGTTCGTCGGTCAGGATCGGCAGGAAGCCCGCGCCAAGCGGGATCAGCGCCAGCGTCATTCCGATGAACCTCCGCACCGCCTGTTTCGGTTTGATGCGGCCTCCGGCCTCGCTGATCACGCGAAACGCCAGCACGCGGTTCCCCACCGTCTGGCCGGTCAGCGTCCAGAAGGTCACGAAATAGAAGAGGCTCCAGAACCACCAGGCGGCCGCGCCGAGCAGGGCCCCAACAACGTTGATGCTCCCGTGATGGCCGAACAGCGATGCGATCAGGTTCACCGCACCGCCGATCAGGAAGGCGATCACGTTGATCACCACCGCGTCGATCAGGAACGCGACTCCGCGGGTGACCAGACCGACATAACCGGCAGGCGCTGCGCGAGTCACTCGGGAGCCTGAGGACGGCGCCGTTTGAGCAGTCCTCGAGCGAAGCGCTCGGCCGCGTCGTCGGCGACGACTGTGCGGGTGCGCACACCCACCGCGACGTCGTCGGCCAGTCCGACCGTCTGCCGGCGGAGAACAGCGCGCACCTCCGGTGAGCTGGTGACGTGCTCGATGACGTGTCGCAGCTGCTCGCTGTCGAGTGCGCGGTCGGTGATCTCGTCAATCAGGCGGCTGTCCATGACGCGCCCGATCAGGCGATCGAGTCCGGGATCGTCGAGCGCGTGGACCACCAGAGCTTCCGTGGCCGGGTGGTTGATGACAACGGTCACGATGCGGTCGAACGTGCCCGAACTCAGCAGCCGGTCGACCAGCTCGTCCCCGAGCCCTGACCGGGCCAGCTCATCGGCGAGCGTGCGAACCAGATCGGTTGCGAGCGATCGCGCCTCCACGAGCGCATCGCGCGTGACCGCGACGCCTGCGTCCGCCCACGTGGCCGCGGCCGCCTCAGCGCGGTTGCGGAGCGGGGCGCACGCCGACGAACGCCAGATCGCAGCGGCCGGCAAGGTCGCGATGGCCGTTACCCGTACGCCGGCGGCAACGGGTGCGCGCGAGCGCTCTGCGGCCTCGGCCGCCACGCCCAACACGACATAGGGGAGTGCACCACGGGAATCCATAGGTCGCAAGGGTACGGCGCCGGCCGCGCGAGCGCGACTCTTGTGCTGCCGTGCTTGATCCGTACCCAGCCAGGCTCAGCTCGTCAGAAGCACTGCGGCCTCCGGCGTGGCCACATGGAAGCTGAAGCTCTCCTGGAAGTAGAGGTTCACATGGTCCGCGTCGTGCGAGTCGTAACCCAGTGAGATGTCCTGTCCGCAATCGAACACGAAGTCGCCGCCGCGCCGGCTTAGCAACACGGCGCCCTCGATACCGGGCACCCAGACGATCGGACCGCCGAGCAGCAGCGCCACATGTTCCCTGAGCGGATAACCGCCCGGAACGGGAGCGGTGCCGAGCAGCCGGTAGTGATCGAGGCCGGCGCCGAGTGCGTAGGGCCCGTCGATCCCCGATCCGAGCAGCAGTTCGATCGCTGCTGTGACACGTTCCGCGTAGTTCTCGGCTTTGACCTGGCTGAGGGTCGCGTGGGGCGTGGCCTCGATAACGCCGGCGAATGTTCCGGCCCAGCCTCCGAAGACGGCGTCGCTCTCTGCCCGCGCGATCTCGCGAGCGGCGGCGTCGAGCGGGGCCAGGTCGGCGTCGTCGGCGCCGCGGTCAGCGTCACGGAGCTCGTCTCGGGACAGGCTGAAATCCGCACGGAGCTCGATCAACGGCAGTACGCGCCGTTGCAGCGCCGTGACGCCGTCCGGGCTGGCGTCCAGTGGTTGCACCCGGCCGAGGTTGGTTGACGAGTGCGACCAGCCATGAGGGCCATCGAAATCGACCAGCTTGCGCGCACCCAGCGCGGGGGTAAGGCGCTCGCGGGCCTCCTGGTCGAGCAGCTCCCAGCCGGCATCGCTGATCGGCGCGTGCGAACGAAGCAGATGATTCACGCTGATGCTCCTCTCAGACCGCCGATCCCCAGCGATCCATCGTGGTTTGTGGTCTCAGGTTCGGCGACGGTGGCGCTGGGCTCCGGCGGCTGATCTGCCAAGCTCTCCAGCAGATCGGTTGTGGGTACGAAGAACAGTGCCCCGCTGACGGCTGTGGAGTAGTCGAGCACGCGGTCGTGGTTGCCGGGCGGGTTGCCGATGAACATGTTTCGGAGCATCTGCTCGATCACGTCCGGGTCGCATGCGTAACCGATGAAGTACGTGCCGAACTCAGCGGTGCCTACGCGACCGAACGGCATGTTGAAGCGCACGATCTGGCGTTCCTCGCCATTCTCATCGACGATCGTGTTGAGCGCGACGTGCGAGTTCGACGGCTTGACCTCGTCGGGCAGCTCGATGTCGCTCAGCTTCGTCCGGCCGATCACGCGCTCCTGCTCCTCGACTGACAGCGAATTCCAGGCGGTGAGATCGTGCAGGTACTTCTGGACGATCACGTAGCTGCCCCCGGCAAACACCGGATCGTCGTCGCCGATCGTGACGGCCGCGCTCGCGGCTTCGCCCTCCGGGTTCTCGGTGCCGTCGACGAATCCGAGCAGATCGCGCTCGTCGAACGAGCGAAATCCGTGAACCTCATCGATGACCTGCGAGAGCCCGCTCAGCCGGTCAGCGATCCGCTGAGCAAGCTCGAAGCAGAGATCCAACCTGCTTGCGCGGATGTGGAACAGCAGGTCGCCCGGGGTGGACACCGCGGTATGGGTTGCGCCGGACAGCGGGACGAAGCGATGCAGCCCGTGCGGCCTAAGGCGGTCCGTGGCGATTCGATCCCAGAGGTCCGAGCCGATGCCCACGACGCAACTGAGGCTCGCCTCAGGGATTCGGAACCCGACCGAGCGCTTGAGAGCCGGAACGTCGGCAAGTGCGTCACGGAGTTGATTCTCGGCACCGGCCGGGACGACCATCACAAGGAAGATCGCCGCCTCCGTCGGTGGTTCAAGGATCGCCTGCTGCACCCCGGTCGCGCCAGTCTCGTCGCTCACGGACACGCACTCTAGGACTTTGCGACCGCCGGCGCCGGCGATCTGGAAGCTCGGTACCGCAGGGCGCCGCAGCCCAAACGCTTTGCCCACGGCTCAAGTCCGGCTAGAGCCGGTTCGGGGTCCCTCTGGATGGGGTGTCACACGTGTGACGGAAGTGTGTCGGCTCGTCACACTTCGGTCACACATGTGAGCATGGAAAAGGCGATGGTTCCGCGAACGCCGATCGTGAGCGTGGAGTCCCGCAAGCCGCGAGCGACAGGAGTGCCAGTGAGTACCGTCAGCGACTCTTCAGATTTCAACCACGGACGGGGCGACGGCTCGCAGGTGGTCGATGCGCAGACCGATCCCCAGAACCTGCTCGACCGAGCGCTCGGATTCGTACCGCGTGCCCTTTCCAGCCACGCCCACATCATCTTTCTCGCCGGTCTGGGCGTGTTCCTTGTCGTGTTGCCCCTGGTCGGCGTCGACGTCAGCTCGAAGGCGGAGCTGATCGGCGGGAACTACACGAACGTGACGTCTGACCTGGGTGCCTGCATAGCAGCCGGTTTGACCGTCCATCTCGTCAAACGCGACCGGCGCCGAACGGAGGAGATGCAGGCGATGTTCGCGCACCTGCATCGCCGCCACGACGAACTGGACGCGGCCGTCAGGCGCGCGGCAACTGCCGCCGAACAGGCGGAGGCAGCAGCCAAGCGAGCGTGAGGACTCGGTTCAGTACTTGCCGGAGATGCGATCCCAGGCGCGCACGAGCTTCTGGCGCCGGAACTCGGAATTCGACTCGGCCGGGTCGTCGCGGATCACCGCAGGATTGGCCGAGGGCTTGGGCAACTGCCCGCAGGCGGCGAGGTCAAGCTTGAGCACGACGCCACGCTCGAAGATCGCCTGAACGTCGTCAGCATCGGCGAAGCGGTGGTCGTGTCCGAAGCGATGTTCGCCGATCACGATCCCGTCGAAGATGTCCTCGTGCTCCGCGGCCAGGACGTGGGCGACCGTACCGATCTGCTCCTCGTCCACGCTGTAGACGGGAGTGCCCGCCGACAGCACCTCGTAGGAGACCGGGTAGCCGAGATCCATGGCCTGCAGCATAGAGCCCGGGCCTCCGGCGATCGGTTCGGCCCGTGCTTTTATGGAGACATGGGCAACAACTACCGGTCGGTGCTCACGGCGCCGGGCTGCTTTCGGCTGCTCAGCACAGCGCTCGTCGGACGACTGCCACAGGGCATGTCGTCGCTATCGGTGTTGCTGCTGGTGCGAGACGCCACACACTCCTATGCCGCCGCCGGCGTTGCGGTGGGCGCGCAGGCGCTCGCAGCGGCGGCCGGCGCGCCCGTGCTCGGCCGGATGATCGATCGCTTCGACCGCCGCCTGGTCGTGGGCCCAGCCGCGGCGCTTCAGGCAGGTCTGTACGTACTGCTGGCGTTGGCGGCCGCCGGAGATGCGGGGACGCTTGTGCTGATCGCGTGTGCAGCGCTGGCAGGGGCGTTGGTGCCGCCGATCGCCCCTGTCGTGCGGACGATGCTGCGCGATCTCTTCGAGGAGGACGCGGTGCGTGAGACGGCCTATGCGCTCGAGGCGATCGCGCAGGAAACCATCTGGGTCGCGGGTCCGCTGCTCGCGACCGTGATCATCACACTCGCATCGCCGGAACTTGCGGTAATGCTGTTGGGTGCGATCGGCCTCTCCGGGACGCTCCTGTTCCTGAGCTCGCCACTGCTCGACGTGCCCGAGGATCAGGCGCGGGAGCATGCCCATGCCGGGTCCGCCCTCGCCAGCGTCGACCTGCGGTGGCTGCTGCTGCCGGTCACGCTGATGGGTTTTGGCCTGGGTGCGGTCGAGGTCGGGATCCCAGCGCTGGCTCTGCACCACGGCTCGCGCGCCGCGTCCGGCTTCCTGCTGGCGCTCTGGAGTCTCGGCAGCATGGCCGGCGGGATCTGGTACAGCACCGCGCGCTGGCGTTCACCGTTGGGGTCCCGCTACGGCCTGCTGATGCTCGCGGACTGCGGATGCACGATCCCGCTGATCGCCGCCAACTCGATTGCCGCCGGCGCGGTCTGCAGCTTCGTTGCCGGACTAGCCATCGCTCCTGTGTTCTCTTGTCAGTACGTGTTGGTCGGCGAGGTGGTTGTGCCGGGAACCGAGCACGAGGCTTTCAGCTGGTTGCTATCCGGCCTGATCGGCGGACTTGCCGTCGGAGCGGCCGTCGGCGGTGTGGTGGTCAGCTCGCTCGGGGTCCGGGCACCGTTCGTGATCGCCTGCCTCGCTGCAGGCTGCGCCGCCATGGCCGCGCAGCGCTTCCGTGGCCGTTTCGCCACTCAGGTCGCGCTCGCCTGAGCGTGACCGTGCTGCTCCATCGCCGATAATCCGGCGCGTGCTGATCCGTGAGGCCACCGACGCCGACTGGGCCGCCATCTGGCCGTTCTACCGAGAGATTGTCGCTGCTGGGGAGACCTATGCGATCGATCCTGAGATCTCCGAGGCTGCCGCGCGCCGTAGTTGGATGAGCGCGCGGTCAGGCTCTGGAAGTCCCTGGGTTTCGAGGTGATTGGAATCGTGCCGGAGGCGTTCGCGCATCCTGAACACGGTTACGTCGGCCTGTTGGTGATGTACCGCCGACTCTGAAGCCGCGGTTCAGCTCAGTTCCGGGGGCAGCGCCCTGGGGCCGTCGGGGTACAGCTCGGCGATCAGCTCCGGCGTCATCGCCAGCGTGTTGGCACCCTCCGAAGGTGCGCCCACGACCAGCCAGAGAGCCGGCGCGTCGGTGTCGTTGAAGACCTGACGCAGGCTGTCCGGCTCGACCAGCAGGGCGGCGAGTGGCTCCAGAGTAAGCAGTTCGCCGTCGACGCGGATCCGCCCGGTTCCGTCAAGGACGACGTAGAGTTCGTGCTGATCCCGGTGTCTGTGGCGGGTGTTGGCCTGGCCTGGCTCCAGTCGCCAGAGCCGGGCGCCGAGCGTCTGCGCCTGTAGCTGCTCGGCGAGGTTCGTATTGGCGACGCCCATCTGGTTGGACGGACGCCAGAACGCGTCGGCGGCGCGAAGAAGGCGATAACCCATGCCGTTGATGCTACGACTCGCCGGGAACGAGCGGGCTTGCCTGATTCGTCCGAGCGGTCGAGGAAACTGCGGCGATGCTACGCGCGGGCGTGGAGGCCGATGTGCGGCGCGGCGGGCTCAGCGAAGGTCGCCGGGTCGCGCCTGCGCCGCTCAGGGTCGGCCTGATCGCGCTCGTGGCCGGGAGCGTCGCCGCGCTCGTCGGCGACGCAGATGGCTTCTGGCTGAGTCTCCCAGCCGTGCTGCTGGCCGCCGCCGTCGCGCCAACCGGGCGCGGTGCCCTCTGGGCTGCCCTCCCGGTATGGCTGATCGGTGCGGCAGCGGCGATGGCGGTTGCGCACGGCACAATGCCTCCGGTCTGGCTGGCCGTGCTTGTCCCCGCCTCATGTGTGGCGGTGCTGCTCGGCCTTGGCAGGCGGCTGCGACGCGAGCGCGATGCGATGCAGGACGCGGCATTGACCGACCCCCTCACCGGACTCGCCAACCGGCGCCTGCTGCTGTCCAGGGCCGAGTACGAGATCACAAGGCACCAGCGTGCCGGGACGCGCCTGACCGTGGTGATGCTCGACCTCGATGGCTTCAAGTCGCTCAACGACCGCCACGGGCATGCGGCCGGTGATCGAATGCTGTGCGATGTCGCGGCCGCACTCACCGACGCGCTCCGTTCCCAGGACACGATCGCGCGGCTCGGTGGCGACGAGTTCTGTGTGATCGCACCCGAGACGGACAATCCGAGGGCGCTGGCAGAGCGGATCGTGACTGCCGTCTCAGCGGCGGCCGCCCGGTTCGAACAACTCAGTGGCAGCGTTGGCCTGGCGGTGTTTCCTGAGGACGGGGCTGGAATTGATCTGCTGCTGCGCGCAGCCGACGAGCGTCTGTTGGAGGCCAAACGACAGCATTACGACGGTTCACGCCGGCGCGCGGCGTGAACGAGCCGGGCGATACGCTGGCGTGACAGTGGCTACCGGAAGCGAAGACCTCTCGGCCTGGCACGCCTCGGTGGCCCTGCATTGGCCGACGAGTGTCACCAATCTCGACGCCAAACTTGAGGTCGCCGACCGGATCGCCACTCGCGTCGAGGAGGGAGGGCTGATCGGGATCGGCTCAGGTTCGGCGACCTACATTGCGCTGTGGGCGATCGGACGGCGCGCGCAGCGCGAATCGCTCGCGATTCGGGTGGTCACGGCCTCTTACGAAACTGAGGTTGCGGCTTTGACGCTCGGCTTGCAGACCCTGCCGTTGGGGTCGGTGCAGCCCGAGTGGGGGGTGGACGGAGCCGACGAGGTGGACCCGCACGGGCGACTGCTGAAGGGGCGCGGTGGCGCGATGTTCCACGAGAAGCTCCTGTGGTTCACGTGTAAACGGATGCTGTTGGCGATCGACCCCAGCAAACATGTGGATCGGCTCGGCCAGGGCTTCCCGATCCCAATCGAGGTCGACCGCGCGGCGGTGGACCTGGTCGGCCGCTGGCTCGACACGCACGGCTCAAGCTCGTGGGGGCTGCGGCTTGCCGGAGGTAAGGACGGCCCGGTCGTGACCGAGTCGGGCAACCTCGTGATCGACGCCTGGTTCGATGAGATCGAGCAGGGATTCCACGCGCGCCTGAAGGCGCTGCCGGGCGTGATCGAGACGGGGCTGTTCGAGGGCTATACCTTCGAGCTCGCGTGATCGCTACTCGGACTGGCGCCCGAGGATCGCAACGAAGCGGTCAATCCGCCTGCGCTGGTCCTCGTCGAGCGACCGGGTCGAGTCTGTCAGCAGGGTCATTGGTCCGCGATCGCGAGCCCACGCCCGTGCGCGCTCGCTGAACTCACCGGACACCCAGACCAGTGGCAGCGAGCCCGCGTAAGAGATCACGGTCGCATCCTCGAGTTCGCCTGTCGACTCGCTGCGCAGGACCGAGATCACACTCTGCTCGAGCTCGTGTGCGACCGCGTTCACAGCGTCGAGCCCCTCGTCGCCAAGCAATGCGACCTCACCCTCACGGAGGATGTCGCGAGCCCAGCCGGAGGGGGCACCGATCAATGCTGAGGGGGTGCAGACGAAACGGAAGCGTGGGTCCGGCGCGGGTTCCTCGACCATGGCGTGAACGCTACCGGCTCCGCCTGGCGAGCGCTTGAACGTAAGTCAATAGACTTAGCGAATCCAATCGTGTTTGTGCGGTTGGTCCGGTGACACCCGACTCTGCTCCCAGCCATGCACATCGACCCCTACATCGTCCTCGGAAGCGCCGTCGTCGGACTGCTTGTGGGGATGACAGGCGCCGGTGGGGGCGCCTTGATGACGCCGATGCTGATCCTGCTGTTCGGCGTCACGCCCACGGCCGCGATCTCCAGTGACCTGGTTGCATCCGTGGTGATGCGACCGATCGGGGCGGGGGTGCATCTGCGGGCCGGCACGGTCAACAGGAAGCTCGTCCTGCTGATGGCGTCGGGCTCGGTTCCGGCGGCGATTCTCGGCTCCTATCTGCTGAGTTTGATGGGGGACTCCTCCACGGATGTCAAGCACATCGAGGTGATCCTGGGAACGGCTCTGCTGATCGGAGCCGCTGCGATGGTGCTGCGCTACGTGCTCGACCGCCGCTCCGGCATCGACCGCACCGATCTGGTCAGTCAGATCACGCCCCGGCCGCTACCCACGGTCCTGATCGGCGTGATCGGCGGCGTGATCGTCGGAATGACCTCTGTCGGGGCGGGTTCGCTGATGGTCGTGATGCTGCTGTTTCTATATCCGAGGATCAGTGCCAAGCAGCTCGTCGGCACCGACCTCACGCAGGCCGTGCCGTTGACTCTGGCCGCGGCCGTCGGCGCACTGATCTTCGGCAACGTGCAGTTCGGCCTGACCGCCTCGCTGATCATCGGGGCAGTCCCTGCCGTGTTCATCGGCTCGATGCTCTCCTCGAGCATCCCCGACCGCTACATCCGCCCCGTGATCGCGTTCGTGATCCTCGCCTCCGGCCTCAAGTACGTCGGCCTGGGAACGACTGCGCTCGGCTGGACGCTGGTTGGTGTGCTGCTCGCGGGCGCCGGCTTCGTCGCCTACGAGCTCAGCAGGTCACGGACGGTCCAGGGCGACTTGGTCGCGACCCCCACGGCGGCTGCCGAACCGGCGGCGCCGACCGGTACCGAACAGGCAGGCGCACCGCTCGCCGGCTAGCCGTCCTTTCGTCCACTGCGCTCAAGCGGCGCGTACGGACGGCCGATAATCACCAACATGAGCGCTCAGGCAATCGGTGGCTCGTCAGCACAGCTGGCGGCCGTCGCCGCACTTCAGGTCCTCCAGCAGACGCAGGCGGGCGCGGCAGCTGTACAGGCGGCACTCAGCCAGGACACGGGCGGCGGCGCGGCACCGATGGTCAGCTCCAGCGCGACCGCTCCGGGCGCGCTCGAGATTTTCGCGTAGCCCTGTCGTTCCGCTCCCCTGACGGTTTTATGCGGGCGGCCGGTGGCCCGTATAGGATCGAGCCGGCCGAGTTCGTTACCCAGGCCGGAAGGCGAGCCCTTGAGCGTGAAGCGCAAGCTTGTCCTCACAGCGATGGTGTTTGCGGTCGCGATGGGGTTCATCGATCAGACGATCGTTGCGATCGCGATCCCGAACATCCAGCGAGAGCTGTCGCTCTCGCCCACGGGGGCGCAATGGGTGATCAACGGCTATCTGCTGTCGCTCTCGGCACTGTTCCTGTTCGGCGGGAAGCTCGGCGACGTACTCGGTCGCCGTCGCATGGTGATCGTCGGTGTGGTCGGGTTCGCGATCACGTCTGCCTGTTGCGGCCTTACCCCGAAGGGGGGCGCTGCCGAGGCTTGGATCATCACATTCCGTGTACTGCAGGGCGCTTTTGCGGCCCTGCTGTTCCCGGCTGCGATAGCGACCGTCGCAGCGGCGTTCCCGCAACGCGACCGTGGCCGTGCGATGGCACTGTTCTTCGGCATTGCCGGCGGTCTCACGGCGATCGGACCGATCGCCGGCGGCTTTCTGACCGAGTGGACCTGGCGCGCGATCTTCTGGATCAACGTCCCGGTGGCGATCGTCGCCCTGGTTCTGATCTCGATGACCGACGAGGAAACGCCGGCCCGGCCCGAGCCGCTCGACTATCGCGGAACCGTGCTCGTCTCCGGCGGGATGGGGCTGCTCGTGCTGGGACTCCAGCAGTCGAGCATGTGGGGATGGGGGAGCATCAAGACGATCGTCTGCCTGCTAGCAGGGGTGCTGTTGCTCGTCGCCTTTCTGCGGTGGGAGAGGAACACTGATCGGCCGTTGCTGCGGCTCGAGATTTTCCAGGACCCTGTGTTCTCCGCGGACAATCTGGTGCTTGCGTTGATCTCGGTGGTGTTCGTGCCGTTCTTCTTCTTCGCCAGCGTGTACGCACAGGTCTCGCTGGGGAAGAGCGCGTCCAACGCCGGGCTCTACATCATGTGGTTCTTCCTCGGATACGTGATCATGGCCCAGATCGGTGGGCGCATGCTCGACAAACGAGGTGTGCGGCCGACGGTCGTGATCGGCAGCGCGCTGGGGGCGGTCGGTTTCGTGCTGCTGGCCGGCAAGCTGACCGATTTCTCGCTTGGAGCGCAGTCTCTCGACATCGCGTTGGCCGGCGGCGGGATCGGGCTGATGCTGGGGCCGGCCAGCACCGACGCGATCAACCGCGCCCCGAGTGCGAACTACAGCGAGGTCAGCGGTATCACGCAGACCTCGCGCAACTTCGGCGCGAGCATCGGCCTGGCGATCCTGGGCACGATCCTGATCACGCGCAACCACACCAACATCACGGCGGCTCTGACCAGGGCGGGCGTGCCTTACAACGCTGCGCACCGGGTCGCTTCTCAGATCGGCCTCTCGGTTGGCAGCCACGTCTCAGCCGCCGGGCAGTCGCGTGCGGTTGTGCATGCTGTGCAGCTGGGATTCGCCCACTCGACACAGACCGTCTTCTACATAATGGCGGGCGTTCTATGCTCAACTTTTGTGATCGGCCTGCGCTGGCTTCCACGAACCGCATCCAGGCACGCGGGCGAGCCGGCATCGTCCGCGCCGGCGAGCTCCGCTTTGGCTGAGGACTGACGCAATGGCACGCGAAGCTTCAGCGCTGCACTGGCTCGTGGTGAAGCCGAGTCGCTGGTCAGTCGACGAGACCGTGACGCGACTCACCGACGTGATCGCGGCCAAGGGCGTAAAGCTGTTTGCGGTGATCGATCACGGTGGCGAAGCTCGGGCCAACGGACTCGAGCTTCGCGACACCAAGGTCGTGATCTTCGGCAGTCCGCTGGCTGGCACGCCGGTGATGCAGGCTGCTCCGGTCGCGGCGCTTGACCTGCCGCTCAAGGTGCTGGTTTATGACGACGGCGGCACCACCACCGTCTGCTACGCGACGGCCGGGGAGCTGGCGCGTCGCTATGGGCTGAGCCCTGAACTCGAAGGCAGACTGGCCGCGGTCGACCTGATCACGGACATCGCGCTCGAGCGCAGCTGAGGTAATCCGCCGCGCCGCGGCTGGATCTCACCGCCACTTCTGAGAAGATCGTCATGGTGCGCCACGAGATCGCAGGCCGGAGCAGAGCACTCTTTCACGCGATCCGCGACGGTGACCAGGCTGAGATCGAGGCGGCGGTCCTCCGGGTCAGTCGCAGCCGCCGATGGCTCGCGCCGCTGGCGCTGACGATCAGCACGCTTGCTCTGCTGCTCGACGGTTTCCGGCTGATCTTCTCCAACTGGCGTCTCACGCTCCTGCAGGTGCTCCCGGCGGTGTGGGTGTGGATCGCGATGTTCGATTTCAAGATCCACGTGTTCCACGGCCGCAGCACCCACCTGGTCATGGGCTGGAAGGCGTGGCTGGCGATGCTGTTGGTGGCTGGAATCACCATCGGAGCGTTCTATGTCAACGCGATCAGCGCGTTCGCGATCATGGCGCCCGGGGGTCCCTCGATCCCGGAGGGGCGGCAGAGCGCTCGCCGCAATTGGCGACCGATCGTGCTGGCCGGAGCGGTCGTTGGTCTGGCGCTCGGGTGGGCGACGATCTTCGCAGCGCGGCACGGGCGGCCATGGTTCGCACTCTCACTCGGGATCTCTGTTGGCCTACTGATGCTCAGCTACGTGTCGGTGCCGACGCGGCTGCTGGGCACTGATACGAAGGCGATTTCGCGCAAGGACAAGCTCGTCTCGGCCGCCGTGACGGGCGCGATCAGCGGAGTGGCGGCGGCACCGGCCTATGTGTTGAGTCGGGTCGGAATCCTGATGCTCGGGACTCATGCGCTGTTCATCCCGGGGATCTTCGTCACGGCCGTAGGGTTCGCGCTCGAGGCGGGCGCCTCGAGCGCGGTCCGGGCAGTCAAGATGAGCATGAAGCTGCTGGCCGGGGGCAAGCTCGAGCCTGCAACACCGGCGACCGACCCGGGCGCCGAGCCCGCGATACCGGCGGCTGATCCGGGCGCGATACCGGCGGCTGATCCGGGCGCGATACCGGCGGCTGATCCGGGCGCGATACCGGCTGATCCGGGCGCGCCACCGGCGTCCGACCCCGGTGGCGAGCCGAGTTCGCCCAGCCGGCCGATCTGAGCGTCGACTGGCCTGCTCGACTACCTCTGGATCTGGACGCTCAGGGCACCGCGACCTTGGGGCCGTCGGAGTGGGGTGCTGGCAGCTGTGCGTCGGGAAACTCACGCAGTAGCTGCCTCCGCAGGATCTCAGTGCCGGCCGCGGCCAGTAGCGCGAACACCAGCATGCCGATCGGCTTGCCGGCAGCGGGGAACGGCTGCCAGATGAACAGGATCAGCAGGAGGCCGGCGACCACGGCATACATCGCGTCACGGTGTGCCCGTGCGTGGGGCGCCAACCAGCGGCGCGCGCTTGTCGCCCAGCGGCTGGGGCCGGCGAACCAGGCGGCGGCGGCGAGTGCGACGCCGATCGCCACCACACCCTCCGCGATCTGTGTCAGAAGCGTGGTGGCCAGCTTCGTCACCACGCTGATCGTGGCCTGCATGGATGCGTCCGGCGTCAACGCGGGCGGTGCCTGGTCGACGATGATCGAGCGGACCAGAATCACGATCAGGCCGGCGACAATTCCACAGAAGCCGATCGTCATCAGGGTCCGGCGCCGGTGGCCCGGAGGCGAGACGAACAACGCCAGTGCGTACAACAGTGGGGCGAGAATGTTGAGGATCAGCGCTGTGCCCTTCAACAGCCGGCCGAACCGCTGGATCAGCGACAGCTGCTTGGACCTGAGCACCACCAGATGGGCGACTGAGGGCGGCAGCTTGGCGCCGATGTTGGCCGAGATACCGAGCTGAGATGCGACCTGGTTGACGATCGCCGCCATGTTGAGGCTGACCTGATCACCGTTGTACCCGATCGCCCCGTGATGTCCGTTGATGATGTCGATCAGCTGTTGATCGGCGGCCCGGTTGATCTGGCGCCAGGTGCTCTGCACCAGCGGGCGGGACAGCGCCAGCTCGGTCCCTGAAACCGCGGCGTTGCGCAGCGCTCCTGCGAGCGGCGTTGCCAGCGGCTTCAGCCGGGGCGGGAGCGCCGAACTGATCTTCTTGGAGACATCGACATTGGAGTAGATCTCGTCGACGACGTAAGTTGCAGCTGCCGCCCTGACCGTCGGATTCTGCAGCAGGCTGGTGCTGGTCGTCGACCAATTGTTGGCGTCGAGCACCTGGCGGTTGGCCCAGATCGCGAGGATCGCGATGATCGTGAGGATCGTGGCGAGGCCGACAATCACATTGGCCCAGATGATCCTTGACCTCGATGGTTTGGCCAGCGACGGGACGCTTTCAATCGGCTGAGCCGGCTCGGGCGAGTCAGGGGTGTCAGGCTGCGTCTCAGCACTCATCTGTGAACACGATCCTTACTCGGTGGGTGATCGCGCGTCACCCATTGGGGGTGAGGCGCCTGGATCTGCGGGCATCATGCCTGTGCCGCGGACTCATGGCGACGCCGAGACTCTAACGATCGCCGGTGACAGCGCTCATCCCTGGTGCGGGAGGAACTACGGGCTGTCCGCAGAACACCGAACAGGCAGAGCGACCGCTCGAAGCGCGTCGCCGACGCACGACCACAAGGAGGAGGACTGACGATGAGTTACTCGGGGCCTCGGACCGATGGGGCTGAAGGCGCAGGCCGCGTAGTGCTGGCCGGCGTATTGCTGACGGTCGGCGGGATCATCAACATCGTCTATGGCATCTCGGCGATCTCGAACTCGCATTTCTTCACCGCGAACGCGCACTACGTCTTTGCGGATCTCAAGACCTGGGGATGGATCACGCTGATCCTCGGAGTGTTCGAGCTGCTGGCTGCGATGTCTCTGTACACCGGCGGGACGTTCGGCCGCTGGTTCGCAATCTGCGTCGCGTCGCTCGCCGCGATGGGCGCGTTGTTCGATATGCCGGCTTATCCGTTCTGGTCGCTGGCAGTGTTCGCACTGAGCCTCTGGATCCTCCACGGGCTGTTCATCTACGGCGAGTCCTGACAACGCTGCATGCTTCATGGCTGGCAGCCCTGCGGGGCTGCCAGCCGCATCTGCGATCTGGACTCCCAACTACACCAGGTGGAGCTGCTTGGCCCGGCGCACCGCATCGTTACGGGTGGCCACGTCGAGCTTCCGGTAGATGTTCTTGGTGTGAGTCTTGACGGTGTTGACGGACACGAACAGCTCCGACGCGATCTCTGCCTTCGACATCACAGTCGGTAGATAGCGAAGCACCGCCTCCTCGCGATCGCTGAGGGGGTCCAGAAGCACCAAGGCGCCGAACTCCGCGTCCGCCGTATCCTCCCCGTCGAGTCGTTGGATCACGTCGCCGGCGAGCGAGCGGTGAGCGGTTCCGGCGCGGATTCTGCGTTTGAGCAGGGAGCGAAGGGGGGCACCGATCGACACCAGCGGGAGCCTGTAGCCCTCGGGCTGAGCCAGGGCCAGCGCCTGCTCGAGCAACGCAAGCGCTCGCTCGTCCTCGTGCAGGAGGCTGTGGGCCAGCGATGAGAGCGAGAGCGCCCGGATGCGTGTGCCCAGGTACATGACCTTGGAACTGTTGTCCAGTTCAGCGGGCTCGAGCCAGGCGAGTGCCTCCGCAGGCTCGGCACGCGCGAGTGCAATCCGTGCTCGCGCGACGGCCGCCTCGAGCGGCAGGATCGTTGTCACACTGGCCTCCTCGAGGGCGTGCTGCGCACGCTCCAGATCGCCTGCGTCGATCGCCAGTTCAGCCTCCAACAGCGCGGCTGCGGCGCCCAGCGAGTCCGGCAACTCCAGCGAGCGTAGGTCGCAGCCCACGGCGTGCACGATCCGCAGACCGTGTGCCGGGTCCTCGATTCCCACCCGCAGACCATGGAAGAGCGCAGCCAGACTGCCAACGATCAATCGTGAGCCCTGCGCGGCCGCGATCGCTCGGTCGAGCAGGCGTCCGCTCTCATCGAGTTCGGCCCATTGGAAGCTGACGATCGAAAGTGCCAGGTATGCCGCGATGGCAACGGGTCGCTCATCCCAGCCTCGCCGGGCAGCGATCCGTAACGCCGAGCGACCGAACGCGACCCCGTCGCGCAGCCGACCGTCAAGGACGGCAAACAACGCGAGTTGGGCCAGACAGTCGCACGTGAATCCGTCGGGGGAGACCGCTCGATTTATCTCCAGCACCTCCTCGAGCGTGCGGATCGCGGCGACCCTGTCTCCGAGCCAGTAATCGGCGATCCCCAGGTTCAGCTGGGCAAGGGCACGCAACTCGCGATCGGCGCCGCCGACCTGATAGGCATTGAGCAGCTTGTGCGCGGCATCCCGGGTGGCTGCAAAGTCACCGCGCAGGCGACTTTCGAGCATCGTCACGCTCGCCCGTGAGACGGCGAATTGGGCGCGCCGCTTCGCCGGTAGCCGGCCCGCCTGATCGTCAGCGAGAGTGAGGTAGCGGTGGGCCGCGTCGAGATCGCCCGCCGCCAGCTCCGCCCCCGCGGCTGCGACCGCGAGCTCGGGCTTGGTCGCCACCGCCTGATCGCCGAGCCTGCGCACCCACCGCAGCAGCTGCTGTGCGTGACCGCGCAGGAGCAGGGTCAGCCACTGTCGTGCCACCAGTTCCTCGGCCATTTCGTGAGAGCCGGACGCCATCGCGTGCCAGACGGCTTTGTCCGGCCGGCCCTCGGCTGCGTACCAGCGCGCCGCTCGTCGATGCTCGAGCGCAAAGGCCTCCGGCAGCTCGTAGCGCAGTTGACTGAGGAGCAGCTCCCTGAACAGCGGGTGGTAGCGATAGTGGCGCCGGTGCTCGTCGGCCTCCGTCAGGAACGTGTTGCTGCGGGCGAGCAATTCGAGCGTGTGCATTGCGTCGGCGGCGCCGGTCAGCGCCTCCGCGAGCCCAGGCTCAAGCACCTCCGGCACGCTCGTGCGAAGCATGAAATCCCTGAGCTGCGGAGACTGGCGCTGCAGTACCTCTTCAATCAGGTAGTCCCCCACGGGACGCTCGTCGCCGGCGAAGGTACGGATGAATGAGCCCGCGTCCGGGTGGTCCCGCAACGAGAGGGCGGCAAGACTCAGTCCGGCGACCCAGCCCTCAGTGCGCTCGTGCAGGACCTCCGCCTGCTCCTCGGTCAGCGTCAAACCGTGGCGGGTGAACAGCTCCCGGCTCTCATCCGGCGTCATCACCAGATCCGTCGCGCGGAGCTCGGTCAACCGACCTTCAAGACGCAGGCGCTGGAGCGAAAGACTCGGATCATGCCTGCTTGCGATCACCAGTCGCAGGCGTTCCTGGCGGCTTCGAAGGAACAGGTCGAGGTCCTCGGCAAGCGCTCGCGACTGAGCCTGTTCGAAGTCGTCGAGCACCACCAGCGTGGGGGCGGGCAACTGGTCGGAGCCCGAGCCGAGCCGCGAGGCGAAGTCAGCGCCGAGGCCGTCCTCGGGGTCGGGCAACATCGCCAGCGGGTCATCGTGGGCGGCGCGCAGCAGCCGGACGACCTCGCCCCAGAAACGCAGTGGGCGGCCGTCTGATGGCTGCATTGAGATCCAGACCACGGGATCGGCCCGGGGCCGGTCTCCCAGCCAGGTGCTGAGCAACACCGTCTTGCCGGCGCCGGGCGGGCCGCTCAGCAGCGTCAGTGAGCCGTCTGATCCAGCGTCCAGCCGATCGAACAGCCGGGCTCTCAGGAGAGCAGCACGCGGTTGGGGTACGGCGTGACGCGATATGAGTCCAGCCGGCGCGTCGATTGTCCCGCTCGCTCGCTCGATCTGTGTCGCGTGCCCCGGAACGGGTCGCTCCCTTCTGAGCTCGTGCCGCTTCCGTGTTTAAGCCGGCCTAATGCTTCTGCAATCTATCCAAAGATTCAATCGGCCGGAGCGGCGCTGTCAGCGACCTGCCGGACCTCGATCAGCTCCAGGCCCAGAAGCTCGATTCGCTGCAGGAGCCCGTGAAGCTCGGCCTGGTCTCTGACGCTGCCCGTCAGCACAGTCTCTGCTGGGCGCGTGGCGGCCGTCATCTGCTCGAACGATGCGACGACGCTGTCGCCCATCGCGCCCTTGATCCGGATCTCATAGGTCTTCGTCAACATGAACACGGTCCCAGGGAGCTGGGTGACTCGGCCTCACCCGGTCTGGGTGACCGGACCGTCTTCGCTCACGGACGCGACGTAGAAATCCAAGGTCCTGCTGATGCGGATCTGCGACAGCAGTCCCGCTCTTCGCAGCATCTTCTCTGTCTGTGCGTGCATGTTCCCGAGCGCCAGTTGCGTGCCGGCGTCGGAGAGCTCGGCGGCCAGTTCCCCGAGGCTGTCGATCGATTGGACGTCGATGTCGTCGCTGTGGCCAAGATCGAGCACCAGCATCGGGCATGGGGTGGAGGCGGCCACCAGATCAAGGAGCCGCTGTTTGACGTAGAGCGAGTTCGCGTAGAACAACGGACCGGCCACGCGTACCACCAGACGGTCGGCCGGGCGTTCCCAGTTCGGGTGCCGCCGCGCGTTCTCCCAGACGCCGCCGCGTGGATCGCGTACGAGCGTGACGACGCTCCAAACGACGATCCCTGCGATCAAGTCGGGTCGCAGCCACGCGCGCTGGTAGGACCTGACCCAACCCAGGATCGGGGGCATCGCCGGCTACCGTCCCGCACCCGGGCCTGCGCCAGCGGGCGCGGGCCCGGAGGCAACAGCGTCGACGGCCGCCTGCACGCTCGGGAACACCTGCCTCAGCGCCGCGTCAGAATCGGCCCTGCGGATCACGTCGCGGACATGACCGATGTCGCGGGCGATCAGCAGCTTGACATTCCGGGCACCGAGCGTTTCGTCGACCTGGTTGAGCATCTCCACCGCCGTCACGTCCAGGCTCGCGATGTTGCTGGCGTCCAGGATGACCGCGGTTGTGCCGGGCCGGGCGGCGGCAGCTCTGATGTGGCTGCTGACCCAGTCGCTGTTTGCAAAGAACAGGCCGCTCTCGACCCGCAGTACGACCACACCCGGGATGCCGGGCGCATTCTCGAGCCGGGCTGCGTCCAGATAGTGCTCAGAGCCGGGCGGCTTGACGAGCTCGGCGATCCGCGGGCGCGATGCGCGGTAGAGCACCAGCAGCAGCGAGGCGGAGATACCGATGAACAGGCCCGGCAGCGTGTCGAACACGGTCACGCCGAGCAGAGCGACGATCGCGGCGATGAAATCCGGGCGCGCCGTCACTCCCAGGCGACTCGCGCGCTCTCCTCCATAGATTCGGTACAGGCGCTGGATCGCCCTGATATCAACGAGCTCCACGACAGCCACGATCACCACTGCCGCGAGCGTGGCCTCGGGCAGCTTCTCGAACAGGCCCGTCAGCAATAGCAGCGTTACGATCGTCATCGCCGCGACCACCAACCCGGAAATCTGGCTCTTGGCACCGGCGGAGCCATTGACCGCGGTCTTGGAGAGGCTGCCGTTGACGACCATGCCGCTCGACAGCCCAGCTGCCAGATTGGCCGTGCCGAGGCCGAGCAGTTCGCGGTTCACGTCGATCTCATAGTGCTCCCTTGCGGCATAGGTCTTGGCAGCGCCGAGGCCCTCGGCGAAGCCGACCAGCATGATCCCGATCCCGTCGCCCAGCAGATCGATGAAGCGGTGAAAGCCGACACTGGGAAAGCCGAGCGAGGGCAGGCCGCTCTGAATGTGACCGACGATCTCAACCCCATGCTGGTCGAGCTTGAAGGCGCTCACCGCCAGGATGCTGACGAGGACCACGACAAGCGAGCCCGGTACCGCAGGCACCACGCGACGCAGGAAGACAAGCAGTGCCAGCGATAGTCCACCGACGACGAGCGTCAGCACGTGCGTGTCACCCAGCTTCGTGATCAGGTCCCACAGCTTCTGGAAGAAGTCGCCGGAGCCCTTCTCGACGCCGAACAGCGTCGGCACCTGGCCGATGATGATCGTCAGCGCCAGGCCGACGATGAAGCCCTTCAGCACCGGCTCTGAGATGAAACTGGCCAGGAAGCCGAACCGCAGCAGGCCGGCGATGATCGCGACCAGCCCGGTCGCGATCGCCAGCGCCGCGGTGATCGCGACGAACTGCCCGCTCCCGGACGTCGCATAGGCACCGACGGTCGCGGCGGATAGGGCCGCAGTGGCCGACATCGGGCCGGTGACAAGGTGGCGAGAGCTGCCGAACGCCGCGTAGAGCAGCAGTGCGCCGGGAGCCGCGTACAGGCCGACGACGGGGGAGACGCCGGCTATCGATGCGTACGCCAGCGCCTCCGGGATGAGCACCGCCCAGACGGTCAGCCCGGCGACAAGGTCACCTCGCAGCCAACGGCGGTCATAGCCGCGCAGCGAGGAGAACAGCCAGCCGGGCACGCCGTCAGGTCTGGTGCTGTGCTTGGTACAGGATGTAAGCGGCCAGGAATTCGAGGACTGCGCTGACCAGCAGATACAGCCCGACGATCACCGCAAACGCTGCAAGGCCGAGCCCGGGGATGACCAGCAGGACGATCGCTCCGGCCAGGTCGACGAGTCCGCGCACGATGTCAGTACGCCGATTGAATCTGTCGAGCACGGCGGTTGCGAAGTGGACGCAGGCCACGGCAAGCAGGTAGATCCCGAGCACGATCCGGACCCCGTGCAGGGCAGATCCCGGCCGCGCGATCACGAACACGCCGGCCACGATCGCCAGCACGCCTGCGGCGATGACGAGACCGCGCCGCGTTGGCAGTTGCAGGCCCACACCGATGATGCCGATGCCGAGCAACACCAGGTAGATGCCGATCACGACCGCCACAGCCTTGAGGCTCGTGTGCGGCTCGATCAGCACGACGAGTCCCGCAGCCAGACTCAACAGGCCCAACAGGGCTGCCGCCCACCACGAGCGCAGCGGCGAGTCGGAACCACCTGCGGGCGACTCGAACCCGAACGTATCTGTAGACATGGCGTGAGAGTGTCAGATTCTCAGGGTGAGCGGATATCACCCAATGTGGGTGAATCTCACGCCCTGCCTGCCGCCGAGCGGAGCTGAGCCTCGATCAGCAGTCAGCCATGGTGGTGCGCCGAGCCGCGGGCCGACGGGCCGGAGGCTCGACGACGCATCAGCAGCGCCCCCACGCCGGCGCCGATCAGGAACGACACGACGATCACAACCGTGAGCGAGGTGTGTGTCGTCGTCACGATCCAGTTGACGCTGACCGTGTGCAGGTTGAGGATCGCGAACAGGATCGCGATAACGACCGCGGCGCCAATCGCCAGCAGCCTGCTCTGCTCACGGGTGGAGCGGTGCCGCCGATTGCCCTGTGTCGAGCCGGATGCCATCACCAACAGCCTAACCGAGGTTCGCTAGACATTGGTGGTGTGAACGTTCAGCCGCGTTCCCACGATGAGCTTCACAACATGGTCTGGGTCCCAGACGGAACCTTCGCCATGGGTAGCGCCGACTTCTATCCGGAGGAGGGGCCGGTGCGTCAGGTGACCGTGGACGGATTCTGGATCGACGAGCATCCGGTGACGGTCGCGGAATTCCGTCGATTCGTGAAGGCGACCGGCCATGTCACGGGCGCAGAGCGTGCGCCGCGCCCCGATCAGTACCCGGACGCCGATCCGGAGTTGATGGTGCCCGGTTCGCTGGTGTTCACTCCGACCAGCACCCCGGTTGATCTGCGCGACTTCACCCAGTGGTGGCGGTGGACCCCGGGAGCCTGCTGGCGCAGCCCTGAGGGGCCTGGTTCCAACGTCGGCGGGCGCGAGCTTCATCCGGTGGTGCACGTCACATACGAGGACGCAGAGGCCTTCGCCAAGTGGGCGGGCAAGGGGCTGCCGACGGAGGCCGAGTGGGAGCGGGCAGCGCGCGGAGGACTCGAGCAGAAAGTGTTCGCCTGGGGTGATGAGTTTGCGCCCAAGGGCCGAATGATGGCCAACTCCTGGCAGGGTGAGTTCCCCTGGCAGAACCTGGCGCAGGACGGGTTTGTCGGGACTTCGCCGATCAGGAGCTTCGCCGCCAACGGCTTCGGTCTGTACGACGTGACCGGCAACGTCTGGGAGTGGACATCGGACTGGTTCTCGTCGACCGGGCGCGGCTCTGGCGGCGCGAGCCCGTGCTGCCCGCCCAACAATCCCAGGGTCGAACTCGCTGAGGACAGCTACGGCCCGGGAGAAACTGTTCCCCGGAGGGTGATCAAGGGCGGCTCGCATCTGTGCGCACCCAACTATTGCCTGCGGTACCGGCCGGCGGCGCGCCAATCAGAGGCCGTCGACACGTCCACATCGCACATCGGGTTTCGCTGCATCGTCCGTTCATGACTCTCGTGGCCGACAGCGCGGACCTACCACCATGCGGACCGACCGGTCTGCGAGCCTGGGGTGCCGCAACCCCAGATCGCGCTCCGCTGGTTAGGGTTAGATGGCACGATCGACCAGGAGGCGAGGACAGCATGGCGCATGAATTCAGCGGCAGCACTGTGATCGACCGTCCGATCGATGAGGTGTTCGCGTTCCTGGCCGACGGAACGAACGACCCGAAGTTCAGCCCGCGGGTCCAGGAGATCCGGAAGGCGACCGACGGTCGGATCGGTGTCGGCACCGTGTTTGAGAGCAAGGTCAAGGATGCCGGGATGAAGTCAAGCCGAAGCTTCGAGCTGACGGTATTCGAGGTCCCGACGAAGATCCGCTGGACCGAACTCTCAAAGAACGCGGTCACGGTCCCCGATGGTGGCTACGACCTTGAGGCCGTCGGCGAGACACAGACCCGAGTGACGATCCACAACACATTCCAAGGTCGCGGGATCGGCAAGCTGTTCGTGGGGTTCGCTTCAGGCGCAGCCGGCAAGGATGCGCCTGCCTTTGCTCAGCGCATCAAGGCCGCCGTCGAATCTGCCTGACACCGGTACTGAACGCGACGTCCCAGGGATGCTCCCCGGTCGAATGGCTGCGTACCCGGTGCGGCGCGGGCGCCCGTGAGCCACAGCACGATCAGCTTTCTGATTCTCGGGGCGGCGATCGTCCTGTTCGTGAGCAACCGCTTTCCGCCGGAGCTTGTCGCGCTGGCCGCCGCGCTCGCGCTCTACGCCACCGGCGTACTGGACGCGCACCAGGTGGTCGCGGGGTTTGGCGACCCCGCGGTCACATTCATCGCGGCGCTGTTCGTTGTGTCCGAAGCGCTCGAGGCGTCCGGAATCACCGCCTGGGCCGGGCAGGCCCTGATCGACCGGGCGGGCCCCAGTCCCGGTTTGCTGATGACGTCGATGCTGGTCCTGTGCGCGGTGGTCTCGGCACTGATCACGCCGAATGGCTCGGTTGCGGCCCTATTGCCAGTTGCCGTTGTGATGGCCCGCCGGATCGGACGGACGCCGTCGTCATTTCTGATGCCGCTCGCGTTCGCAGCCAGCGCCGGTTCGCTGCTGGCGTTGACCGGGTCGCCGGTCAACGTGATCACGTCCGAGGCGGCGGCGAATAGCGCGCACGCCGGGTACTCCTACTTCTCATTTGCACTCGTCGGCCTCCCGCTGGTCGCCGGAACGATCGTGATCGCGGTGCTGCTCGGCGAACGGCTCATACCGCGCCGCGAAGCACGCCTGATGGACAACGATCTGAGCCGTCACGCCCGCACGCTGGCCGCACAATACGAGGTCGACCGCGAGACACTCGCTGAGCATGCGCTGGACCCGGCGTTGATCGGCCGCCAATCTGGGGTCGCTGAGGTTCTGATCCCGCCGAGGTCGCAACTCGCCGGAGCGCGGTTCTTCCCCGGCATGATCACGAGCAGCGGAGACCTTGTCGTGCTGGCGGTTCAGCGCGGCGGGGTGGATCTCGCCGGTGAGACTGAGCTGCACGTCGGTGACACTCTGTTGCTGGGCGGCGATTGGGAGGCACTCGACGAGAATCTCGATGATCCCGGGGTGCTGGTCGTCGACAGGCCGGAAGTAATCCGTCGCCAGGCGGTACCGCTCGGGCCAGGTGCAAAACGGGTTCTGGTGGTGATGGCGGCTTTGGTGGTGGTACTCGCCACCGGCCTGGTGCCCGCCTTCATCGCCAGCCTGGTCGCCGCCTGTTCGCTGGTCACTCTGCGTGTCCTCTCAGTCGAACAGGCTTACCGGGCGATCTCCTGGACTACCGTGATTCTGATCGGCGCGATGTTCGCCGTCTCTGAGGCGATCAACCAGAGCGGCGCCGCCGAGAAGATCGCAAATACCCTTGTGGACGCAGTCGGCAGCGCTGGACCGCACGTGCTGTTGATCGGGCTGTTCGTTATCACGGCGGTGTTCGGACAGCTGATCAGCAACACGGCGACTGCGCTGATTGTGATCCCGATCGCGGTCTCCGCAGCGGGCGACCTTGACATTTCGAGCCGACCGGTTCTGATGAGCGTGACCGTCGCCGCCGCTGCGTCGTTTCTCACACCGATCGCAACTCCCGCCAACCTGATGGTGATGGGTCCGGGCGGTTACCGGTTCAGTGACTATTGGAAGCTCGGCGCGCTGATGATGGGTCTCTATCTTCGTGGTCGCTGTCTGGCTCGTCCCCGTGTTCTGGCACTTCTGATCCTGGTGGGTACGGGGCTCATGTGGCGGGCGTGCAAAGCGGCCGGTGTTATAGGCTGCGGAGCGCGATGCCGCTGCAGCCCCGAGTGACGAGCGGAGTGCACCATGAGTGCTGAGACCGATGCTCGCGTGTTGGAGCTGATGCCGTCTCTCAGAGCCGAGCTGGAGGCGCTCGTGCGGATCCCGTCGGTATCCGCACCCGGAGAGATTGGGCTCGATGTGCTCAAGGCACACGACATGGTCGCGGACCTCTTCCGGGGCGTCGGGGTCGAGGTCGGGCGCCTGGATCTGCCGGGCACAGCACCGGTGGTGACCGGCCAGATCCCAGCGCCAGAGGGGGCGCCGACCGTGCTGCTCTACAGCCACTACGACGTCGTCGGTGCCGGTGACGAATCGGAGTGGAATACGCCTCCATTCGAGCCGACTGAACACGACGGGGCCATCTACGGCCGTGGCGCTGCGGACACGAAGTCGAACGTGATCGCTCACGTCGGAGCTCTTCGCGCGTGGGGTGGACAGCCGCCGGTCGGGATCAAGATCTGCGTAGAGGGCCACGAGGAGATCGGCTCAGGTGCGCTGCCGAGCTACCCCGCTACAGACCCCGAGCTGTTCGGTGCCGACGCGATGGTGATCGCCGACATGGGCTCGATGACGCCTGGGACACCGACGCTGACGACGGCGTTGCGCGGTATGGCCAATGTCTTCATCGAGGTGCGCACGCTGGAATCAGGCAAGCACTCCGGCCAGTATGGAGGCGCTGCACCGGACTCACTGCTCGCGCTGATCGCGGCGCTGTCGACGCTGCACGACGCAAACGGCGATGTCGCCGTTGCCGGTCTGCGGCGCAACGAGTGGGACGGGCCGACGCAGACCGACGAGCAGTTCCGTGAACTGGGGGAGGTGCTTCCCGGAATGCCGCTGATCGGTACGGGCGGCCTCGCCTCTCGGATCTGGTCTGGTCCTGCGATAACGGTCATCGGGATCGATGTTCCGTCGGTCGACGGGGCTTTGAATGCAGTTTCGCCGCACGCTCGCGCTGTCCTGAACGTGCGCGTACATCCGGAGCAGGACGCGGGGCAGGCGCAGGAGGCCGTGATCGAGCACCTGCGGGCCGTACGGCCGTTCGGTATCGAGTTGGACGTCTCCGCAGGTCCGACCGGGAACGGCTTTGCGGCTCGTACCGACGGGCCGGCGTATGCTGCGGCACGAGAGGCATGGGGCCAGGCATACGGCGCCGATGTGTTGATGGCCGGCAGCGGCGGCTCGATCCCGATCGTGTCGGCGCTCGCGAACTCGTTGCCCGAGGCTGAGGCGCTGCTGGTCGGCACGACCGATGGCTACGCCAACATCCATGGTCCCAATGAGCGCGTGCTGATCGAGGAATTCGAGAAGACGATCATGGCTGAGGCGGACTTCTTCGAACGCTACGCGGCCGCCTTCGCCGGCGCTGGCCGAGGTCTCAGATGAGCGCCTCGGACGCCGCCCCGAATCCAACGTTCATGGAGCGCATGTTGAACAGCATTGAACGGGTCGGCAACGCGATGCCGAGCCCCGCGGTGTTGTTCGTGATCCTGTGCCTGGGCACGATCGTGCTTTCGCAGGTCGTGCATTGGGCGGGTTGGCAGGCGACCTACGAGACCATCACGCCGCCGCCTGCGGCGGCGACTGAGACCTACTACGGCGGCTCGAGTGAGCCATCGTATGTCGGCCCGAACGAGCCACAACCCAAGGGCGAGTACAAGGTTCACACCGAGACGACCAGGGTTCAGGGACTGTTGTCCGGCGACGGCGTCCGCTTCCTGTTCACCTCGTTCGTCTCCAATTTCCGCAACTTCGCCGCGCTCGCGATCATTCTGGTGGTGATGATCGGTGTCGGCCTGGCGGAAAGCGCCGGGTTGATCGGTGCGCTGATCAGGAAGCTGGTGGCGATCTCATCGGCATCGACCCTGACGGCGATCATCGTATTTCTCGGCGTGCTCTCGAGTGTTGCTTCGGATGCCGGGTATCTGGTGCTGATCCCGTTGGGGGCGGTGGCGTTCCGGAGTGTTGGCAGACACCCGCTCGCAGGCATGGCGGCAGCCTTCGCGGGTGTCGCGGGCGGGTTTGGTGTGAACCTCATGATCACCCCGGTCGACGGCGTTCTGACGGAGATCACCAATGAGGCACTGGGTCACAGCAGCGTCCATCACATCACGCTGGTCTCGAACCTGTGGTTCGCGATCGCCTCAGCCGTCCTGGTCACGGTCGTCATCACGCTGATCAGCGCGAAGGTCGTTGAGCCCAGGCTCGGCGCCTACGACCCAGCGCTGGCGGGTGAGGACCCGATCGACCCTAGCGACGAACCCGAGGTGAGCCCGGAAGCGGAGTCGAAGGGGCTCAGATACGCGATGTGGGGGGCGCTCGCGACGGTCCTGGTCGTAGCGCTGCTGACCGCGATCCCCGGAGCGCCACTGCGCAATCCGCAGACCGGCGAGATCATCGGCGACTCACCGTTGATGGACAGCTTGATCCTGATCATCGCGGCGATCTTCTTCGTGGCCGGCTGGTGCTATGGGAAGGGCGCCGGCACTGTCAAGGACAAGGACGATGTGATCGCCAAGATCACCAAGTCATGGAGCACGCTGGCCGGCCTTCTGTTCCTGTTCCTGCTGATTGCCCAGTTCATCGCGTACTTCAACTACAGCCAGATCCCGGACGTGGCTGCTGTCAAGCTCGGTGACCTGCTCGATCACATCTCGATCGGAGCCGTCTGGTTGCTGGTCGGGGTGATCCTGATAACGACCGTGGTCAATATGATCATTCCGCAGGCGATCGCCAAGTGGGCGCTGCTGGCACCCGTGTTCGTGCCGCTGTTCGTGCGCCTGGGTGTCTCGCCGGCGACAGTTCTGGCGGCCTATCGGGTCGGGGACTCGCCTGGCAACGTGATGACTCCGCTGATGGCGTACTTCCCGCTTGTTGTGATCTTTGCGCAGAGATATGACCGGAGCTCCGGCATCGGCACGCTCATATCGCTGATGCTGCCGTATTTCGTCGTGCTCACGGTCGTTTGGACCGTGTTCTTCGTTGCCTGGTACCTGATCGGGATACCGATGGGGCCGGGCTACGGCATCCACGTCTAGCTCTCGCCGAGCGATCGCCCGAGGAGCCTTCCCAGGCGGCGTGGTTCTCAGCATCGTCACCACAGGCCGGTCCGTCGGGTGTAGGTTAAGGCGACCCGGCCTAGGAGGTGGCTCGTGCGTTCGGCCGTCAAAGCTATAGGGATCGTTGTAGCGGCTTTCCTGTTGTTGCCGGCCGTTGCTGTCGCGTCGGCACCCGTGTTGAAGAGCGTGAGCCAGAATGACCTGCGCGTGTCGGCCACGTTCAGCGCTCCGCAGGCCGGCAGCGCGACGATATATGTGGCCAAGGGGCCGCAGCAAAACCCCGATGGCTCCTTCCTCACCTCGAACATCGCCGATGTCGAGGTTCTGACAACTGGCCAGATCGCGTCCGGCAAATGGACCGAAACGAGCCAGCTCGCGGCCGGTCGCTACTGGGTGATGGTTGGCGCGAACCCGGCGCAGACGTGCCTCATGGGAGCGACGGTCAACCCTTCATGCGCTGACGGGGACTCGAACGTGCGCAGCGTGACCGTCTCACTCCCGACGCCCCGGTACAAGGCCGGGACTGTGTCGAAGCATTCCGGCAAGGGCGTTGTCGCACTGCGGCTGACCGCGACTCCGCTCGGAGTTCCTGAGACGTTGAAGCTCTGCTACGCCGTCACTGTCCGGAAGCGAACCGTCAAGCACTGCCTGAACCGCCACCTGGCCGGCATCACCTGGACCACCGGCGTCGTCGATCAGGTGCAGCTCTCCACTCGGGGAATGAGTAAGCGCGAGCTCTTCACGTGGTCGCTGTCAGGTCGCACCGTGGCTCGGCTGACCGTAAAGATCCCGTAGCGCGATTGCCGGCGCACCGGCCTCACGGAGGATCGGAGGACGTCTGGACCCGGCGGCTCTCGATTGCCGCCAAGGCGCGTCGCTCCAAGCCGAACGGCGCGACATCTACCGGCGGATCGCTTCCGAGCGCCAGTGCCGCTGCCGCCTCGCCGATCGCTGGCGCAAACTTGAAGCCGTGACCCGAGCAAGTGCTGACGACGACTATGCGGTCGTCGGCAGGCAGGGGCCCGAGCGCGAAATCCCGATCGGGTGTGTTCGTGTAAAGACATGGACGGCTGCGTCGCACGCGGCCCAGCGGCGTGGCCAGCAGGGCGTTCGCAGCCGCTGCAACCGCATCGATCTCGGCTGCGGAGACGTTGGGATCCCGCTCGTCAAGCTCGATCGCCGGACCTTCGTGGTGAACCGCCACTTTAAAGCCATAACGGTCAGGCGGGAACCCGTAAACGAACCGATCCGGCGCATATTCGCCGAACCAGATCGTGCGCGTAGTTCGCTTGGGAGGGTCAAACCAGACGAGCGTCTGTCGCTCGAGCTGGAGCACCGGCGCAAGTTCCGGCAGGAGCTGAGAGGTCCATGCGCCCGCGCATACGACGATCCGGTCAAACAGCTCACGGCCGGCGGCCGTCAGGACGGTGCAGTGCTCGCCGTCACGATCGATTCTGAGCACGGGCGTGTCAAAGCGGAGCTCGGCGCCGGCGGTGTGCGCGAGCTGCAGCGTCCTCGTGACGGCTCGCTCGATCGCGATCCATCCGGCGTTTCGCTCCAGAAGCGCGATCGTCCCCTGCGGAGGGGCGAACACCCCGGCCTGGTCAGCGCCGGTTTCCTGTAGCTCGATGTCCCACTCCTCCGCTACGGCGGCCAGACTGGTCATATAGGCGGAGCCGGGGCGACCGAGATAGATGCCGCCAGTTCGATGAAGCAGGGGCTCACGGGTGCGTCGGCTCAACTCCTCCCACAGCGTCCATGCCCGGCGCACGAGCGGGACGTACTGCCCTCCCTCAGCGTAGGCCTCGCGAATCACCCTGCTCTCGCCGTGCGATGACCCCGCCTCGTGTGGCGGATGGTGGCGATCGAACCCGACCACACGCACGCCCCGATCAGCGAGCGCGAGCGCGACGTGCCCGCCAATCCCGCCGAGCCCAATCACCGCGACGCTCGGCCTCGCCCCACCATCTGCGCGTCCACCTTCGTCCATCGCGTACGGCCAGTCTGTCACCGCGCCTGCGGTGGCGCGTCGGCAGAACCGAAGACTCCCACTGAACGCAAACGAAAAATGCTCGTGCCGCTTGCCGGGCTTGCTATTGACAAGCGCGCTTGTTTTTTGCAAGCATCGCGGTGCCGATCAAACCACAAAGGGAGCAACCGTCATGCCTACGAACATCTTCGTGAGCTACCCGAGCGACGACCTCGATCGCAGCAAGACCTTTTACACGGCGCTGGGTGCGACGATCAATCCGCTGTTCACCGATGAGAACGCGGTTTGCTGGATGTGGGACGAGAACATCTACACGATGGTGCTGAAGCGGGAGTTCTTCGCGACGTTCACCGACAAGCAGGTCGGCCAGGCGGCGACCAGCGCGCAGTTTCAGATCGCGTTCTCGCGCGACTCCAGGGAGGATGTAGACGCGGTGATCGAGGCGGGACTGGCCGCCGGTGGCTCCGAACACGGACAGGCCCACGACTATGGCTTCATGTACGCCCGCGATCTGGAGGACCCGGACGGCAACATCGTGTCTTTCAACTACATGGTGCCGGAGGCCGTAGAACAAGGCCCGGAGGCATATCTGGCCGCGCAGGCCCAGGCCTGAGTGGCTGCGCGCAGCTACGGGCAGTACTGCGGGGTCACGACAGCGGTTGAGCTGGTCGCGGAACGGTGGGCGCTGCTCATCATCCGTGACCTGCTCGTCGGTCCGCGTCGGTACACCGACCTGAAGCAGGGCCTACCGAGGATTCCGACGAACATTCTCTCCGCACGCCTGAAGGAGCTGCAGGAGGGCGGACTGATCCGCCGTGTCCCGCTCCCGCGCTGCGGACTCGTCTATGAGCTCACCGACTACGGGCGTGAACTCGAGCCGATCGTGTTGGCGCTTGGCCGGTGGGGATTCCGGTCGATGGGCGAACCCAAGCACAGCGACATCGTGACCCCTGACTCGCTGACGGTCGCGCTGCGGACTGCGTTCAGGCCGGACTTCGCCTCAGGGTCGTTGGATTTCCAGATCCAGATCGGCGCCGTCAAGCTGCGTGCCCAGGTCAGCGATCGCGAGCTGAGGGTGGTTCAACTCGCTCCTCCAACACCGCCGGTGGGAGGCACGCTGCCCAAGGGTGAGCCTGAACTGCAACTCGCCACTGGCCCCGGCATCCGCCACCTGATCGCCGGCACGCTGACACCCGCTCAGGCCGTGGAGCGACATGTGGTCAGGATCGAGAAGGGCGATCTGAAACTGCTTGAGCGATTTGCGGAAATCTTCCGGATCTACGCTTGAGCGCCGCGCACCGGATCGCTGACATTCCCGGGCTCGTTCACGAATAGCTCGTTTGCCAAATGCGGTCCAGTTGGCGGTAGCGTTGGCCTGAGAGTCACCCAACGCGATTCGCGGGAGGCATGTGATGAGCCAGATCCAGACGGGCGCCTGCTTATGCGGCGGTGTCGAGTACGAAGCGCGAGATCCCGAAGGAATGGGCTTCTGCCACTGCACCCGCTGCCAGCGATGGACCGGCTCGAGCTTGGCCGGTGTGCTGGTCGACCGCGACAACTTTCGGATCGTCAAAGGCCCAGACCTCGTAAAGCGCTACGCGAGCGAGTTTGCTCCCCGTCACTTCTGCAGCAACTGTGGTTCGAGCCTCTATGACGATCTGGGCGAGAAGTTCTTCGTTGCGGCTGGGCTGATGCGGGAGCTGGACCTTCAACCGAGCTTCCACCTCCAGGTTGCGTATAAGGCCCCCTGGGAGACAATCGGCGACGACGCACCGCAATACGCGGAAAATCCGCCCGGCTAGCTGGATTCCGTACCCCTGCAGCAACTCGGCTGCGCAGCTGATCACCTCGAATCATCCACCGTGCTGTCGCTCGCCACACGGACGCAAACCGGCGAGCGCCCGCGGGCGGAAGGATGTGCAGCCTTAAGTCCCCAGGGAGTACTGCCGACATAAAGGCATGTTGGACGCCCGGGGTCCGAGTTTTCTGTTGCACTCGTTTGCGTTCTCGATCATGGCACTCGGGACCGCGTTCGAGCTGTTGCGGGCGTTGACCGGGCTGGGCGGACCGTCGCTCGATTCGCTGACGAGCAACTGGGTCTATATGGCGGTCGAGTTCGCCGCCATCGCGGTGTGTGCTGCTCGCGTCGCGCAGCGACGCGAGCAGCGTCTGGCATGGGCGTTGATGACGTTCGCCCTGGCATGCTGGAGCGTCGGTGATCTCCTCTGGGCGGTCTGGTTGGACAATCTGGCCAGTCCTCCGTTCCCCTCGGCTGCGGACCTCCTTTATCTGTTGATGTATCCGGCGATGTACGGCGCACTGATGGTTCTGATCAGGGGGCGCACCGGCAGGGTCGTGACGGCACAGTGGCTTGACGGAGGAGTCGTTGCCCTAGCTGTGGGCGCGCTGGCGGCATGGCTCGCCTTTTCCGTCGTGGTGAAAACGACGACCGGCCGATTCGTCGCCGACGCGGTCACGATCGCATATCCGGTTGGTGACTTCGTGCTGTTGATGTTCGTCGTGCTCGCATACGCGTTGGCCGGCTGGCGCCCTGGCCGTGACTGGCTCGCACTCGGCAGCGGCGTCATGTTGATGGCGATTGCCGACATCTTTTACGCCGACCAGGTGGCCGGTGGGATTTACGTCAGCGGCGGCCTGCTCAATGTGATCTACCTGTCGTCCTTCTCGTTGCTGGCGTTGGCGGCGTGGGTGCCGCCGAGCCTTCGGACCGGGGTTGCGGCGAGGGCGCCGGACACGATCATCGTCACCGTGGTAGCCGCTGCGATCGCCTTGACGATGCTCGTCGTGGCGGCTTTTGTGACCGTGACTCCGCTGGCCGTCGCGCTTGCAGCCGGCGCATTGGGTCTCGCCATCCTGCGCTCGTCGATAACGTATCTGGAGAACGTCAGGATGATGCGCGCGACCCGCCGTCAGGCCGTGACCGACGAGCTCACCGGCTTGGGCAACCGGCGCCAACTGCTGCTCGATCTCGAGGATTTGTTCAGGGAGGGTCGCAAAGCCACGACGCTTGCGTTCTTCGACCTCGACGGTTTCAAGCGCTACAACGACACGTACGGTCATCTGGCTGGTGACGCTCTCCTCGCCCGGGTCGCGATCGCGCTGCGCACGGCCGTCAGCGGGAGGGGAGCGGCGTATCGGCTCGGCGGCGACGAGTTCTGCGTATTACTCGAAGGGCACCATCCGGCCCACGATCAACTCGTGGCCAGCGCGAAGTCAGCTCTTACCGAGCGGGGCGGCGGTTTTGACGTCACGACCTCGCTCGGGGTCACCCTCATACCTGGCGAAGCCGACAGCCCGGACGCGGCCCTGAGGCTGGCCGACGAGCGTATGTATGCGGACAAGGAACGGACCCACCGCTCCTCCGCACGCGACGTTCTCATGCAGCTGCTCACCGAACGCGCGCCCCGTCTGGTCGACCACGCGAGTGGAGTCACGACGATGGCCGCCGGCGTCGCGGCCCGACTCGGCCTGAATGCCGAGACCCTCGACGAGAGCATGCGCGCCGCCGAGCTTCACGACATCGGCAAACTCGCGATTCCGGATGCAATCCTGAACAAGCCAGGGCCGCTTGACCCCACTGAGTGGGCGTTTATGAAGCAACACCCGATCATCGGGCAACGAATCTTGGACGCTGCGCCCGCTCTGGCCCCGGTTGCCGCGATCGTCCGAGCATCACACGAACGCTGGGACGGTGGCGGATACCCGGATGGTCTTCGTGGCGACGCGATCCCTGTGGGCGCCCGCATCATCGCCGTTTGTGATGCCTACGACGCGATGACCTCCGACCGCTGCTACCAGCAAGCGAGAAGCCACCACGAGGCATTGGCCGAGCTCCAGGATGGTGCTGGCACCCAATTCGACCCGGCCGTGGTGGAAGCGCTGCAGATGCACTTCCACGCCGTTGCGCGTTCCTCCATAAATCCCGTGGAGGTTTGAGACTGGAGACGCCGGCCACTGGGTGATGCGTGTAACGGGTCGACTGGCTTCTGTGACTACATTGCCAAGATGATGGCGGTCTCCCCATCCTCAACGCTCGCGGACTCTGCAACTGCTGGTGGGTCGCGCTCCAAAGCGCCGCTCGGTCGCCGGGATGACTGATCAACGGCCTTCCTCTCCTGACCGGCCAGACATCGGAGCTTCCGATGGACCACCGAGCGCAGCGCGGGGTGATCACGGCCCTCCGGAGGAGCCCTGGAGCAAACCGATCGGGCGGCGGGTCGTGCTCTCTGCGCTCGGACTCGGTGCGCTCGGAACGTTGTTCGGGTCACGCGTGCAGGCCGGGATCACAAGCCTGCTCGACTCGTTGCACGCGGGCGGCGTTGCGAATGTCCTGCCTGGTGGCGGCCAGTTCACGATCTACACGATCACCGACGGCTATCCGGCTGCTCCTGCCGACTATCGGCTGCGGGTGGACGGGCTCGTCCAGCGCCCGCTCTCCTTGACGGTCGCCGACCTTCAGTCACTCCCGGCCACGCGGCTCACGCGTGACTTCCGGTGTGTCACCGGTTGGGTGGTGGACAACGTCCATTGGGTCGGGGTGCGCCTTGTTGACCTTGCCGAGCACGCGGGCGTGGATTCTGCGGCTTCAGCGTTCGAACTCACGTCGTTCGACGGGCTGTACACCGAGAGCCTCACGATCGAGCAGGCGCGTGAGACCGGAGCCATCGCCGCGTACTCGATGTTGGGCGCGCCGGTGACGCGTGAGCATGGTGGTCCGGTACGCCTCTACGTGCCCGACATGTTTGGCTACAAGTCGATCAAGTGGCTCTCGCGGATTGAGCTCGTGGCGCACCCCGAGCTTGGCTACTGGGAGCAGAATGGGTATCCGGTGAACGCCTGGATCAGCGGACACCCACCTGCGCAGGGGCGGGTTGCGTGAGCGTGGGACCATGAGCGCGACGCGGATCACCGCTGAGCAGTCCAAACAGCGCACGGTTCTTCGGTTCGATCGCGTCGAGCGCGCCGTGCACTGGATCAACGCTTCCTTGTTCCTGATCCTGATCGCGACGGGCGCGGCGCTGTACTTCACGCCGCTGATCGCGCTCGTCGGACGGCGCAGGCTGATCGAACAGGTCCACCTCTACGTGGGCCTCGCGCTCCCGCTGGCGCTGGTGCTCGGACTCGCCGGCAGCTGGGGACGGGGTCTGCGCCGTGACGTCAGTCGCGTCAACCGCTGGACCGAGGCGGATATGCAATGGCTGCGCGGACTCGTCGACACCGCCTCGGGCCGCCGGCAGGCGGCCCTGCGGCCACGACTCGGAAAGTTCAACCCGGGGCAGAAGCTAAACGCGGCCTTTGTCGTGGGCGGCGGACTGGTGATGCTCGGAACCGGCGCGCTCCTACGCTGGTATGTCCCCTTCCCACTCTCCTGGCGCGCGGGCGCCACATTCGTGCACAACTGGCTCGCCGTTGCCTTCGTGATTGCGATCCTGGGGCACATCGCACTGGCGCTAGCGGACCGCGAAGCGCTGCGCGCGATGCTGCGCGGACACGTCAGCCGAGCATGGGCCACGCGGCACGCGCCAGCTTGGCTCGACGAATGGGACGAGCAGTCGTAGCCGTAGTCGAGCTGTCGATTCCGGCCCGCGGCCAAAGCAAGCACCAGTAGCCTTCGCACCCGTGGAGACGTACGACGCGAAGCTTGCGTCGCCGAGGAAGCGAGGGACGCAGTGGACAGCTTCATGAAACGGTCGCCAGGTATGGAAGTGTCAGGTCGCATGGCCGGGGCTCCTCTGTGGCATGTGGCGCGAACGAAGGCGCTGGTTCGCGTGTGCGTCGCGCTGTCTGTGGCTTGGACTGCGACCAGCTTCGTCGCACCGGCGTGTGCAGCTGCGAGGAGGACGGTTGTCACCGTCATCAGTGACTCTGTCGCCGCGTCGATCTCATATGTGCCGGCTGCTCAGGCGGACCTCGAACACGGTCTGGTGGTGCGGCTCGATCTCAGAGTTTGTCGACGGTTGATCGAGCCGAGCTGTTCCTATCAGGGGAGCGCACCACCAACTGCGTTGAGCGCCGTAAAGTCGTATGGCTCCCGGCTCGGCCAGGTGTTGGTGGTCGACGTCGGGTATAACGACTCGTCCTCCGGTTACGCCCGCGGGGTCGACAGGATCATGCGCGCTGCTCTCTCCGAGGGTGCGAGGAGCGTGGTGTGGGTGACGCTGCGGGAGGCCGGGGGTTACGCGTCGGACTACAGATCGATCAACGCCGAGATCAAAGCGGCCGCGCGGCGCTGGCCGGAGCTGATCGTTGCAGACTGGAACGCTTACAGCGCGGGGAAGCCATGGTTCGGCACTGACGGGCTGCATCTCAACCCGTCCGGAGCCATCGCCCTTGCGCGCTTCCTACGGCCGTTCGTGATCCGAGCAAGCTCTCAGCCCAGTCGCCGCCAAATGCGTTCCTCGGGGTGTGCGGTGGCGGTGTTGAAGGCTGAGCAGAGGCCGCCGGCTTTGGACTCACAGCTCGGCGCGTTGTCCGGGCTCGAGCACGAGCAGCCGATCAGCGATCCCGTTGCCTGAGAAGGCCGCTCTGAGCTCCGAGGATCTTGGCCGCGTCGGCCGCGTGATCCGCGGACAGGGTCAGATTCCGCGACCCCGACGGTCAGTTGATCGAGGTCGGGCAAACCACGAACTCGCAGGGGGACTGGACCCCACCTCAGTGGCCATCGGGTACGCCCACCGAGGAGTCCGAGTAGATGTTGGAATCACCCACGAAATCGCTCACGTACCGGGACCATTCGTTTCCAGAGCGCGCCGGCACGATCCGCAAAGGGAGTTCTCGCTCATGACCACCGCGATCATCGGCACCGGAGGGATCGGATCGGCCATCGCCCGCCAGCTGGCCTCGGGTGGCGAGTCCCTCCGGCTCTCGAGCGCCGACCATCGGTCGGCACGACGGCTGGCTGCAGAGATCGGTCGAACTGCGGTCGTCGCCGTCGACAACCGTGACGCGTTGCAAAGCGCCGATGCCGTCGTCCTCGCGCTGCGGTTTACCGTGCTGAAGGGCGTCATCGAGGAGATCGCCGATTCACTAGCCGACAAGCTCGTCGTCGTTCCGAGCAACCCGTTTGGGATCGACGCACAAGGTAACGTCTCACGTCTGCTGCCGGAGGCGCAATCCTCTGGCGAGGTTATAGCCGGGTGGTTGCCGACGGCGGCGAGGTTCGCCATGGCGTTTGGAACCATGTCCGCGGACGTCCTCGAATCCTCAAGCAACCGGTCGCCGGAGCCGACGGTCCTCTTCTACGCGACCGCCGACGACAGCGCCGGCAAGCAGGTTGAGCGGTTGATCCGAACGGCCGGCTTCGAGCCGGCAAAGGTCGGCGGGATCGAACAGTCCAGTCGGCTCGAGGTGGGCGGCGACCTTCACGATCTTGTGGTCGGTCCCACACAGGCGCGGTTACTGATCGGTGGGGCCTGAGCGTTTCGCCGCCCTGGCCGGTCGCCCCTCTTCGGAAGTGCGACCGATGCTCAGGTGGTCAGGTGCTGGCCGAGGAACAGAAGTGATGCGTGGCGTTGACTGGCGAAGAACGCGCCGTCGTGACAGCCGCCACTGATCTCCGTGACCGCGTGCCGTGGTAGCTGGTCGATGAGGGCCACCACACCCGGGTGGAAGGGATCGTCGCTGCCGGAGGCGACCCGCACGGGCGTTTGCGCGAGGGAGTTTGTGAGGGTGACGGCGTCGTATTCGGCGAACTCCGCGGCGTTGGTGTAAGCACCGGGGTTCGCCGCGTGAGCTTGGGCGTAGGTCGTCCAGATCGCGGGGCTTATGGCTGCGCACGCGCGGATGGTTTGGGGGAATTTCTCGGCGAACAGGATCGCGCCGTAGCCGCCCATTGAGACCCCGATCGTTCCGATCTGGTCTGGGCGAGTACCGAGGCCGTGTCGTTGGCACATCGGAATGATCTCGTTGATCATCATTGCCATTGGGTCATCGCGTGGTTGTGGGTGCCAGTAGAGATCGCCACCGTCAGCCGCGACGAGCGCGATCGCCGGGAGACCCGTTCCCGCAAGGGCCGTCGCCAGGGGCAGTCCTGCGAGCGGGCTGGTGTGGCTGCCGCCGTCTGCATGTAGGTACAGACCCAGCGGAAGTCGGCTGCCTCTGGAGTGCCCGGGCGGGAAGGCGATCGTGTACCCGACCTCACGCCCGCGGGCCCGAGAGTGGAAGCGGCCGGTGATCGTCTCGCCGGGCCGGCGAAACGTCTCAGGTGGCGTCGGCACACTGCAGGCGCCGTCAAGGGCGTCGAGGACGTGCTTGCCTGGCAGCGCACCGCGATCGACGAGCTCAAGCCCACCAGCGACGATCGCCGCGGCGCCACCCACGCCCGCCGCCAAGACCCGTCGGCGACTCCAGCCAGTCCCGCTCGGACTTGTCATCTGATCAAACGGCCGGCCGGGCTCAGCGGCAGCGAACTCAACGGATCCGGGTTGCGCGCCAGCGAGAACTCCACGACCTGCATTTTGATCGATCAGGCCGACGACACCCAGCCGGGCGTGCGGTTTGTTCTCAATTCGGCTGCGTGCTCTGCGATGCTGGCAGTGATGCGCGCGCGTGTTGGTCTTGCGGTCACGGTGTTGCTTGCGGGGTTGGCGATTAGCGTTGCGCCGGCGCCGGCGCCGAGTTTCGTGATGGTCAGTTCCAGAGAGGGCATGGCGGTGTACTCGTCGGTCACCGGCGCGCGCGTGCGGACCCTGCATACCTTCTCCTCCAATGCCTTCACCAATAACGGTTTGGCATACGCGCCCAACGGCAGCGCGGTCTACTTCACCTTGATCCCGCGGCACCATACGGGACACTTCTTCCTGCGGCTGATGCGTCTTGATGTCGCGAGCGGCCGTCAAACGGTTGTGGGCGATGGGGCGCAGCCGGCACTCAGCAGCAACGGGGAGCAGCTCGCCTACGGCGCGTTTCCGCAAGGGCTCGCGGTCCGGGACCTCAGGACCGGCCGGACACGGACTGTCGCGATGAATATGCTTGGCAAGTCCGCTGACTTGGAAAACGCCTCGATCCACTGGCTCGGCGACGGGTCGACGGTCGCGATCTTGCCTGCGGCGGCGGGTTGGGATCTGATGGGCAAACCGCCGCGGCTAAGGTGGTGCGGGACCTTGCAACGCCATCCCGTGGTTGTGTTTGTTCACGTTCCCGCACCACCGGCCCCGCTTGCGGCGACGTGCGTTCATCTCAGCGGCGTATCGGTCACGGGTGGTGACGCGCTCGGCGCAGATCCAGGCTCCCCGGACGCGTTGCTTGCTGCCGGCATCGCCCGTGGAGGAGGAACCGTGGTTGAGAGGATCACCGAGACGGGGAAGCTCACGCCGCTGCTCAGGATCCCCGACTCGCTGCCTCTGGCGTTTGATCCGTCCGGCAGCCACCTTCTGTACCTCGCGGGTCACAAGAAACCCACACTCACCGAAGCGACCATTATCGACGGGCAACTCATACCTGGTTCGTGGCGCGAGCGTGTCAATCTAGGCGCACTCGCCTGGTGATGGATCAGGACCTGCCGATGGGTCCGGGTGATTGCCGCCGGCCCGCTCGCGTGCAGTGCGTGCCACCAGCGCCACTGTCACACGCGTAGACCGGGCGGGATCATCTTCCTCGCTGAGCAGTGACGGTCGCACGGATCTGACGGATCATCCGGCATGATCGCTGCTGCGTCAGGACAGTCCGTAGCTGGCCAGGTGTCACTTTACCTTTCACCCACTGGCCGTCTCGATGTAAAACGGGCGAGATCGCGATTCCGAGCACAGGAGAGAACGCCGTCCACGTGTAGGCGTTTGCGACCTGGACCGACCAATGCTTGACGAGAGCGCACATCGCATAGGAATCTGAGAACCGCTCTCCCGGCACGCGCTCGTAATGAACCATGGTCCTGCTGGATTCACCGGCCCACCACGCCTCGCTGATCGTGTCGCCAGCCGGGATCGACATGTGCCATAGCCGCATGAACGCGGCTCGCTGCCGGTTGCTGAGATATCTGAAATCAACGATGTGTCCCTGCTCGTACATGAGCAGATAGTGCAAGTACCGCGGCCCCGATCCCAGGGCCGCAGACATATCGATCCCCGTCTCGGGCATTGCGGCGAGCTTCGGCGGCGCGCCGGCGACGGCGGCCGTGAACCGCGTACCGGCGGAACATGCATCGGCAGGAAACGGCCGGTGACAGGCGGCCTCTTTCATCTGCTGGTCAAGGATCATTTCCCCGGCATACGTCGGCGCATAACTCTCGTTGAGCCAGCGCTGCCACAGGCCACCAACGAGTCTTCCGTGGGGTGTGAGAAGAGTGGTCGTCTCTCCCGAAGCCGACGCCACCACCAGCAGAAACACCAACACCATGAGAGCAACCAGACGCCTCATGCCAAAAAAGGCTATCTCGAACCCGATAGGGTAGGTCCTTGTCTGCCTAGAGCCGCAGGCGCTCGGCCGCGGGTTTGGCTTCTTATGGTGGAGACGCCTGCGAGCACGCAGCCAGCAATCGCGCCGATCGGGGCCCGAGTATGGCTAGGGGCTGGTGACCGTCTGCTGGGTGGTCGTCTGCGTGGTTGTCTGCGTCGTCGTCTGCGTGGTCAGGCGAAATTCGCTGTTCGCAGCGAGCTGCAGCGCATACTTCTTGAGGAACGGACCGCCGTCGATGTTCCATGGCTGCCCCGACCAGACGTAGCCATCGCAGTAACGCTTGGCGTCCTTCGAGGCCGTGGCGCCCAGATGCCACCGCGACGACGCGACGTTGGTGGTCGGCGGGATCCCGGTGCGCTGGCAGACCGTCTGGACTCGACCGTGGCACCTCGGCGTGTCGTTGAGCCCTTTCCCCCGGGGCCGGACGTCCCTGGGCATGTACGGCTGCCCGTTCTCATCGGTGTCGACGATGAAGTGCTTGCCCTTAACACCCCGTTTCGCCAGTGCCGCGACAATGCTCGCCCCGTACTGGTCCTCGTCCGAGGTCGACTCATAGCCGGTGTCGTTGAGCGCGAACCCACGGGCGTAGCGGATGCCGTTTCGGATCAGCAGCGTCGCGCCCTGCGCGGGTGTCAGCCAGGTGAACGTACCCGCGTCGATGTAGACCGTGGTATGCGGGTTGGCACTCAACACACGGGCGGCGTAGGTGTCGATCTGCTCTGGTGCGGTCGAAGGGATCCTCCGCGCGAACGGCAGGTCGATCTGCACGATCACCAACGCCCGCGCGCTGCCGATCCCCGCCGCCATGTTGCGATACCAGGTCTCGTCTGAGCGAACATTCCAAGATCCATTGAGCGCCGGCTGGTCGAACCCGTTGGCCATCATTATCGCCCACGGGTACAGTTCGTCCGTCGCGAACTGGGTGAGCACGTTCGGGTTCCCGTTCTGCGTCAGCGCGACCGTTTGAGCGGCTTGTGCGCGCACCTGCGCGACCCGCCAAGACCACCCGAGCCACAACGCACGCGGCTGCAGCGCCAGCCGACCCAGCAACGCCTGATTCGCTCCCGCAGCGGACTGGTACGCATTCCACAGGCCGTCGTTGCGTGGCACGCCCCACACGATATGAGCGATCGGGTTGGAACCAGCCCCCGGCAGACCGCGATTCGCGGTACCCGCCTGTGCCGCCGGCGGCGCGGCCAAAAGCGCGACCGCACCCGTGGCCAGCATCGCGATCACCCGCCGCCCGCCACCGCGCAGAGCCCACTGCCTAATCGTGTCAATTTGAATCAACCTCATCACCTCGTAGCAACCCGCAAGGACCCCCAATGATGCGCCGATGCGCACCTCCTTCGCCACGAATCCGATCACGCCGACGGTGCCAGTCCCAGTCAAGTCCCCTCGCTGTCGCATGCGTGGCAAGGGGATCGGGTGCGTTTCGCGGTCTGGCTGTCGGTTGATGCCAAGCGCAAGCACCCAGAGACTGAGTACGTGATTATGTGGATCGCGAGCAGGATTTCGGCCCGATCCGAGGACGGGACCGACGACGATGGTGCTGGCAGCGGCGCTGCTCAGGCGATCATCACTTCTCAGCTTGGGATCTGAGAAGCTCCTCGCACGACGCCACCCCAGCCCATGGGACGGTGACACCCGGCAGGCAGTAGCCAGCGGGCTGAGTTGGCGGAATCACGATTCTGTCGTGCGACGGGATCCCGTAGTAGCCGGGCATGAAATGCAACAGCCATGATCCGGAGTCGCGGTGGTCCGGGTCATTGAAGGCTAGGTCGAACGCCTGTGTTCGCTGGTAGAGAAGCGGTGCGGGAAGGAGCGTGACCGTTGTGCGGCCGGCCGCCAGCTCCCGCTTGATCAGTGACGCCCTCTGGGCGACTCTGGCCGCGTATTTCGCCTCCGCACGGATCACCGGTCGGGCTTGGTGATAGAGCGCCAGGACACCGAGCCCGGTCACGACCGTTAGGCTGCCGGCAGCCACCAGAGGCGAGAACGCGAACGTGTCCCGAGGGTCCGCCGCATAGATCAGGAGTGCCACCCCCGTAGCAGCGGCGGAGGTCATCAGGAACGCGGCTCGGTACGGCGCGACGCCGCCCTCCGTCGAACCCGCGTAGGTGGTCATGAGTGCGACGATGACGAGTGGGACAGCGATCATGAACACGCCCCATCCTAAGATCCAACGTCGCTCGGCCCGCGCAGGCGGTGATCCAAGCACTCGCCGTGAGAACAGGCCGAGGGCTATTGGCAGCAACACGGTCGCGTTGCGTACGTCGTGGAGCAGGAAGCGCGAGTTGTGAACGATGCTGGGGAGGGCCGCGCTGAGGCTAACGCGAGCGTGCTGAAATTGAGCGCGTACGGCGCTGCCTGGTCCGGTGGCGATCACGACGAGGCCAATCAGGGATCCCACGACGGATGCCGCGACGATCACCACCAGCCGACCCGATGCCCGAAGACGCCACACCATGAGTAGCGCCAGGACTCCGGCCGCGAGCATGATTGCTGCCTGCACTTCCATGAAGCCGGCCGCGATCCCGGCAGCCAGCAGCGCGATCGCCGCGTCCAGGACGAGCGGGCGTGCAGAAGCCGTCTTGACGCGGCTCACCCACATCACGACACCGGCGGACGCGACGACGCTGGCGAGGTAGAAGCCGACGGAATTGAACCACGCGACGGTGTCCAGCAGGCTGGGAGCTGTCCCAACGAGCGCAATGACCCCCAGCATCCCAAGCAGCAGCCACTCGAAGCGCGAGTCGGTCGCGCCAGCGTGACGGGTAACCATCCGCACCGTGGAGAGGCCGAACCCAAATAGCAGGACCAGGAGCGCAAGCGGCGTCACATTTGTCGCGCTAGCGCCAAACAGCCTGACCGTCACGTCTTCCCATAGGCCGTCGCTGTAACGATCCGTTACACCATTCCAATACAGGTGCAGGAAGCCGAAGAAGCTCGTGCCGTGCACCATCGGCAAGTACTCGTAATCGTCGGCCATCGGTGAGGCCTTCAGGACAACCACGACCAAAATGATCAGGCCAGCCACGACGAGCGCCCCAACCAAGATGCGCGCTATTGCGTCGAGCAGCTCAAGTCGACCTGCGCGCCTCACGCGCGGCAACGCTAACAAACCTCCCCGCGGCGGTGATCGCTCTCCAGTCTCGGGCGCCGTCGCGCTCACGAATCTGGAATTTGGTTCGTCTTCGGGTCCGGTGCTGCGCTGGTCAGACGTCGAGTCCATGCGGCGTGAGCCACGGCAGCAGCGGGAATGCACGGTTCGGGCGCGACGGCATGATGTAGTTGGCCCGGCGCCGAACGTCGATGAAAGCGTTGATCCCGTTGTTCGCGGTGGCCGTGATGCGAGGGTTGATGTTGTGGGCCTCAGCTGCGTTCATCGCGTTGCGCGTGGCGACGAAGTCCTCGATCGAGCGCTGGACGGAGACGAAGTGCATACCGGCCTCACCGCCGTCGACGGTGTTGAAGTCGCGGCGGATGATCACCGGCCGCCCATGGCGCCGGGCCTGCGCAGAGGTCTGCGCGTGACCGACGACGCCATGTTGAGTGATCGCCTCGATAATCTCGTTCGGGTTTCCTGCGGCATCCGTTGTGAAGCGCCGGGCGGCCGCTACCGAGGTCTGGGGCGAGTACATCAGCGCCACCCGCTCGGCCGCCGAGATCTGGTCGTACCAGTCGGCGAGCTGCAGTCGCATGTGGCTGATCTGCATCGTCGTGCCCTCCGCGAACGGGCCTGCAGGAATCGTCACGTCGTCCTCGGTGGCCTGGTTGTTTCGCAGCCCGGATTTGAATCCCATGAACAGCGGCGCGCTCGGCTGCACCGGTTGGCCAGCCGGGATCCCGGCGACGCGTTGATGCTTCGACGGCAGGCCGCTGCCGGTGAAACCGGTGCGCGTCTCGCGCCAGATCAGGATCGAGTCAAGTTTGAGTAGCGTGTCGGCCTCGCCCAGGCGACTCTCGTCGTCGCACGCGAGGTGCACACACACCTGATAGCGGTCGATGGCGGGCGACTCGAAGCTCGAAAGGCCGGTCGCCGTCGGGATCGGCGACGGCACTCCGAGCACGCGGGTGAAGTAATCTGGCCCGTAACTGACGGTGAAGAGCAAGCCGTGCGGTCCCCAGCCGAAGCGGCGCTCAATCGTCCGCAGGCGCGATTCCAGCAGCAGCGGATAGGCAGGCGTGGGGCGACCGCGAACGTCGAAGAACAGCAGCCGGTCGAACCTCGGCGCCAGCGGGTTGCCGAACTGGTCACGGCGCAGCCACCGCGCCCAAGCGTGTTGTCGGACCGGCAGGCCGGCAGGCTGCGAGCCGAGGGTCACGGGAGGAACCAGGACCTTCGCCGCAGCGCGTTTGGAAGCGAAGCCGCTGAGCGCGCCCACCGCCGCCGACGCCCCGGCTCCCACCAGGAACCGTCTGCGGGTCAGGATACTGGTGTTTGACCCTTGCTTGTGATGCATGTCACGTGACGGCTACGCTATCTCAACCCATGGCTCGAGCGAGGACCAGGAGCATCTGGGCAGGGATTGTCGCCGCGCCGGCCGCACTACTTTTGTCTGCCGGCGCCGCTCAGGCTGGGAGGGCTCACATCAGGATCGGCAATACGCTCGCAGGCCAGGTCCTGACCGACAGGGACGGCTACGTGCTGATGATGTTTCCAAGGGAGCAGAATTCGCTCAAGCTCTGCATGAGGATTCCGTCCTGCATAAGCGACTGGCCGCCCGTGACCACCACCGGCCGGCCGGTTGCCGGGCAGGGAGTCGACATCAACCTGCTCGGCACGGAGCCCTACAGAGGGAAGCTGCTGGCCGTCACCTATGCCGGCTGGCCGCTGCACACCTACAGGTTCGCCTATAGCGCGCAGAACTCCGTCATGAACATCGGCATCAAGCAGTTCGGCGGACAGTGGGATGCGCTCGACCCGGCCGGCGGCTTCATCACCTGACAGAGCTGCTCGACGGCGAACAGGGCCCCACACCTGACCCCACGATCCGAGATAAGCACGGCGAGCCGGCGCGAACCCGCCTTGACGTCCAGAAGCACCACAAACTTGTAGGCCCAGGTGGTGAAGCGGCTCTCGCCACGAAACTCGCCGAGCTTGGCGATGATCGCCACCAGCGCGTCGTCAGCGGCCTGCTGCATGACGTCCTCAAGCTCGACGCCTGAGACCGCGGTTGCTCGCCGACGCGTCTCGTGTCGTGCGGCCTGAACGAGCATCCGGCGGAGCGTAGCTTCCAAGCGGTGCAGCGCAGCGATAAATCCTATGTCGGTCCGAACCGTTCGGTGCGGATTCGTTCCGGGTCGTAGCCGCAGTCCATTAGCAGCCCGGCGGCCGTGTCAACAAACAGATTTGGGCCGCAGACGTAGGCCATGCCGTCTGGATACGCGACGCTTGCCACGAGCTCGCTTGTTATGCGGCCGGTGGCTCCTGCCCAGGTTTCGGGGGTTCGGCGGGTGAAGGTGAGCGTCGTTTCGTCGCCGAGCTCGTCGCGGTAGAACACGTCTTCGGGGGTTCGGACCGAGTAGAGCATGCGCGCTGGCACCTGTGGCAGGGCGCGGCGGCGATGGCGGAGCATGGACATGAGCGGCACCACCCCGGAGCCACCGCCGAGGAGGAGTAGCGGGGCGGCACCGTTCCAGCTGAAGTACTCGGTCAGCGGCCCGCGCACCTCAATCTCATCGCCGATCTGAACAACATCGTGGAGGAACGGGGAGACTTCGCCGTCGGTTAGACAGTCGATGGTCAGCTCAATCTTGCCTGCGTCCAATGGGCTGGACGCGATCGAGTAGGAGCGAACAGCTTGGTAACCATCGGGAGCGGTTAGTCGCAGGCTGTAGTACTGGCCGGGGAGATGCGCCTGCCAGTGAGGCAGCTCCAGCCAGAAGGACTTCGCGCGTGGCGTTTCGACGTGGATCGCGGACACGGTGGCGGCCTGCCAGGTTGTCGCGCGGGCCGGGGTCAGCACGGGGTGGGTGCGGCGTCCACAGAATCAGTCCCCTTGGAAGCGCTGCTCTTTCCAGGGATCGCCGTAGTCGTGATATCCGTACTGCTCCCAGAATCCCGGTTGGTTGTGGTCAAGCAGCCTCAGCCCGGTAACCCATTTGGCTGACTTCCAGAAGTAGAGGTGTGGAACGAGCAGTCGTGCCGGCCCGCCGTGCTCGGCCGGCAGCGGAGCGCCCTCATACTCCCAAACCACCCAAGCCTGGCCGCCGCGAACATCAGCCAGCGGCAGGTTCGTCGTGTACCCGCCATAGCAGTACGCAAGGACGTGGGTCGCGGCATCCTCTACCTCGACTACCTCAAGGAGGGTGTCGAGAGAGACTCCTCCAAAGCTCACCCCGAGCTTCGACCACCTGGTCACGCAGTGAATATCGCCATCGAACCCTGACGGCGGCAGCTCATGGATCTCATCCCAGTTCCAGGTTCGCGGCCGCGCCACGAGCCCCTCGATCGTGAAGCTCCACTCGCCCTGCGCAATTTGTGGTGTCGGGCCGGCGGTGAGAACGGGAAATTTCTCTTCGTAGTACTGGCCCGGAGGCAGACGGTCGGCCATGCCCTCGGGTACGCGCCGCCTACCAAAAAATCCGCGTGTCGCCATATCAACGATGCTCCCAGTTGGCCGGCGCTAACTCAACTTTTCATCACACAAAGCGGCGTCGCCGGTCGTCACCGTGACGGACTGTTCGGGGCTCCGCCTTTGGCGCTGGTGCGATCGCGGCCTCAGCGGACGGCCAGTTGCTCGCGCCGCTGGCCGCCGACCTCAAGGAGTGGAAGCTCGTCTCGAGCACACTCCGTTTGGAGCGCCTTCTTATCAAGCGGCTGAAGAGACTCGAACTCTCGACCTTCTGCATGGCAAGCAGACGCTCTAGCCAACTGAGCTACAGCCGCGTGAGAGCGCGAGTATAGCTTCGCTCTTTAGCGGTGGTCGCGTCGCGGCATGCGGCGGAGAATCAGGCGGCGGGCGGGTCGGGGTCGAGTGCCGGTGCGGGCCAGGCTGTGATCGCCCGGGGGTCGATGTATACGAGACACTCTGCCCCAGGGCTCGATGCGGTCGGGTCAGTGCTGCGAGCTGTGAGTTCCGGTCCGCCCACGAGGCGCACTATCACCTCGACCGCCGTGCCCAGTTCGATCACGTCGACGACAACTGCGCGGTGGATGTGCTTCTCGGCTGGTGGCGGGGCCCTGTTGAAGTAGCAGGACGAGAGTGACGGCGCCGTTTCGAGCTGGCACACCTGGAGGTGCTCGGGAGGCACGGTCCACAGCACCTCGATACCAGGCGGCAGTCTCTGTGCCGTGGCGAACGAGACCGAGCCCGAATCGATCGAGCTTCCGTCGGAGGAGACCATGGCGTGACCGAAGTTTCGGATCCCCAGCAGCCGTGCCACCTTTAGAGACGCGGGGTGTCTATAAACGTCAGCCACACGGCCCGTCTGGAGTATTCGCCCCTCCGACAGCACGAGGATGTCGTCCGCAAGCATCGCTGCTTCCTCCGGGTCGTGTGTCACGAGCACGGTCGAAAGCCCGGCGGTGCGCTGCAGGGACCGCAATTCCCGTCGCAACTCGTCACGGACCGGCGCGTCGAGGGCTGAAAAGGGCTCGTCGAGGAGCAGCACCTCAGGTCCGGCGGCGAGCGCCCGTGCCAGGCTCACCCGCTGCCGCTGGCCCCCGGACAGCTGCCCAGGGTGGCGGTCGACGAGCTCGCTCAGGTGCAGCGTCTCGAGCCACCAGGCCGCTCGGGAAGGATCGGCGGAGACCCCAAATATCACCTGCTGCCACACAGTACGACCGGGAATGAGCCCGAGACCCTGGGGCACATAACCGACGCGCCGACGCTCGGTCGGAACTTCGGTCACATCGACGCCGCCGTAGGTGACCGTGCCTGCCCGTGCTCCGAGCAGTCCGGCCAGCGTCCTCAGCGTGAGCGACTTTCCCGAGCCCGACGGCCCAACCACCGCCAGGCGGTGACCACTCTCGCGGTGTGCAATCCGCAGGCTGAACGTGCCGGCGCAGACATCCAGCTCGAAGCCGACCGCTGTCGGCGGCGTCGCGACCGGTGCAAGCTTCTCCGGAATCGCAGATCGACGGCGGTGGGGCAGGTGCCGAATCGTGCTGAACGTGATCGCCAGCGCGGCCACGACGAAGGCCAGCACCGTCGGCGCCTCGGCCTGCGAGAGCGGCGCCGACGAGAACAGATTGTCCACGTAGACGGGCAAGCTGTATGGGTGGTAGGCGAGGACGACGACTGTGCCGTACTCCCCGAACGCCCGTAGCCACATCAGGATCATCCCGGTGCGGATGCCTTCTGATGCGGCCGGTACCGAGACGCGCATGAAGCGTGCAAACGGGCCGTGACCGAGAGTCGCGGCGACCTCGCCGAAGGATGGATCGACCGCGCGGAAGGCACTCCGTGCCACAACCACCAAGAATGGGATTGAGACGAACGATTGGGCGATGATCAGCCCCCAGATTGTCTCGGTGAGCCGCTGCCCCGACAGCCTTCCCAGGAAGGTATACGGCCCGACTATGTAGATCAGGATGATCCCGGTGATCAGCGGCGGCACCGCCAGTGGCAGCTGGACGAGCACGCCGACCGCGTCGCTCAGCCAGCCGCGGCGGCGAGCCAGGACATACGCAAGCGGAATCCCGGTCAGGACGCCGATCAGAAGCGAAATGGTCGCGCTCGCCACTGAGATCCACAGGGCGGACCACAGCCCCGAGGCGTTCCAGCCCGCGTCCGATCCGGTGGCGACGCGGACGACGAACGCCGCCAGCGGGTACCCGAGGTAGATCACGAGCAGAGCGCTGAGCCAACGGAGCGAGCGCGGCGCCCTGCCGTCCATCTCTGGAGTTTTACTTAAGAACGCCGCTCAGCGCGCCGGGGATGCCTGAGCCCTTCAACTTCGGTGGCGAGACGATCTCGAAGTGGTCGGACTTCATCTCCTTCTTCCCGCTCGGCCCGAGCAGAAACTTGATAAACGCCTCAGCCGCCGCAGGGTGGGGGGCCTTGTTGACCAGCGTGATCGTGTAGTCGCCAGCAAGGTTCACGCCGGTCAGCTTCACGAAAGGACTTTTCTGGGAGTTCGCGTCGGCCTCGTACATGAAGGAAGCGTCGAGCTGGCCGTTTTGGATGCCGGCCTGCTCGGTGTCCTCTGCGTATTCGTCCGAGGATTCGGTCGCGAGCTTCTTCAGCACGGGGAGATGCTCCTTTGTTGCTGTCTGCTCGAGTGCCTGACGGGCCAGGACGCCGCCGGGATCCTGACTGGGGTTGGTTCGCCCAAGACGGAATCCGGACATGGCGATCACCTGATACCAGGGCATCGTTTTCAGCTCCTTGGCAAACCTGCTCTTTGGGTAATACCCAAGGACCTCGGGTGACGCTGCAAACGACGCGTACCACGAAACCCAGTCTCCGCCCTTCGCGCCCTCGAGCGAGGCGGTGACGGTCGGACTCGCGCTCACGAACACATCAGCCACGTCGACCTTGTTCTGGATATCGGCGGCGAGCGTCGATGAGCCGCCCGAGGTGTCGACCAGCGTATAGCCGGTTGCCCGATGGAACGCAGGTCCAACCACTTTGGTCATCAGCGTGTCCAGGGATCCTGCCGAAAGCACGTCGACATCGCCCGAATGCTTGGCGGCCGCGGACGCCGCGGGGGCAGCAGCGGCCAGCGTCGCTCCTGCAAGGGTCGTACCAGCCAGGCAGCCGAATAGGCAGGCCCGTCGTACAAGCGTCGAGCCAAGGGGTCTTGATCCCATCTTTCCTCCCGAAGTGAAGCCGGCCAATGCCTGGATGATGCCAGGATCCTGGCAGATATATTCCCACCGTGGCGTACCGCAGTCAGCTTCGCCGACGCCGTCTCGAGCTTGGGCTCACCCAGACCGAGTTGGCGCTCGCTGCAGGAGTGAGCCGCCAGCTCGTCGCGGCTGTCGAAGCGGGTGTCAACACGCCGGCGGTCGATGCGGGGCTGCGGCTTGCACGAGCGCTCGGCTGCGCGGTCGAGGAACTGTTCGCTTCAGAGGCGGACAGCCATCGCCCGAACCTCGGTGCCGGCGGTATGCGACTCGAGCCCGATGCCGGGCCGCTTGTCGTTGCGGGTTGTGATCCTGCACTGGCCGTCGCCGAGGCGATGCTCGCCAGCGCCGGCCCAGCGAGACTGTTGGCGCTGGACGGAACCAGCGGAACGGCTTTGCAAGCACTGCGGGACGGGACCATCCACGCGGCCGTTGTCCACGGCCCGGTTGGCCGGCTACCACAGACACCGATGGATGTCGTCCGGCTGCAGCTCGCACGGTGGCAGGTGGGGCTCGGGATTGCGTCAGGCCTGAGTGCCCGCTCACTGACGGCCTGTCTTGAGCAGTCCGTACCACTCGTGCAGCGCCATCACAGCGCCGCCAGTCAGCAGGCACTCCGACGCGCTGCGTGCGTGCTGGGGCGGGGACTGCCGCGAGGCCTCGTGGCTTCCGGGCATGCTGACGCCGCGCGTGCCGCCGCGGGGCTCGGCTGCGCGGCGATCACCACTGAGGGCGCCGCTCTGGGCAGCGGCCTGAGATTCGAACCGTTGGAGCTTCATACGGTCGAAATCTGGCTGGAGCGACGCTGGGAGGCGCATCCAGGCTTCCGCGCTTTGGGCGCCGTGCTGACGAGCAGCGCGTTTTTCAGCGGGGTCAGTCACCTGGGCGGCTATGACCTGAGCGGTTGCGGGGAGGTCTTGCCGGCCACGTCGCCGGCGTGATCGGGCGTCGTCCGCTCACAGCGGTTGCACTGAGATACGCCCTACCGTCGAGTGAGACGTCCTTACCTGCGCCTCAGGCCGAGCATCCGGATCCGGATCCGGGCACAGCGACCTGCGTGTCGTTTGACGGCGGAGTAGCGTTGCCTGGCACCTTGGGGCATGGGACCGTGCTTGAGTTTCGAATTCTTGGGACGTTCGAGGTTCTCGAGAATGATCAGCCGCTGCCGTTGGGCGGCCCGCGTCAGCGTGCGCTCCTGGCGATACTCGTGCTGCGTCGTGGCGAGGCGCTTTCAAGCGACCACCTGATCGACCAGCTGTGGGACGACAGGCCCCCGTCGACTGCGAACAAGATCGTTCAGGGATACGTCTCGCAGCTGCGCAAGGTTCTGGGCGAGGGGGTGTTGGTCACCCGTGGCGGTGGATACCGGTTGGCGGTTGCGGCCGATCAGCTCGATGCCGAGCGCTTCAGGCGCTTGGCCGGCGCCGGCCGCGAGGCGCTGGCCACAGGTGATCCGGAGGCTGCGGTTGAACTCTTTGATTCAGCCCTGGCCCTGTGGCGTGGAGATGCGGTGGCCGACTTCGCCTATGAGCGGTTCGCCCAGTCATACGCAGCCCGCCTGGACGGGGAGCGCCTTGAAACGCTCGAGGATCGGATTGACGCTGGACTCGAGCTCGGTCGTCATCGCGAGCTCACGGCCGAGCTCGAAGAGCTGTGCCGACGCCATCCCCACCGAGAACGACTGCTCGGCCAGTTGATGGTTGCGCTCTACCGGGACGGACGCCAAGCCGACGCGCTCGAGGCATACCGCCGGGGCGGGCAGGCGTTGCGTGATGAACTCGGATTGGAGCCAGGTCCGGATCTACGCGCGCTCGAGCGACAGATCCTCGAACAGGATCCTGCGCTCGAGGCCACCGCCCGAGCTACTCGGAACCAGTCGCGCCGGCTCAGCTCATCGGAGGGCCCGCGATCGAGACGCATGCGCGGACAGCGGCTTGTGATCGCAGCCGGAGCGCTCCTGCTGGCGGCCGCCGTTGCCGCAGCCGTGACCGAGTTGGTCGGCAAACATCGCGCCGCTCTGCGGGCCGCGCCTAACTCGGTGGCGGCGATCGACCCGCGATCGAACCAGGTCGTGGCGACCGCACAGGTTGGTCAGGCGCCGGGCGCCATTGCCTATGGAGACAAATCCCTGTGGGTTGCGAACGTGCAGGACGAGACGATCTCCCGGCTGACACCCGGGGGGCTGCAGAGCCAGGGAACGGTCAGGCTGAGCCAGCAGCCGACCGGTGTGGCGGTCGCGGCTGGTGAGGTGTGGGTTGTCACTTCGAACCCGACACAGAACGTGATCGCAGCCAGTCGAGTCGACACACAGTTCGACGACGTCGATCGGACCGTCCGTGTCGGCAACGTCGATCCCGGCACGGCTCCGTCAATCGCGGGGCGGGGCGGCACGGTCCTGGTCGCGCCGCAGTCGGGCGATCTGACGCAACTGAATGCGGCGACCGGCAAGGTCCTCAAGCGTGTCGATCCGAACGCGACTCCGACGGGATTGGCCATCGGTGCCGGTGTCACGTGGTTCACGGACGAGGAAGCCGGCAACGTCGTCCGTGTCGATCCCACCGGACTCAGAGCGACGATCTCAGTCGGCGATGAACCGACCGGGATCACGGTCGGAGCGGGAGCGGTCTGGGTGGCCGACACCGCCGACAACAAGGTGATGCGCATCAGTGCCTCTGGTGTCAATCAGGGACCGATCACGGTCGGTGATGCTCCCGTCGGGGTGACCTTCGGTGATGGCTCGGTATGGGTTGCAAACAGCGGCGATGGGACCGTCAGCCGCATTGATCCAAGGACTGACACTGTCGTCGCGAATATTCCAGTGGGTGGCAGCCCGCAGTCGCTCGTGTTCGCTCGTGGCCGTGTGCTGGTCACCGTCGATGCGATGGCCGTCCCGCGACAGAACGCCGCGAGAGAGGGTGGGACGCTGCGCGTCGACTCCCAGTTCCCTGTCTTCAGCCCTGACCCGGCGATCGCGTATTCCTTCGTCGACTGGGCTTTGCTGTACGCGAGCTGTGCGAAGTTGCTCGACTATCCAGACGCTGCGGGCGAGGCGGGTTCACGATTGGTCCCTGAGGTGGCCAGGGCGCTCCCGACCGTCTCCTCGGACGGGTTGATTTACACGTTCACGATCCGCAACGGGTTCCGGTTCGCGCCGCCCTCGAATCAGGCTGTGACCGCCCAGACCTTCAAGGACACGATCGAACGGACTCTGAGCCCGGCGATGAAAAACCCCGAGGCCAGCGAGTTCGACGACATCGTCGGCGCCCGTGCCTACATGGCCGGCGAAGCCAGACACATAAGCGGCGTGCTCGCAGACGGAGACACCCTCACGGTTCGGTTGACGCATCCCAATCCGGTGTTGCCGACCGAACTTGCGCTGCCGTTCTTCTGCGCAGTGCCACCCGACACACCGACCGACCCCAACGGCGTGTCCGTGATCGCCTCCGCCGGGCCCTACACCCTGAAGTCGTATAGCTCGGCTCAGAACGCGGCCGTATTGGTGCGGAATCCGAACTATCACGGTCCGCGTCCACACCATTTCAACCGCATTGAGATCAGGGGCGGCGTTCTGGGACAGACGGCTGTCCGCGCGGTGGAATCCGGAGCGGTGGACGTCGCCGATGGCGGCGAGGTGACTGCCGCGAACGAGAGGAACCTTTCGAAGCGCTACGGCCCACGTAGCCCGGCTGCAAGGAACGGGAACCAGCAGTACTTCGTCAGCACCGAGCCGGCGCTGGAATTCTTCTCCCTCAACACACATCGGCCGTTGTTCTCGCACAGGAGGCTGCGTGAGGCGGTCAATTACGCGATCGACCGCAGCGCGCTTGCGAGGCTCGGAGACGAGCAATCGAACCGACCCGACGCCCCATTCGACCATTACCTGCCGCCTGGGATTCCGGGCTATCGACACTTCGAGGCCTATCCGAACAAGCCCGATCTGAAGAAGGCCAGGGAGTTGGCAAAGGGGTACGCCGGCGCGACCGTGGTTCTCTATACCTGCGACTACTCACCGTGCCCGCAGCAGGCGCAGATCGTCAAGACGGACCTTGCAGCCATCGGGCTGCACGTCCGAGTCAAGGAGGAAGGGAGCGCGCTCTATTCCAGGATCCAGCACCCGGGCGAGCCGTACGACATGGCCTATGTCGGTTGGCTCGCGGATTATCCCGATCCGTCCGACTTCCTGAACGTCCTGCTTGAGAGTGGCTTCGTGATTCCGACCTTCGAGGATCCCCGTGTCCGCACCGAGTTGGCCCGGGCAGCGCGACTCAGCGGCCCGGACCGCTATCTCGCCTATGGCAGACTCGATCAACGGCTGAGTACCGGTGCGGCGCCGTTCGTGGCCGTGGCGGTCGGCCGCGACGACGTGCTCTTCTCAGCAAGGATCGGTTGCAAGACGTATTCGGCCGTGTACGGGGTGGATCTAGCGGCGCTCTGCCTGCGCGGGAGCAGCACGAAGAGATAGGCGTCGCCCCGTGAGGGCCAGGACGCACGCAAACAGCGGGCGTTTACCGATCGTCTACCGCCCTTGACCGCGCCTGAACCGGCGGCGTCCAGAGTGCCTGGAAATCGGCCGCACCGGGCGGCCGGCATCCGAGGAGGAAGCAGGCATGACCACCACTCGCCGCATCTTCGCCGTTGTCTCCGCCGTGATTGCGCTTGCTGCCAGCGCAGGTCCCGCCCTGGCGGGCACCTTCGATGTAACCGGCAAGGGCACCTATGAGCAGTCGCCGCCAACCAATGCACAGGCGCTCTACACGAGCTCAGATCAGGCGGCCACGCCGACGGTCGTTCACGTGACCGAGGCCAGTGGCTTCGATTGGGGCGACGCAGCCATCGGCGCCGCTGGCGGAATCGCAATCGTTGCGCTGCTCGTCGGCGGCGGAGTGATGCTCACGCAGCGCCGGCCGGGTGGTCACGTCCGCCACGCATGAGCCTTGTCGCGACGCGATCCGCGTTGCGTCGACTTGACGCGCTCCTGGGTTAGAGACGCGTCAATGGGAGGCCCCGTGTGAACACGGGGCCTCCCAGCTTGGATAGCTCGCTAATGCTGATCTCTGTTCTGGACCAGATGTTCACGGATCACCTGCAACTCGCGAGCGAGCTCATCAAGCCTCTTGATGACCGGATCGTCTCGTCTGGCTCGCTGGTGCGCTTCGGCCCGGGATACGAACCCGCTGGTGATGGCGGCCGTCACCACCGACAGCAGGGACAGGCCGCCGAGCATCAGGAAACCGGCGATGATCTTGCCGACGACCTGATCGGGCACGACATCCCCGTAACCAACGGTCGTGACCGTCTCGATCGCCCACCAGATTCCCAACCAGACGGTGTGGAATGTCTTGGGATCGACGAGCCGCTCGACGACCCCGAACAAGACGATTGCCACCGCCCAGAACCCCGCGATCATTAATGCTGCATCTCGGGGCCGCAGCCCGCTTCTGCTCAGCCGTGTGTCGATCCATTGTTCAGCTTCGTTCAACGACGACTGGCCATCCTGCTCATCTTCCATGGTGATCCCTGACGTCAGGCGAGCAGCGCAGCTGCTCCTTTGAGTACGAGCAACCCACCGATCACGGCGAACCCCCGCGTTGCCAGCAGAAGGGCGTTCTGCCCGATCCAGGCTTTGGCGCGGTCGATCGCCGTCGGGGTCCAAGCGGGCGCAACCAGAAACAACGCGATCGGGACCTCGATCAACCAGAGCATTACAACGTTGAAGCCGATCACGAGCACGACGCTTATCGGCCACGAGTGGTCGAGCTTGTGGATTCGGTTGAGTCCGGCCAGATAGGAGGCTCCAGGAAGCGTCAGCAGCGCACCGACGACGAACGTCGTTTTTGCAGAGCCCTTGTTCAGCTCGCGTCGCCAGCGGGGAGGTTCCTTATCCGGCTTCGCTGCGCGCTTGGCCTTACGCCGCTCCTGAAAGGGCTTCTGCTTCCCCGAGCGCAGCACGGCGACCACGGTGAGCAGGATTGCGCCGAGCGCGATGTCAGCGACAGGGCTGAGCGTGTGTTGTGTTGTGTTGGTTGCGCCCGAGTTCGGCAGTGAGAAGACGATCACCAGGCCGAGTGTGACGCTGGTGAGTGTGGCTCCCAGCAGGTACCCGATCATCAGGCGCACCGGCCGGTCGAGCAGCATCATCACCGTTGTGGCCGCAACCAACGTCGGGTTGAGCGAGGCCAGCAGAGCGAGCAGCAGCAGCTGCATCATCGCGCTTGCACCTGCCCCGTCCGGGCCCGCCCCGCGTTGACACCCGCGCCGGCCGGGGTCTCAGATGGTGCTTTGCACATGTGAGTTGGCGATCGTACCTCTGCAGCCAAGCGTCTGCGCCCAGCTGGCAAGCGAGATGCCGTCTCAGCTCAGATCGGTGATCTCGAGGATGGTCGCGACCAGCACCTACCGTAAAATGGAGTCCGAGCATGGGGGAAGTGTGCAGCTTCGTATTGAGAGCCATCGGCACTGGGCGGCATTGCGCGGAATTTCGCGTTGGCCGTTTGGGTGATGCTTCTGCGTGGTCGCTCCGGTTGCGGAGCAGGAGATCCGCAGTCTCCATCGCACTCGCCGCCTCAGCGGCTGCGGCTGTGCTCAGCTTTCCTTCAGCCACGCGGGCGGCCCTCATCTTTCCCTCAAACACGGTCAGACCGACTCCTTCGAGCACCGCATCGAAGGCGCCGATCCAGGTGACGGTCGGCGGCGTTTATGCCGGCCCGCCGATCCGCGCCGGCTTCGTCGGGATCACGACCGAGTTCCGGGACATGTTCAAGGAGGTTGGGACCGACCCGAGCCAGCCTGACCTCCCGTTCGAGCAGGTGCTGAAGAACCTTGCTCCGGACGGCGGATTCGACCTGCGAATCGGCGGTGATACCACCGACTGGACGTGGTGGCCGGTCCCTGGAATGGTCCATCCGCCTTGGGCACGCTTCACGCTCACGCCGACCTGGATGACGGTTGCACAGAAGCTCTTGGAGGACCTGCAGGCGCACCTGATCATCGGGATCAATATGGAGGCGGACAACCCGGTGGTCTCTGCCGCGGAGGTCGCGGCGATCGAATCGGGCATCGGTCCGACCGTGCCCATCACGTTCGAGCTCGGTAACGAACCCGAGCTCTACTCCAAATGGCCCTTTTACATAACCAAGGCGCCGGCCCGGCAAACCGTGTACGGCCGTCCCAAGGGATATTCGTTCAGGGAGATAACCAACGAATGGGACAGGCTCGCAGCGGACCTCGGGCCGATCCGGCTCGCCGGCGTCGGCTACTCGTCTTTCCGGGCGCTGCCTCACGTCGCGCAATTCCTGCACGACAGTCCCGATCTGTCCCTGCTGACCCTGCACACCTATGCGCTGACGCCCCGGAATTGTCAGAAGGGAGGTCAACTGCAGGAGTCCTCGTTGTTTGATCTCTCTTCATTGCAGAACCTCGGGGATGCGGTTGGAGCGTGGAACGCGCTGGGGCGCAAGCACAACACCGCGGTGCGTGTCGACGAGATCAATGCGGTGACCTGCGGCGGACTCGCGAACTTCAGTAACACGATGGGCCCCAGTCTGTGGGCGCTGAACGTTCTGCCTATGTATGCGCAGACGGGCGTCACCGGAGTCAACTTCGAAACCAGGCCCAACACCGCCCAGAATCTGATCCAGCCCACTGCCACGAGCTCCGGTTGGCAGGTGACGGTGCAACCTGAGTACTACGGCATGCTGGCCTTCGCTCAGCTGACGCCGCCCGGCTCGCGGATACTCAGCGTCTCGACCATGCCGAGCGGTCTGCTTGCCTGGGCGGTGCGGACTCCCGAGCACACCGTCAACGTCGTCGTGACGAACGTCACCGGCAGCGCTCACCGCGTCGCCGTTCAGGCCACCGACGCCAAGGGCCCAGCAACCAGCGAAGCTCTGACGAGCTCCGCGAGACGCCTGACCGCCACCACCGGCGTAACGCTCGGGGGGCAGGCGCTCTCACCGCGGACCGGCCAGCTGGCCGGGCCGCAACTCAGATCCACGGTCAGGCGGCACAAGGGCGTCTACGACATCAACGTCGCACCGGCGAGCGCCACGATCCTGACCATCCACGCTTAGACGCGACGGTGCGGGGCGCCGTCCCCGGGTTCGCGGAAACGCTCAGGCGCGGGAATGGCGGTCAGGCGAGGACCTCGCCACACGCGAGACGGGATGCGGCGGGTGGGTGCCGCCGTTGGCGGCCTTATGGTGACGCCAGGAAACGCGGTCGGCTGGGCCACAGTCGACGCACCCGAAGCGGTCGTCCTGAGCATGCACAGCGACAACTCAGCCACCGGAAGGAGTGGCCGGAAATGACACCCTCGCCAGAGTCGGATCCGGTTGCGCGGGTCGCGGGCACCGCCGGCAATCCGATCACTTATAGCCGTTCATCGCCCACGAGCGTGCGGTTGATGACACCGTCGCTTGGTGGCGTCATCCGGATCGTTCTGATCGTGGCGGTCTGCGCGGCCTTCCTCTACCTGGTGTGGCGGGTACGCACGATCGTCGAGCTGCTGCTGATCAGTCTGTTCTTCGCCTTGGCGCTGCTGCCAATGGTGAACGCAGTTGTCGCCCGGACCCGACTGCCGCGAGCAGTGGTCATCCTGATCGCGTACGTCCTGCTCCTGGCCAGCGTGCTGCTGTTCGGGTATGTGGTGGTGCCGAGCCTTGTGAAGGAGGTCAACCAGCTCTCCCATGACGCGCCGTCATACGCGCACGCGCTGAGGCGCAACCACCTCTTCCGCCACTATGACAACCGCTACCACATCTCGCCGAAGCTGGTCCATGACGCCCGGCGGCTTCCTCAGATCCTGGGCCACCTCGCGGGGCCTCTGAGTGACGTGACGGTCCAGGCGTTCCGCTTCATTGGCGAGTTGGTGACCGTGCTTGCAGTCGCGTTCCTGCTGGTCCTGCACTCCCGTGGATATGCCGAGATGCTGCTCTCACTTGCGGGTGGGCGCCGCGCGCGCTACCAGAACCTGCTCCAGGAGATCAATCGTGCGGTGGCTGACTACGTGCTGGGAAACATCGCGATCAGCATCCTGGCGACGATTGCGACCTGGATCGTGCTTCTTATCCTGGGTGTGCCATACCCACTTTCGCTCGGGTTCGTGGTCGGATTCTTCGACCTGATTCCGTTGGTCGGCGCGACCGTCGGCGCCATCTTCGTTGCGCTCGCCACGCTCACCGTCAGCTTTCCAACAGCCACGATCGTCTGGATCGTGTTCATCGTCGTCTGGCAACGCTTCGAGGACTACGTGGTCCAGCCAGCCGTGTACGGCAGAGCGTTGCGTGTCAATCCGATCGTGACGATCATTTCGGTGCTGGTCGGAGCCTCACTGCTCGGGATTCTTGGAGCGCTGCTCGCGATCCCAACCGCTGCTGCAATCCAAATCGTGTTACACGACTGGTGGACACAGCGATCTCAGCCAACTCGGCGTCCAGCAGCCGAGACCGCTGTCGCCGGACATTCCGAAACGGACTGACAATCCGGCCGGCACGTCGATGACTTGATCTCGGGGGCTGCGGCAAACAGCTGCGGTGACCGCCCCAAGTGTCCGTTCGCGAACAGTCTCGGGGCACGCTGGGGACACGTCGACAATCCGCTATTCCACAGAACGCACAGAACCCCCGCAGGAGCGAGGGTTCTGTCAGAGGCGACGACCGGATTTGAACCGGTGTAAACGGCTTTGCAGGCCGCTGGATAGCCGCTCTCCCACGTCGCCAGGGACCGCTAGGTTAGCGGCCAGCGGCGGCCGGACGCAGTTCGTCGATGTCAGATCTGCCCGAACGCGCGGGCGATCGCGGCCGAGCGACTCGGGACGCCGAGTTCGGCATAGATGTGCTCGAGGTGTTTGTGGACCGTGCGCTCGCTGATGTCCATCGACAGCGCGATCTGCAGGCTCGACATCCCTGCAGTCAGACGCTCCAACACCTCAATCTGGCGCGGTGTCAGGTTGAACGCCTCGGCTGGGAGCGGCGGTCGGCTCGTCGTCACGCGTATGTAGGCTCCGGCGACGAACGGGCGGATTGCATTCAGGACGGCGCGGTCGGTGTCAGTGAAGTCCGGACGGCGACGGCTCAGCGCGATGCCGACCACCTTCTGGCTGAGGCCGGAGAGCGAGAAGGCGATCTGATGCTCGACCTCGGTGGCGGCCAGGATGAGGTCATAGAACTCGAGCCTGTGCAGCTCGCGCTGAGTCAGATAATCGGACAGCTTGGCTGCGTCACGACGGTGGGCGCGGATCAGCGGGTTCTGGTGGCCATAGGTGCCGAGGATGTCAGCGGCGGCATCGAAGAACGCGTCCGGTGGATCGACGATCGGGCGCTCGGCTTGGTGTGCGGCCAGATCGATCACGTTGAACGACGCGATATCAGCGCTCACCAGCCGCCGAAGCAGTGGCAGAATCGACAGGCGGAACTGGGCGCTGTCGACGATGTCCTCCAGCGCTTGCGCGCAGCCGATGACGGCGCGCAGATCCCGGTTGCGTAGGCCCTCGAGCGTCACCAGACCTTGACGAGCCTACGCAGAATTGCGTATTGATTGCGAGTTTCTCTGTCTGGGAGATTGAGGCATGCCCGAACGCCTGAATCGCCTAGCGCCGCTGAGCGGCATTATCTTCTTCGTACTGTTGCTGGTCGGGATCTTCACGAGCGGTAGCTCGCCTGGCGCCGGAGCGTCCGGGGTGAGCGTGATTGCGTTCTACACGCACCATCGCTCCGGACAGCGCCTGAGCGACATCGTGTTCGTGTTCGCGTCCGCGTTCATCGTCCTGTTCGCGGGCGTGTTTCGTGACCGCCTGCGCCGCGAGAGCGAGGGCGCGGCCACGACGGCGCTCGTGGGTGCTGCGATTCTGGCTGTGGGGCTCGCGATCCTCTCGAGCTTTGATTATGCGCTCGCAAGTCACGTGACGCAGTTCACGGCCTCAGCGGCTCAGGCGTTGAACACGGTCTCGAACGAAGCTTTCTTGACGGCCGTGATGGGCGGGTTCGTGTTCGGCATCTGCTGTGGGATCGCCGTGCTTCGCGCGTCCGTGCTGCCCCGGTGGTTGGGGTGGCTGGCGTTGCTCTTCGGGATCGCCGCGGCGACACCAGCTTCGTTCGCGGGGCTGGCCGGTATGGGCCTGTGGACGCTCGCGGTCTCGATCATCCTGCTGGTGCGTGGTTGGAACGCAACGGACGCTTCTACGTCGTCCTCGTTCGCTGGGGGAATCGCTGCTGACGGCTCAACGGGACAGCAGCAAGCTGTTCCCACTGGGGTCGCGCACTAGCGTGGCGCCCGAGGCGGCCGGCTCGAGTTTTGTGCCGGCCGCCTCGAGGCGTGCCAACACGGCGGCGAGTGCATCTGCGTCGCCGAGCCGCAGCTCGTAGGCGCTGAGGCCGGCCGAGCCGGACTTCGGCGTGGCCGCGCCGCGGCTGTTCCAGGTGTTGAGGCCGATGTGATGGTGGTAGCCGCCGGCCGCCACGAACAGCGCGCCCGGGTAGTCGCGAACCGTCGCCTCGAAGCCGAGCACGTCCGCGTAGAACCGCTCGATCTCCTGGAGTTCGGCCACCTGAAGGTGCACATGCCCGATGCGCGTGTCGGCGGGCATGATCGCGTCAGCCTCAGGGTCGATCGGGGCCGTCTGAAGTTCTGCGAGTAGATCCTCCAAATCAAGCGGCAGCGTCGCCATCTCAAGGTTGCCGTCGGCATCGCGGCGCCACTGCGACCTATCGCGGTCGCGGTAGATCTCGACGCCATTTCCGTCGGGATCGTCGAGGTACAGCGCCTCGCTGACAAGGTGATCGGAGGCTCCGCTCAGCCGCCAGCCGCCCTCGATCAGCCGCACCAGTGCGACCGCCAGGTCCCGACGGGTCGGCACCACGATCGCGAAGTGGAACAGGCCGGTCTCGCGCGGGTTACGGGGTGTCGCGGCGCTGTCGCCCATGAGCGAGAGGAGGGGCGGCAAGCGAGCCGCCCCTCCCAACAGAACCGAGCCGTCGGGCTGCTCCGACGCGCTCAGTCCCAGCACCCGCTCGTAGAAGCCGCGCGAACGCTCGAGGTTCGGCACGGTCAGATGGACGCTGCCGATGGTGGTGGCGGGCGCGATCGAGGTCTGAGCCTGCATTTGCCCTCGGCTACAGCGCCGCGACGGCGCGGTGGTGCTCGGCTAGCTCGCGAACCACGTGCTCGAGCTGCTCGAGCACCTGCTCGTCGATCAGGTTGCTGTTCTCGTCGAACTTGTCCTCGTGAACCCGGGCCACGGACAGTTCCACGTCGGTCACGCGTGCGCCGGCGATGCCGAGCGACTTGCGCAGCTGATCCTGCGCCCACATGGCGCCGTAATCGGTCTTGCTCGCGCCGATCACCGCAACCGGCTTGCCGTACAGCGCGGCCTCAGGCCCGTAGGGCCGCGAGCCCCAATCGATCAGGTGCTTCAGCTGACCCGGCAGCGCGGTGTTGAACTCGGGCGTGGCGATCAGCAGCGCGTCAGCCTCTCTGATCTTCGTGAGGAACTCCTCGACACCGGCGGGCTTATCGTCCTCGCGATCCTCGTTATACGGCGCGAGCGACTCGAGCTCGTCGTAGATCTCGATCTCGACGCCCTCGGGCGCGTGGTCCTTGGCAGCCCGCAGCAGGCCCGTGTTGTAAGAGAGCCTGCGCAGGCTGCCGGAGATGGCAAGGACCTTGATCATGCTTACGCCGCCTTGACCGCCGAGACGCTGACGACCAGCTTGACCTCGTTGGAGACCAGCAGGTTGCCGTTCGGGAGGGTCTGGTTCCAGACGAGTCCGAACTCGCGACGGTCGACCTTGCCCTCGACCTCGAAGCCGACGCGCTCGTTGCCCCACGGGTCCTGGCCGTTCTCCGCGATCTCGCCTACGAGCTCGAGCGGCTTGGTCGTGCCCTTGATCGTGATCTCGCCGTTCAGCGTGATCTTGCCGTCGCCGGAGGTCTCCGCGCCGGTCGAGTTGAACGTGATCTGCGGGAACTGCGCGGCGTCGAAGAAGTCAGGTGACTGCAGGTGGCCGTCGCGCTGGGTATCGCCGGTGTCGACGCTCGCGACCTCCACCTGGCCCGAGAGCGTCAGCGCGCCGTCTCCGGCCTGCACCGTGCCCTCGAACTTCTTGAAGCTGCCGCGTACGGTCGCGATGCCCATGTGCTTGACCTCGAAGCCGACATTCGAGTGGGCGGGATCGACCGAGTAGCTGCCGGTCTGTACTGCGCTGGGTGAGATGATTGACATCTGGGAATCCTTTGAGAAGTGGTTGAGCCTACAACTAATAGCTTACACAGGTTTTGGTTGATCTGTCAAGCATCGTCAACCTCGGGCGCCTCGCCGCTGCTTCGGCGCCCGTCAGGGTCGCTCAGCAGGGCGCTTTCGCGGAGGCGCTCAGGAGGCGGTGCAGGAGCCGCCGAGGCTGGCGCCCGGCAGCCGGCGCAGGAGGCCTGCGAGCTGGTCGAGCTCGTCAGTGGCGAAGTGCGCCAGAAACAGGCGCTCGATGCCGGCCACGTGGGTGCAGCCCGCCTGCTTGAGCTTGCCGTAGCCGGCGTCCGTGAGGCGGGCATAGGAAACCCGGCCGTCACGTTCGCAGGTGACGCGTTCGATCAACCCCTGGCCGACGAGGCCGTCGATCAGTCGCGTGATCCCCGAGCGTGTCAGCATCGTCCGTTCCGAGAGCGCTGACATCGGCAGCATGTGGTTCTCCGCCTGCGCGAGGTAGAGCAGCACCTCGTAATCGCGAGTGGTCATCCCGTGTTGGGCCACCAACTCGGCGTCGAGCACACGCACGATCGCGGCGTGACTCTGAAGGTATCCACGCCATGCCTCAAGTGCGGCACCGTCGAGGCGCGAGCTTTCAGTTACGGCTGACATGTGAACGATTCTAGTTGACGAATCAACCGATGCAACCGACGACCCACGATCCGAAGCATCCCGCAGCGCGCGGACGGCTCGTCTGTGATGGACTACAGGTGATGGCTCAGCAAGTCGCCGCGCCTCCATTTCGCGACCAGTTTCCGGTGCTCGAGCGCTGCTCGTACCTCAACGCCGGCACCGAGGGCCCTGTCCCTCAGGCCGTCCGGGACGCCGTCCGCGCGCGGATGCAGGCCGATCTCACAGAGGGTCGCGTCGGCAGGGAGTACTTCGAGCAGGTGCTCGATCTGGCGAGGCGTGCCCGTGCCGGCTACGCCGGCGCGCTCGGTGCCGATCCGGACGAGGTCGCACTGACCAGCTCCACCACCTACGGGGTCAACACCGTTCTGAGCGGGCTGCGCTTCTCACGCGGCGATGAGATCCTGACCAGCGATCAGGAACACCCGGGCCTGCTCGCACCATTGCGCCGCCTGCGCGAGCGCGACGAGGTGACGGTGCGGGTGGTTCCGTTCACGGAGCTGCCGGGCGAGGTCGGGCCGAACACCAGGCTGATCGCCTGCTCACACGTCTCATGGGTCGGCGGCGAGGTCGTGGACGTGGCTGGGCTGCGCGCAACCGGCGTGCCGGTCCTGCTGGACGCTGCGCAGGCGCTCGGCGCGATCCCGGTCAACGTGCATGAGCTAGGCATCGACTTCTACGCCGGCTCGGGCCAGAAATGGATGTGTGGTCCGGAGGGCAGCGGCGCGCTGTACGTGCGACCCGATCGGCTCGACGATCTCGAGCCACCATTCCCCGGTTACGCGGCGCTCGCCGACGCTCACGATCCGTTGAACTCCGACCTCGCAGAGGGCGCGGGGCGGCTCGATGACGGCTTCCCGAGCGCTGTTCGCAGCACCTGGGCGCTGGCCTCGATGGATGTGCTCGCAGGCGCGGGTTGGGCATGGGTGCACGAGCAGGCCGCCACGGGGGCGGCGCAACTCGCCGAGCTCCTGCACTCCCGAGGGCACCAGGTCGCTCCGCGCGGCCGCTCGACCCTTGTCTCATGGACAACCGACGATGCCGACGACGACGTGGCTCGTCTGGCCTCGCACGGGATCATCGTGCGCAGCATCCCGTCGGCCGGGCTGGTGCGCGCCTCGGTTGGAGCCTGGACCAGCGAGGACGAGATCGAGCGGCTGGCCGAGTTGGCCTAGTGGTGCCAGCCAGCACCTAGCAACCGCGTCGCCGGCTGGCCGCGCTCAGCTGCCTGCTCCAGAGCTCGACCAGCTCGGCCGCAGGTCTGGCCTCTCCAGATTCGTAGGCCTGCCCGGCCCACAGGTTGATCGCGCCCGCGTCGCCCGCCTGTCGAGCTGCCGCCCGCACGGGAGCGGTGAGTTGATTGACCTGCGGATAGGCCGAGGGAGCCAGCGCGTCATGCTCTCGCATGAACCTGTTCACGATGCCGCGGGCGCGCCGGCCGCTGAACGCCCGCGTGAGCGCGGTCGTTCCCGGCTGTCCCAGCGCGCGGCGATGTGGTTCGCTGGTGCCGGCCTCTGGGCATCGGAGGAACGCTGTACCCATCTGGGCGGCGGCCGCGCCGGCCGCCAGCACGGCGGCGATCCCTGCTCCGTCCATGATCCCGCCCGAGGCGATGACCGGGAGGTCAGTAGTGGCGCACGCCAGCTGCAGGAGCCTCAGCAGGCCGATCTCGCCGACCCCGTCGTCGTCGACGAACGTACCGCGGTGACCGCCCGCCTCGACACCCTGGCAGATCATCGCGTCTGCGCCGGCGGCGGTCGCGACGCGGGCCTCGTCGGGCTCGGTGACCGTGACCCAGACGGAGACGCCGTCGCCCTGCAGTTCGGCGATGAGATCGGTGGCGGGGCAGCCGAACGTGAACGAGACGATCGGAACTCGTAGCTCCCGCACGACGGCGAGCTTCTGGTGAAACTCGTCGTCGTCGAAGTGAGGTCGGCCGAGCTCCACGTGATAGCGCCGGGCCTCGGGCTCGATCGCCGCCGCATATGTGGCCACGGCGCGCTCGTCGACCATCGTCTCGGTGAGCTGGAACAGGTTGACCCCGAACGGTTCGGCGGTCCCGCGCCGAGTTCGCTCGATGTCGTTCCTGAGCTGATCCGCGCTGCGGTACCCGGCGGCGAGAAAGCCCAGGCCACCAGCGTTCGAGACGGCCACCGCCAGCTCCGGGGTCGACGGGCCACCGGCCATCGGCGCCTGCACGATCGGATGCTTGAGTTGCTCGAGCTCGCCCGGCACGCGACCGATCACATCACAAACGCCCGCCGGAGGCACGCCTCCCGGGCTGCCACGCCGTTCGCGCAGGTGGCTCGCATTGCGCGTGTCAAACTCAAAGTCCACCACCCAAGGAGACGTGCCGATGACTGAGGCCCGCACGCGCAAAACCCCCGGCTCGGACCACCCGATCACAATCGAGTCATCGCCCGCTCACGTCGTGGTGCGACACGGAGCGGCCGTGATTGCCGAGACCGATCACGCACTCGAGCTGCGCGAGGCTTCGTACCAGCCGGTGCTCTACGTCCCGGTTGCGGATGTCGATCCCCGCGTGCTGCGAGACAGCGACCTGCATACCTGGTGCCCCTACAAGGGAGAGGCCTCCTACTACGACATCGCGGACGAACGCGAGCCGATCCTCGCGGACACCGTCTGGTACTACCCAGATCCGTCGCCGGCGGTCGCTGAGATCAAGGATCACGTCGCCTTCTACAGCGACCGCGTGACCATCACCGCTGATCCGGCCGGCTGACCACCACCGCTGATCCGGCCGGCTGACCACCACCGCTGATCCGGCCGGCTGACCACCACCGCCGTGACTGGGGGAGCAGCACGTCTGATCGCTAGGACCCGGTGAGCGCTGAGTGGATCGCCTTGGCCTGGCGGGCGTCGCACCAGATCTCCCAGCGGCCGGAGGCTGAGTCGGGCTCGTCGAGGAAGCGGTAGGGCCGGCGGCCACCGAACTCGGTGTTGCGCAGATGCCAGACGCCACCGAGCACACTTGCGATGCGCCGCCGCGGCCAGCCGAGCACGTCTTCCACCTCCGGAAACGTGCGGGGCCGGTCCGGAGCCGCGGCGAGCGCCTCCAGTAGGCCGCGCATCAGGTCGCTGCAGCGATCGGCGAAGCGCGCGATCTCCTCAGGATCCTCCATCGCGTTGTCGGGATGGTGTTCGCTGGTGGCGCTGCTGGGGTCGCGGGGCATTCCCCTACGTTACGTCGCGGCTTCGCGTCGCACGTGCGGTTTGCCACAACCTCATCCAAACGCTGCCCTAATCCAGCTCCCGCAGTGCGTCTCTAATTTGGCTTCAGGTGGTTCTGGGCCGAACCGCGGCACTGACCCGCCCACCGAAGAGCTGGGGAGAATGCACGTTCGTGGGATCCATATTGAGCACGCGTGGCGGGTCGCCTTCTGGGTCATCCTGATCCTTGCCGCGTTGGGCTCGGCCGTGCACGCGTTGATCGCCTGAGTCGCGACGCGACGGGAGAAACGCCCGGGAACACGGGCCGTTGGCGTCCCTAACCCTTGCTGCCTGGAGTAAAAGCTCTGTGCGTTCTCCCTACCTGGTGACAGCTCCGAGCCGTCGACCCTGCAGGGCGCGAGGAACTCGCCGGGCCGGCTCTGTAGCCATACGGCGCGACACGCTCGATCAGCGTCTTGTCGGATCGATATGCCGCGACGCCCTCAGTTTCTGGCACGGTACGCAGGATGATGCCGTCGCTTTTCTCAGCCCGGCTCCATAGTCGCATTGGCAGTAAGGCCTAACTGGCGCGCGTCCGCAGCCGCGACAGGTCGATGTGTCCGTTGTCCACGATTCCCCCTTGAGTGTGGACCTGCGAGCATATCCGCGACTGAAGTCACGGTGGGATTTACCGCCTCATGGACCGTTCAGCCTCGATCTCAACTCGAGGCGGCGGATGAGCGCCCCGGGCTACAGACAGTCGTCCGACGCCCAGGGCGGAAGGGTTATGCGGGCCGAACTTCGGGTTGCAAGGATCAGGTGTTGTCCGCTCGTGGCCAGGGCACCTCGCTGATCAGGGCGATCAGTTCCTCGCGGCGGTAGCCGTTCGTGCGGGCGTAGGTGGCGAGTTCGTTGATGCGTCGCAGCAACGCCCCTCGTTGCGGTGTTCCGGTGACCGTGATGCCGCGGCCGCGCCGGAAGTCGAGCAACCCCTCGTCGCGCAGGGTTCTGAGCGCCCGCAGGACCGTGTTGGAGTTGACGCCGAGGACGGTCGCGAGATCTCGGGCCAGCGGCAGTCGATCACCTGGAGCGGCCTCGCCGTCGGCGATGGCTCGACGGATCTCAGCTGCGACCTGGAGATAGAGCGGGGTTGGGTCCGATGGGTTGATCTTGCTCTCCCAGATAGTGATATGTAAGCTAGCACCATGCGGTCGACGATGTTTGAGGACGCGGTGTGCGAGACGCTGCAACGCGACGACACGCGGGACCCGTGCCCGGTCGATCAGGAGGCGTTGTTTCGCGAAGCTCGCAGGTTGCGCCGCCGGCGTTGGGCCGGCCGAGCCGCGATCCTGCTCGTCCTGGTCGCGTCGGCTGCTGTGGTGGTGTCGTTGACCGCTGCGCGCGGACACGCCGGCGGCGGCCAGGCCGGGCACGCGTCCGGTGCTCTTCCCACCGGTTCGCTGGCCGCGCTTCACGTCGCGGGGGCGCTCGCGGTCGGGCCGACCGGTGCGCTCTACGTTGCTGACGTGGCCCGTCATCGCGTGCTCGTCCGGCTCAGGGATGGCCGGTTCCGGGTGGTCGCCGGAGACGGCCTTGACGGGTATTCCGGCAATGGCAGGGCGGCGTTGAACGCGAGGCTGTCGACCGTGTCCGGCCTTGCATTCGCTCCGGCAGGCGGCCTCTACCTGGTCGACGGCGGCCGGGTTCGCGTGATCAGCCCTGCCGGGGTGATCCGCACCGTCGCCGGCAACGGCCGGCCGGCCGGCCGGATCGCCGTCGGCACGCCGGCTAGGTCAGCTGCTCTGGGCACCGCGGGCGAGAACGGCGGTCCTTCGATTGCGGTTGCCCCCAACGGACAGCTGTACATCGCGACAGCACACCAATTGCTGCGTCTCACCAGTCGCGGCACGCTGGATCCGGTGGCGGATGTCGCCACGACGTGGTCTCTGCACGGCGGTCTCGACGGGCTGGGCCACATCGCGGTCGACGGTCAGGGTGACATCGACGTTTCAGGGGTCAACGGCTGGTCTGTCTGGCAGGTCACGCCAAACGGGCGGGCGCATGCAATCAGCCCGGGCAGCGGAGCGAGAGAGAGCGGCGGCGGCTACTCGGTTCTCCAACGCGCTCCGGGCGGGACCGTGTACGCGGAGAACGGTCCGCATATTCTGCGCGTCACTCCGCACGGCCTCGTGCCAGCTTTCACAGTCAGCAGGGTCGACGGCAGCTACTTCTGGCCCACCTACTTCGCCTTCGGTGCGCACGGCCAGACCTACCTCGACGAGATCCCGGGGGACAGTGGCTTCGAAGCACACCAGCAGCTGATCGCAATTCAGGGCGGTCACGTCACACTTCTCTGGCATGAGCGCAATCGCGGAAACCACGACAGCTTCGGCCCGAGCTGAGTACGTCCAGCGAGCGTGCTCGCGCGCTTTTCGTCAGCAGAGCACCCCAGCTGCGTTCCTGCCGCGGTCTGTCGCCGACGGCGTTCATGCGCCAGTCGCGGGCGGTACCTCGACGGCGACGCCGGTTTCGCGCTCGGACACCTCCCAGAGCTTCGCGACTGCCTGGTCGATCCCGAACCTGCGCAGGATCGGTTTGCGGACTGGAGCGCCGTTGTTGACGAAGATTGGGCCGTAGAAATCGCCACCGTTGGCGTTCGGGTCGGTGGCGGCGCGCAGTTGTGGCAGGGCACCTTGGTCTGGGGACATTCCGGTGCGCTGGGCCAGCGTGTGGAAGAACCGCTGGGAGGCCCCGCCGCCGGATCCCTCGACACTGGCCGCCTGAAGGTCGGTGTTGGAGAGTCCGGGGTGCGCGATCAGACTTCCCGTGTCTGCGCCTGCCCGGTCGAGCTCGCGCTGCAGCCCGAGGCCGAAGTGGAAGTTGGCGAGCTTCGCCTGGCCGTAGGCCCGCCAGGCGCCGTAACGGCCCTCCAGATGGGGGTTGGCGACGTCGACCGCACGGCCGATGTGATGCGCGGTGCTGGTGACGGTCACGACCCGGGATCCGGGCGTGCGCAGCAGCGCCGGTAGCAGCAGTGCGGTCAGCGTCCAGTGGCCCAGGTGGTCGACGCCGAACTGCATCTCGAACCCGTCGACCGTTCGCGCCTGGCTGATTCCCATCACGCCCGCGTTGTTGACCAGCAGGTGAAGCTCATCATGGGCGGCGAGAATCTGCCCGGCAGCCTGCTTTACGGACGCCTGCGACGCCAGGTCGAGCCAGACCAGTTCCAGTGAGGCGTCCGGGACGATTGTCCGGATCTCCTCAACCGCAGCGGCCGCCTTCTGCCGGTTCCGCACCGCCATCACGACGTGTGCACCCTTGGCCGCCAACTCTCTGGCCGTCACCAATCCCAGTCCGCCGTTGGCGCCGGTGACAACGGCAGTGCGTCCGTGCTGATCGGGGATATCCGTCGCGTTCCAACCCATCTCGCACTCCAGAGCCGAGGAATGTTCATTCAGCCTAGTGAACGACCCAAGCCGGTAAGTTCAGCGATGTTGCACCCACAGGTTTTCCTCGCGGTAGACGGCGGTGTCCCGTTCCCCATCCACCTCCACGAGGTTTAGCGCTCCGGGTACGAAGTAGCTGCCGGTGGCCGGGAATGGCATTGCAGCCCAGGTCTCCCACTCGGCGAGCGTGCCGGTAACGACAATCGAGTTCGGTGCCGGTTTGATGATGGTCGCGCCCATTCGCTGATGCGTTCTGATCCAAGGGTCGATAGACAGGCCATCATCACGCGTCCAGGTGACGTACTCAGCCATCGAGACCTGCGGATAGCGGTGTTTCCAAGTCGGACGGATCGGCGCGATCACATGTGCAAGCCCCGCAGCGGACGCGCGTTCCATCAGCGATTCCAACACATGCGTGGCAAGTCCCTGCCCGTGGAAGTTCTCGGCCACCGCGGCCGCCATGAAACTGAGCGTGTTGACCCGGTGGGCCTGCCGATGGTCGTCGAAGGCCTGCACGAGCGCCGAGCGATAACCCTCCGGTAGTCCTGCCGGTGTGCCGTCCCAGGCCAGCGAGACACCCCAACCGCCGGCGACCACCCTGCCGTCCTGCATCAGGAAGATGTGCAGGTCGCGGAAGTACGTCTCAACTCGCTGCACGTATGGGTGCTCACGCTCGAGGTCATCGTGATAAACGAACTCCGGCCACTGGTCGCGGAAAGCCGAGCGCGCCTGATCGTGCAGCTCTGGGTGATCCGCTGACGTCACGACCTCAAAGCCCATGCCCAGGCAGTCTGTCGCAATCATGATCCACAGTCCGGCCGTGCCGAAGCGACAGTGGGTCAGAGCGAAACTGGTGGAGCGCCCCCGCGTGCCGTGGCGATCCGGTCGGATCGCGTGACAAGCCGGTTGAGATGGGGTCAGCGGAAGCCATATAGTGCGGGCCGATGCGTCTGACAAAGGCACGCGCGCTCGCGCTCCTCGTTGGCTGCGGGACATCGGCCGCCACGGCCTGCGCCGTCGCCACGGGCCCCGCCGTGGCCGGTGGCGTGCATCCGTGTTTCTCGGAGGTTCCGCCGGTCGCCGGGAACCCACAGTGGGGTTTTCACACCGGCTTGCCGATCACCGGTAAGAACGGCAGCTACGCGCGTGCCGTCGGCGACGTCGACCTCAGCTCGGGCTCGGTCAGCGGGACCGTCTGCCAGGTCGATGTGGCCGGCGGCATCCAGCGCCTGATCGTCCTCAAACCTGTCGCCCCGGTCACCTATCACACGCACTTCGCAAAGCTCTGGGGCCACCTCGGCAACCTGATGCAGGTCCACGTCAAGGTCAGGTCGAGCACAGACAAGAAGTGCAAGGTCGGGACCGTCGGAAAGATGACTGTTGACGCGACCTACGACGGTGTCAAGAGCGCGAGCGTCCAGTTCGCCTTTCCCGCCTCCTGCAAGTCGCACAGCCACACCTACCACGGTTCGCAGGTCGACGCGCTCGTCCCCGAGTCCTAGCCGCCCATTCCGTCCGGAGTTCCACCCAGGCGCCACTGACCAGCGCCTGGTGACCATTGCCGAACTCTCGATGAACGGCAAATCCCCATCTACCCCGATCAGAGCTGTAAAGTGCGCGCCCGATTCCACTGAGGGGGGAGGCAGTGGCAACGACAGTGAAGATCACTGATCGAGGCAAGACGGCGAAGATTCGAAATCCGTGGGCGGTGGCGGGCCTCTCGCTGATCACACTCGGCATCTACTACCTGGTCTGGTACTACAAGATCAACCGTGAGATGGCCGACTGGGGCGAGCAGAACAAGGTTGACATCGGTACGTCTCCGGGCTTGAGCGTGATCGCGATCACCCTCGGCTCGATCCTGATCATCCCGCCGTTCATTTCGATCTGGGCCACTGGTAAGCGAATGCAGCTCACTCAGCGCGCCGCCGACGTGCATGGCGGCAGCGGGCTCCTGTTCTTCGTGCTTCACATGATCCCGTTGGTGAATCTGTTCGCACCCACCTACCTGCAGTACCAACTCAATGCGGCATGGGAGACTCAGCCCGAACTCACCATCGGGGGCGTCAAACCCGAGCCCGTCAGCGCGGCGCCGGTCGCTGACCTGTCATCGGAGTTGGCGCCTGGCGCGATGCAGACCGGACCGATCGACGCACCCAGTTTTCTTGGGGATGACGAGCCAGCCGATCCCACCAGCGAGGCATAGGCTCTTGCCCATGCGACCACGGAGCAAGAACGACGGCATCATCCTGCATCCCGTGGCACAAGCTGAGCGTGACGCCCCATACGGGGCTACCAAGTGCCTCTCTGAGCGTCTGGCTCCGTACGGCTACTCGGCCGACATACCTGCTGCGATCTTGCGCAGCTCGTTGGCCAGGCGCGCGACAGTCGGCCAGTTCGGCGTCTGCTCCGAGAGCAACTCAGTGATCCATTCCGACGCTACGACCGCAGCCGTGTAGTTCCGCTCGGCCGCATCAGTCCCGGCAGTGCCCACGACGGTCAAGTTGTCACTCCACGCGCTACGCAGAGCTGATTTCGTTCATTGGCGACGACCATGCCGAACGTATGTTCGCATGGTCGTCGGACGATGCCCACTCCGGATCGCTCACAGCGAGCGAGGGTCGCGCGCGACCTGAGCGGCGGGCTAGTACCTGCCGTTCGCAGCGAGCCACTGCGCGTACTGGAGCTGGAACGGACCGCCGTCGATGTTCCATGGCTGCCCCGACCAGACGTAGCCATCGCAGTAACGCTTGGCGTCCTTCGAGGCCGTGGCGCCCAGATGCCACCGCGACGACGCGACGTTGGTGGTCGGCGGGATCCCGGTGCGCTGGCAGGCCGTTTGGGTGCGGCCGTGGCACCTCGGCGCGTCGTTGATCCCTCTTCCCGGGACCTGGCCGGGCTTGTATGGCTGGCCGTTCTCGTCGGTGTCGACGATGAAGTGCTTGCCCTTCACGCCAAGCTTCGCCAACTCAGCGACGACCTGTGCCCCGAACTTGTCCTCGGTCGTGGTGGGGTCGTAGTCGGTGTCGTCGAGCGCAAAACCACGGGCGTAGCGGATGCCATTACGGATCAGCAGCGACGCGTCCTGCGCGGCGGTCAGCCATCCGAACGTGCCGCCGTCGATGTAGACCGTGGTGTAAGGGTTGGCGCTCAACACCCGCGCGGCGTAGGTATCGATCCGCTCCGGCGCTTTCGAGGAGATCTTCAGCGCGAACGGCAGGTCGATCTGCACGATCACCAACGCCCGCGCGCTGCCGATCCCCGCCGCTACGTTGCGATACCAGGCCTCGTCTGAGGCAACGTTCCAGGATCCATGGACCGCTGGCTTATCAACCCCGTTGGCGGTCTGTTTTTCCCACGGGTACAGTTCGTCCGTCGCGAACTGGGTGAGCACGTTCGGGTTCCCGTTCTGCGTCAGCGCGACCGTTTGAGCGGCTTGTGCGCGCACCTGCGCGACCCGCCAAGACCACCCGAGCCACAACGCACGCGGCTGCAGCGCCAGCCGACCCAGCAGCGCCTGATTCGCTCCCGCTGCGGATTGGTACGCGCTCCAGAGCTCGTCGTTGCGAGGCGCGCCCCACGTCATATGAGCGATCGGGTCGGACCCAGCACCCGGCAAACCCGCATTGGCCGTGCCAGCCTGGGCTGCCGGCACCGCCACCGCAAACGCGACCACACCGGAGGCCAGCATCGCCAATATCCGCCGCCCGCTGCGACCCAAATCCCAAAGCCTGGTCCTGTCAGTCCGGAAAAGCTTCATCAACCGGTAGTAAACCCGCACGAGCGCCCAAAGATGCGCGCCGCAACACGGCCCCCAGCCCAGCAGCCTGATGATCGACAAGATCACCACGATCCCGAAGTCAACCTCGGCGAACGACTCGGCGCTCTCAACGACGAACAACTCCTCCAGCTCAACCGGTCACTGCTGGTGTTCCTCGGGCTCGCTTCAAGCCTGCCAGCCTAACCCGTCGCTGACAAGCGCTTTCGCTTCTATGACCGTCACGGCAAGGCGCTTTCGCTTCTGTGACCGTCACGGCAAGGCGATCGCTCAGGCGACTCGTAGCAGATGGCTCAACTCCGTCGAAGCTGCCTGTGAGGTATGGGCCCACGCCGTTCGCTATAACGAGCGCAAGATTCCAGCGACCACGGCCTATTGCGCGGGGGGGCACCGGGGGCGCCAACGAGCATTCCCGGCATCCATGCACGCCTGACGCCCGCACACAAAGGAAAAGCCCGCAATTGCGGGCTTCAAAGTGGGCGATACTGGGCTCGAACCAGTGAAGTAGCCCAGGTCTCGGGCCGGAAAGCCCAGTTTTGGCGGGCTTTTCCGAAAAAGTTTGCAGAGTCCCACGGAAATATTGGCAACTCCCCTAACGTCCAGGGGTGCCTAGTCCGTATCGCGCAAACAACCACCCCACAGGCTTCGCTGCGTCGCTGGCCGAGCTGCTCGGCTCCCCGGAGGGCTGGCGTATGGACCTGAGCGATGCGCAGCTTATCAGCGAGACCGTGGCGCTGAACCACAAGGGCGTGGCAGACAGCACCTTGCGCGACTACGGGAAGGACTTGGAGCACTTCTCCGCCTACCTCCAAAGTGTGTGCGGGGCGGACTTCTATAGGGCCACGCGCAAGCACGTCCTGATGTTCATGCGCCACTTGGAGAAGCACGGCGGACCCAAGCCGCACGCCGACAGGTTCGGGTGCGAGTGGTGCCGTTCGGCTGGCTACCCGGACGGCAGGACCGTCGAGGCGGGTTGGTCTGCGTCGGCCCGCAAGGGATTCCTGTCGGCAATCCGTTTCCTCTACGGCCACTTCCACTTCGATGATGAGCTGCCGAGCATTGACCCGTCGGCGCACATTGCTTCACCGAAGGTCGTCGTCACACGCCAATACACGCCGTCGTCGAAGGAAGTCTCGGCACTTCTTGACGCTCCCGGTAGGCCCCGAGACCGCATCCTTGCCCACTGGATGTCTTACGCGCCGTCCCGCCGCCAAACGTTCGCTGATGCCAGGTGGAAGGACTTCAACCTGGAAGAGGGCTGGTGGGATGTGGTCGGTAAGGGCAATGTGGCCGACTGCTTCGACCTCGCTCCCGAGCTGCTCCGTGAGCTGAGGGACTACCGTCGCTGGCAGACCGAGGTGTTCGCCAGGGAGAAGCCCGCTGTGCGTCGCGCATTGGACGACGAGAACACTGCCTATGTCCTGCTGACCTATAACGGTAAGCCGATGGCCCCGAGTTCGCTGCCCAAAATGCTGAAGGCCCGCGCCAAGCGAGCTGATGTTGCTGTCAAGGCTACGACCGCCAAGCACGACGCGTCAGGCGGGACGACGTCGAAGATAGGTCCGCACGCCTTGCGTCGTGCTTGGGCGACGGTCGCTCTCAACGAGAAGGAAGTGCCGCTTGACGTGGTGCAGACGGTGCTCAATCACAAGCACATCAGCACCACGCAGATGCACTACGCGCACACGAAGCCCGAGCGTGCTCGTGAGGCGCTGCGCAGCATGAAGTTCTGACCTCTGGACCGGAAATTTCACAACTTCTTCCGGTTGAGATGCGGAATCCGCCTATCTGTTCTTGCGCCCTGCAAACGAACGAAACAAAGGAGCACACCATGGGCGCATCAACTTTTCCGGTGGCGGAGTTCCAGAGCCAGCTCAACAACAACGGTGTGATGGTTTTCAGCCCGGAGGCCCTTGCCGAGGTCGCGACGGAACAGCGACGGCTTCAGATGCTGCTGACCGGCTCGGTCGAGCGGGAGCGTCAGGCTGAGCGCTTCCGTGTGGAACACACGGCGACCTGCTTTTACGACCGTTCCTGCGCGATGAAGAGTCCCTGTCTGACCTCACAGCGCATGTGACCCCAGTCGGCTATTTGGTCATGCAGCATGACGACGGGACCTATGACCTCGTGTCTATGCCTTTCAGCAGCGTCCGCGCAAGCCTTAGCGGAACCAGGGGCCGTCTTGGGCCGCGCCTCAACCTCTCAGACGAGGGCTGGACTCAGGCAATCAACGGCTTCCTCGCGCTGATTGACCTGGACGAGCTTGCCGCCCAGGAAGCAGCCATCGCCGGTCTCGGAGTGGAGGCGGGCGTGGCTCGGGTGGCGGCTGTGCAGTGCTCAGCGTCGGCATACCGGCAATCCACCATCACGTGGCTTCAGCCATCTGAGCGTAAAAGCACGGCGTAATGGTGTGCGCGCCATGACGGTCTCCTTGTCAATCCGATTGAAAGGAGACCGTCATGGTCGTATTTCATGCGAAGGTTCTGGGGGCTGAGCTGCTTCCAGCGAGGGGGGACTTCCCGCCCTCGGCAATCATCAAGCTCTACGACGAGGACTCGGGCGAGCCGCTGAACCTCGTAGCTGACACTGAGACCTACGAGGCGCTGTCCGGGCTTCCGCAGTTCTCCGATGTTGTGGTCAAGCTGCGTTGGCGGCTTGTCAATCTTGCCGCTCTCGGCGGGAGCGGCAAGGGCAAGGCTTACCGACTGAGCATCAACAGTGTGCTCGGGACCGGCAGCCAGGAGCCGAACAATGACCGCCGACGATGAGCCGTGGCTGAGCGGAGTCCAGCGTGAGTCGGTAGCAGACGCGGTGCTCAGCGCGCATCTGCCTATCGAGATTGCGCCCTCCGGGTATGAGAGCACTCGGCTCCCGCTGTGGCGCAAGCTGAAAGCCGACCGGACGGTTCCTGAGTGGGGGCAGTTCGACAGGACGCTCCGAGACCTCACGAACCGACTCGGGCGGCACATCGAAGCCCAGTCACTGTCCGAAGCCGATTGGGTAGGCGCGCAGCTCTACCAGGCCCGCGACTGGCTGCAAGTGGCCTCCGAGCGGGCTATAAGAAGCATTTGAGGAGTCGGCTCGACAACCGCTGCGTGGTCGTCCTGGCGAACCGCTGACGCAGGTGACGGAGGAGTGCGCCGCCCATAGGCGCGCGACGACGGAGCCGAGGAAGCGGACGCTGCGGCGCAGCCGCTGCGGTCTGACCGTCAAAGACAGATGTGAGCGAAAGACCGTGCGCGAGTCGCACGGTCTTTCTATGTCTAGAGGAATTTCCTTGAACGGCGCGACCGCAGGGAGCGCCGTATCGAACAAGTGCAGAAAAACGGCATGGGCCTGCTCCAACCCGTTCCCGCTGACCTGCATGGGGCACGGCGAGGAGATTGCCGTGCGCTGCGGGCGCTGGCGCACCTGTCCAGGCTGCTCGGCGTGGAAGCAATGGACGCTGCGGCAGCGGTTCCTCGCGGGCATCGAGAAGGTTCCGGACGACAAGCTCGCGATGTTCGTCACGCTGACCTTCCCCGCGTCGGAGGCACCGAACGAGGACGAGGCGCACAAGGCGCTGCGGTCGCTCGTCGGCAGGCTCCGCTACCGCGACCAGCTCGGGGCTTATAGCTGGGTCTTGCAACGCACGAAACGCGGGGTGCTGCACCACCACGGCATCTGGCACATGCCCTGGCAGGACGACGACCTCGCCATGTGGCGCGACCTCATCGTCAAGAGTGGCTTCGGAATACAGAACCGGCTGGTGGTCGCACAACACAAACACGCCCGCTACTGCGCGCGCTACATCTCTACCCGCATGGCCGCGCTCGCCCCTCTCCGACGAGCCTACGGCTTCTCTCCCGACTTCCCACTAACCGACTACGACGAGGAGCGGGCGTTGCTTCGCATTGATTTACGCGAAGAGCACGACGAACGGAGCTTTGAGCCGCCCGACCCCGACCTACTGGCAGAGCTGCGCGACCTCGCCGGGATAGAGCGCGAATGGGACGCGTGCGCCTGGACTCCGACCGCGACCCTCTATCGCTGAGACGGCCGCCGCGCCACGGCAGGATTTGTCTCTCACCGGACATGAAACGGGCCTCCGCAGAGATGTATGGATGAGACCTTGTAAAGGAGACCACCGTGGATACAGAGCTGATTTCAGAAGACGAGCTGGACTACCGGCTCCATAAATGCGACCCGGTAAATCGAGCTGCTGTCGGCAGCGAGACCTTCAGGGCGGCCGTCGCCGACATGCAGCGCAACATCGAGTCGAGTGCGCAAAAAGAGGCACCGTCGAAGTCGGCCGGGCGGCCCGTCTATCGTCGGCGCTGGGTCACGCTCGGCGCGACGACCGCTGCGGTGGCCGTCGCATCGCTCGTCGGTGTCGAGACGCTAACTGGCAACGGCGCGGGAGCTGGACTGCCGCTGGCGGTGCCGCCTGCGGCGGCCGCCCAACTCAACGAGGTCGCGCGGACGGCTGCGGCACAGCCCACGCCGAGCGCCGGTCAGTGGGAATACCTTGCGGTCAAGAACGAGGTCACGGCGACCTTCTCCGCCGGGAGCGCGAGAGTCGCCTACACGGCCACGCAGACGCAGCAGAGCTGGACTGCACCGACCCGGAATGACACTTACGGTCCTGGTAGGGGGCGGAACACGAACGACAGCTTTTCGTTCCTCACTCCGCAGGACAGGGCGACTTACCGTGCACACAAGTCCGCGTTCGATGCCGACGGTCTCGGAGAGACGATGACCCCTGGGGTCGTGCAGGACCAGATGTCGTCCGGTGATGGGGGGCAGTTGCCCGTCTGGGAGACCTCGCCGACGAGCGACCCGCAAACGCTCCTCACCGAGATATGGCATCAGTATGTATCCGAGGCTTCTTCCGGTCCGGGTGCCATCACAGGAAACTTGGCCGCTCAGTGGTCTGGGGCGCTCTGGAAAGAGCTGAACCTGTTGTTCCTGAACTCGACATCCGCCCAGTTGCGCTCGACGGGCTACGCGGCGCTTGCCTATGTGCCCGGCGTGAAGGTTCTCGGGGACCAAAAGGACCAGCTTGGCCGGTCCGGCATCGCGCTCTCCTACAACGAGCCTGGCAACACCTCCATCCAGACACTCATCGTGTCCCCGAGCACCGGCAACGCGCTCGAAGAGGACCTGACGTTCAAGAGCGCTCACGATGGTCTCCCCGCCGGGACGGTCTGGCAGCGCCTTATCTTCTTGCAGCGCGCGGTCGTGGATTCCGATACGTCACTTCCGGGCGGCGGCAACGAGCCGTTTGCGGCGGGGTCGCAGACCACGACCGCACCGGCCCCACAGACCACGACAACGGCCTCCCAGGGCTGATGAGCGGTCTCTTCAACCGGCCAGCGCGTCCGTCGAGCGATGACGGTGAGCGGGTTCAGTTACCTATACAGGGAAACGAGCGAGGCCCTGTTCGCATTCCTGCTTCGTCGTTGCCTGACGGCCAGCGATGCGGCTGACTGCATGGCAGAGACCTATCGGATTGCCTGGGAGAAGCGTGACCGAATGCCGACCGGCGACGAGGCGCGTCCGTGGCTCTTCGGAGTCGCCAGAAATGTTGCGCGGCGGGAACGAACTCGCGGTGAGCGAGCGGAGGCTGTCTCACGCGAACTTGGGTTGGTGGCCGAGAGTGCGGAGATGGTCACAGGCTCGGAGGACGGCGCGGCGGCGGCCGCGCTGTCCGAGCTTTCTCCGCTGGACCAGGAGATAATCACGATGCTTTCGTGGGACGGTCTCGCTCCGCGTGAGGTCGCGTCAATTCTCGGACTGTCGCCCAACGCGGTGAGAGTCCGCGCGTATAAAGCGCGGACTCGTCTGCGGGCGCTACTGGCCGCGAGCAATGCTGGTGAAGGTGGCGACACCCCTGATGCTTCACCCGCCGCCACAGAGCGCGGTGGGTAGCAGCACTACCGCTAGCCGTGACGCGGAAACGCACCGTGCAGCTGCCGGTGCGCGCGCTCATAGGCACTGCGCACGCCGGGGCGTGGGTGACGCGGGCCGAAGGCGACGAAGTTCCAGACCAACTCGTCTCCTCGCTGCCTGAGACGCAGGACGAACGCGAAAGGCCGCTGTGACGGCGGAGCGTCGAGCCAGGGGAGGTAGAGCTTCACGCAGCCGGGTAGCTTGGTCCCGTCGCTGCCTTCCGCGTCACAAGCTCGCACGTCATCGAGCGCTAGACCCGAGCGTTCCAGCCGCGTGCGGGTGCTCCGCGCCATTCGACGGTTCTCGTCCGAGAAGCCATCAACGGCGTGAGTCCAGACCGCCTCGTCGAAGACGACGGCGAGACGACGCTGTGATGCCGACAATCAGCCCTCGCCGTCAGGCGGGAGCATGTGCTTCGTCAGTTCCGCGAACTGCTCCGGCGTTGCCGGAGTAAGCCCAAGACGGGCTTCCGCTTCTGCCATGGACGGCGGTGGTGTGACCTCCATGCAGCTGAGACTGAAGTCGTTCCAGCTTCTCCGCGATGCGGCCTCCCTGGCTCGCGCTGAGCATCGGCGCGTCAGCCAGCGCGCGTGTGGTCGCTTCCAACTGGGCTTCAACCTCTGCGACCGTGTTCTCGGCCGTGGAACTCATATCGAAAAGACTACTGTGCCACGCCGACAGCGACCGTAAGATTTGAGCCATGCACTACCTACGACATGGCGTTCTGGCCAGTGTTTCCGAAGGTCTGGAAACTGGTCTAGAACAACGACAAAAGCAAAAATGCCTGCAAAAGCAGGCATTTCGATGGGCGATACTGGGCTCGAACCAGTGACCTCCGCCTTGTCGAGGCGGCGCTCTCCCAGCTGAGCTAATCGCCCTGGGAAGAGCCGTCACTTTAGCGGGCGCACACTGTGGCGCGGCGCGAGGGAGGGGAAATCTTGGCCCAGGCCACATTTCCCCTCCCTCGCGCCGCCGGTCGGGCATCCGCGGGTGCCCATCGACCCGCGGCCGACCATCCGGCAGGCCACAGGTGACGATCAGTGGGCCGGGCAGAAGCGGTCTGCACCTTGAAGGTGCAGACCGCACATAGCTCACTTGAGTTTCAGCCTCTTGCTCGACTTCACGGCGCCGGTCAGCTTCAGCGTGGCCGGCAGCGTGTGGTGGGTCTTCAGGAGCGCCCTGCCTGTCTTGTTGAGCGTCAGCTTCACCGTCCGGCCCTTGCCCGACGCGAGCGTGTAACCGCCACCGGCGACCGTGACGTCCCGGGTCACTCGGCGGACCTTCTTGGCGCCTGCAGCACGCGGCGCCCGCGCCGCCAGGGCGACGACCCGCTTGCCCCGGCTGGTGACGTGCGTCGTCAGCTGTGCCTTCACCTTGCATGCCGCGCCCCCGGAGGCGCATTTCAGCTTCAGCGTGACGACAGCACCCTTAGTGCTCACGCCGGCGCTTCCAGTTCCGCCGCCGGTGGCTGTCGCGGCGGCGGTCCTGACCGTGAAGTCGCCGCTGGAGCTCGAACCGTCCTGGTTGGTCGCGACCAGCTTCAGGTGGTAGGTGGTACCCGCTTTGAGACCGCCGATCGGCACTGAAAGCCCACTGGCGCCGGCGGCGCCGCTGAGCGTCGTGTGCGCGGCCGAGCCGTAGCCTGTGCTGGTGCCATAGTCGACCGTCACGGAGGTCGTGGTCAGATTTGTCGTGATCTGTGCCTTGATCAGCGCGCCGGTGGTCCCGGAGGCCGAGGCCGCCGGCGAAACGATCACCGGTGCTGCGGTCTGATACGCGCCGGCGTCGCAGTCGCTGCCGTGTGGGCGTGCAACCCCGCGCTGGTCGGTCGTTGAGTTGCAGGCGCTCACCGGCACCAGGCCGATCGCGGCACTGCCGCTCGCGAGCGCCATCGTCACCGTGGGCCCGCCGTTGCTGGTCAGGGCGCCAAGATCCGGGTCGCCGACGGTGCCCGGGCAGGAGCCGTCGTTGCTGGCCTCCAGGTTGTGCCCGCCATCGACGTAGGTGCCGAGCGCGTTGGAGCAGGTGCTGCCCGCGGTCTGCGCGGTGTTCGTTCCGATCACGGAGTTGGACTCGGTGAGCGTTCCGCTGTTGCCGATCGCGGCACCACCGCCGGCCGAGTTCCCGGCGATCGTCACGAATGACAGCCCGAGCGGTTCGCCGTAATCCCAGATGGCGCCACCGTTGCCCGAGGGGGTGCCGCCGCCGGTGCCGGTGCTGCCGGTCGCGTTCTGCGCGAGCGTGACGTTGGTCAGCGAGCCGGTAGGCGCGCGGTCATAGAACCCAGCGCCCGGCGCGCCGTTCGCGCTGGAGCTGGAAGTTCCGGCGGTACCACCGCCGTTGCCGGATCCGCCTGAGGCGCCCTCTCCACCGTCACCGGAATGATTGCCGGAGATCGTCGAACCGCTGACCTCGATCGTGCCGCTCGCGTAGATGCCGCCGCCCCAGCCGCCGCTGCCGGCGCTGCCGGCGCTGCCGCCGTCATCCCCACTGGCTGTGGCGTTACTGCCCGCCCCGGCGTTCCCGCCGGCGCCCGCGCTGTTACCTGAGATCGTCGAGCCGATGACCGTGAGCGTGCCGGCGCTGTAGATGCCGCCGCCCCAGCCGCCGCCGCCGCCAGCGCCGCCGTTCTGTCCGGCCGAAGCGTCGCTGCCCGTACCGCTGGTGCCAGCGGTGCCGTTGCCGCCAGCGCCCGCCGTGTTGTCGGAGACGACCGTGTGATCGAGCACCAGGGAGCCGCCGATCTCGTTGTAGATGCCGCCGCCGGAACCGCCGCCGCCGGCGCTGTCGCCCGCCGAGCCTGGGCAGTTGCCCATCAGGCAGAGGCTGAACAACAGGGAGTATGGGAGGACTCCGGCGGAGGCCGCGTTCCCGCTCACCACGGCGTTGGTCAGTGTCAATGTGCCGACGTTGTAGACGCCGCCGCCGGGGTTTCCCGGCTCGGCCGGGCAGTTGCGCAACAGGCCGCTGCCCGTACATCCGCTGGACGAGTCGCCGGAGACGCCGCCGCTGATCGTCACGCCGCTGATCGACACCGAGCCGGTGCTGTCGACGTGGATCGGCTGCAGGCTGCCGCCGCCGCTGATCGTGGTCGTCGATGCGCCGGCGCCGACGAGCGTGGTCGAATGGGAGAACTCGAGCGTCGCTGGGAGGGCGTAGCTGCCGGCCGGCAGATCGATGGTCACGATCCCCGGCGATGCCGCCGATGAGCAATCCGGCTCGGCGGTGCCGTTCGCGTAGGCGACGGCCTCGGTCAATGAGCAGACGCCGTCGCCGCTGGTCGCCGAGGTCGCCTTCGGGTTCGCGGTGATCGTGTTGGCGGCCGCGTTCGCGGGCACCGCGAGGCAGAGGCAGGCGAGGACACCAGCGCACACCCCCAATCCCCGTTTCGGTACGAGTCGAAGACTGGCCTGCTGCAGCGCTGGTGCGTGATCCATGATGCTCCCATCATTTGGCGCGGTGATGTGTGCTCTCGACACGGCATTCCTGATCGATCGGTTTGCCGACTCCAGGAATGCGGTTCATGCAAGAGAGCGCGGTCGGCTTGGATAAATACGTCGAGCCGTCACATCCCGCCACGGGAACGTAGGATCAAGTTCGTGGACTACCTGCTTCCGAACGGTGACAAGCTCAGCCTGGCCGCCGATGCGACGGGCGCGGACGCTGCCGCCGCGATCGGGCCGGGACTCGCGAAGGCGGCGCTCGCGATCAAGGTCGACGGCGTCACCTACGACCTCTCGCGGCCGCTGCCGCTCGGGGGTGAGGGCAGGATCGAGATCATCACCGAGAGCAGTGGGGAGGAGGCGCTCGAGCTGATCCGCCACGACGCCGCGCACGTCTTCGCCGAGGCGATGCTGGAGCTTTATCCCGGCGTGCAGATCTCGATCGGGCCGCCGATCGAGAACGGCTTCTACTACGACGTCGAAATGCCGGACGGTGTGACGCTCAGCGACGCGGACTTCCCCGTGATCGAGGCGCGGATGCGCGAGCACATCGAGGCTGACGAGCCGTTCGTTCGCGAGGACGTCCCGGTAGCGGTCGCGCTTGACCGCTACCGGGGTGAAGGCCAGTCCTACAAGGTGGAGCTGATCGAGGATCTCGTCTCGGGTGCGCCGGCGCAGGCTCCGCTGGAGACCGTCAGCCTTTACACCAACGGCGAGTTCACGGACCTCTGCCGCGGCCCGCATGCGCCGAGCACCAAGCGCATCAAGGCGTTCAAGCTGCAGTCGGTCGCCGGCGCCTACTGGCGCGGTGACTCGAACCGGCAGATGCTGACGCGCGTATACGGGACCGCGTTCTTCTCCAAGAAGGACCTCGACGACTACCTGGAGCGGCTCGAGCTCGCACGTCAGAACGATCACCGCAAGCTGGGACGCGAGCTGGACCTCTTCATGTTCTCCGAGCTCAGCCCGGGGTCGGCCTTCTGGCAGCCGAACGGCATGGCCATCTGGAACGCGCTCTCAGAGTTCTGGCGCGAGCAGAACAGCCGGCGCGGCTATCGCGAGGTCAAGACGCCGATCCTCTACGACGTCGAGCTGTGGAAGCAGTCCGGCCACTGGGACAAGTACAAGGACCATATGTACTTCACCGAGGTCGAGGACCGGCCGATGGGGCTCAAGCCGATGAACTGCCCGGCCCACATCCAGCTGTTCAACTCGACTCGGCGGTCCTACCGGGACCTTCCGATCCGCTTCTCAGAGCAGGGACTGGTGCATCGGCACGAGCCCAGCGGCACTCTGCACGGCCTGCTGCGGGTCCGGCATATCACTCAGGACGACGCCCACATCTTCTGCACCGAGGACCAGGTCGAGGACGAGGTGCTGGGCTGCCTCGAGTTCGGCGCCTTCATCTACCGAACGTTCGGGTTCGAGCCGCGGCTCGAGCTCTCGACCCGGCCTGAGCAGCGGATCGGCTCCGACGAGATGTGGGACCACGCCGAGAGCTCGCTCGTGCGCGCGCTGGCGCGCCGCGAGCTGAGCTACGACGTCAACGAGGGCGACGGCGCCTTCTACGGGCCGAAGATCGATCTGCACATGACCGACTCGATCGGGCGCTCATGGCAGCTCGGCACCGTCCAGCTGGACTACTCGATGCCGGAGCGCTTCGGAATCACCTACACGGGCGAGGACAACGCCGAGCACCGGCCGGTGATGATCCATCGTGCGCTGTTCGGTTCGTTCGAGCGCTTCATCGGGATCCTGCACGAGCACTTCCGTGGTGAGTTCCCGGTTTGGATGGCACCGGTGCAGGCGTTCGTGTCGTGCCGATCGCCGACCGCCACAACGACTACGCCTGCTCGGTACGTGATCGGCTGGCTGCTGCCGGCGTTCGCGTCGAACTCGACGATCGCATCGAGTCGGTCGGCCGCAAGATCCGCGACGCCGAGCTGCGCAAGATCCCGTTCATGCTGGTCGTCGGCGATCGCGAGCAGGACGCGGGCGAGGTCGGCGTGCGTGAACACCGAGCCGGAGATACGGGCGCGGTCTCCGTCGATGACTTCTTGCGCCGGATCGACGAGCTGATCACGACCCGGGCGCTGACCTCGGTTGAAGTCGCCTCTTGACTTGAGTCGGGCCCGGCTATACTTGCTCCTCGTTGATCCAGCAGATTTCTCCAAACCGGCACGGCGCCGCTTGAAGCACCGCCGCAACAACAGCTAGTGCCGGTTCCACGTAGGTTCGACCGGCGCCCGCCGGAGCGTGACCAGACCCGGATCAACGACCGTATCCGCGTGCCGGAAATTCGCCTGATTGGCGAGGACGGCAACCAGATCGGCGTGATGAAGACCGCCGATGCGCTCAAGTACGCCGAGGAGCGCGACCTTGACCTGGTCGAGGTCGCTCCGGACGCGCGCCCGCCGGTCTGCCGTGTGCTCGATTACTCGAAGTACAAGTACGAGCAGGCCCAGAAGCAGAAGGCCGCACGCAAGCACCAGCAGCAGATCACGATCCGCGAGATCAAGTTCCGCCCGAAGATCGCGCAGAACGACTACGACACCAAGAAGGGTCATGTCGAGCGCTTCCTCAAGAGCAAGGACAAGGTCAAGGTCACGATCATGTTCCGCGGCCGCGAGCAGGCGCACCCTGAGCGCGGAACCGCACTGCTGGACAGGCTTGCCGAGCGAGCTCTCGGAGTTACGCCGTCGTCGAGCAGCGCCCGCTGCAGGACGGCCGCAACATGACGATGATGCTTGGCCCGTCCAAGGCGGTTCTGGCCGGCGAGGGTGAAGTTCACAGCGAGCAGCCGGAAGCTCACACCGAACCCGAGGCGGCTGAGAAGCGTCCCCGTCGCCAGCAGCGTGAGGAGGCGGCCGCCGAGGCCGCCGCCGCATCCGCCGCACCGGCTGAGTAGCGCTCCGGCGAGCAGGCTCCGGCGCGAGCGCTCCGGCAGAACAGAGCGCTACGGCAGAACAGAGCGCTACGGTAGAGCAGCGCTACGCGAGCCAGCCTCTCGGCAGCGCACACCCTGAGATCCTGGGGGTTCGCGACGGCCCCCTGCGGGCTCAAATCGGACAATCGCGCGCGGGTTCGGCGATGTGCTTGAAAACAGCCGATTTTCGGGAGCCGTTAAGCGAATCACCGCGGGCCCTTGCGATTTGCGGATCCGCTCCTGTTGGAGCGACTGGCAGGACCTCGAATTGGGACTCGCACGACCTGATTTGTGTTCCGACAGTCCCCGGCTCGATGAGGGCCTGGCTGGGTCTAATCCAGGGAGGGTGCGCACGCGGCCTGAATCGTGATCCTGCTGGGGATGATTCGCCCGCCCCTTGCGCCCTGATCGAGCGTGTCAGCCACAGGCTCCCGTGCGCATCCGGGGCGCAGGAATCATCCCCAACAGGATCTGCTTTACTACGCCGCGAGTTATGCCGAAGATGAAGACCCATTCTGGCGCCAAGAAGCGCTTCAAGCTGACCGCCAATGGCAAGGTCAAGGCGCGCCACGCCTTCTCCAGCCACATCCTTGAGAAGAAGTCGCCGAAGTACAAGCGTGACCTCGCGCGAATCCCGTGATCCTTTCCGACCATGACGCGCCCCGGGTCAAGGTCCTGCTGGGAGCCAAGAAGTCATGAGCCGCGTCAAGCGTTCCGTCCACGCGCGCAAGAAGCGCCGCGAAACCCTGGCGATGACCAAGGGCATGCGGGGCAACGCCTCGCGCCGCTACCGCTCGGCCAAGGAAGCACTGCTCAAGGCCGACCAGTACCGCTACCGCGACCGCCGCAACCGCAAGCGCGACTTCCGTCGCCTGTGGATCACGCGCATCAACGCGGCCGCGCGGCTGAACGGCCTGTCCTACTCGCAGTTCATGCACGGCCTCGAGCTGGCGAACGTCGAGCTTGACCGCAAGGTCCTGGCCGACATCGCCGTGCACGACGCCGATACCTTCCGACGCTTTGCCGAGCGCGCCCGTGAGGCGCTGGCTGCCGGCTGAGCCCAGCCGGACACCAGCACCGCCAAAGGGCGCCGTTCCGACAGGACGGCGCCCTTTTTCGTTCCCGAGGACCCCGATGCCGATCACGAGCCCCCACAACGACAAGCTGAAGACGCTCCGCAAGCTCCGCCAGCGCCGGCGCGACCGCGATCGCCTGGGCCAGTTCGTGGCCGAGGGCGAGGATCTGCTGGCGGCCGCCGACGCCGCCGGCTGGGTTCCGGTCGAGCGGTTCGCGGTGAGCGGCAGCGGCCTGCCCGGGCACCGAGGTCGACGCGGCCGCGCTCGCAGTCGGTCAGCGAACTCGCGTCCGGCACCCGCACGCTGGCGATCTACAAGGAACGCTGGGAGGCGGCGCCGCTCGGCCGGCTCTGCGTGTACCTGCACGGCGTCGCGACCCCGGCAACGTCGGCACGGTGCTGCGCTCCGCGGAGGCGTTCGGCGCAAGCTGCGTGGCGTTCGGGCCGGGCAGCGCCGACCCGTTCAGCCCCAAGGCGGTGCGCGCCAGCATGGGCGCGATCTTCGCCGTCCCGGTCGCTCACGCGGCAGCCGATGCGCTGCCCGGGTACGACGATCGCGCTGACCGCGGAGGCCGGCGAGGACGCTGGCCGCTGTGGCGGCTGATCTCGTGCCCCAAGCCGAGATCAGCGTGCTGGTCGGCGCCGAGCGCGAGGGCCTGCCCGATGAGCTGCTGGCGACCGCCGACCACGTTGCGCGGATCCCGATCGCGACCGAGTCGCTGAACGCTGCGATCGCGGCGAGCGTCGCTCTGTACGAGCTAACTCGTAGGATCAGCCGCGCGCATGAGCGTCGAGACCCGGATCACCGAACTGCAGCGCGAGGGCGAGGCAGCGCCATCGCCGCCGCCGACAACCACGGCGACGCTCGAGGACGTGCGCGTCCAGTTCCTGGGGCGCAAGGCCGAGCTCCCGAACCTGCTGCGCGGCGTCGCCGAGCTGCCGCCGGAGCAGCGCGGCGCCGTCGGCAAGGCCGCCAACGAGGCGCGCAAGGCGCTCGAGGCGCAGATCGACGCGCGGGCCGGCGAGCTCGCCGTCGGCGAGCTGAACGCGCGCCTCGAGCAGGACCGGGTCGACGTGACGCTGCCGGCCGATCCGCTGCCGGCGATCGGGCGCCTGCACCTGATCACGCAGACCCGGCGTGAGATCGAGGACGTCTTCATCGGCCTCGGCTTCAACGTCGCCGAGGGCCCTGAGGTCGAGAACGTCTACTACAACTTCGACGCGCTCAACCACGAGCCGACGCATCCGGCGCGCGCCTGGACCGACACCTTCTACCTCGCCGACGACGTGCTGCTGCGCACGCACACGAGCCCGATGCAGATTCGCGCGATGGAGCGGCAGAAGCCGCCGATCTACATCATCGTTCCCGGGCGGGTCTACCGGCGCGACTCCGACGTGACGCACACGCCCCAGTTCCACCAGATCGAGGGCCTCGCGGTCGACGAGGGCATCACGCTCACCGATCTCAAGGGCACGCTGCTCGAGTTCGCGCGCGCGATCTTCGGCCCCGAGCGCGAGATCCGCCTGCGCCCGCACTTCTTCCCGTTCACCGAGCCGAGCGTCGAGGTCGACGTCTCCTGCTTCAACTGCAACGGCGGGCGTCACCGCCGACGGCGAGCGCTGCGGCATCTGCAAGGGCACCGGCTGGCTCGAGATCCTCGGCTCCGGCATGGTCGACCCGAACGTGCTGCGGTCACGTCAAGGACAACGGCTATGACCCCGAGCAGGTTCAGGGCTTCGCGTTCGGCATGGGGATCGAGCGGATCGCGATGCTCAAGCACGGCGTCACCGATCTGCGCCTGTTCTATGACAATGACATCCGCTTCCTGGAGCAGTTCGCATGAGGGTGCCCGCTCGAATGGCTGCACGAGTACTGCGAGCCGCACATGGACGCCCAGACGCTGGCGCAGCGGCTGGCGCTGACCGGCACCGAGGTCGAGCGGGTCGAGCACCACGGCGTGCTGGCGACCGAGAACTTCGTCGTCGGCCACGTGCTCGAGCGCAAGCAAGCACCCTGACGCCGACCGGCTGAACGTCTGCATGGTCGACATCGGTGGCTCGACGCCGTCCCAGATCGTCTGCGGCGCCCCGAACGTCGCCGCCGGGCAGACCGTCGGCGTCGCCAAGCCCGGCGCGGTGATGCCCGACGGCACCAAGCTGCGCGAGGCCAAGCTCCGCGGCGTCGCCTCCCAGGGCATGATCCTGTCCGAGCGCGAGCTCGCAGATCAGCGACGAGCACGACGGGATCATGGTCCTGGACGACGGTCTCCCGCCCGGCACGCCGCTCGCCGAGGTGCTGCACGATCTCGACCGACGTGCTGGTGCTCGAGATCACGCCCGAACCGGCCCGACTGCCTGGGCATCTACGGCGTCGCGCGCGAGGTCGCGGCGACCACCGGCGCGCAGCTGAAGCCGGCGCCGTGGGAGCACGACCCGGGCAGCTTCGGAGCCGCTCGAGGGGATCGAGATCACCAACGAGGCCGGCCCTGAGCTGTGCCCGCGCTTCACCGCCCGGATCTTCGACGGCATCAAGCTCGGCCCGAGCCCGCTGTGGATGAAGGCGCGGCTGATGGCCTGCGGCCAGCGCCCGATCTCCAACGTCGTCGACGTCACCAACTACGTGATGCTGCTGACCGGCCAGCCGATGCACGCCTTCGACTACGACCGCGTCGCCGGCCATCGGCTGAACGTGCGCCGCGCGCAGGGCCGGCGAGCAGGTCACGACGCTCGACGACCAGATCCGCACGCTCGACGAGGAGATCGTCCTGATCGAGGACGCCGACGGGCCGACCTCGATCGCAGGCGTGATGGGCGGCGCCCGCTCCGAGGTCTCGGACGCGACCACGACGATCGTCAGCGAGGTCGCCACCTGGAACGGCCCCAACATCCACGCCACCAGCCTCAAGCTCGGGCTGCGCAGCGAGGCGTCGAGCCGCTACGAGAAGCGGCTGCAGCCCGAGCAGACGCTGTGGGCACAGGCGGTCGCGACGCGGCTGTTCATCGATGTCTGCGGCGCGACCGTGCGCCCCGGCACGATCGACCTCGGCGGTCCCGGCCCCGAGCCGGTGACGATCCGCCTGCGCGACGCGCGCGTCGAGGGGCTGCTCGGCGTCGCGATCCCGCGCGAGCGCTGCCGCGCAGCTGCTCGAGACGATCGGCTTCACCGCCGTCGACGCAGCCGACGGCCTCGACGTCACGGTTCCCGACTTCCGCCGCGCCGACGTCACGCGTGAGGCCGACCTGATCGAGGAGGTCTCGCGGCTCGACGGCCTCGAGAACCTGCCGGCGACGCTGCCCGCCCGCCACGCCGCGGTCGGGCGGCTGACACCGGTGCAGCGCCTGCGCCGCCGCGCCGAGGACGCGCTCGCCGCGCAGGGGCTGCACGAGATCGTCGGCTGGAGCTTCACCGGCCCGGAGCTGACGCAGAAGCTGCGGCTGATCGAGGCGGGCTCGCCGGTGACGCTTGCCAACCCGATGTCGTCGGAGCAGTCGCAGCTGCGCACGACGCTGCTCGGCTCGCTGCTCGATGTCGCCGCAGCGCAACCGCGCCCGCGGCGCCGAGGCGATCGCGCTGTTCGAGTCCGGCGCCGTCTACCGCGCGAAGCACCTCAGCGCCGAGAACCTTCCGGACGAGCCGCACCACCTCGGGGCGATCCTCGCCGGCCCCGTGCGGCCCGCCACCTGGCGCGATCAGCGTCCGCCGCAGGCCGACTTCTTCGCCGCCAAGGGCGTGCTCGCCGGCGCTGCTCGGCGCGCTCGGCGTCGAGTGGGATGTCCGGCCGATGACCACGCGCGGCGTTCCTGCACCCCGGCCGCGCTGCCGCGATCCTGGTCGGCGGCGAGCACGTCGGCTGGGTCGGCGAGATCCACCCGAACGTCGCCGCGCGCTGGGACCTGGAGGACACGGTCGCCGGCTTCGAGATCGAGCTGTCGGCGATAGATCCACCCGCCGGCTGCGCTGTTCGAGGACCTCGTCAGCTTCCCGGAGGTGCGCGAGGACCTGGCGGTCGTGGTCGCGGAGCCGGTCACCGCGGCGGAGATGCTGCGGGTGATTCGCAGGGCCGGCTCGCCGCTGCTCGCCGGCGCTCGAGGTCTTCGACGTCTACCGCGACCCTGAGCGGCTCGGCGCCGGCAACGGGTCTCGTCGCGGTGCGGATCTCGCTACCGCGCCGACCGACCGCACGCTGACCGACGCCGAGGTCGCGCGCCAGCGCCAGTTCATCGTCAACGCGCTCGCGCAGGAGCTCGAGGGGACGATCCGTGCCGGCGACTGAGAGCCACACGATCGCCGTCTTCGGCGCCGCCGGCTACGCCGGCTCGCTGGCCGCGCGGCTGCTGCACAGCCATCCCGAACTTCGAGCTGAGGTGGGTCACCGCCCGCAGCGACGTCGGCCGCCGGCTCGACGACGTCTACCCGCACCACCGCGTGCCGCTGGTGCTCGAGGAGGTCGACCTCGACCGCCACGGCGACGTCGACGCGGCGGTCGTCGCCTACCCGCACGGCGCGTCCGCGCCGTTCGTCGCCCAGCTGCGCGAGCGCGGCGTCAAGGTCGTCGACCTCAGCGCCGACTTCCGCCTGCGCGACGTCGCCGACCTACGAGGAGTGGTACAAGCCGCACCCGGAGCCGGAGCTGATCGCCGACGCGGTCTACGGGCTGCCGGAGCTCTACCGCGACCAGATCGCCGGCGCCGAGCTGGTCGCCAACCCGGGCTGCTACCCGACCGCCACGATCCTGGCGCTGGCGCCGCTGGCGCGCGCCGGCCTGATCGCCGACGTCGTCGTCGACGCCAAGTCCGGCGTGTCCGGCGCCGGCCGCGGCGCCACTGACAAGACCCACTTCGTGACCGTCGATGAGAACGTCAACGCCTACGGCGTCCCGCGCCACCGCCACACGCCGGAGATCGAGCAGGAGCTGGCCGCGCTCGGCAGCGACGTCACGGATCACGTTCACGCCGCACCTGCTGCCGCTCGACCAGGGCGAGCTCGTCTCCTGCTACGTGACGCTCACCGACCCGACGGTCAGCACCGGCGAGCTCGACGACGCTCTACCACGACGCCTATGACGGCGAGCAGTTCGTCGAGCTCGCGCAGCGAGCCGCCCGGCGTCCGCGCGGTGCGTGAGACCAACATCTGCCGGATCTCGCTGCACCGCGACGAGCGCACCGGGCCGCGTGATCGTGTTCGGCGCGATCGACAACCTCTGGAAGGGCACCGCCTCGCAGGCCGTCCAGAACCTGAACCTGATGTTCGGTCTGCCGCGAGGAGACGGGGATCGCATGAGCTGAGGCCTTCTTCAGCTCGCGCTGGGTGCAGCGCCCTGACAACGTGCGCGAGGTCGCCGACGGCCTGCTGCCGCAGGGCTTCCGCGCGGCCGGCGTCGCCTGCGGGATCAAGCCCGACGGCGCCAAGGACCTGGCGCTGATCGTCTCCGACGCGCCCGAGCACGACCAGCGCCGCGCGCTTCAGCCGCTCAGGCGCGCAGTCGGCGCCGGTGCTGCTCACACGCGACGACGCGAAGCTGTGGGCGCTGCGGGCGGTGGTCGTCAACTCCGGCAACGCCAACGCCGCCACCGGCAAGCGCGGGTATCGACGACGCCGCCACGATGCGGGCGGCGGCGGCGCAGATCGCCGGCGTCGACCGCGCATCAGGTCGCGGTCGCCTCGACCGGCGTGATCGGCGTGCCGCTCCCGATCGAGCAAGATCACGCACGGGATCGCGGCGATCGGTGCGAGCTGCGCCCCGACGGCGGCGCCGACTTCGCCGAGGCGATCCGGACGACCGACGCGTTCCCCAAGCAGGTCACGCTCGACGTCGCGCTCGCGGCCGGCACCGTGCGGCTCAGCGTCCAGGCCAAGGGCGCCGGCATGATCTCGCCGAACTTCGCGACGCTGCTGGTGTTCGTCCAGACCGACGCCGAGATCGAGGCCGACGAGGCCGACCTGCTGCTGTCGGTCTGCACGCAAGCGTTCGTTCGACCGGATCAGCGTCGACGGGCAGCTCTCCACCTCGGACACGATCGTGCTGCAGGCCTCGGGAGCCTCAGGTGTGCGGATCGAGCCCAAGACCGACGATGAGCGCGCCTTCGGCGAGGCGCTCGACGCCGCCCTGCGGCAGATCGCGCTGCTGGTCGCCAAGGACGGCGAGGGCGCGCGCCGCGTCGGGCGCGTGGTCGTCAAGGGCGGCGACCAGCGCGGCGTCGAGCGGGTCGCGCACGCGATCGCCGACTCGCCGCTGGTCAAGACGGCGCTGTACGGCGGCGACCCGAACTGGGGCCGGGTCATCCAGGCGGTGGGCGCGGCGCTGCCCGGGCACCGCGCCGCTGGAGGTCGACATCGCGATCGAGGGAATCGTCGTCTGCGTCAACGGCGGCTACGTCGAGCACGACGCCGACGCGCTCGACCGCGCCGTGCAGGGCGACGAGGTCGAGTATGAGGTCGTGCTGCCCGGGCGAGGGCGCCGAGGCCGAGCGCTACTTCTCCGACCTCGGCCACGGTACGTGACGATCAACGCCGAGTACACGACATGACCGAGTCGCGATCAGCCGAGCACCGCACAGCGCGACGTCGTCACGCTGCTCGAGGCGCTTCCCGTACATCCGCGAGTTCCACGGCCGGACGGTCGTGATCAAGTACGGCGGCGCGGCGATGATCGACCCGGCGCTGAAGGACGAGTTCGCGCGCGACGTGGCGCTGCTCAAGTACGTCGGGATCAACCCGGTGATCGTCCATGGCGGCGGCCCGGAGATCACCGCCTACATGGAGCGGCTCGACCTGCCCGTGCGGTTCGTCGACGGCCTGCGGGTCTCCGACGCAGCAGACCGTCGAGCTCGCGAAGATGGTGCTGGTCGGCAAGGTCAACAAGGACATCGTGCTGCTGCTCAACCGCCACGGCCAGCCGGCGGTCGGCCTCAGCGGCGACGACGGGCTGCTGTTCCGTGCCAGCCGCCCGACCGCGCCGAGCGGCGCGGACATCGGCTTCGTCGGCAAGATCGACCACGTCAACACGGGCGTGCTGACGCACGTCGCGGACGACTACATCCCGGTGATCGCGAGCGTCGGCGCCGATGTCGAAGGCAACTCCTACAACATCAACGCCGACGACGCCGCCGGCGCCGTCGCCGGCGCGCTCGGCGCCTACAAGGTGATGTTCCTGACCGACGTCGCCGGCTGGCTGCGCGATCCGGCCGACCCGTCGAGCCTGGTCGCCGAGGCGAGCGCCGAGAGCTGCGAGCAGGCGCTGCCCAGCGTCACGGGCGGCATGCGGCCGAAGCTCGCAGGCCTGTCTCGACGCGGTCGAGGCCGGTGTCTCCGCCGCCGTGATCGTCGACGGCCGCGTGCCGCACTCGCTGCTGCTCGAGCTGTTCACCGACGACGGCCAGGGCACGATGATTCGCTCCTACGCCAGCGGCACATGAGCCTCGCCGAACTGCAGGCGCTCGAGCGCGAGTACGCGATCCCGACCTACGTGCGCAACCCGGTCGAGTTCGTGCGCGGCCAGGGCGTCAGCCTCTGGGACGACGCGGGCAACGAGTACCTCGACTTCCTCGCCGGCATCTCCGTGCTGAACGTCGGCCACTGCCATCCGCGGGTGGTCGCCGCGATCCAGGAGCAGGCGCGCGACTGACGCACGTCTCGAACCTCTACTACACCGAGCAGGCGATGCGCCTGTCCGCGGCGCTCGTCGCAGAGCTCGCTCGGCGGCAAGGTGTTCCTCTGCAACTCAGGCGCCGAGGCCAACGAGGCGGCGATCAAGCTGGCGCGCCGGCACAACCCGGCGGCGAGATCGTCGTGCTGCGCGACGCCTTCCACGGGCGCACCTACGGCGCCCTCTCGGCGACCCCGCAGGAGGCCAAGCAGGCGCCGTTCGCGCCGCTGGTGCCCGGCTTCGTCGTGTGCGACAAGGATCCGGAGGCGCATCGACGCCGCCGTCGGGCCGCAGACGGCGGCGGTGCTGCTCGAGCCGATCCAGGGCGAGAGCGGCGTGCTGCCGCTGTCGGAGGAGTTCCTGCTCGCGGCCCGCGCCGCCTGTGACCGTGAGGGCGCGGTGCTGATCTTCGACGAGGTCCAGACCGGGATGGGCCGCACCGGCACGCTATGGGCATACGAGCAGACCGGCGTCGTACCTGACGCGCTCACCAGCGCCAAGGCGCTTGGCGGCGGGCTGCCGATCGGCGCGCTGGTCACCGGGCGAGCGGCTCGCCGACACGTTCCAGCCCGGCGACCACGCCTCGACCTTCGCCGGCGGGCCGGTGGCCTGCGCGGCGGCGCTGGTGGCGCTCGAGCTCTGCTCGGACCCGGCGCTGCTCGCGCACGTTGTCGCCGATCGGGGAGCGCTTGGCCGCGGCGCTCGACGAGCTGCCGTTCGTCGCTGTCGGTGCGCGGACGCGGCCTGCTGGTCGGTGCCGAGCTCGTCGCCGGAGCTGTCGGCGATCGAGCTGGCGCGACGGGCGCTGCTGGAACAGCGGCTGGTGATCAACGCGACCGGGCCGTCGAGCCTGCGGATGGAGCCGCCGCTGATCGTCACCGAGGCGCAGATCGACGACGCGGTCGCCCGTCTGCGACGCTTGGTCACATGAGCGCGCGTGGGGACCTGCTGAGTGCGGAGCGCCCGCTCGAGGCCGCTCGCGCGGCGCTCGGGCCCGCGTTCACGAGTCGCAGACGAACGCGCTGACGGCGAGCTTGTCGTTCGCGACGAGCTCGACAAGATCGTCTGTCGGATCACGGTTGAGGCGCGCCCGGGGTCGGCTGGTGGCTGTCGGCTGCAGGCCGCTGCGCGGCTACGAGAGCGAGCGCGAACGGATCAGTCTGGCTGCTGGCCCAACATGGGTTCGTCCCGGCCGAGCGCTGGGGCAGCGTGGATGTTGCGATGCAGGCCAGACGAGCGCGCCGATGTCGCAGTCGGCCGTGTGCTGCTGCGGCTGCGGAGATCCAGGAGCAGAACCTGCCCGGCGCGCTGCTCGGACGCCGACATCGAGTACCTGCACGACTTCCGGGTCGCGATCCGGCGCACGCGGTCCGTGCTGCAGGAGATGCGCGGCGTGTTCGCAGCCGGCGACCTGCGAGCGGCGTGCGCGCGTCCTTCAAGTGGCTGCAGGACGCAACCAGCGCTGACCCGCGACCTCGATGTGTACCTGGACGAGTTCGACGACCTGCGCGAACGGTCGCCCGAGCTGATGCGGGCCGATCTCGATCCGCTGCGAGCAGTGCTGCGCGCGCGCCACAGCAGGGCGCGGGCGGAGATGGAGGCCGCGCTCACCGGCGAACGCGCGCGGGCGCTGCACGAGGATTGGGGGAGATCCTCGAGGCGCTGGTGCTCGAGGACGAGGCCGATCGCCCGGACGCGGCGCGGCCGATCGGCGAGCTGACCAGCGGCCGGATCCGCAAGGTGCACCGCAGGATGGTGCGGATGGGACGCAGCGATCGGCCCCGACTCGCGCCCCGAGCAGTACCACGAGCTGCGCAAGAAGGGCAAGGAGCTGCGTTATCTGCTCGAGCTGTTCGCGGCGCCGCTGTTCGATGCCGACGTCGTCAAGGGCCGTTGTTCGTGCGCTCAAGGGCCTGCAGGATGTGCTCGGCCTCCACCAGGATCGTGAGGTCCAGATCGAGATGCTCAAGGAGATCGCGCAGGAGCTTGTGGCGTGAACCTGGCGGCGCCGAGGCGCTGATGGCGATCGGGGTGCTGATCGAGCGGCTCGAGGCCGACGCAGCCGCCGCCCGCGGGCGTTCGCGGCGAGCTTCGCCGAGTTCGCGTCCGACGCACAGTGCAAGCTCGTGTCAGAGGCTTTCAGCTGATGACGCAGGGCCATGAGCAAGAACCGAAACGCGACACCAAGGTGCTCGCGACCTACAACATCAAGGGCGGCGTCGGGAAGACCTCGGCGGCCGTCAACCTCGCTTATCTCGCCGCGCAGGTCGGGCCACCCGACGCTGCTCTGGGACCTCGATCCTCAGGCGGCCAGCACCTACCTGTTCCGGGTTCGGCCGAAGGTCAAGGGCGGCGGACGCGGATTGCTGAGGAAGCGCAGCCACGCCGCGCGACCACGTCAAAGCGACCGACCACGACAACCTCGACCTGCTGCCGGCCGACTTCTCCTACCGCCACCTCGATCTGGCGCTCGACCAGTTCAAGAAGCCGGCGGCGCGCCTGCGCAAGGTGCTGGCTCCCCTGCGCGACGACTACGACTACATCTTCCTCGACTGCCCGCCGAGCATCTCGCTCGTCTCTGAGGCGGTGTTCGAAGCCTCCGACGCGCTGCTCGTGCCGGTGATCCCCGCGACGCTGTCCTCGCGCGCCTACGAGCAGCTCGAGGACCTCTCGCAGCGCGGCAAGGTCGGCCGCAAGGGTCACACCTCGATCTTCGCCTTCTTCTCGATGGCAGACGTCAGCAAGCAGTTGCACCTGCAGGTGATGGAGCGGCTGCGCAAGATCGAGGAGCTGACCGTGCTCGGGCGCCGCGATCCCCACCTCCGACGAGGTCGAGCTGATGGGGGAGGAGCGCAACCCGGTCGCGGTGTTCGCACCGGAGTCCCCGGCTGCCGTCGCTTATTCGGCGCTCTGGTCGGAGATCGAGCAGCGTCTGCGGCCCGAGCTGGAGGCAGCGTCGGAGCCTGAGCCCGAGGAGTCTGAGGCGAAGCCTGCGGAACAGGTTGAGGTCCCAGCCGCGGCCGACGCCTCGAGCTGACCGCTTCCTGCCGTGCGCAACCGGAACTGGGTGCTCGCGGCCGTGATGGTCGGGGCGGTGCTCGTCGCCGGTGCGATCTTTGGCAAATCCAGGCAGAGCGGCGATGTCCGGGCACCGAGCGTCCGGTTCGGCGCCAAGGTGCAACCGGCGGCATCACCGGGCCTGATCGACCACACCAACGGGTGGGTGGCCACCAGCGGGGAGGAGGCGATCGCCGTCTACGCCGGCAGCCAGGCGAAGCGTCATACGAACGGTCTGCTCGTGATCGCGCGCACCACCCATGCCGGGCGACGGATCACCGAGCGAGTGCTCCGCGACACCGGCGCTGTGACGCTGCTGAGGCCGGCACCGTCGAACACGGAGTCCGCCGCGTTGACCGCGACCCTGAGGTTCGTCACAGCAAGTGGCGACACCGGGACGCTCAACCTCGCCGGCGATACGGTCACGCTGAGTCCGTAGATGCGGATGTCGGCGGGGCGAGTGTCGGCAGGCGCGTCTCAGGCTGGCAGGCTCGGGCCGAGAGCCTGCGGGCGCTCAGTTCGGGCGCGATCGCCGCGTCGCTGCCGGCCAGGATCGCCTCAGCCAGCAGCCTTCCGGAAGCGGCTCCGAGTGACATTCCGCGCCCACCGTGGCCACTCGCGATCCAGAGCCGCTCCTGGCCGGGAACGCGTCCAAGGATCGGGCGGTTATCGAATGAGCGTGGTCTGGCGCACACGAGTTCGCCCTGGACGCGTGCCTGCGCGATCGACGGCACAAACCGAGCGCCGCGATCGAGGAGACGCGGCGCCCACTCGGCGCCATCGGGCTCCCGGCCCGGCAGCATCGTCGACCCGACCGCCAGGTAGCTGGGACTCGGCAGGAGCGTGAACGGTGCTTCAGGCACGTGCTCGGCGCCGCCCTGCGCCGCAGCCAGCGCGCCCTCGATCAGAGGATGGCGCGGGGGCCGCGGTAATTCGACGGAGACGATCACGCCCCAGAGCGGTGCCACCGCATCGGCTGCCAGCAGCCCCTCGAGGACGCTGGGCGTCCCCGCCCCGGCGGCAACAACGATCGCATCGGCCTGCCATGTCTCCAAACCCAGGGGGTCGAAAATAACATCGCGGTTATTTTCGATCCCCTCACCTTTCGAAACCCCAGTGCCTGTCGCCTCGGTTCGACCGATTCGCAGGCCCTGCGTTCGCGTCACCGGCCGGGCCGGCAGCACGAACTCCGCGCCCGCGCGGCGCGCAAGCTCCGCGACGGCTCGAGTGGCGTCGGCCGGGCTGATCGGGTAGCCGGTATCGAGCATGCAGCCCCAGAGATCAGGCGCCAACAGCGGTTCCGCCACACCCGCCTGGGTTGGGGTGAGCAGCTGCGGCCGAAGCTCCGGGAAACCCGCGTAATGAGCGGCGATCGCCTGGGCGTCGGACTCGGTCTCGGCGACCAGCAGAGTCCCGACGGGGTGCGAAGGCATGGCGCTGCCCAGCGCCTCCTGCAGGAATCCGACCGTCTCGTCGAACAGCGCCACCGTGACGGCGTCGTAGGGGTGCTCGATCAGGCCGTTGTTGCGACCGGAGGCGCCGCCCGCGATCCCACCTGGATCAAGGACCTTAACGGCCATGCCTTCACGCGCCAGGAAGTAGGCCGTCGCACACCCGACGATGCCGGCCCCGATGATCGCGACGTCCTCGCCCATCGCTGCGCGAGACTACGCTACAGGCGTGTCCACAGCTTCGGAACCCATGTTTGACCCGCAGGCGATTCGCGCCTTCCAGTTCACCCATCGCAGCCTCGAGCCAGACGGCACCGTACGGCTTGGCTACGCGCTCGACGACATCGAGTTCGAGGAGACGCTCGAGCTGCCGGCGCCGACCAGCGACTCGCCGGCCGTGGAGGGTCTGCTCGACCTTCTGCACTGGGTTGCAGGCGTCAGCTACTACAAGGCTGCGATTCCGCAGCACCTGGTCTGTGAGACCGGCGCTCCGCCTGCGGCCGCCGGACTGCTGCTGTCAGCCCTGTACTCGGAGGGGCTGGGCGAATTCGCGGTCGTGAACGGGCTCGAGCGCCTGCCCCAACCGCAGTTCCCGCGTGGTATCGAGGCGCTCGCGCAGCCCGAGTCGCCAGAGCTGCTCCGAGTCCTGGTGCCGGTCGGCGGTGGCAAGGACTCATGCGTGGCGGTCGAGATCGCGCGCGCGAGCGGCCTTGAGGTTGCCCTGTTCTCGGTCGGCGATGCGACCCCGATTCGCGAGACCGCTGCGGTCGCCGGACTGACACGCCATCAGGTGACGCGCAGGATCGATCCGGTGCTGCTTGAACTGAACAGACAGGGGGCGCTCAACGGTCATGTGCCGGTGACCGCGATCGTCAGCTGCATCGCGCTGCTGACCGCGGCGACACAGGGCTACGACGCGGTTGCGCTCGCGAACGAGCGCTCCGCATCAGCCGGCAATCTCATCTGGCACGGCACTGAGGTCAACCATCAGTTCAGCAAGGGGCGTCGCGCCGAGCGGTTGCTCGCGGCCGCGGCCGGCGAGATCTTGCAGGCACCGAGCATCTTCTCGATGCTGCGACCCGCCTCAGAGCTCACGATCGCCCGGGCGTTCACGAAGATGCCGAAGTACCACTCGACATTCACCAGCTGCAATCGCGTCTTCCACATCGATCCGGCGTTGCGCGGCAACGGTTGGTGTTGCGACTGCGACAAGTGCCGGTTCGTGTATCTGGTGCTCGCTCCGTTCACGACTCCAGAGCATCTCAGCGAGATCTTTGGTGCGGATCTGCTCAACGATCCCGATCAGTACGGGGGCTTCGCATTGCTGACCGCGACCGGCGGCGACAAGCCGTTCGAATGCGTCGGCGAGGTGGAGGAGTGCCTGGCAGCGATCCGGCTGCTGGACGAGCATCCCGATTGGCGCGACGCCGCCGTTGTCAGGCGCCTCGTGGCCGACGTGCTGGCTCGTGATCCGGTCTCCGACGCCGCGCTCGCTGCGCACTTCGGATTGAGCGACGACCATGACGTTCCGGAAGCGCTGATGGGCTCGGTTCGTGAAGTTCTCGGAACTTGACGGCAAACGGATCGCGCTCTGGGGTCTGGGGCGCGAGACGCGGGCGTTTCAGATTGAGCTGAACCGGTACCTGCCCGCCGCCCAGATCGTTGCGGTCGTCGATGACGACACGCCTGAACGGGAGTCTCGGGAGGCGCTTGCCGTGGCGGACGTGATGGTGCGCTCGCCCGGCGTGTCGATCTACAAGCCGCTGATCCAGGAGGCCCGAGCCGCGGGGAAGACGGTGACCACGGCCACCAGCTTGTGGATGGCCGAGCGCGAGGGCCGGCGCGTGATCGGCGTGACCGGCACCAAGGGCAAGAGCACGACGGCGACCGTGATCGCGCACCTGATGCGGGCGACCGGGATCCCGGTCGAGCTGGCCGGGAACATCGGTGTGCCCGTAATCGAGCTTCTGGACCTGAATCGCGACACCTGGGTCGTCTGTGAGCTGTCGAGTTACCAGATCGCCGATCTGACGGTCGGTCCTGAGGTGGCGGTGCTGACGAACCTCTCCCGGGAGCACACCGACTGGCACGGCAGCGAACAGCAGTACCGCGCCGACAAGCTGCGGATCTTCGGCCTACCAGGGGTCCGTGCCGCGGTTCGCCCGCCCGAGGAGCGGGGTGGATGGCCGCTCGTCGTCAGCCCGGAGCTGATCCCGCTGCGGGGACGCCACAACGCCGAGAACGTCGCGACCGCCGTCGCAGCGCTCAGGGCGGCCGGCCTGCCGCTGCCGCCGCTGCCGGAGGCGCTCGCCGGGCTGCGAGCGCTTCCGCATAGGCTGCAGACCGTGCGTGTCGATGGCCGCGGCGTCGAATGGGTCGATGACAGCATCTCGACGACGCCGGGGTCGACGCTCGCCGCGCTTGAGGCGTTCGCTGAACGGCCGCTGGTGCTGATCGCCGGAGGCGGTGAGCGCGAGCAGGACTACGAGCTGCTGGGCGCTGCGCTCGCAGAGCGCGAGGCTGACACGCATCTGATCGTGCTGCCGGTGACAGGGGACCGGATCGCAACGGCCGCTGCGGGGCATGGGCTGGGAGACGATCGAATCCTCGCGATGGGCGGCATCGGAGAGGCGGTGGCAAGCGCCACTGGGCTCGCGCTGCCTGATGGCGTGGTACTGCTGTCGCCGGCGGCCCCGAGTTTCAACCAGTACCGGAACTTCGAGGAGCGCGGCGATGACTTCGCGGCTTGCGCGAAGTCCGTAGATTTGGCTCCGTGACCAATCAGACAGCGACGTACCTCGCCAATCCGGAAGATGTGCACCGTGTGCTCCTGCTCTACAGCGGCGGGCTCGACACGAGCGTGATGCTCAAGTGGATTCAGGACCAGTACGGCGCGGAGGTCGTCGCGCTGACGGTCAATCTCGGCCAGCCCGGGGAGGACTACGACGTCGTGAAGGGCAAGGCGCTGCAACTGGGCGCGATCGACGCTCACGTGATCGACGCACGTGAGGAGTTCGCCCGCGACTACGTGGCGCCGGCGATCAAGGCAAACGCGATCTACGGCCTCGGCTATCCGCTGTTCACCGCGCTGGGGCGGCCGTTGATCGCGAAGCTTGCCGTCGAGTTCGCCCGCCTGTCGGGCTGCGACACGATCGCGCACGGCTGCACCGGCAAGGGCAACGACCAGGTGCGGATCGACGCGACCGTCGCCACCCTCGCACCCGAGCTGAAGGTGATCGCGCCGGTGCGCAGCTGGAAGATGGGCCGCGACGAGGAGGTCGCCTATGCGCGGGAGCACGGAATCCCGGTCAAAGGCGGCAGCGAGGTTGCTCCCTACTCGATCGACGACAACCTCTGGGGCCGGTCGAGCGAGGGCCGCTGGATCGAGGATCTGACCATCGCTCCGCAGGACGACGTGTTCCAGCTGGTCACCAGGCCCGAGCAGGCACCGGACACGCCTGAGACGATCGAGATCGACTTCGAGCAGGGCACGCCCGTGGCGCTGAACGGTGAGCGGCTCGGCCTGGTCGAGTTGCTCGAGCGGATCGCCGATGCCGGCAGCCGCCATGGCGTCGGGATCGTCGACCACATCGAGGATCGCATCGTCGGCCTGAAGGTGCGCGACATCTACGAGGTGCCGGCCGCGGCGATCCTGCTGCCCGCCCATGCCGAGCTCGAGCGCCTGGTGGGGACCATCCACCAGAACCAGTTCAAGTCGACGCTCGACCAGAAGTGGGCCTACCTGGTATATGCCGGCCTCTGGTGGGAGCCGCTGCGCTCCGACATCGACGCGTACATGCAGGCCGCCAACAGCCAGGTCAGCGGCAGGATCGGGGTGAAGCTGTTCAAGGGATCGGCCCGGGTGGTCACGCGCGAGTCTCCCAACGCTGTCTACGACGCCCAGCTGGCGACGTTCTCAGAGTCCGGGGGTCTGTTCAGCCAGGAGGCATCGCCAGGCTTCATCGAGCTGTGGTCGCTCCAGTCGCGGATGGCGTGGCAGGTGCGCAACCGGAAATGAGGCTCGGGCGGTTATTCAGGCGGCGTCGCCCAGCCGCTGAGCCGCCGGCCGCGCTACCCGCTGCGCCGGAGCCGATTGCCGTGGCGTACGAGCCCGATACGACACCGGAGCCCGAACCGGTGCCGGAGCCCGAACCGGTGCCGGAGCCCGAACCGGTGCCGGAGCCCGACCCGGTGCTGGAGCCCGACCCTGATGCTCCGATCTCCGCTGTGCGTCTGGACGCCGCACTGAGGCGGCTGCGCGAGCAGAACCCGCAGTCCGACCCGGACTGACCCTCAGGCGCTGATTCGCTCGGCCTTGACGAGCATCTGCAGCACCGTCAAAGCGCATTCGCGCGGGGTGTGGCCGACTGTCTCGAGTCGCAGCTCAGGAGATTCAGGCGGCTCGTATGGAGAGTCGATCCCTGTGAATTGGGCGATCTGGCCGTTGCGCGCACGTCGGTAAAGGCCCTTCGGGTCACGCAGCTCCGCAACCTCAGGCGGTGTGTGGACGTAGGTCTCGAAGAACTCGCCAGGCTCGAACAGTGACCGCGCCTGTTCGCGGCCCGCACGGAACGGCGAGATCAGGGAGACGATGACGATCAGCCCAGCGCGGGTCATCAGGTGTGCGACCTCCGCCGTGCGGCGGATGTTCTCGGTCCGGTCGGCCTCGGAGAAGCCGAGGTCCGAGCACAGCCCCTCGCGAAGGTCATCGCCGTCGAGCATCCCGACCATCAGGCCGCGCGCGTGCAGCTCGAGCTCGAGCTGGCGTGCGATCGTCGTCTTGCCGGCCCCCGACCGTCCGGTAAGCCAGATCACGGCCGCCAGCTGTTCGGACGGGGCCCCCACCGAATGCACGGGCCGCAGCGCCGGAGCTGAGGACGCGGTCAGTGGCTCAGTGCCGCGAGGCACCTGCGCCTTGTTCGCGGTCGTGCTCACTGACTCACCAGGATCTTGTCGCTCAGCACCTGCACCGAGAAGTACGTGATCTGCTCTACGAACTGCTGGGTGTCGTTGATGTGCGGGACCGGCTCGTCCGGAATCGGCGCCCCGAGGAACTCGCAGAGCGGCTCCCAGCCGTCCTTGGGCGCCCATTCGAGCAGCTTCTCGGACGGGACCGCCGCCCTGACCTCGTCGTTGAACCGCTCCATCGCCGCTGCCATGAAGTCGAGCGTCGTCGCCTCACCGTCGAGCAGCTCGGTCCGCCTCCACATCTCCTTCATCATCTCGATGTACATGGCCCAGACCGGATCGACCTTGGTGCGTGCGTCAGAGACGTGCCGGATCAGGGTGTCGTCGTAGAACAGACCCCAGATCGTCTTGCGCATGCTCTCGGCCCACGCCTGCCCGTCGCGCACGCTCAGCAGGACCTTTGCCTCCGGGTAGGCCTCCATCAGCTCGCGGTAGTAGTAGGAGCCCGGCCAGTCGACCACGGCCGGATAGTCCTTGACGATCTCAGCCGCCGACAGCTTGCCATCGAGCGCGTCGCGCCAGCGGCCTGCCTCCGCCATGTCGGCAAAGACGTTCTGCATGTGGTAACAGGGCGCGAGCCCCAGGGTCTCAAGCGCTGCGCGCTGTGTCAGGGTCGCGGTGCGCGGGAGACCGGCGCCGATCAGTTTCAAGCTTCCCTCTCCTCATCTGCGATTCCGTTTCTCATGTGACCTCCGAGCGCCCCAGCTCATTGCCCTTCTTGTCGATCGCCGCGACGGCGAACAGCGGACCGTTGCTGATGACGACGATCGTCGTCTCAAAGCCGGTCCACGGCTGCGAGCCGACCTGCTCGCAGGGAGGCGGGATCGCTGCCGGCGAGCACGAGCCAGTGGTCGATCTCGGTGGCGCCGTTCCAGCTCGCGTAGATGGACGAAGCCGCCGCCGGCGCGTTGGCGCGGGCGACCATCGCAGGCTTGTCGGTCGGGCGGCCCTCCCAATCGGCCAGGAAGGTGCGGTACGAGCGCGTGCGGGCCGTCGAACTGGCCGTCGACCAGCAGTTCGCCGTCGGGCGAGAACTCGGAGAAGTACGGCTGCGAGCCCCAGCCGACGAAGACATTGCCGTTGGGCTGCATCTGGACGCTGCCGAGCGTCCAGGCCAGGAACTTGGCGGGGTGCTGATAACGCGCGCTTGAGCGCGACGCTGCCGGCGTCCCTCGTCGAGCTCGAGCAGCAGCGCCACCGAAGCCGTGGCCGCTGATGTTGGCGTTGTCGAACACGGTGATCTGCGGAGCCCCGTGAGGCGCGCACGTGGTGCTGCCAGGAGAAGCCCGCGCTCTGAGGGACGCTGAAGTCGGACTTCTTGCCGTTCAGCCGCCAGATGATCTCGCCGGTCGTGCGGTGGACCTTGTACACAGCCCAGGTGTTGCGCCCAGAGATCAGCAGGTTGCCGTCCGGCGCCTCCGCGATCGAGTTGATGTGGAAGAAGTCGTAGGCGGTCTCGGCCGAGCCTGGCGGCGGTTGGTAGCTCTCGTTCAGGCCGACGTGATCGCATCGAGACCCAGTCGAGCAGAACCTTGTTGGTCGCGATGTCGATCTCGAGCGCGTGCCCGACGAGCAGCTTGCCGTTCTTCGAACCGCCGATCGACGACAGGTCAGCATCGCGTGTCTCGTACTGCGTCGCGAGCGCGGTGCCGCGCGAGGTCAGGTTGAACTCGTGCAGGTCGATCGGGACCGTCTGCGCGTCGCCGACGGTCGCGACCGTGGTGTACGCTCTCGTCGATGATCTCGCCCGACGCCTTCCCCGTGGCCGCCGACGAGCTGCCCGTGCCAGCGCGTCAGCACCGGCTTGCCCTTGTAGTGCTGGATCTGGACGTCGAAGGTCGAGTCCGGCCCCGGGCTGGTACCAGACCATGCGGCCGCGACGGTCGAGCAGCATCGGTCCGCGCTGGACGCCCTTGTACGGGACGTCGGCCATCGGCGCCATCACCACGAAGCGCGGCGAGTCATCGATCCGCTCGTGGTGGGTGCGCTCGGTGATCGTGACCAGCGCGGGCCGCAGGTCCGGACGCGATGACGAAGCTCGTCGACGCCGCTGCCGGGGTTGCCGGCAGTCGGGATCGTTGTCGCGGTCGAGCCGGTGGGCTCGGGCGCGGGCGCATTGCTCTTGCCGGGGCCGCGCAGTTCGTAGCCGGTCGACGCCGCCGACGCCGAATGCGACCGCGAGGCTGCCGACCGCGCGTGGGATGAACTGCCGGCGACTGAGGCCGCGGCGCGCTCTGCGGCTTCTCGAGCGCTGCAGACTCGTCGGCTCGATCATCGTGTCCGGATGCCTGAACGTCAGTCATCGCTCACGTCACCCACCCTTGACCACGAACGACTTCGATGTGCCGATCACGTGGCCGGCGGCGTCGAGCGCCTCGAGCTCGAAGCGGCGTTGCTCTGCCCGCGACGGGGATCGCGGTCTCGAACCGGTCTTCGGCTTCTGCGCCGACGACGGTTCGCTGGCTCGAATTGCCGTCGATCGCCAGCACCTTCCAGGCAGCGACCTGCGTCGCTCCGTTCCAGCTCGCGTACACGGTCGTCCTGCCGCCGCCACTGCGAGCGCGGCGCCGCTCGGCGGGTACAGCGGCAGGCCGACCCAGTGCTGCACGTAGGCGCGGTAGGTGATGTCCGGGGTGGGAAGCACGGCGTCGTAGATCAGCTGGCCCGATTTCGATGAACTCGAGACATGAACGGGACATCGCCCCAGCCGACGAACGCGTTGCCGTTCGCCAGCGTCTGCACGTTGCCCATGTAGCGCGACTCGACCGTGACTCCGTGCGAGTACTGCTTCACGAGCTTGACCGTGTGTGTCGGCCGGTTCGAGCTTCAGCACCAGCCCGCGCGACGGGCCGGTGGCGTCGAGGTAGACGCCGGCGCCGGTGATGTCGCAGCAGTGGTCGTCGAACACCGAGACCGTCGTCGAGTTCAGCATCTGGCGTCGTGCTGCCACTCGAACTGGTCGGCCTTGGGCACCGCGAAGCTCGAGTGCTTGCCGCCGAGCGTCCACTCGACCGTCGCCGGTCTTCTCGTTCGACCAGGTACACCGCCCAGGTGTTGCGCATCGAGACCAGGAACGTGCCGTTGCCGAGCGGATCGACCGAGTTGACGTGGTACACGTCCCAAGGGAAGCCGTTCTCCGGCGGAACTGCGTAAGAGTCGCTCGGCGGAGATGTGCTTGGAGGCGACCCAGCTGTAGACGAGCTTGCCGGTCCGCAGGTCGTACTCCTGGACGGCCGAGTCGATCATCGCGCCGCCGTTGACGCCGCCGTACTTGGCCAGTTGCGCCGGCACGTTCTTGTTGGCCGTCACCCAGGCGTAGTGGCCGCGGATCACGAACTCGTGCAGCGTCGGGATCCAGCCGTCGGCGCCCTTCAGCGTCGCGATCCGTCTGGTAGTGCTGGTTGACGACGATGTCCTCGCCGCTGTTGATCTGGCCGGTCGCGGTCACGTCGCCCTGCCACCAGCTCAGCACCGGCTTGCCCTCATAGGTCTGGGCCATCAGGTTGGAGGCGACGACGTTGGTCGGGCACCGGCTTGAACCAGATCGGCTGCAGGTTGCCGCCGAGGATCAGCGGCCCGCTCTGACCGACCATCGGCTGTTGGGTCAGGTCGTAGAAGTTGGCGATCATGATGTCGCCGGGCAGCTTGTCGCCGACGCTGGTGGCGTCCGCCGGTGACCTTCGGCGGGTGCAGGTTCGGGCGCCGAGACGAAGCGTGTAACGCGCCCTTGGTGGTGTACTCGCCGATCGGTGCGCCGTGGAGCGCGGGCAGCGCCGAAGCGCGAGCGACAGCGAACACGCATACGACGGCGGCCACCGCGAGCGGCGACCGTGCGCGGGATTGCCGGTGGGACGCCGGCGCTGCAGCGGGGCCTGCGCCCAGCGGGGCGCCGGCCGCGCGGGGGAGCGGGGAGTCGGAGCGTCAGCAGCAGGGCGGCCGCGCAACACGCCGGCGCCGATCAGGTAACCGAGCCGGAAGCCGGCGGTCAGTGCCGGCTCGGGCCGCGACGTTCTGGCCGATCAGGTGGGTCGTGTGCAGCGTCGCGATCGAGATCAGTACCGCGAGCCCGAGGCCGCCGCCGACCTGACGCGAGGTGTTGACCAGCCCCGAGGCGAGGCCGGCACGGTCGGCGCTGTGCGCTCTGGTCGGCGGCGATCGTCGAGGGCACGATCGAGAAGCCGATGCCCATCGTCATCAGCAGGCCCGGCAGGATGATGTACTGGATCGCGCTGCCGCTCGGCTGGATCAGCGCGAACAGCGCCATGCCGCAGGTCATGAAGGTGAGCCCGCCGCGCGAGCACCGGCTTGACCCCGAAGCGGCTGACGAGCCTGCCGGCGCGCGAGGCGCAGAGCATGATCATCAGCGCCATCGGCAGGAACGCGAGGCCCGTCGTGATCGGCTGCAGCGACAGCACCTGCTGCATGTACAGCGAGCCCATGTACCACATCGGGAACAGCGCGGCGCTGAACAGCAGCACGATCAGGTTGATCAGCTTGAGGTGGCGGGTGCAGCGCCCTGGGCGGTATCAGCGGGGACTTGGCGCGGCTCTCGACGACCGGGAACAGCGCGAGCAGCGCGGCGCCGATGATGATCGGGATCCAGGCGGCGGTCGTGCCCCAGCCGTCGGTGCCGGCGTTGACGCAGCCGTAGGCGATCAGCACCTGGCCGAGCGTCAGCAGCAGCGCGCCGAGCACGTCGAACGACTCGCGCTTGCCGGAGCGGCGCTCCTGCGACGATCCGGATCGCGGCGATCGCGGTGACGACGCCGATCGGGACGTTGATCAGCAGGATCCAGCGCCAGGAGGCCCACTGCGTGATCATGCCGCTGAGCAGCACGCCGATCGCGCCGCCGGCTCCGTTCATCGCAGCTCCACAGCGCGATCGCGCGATGGCGCTCGGGCCCGGCCGCGAACGTCGAGGTGACGATCGCCAGCGAGCAGGCCGCCATCATCGCGCCGCCGAGTCCCTGGACCGCCCGGGCGACGATCAGCATCGTGCTGTCGGCCGCCAGGCCGCCGACCAGCGAGGCGCCCGAGAAGACCAGCCAGCGCGGCCAGGAACGTGCGCCGCTGGCCGATCACGTCGGCGGCGCGGCCGGCACAGCATCAGGAAGCCGGCGAACACGATCGCGTAGGCGTCGATCACCCACTGCAGATCGGCGGAGGAGAAGTGCAGGCCGACCTGGATCGACGGCAGCGCCACGTTGACGATCGACAGGTCGAGGATCACCATGAACTGCGCGACGCAGCACAGGCCAGGATGGCCTGCTTGCGGCTGGCGTGCCGGGAGCTGCAGGCGCCGGCGGTATGCCGGAGCGTCGGACGGCGGCTCGCGTGCCGCCGGACTCGTGTTCGAGTCGTCGTCACCTGCGGCTCAGTACCCCGAGCCGTTGGTCTTGCGTGATCGGCTTGCCGGCTGGGCGAGACCAGGTACCAGATGCCGCCGTTGGCGGCGGTGCCGGCGACAGGCGCTCGCGCTCAGGCCGGGGTGGGTGTAGAGCGCGTGGCCGTTGTAGAGCACCTGCTCGTGTGCCGTCGCTGCGCTTGAAGCTCGACAGCATCGACGCATTGGCGCCCGACCCGGCGGACGGCTTGCCGCTGACCGTCAGCGGCGGCCAGTGCTTGGCGCAGGCGCCGGTGCAGCTGCTGCCGCCGCTTGGATCAGCTGTAAGCAGGTAAGACGGGATGCCCTTCGCGGTCGCGAGCACGTTGCCGTAGCCGGATACCTTGATCGTCTTCACGGTCGCGTTGGACTTGATTGAGCTATGTGTTGTCGCGGTGGACTGCGAGCCGGTGTTCGATCCCGCCGACCCGGACGATCCACAGGCCGCGAGCGCCATTGCAACGGCGGCGACCGCGATCGATGCCAGTAGACGAGTTGTCGGTATCAGGCGGCCGCGTCGGGTTTCTGTTGGAGATGCGCATCTGTTTCACGATAAGTCCGGCTAAACCGAAAGTTGCGGTCAGATTACCTGGCCTTTATGCGGATGTGACAACTAGCTTTGCTCTTAATCGTACGCGCATCGAGCCTTTTGGATCGATTCACGTGTCGGTCTGCGGCGACGTGGAAACCACGGAGCACCGCAGCAGACGCGAATTCCTGGCGGTCGCAGCCGGGGGCGCCGCCGACTGGCGCGTTTTCGGCACGGGCGGGTGACGTCGCAGCCGCGCAGCCGCGGCTTCCGGCGCTGGCCTGCAACGCAGCCGGCGGCGCGAGCATCAGCGATGGCGTCCAGCAGTTCCACTCGCGCCCCGATCTGCTGGCGCCGCAGGTCGTGATCGACACGCCGGCGAAGGGACAGCTCGGCGGCCTGGTCGTGACCGAGGCGCACAAGGGAGCGTCGCAGATCGGGCCCGCTGATCCTCGACCAGCAGCGGCAGGATCGTCTGGTTCAACCCGCTGGCGCCGGAACCCACCGCTGCGCGAGCGTGCGTTCAACGTGAACGTCAGCAGCTACCGCGGCAAGCCGGTGCTGAGCTGGTTGCAGGGGGTGGTCACCGGTTCGCATGGGATCGGCCACGGGCAGGGCCACTACGAGATCGTCGACACCAGCTACCGGCAGGTCGCGCAGGTCTTCGGCCACCAGGGCTACCAGGGCGACCTGCACGAGTTCATCCTGACGCCGCAGGGGACGGCCCTGTTCACGTGTTACGGGCACGCGTGGCGAGCATGCGCATCGGCGGCGTCGTGCGGCATGGTGCCGTACCTGTTCGGGGTCGTCCAGGAGGTCGACGTCGCCACCGGCAAGCTGCTGTTCCACTGGCGCAGCGACCAGCACGTGCCGCTGACCGACTCCTACATCGACGCCGGTGCTGAAGCCCGGCTGGACCTGGGACTACTTCCACATCAACGCGATCTCGATCGATCCCAGCGACAACAACCTCGTGATCTCGGGCCGCAACACCTGCGCCTGCTACAAGGTCAACCGCAAGACCGGCAAGGTGATGTGGCGGCTCGGCGGCAAGCACAGCGACTTCCGGATGGGCGCCGGGCACGCGCTTCAACTTCCAGCACGACGTCAATATGCACGCCGGCGGCGTGATGACGGTGTTCGACAACGAGGGCGGCCCGCCGCGGATGGCGCCGCAGTCGCGGGCGCTGGTGCTGGCCGTCGACCAGCGCCGCGCGCGTGTCCGCCTGCAAGCACGCGTTCCACCACCAGCCCCAGGTCTACTCCGACGCGCTCGGCAGCGTCGCAGCCGCTGGCGGGCGGCGACTGGTTCGTCGGCTGGGGCCGCTCGACCTACTTCACCAAGTACGAACGCAACGGCGAGGTGCTGTTCGACGGCCATCTGGCGCCGGGCGCCGAGCTCCTACCGCGCGTTCCTGCAGCAGTGGAACGCGACGCCGACCGCGCCGCCGGACCTCGCGGTCGTCCGCTGCCGGGGCGACCGCCACCGTCTACGCGTCCTGGAACGGGGCGACCGCGCTTGCCGGGTGGAGTCGTGCTCGGCGGCCCGAGTCAGCGTCACAGCTGACCCCGCTCGGCACCGCGGCGGTCGCCGGCTTCGAGACCGCGATCACCGTCAGCCAGGCGCCCGCCTGCCTCGCCGTGTCGGCGCTCGACGCGATGGCAACGTGCTTGCCAGGTCATCTGTGGTCGCCCCAACCTCGTCCGCATCGACAAGAGCAAGCGATAGTTCGCAACTTGCGGTGACGGTCGCGGGCTTGGGGCTCCGCGACCGTCTAGCGTCCGAGGCGGACCATATTCTCGATCGTCCGAGATGAGTCAGCCCTGCGCCCACCTGCACGTCCACTCCGAGTACTCGCTGCTCGACGGGCAGTCGAAGATCGACAAGCTCGCGGAGCGCGCGGCGGCGTTCGGGCAGCCGGCGCTGGCGCTGACCGACCACGGCGTGATGAACGGCGCGGTCGAGCTCTACAAGGCGTGTCAGAAGCACGGGATCAAGCCGATCCAGGGCTGTGAGGTCTACGTCACCGACGACCACACCAAGCGCGGGCAAGCGCTCACCATCTGACGCTGCTGGCGGAGAACGCGGTCCGGCTATCGCAACCTCGTGAAGCTGTGCTCGGCCGGCTTCCTGGAGGGGCTGCAGCGCGGCAACCCGACGGTCGACGCGGGGCTGATGGCGCGCTACTCCGAGGGCGTCATCGCGCTGACCGGCTGCCTGGCTTCGCGGTTCTGCCAGGCGCTGGTCGACGGACCGCGAGGCCGACGCCCGCGGCGCGGCCGACGAGCTGATCCAGATCTACGGCCACGACAACGTCTACTTCGAGGTCCAGAAGAACGGCGTCGCCGACCAGGAGAAGGCCAACGAGGGGATCGTCCGGCTCGCGCGTGAGTTCGGGCGGCCGCTGGTCGGCACCGGGGACGTGCACTACCTGCGCCGCGGAGGACTACGACAACCACGCGGCGCTGCTGTGCGTGCAGACCAAGTCGATGCTGGCCGCGCCGAAGATGACCTTTGACGACCAACGAGTTCTACCTGCGCTCGAGCGAGGAGATGGCCGAGAAGTTCGCCGAGTGGCCGGAGGCGCTGGCCTCGACGCTCGAGATCGCCGAGCGCTGCGACGTCGAGATCGAGCTCGGCAAGCAGCTGATCCCGCGGTTCGAATGCCCAGAGGGGATGGTCGAGTCGCGAGTACCTGCGTCAGCTGGTGATGGCACGGCCTTGCCTGGCGCTTCGGCGATCCGATCCCGGCCGCCGCGCTCGAGCGCGCCGAGTACGAGCTCGGCGTGATCGACCGCATGGGCTACAGCGGTTACTTCCTGATCGTCTGGGACTTCATCAAGTACGCCCGCGACCATGGGATCCCGGTCGGCCCCGGCCGTGGCTCGGCTGCCGGCTCGCTGGTCGCCTACGCGCTGCGGATCACCGACCTCGATCCGCTGCGCTACGACCTGCTGTTCGAGCGCTTCCTGAACCCCGAGCGCGTGTCGATGCCGGACATCGACGTCGACTTCTCGGTGCGCGGCCGCGAGCAGGTGATCCAGTACGTGACCGACAAGTACGGCAAGGACTCGGTCGCGCAGATCGTCACCTTCGGCAAGATGTTCCCGCGCGCGGCGACGCGTGACGCGGCCCGCGTGCTCGGCTTCCCGTACGCGCTCGGCGACAAGCTCGCGAAGCTGATCCCCGATCCGGAGCAGGGGCGGGCGCCGAAGTTCGATGACTGCCTGGCGCCGGGACAGCCGCTCGCCGCCGAGGTCGATCGCAACGCCGACGCGCACCAGATCGTCGAGGTCGCGCGAGGGCTCGAGGGGATCGTCCGCAACTCCTCGATCCACGCCGCCGCGGTCGTGATCGCGCCGCAGCCGCTGACCGACCTGGTCCCGGTTCAGCTCGCCGACGCGCAGCAAGACCGATGAGGACGGCAACAAGATCTACCGGACGGTCACCCAGTTCTCGATGAAGCCCGTCGAGGAGATGGGCCTGCTGAAGATGGACTTCCTCGGGCCTGCGCAACCTCGACGTGATCGAGGACGCGCTCGACATCATCGAGCGCTCGACCGGCGACGCGGCCCGACATGACGACGCTGCCGCTCGACGACGAGAAGACCTACGAGATGCTCGCGCGCGGCGAGTCGGTCGGCGTGTTCCAGTTCGAGTCCGAGGGCATGCGCGAGGCGCTCAAGCGGGTGCGTCCGACCGAGTTCGACGACCTGGTCGCGCTCGTGGCGCTGTACCGCCCGGGCGCGATGGATCAGATCCCGACGTACGCCCGCGGCAAGCACGACCCCGACTCGATCGACTATCGCGACGAGCGCCTGCGGCCGTGCTCGAGTCGACCAAGGGCGTGATCCTCTACCAGGAGCAGGCGATGATCATCTCGCGCGAGCTGGCCGGCTTCAGCGGCGCCAAGGCCGACGACCTGCGCAAGGCGATCGGCAAGAAGAACCGCGAGGCGATGGCCAAGCTCAAGCCTGACTTCGTCGAGGGCTGCCGCGCGTCGGGCACCAGCGAGAGCGTGATCGACTTCCTCTGGACCACCAACGAGAAGTCTGCCGACTACTCGTTCAACAAGTCTCACGCGGCCTGTTACGCGCTGATCTCCTACCGGACCGCCTGGCTGCGGGCCAACTACCCGGCCGAGTACATGGCGGCGCTGATCTCCTCGGTGATGGACACCAAGGACAAGGTGCCGTTCTTCGTCGCCCAGGCAGAGCAGATGGGGATCGAGATCCTGCCGCCTGACGTGAACCTCTCAGATCACCGGTTCGTCGTCGTCGACGGCAACATCCGCTTTGGTCTGGACGCGGTCAAGGGCGTCGGGTACGCGGCCGTCGAGGCGATGAAGATCGCCCGGGGCGAGGCCGATTCCGTGAGCCGGATGCCTGCTGATCCGTTCACCGACATCTTCGACTTCTGCGAGCGGATCGACAGCCGCGCGGTCAACAAGAAGGCGATCGAGGCGCTGATCAAGTGCGGCGCGTTCGGCTCGACCGGTGCACCAGGATGGGCATGCTCGCGGTGCTCGAGCAGGCGCAGTCAGCCGGTCAGAAGGCCCAGCAGGACGCCCAGATCGGCCAGGGCTCGATCTTCGACCTGGGCTTTGATCTGGGCGAGGGCGCACCGGGGGGCGCGAGCCGCCCGCCCGAGCCACTCGCCGATCCCCACCGACGAGTTCGAGCAGAGCGAGCTGCTGGCGACTGGAGAAGGAGTCGATCGGCCTCTTCATCTCGGCCCATCCACTCAAGGCGCTGAGCGTCGCGATGTCGAGCCAGGACCGACGTCAACCTCGGGGCTGTGGCCGAATGCAAGGACGGCGAGCGTGCGACCGTCGGCGGCATGATCAGCCAGATCAAGCGGCTGCGCACCAAGAAGGGCGATCCGATGGTGTTCGCGACGCTCGAGGACCTTCAGGGCTCGGTCGAGCTCGTGATCTTCGCCGACGTGCTGGAGGAGGCGGGTGGCGCGGTCGAGCAGGACGCGGTCGTGCTGGTCAAGGGCAAGGTCGATCACAAGGACGCGGCCCGTACCTGCGTCGTCGTCTCATCGGTCGAGCGCTTCGAGCCGAGTGACGAGGAGCTCGAACGTGCCGAGCAGGAGGCCGCGCAGCGTCGTCGTACCTGAGGCGCTGCGGATCCGTCTGGATGCGGGAGCGGTGCAGGCCGACGTGATCGCCGATCTGCGCGAGGTGCTGGCGAGCTTCCCGGGCGATTCCGAGGTTGTCGTCGAACTGGCGTCGGCCGCAGGCGCCAGGCGCCTACGGCTGAGCGCGGAGTTCCGCGTGCAGCGTACGGCTGGACTGCACTCGGAGCTGGCACAGCTGCTCGGCTCGGCGTTGCTGCCGCTCGAGGCGGGCGACGCCGCGGCGGCGGCCTAGCTGGAGACCCATTCGGCCCGGCCTGGACTCACTCGGCGCCGCGTGGACCGGCGTGGACCCCCTCGGCGCGCCTGATCTACCCGGTCTTCTGTGCAGGCGCCGGTGTGAGCCACGGCCCGCGCCAGCCCCCGTAGCCGTTCATCAGCTTCTTCTCGGCCTCGACCGGCCCCCAGCTGCCCCTTGCGTACTCGATCACGGGTGGCGGCGCATCCAACAGCGGCTGAACCACCCGCCAGCTCTCCTCGACGCTGTCCTGCCGCGTGAACGCCGTCGCGTCACCGACCAGCGCGGCGTGCAGCAGCACCTCGTACGGGGTCGGCGCCTCGCCGCCCTCGTCGGCGAACTCCATGTCGAGATGGATGTCTGAGGCGCCCCTGCGGTCCGCGCGCACCGCGTCGAGCACCATGCGCACGCCGGTGCCGGGATCGATCTTGATCACGATCTGACTCGGCTCGGGCCGACGGCTGCCCTTGGGGATGAAGGCAAGCCTCGGGGGGTGCTTGAAGACAAGCCGTACCTCGGTCAGCTTTGCCGGCATCTGCTTGCCGGTGCGAATGAAGAACGGCACGCCGGCCCAGCGCCAGTTGTCGATCTCCAGCTTCAGTGCCGCGTACGTCTCTGTCTGGGAATCGGTGGCGACCCCTGGGATCTCGCGGTAGCCGTCGTACTGGCCGCGCACGTAGCGGGTCGGCTCCGCACTTGCCATCGATCGCAGCACCGAATACTTGGCGGTCTTCAGGGTGTCGGCGTCGCCGCCGGCAGGCGGCTCCATCGCGACCGCCGCGATCACCTGCAGCAGGTGATTCACAACGACGTCCCGCAGTGCGCCGACCGGGTCGTAGAAGTGCACCGCGATCCTCGACGCCGACCGACTCGGCCATCGTCACCTGCACGGACGACACGTAGTTGCGGTTCCAGACCGGCTCGATCGTCGTGTTCGCGAACCGCAGATAGAGGATCTCCTGAAGGCCCATCTTGCCGAGGAAGTGGTCGATCCGGTAGAGCTGATCCTCGTCCAGGTAGCGGTGCAGCTCGGCCGCGAGCGCCCGCGCCGACTCGAGGTCGTGACCGAACGGCTTCTCGACGACCACGCGCTGGCCGGAGGCGACCAGCCCGGCCGCGTGCAGGCCCGGCCACGACCCGTCCGAACAGGAACGGGGGGATCTCGAGATAGAAGTCCGGGTGCTCGGGGCCGGCCGAGCGCGTCCTTGACGCGCTCGTAGGTGGCGCCTCGTCGAAGTTCACCGCTGACGTACCGCAGGCGCTTGGCGAAACGTGCGAACACCGCCTCGTCGAGCTGCTCGCCGCACTCGACGATCGACTCGCGGGCGCGCTCGACCAGCTGCTCGACCTGCCAGTCGTCGGCTCGCAACCCCGATCACGGGGACCTTCAGGAGCTTGCGCCGCTCCAGCCGGTAGAGCGAGCGGAACGTCATCTTCCTGGCGAGGTCGCCCGTGATCCCGAAGATCACCAGCGCGTCGGCTTCATGCTCTGACGTCACACCGCGCGAACCCTAGCCGTTCGGGCCGTCGACGGCTGCACCCTCGCCGCCGGAACGCATTGCCGCGCCGCGACGGCGGCGCTCGCGCAACCGGCTGGCGATCTTGTCGACCGCCGCCACACCGCCGTCGGCGCTGCCGGTCTCGAGCACGACCGGCAGGTCCTGGAAGCGGGGCTCCGAGAGGAACACCGCCAGCCCTCCTCGCCGATCTCACCCTTGCCAGGTGGCGCGTGACGGTCGCGATTGGACCCCAGCGGCGTCAGCGAGTCGTTGAGATGGATCGAGTGCAGCCGGTCGAGCCCGACGGTCCGGTCGCAATCCGCAAGTGTCTCGTCGAGGCCCTCGACCGTGCGCATCTCATAGCCGGAGGCGAGCAGGTGACAGGAGTCGAGGCACATGCCCAGCCGCGGGTCGCTGCCCGGAAGCTTCGATCAGCGCAGCGAGCTCCTCGAACGATCGGCCCAGCGTGCCGCCGGCGCCGGCCGTGTCCTCGAGATGCAGCGCACACCGTTCGGACTCGGCCAGCGCCTCAGCGATGACCTCACCCGCGCGCGCGATCGCCTCGCCGACATGGCCGGTCTTGGCCGAGCCCGGGTGCAGCACGACGCCGGTTGCGCCGATCGCGTCGCCGACGCGCAGCGAGTGCGTCAGCGAGGCCAGTGACTTGTCGCGGATCTCAGGATCCTCGGAGGCGCAGTTCAGGAGGTACACGGCGTGGATCAGGACGGCTTTGATCGGACCATCCTCGCGGGCCGCCCTGAACTTCGCGAAGTCGTCCTCGCCGTAATTGGTCGGCCGCCACATCCGCGGCGACTGGTTGAAGATCTGGATCGACTCGGCCCCGATCTCGGTGCCGCGCTCGATCGCCTTCCAGAGCCCGCCGGCCGGCGAGACGTGGGCCCCGATCAGCATTCGCGCCTCTCTGCGCTCGTGGTTGTTGCCCTGACTCTCAGAGTCATGATGCGAGTTCGCTTTGCTCCATCGCCGACCGGGGCGCTGCACATCGGCGGCGCCCGTGCCGCGCTCTACAACTGGCTGCTCGCCCATGGTCCCGGCGAGGAGGGCGACCATCCGGGCAGGTTCGTGCTGCGGATCGAAGATACCGACCGCGAGCGCTCGACCGAGGCCAACGTCGCGCAGATCCTCGACGCACTCACCTGGCTCGGGTTGAACTGGGACGAGGGACCGATCTCCCAGATCGGCAACACGCCGCGCCACCAGGAGGCGCTCGCGCAGCTGCTGGCCGACGGCCACGCCTACCACTCCAATGCGACCGCGGACGACGTCAAGGCGTACAAGGACGAGCACGGCGCCGACCGCGGTTTCCGGGGCGAGCCGGAAGCTGCCGGCGCGGTGCGCCTGCACGTGCCGGACGACGGGCACACCATCGTTCGACGACCTCGTCCGGGGCGAGGTCAGCTTTCCGAACGCGAGCATGGACGATCCCGGTGATCGCCCGCGCCGACGGCTCGGTGCTCTACAACTTCGCGGTCGCGGTCGACGACCTGGATTCCCGGATCACGCATGTGGTCCGCGGTGAGGACCACATCTCGAACACGCCCAAGCAGCTGCTCGTTTTTGAGGCGCTGGGCGTCGAGCCCCCGCGCTACGCACACCTGCCGCTTGCTGCATGGCCCTGACGGCAAGAAGCTGTCAAAGCGCCATGGTGCCGCCTCGGTGCAGGAGCTGCGCGACGCCGGCTACCTGCCGGAGGCGGTCAACAACTACATCGCGCTGCTCGGTACCGGCTTCGCGGCCGACGAGGAGTTCTTCACGATGGACGAGATGGCGGAGCGATTCCGGCTGGATCGCGTCTCCAAGAGCCCGGCCGTGTTCGACGAGCAGAAACTGCGGCACATGAACGGCCAGCATCTGCGGTCGCTCAGCACCGATGAGCTGACCCAGCGGCTCGAGCAGTTCACCGGCCGCGGCGGCCTCCGCGGCGCGGTCGAGATCTCGCGCGAGAAGATCCAGACACTCGCCGACTTCTGGCCGCTCGCCGGCTTCTTGTTCGACGGCCCCGCCGACGATCCCGAAGGCGTTCGCGAAGGTGATCGACGCCGACGGCGGACGCGAAACGCTTGCGCAGGCGCGCTCGGCGCTGGCCGGGGTCGAGCCGTTCACCGTCGAAAACATCGAGGCGGCTCTGCGTGAGGTCGTCGACCGCACGGGCCTCAAGCCCGGTCAGGTGTTCCAGCCGATCCGCGTGGCGATTGCCGGCACGACCGTGTCGCCGGGCATCTTCGAGAGCGTGGCGCTGCTGGGCAGGGAGCGCACGCTCGAGCTGATCGACCGGGCCATCGACCGCCGTCCGCATGTGGCAGCGGTAGCCAGCCGGCTAGCAGGCTGACGCCCAATAGCCGGTGACAGACCGGGACTAAACCACCGTCGACCATCTGCCGATAGTCCGACAGCGGCCGGATGCCGCACCTGAAATCTGATGCACGGCACGAAGACGAGCAAATGGCCAGTGATCGCCCCAGCTGCGCGACGTACGACGGATCCGTACGCTACGCGCGAGAGACACCACAACGAGGGTCAGGGACGGCGGCTCACCGCCGCGTTCGAGGCGCTTGAGGCGTTCCCGGTCCTGGCTGAGACCCGCAACCAGGTCCTGCGCCTGTTCGAGCAGCGGCGAGCCCGCCACCGCGGACCTGATCGGCGCGATCGAGGGTGACTGTCGCTCGCGATCGCGGTCATGCGGCTGGCCAACCAGGTCGACGGTGCCAACCGCGGCCGGGTCGAGACGGCGTCCAGGCCGTCGACGTGCTGTCCGCCGCGGAACGGTCCTGGTGATCGCAAGCCGCGCTCGCACCTACGACTTCTTCGAGCGCACCGCGGTCTGGCAGAACATCCCCGAGCGCTTCCGTCTGCACGGAGTCGCGACCCAGCGTGCCGCCGAGCGGATTGCCGGCGAGATCGACTTCGAGGCTCGCAGACCGTCTGATGGTCACGGCGCTGCTGCACGACCTCGGCAAGCTGGTGCTGGTGCACGCCTACCCCGGATACCCGCAGCAGGTTCACGGTGACGCACGCACCCCGGAGGAGCGGCTGCAGCGTGAACGCCGCGAGCTCGGCGTCGACCACGCGCTGGTCGGCGGCGTGATCGCGCGTCGCTGGGGCTTGCCGGGCTCGATCGCGCAGGTGATCGAGTCACACCATGCCCCCGACGCAGAGGGCTGAGCCGGCGATCATCCGCCTGGCGGACATGCTCGCGCACTACGTGCTGGGCGACGTCGTCACGCCCTCGGAGATGCTGAACGTCGCGCGCTCGGTCAACCTCAAGCCTGAGCAGCTGCGCCAGATCATGTACGACCTTCCGCTCGCGTCCGGGAGCGACAGGCCGCGCCAGGTCGAGCCCTGCCCGATGTCCTCACGCGAGGTCGACGTGCTCAAGCGTCTCGCCAAGGGCATGGTCTACAAGCAGATCGCCTCCGAGCTCGGGCTTTCGACCAGCACCGTGCGCACCCACCTGCACAACGTCTACGGCAAGCTGGGCGCGATGGACCGGGCTCAGGCGGTCCTGATCGCCACCGAGCACGGCTGGATCTAGCGTTCCGGGCCGGCCGTTCAGGCTGGTAGGTCCCCAGTGGCCCCGAAGCGGCGCCAGTGCGTAGTCTGTTGTCGGGCAGCCCGATGCTCTCGATCACAAGCAAATCCCCTTACGCGGTTCGCGCTCTGGTGGAGCTCCACCGCTCGGAGACACCGACCCGGTGCCGATTGCCGAACTGGCCAGGCGCGGTGGCATTCCGGCGCAGTTTCTCGAGCAGCTGTTCGCGACGCTGCGGCGAGCCGGGTTGCTGAGATCCCAGCGCGGCGTCAAGGGCGGCTACAGCTTCGCCAAACCTGCCGCGCAGATCACGGTGCTGGAGGTTGTCGAGCAGCTCGACGGTCCGCTCGGGGCCGAGGCGAGCGGGGTCTTCGCGGAGGCCGCTCAGGCCGCTCGGGCGGTGCTGGCCGAGCAGTCGATCGCCGATGTCGCCGAGGCCGAGGCGCAGGCGGCCGGCACCACGATGTACTTCATCTGAGCGGAGGCCTGCCGGTAACGGCGATATAGAGTTGGCGCGAATGGCGACCATTCCGACCAACATCTCCGCCTATGTCGGCGAGACCCCGCTCGTGGAACTGACCCGGTCCTGCCTGCGGCCTCACGGCGCGCAGCTGTTCGCGAAGGTCGAGTCGTTCAACCCGGGCGGCAGTGTCAAGGATCGCATCGGCCTGGCGATGATCGAGGCGGCTGAGCGCGAGGGTCGAGATCGAGCCTGGCCGCACGACGATCGTCGAGGCGACCAGCGGCAACACCGGGATCGCGCTGGCATTCGTCTGTGCCGCCAAGGGATATGACCTGGTGCTGACGCTGCCGCAGGGCATGAGCCGGGAGCGCGAGCGGCTGCTTGGCGCTGTACGGCGCGCGCTTCGAGATCACCGAGTCACTCGGCGGCATGCACGAGGCCGTCGAGGCCGCCCAGCGCATGGCCGACGGCGACGACGTGTTCCTGCCAGATCAGTTCTCCAACCCGGCCAACCCGGAGGCGCACCGACGCACCACCGGCCCGGAGCTGTGGACGGCGCTCGACGGCAAGATCGACGTCTTCGTCGCCGGAGTCGGCACCGGCGGCACGATCACCGGGGTGGGGGAGTACCTGAAGCAGAGCAGACCCGAAGGTGCACGTCGCTGCCGTCGAGCCGGCGGCCTCGGCCGTGCTGTCCGGGCGGCCACCGGGACCCGCACCGGATCCAGGGGATCGGCGCCGGATTCGTGCCGGCGGTCCTGAACCGCGAGATCATCGACGAGGTCATCCCGATCGGCGACGAGGAAGCGGTCAGCGTCGCGCAGCGGCTGGCCGCCAGTGAGGGCGTGCTCGCCGGGATCTCTGCCGGGGCCGCCGTCGCCGGCGCCCTGCAGATCGCCGCGCGTCCTGAGTTCGCGCGTGCGCGGATTGCTGTCGTCCTGCCCGACTCGGGTGAGCGTTACGTGTCGCTGCCGTGGTTCGCGCCGGCCGAGCGCTGATGCCTGCCGGTACGCTTGAGACATGGGTACCCGAGCTGTGATCGCGGCACCCTGGACGAGATCCGCCGCGACGTCGCCGCGGCTCAAGCCGCGACCCCGCGGCGGCCGGCGTCAGCACGCCGGAGATCCTGCTGACGTGGCCCGGAGTCCAGGCGCTGCTGGCGCACCGTGTCGCCAGCCGCTTGCTCGATGCTCGCGTGCCGGTGCTCCCACGCCTGATCGCGACGGTTGCACGTTCGCTGACAGGTATCGAGATCCATCCTGCGGCGGCGATCGGTCCGGGCCTATTCATCGACCACGGCATGGGAGTCGTGATCGGCGAGACAGCCGAGCTCGGCGCCGACGTGACGATCTATCAGGGGGTGACGCTCGGCGGCACCGGCTTTGCCACCGGCAAGCGCCATCCCACGGTCGAGCACTGCGTCACGATCGGCTCGGGCGCGAAGCTGCTCGGTCCGATCGTCGTCGGGCACGGAGCCAAGATCGGCGCCAACACGGTCGTCATCCACGACGTACCGCCTAACTCGACAGTTGTCGGGATCCCCGGCCACCCGGTCAGAGTCGAGGGTCGCCGGCCTGAGGGCCCCGACGCGGACTGGGTTCATCTCCCGGACCCGATCGCCGACGCGATCAAGGGGCTTGCTCACCGCATCGAGGCGCTCGAGGCGGCTGATGCCGATGCCGAGGCCGGGGACGCTGAGGCGGCCGGCGGTCAGCCGCAGGCCCAAGGCCGGCCAAGCGGGCCGGCCGAGAACAACGGAACGACCGTGCGAAGCCCGAACCCCGCAGGGGGCTAGGGGCCGGGTCCGCTGTCGCTGAAGTTGCTGGCGCTGCGGACTAGATACAGCGGCCGGCCCTTGACCTCGTCGAAGATCCGGCCGACGTATTCGCCGATCAGGCCGATCGTGATCAGCTGGATGCCGCCCAACAGCAGCATCGTGATCTCGACCGTGCTGAAGCCCGAGAGATAGTGCCCGGTGAGCTTCAGCGCGATCACCAGCGGCACCGCGAGGAAGGCGATCGACGAGATCGTGAACCCGAGCAGGGTGGCCAGCTGCAACGGCCGGTACGAGAAAGACGCTATGGCGTCGAGCGAGAACCGCAGCATGCGCATCAGCGTGAACTTGGTCCTGCCGGCGTACCGGGCATCGCGGTCGTAGAGGACGGAGTCCTGGGTGAACCCGACCCAGACACTCATGCCACGCAGGAAGCGGGCACGCTCGCGCATCGACATCAGCGCGTTCAGCGCGCGGCGGTCGAGCAGCCGGAAATCGCCCGTGTTCGCCGGCAGGCTGACCGAGGTGAGCGCGGCGAACAGGCTGTAGAACGCGCTCGCGGTGCCGAGCTTGAAGTGCGACTCGCCGTCCCGGTGGCGACGTATCGCATAGACGACGTCAGCTCCCGCCTGCCAACGCTCGAGCAGCGTCGGGATCAGGCTGGGGGGATCCTGGAGATCGGAGTCGAGCGTGACCGTGGCGTCGCCGCTTGCACGGTCCAGCCCTGCGGTGAGCGCCGCCTGATGTCCGAAGTTCCGCGACAGCAGGATCACCTTGATGCGGTCATCGGCAGCTGCCAGCTGCGCCAGCTTCTCAGCAGTCCCGTCGCTCGAGCCGTCGTCGATGAGGATCAGCTCGTAGGGGAGTTCCATGAGCGCCTGTGCAACGGCCGCACAGAATCGGTCGATCGTCGCCTCTTCGTTGTAGACCGGTGCGACGACGCTCAACAGTGCCAATTCCCGGCTGTCGCTCACGCCGCCATCGTACGGGGCGGCCCGGAGGCTCCACTCGGCGCTGTGGCCGTGCGCACCGCACCGTCAGGGGAAGCTGATGCCGTTCGGGAGGGTCTGGGCGATCATCATCACACCCGCGATGGCCGTCAACGCCATGGCAGCGTTCCACAGCCGCCGGCTCCTGCACAGAGCGACGAGCGGCAGCGTCCAGGACGCGTACCAGGGCAGGAACGACCAGGCGCTGACAAGCAGCGCGAACGTGGCCCAGGCGGCACCCTCGATCCAGTCCATCTCACCTCTCCAGACCTGCCGCAGCAGCCAAAGCAGGCAACCGACCAGGACCAGATCGACGACGATCCGGCAGGCAGTCGTCGGGTGCAGCCCGGTGGCCGCGAATACCGACCCGGGCCCGCTTTTCCAGGTGGTGCCTCTGTTCTGAACCGTCTGCAGCGTGCCCGGCAGGTGCAGGATCCCGCTTCCGAAGACAGCAGCGCTTGCGACCGCGATCAGGATCGTGACCGCCGCGAAGCCGATGACGAATGCTCGGCGCCGCCGCGTGCGGTGCCTGACGTCGGACAGCAGCGCAAACGGAAGCAGCAGCGCGCCTGTCAGCTTGATCGCGGTCGCGGCTGAAACCAGGGCGCCTGCGGCGCCGTCGCGTCTCGTCAGGACCGCGTAGACCGCGCCCGTGCTGAGCAGCAGCATCAGCATGTCGTTGTGGCCGCCGCTGACGCCGTACAGGGTTACGAGTGGGTTCAACCCGAACAGCGCGACGGCCCTCACAGGATCGAGCCTCCGAGCTTTTGCTGAGCGCCAGATCAGGAGGCTCGTGCCGCCGCTCGCCAGCGCCGCGAGCACGCGGAAGCCGAGCTGGCTCGCCGTGGTCGAGGCGGAGGCGAAGATCCCGCTCAGGAAGGTGAACAGCGGTCCGTACACGCTCGCGGTGCCAGTCCACTTGGGCCCGATCAGGCGGTAGATAGGGTCGCCCGCGATCGCGCTCGGCCCGTGCAGATAAGGGTTGAGGTCGTGGAGCGCGAAGATTCGCGCGTATGCCTGGTAGCTGAAGAGGTCGGTCGAGAACAGCGGGGGTCCCAGCAGCACGATCAGGTCGAGCGCAGCCACCGTTCCGATCACCGCGCGGGGCGACAGCTGATCGCTCCAGTGGACTACCAGCATGTAGGCGATCAGCAGCGACACCAGCAGCAGCACCACCTCGAACTGGCTGAGGGCGAGGCCGATGTGGCGCAACGGGCCGGACATCGCCGCCGGCAGCCGCCGGGTCTCCGGCAGCAGCCAGACCGTGCGCGTGGCTCCGATGCAGATCAGCAGGCTCAGCAGCGGCAACGAAGCGAGCGCCATCTGCGCTCGCCATGGCCGGCCTCCAGCAGGCCGCGGCGGCTGTGGCCGCCCAACGTGCGGCCTCGCGCCTACGAGCGTGTCAGCTGCCGTGTCTGCGCCTTTCGCAGGCGGGGGACCAGTAGCATCGCCTCGAGCGCGATCGTGCTCGACATCTTGCTGCTGCCGAGTTCGCGGTCGACGAACACGATCGGCACCTCTCGCACTGAGAATCCGGCCTTGGTCGCGCGGTAGGTGAGCTCGATCTGGAAGACGTAGCCGTCCGCGCGCAGGCTGGCGAGGTCAATCGTCTCGAGCACCGTGCGATGGATGCACTTGAAGCCGCCCGTCAGGTCTCGCACCTTGAGGCCCAGGACCACCCGCGCATACAGGCTTCCGCCACGGCTGATCGCCTTGCGCACGACACCCCAGTTGCGCACTGCGCCGCCGCTGACATAGCGCGAGCCGAGCACGAGGTCGGCATCCTCGGCGGCGGCCAACAGGGCCGGGATGTACTTGGGGTCGTGAGAGAAGTCCGCGTCCATCTGGATCACGAGCTCGGCGCCGCCGGCCAGCGCATGTTCGAAGCCTTCGATGTAAGCCCGGCCCAGACCGGTCTTGGTCTTGCGATGGAGAACCTCGACGCTGTTCAGGTCCTCGGCCAGCTGGTTGGCGATCCGACCGGTCCCGTCCGGCGAGTCATCGTCGACGATCAGCACGCGGTGCTCGCCGGGGGCCGCTTTGGCCAACTCCTCCGCGACGGCCCTGACGATCGGACCGATGTTCTCAGCCTCGTTATAGGTCGGGATGATAAGCCAGATGCGCGCGCTCATTCGGCTCCAGCGTAATCGTAAATCTGATGCGCTGCTTAGCGGACGACTGCGCAGTTCAAGCAGGCGATTAAGCGGGTGCCGGCCGTCTACCGGCGGATGTAGGCCACGCGGTCCCAGCTCGGCTCCGGTGCCAGCTCGATCGGCTCGCCGCCGCGGTCCGGCTGGATGTACACGAAGCCGCCGATGTCGTCGTCGAAGACGACGTCGAGCTCGTCCTCTTTGACGCGCTGATCGAGCCAGGCGCTGCGGAAGATCAGGCGTCGCAGCCAGTGCACGAGCGAGCGATCGGAAGGGCCGACCAGCTCAGGCCAACATTCGTTGACGTGCTCGCCGAGTGCCGAGGCGGGGTCGGTAACCTCTCCGTTGACCACGAGGTTGATCAGGTCCTCGGCCTCGTTCTCGGCGACGGCGTCGCCGATGAAGCCGAGGCGGCGGGCGGCCTGCTCGCAGCGTTCGCGGAAGTCACGCTCGTTGAACGTGAACCTGAGGTCTCCGTACTCGAGGACAAAGTCCTCCCCTGACGAGTAATTGCCGCGTCGGTACATGCCGTCGGGATCTTATTTCTGTTTCCTGCCGCGGCGCAGCCCCTGAACGCGATGTTGCACCGAACCCCGGAATTTGCGGTTTTCGGGTGCAGCGGCCGCCGCGGCGGGGGGTCAACCTGTGCCGTCCGGTGCCTCTATTGGTCGACCACGTGCGAGCGACAGGAGGCGGCTGTGCAGACATGCGAGACGATCATCGGACATCAGGACACGGTGCTGCTGGTGGGTGCCGAACGGGACAAGCGCGGGTTTCTCGCCGCGAACCTGACCGCCGATGGCTACGAGGCGCTTGAGGTCGGGTCGGCGGAGGGCGCTCGGCGTCTGTTGACGCAGTCAGTGGTCGATCTGATGGTTATCGACGGCGCGCTGCCCGACGGCGACGGACTCGAGCTCGTCCAGTTCGTGCGAGGCACCGATCAGGTCGCGCCGCGCGTCGACTCGAACCTGCCGATCATCGTCGCATCGGACAGGGCGGCGCTGCTCGATCGCGTGCGTGGCTTCGAGCGCGGTTGCGACGACTACCTGCCGCGGCCCTACGCGTACACCGAGATGCGGGCCCGGATCGCGGCGTTGCTGCGCCGCCGCCGCCGGCTCTCCTTGCCCTCACGCCTACGGGTCGGGGCGCTCGAGGTCGACGGGCTCGCCCGGCAGGCGTGGGTCGACGGCAAGCCGCTGCGGCTGTCGAGCAAGGAGTTCAGCCTGCTCCATGCGTTCGCGCGCGAGCCTGGGAGGGTCTTCAGTCGCGCGGAGCTGATGGAGCTGGTGTGGGGCTGGGCCGATGGCGCACACGGCGCTCGGCAGACCCGGACACTCGATTCCCACATCTCGAGGCTGCGCCGCAAGCTCGGGCTCCTCGGTGTGCATTACATCGTCAACGTCTGGGCGGTCGGATACCGGCTGATCGACCTCACGGCGACGTTGCCGGCTGAAGAGCAACAGGCGGTGGCCTGAGCACGGTCGGTGGGGCGCACCGGCGGTCCTCACGCCCGATCGGGGCTGTTAGTGGGAAATTTGTGTCCCGTTGGGTTGCAATGTGGGAGACAGTGGGTTATCGTGGGCCGCGCATGCAGAGACCTGGGTGGCAGGGCTCCTCCCACCCAGCCACCCAGGCCTCATCTTTCGGCCAGACGTATGAGAAACCTTGATCTTCCGCGGCACCTTCGAACACGCGCTCGACGCGAAGTACCGGCTCACCGTCCCGGCGAAGTTCCGCGCCGGTCTTGCCGGCCGTCTCGTACTGGCGATCACGCCGCCGACCGAGGAGAGCAACGCGCGCTCCCTGTCGATCTGGCCGGCGGATGCCTTCGACGAGTTCGCCGAGTCGGCGCTCAAGAGTCTGCATCCGCTGTCCCCACGCGCGGAACTGCTGCGCAACGCGCTCTACGCGAATTCCTGGGACATCGAGCTCGATTCGGCCAACCGGCTGATGATTCCGCAGCCGGCACGGGACTTCGTGGGCCTGGGCAAGGACGTGGTGATCACCGGCGCGGGCAACAACCTGCAGGTCTGGGATCGCGCGGCCTACGCGGACTACAACGCGGGCATCCTGGCCCGCTTCCCCGAGATTGCGGCGAGCTTTGACCACACTGATTGACATGACCACTCCGCACGTGCCGGTCCTCGCCGGCGAGCTGATCGAGTTTCTCGACCCTGCCCCCGGTGCAGTCGCGATCGACTGCACGGTCGGCGGCGCCGGACACGCACGCCTGATCGCCGAGCGGATCGGGGCAGACGGCACGCTGATCGGCATTGATCGCGATCCGATCGCGGAAGAGCGCTTCGCGGAGATGGCCGAGGAGGTCGCCTGCCAGACGCGGTTCATCCGAGCCGATTTCGTCTCCGGCCTGGAGCTGGTCCGCGACGAGGGGATCGCGGCGGACCTTGTCTACATGGACCTGGGCATGTCATCGATGCAGATTGACACCTGGGAGCGCGGGTTCTCGTACTCCTACGACGCGCCGCTCGACATGCGCATGGATCCCTCTCAGGAGCTCACGGCGGCTGAGGTCGTCAATACCTGGGATGAACGGCAGATCTCGCGACTCCTGCGCGACTACGGCGAGGAGCGCTTCGCCTCCCAGATAGCTCGCGCGATCGGCCGCTTCCGCACTCGAACGCAGCTCGAGACGACGCAGGATCTGGTCGATGTGATCAAGGCTGCCGTGCCGGTGCCGGCTCAGTTCGCGGGCGGGCATCCGGCCAAGCGCACCTTCCAGGCACTCCGGATCGTCGTCAATGACGAGCTCTCCCAGATTGATGAGGCGTTGCCGCTGGCATGGGAGGTACTCCTGCCCGGCGGACGCCTGGCCGCGATCTCTTTCCACTCGCTCGAGGACCGGCGCGTGAAGCGCTTTCTGGCCGGCCGCGCGCGCGGCTGCGTGTGTCCGCCGGACCTCCCGATCTGTGTCTGCGGGCATGAGCCGGAGGCCGAACTGCTGACGCGCCGTGCGATCGCGCCCACCCCGGGCGAGGTCGCAGCCAACCCACGTTCCAAATCCGCGCACCTGCGCGTCGCCCGGAAGCTCTCGACGAGGTGAATTGATGCCACCAGCAGCCGCAACAGCAGCCGGACGCCGCACCCTCCCGCGCACCTCCGAATCGAGTCGGCCAAGGCGTGAGGTGCCCTCTGCGGCAGCCACGCCACGTCGGCGTGAGGCGCCTTTGCGGACGACCACACGGCGGCGCGAGGCACCCTCCGGTGCCACGAAAACGCGCAGGCGTGAGGCACCCTCCGGCTCCACGAAAACACGCGGGCGTGAGGTTGCCTCCGGTGCCACGACCAGGCGCAGGCGTGAGTCTGCGCACACCCTGCCGGCTGCGCTGCGCATCGGTCGTCCGCGCACGCTGCCTCGGATCGACCGCTTCGTCCGCGGTCGATCCTGGATCCCGGTGCTGGGGGTGATGCTGGTCGCGATCGTCGGACTGCGCGTTGAGGTGTTGAAGCTCGGCTCAGGCGTTGGTCGCGAGCTTCAGCAGGCCTCGGCGCTGGAGAGCAGCAACCAGCTGCTGCGCTCAAAGGTCTCGGCGCTTTCCGACAATCAGCGAATCATCGAGAAGGCAACCCAGATGGGGATGCTGGTTGCGGGTCCGACGGCAGTGCATTTCGTACGGGCCGAGGTCGGAACCCACGTTTCCGCGGCGATCGCGAACATCCACGCACCCTCAACCGACAGCTTCCTGAGCGGCCTCGCCAGCGAGCGTCAGGCTGATGCGGCGAGTCCGGCTGCGACCGAGACGGCACCGGCTGACACCGCGAGCACCGGCGAGACCGTGGCGACGGACAGCACAAGCTCGGACCCGGCGTCGACCGGCTCTGTCTCAAGCGGTGAGGGGAGCACGCCGGCAACCGACCCGGGTGTCTCAACGGGCGAAACGAGCGTCGCTTCGACTGACACGGCAGCGACCGACCCGAGCGGTCAGACGACCGCGGGCACGGCCGGTGGCGATACGAGCGATGGCACGAGCGCAGACACGAGCGACGCCGGCGCCTCCGACACGAGCCCGCCGGCCACCGCCGAAACCCCGTCTGTACCAGCCGCCACGCAGAGCGCCGGCACCGCGGTCGACACTCAGGGCGTCGCCGGCACGACGACCGGCTCTACAACCGGCGGCAGCGGACTCGCAGGCTGACCATGTCGACCAGCGCCCCTCGCCGCACAGTCGACGTCATCGACCGTCGGGTCGGACTGCTGTTCGGCGTGTTCATGCTGCTGCTGGTCGTCGCGCTGGCCCGCGCGGGCTACCTCGGGCTGTTCCGCGGAGCGGCGTTGCGCGCCGCTGCCAACGAGCAGCAGGTACAGTCCACGCCGATTCCGGCGCCCCGCGGCGAGATCACCGACCGCGATGGGGTCCCATTCGCACTCAGCGTGCCGGCTGACCAGATCATCGCGGACCCGTACCTGATCGTCAGAACCTACAGGCAGCCGGAAACGAAAGCGGCGAAGCTTGCCCCCTTGCTGGGTCTGACCAAGGCGGCCACGCTGGCTGCGCTGACCAAGCCTGACACCGGCTACATCAGGCTCGCGACGGTCTCGCCAGGCGCTGCCGCCAAGGTGATGGCGCTGAATATCAATGGCATCTCGCAGCCGGTCCCGGTCGAGCACCGGACCTATCCGCGGGGTACCGAGCTCGGCCAGGTGCTCGGCTGGGTGGGCTCCGGTGGACACGGAGACGGGCTCGAATATCTGTTCAACGACAAACTTGCGGGGATCAGCGGGAAACGTCGCACCGTGGACGACGCCAGCGGCGATGCGATCTCAGTCGATACGACCAAGGTGATGGTCCCGGGCCAGAACCTGAAGCTCACGATTTCCGCGCCGCTGCAGTCCTACGTGGAGCAGGTGTTGGCCGGCGTTGGGGCGCAGTACAAGGCCCAGGGCGCGACAGCGATCGTCACCGATCCGCAGACCGATCAGGTGCTCGCGGTCGCGAACTGGCCGTCCGTGAATCCCAATCACGTGGCATCGTCGTCGTGGACGGCGACCGACGGACACGTGCCGGCGGCTGAGGACCAGGCGGTCGACATGTCATACGAACCTGGCTCGACCTTCAAGGCGATCACGGTCGCGGGCGCGCTGCAGGACGGCACTGTCACGCCGAACACGAACCTCGTCATCCCGCCGGACCTCGAGGCGTACGGAAAGACGATCCGCGATGCTGAGCCTCACGGCTACGAGACGATGAACGTCGGTGAGATCCTGAAGGTCTCAAGCAACATCGGTGCCGTCGAAATCGGCAAGACGCTCGGCGCCAAGCGCTTCGGCCACTGGGTCGATCGCTTCGGCTTTGGCAAGCGAACAGGGGTCTCGCTGGCAGGTGAGCAGACCGGTATCGTGCGGCCGGTCGGCGGTTACTCGGGCGTCTCGATGTACAACCTGCCGTTCGGTCAAGGCGAGTCAGTGACGCCGATGCAGATGGTCCAGGCCTACGATGCGATCGCGGACGGCGGCATTCTGCGCAAGCCACAGCTTGTCCAGAGGATTGGCAGCACCAAACTTGCAGAGCCGAAGGGCGTGCGGATCATCTCGACGAAGGTCGCGTACGAGCTGCGCGACATGCTCCGAGGTGTTCTGGCCGACGGCGGTACAGCTTCCGGCGCGGCGATCCAGGGCTACGACATGGCGGGCAAGACCGGAACCGCCCAGGTTGCGATCGACGGCAAGTACTCGAGCAATCTGTTCGTGGCTTCATTCATCGGGATGGTTCCGGCAAGCAATCCGAAGCTGGTCGTTGCGGTGGTTGTCAACGAGCCGCACGGAAACATCTATGGCGGGTCCGTGGCGGCTCCCGCTTTCCAGAAGATCGTCGGCTGGGCGGTGCCACACTTCGGCATCAACCCGTGCCCCGCGCCGTGCCCGGCATCTGCGTATGACGCGGCGTCGCCGAGCACGCCGTAGCGGCGAGCAACCCGGCGGGTTCTGGCGGCGACCCACTACGCTCTGGCGCCGATGCAACTGGACGTTCTGTTCCCGGGCGCGCCGCCAGTAGATGTCGCAGGGCTGGCGTACGACAACCGTGCCGTCGGGCCGCGTGACCTGTTCTTCTGCGTGCGCGGCTTCACGCGCGATGGCCACGAGTTCGCCGCCGACGCCGTCATGCGTGGGGCTGCCGCCCTGGTCGTGGATCACCAGCTCGATCTCGACATCCCGCAGGTGGTCGTTGACGATGTCCGGCCCTCGATGGCGCCGGCCGCCGCCGGCTTCTATGGCGATCCGACGGCCACGCTCGAGCTCGTCGGCGTCACCGGGACCAACGGCAAGACAACGACCGCACACCTGATCCGTTCGCTGCTCGAGGCCGCCGGCCATCAGACCGGGCTGCTCGGCACCGTCAGGAGCGTGATCGGTGGAGTGCAGTTCGAAACCCAGCGCACAACGCCGGAGGCGATCGATCTCCAGCGCTCGTTCCGCGCGATGCTCGACGGCGGCGACACCGCCTGTGTGATGGAGGTCTCCTCACACGCGCTCGAGCTGACACGTGTCGACGGCTGTCACTTCTTTGTGGGGGTGTTCACGAACCTGACGCAGGATCACCTCGACTTCCATCCGACGATGGAGCACTACTTCCAGGCAAAGCGGAGGCTGTTCACCGACCTCGCGGCCCGGCATGCGGTCATCAATCTCGATGATCCCTACGGCGCCCGGCTCGTGACAGACCCCGAGCTTGGCGAGGCAATCACGTTCGCGCTCGATCATCCCGGCGCCACCTATCGAGCGGATGACCTCCGCAGCGACATCTCCGGCTCGAGCTTCACCCTGCACTCACCTGACGGCGTCGCCGAACTGAGGTCGCCGTTGCGGGGTCGCTTCAACGTATACAACGTGCTCGCGGCGCTGGCCGCGGCGCGTGCGAGTGGGGTCGCGTTTGACGTCGCCGTGGCGGCGATCGAGCAGGCGGGGCAGGTGCCAGGCCGGTTCCAGACGGTCGACGAGGGTCAGCGCTTCGCCGTCCTGGTCGACTATGCGCACACACCCGACTCGCTTGCGAATGTGCTGGCGGCCGCGCGCAATCTGACCAGCTCTCGACTGCACGTCGTGTTCGGAGCAGGCGGTGACCGTGACCGCGGCAAGCGGCCGCTGATGGGGGAGATCGCCGCAAGCCTCGCGGACAGGGTGATCGTCACCTCCGACAACCCACGCTCAGAGGATCCGGAGGCGATAATCGCCGAGATCCTCTCCGGCATCGACCGACCGGTCGAACACGACGTCGACCGGCGCACCGCGATCGTGGCCGCCATCACAGGTGCGCAGGACGGCGACGTGGTGGTGATCGCCGGCAAGGGGCACGAGCAGGGTCAGGAGTTCGCCGACGGCCAAAAGTTCCCCTTCGACGACGTGGCGGTCGCTCGCGACGCACTGCGCGGGATCGCTTGAGACCACTTCTGGCGTCCAGCGACACAAGTATCGTGGCATGAGCAGATGAGGAGCTGGAATGCTCATCAGATCGCGCATGCCTCCGGCGCGGCGTTACTTCGAAGCCGCGACGCCGGGCCCGAGCGCGTATCGATCGACTCGCGGGATGCCGCTGCGGGGGTGCTGTTCGTCGGGTTGCCGGGGGCGCGAACGCACGGTGGCGCATTCGCGCAAAGGGCGCTCGACGGCGGCGCCTGGGGCGTTCTGACAACGCCCGAGTACGCCTCGCGGGCCGACGGCGGCGCCGTGTTTGCCGCAGACGATCCGCTCGTCGCCCTGCAGATGCTCGCCAACGCGTGGCGTCGCGAGCTCGGCGCACAGGTGATCGGTGTGACCGGCTCGACCGGCAAGACCTCGACCAAGGACCTGCTCAACGGATTGCTTTCGCCCCACCGCCGGACGGTCGCCTCACAGGCGAATTTCAACACCGAGATCGGCCTGCCGCTGCAGATCCTCGCGGCGCCTGCGGGCACTGAGCTGCTTGTGCTCGAGATGGGCATGCGCGGCCCGGGGCAGATCGCCGAACTGGCACGGATAGCCGAGCCCGATGTGGGTGTGATCGTCAGCGTCGGCCCCGTTCACCTCGAGCTGATGGGCACGATCGAGGCGATCGCGGCCGCCAAGGCCGAGCTGGTCGCCGCGCTGGCGCCCGGTGCCACGGCCGTCGTGCCGGCAGGCGAACCGCTGCTCGAGCCGCACCTGCGCGACGACCTGACGACGATCACGTTCGGGCCCGGCGGCGATGTCCGGATCGCGCTGGAGGACGCCACCGGCGTCGAGATCGACGCGCAGGGCGGCGTCCACATTCGCCTGGACGTCAATTTCACCGAGGCGCACCTGCGCCTCGACCTGCTCGCGGCGGTTGCCGCCGCGCTTGCGGTCGGCGTCAAGCCCGATGGGCGCCTTGATCTGGCGCTTTCGCCGGGCCGCGGCCAACGCCGCCTGTTGCCTGATGGCGTGACCCTCTTGGACGACGCTTACAACGCCAACCCGGTCTCGATGCGAGCCGCGCTGGATGCGCTGGCGTCCACGGAGACACGCGGCCGGCGGATCGCGGTGCTGGGCGACATGCTTGAGCTGGGACCCGATGCCGATCACTTCCACGAGCAGATCGGAGCGCACGCCAACGGAACCGCGGACGTGCTGGTGACGGTCGGTCCGCTTGCCGCCGTGATGGCGTCGCGCTTTCACGGGGAGCACCACCACGCGCCCGATGCGGAGGCGGCCTCGGCACTGCTCTCAGACCTGATCGGCGACGGCGACGTGGTGCTGGTCAAAGCCTCGAACGGCGTTGGCCTGAAGCGCGTCTGCGAGACGCTCACCGCGGCGGCCCCGGCATGATCGGCGCGAGCCCATCGCACTCGCTTCCGGCCGACGCCGGGATCGGAAAGACTCTGACCTGCACCGTCACGGTCGCGCACAGACTCGCGTGCACGGTCAACAACTCGCACACGCTGACCTCGCAGGCCGGCCGCGTGCTGCTGTCGAGCTCGGCGGCGCTGCTGATGTGCCTGTTCCTGAGCCCGCGGTTCATCGAATTTCTGCGCGACCGCCGACTCGGCAAGAACATTCGCGAGGAAGGGCCCGAGGGCCACAAGGTGAAGGCCGGCACCCCGATCATGGGCGGGATCATCATCGTGATCGCGTTCGCGGTGCCCGTACCTGTGCCTGTCGACCCGCGACTGGGCATCGATGGGCGTCTTCGGCGCCACCGTCGCCTGTGCGCTGCTTGGTTTCGCCGACGACTACACGCAGATCGTCAAGCGGCGCTCGCTCGGGCTGCGCGGACGCACGAAGATGGTCGTGCTGCTGCTGATCTCGGTCGGTCTGTGGTGGGTCGCGACGCACAAGGCGCACATGTCGGAGTCGGTCTCGCTGCGGCCGTTCCATGCCCATATCGATCTCGGGCCGGCCTACATCCTCTTCATCTACCTGGTCTTCGCCGGCACCACCAACGCCGTGAACCTGACCGACGGACTCGACGGCCTCGCCGCCGGCTGTGCCGCGATCGCGCTGCTGGCCTACATGGGCATCACGTTCGTCACCGACGAACGACCACGACCTCGAGCTTGTCGCCGGCTGCCTGTGCGGCGCCTGCATCGGCTTCCTCTGGTTCAACAGCTTCCCGGCGAGCGTGTTCATGGGCGACACCGGCTCGCTGGCGATCGGCGGCGCGATCGCCGGCACTGGCGGTGATGACCAACACGGAGATCCTGCTGATCGTGATCGGCGGCATCTTCGTGATCGAGGCGCTGTCAGTGCTGATCCAGGTGTTCTCGTTCCGGTTCTGGCACAAACGCGTGTTCAAGATGGCGCCGATCCACCACCACTTCGAGTTGGAGGCCTGGTCGGAGACCAAGATCATGCTGCGCTTCTGGATCGTCGCGGCCGCCTGCGGCGCGATCGGCTTCACGCTCTACCAGGTCTCCGCACCCGACGACCGAAGCCCAAGGCTCCGACGAGCCAGGTCGCGACCTCGACCGGCGCGGCGCCGACTGCAACCACGGCAGCGGCTCGGGTTCGGGTACATAATTCGCGCTAGGAACGGAGGCTTCGAGCACTCGCGCGTAGAAGTAGTGACGGATGCGCCAGCGTCCAGCTTCCAGCCCGTGCACGCACGCCGGGTCGCGCCACCGCTCGAGCACCGGATCCTGATGACCGCAACGCTGTGCCTGATCGCCTTCGGCGCGGTCATGGTCTACAGCGCGTCATCGCCGCAGGGCGTACTCAGCGGCGGCGGCTACGGCACCGGCGAGTTCGTGGTGTACCTGCTTGCTGCGGCCATCGGCCTGGTCGCGATGCGGATATGCCGAGCGGTACGGACTCGGCCTGCTGACGGAGCGCTTGACGCGATTCATGCTGCTCGGCTCGTTCGCGCTGCTGCTGGCGGTGCTGGTGCCCGGGATCGGCATCGAAGTGCTGGGCGCCCGCCGCTGGTTCGCGGCAGGACCGATCCAGTTCCAGCCTTCCGAGCTGACGAAGCTCGCCCTGATCCTCTATGTGGCGCGCTACCTGGCCGACAATCCGCGCCGCCTCCATCGCAGCTTCAAGGCCGCAGTCGCGCCGATCGCGGTCGTCGCCGGACCCGCCTGCCTGCTGATCGCGATCGAGCCGGACCTGGGCACGACGCTGGTCGTGTTCTTCACGATCGTCTCGATGCTCGTTGTTGCCGGCGTGCCCGGCAGTTATCTGACGCGCATCGGAGTCATCGGCGCACTGTGCGTCGGGGTGCTGCTGCTCGCGCACCCCTACGAGGCCGCGCGCCTGACCTCATTCCTGCATCCGTTCTGCCAGGAGTCGAACAACGGCTACCAGTCCGCTCAGGGTCAGATCGCGCTCGGCTCGGGCGGCTTCTCAGGGGTCGGACTCGGGCAGGGCACCGAGAAGGCGCTCTGGCTTCCCGAGGCGCAGACCGACTTCATCCTCGCGGTGATCGGCGAGGAGCTCGGCCTGCTCGGCATCCTCGCGGTTGTGTCCCTCTATGGGATGATCGCCTACGCTGGGATGCGCACCGCGCGCCGTGCCGCCACCCGCCACACGAAGCTGCTCGCGAGCGGTCTGACCTCGCTGATTCTGTGTCAAGGGCTCCTCAACATCTTCGTCGTCGCTTGGGCTCGCGCCACTGACCGGCGTGCCGCTGCCGTTCATCTCCTACGCGCCGACCAACCTGCTGGTGATGCTCGTCTCGGTCGGGCTGCTGATGGGCATCGCGCGACCGGCGGCACGCGAGCTGCGGCTCGTCGACAAGCGCGAGCAGCGACGCACGGCGGCGGTTGCGCGTGAGGGCTCCGCTGATCCTGATCGCGACCGGCGGTACCGCGGGTCACGTGGTGCCGGCGCTGGCCGTCGCGGAGCGCTGCAAGCTAACGGCGCAGACGTCCACTTCGTCGGCGGCGATCGCGCTGAGGCCGACCTTGTACCACGGGCCGGCTACGAATTCCATCGGCTCAATGTCGTTTCGCTCCCGCGCAGCTCCCCGCTGGGAGCAGCGCGGGCTGCAGCGATCGACGCGACGGCCCTGGCCACCGCGACCGCGCTGCTCGCGCGTCTGCGGCCACGTGCCGTGTTCGGCGGAGGCGGCTACGCCGCGGGTCCGGTCGGTGTCGCTGCCACGATGCTGCGGGTGCCGCTGGTGATCGCTGAGATCGACGGTCACCTGGGCCTCACCAACCGGTTGCTGGCGCCGTTGGCGCGTCGAGTCTGCACGGCGTTGCCGCTGACCGGCCACCACGGCTCCAAGTTCGTGATCACCGGCCGTCCGATTCCGCCCGTGCCCGGCAACCGCGAAGCGGCCCGGGCACGCTTCGGTGTGTCGCCGGGGGAGACGCTGGTGCTGGTCTTCGGCGGCTCGTTGGGTGCGCGGTCGATCAACCAGGCCGCACTGGAAGCCTTCGCCGATGCGGATTTCCGTGTGCTGCACGCAGCCGGCGAACGTGATCTGCCGATGCTCAGGTCCCCGCGCCCCGGCTACGACCTCCGCGGCTATATCGACCACTTCATGGAGGCCGTGGTCGCGTCCGATCTGGCGGTTGCCCGCTCCGGCGGCTCGATCTGGGAGCTGGCGGCTGCGGGGCGCCCATCGGTGCTGATCCCTTATCCGCATGCCACCGCCGATCACCAGACGCTGAACGCCAGATATCTGGCCGATGCCGGTGCCGCCGTGCTGATACCTGACTCCGAGCTGACGGCGCTGCGTCTGCGCAATGAGGTCGATGAACTGCTCCATCACGGTGCTCGCCTGGAGTCGATGGGGCGCGCTGCACTGGGCCTGGCTCGGCCGCACGCCGCAGCCGTGATCGCGTCTGAGATCCTGCACGCCGCCGGCGCCGCGAGCGTAGCCAGCGGTCGGCATGTCGGCGAGCTTGAGGCGTGAGCGTGGCGGACGCGGGCGATCTGGCGCGTGCTTGCGCCGACGATGAGATCTGGAGTGGCCGTAGCCTTCACTTCGTCGGGATCGGCGGCGCCGGGATGAGTGGACTGGCCCTGATCGCCCACAGGCTCGGCGCGGCTGTGACCGGCTCGGATCGGACCACATCGCCCTACATGGAGCCGTTGCGTGCGGTGGGAATCGAACCGGGGATCGGCCATGCCGCCGCCAACGTGCCGCCCGACGCTGAGGTCGTCTACTCGAGCGCGATCGCTGCGGAGAACCCAGAGCGAACGGCCGCCGGCCGCCTCCTGCACCGCTCCGAGCTGCTGGCGGAGATCGCAGCGCTCAAGCGCTGCCTGGCTGTATCCGGTGCTGCGGGCAAGACGACGACGGCGGCGATGATTGTCCAGATCCTGCAAGGGTGTGGCATGGACCCGGCTTACGCGGTCGGCGCCGAACTCCGCGCCACCGGGCTGAACGCCGCCTGGGGTCAAGGGGAGTGGATCGTGATCGAGGCCGACGAGTCCGATCGCTCGCTGCTCAACTACAGCCCTGAAATCGCGGTCCTGACCAACTGCGAGCTCGATCACCACGCGACCTACTCCTCGAGGCTCGACCTCGAGCAGACGTTCGCGGAGTTCACCGGTCGTGCTCGGGTGGCAGTTGTCTGGGACCGGCCGGAGCTGCTCCGGATTGCAGCGGGCGCAGGCCAGGTCGTCGCTTACGACGCCGAGCAGGCTCAGCTGACGCCGGCCGGCGCGCGACCTCGTCTGGCGAGGGCTCGATGTGAAGCTGGCGGTGCCCGGCCTCCACAACGCGATCAACGCCGCCGGAGCCTTGAGCGCCGCGGCTGCCGCGGGTGCGGAGCCGGAGGCGGCGGTGGCTGCGATTGCTGAATTCCAGGGTGCACGCCGGCGCCTGGAACGGCTCGGCAAGACGGCGTCAGGGGCGTGGGTGTACGACGACTACGCCCACCACCCGATGAAGGTCGCAGGCCGCACTTGCCGCCGCCCGTACGCTGCAACCCAGACGGCTGGTGGTGGTGTTCCAGCCGCACCTCTATTCCCGAACTCGCTCGCTCGCGCGGGAATTTGGCGTGGCGCTGGCGGCCGCGGACGTCTGCGGCGTCGTCGACGTCTATCCCGCTCGCGAGCGGGCCGAGGACTTTCCTGGGGTCGATGGGCACCTGATCGCGGCCGCCGCGGCCGATGCCGCAGATGGCCGCCAAGTTGCGTGGATGCCCACGCTGGACGACGCGCAAGCCTGGATCGAGGTGACGCTCCGTGAAGGGGACATCTGCGTGGTCATGGGCGCCGGCGACATCGATTCGCTGGGTCGCAAGCTGGTCGCCACAGCCTGAACCCGCCCTCCGGTCGCATCCTGCGGTGGCATCGGGTCTTCCCTCGCGGACCCTCACACGTGTGACAGAAGTGTGTCGTGGTGTCACGAGTGTGTGACAGACGGACCCCGATGTTGCAGAGTCGACACACCGCGTGACACTTTCGACACATATGTGAGCACCCGATTTAGGAACCCCATGGTCTGCTCGGCGCGGCGCGATTCGGGGCGCGCGCCGCGCCCCATTCGCGGCTGCGTCCTGTCCCGGTTCTACGCTTGGCCGATGGCCGAGCCTCCTCGCGGTGTGGAGCGAGATTTCCCGCTCGCGCGGTTGACGACGATCCGGACCGGCGGGGCAGCTGAGTATTTCGCGCGCCCAGGTGAGGTCGGCGAGCTGCAGCAGCTGCTCAGATGGGCGACCGATGAGGAACTCGAGGTAGGGGTCGTGGGCTCGGGGTCGAACCTCCTTGTAGCGGACGCGGGTGTCCGGGGACTGGTTTTGAAACTGGACAGCGAACTGACCACGATCGAGCTCGACGGCATCGCCGGAGATCACCTCGTGTGCGGGGGCGGCGCGCGGCTGCCGGCGGTCGCGGCCGCGGCTGCCAGGGCGGGCCTGTCGGGTATCGAGTTCGGGGTCAGCATCCCGGGCACGGTTGGCGGCGCAGTGCGCATGAACGCCAACGCCTACGGCGGCGTGCTGGCCGAGGTGCTCGAGTGGGTGGACGTCGCGTCCGCCGCCGGACTCGAGCGGCGCGCGCCGGCACAACTCGGTTTCGAGTACCGGCGCTCGAATCTCACCGGCGGCGAGGTCGTGGCGCGCGCGCGTTTCAGGCTGCACCCGGCTGAGGAGGCGGAGGTCAAGGCGACGCTGGCTGATCTGCGCAGCCGTCGCCGTGAGGCGCAGCCGGCCGGCATCAGGACGTTCGGGTCGACCTTCAAGAATCCAGAGGATCCGCAGGCACAGGGTCGCACCGCGGGGCAGCTGCTGGATGCCGCCGGGTGCCGGGGGCTGCGGGTCGGCGGGGCCACGTTCAGCGCCAAGCATGCAAACTTCGTGGAGAACCTTGGCGATGCGACCACCGCTGATGTGATCGCGTTGATGGTCGCGGGCCGCACGCGCGTCAGAGAGGTGTTCGGAGTCGAGCTCGAGCCGGAGGTCCAGGGCCTTGGGCCGGTCGAGTTCCCGAACGAATGGCGGCGCCGGTGAGCAGCGGGAGCTGGTCAGGCGAGCAGCGGCTTGGGCGGCGCTTCGCAATGCCGCGACTCTTGCCGCGCCGGTTGCGTTCGCTGCACACGCTGGTGCTCGTTCTGGTTCTTGTGATGTGCGGATGGTTGGCGTGGATGTGGTATCGCAGCTCACCGCTGGTCAAGGTCAAGCACGTGACCGTCGCCGGTCTGGTCGGGCCCGACGTCCCGCAGATCCGTGGCGCGCTGACGGACGCCGCGCTCCAGATGACGACTCTGCACATGCAGATCAACAAGCTCGAGGCCGCAGTCGAGCAGTATCCGTATGTGCGCTCGCTGACCGTCACGCGAGAGGGTGCGCACACAGTTCTGATCCAGGTCGTCGAGCAGGTTCCGGTTGCGCTTGTCAAGATCGCCGGCGCCGACCGGGTCGTGGACGCCGAGGGCGGGCTGTTGCCGGCCAGCACGGTCGTGCATGGCTCCCTGCCGACTGTGGGGCTCCGGTCGGTTCCGGCTGGAGCCGAGATCACAGAGCCGGAGGCCCGGGCCGCGATCGCGGTGCTCGCGGCCGCTCCGTACGCGCTGCTCGCTCACGTGGTGGGTGCGGCGTCGAGCAGCGCTCATGGCGTGATCGTCCAGCTGCGCAACGGTCCGCAGCTGTACTTCGGTGCGGCCACGGAACTCCGCCGCAAGTGGGATGCGGCTGTTGCTGTCCTGCAGAACAGCGAGTCCGATGGCGCGTCCTACATCGACGTCACCGACCCGGACAGGCCGGCTGCGGGGGCCGATGTGTCGACCGGGCAGGCGGCCGCATTTGGGCTCGTACCGGGTACCTCGACCACGAGCTGACGCAGCCTCGACCTCAGATCGAGGGTTAGCGTCAGAAACCGGGCACCCTACGGCATTACTCGAGAGTTCCGGGATCTGCAAAGATCGTTGCGCGGCACGAGTTCACGTTGACTTGGCCGAAGATAAGTGCGTAACGTGCGAAACTCCCGCATGGACGCGAGAGCGGACCAAACGCTCAATGCTGAATCGAGGGTCGGACGGACACCATGGAAAGCGGCAGTTATCTCGCAGTCATAAAGGTTGTAGGCGTTGGCGGCGGCGGCACTAATGCCGTCAACCGCATGGTCGACGCAGGCTTGCGCGGCGTCGAGTTCATCGCCGCCAACACCGACGCACAGGCGCTGCAGATGTGCGACGCCGACATCAAGCTGAACATCGGCACCGAGCTCACCAAGGGCCTCGGCGCCGGCGCCAACCCTGAGATCGGGCAGGGCGCCGCGGCTGAGTCGCGCGACGACATCAAGGAGGCGCTGAAGGGCGCTGACATGGTCTTCGTGACCGCAGGCGAGGGTGGCGGCACCGGGACCGGCGCGGCGCCGGTTATCGCTGATATCGCCAAAAACGAGATCGGCGCGTTGACCGTGGGTGTGGTCACGAGGCCGTTCGGATTTGAGGGCAAGCAGCGTGCGCGCCAGGCACAGGACGGCATCGACAAGCTGCGCGAGTTCGTGGACACGCTGATCGTGATCCCGAACGAGAAACTGCTGTCCGTGGTCGAGCGGCGCGCCTCGTTGACGGATGCGCTGAAGGAAGCTGACAACGTGCTGCGTCAGGGTGTCCAAGGCATCACGGATCTGATCACGATTCCGGGCCTGATCAACCTTGACTTCGCGGATGTCCGCACGATCATGCACGACGCCGGCTCGGCGCTGATGGGAATCGGCGCCTCGAGCGGTGAGAACCGTGCCGGCGAGGCGGCCAAGGAGGCGATCTCCTCGCCGCTGCTTGAGGAGTCTGTGGAGGGCGCCAACGGCATCCTGCTCAACATCACCGGGGGCAGCGACCTCGGTCTGTTCGAGGTCAACGAGGCTGCTGAGATCGTCCAGAGCGCAGCTGACGCCAACGCCAACATCATCTTCGGTGCGGTGATCGATGACGCGATGACCGACGAGGTCCGCGTCACCGTGATCGCCACCGGGTTCGATGCAGGGTCGCGGTCTCCGCAGCCCCAGCTCGAGTCCGAGTTCAAGCCGACCGAGGCTCGTCTAATCGTCCTCGGCCGGCCAACCGCGACGTCACCTTCGACGACCGCCAGCGTACGTCGCTTGGAGATCCGGGACGACGAGATCGACATCCCGTCGTTCTTGAAGGACCGCTGAACACACCTTTTCTCTGCGCCCATCTACCGGTCGCTATACGCTGGCCGGTAGATGGCCGAAGACACCATACGCTGAAGCGGACCCCGCTGCACGCTGCCCACGTCGACGCGGGCGCAAAGCTGGTGCCGTTCGCCGGTTGGGAGATGCCGATCCAGTACAGCGGCATCCGCGAAGAGCACCTGGCGGTCCGCAGTGGTGTGGGCGTATTCGACGTTTCGCACATGGGCCAGATCCGAACCTCGGGCCCGCACGCGCTGGAGCGCATGCAGAGGCTTGTGTCAAGCGACGTCCGTCGGCTCGCCGAGGGCGGCGCCCAGTACGCCCTGCTCTGCAATGAGCAGGGCGGGGTGCTCGACGATCTGTTCGTGTACCGGCTGAGTGGGCAGTGCTTTCTGACCATCACCAACGCCGCCAACCATCAGCGTGACCTCGCATGGATGCGCAGCCACGGCACGGAACTCGACGCCGACGTGAGGATCGGCTCGCTGACTTCGCGATGCTCGCGGTTCAGGGCCCGGACGCCCGCGCAGCTCGTCCGCAAGCTCGCGGACGGGCCGCTGCCTCCGCGTATGCACTGCTGCGAGCGCAGCGTGGCTGGGTTACCGGCACTGGTGTGCGGAACGGGCTACACGGGCGAGGACGGGGTTGAGCTGCTGGTCGCGCCGAGCGACGCGATCGCAGCTCTGGGCGGCGGTGGTTGCTGCCGGCGCGACACCGGCAGGGCTCGGCGCCCGCGACACGCTTCGGCTCGAGGCCTGCTTCCACCTCTACGGCAACGACCTCGACGAGGACCACGACCCGATCACGGCCGGACTCGGCTGGGCGTGTGCCGAGGAGACGGGATTCATCGGCGCGGACGCGATATCGAAGGTTCGATCGGATCCCGCCCTCCCCGAACTGAAGCTGGTCCCGTTCGTGATCGACGGGCCCGGGATCGCGAGGCAGGGCAACGTCGTTCTATCCTCGCCCACAGACCCCCAGACCGCCGGGGTGGTGACCAGCGGCAGCTTCTCGCCGAGCTTGGAGCGCGGGATCGGTTTGGCGTACGTTTCAGCCGACCGGGCGCACCCGGGAACGAGATTCGCGATCGACGTCCGCGGCAGTATTCGCGAGGCGGTGGTTGAGACCAAGCCCCTGTACCGAAAGGACCAGTAGATGGCCGACCCGCACTACCCCGACGACCTCAAGTACCACGCGGAGCACGATTGGGCGCGGATCGACGGCGATCAGGCGACGTTCGGGATCACGTGGTATGCCCAGGACACGCTCGGGGAGCTCGTGTTCTTCACGCCGCCCGCCGTGGGTACGGTGCTCAGCAAGGACGAGCACTACACGGAGGTCGAGTCGGTCAAGGCGGTCTCAGACGTTGTGGCGCCGCTGTCCGGCGAGGTCATTGACGTCAACGCCGCGCTGGGTGACAACCCGCAGACGATCAACGAGGATCCGTATGGCGAGGGCTGGCTTGTGCGGGTGAGGTTGTCAGATCCAGGTGAGGCCGACACGCTGATGGATGCCGCGACGTACGTGGCGACGCTCGCCTAGCGCCCGTGAGCCGCTACACGTCGGTCACTGATGATGATCTGCGCGAGATGCTCGCGACGATCGGTGTCGGCTCGGTGGAGGACCTGTTCGCGGATGTGCCTGCGGGACTGCGGCTGCAGCGACCGCTCGCGCTCGATGACGGTCGGTCGGAGCAGGAGGTCTTTGCGGAGCTGCGGGAACTCGCTGGGCGTAACGTCAGCGCGGAGGACGAGATCACGTTTCCTCGGGGCCGGCATGTATGACGCATATGTGCCGGCGCTGGTCGACGCGATCATCTCGAGGTCTGAGTTTCTGACGCCGTACACGCCCTATCAGCCGGAGGTCTCCCAGGGTGGGTTGCAGGCGATGTTCGAGTATCAGACCGCGATCAGCGAGCTCACCGGGTTGCCGGTTTCGAACGCGTCGGTGTATGAGGGTCCGAGCGCCGTGGCTGCCGCCGGCTATCTCGCGAAGCTTCACAACGGGCGCCGGCGATTCGTCGTCTCAGGTGGTGTCCATCCGCACGCGATCGAGCTCGCTGCAGACGCTTGCGCGCGGCTGGGGGATGGACGTTGAGGTCGTTGGTCTGGAGGATGGCCTGACGTCGCTGAACGGGCTCGAGCGCGGGATCCTCGACGAGGACGTCAGCGCTGTGATCGTCGCGCAGCCGAACTTCTTCGGCGCGGTCGAGCGGTTGGAGCCGATCGTCGATGCTGCGCACGACCTGGGTGCGCTGCGTGATCTGTTCTGCCGACCCGATCCCGCTCGGGCTGTTGCAGGCTCCGGGCGCGCAGGGAGTGGACATCGTCGTGGGCGAGGGCCAGACACTCGGAAACAGGCTCGACTATCGGCGGGCCCTCGTTCGGTTTCTTCGCCGTCACCGATGCGCTCGTGCGGCGCCTGCCGGGCCGGATCGCCGGTCAGACTCGAGGATCTGGAAGGCCGGCGCGGCTACGTGTTGACGCTGCAGACGCGCGAGCAGCACATCCGCCGTGAGAAGGCGACCTCGAACATCTGCACCGCACAGGCGCTGAACGCGCTTGCCGGGATCATCTATCTGAGCTGGCTGGGGCGCCGCGGGTTGGTCGAGCTGGCCGAGCTGATCGTGCAGCGAACCGCCTACGCCCGCGAGCGGCTGGCGGCGATCCCGGGCGTGTCGCTGTCTCATACCCAACCGGTCGTGCGCGAGTTTCCTGTCACTTCCGCTCCGCCGGCGACCTCGATGCCGTGATCGATCGCTGCCGCGAGCGCGGGATCAACCCCGGCCACCGGATCGGCTCGAGGATGCTGCTGGTCGCGATCACCGAGCAGCGCACGCGCGCCGATATCGACCTGTTGGTCGAGACGGTCGAGCAAACGTTGGTCGCGAGTGCGGAGAGGGCGACCGCATGAGCGCCACCGAGCATCACCGTCCCCGCAGCTTCATCGAGGCCGCAGACGATCCGCTTACGATCTTCGAGCGCTCTCGTGCTGGTCGGCGTGCCTTTGTGGCGCCGAGCGCTGGATGTGCCCGAGCGCCCGCTCGACGAGCTGATCCCGGCAGAGCTTCGACGGGCCGATCCGGCGCGGCTGCCGGAGATCTCCGAGCCTGAGATCGTGCGGCACTTCAACCGGCTGAGCAAGCGCAACTTCGACCTTGATACAGGCTTCTACCCGCTGGGCTCGTGCACGATGAAGCACAACCCGAAGCTGCACGAGCGGGTTGCCGCGCTGCCGGGCAACGCCAGGCTGCATCCGCTGCAGCGGCCGGAGTCGGCGCAGGGCGCGCTTGAGCTGATGTGGCGCCTGCAGGGGGCCTTGGGGGAGATCTCCGGGCTGCCGCACGTGTCGCTGCAGCCGAGCGCCGGTTCGCACGGCGAGCTGACAGGCGTACTGCTGACACGCGCCTACCACGAGGATCGTGGCGAGCGGCGCACCAAGGTGCTGACCCCGGACACCGCGCACGGGACGAACCCGGCGACCGTGACGATGGCCGGGTATGAGCTTGTCAAGGTCGGCACCGACACGGACGGCAACGTCGATATCGAGGATCTGCGCGCCAAGGCGACCGATGACGTCGCCTGCCTGATGCTCACAAATCCCTCGACGCTGGGGCTGTTCGAGCCTCAGATCGAGGAGATCGCCGGATCGTGCATCGGGTCGGGGCGACCCTCTACTACGACGGCGCCAACCTCAACGCGATCATGGGCATCTGCCGCCCGGGCGACATGGGCTTCGACATCGTGCACTTCAACCTGCACAAGTCGTTCACGCAGCCGCATGGTGGCGGCGGCCCGGGCGCCGGGCCGATCGCCGTCTCGGAGCGGATCGAGCCGTTCCTGCCGCGCCCGCAGGTCGTCCAGCGCGAGGACGGCAGCTTCGACCTCGACCACGACCGTCCCAAGTCGATCGGCCGGATGCGCGGCTTCCAGGGCAATTACGGCGTCTTCGTGCGCTCGTACGCGTACATCCGCTCGCTCGGAGCCGCGGGCCTGCGCGAGGTCTCAGAGGTGGCTGTGCTCAACGCCAACTACCTGCTGGCCCGGCTGCGTGACGAGGGTGTTCTCGAACACCTGCCGACCGCCTACGAGCGCGTGTGCATGCATGAGTTCGTGCTGTCAGGCGCGCCGATGAAGCGCGACCTGGGGATCAAGACGCTCGACCTGGCCAAGCGGATGCTCGACCACGGCGTGCACCCGCCGACCGTGTATTTCCCGCTGATCGTCGACGAAGCGTTGCTGATCGAGCCGACCGAGACGGAGACCCGTGAGACGCTCGACCGCTTCGCTCAGATCGTCGCCGAGATCCTGCGCGAGGCCGCCGAGGACCCTGAGATCGCCCGCGGGGCACCATATTCGACGCCTGTACGTCGGCTCGACGAGGCCGGTGCCGCCCGGCACCCCGTCCTGCGCCAGGAGCTCTGAGGTGACCCGAATCTGAGCGAGCTCGCGGCGACGCTGGCGCCGCGCGTGCTCGAGGAGATGCGGCAGCTGGTCGCGATCTCCACGCCGTCAGGCGAGGTCGAGGCAACCGAACAGGCGATTGTGCTGTGCCGCCGTTTCCTCGAAGGCGGTCCGTCATCTCCCGGCTGGCGGTTCGAGCGGCTGCCGTGCTCGACCGCGGGTTGTGCGCCGGATCTGCTGGCGACGATCGAGGGCACCGGCAGCCGTCGGCTGCTCCTGCTTGGCCACCTCGACACGGTCGTCGCTCACGCTGACCACCGGCCGGCGATCGAGCAGGGTGCGCGGCTGTACGGATCTGGCACGGCGGACATGAAGGGTGGCGACGCGATCGCGCTGGCGGTCGCGCGGGCGCTGTCAGCACAGCCGCAGGCTTTCGCGCAGCTGAGCGTGCTGCTGGTCTGCGACGAGGAGTGGCGGGTGGCGCCGTTTCGACATGTCGAGCGCTTCGCCGGCTACGACGCCTGCCTGTGCTTCGAGGCCGGCGAGATCAGCGAGGAGGGACAGGACGGCGTGATCGTGCGGCGCAAGGGCGCCGGCACGCTGCGGGTGCGCGCGACGGGACGGGCGGCGCATTCGGGGTCCGCTCCGCAGAACGGGCGCAACGCCCTGCTGGCGCTCGCCCAGGCCGCGATCCTCGTCGAGGCGACGGCTGACCCCCAGAGCGAGGTGCGGCTGACGGTCGTGCCCACGGTCTTGCATTCGGGGGACGCGTTCAACGTCGTTCCGGCGCACGGGGAGCTTGTGTTCGACACGCGCGCGACCGACACGGCGGCCTTCAGACGGGTGTTGGCCGCGGTCCCGGCGGAGGTCGGCGGGGTGAAGCTCGAGCCGATCATGGAGCGCGTGTGGCCGGCGATGGACTCGGAGGCGGCGGCCGCGCCGCTGCTGACTGCCGCCTCGGAGCTGCTCGGGCGCCCGATCGTTCCGCGCGCCCGCGGTGGGGCCAGTGACGCGAGCCACTTCGCGGCGTCGATCCCGCTCACGATCGACGGACTCGGGCCCCGGGGCGGTGGCGCGCACACGCCGGAGGAGTTCGTGCACCTGGGCTCGCTCGCGGACAGGATCGCAGTCGCGCTGGCGCTGGCGCGTGCTGCCATCCTTGGTGCATGAGCGTCCCCGACCTCCACGCCCCGGACAGACCCGGACCCGGCGCGGGCAAGGACAGGCTGCGAGCAGGCGCCGAGCAACTGCACGCGCGTAGCCGTCAGCAGCGCGAAGGCCTGTGCTGCTCGGCGGCATCGTGGCGCTGATGTGGGCGATCGAGCTGATCAACACGGTCGACTCGAACGAACTCGACGGTGACGGGCTGTACGCGCGTAACGTCGGTCGCTTCTGGGGGATCCTGACGTCGCCCTTCATCCACGCGAGCTTCCAGCACCTGTTCGCCAACACGATCCCGCTGCTGTTCCTGGGAGCGATCATCGCCATGCACGGTGCCAGGCGGCTGGTGGTGGTGACCGCATTCGTGATCGTGATCGGCGGGCTCGGCACCTGGATCTTCGGGAGCGGCGAGGAGGTCGGCGCGAGCGGCGTCGTCTTCGGCTACGCGACCTACCTCCTGGCGCGCGGCTTCTTCGACCGCAGCATCTGGGAGCTCGTTGTGGGGCTTGTCGTCGGCGTGGTCTGGGGCGCCGTGCTGCTCTCGAGCCTGATGCCGCACGCCGGCATCTCCTGGCAGGCGCACCTCTTCGGCGGTATCGCCGGCGTGATCGTCGCCTGGCGGCTGGCGCGTCAGGACGAGCGCCAGCCGCAGGGGCAGCCGGGAGCTGGCGCGGCGACGACGCTCCGCTAGCCTGCGGACCCGATGCGCATCTTCTCCGGAATCCAGCCCACCGGCCGCAAGCACCTCGGCAACTACATCGGCGCGTTCATTCCGCACGTCGCGGGCCAGGAGCGCGGTGAGGGGATCTACTGCATCGTCGATCTGCACGCGACGACGGTCGCCTACGAGCCCGCGAGGCTGCGCAGCGACGTCTACGACCTGCCGGCGGTGCTGCTGGCGGCCGGGCTCGACCCGGAGCGCTGCATCCTCTTCCGCCAGAGCGACGTGATCGAGCACTCGGAGCTGCAGTGGCTGCTGAACAGCGTTACCGGCTACGGCGAACTGTCGCGAATGACGCAGTTCAAGGACAAGTCTGCGCAGCAGGAGTTCATCTCGGCCGGGATCTTCAACTACCCGATGCTGATGGTGGCCGACATCCTGCTCTACAACGCCAATCAGGTGCCGGTCGGCGACGACCAGCGCCAGCACGTCGAGCTCACGCGTGACGTCGCCCAACGCTTCAACTCGCGCTTCGGAGAGACGTTCGTCGTGCCGGAGGCCGTGATCCCGCAGGTCGGCGCCCGGATCATGGACCTGCAGATGCCCGAGAAGAAGATGTCGACGACCGGCGGCACCCCGCAGGGCACGGTCTACGTGACCGACGAGCCGGACGCGATCATCAAGAAGTTCAAGTCGGCCGTGACCGACTCCGGGCGTGAGATCAGGTACAGCCCCGACAAGCCCGGGATCAGCAACCTGCTTGAGATCCTCGCGGTCGCGCGCGGCGTCGAGATCGTCGAGCTTGAGCGTGAGTTCGACGGCGCCGGGTACGGCGATTTCAAGCTCGCCGTCGGTGAGGCCGTCGTCGACTATCTGGCGCCCGTGCGCGAGCGCTACAACGCGCTGCGCGGGGACGAGGCCGCGCTCGAGTCGATCTCTGCCCTCGGCGCCGACAAGGCGCGGGCGATCGCGCCGCCGATACGATGCGCGACGTCCGCCGGGCGATGGGCGTCGGACCGGTCCGGCCGGCCCGCTAAATGTCGCCGCGAGTGAGTCTGGAGTCCACCACCAGACGATCGCTGCGGCTGGTCGACCTGGAGCTTGACCTCGAGGTCTTCGCCGGGCCGTTCGACCTGCTGCTCACGCTGATCCTGCGCGAGGAGGTCGACCTGCTCGAGGTCGACCTCGCAGATGTCGTGATCTCCTACATCGACTACCTGGAATCGCGCGGCGAGCTCGACCTCGAGGCTGCCACTGAGTTCCTCGTGCTGATCACCGCGCTGCTCGAGCTGAAGTCACGGCTGATGCTGCCGGGCGAGGAGATCGAGGAGATCGAGCTCGACCCCGGGGAGGCCGCGACGGAGCTGCTCGAGCGGCTGCTCGACGCCCACCGCTACCGCTCGGCCGCCGAGCACCTGGGCGGGTTGCTGCGTGACCAATCCGGGCTATCGCTTCCGCTCGGCGCCGCTGCCGGCGACGCTGCGCAAGGCCTCGCTGCCTGAGGCGACCGCCGTGTACGACCCCAACCGCCTGGCGCGGGCGATCGGCCAGCTGCTGGTGCTGCCACCTGAGGTCGACGTCCGCCACATCTCGGCGCCGAAGGTCACGGTCGCCGAGCGGCTCGCACATCTGCGCAAGCTGCTGCGGCGCGGCTCGTTCAACTTCGACGAGGCGGTCAAGGACGCCGACCGCGTGACCGTCGCGGTGACGCTGTTCTCGTTGCTCGAGCTCTACAAGCAGGGCGAGCTGACCTGGTCGCAGGAGCAGCCGTTCGGGGAGATCCGAGGTGCGACGTCTCGGCCGAGCCGCGGCGATTGCTGGAGCAGACCGCATGAACCTGACGCTCGACGGCACGCTCGAGGCGCTGCTGTTCCTTTCGCCGGACCCGGTCACCGCCGACGCGCTGGCCGAGGCCGCCGAGGCGGAGCCCGAGGAGATCGTGGCAGGCGCTGGAAGCGCTCAGCGGGCGACTCGAGCAGGACGGCCGCGGGCTTGTGCTCAGGGAGCTCGCAGGCGGCTGGACGCTGTCGCTCGCACCCGGAGGCGGAGGAGGCGGCGCGCCGGCTGCTGGCGCGCCCGCGCACGCCGCCGCTGACGCCGGCGCAGGCGGAGACGCTGGCGATCATCGCCTACCTGCAGCCGGTCTCGCGCCCGGAGATCGCCCGGATCCGCGGCGTCAACGCCGAGTCGGCCGCCGCCACGCTGCTCGAGCGCGGACTTGTCGAGGAGTCCGGCCGCTCGCAGTTCGGCGCCGTGCTGTACCGCACCACCGACCTGTTCCTGCGGCTGTTCGGCCTGCAAGTCGATCGACGAGCTGCCGCCGATCAGCGCCTTCGACCCGTCGCCTGAGCTCGAGGAGGAGCTGCGCGAGCGGCTGCTGCGGGCCGGCGAGGCCCGCACGCCCAGCTGAGGCGCTGTGTGAGGCCGGCGCAGCAGCGGCGCGCCGGCCGAAGTGTCAGCTGCCGGCGCCGACCGCGACGGCCGCGTCGGCGCTGAGCGCGCCGGCGGCCAGCTGGCCGCAGGCGGCGGCGATGTCGCGCCCGCGCGTGAGCCGCACGGTCGCGCCCACGCCGTGGCGCTCCAGCTCGGCGCGGAACGCCTCGATCGCCTTGGCGTCGAGCCGTGCATGCCGACGTCGGTCGGGTTGTAGGGGATCAGGTTGACCTTGTAGATCTTCGGGTCGAGGATCTGCCGCCAGCTCGCGTGCCTGGCCGACGGAGTCGTTGATGCCGCCGAGCATCACGTACTCGACGAACACCATTCGCCGCTTGCGCTCGTAGAAGCGCTCGCAGGCGGCGAGCACGTCCGGCAACGGATAGCGGTCGTTGACCGGCATCAGCTCTGAGCGCAGCGCCGGGTTGGCGGCGTGCAGCGACAGCGCAAGCCGCAGCGGCATCGGGTCTGCCGTCATGCGTCGATCCCGGGAATCCAGCCGACCGTCGAGACGGCCGTGCGGCGGTTGGTGATGCCGATGTCCGGCAGACGGCGGCACGCCTCGAGCACGTTGTCGAGGTTCATCATCGGCTCGCCCATGCCCATGAACACGCAGTGGTCGACCTGCGGTGATGCGACGGAAATGCAGCGCCTGGTCGAGGATCTCCCAGGCGGTCAGGTTGCGGCCGAACTTCATCTGGCCGGTCGCGCAGAACGAGCAGGTCAGCGGGCAGCCCGACTGCGAGGAGACGCACAGCGAGCGGCGGCCGTCGCGGTAGCGCATCAGCACGGCCTCGAGCGGGCGCCCGTCGGCCGTGCGCATCAGCGCCTTGATCGTGCCGTCGCTCGCGTGCGCCTCGTGCTCGACGGTCAGCGTCGAGAACGGCACCGCTCGCGCCAGCGCCTCGCGCAGCGCGCGCGGCAGGTTGGTCATCTCCGTCATAGGAGGCGGCGCCGTCGGCGGTCCACTTCCAGACCTGCTCCAGCCGGTAGGTGGGCTCGCCGAGCTCGCTCGAGCGTCGCGTGCAAGAGATCCAGGTCCATCGATCTGGCTATGGTGGCACGCCGATGCGACTCGCCAAGTTCCTTGCAAACTCCGGGGTCGCCTCGCGGCGCGCGGCCGAGGAGATCATCCGCGCGGGCCGCGTCACGGTCGCGGGCGAGATCGGTCACCGATCCGGCGCGCGACGTCGATGCCGATCAGCGGTGTGCGCTCGACGGGGAAGCGGTCGGCGAGCGCGCCCCAGGAACTGGTCGTCTACGCGCGTCAACAAGCCTGCCGGCGTGGTCTCGACCGCCAGCGATCCGCAGGGCCGCCCGACGGTCGTCGCGCTGGTCGGACACGCCGCAGCGGCTGTACCCGGTTGGGCCGGCTTGATGCCGACACCACCGGCCTGATCCTGCTGACCAACGACGGCGACCTCGCATACCGGCTCACGCACCCCAGCTTCGAGGTCGACAAGACCTACCGTGCGGTCGTGCGCGGCGGCCCGGTGCGGGAGGCAGGCGCTGCGGGCGCTGCGCCAGGGGTGTCTGCTGGATGACGGGATGACCGCGCCCGCGCGGGTGCATGCGGGTCAAGCCCGACACGCTCGAGATCACGATCCACGAGGGCCGCAAGCGCCAGATCAAGCGCATGTGCGCGGCACGTCGGCCACCGCGTGTGGAGCTGCAGCGGATCCGCTTCGGCCCACTGCGCTCGGCGACCTGCAGTCGGGTGCGCATCGGCGGCTGAACGCCAACGAGATCAGCCTGCTGCGGAGCGCCGGACGTGGTGGCTCCGGCGGTGCTTCGACCGCCGGGGACCGGTCAGTGCGCGGCGAAGCGAAGCTCGAGCGTCCCTGACGTCGCCGCGGGTGTGCGAACGGCGGTCGGCGCCCGGCGGCCGCGCGGAGAGCATGACCGGCACCGTACTGCCGCGGACGTCCCCTGATGATCACCTTGGCCGGCCCCGCCCGTTGGTCGCGATCACGGTGGCCGGCACCGGCCCGTCGGGCCGCTCTGAGCGACACGACCCCGCGCCTGCCGCTCGTCGGCTCTGGATGACGCTGACCGGCACGCCGGCCCGCCGGATCGGGCCGTCCCACTGATCGAGCAGTTGCAGCCGCAGCACTGACCGTCGTGCCCGGCTGCATGATCCGGTCGAAGGACTGCGGGTCAAAGCCGACGTGCCAGGTCGGTGGCGAATAAGCTGCGCTGACGCTGACCGACGCCGGGTGCGAGGTCAGTGCGAGCACCGTCAGACCGTCGCGAGCGAAGGTTGGGAGGGCGTGTTGGGGAGTACAGCGTGTAGGTCGCGGTCGCGCCCGGGCGCGAGTGACCGCGGACCGGTCCGTGTGCCAGAAGCTCGTCACCCCCGAGGAGTCTGCATCGTGAACGCCGGACTGACCGGCGATCCCGAGTGGTTGGTGACCCGGACCGTGACCTGCCTGGGCGAGGTTCGTCCGCGCCGCCCGTGCTGACGTGTGTGACCCTGATCGCACCGACAGCGGCGCGCCGGCAGCCACCGCGTATCCGACGAATGGCCAGGCTGCCGCCCGCAGCCGGCGATCGCCACAGCCCATTCCGGCGCGACCGCGCCCAACCGAGTGCGCCCGCGAGCCCTGGTGCGCGAACCGGCGGGTCGCGGGTGCCCGACGGCGGCGACGAGCGCCGGAGGAACCAGCGCCATCAGATAGATCGGCGATACGAGCGCACGGCGAAGAAGTAGGCGAGCGCGGGCAGCAGGAACGTCGCGGGCTTCATCAGCGGATAGGTGCCGACGTAGGCGACCAGCGCCACGACCAGCACCAGAGTCGACAGCAGCGTGAAGGCGACCAGCGAGCCGCCGCCGATCCGCAGGAACAGGCTGAAGCCGATGCCGCCCTGGCCGGCCGGCACCAGGCTGTTGGCCAGCGGAGCCAGTGTCCCCTTCACCCAGTCCGACGGCGACATCAAGATGAACGGCAGGTTCGGCACCAGGAACGCCGCCAGCGCGGCAGCCAGATACCGGCCGGCGCGCTCAGCTCCGCCTCGCAGGCTGCCGGGCCTCGATCGCAGACGAGCCCGGCGAGGATGAACGGCAGCACCGGCCATGGGGTCTGCTTGCAGGCCATCGCAAGGCCGAAAGCGACCGGTCCGAGGTAGGTGCGCCAGCGCCGCCGTCGAATCGGTCCCAGCGGTAGGCCGCCATCACCAGCAGCGGCATGAACGCCAGGTCGGTGAGGCCGATCACCGCGAGGTTGCATGTAGGCGCCGAAACCGCCGAGCATCGACGCTCCGGCTCGCAGCGGGCGCGGCAGCAGCCGGAACATCAGCAGAATCGCCAGCGACCCAGCCGATTACGTCGATGCCGGGCGCGAGCTGCCGCGTCCAGCCAAGCCACCAGGAACGGCAGGTAGACGAGGAACGAGAGCGCCGGGTACGACAGCTGTGTCACGCGGCCTCCGGTCAGGGTGTAGGTGTAACCACCTGGTGAAACCCGGAACATGCGGGAACGCGGGCCCCATCGAGTGGACGTACGGGTTCATCCCGTGCTGGACGAGCCTCGCCGCGTACTGGTCGAATGCGAGCTCGTCGGTCCCGTATGCCGGGAATCCGTGGATCTGCAGGACCGACCAGCCGCCGAACAGGCCACTGTGATCAATGCCGTCGCCCAGGCGAGCGTCTCGCCACGCGTCCTCGCTGCCCTGGTCGCCCCGGCCGGCAACCAGCTGACGACCACAATGCCGAGGCCCCAGATCCCGGCGACAATCGCCAGCAGCGCGGCCCAGAGGTATTGCACGGCGCCGGTCTCGATCTCAAACGCCCAGCTCAGCAGCGCGGCGCCGACCAGTGTCCACAGCAGTCGCGTCGCCCAGGGCTGCTCGAGAATTCGAGTTTCGCGGTCAGCCCCACCGTGGGGAGGCTGCCATAGGCGCTCAGCTCTGCTCGACGAGCTCGGCATCCTGCAGCTGCGCGTGCCCGGAGCGGATGAAGTGCCGATGCTCGCTGCTTTCGCGCCGCGGCACAGGTCGCTGACCTTCACGGTGGTCGGCCTCAGACGCGCGCAGCACGAGTACGCGGAACTGCTTCACGCGCCGGCGACGCGACCACGCGGAACCCGGGGATGCGATAGCGGCGGTTCAAGCCGCGACGGCACCAGGTTGCAGGCGGAGCCCCACCAGCAGAAGCTCCGAGGCGCTGTGCAGGCAGCGACGGCCACGACGTCGACCTCGGTCGACGTTGGGGATCGCTGCCGGTCTCGATGTAGCGGAGATCCGTGAAGTACAGCCCGAGCGGCATGCCACCGGGGTTGTCCTGATCACCACGATGCGCGCATCGTTGGCCCGGCGCCGCTGGCCGGCCAGGGTCCGAGTAGGGTCGCGAGGGCTGCCAGTTGGGCGCTGGAAGGCGTAGGTGGTGTCGACGCTGATCACCGCAACGATGCCGATCACGGACAGCACAGCGTGGCTGCGATCCCCGCAGGCGCGCGCACGTGCAACGCCCAGGCCGGCGGCCAGGAAGATCGCCGCCGGTAACCAGATCGGCAGCAGGTTGCGGCCAAGCAGCGTGTTGTGTCCCGGTCCGGCGCTGAGATCAGGCCCGCCAGCGCGATCGCACCTGGCAGCAGCGCGGCCTGGCGCTCGCGGCGGCGTGAGCGCCAGACCAGCAGCGCCACGCCGACGGCGACCATCGCGAAGCCCAGAACATTTGAGCGGTGCCCGCAGCGTGCGTCTCCGGGCCGACCACGGCACATCGGGAGCAGCTCGCCGAGCCGCAACCAGATAGGAGGAGCTGGCGATCCAGCGGTTGTTGTGGGTCGCGTCCTGCGTGATCAACAGCGGCAGCAGTGCCAGGCCCGACCAGTGCGACGCAGGCGATCACCGACCTGTAGCGCGCGACTGCGACGGTGCTCGAAGAGCAGCCACGCCGCCTCCGGGACGATCAGGATCACCGCGTAGTAGTGCGTTAGCAGCGCCAGTGCCGGACGCGAGGCCCACAGCGCCAGCGGTCCAGCGGTCGTGGCCGCTCGACGCGCGTAGGCGAACGCCAGCAGCGTGCAGGCGGAGAGCAACATCAGCATCGAGTACGCGCGCGCCTCCTGCGAGTACCAGATCAGGAACGGGTTGAAGGCCGCCAGCGCCGCCACGATCAGGGCCGCACGCCGGTTCGCGAGCAGCTTGCTGCGCGGTCAGCATACGCGACCGGGATCGTCAGCGTGCCGCACACCGCCGAGAGCGACTTCAGCCCCGCTGGTCCGAACCCGAAGATCCGTGCCCAACCCAGGCCACGCAGTAGTAGAGCGGCGGCGTCGACTCAACGTGCGGGATCTGGCCGAGCATCCGTCCCGGGTCGATACCGCGACGAGTTACGACCGTGTAGGACTCGTCGTACCAGAAGCCCTGGTGGCCGATCGCGACGAACCGCAGCCAGCGCCCAGCAGGGTGATCACGAGGATCGGCACGCGCGGCAGGATGCCAGGCCGCGGTAAAGACTCGTGCCTCGTGCTTTAGCTTGCGGTGCGTGGGTTGTGGACATGTGGATGATTCCCGGCTCTGGCAGAATCACGCCGCGATGCAGCGGTTGTTCGCGCTCAGGGGCGCCAATAGCGTGGAGCGCAATGACGCCTCTTCGATCCTGGCCGCGACCGACGAACTGATGCGCGAGCTGATCGCGCGCAACGGGCTCGCGCCGGAGGCGATGGTCAGCTGCATCTTCACGCTCACCGAGGATCTCGACGCTGAGTTTCCCGCGGTCGCCGCGCGCGCAGCTCGGGCTGAACCGCGTGCCGCTGCTGTGCACCCGCGAGGTGCCGGTTCCGGGCTCGCTGCCGCGGGTCGTGCGCACGCTGCTGCACTACTACGCCGAGGAGGACGCACGTGCCCCAGCACGTGTACCTGGGCGATGCCCGCGTGCTGCGCTCCGACCTCGATTCCGCCCAGTAGCCTGAGCCCACGATGGCACTCGAGTTCGCGGAGAAGACCCGTCGCATCCCGGTCGTACCCGGTGGCGGCCGGCTACAACCTCGGCGAGGACGTCGCGATGCTGGCCTCGAACGAGGCGGCGTTCGGCCCGCTGGAGCCGGTGGTCGAGGCCGCGCGGCATGCGGTGATCGGCGCCAACCGCTACCCGGACCCGTCCTACACGCAGCTGCGACAGGCGCTCTCTGACCGCTACGGCGTGCCCTGGGAGCGGATCGCGCTGGGTGCCGGCTCCTGTGACCTGATCCTCGCGGCCGGCGACGCGCTGCTCGAGCCCGGCGCTGAGGTCGTCTATGCGTGGCCCGCCTTCAGCGTCTACCCGCACCTTGCGGCAGCCTCGGGCGCGCGAGCGATCGAGGTGCCGCTGACCGCCGACGCTGTGCACGACCTCGACGCGATCGCCGCAGAGGTCACGGTCGCGACCCGTCTGGTGCTGATCTGCAATCCCAACAACCCGACCGCGACAGCGCTTCCGCTCGAGAAGATCGAGGACTTCCTGAACAAGGTCCCGGACCACGTCTGTGTGATCCTCGACGAGGCCTACGTGGAGTTCTCGCTGACGATCGGCGACCCCTTCGCGTCGCTGCCGTTGCTGAAGCGGCACCCGAACCTGGTGATCCTGCGCACCTTCTCGAAGGTCTACGGCCTGGCCGGACTGCGAGTCGGCTACGGCCTCTGTGGCAGCGACACGTTCCGGATCGCGGTCGATCAGGTCCGCCAGCCGTTCTACCTCAACGGCGCGGCCCAGGCGGCCGCGATCGAGGCGCTGCGCCACCAGGACGAGGTCGAGCGCCGGGTCGTCGCGACCGTCGCGGCACGAACGACGGTGACCGAGGCGCTACGCGAGCGCGGACTGTGGGTGGCCGAGAGCGACGCCAACTTCCTCTGGGTGCGTGTGACTGACGACGGCGAGGATGCTCCGATCGTCGCGGGGCTCCAGGAGCGCGGAGTGCTCGTCAGCGCCGGCACGGCGCTCGGCGGCCCGGGCTTCGTGCGCGTGACGCTCGGCACCGATACCGAGAACGCCAGATTCCTGGCGGCACTCGACGAGCTGCTCTAGACTCCGCGAAGACGCGTATGAACGACCTTTGCCCCAACAACCTCGGCTGGTCCTTCTACGCGCGGTATTACGCCTGGCGATTTAGCTAGGCGCTCGGGCCATAAACCTCTGCTGTCCGTTCAGGCGCGCGGGCGGAGTTCGGAGCCGAGCGCCGGACAGCGACAGCGCCGGGCCGCGTGAGTAACCCGCGACGGCCGTTTCCGTACAGTCCTTCGAGAAGTGAGAGAAGTGAGAGGATCGAACGATGAACCGCCACAGACAGAGCCAGCGATGATGACCGTGATCCGCGCAAACCAGGGCGATGCGGTCCGCGATCAACGGATCGAGCGCCTCGTGCCGCTGATCACCCCGCAGGAGCTCTTCGATGAGCTGCCGCTCGATGACGAGCGCGTAAGCGTGCTGCTCAGCGGCCGCAGCGCGGCGCACGCTGTGCTCGACGGCAGATGACGACCGGCTGCTGGCTGTGGTTGGCCCGTGCAGCGTGCACGACGTCGAGGCCGCGCGCGAATACGCGGATCGGCTCAGCGCCGAGTCCAAGCGGCTGGCAGACGATCTGCTGATCGTGATGCGGGTCTACTTCGAGAAGCCGCGGACGACGATCGGCTGGAAGGGCCTGATCAACGACCCGCACCTGGACGGCTCCGGCGACGTGAACACCGGCCTGCGGCTTGCGCGGCGCTTCCTGCTCGAGGTACTTGGGCCTGGGCCTGCCGGTGGGCTGCGAGTTCCTCGACCCGATCACACCGCAATACATCTCCGACCTGGTCTCCTGGGGCGCGATCGGCGCCCGCACGACGGAGAGCCAGATCCATCGCCAGCTCGGCTCCGGACTGTCGATGCCGGTCGGCTTCAAGAACGGCACGGACGGCAATGTCCAGGTCGCCGTTGACGCGGTCCGGGCGGCCGCCGCCCGCCACGCGTTCGCCGGAATCGACGCCGATGGACGCTCCGCGATCCTGCACACGCGCGGCAACGGCGACTGCCACATCATCCTTCGGGGCGGCAGCGCCGGCACCAATTACGATGCTGAGTCGGTCGCCGCGGCGAACGCGCTGCTGCGCAGGTCGAACCTGCGCGAGCGGGTCGTCATCGACCTCTCGCACGACAACAGCGAGCAAGCAACCGGAGCGCCAGCCCGAGGTGGCGGCCGCGGTCGCCGAGCAGGTCGCAGCCGGTGACCGCACGATCACCGGCGTGATGATCGAGTCGTTCCTGGTCGACGGCAACCAGCCTCCCGGCCCGCCGGAGACGCTGACCTACGGACAGTCGATCACCGACGGCTGCATCGGCTGGGACACGACCGTCGAGGTGCTGGATGACCTCGCCGCCGCGGTACGCGCGCGCCGTGCTGTCAGCGCTTGACGGGTGAGTCCGCGGTAGCCGACATGCGCGTGGCGGTCATCGGCGTCGGGCTGATCGGCGGCTCGGTCGCGCTCGCAGCGCGTGAGCGGCTCGGAGCGCACGTGAGCGGTTGGGACTTCGATCCGGCGGTGGTGTCACGGGCGAGCACGGCCGGCGTGATCGACACAGCGGCTCGTTCGCTCGAGGCCGCGGTCGACGGCGCCGAGGCGGCATTCGTGGCCGCCCCGGTCGATGCCCTGCCGGAACTGGTGGCAGCCGTGCTGGCGCATGTCGCTGACGGCTGCGTCGTGAGCGATGTCGGCTCGACCAAGCGCGCGGTCGTGGCGGCCTGCTCGGACCGGCGCTTCGTCGGGGGTCACCCGCTGGCGGGCTCGGAGGCCAGCGGCGTCGAGCATGCCCGTGCCGACCTGTTCGACGCGTGCCGCCTGGTATCTGACGCCCGTCAGCGTCATACCTCGGCGTGCCAGCCGCGAGCGGCTGCGGTCGCTTGTGACCGGATTCGGCGCCATCCCGGTCGAGATCGACGCGACCGATCACGACCGGCTGATGGCGTGCTTCTCGCAGCTCCCACATGTCTTCGCGAACGTGCTCGTCTCTCAGGCTGCCGCGCTCAGGGGTGAGCCGGCGCTGGGCCCGAGCTTCCGCGACGCCACTCGTGTAGCCGGCTCCAACACCGCGATCTGGGGCGACATCTACATGGCCAACCGCGACCTCCTGGACGGTGCGATCGCCGACGCGATCACGGCGCTCACGGCCGTCCGCAACAGCCTTCAGGCCGGCGACCGTGACGCGCTCGAGCGCTGGAGCCAGCAGGCTGCATCTGACCGCTCGAGGCTGCTTGGATGAGCGAGCTTGTGAGGGTCGCGCCCGGCACGCCGCCCGCTCTGGGAGGTGCGGGTACCCGGTTCCAAGAGCATCACCAACCGCGCGCTGCTGCTCGCCGGGGTCGCCGGCGGACGCTCGACGTTGACCAGCCCGCTGTTCGCAGACGACACGCTGGCGATGGCGTCGGCATTGCACGAGCTGGGAGCAGGAGTCGAGCAGCGCGAGCAGGCCGACGGCAACTCCAGCTGGGTTCTCGACGGGCTCGGACACCCGCCGCGCGGCGATGCCGACGTGTATTGCGGGATGGGTGCGACCGTGGGCCGCTTCCTGGTGCCGATGCTGGCCGCGGGTGAGGGCCACTTCGCTGTCGACGCGCATCCTCAGCTGCGCCGCCGCCCGCTCGGGCCAGTGCTGGAGGCGCTGAGGGCGCAGGGCACCACGATCACCGGCGACGCATTTCCGCTGATCCTCGATGCGTCGGGGCTCGCCGGTGGCGAGGTGCATGTCGATGCATCGGTCTCGAGTCAATTCCTCTCGGGGTTGCTGATGGCCGCACCGTTTGCACGGACCGACACGCGTCTTCACTTCGAGACGCTCGTCAGCAGGCCCTATCTGGACCTGACGTTCGATGCGATGCGAGCGTTCGGGGTCGAAGCCGCGGTTGCCGGCGACACGATCGCGGTCGCTCGCGGCGGCTACCGGTCGACCGATTTCGTGGTCGAGCCCGACGCGTCGACCGCCTCCTACTTTCTCGGGAGCGCGGCGGTCACCGGCACCACGGTGAGCCTGGCGGGGCTCGACCGGCGGAGTACCGCCCAGGGCGACATCGGGCTGGTCGGAATGCTCGAGCAGATGGGCTGCACCGCTCGCGACGGCGATGCGCTCGAGCTGACCGGCCCGCAGCGGCTCCGTGGCGTGTCCGTCGACATGGGCAACCTCACGGATGTGTTCATGACACTCGCGTGCGTTGCCGTGTTCGCCGACGGCCCGACGACGATCGAGGGCATTGGACACGCACGCGTCAAGGAGTCCGACCGGATCGCGGCCTGTGCTGAGAACCTGACACGGCTGGGCATCCAGGTCGACGAGGGGGCGGATCACCTGCGTGTACATCCCGGAACTCCGATGGCGGAGACGCGGCTGCCAACGTATGAGGATCACCGGATCGCGATGGCCTTCTCGGTGATCGGCGCGCGCGTTCCGATCGTGCTCGAGGAACCGGGATGCGTCGCCAAGACCTTTCCGGAGTTCTTCGAGGTCTGGCCGGTCACCGGCGCCCAGGTGCAGCTGATCGCGGCGGCAGACTGATGGTGATCGCAATCGACGGCCCCGCGGGGTCGGGCAAATCCACCGTCGCCAAGGCAGTGGCGGCCGCACTCGGGTTCACGTACCTCGACACCGGCGCGATGTATCGATGCGTGGCACTCGCAAGCATGCGCTCCGGCGGCGACGCCGCTGCTGTCGCCGCCGGCCTGACGTTCACCCTGGGCGAGCGGGTATTGCTCGATGGCCAGGACGTCAGCGACGCGATCCGCACCCCGGAGGTCTCAGAGCAGGCCTCAAAGGTGGCGGCCGATCCGAACGTGCGGCGTGCGATGGTCGCCCGGCAGCGGGCGCTGTTGGCACACGGCGACTGGGTAGCGGAGGGTCGAGACATCGGGACCGTGGTCGCTCCCGACGCGAAGCTGAAGGTGTTTCTGACGGCGTCGCCTGGGGAGCGGGCGCACCGCCGCGCCTCCCAGATCGGGGCGGACCCGGCCACGGTGCTCGCTGAGCAGACGATCCGGGACGAGCGCGACAGCAACCGCGTGGACTCGCCGCTGCGCCCTGCTGACGGCGCGATCAAACTCGATACCACGGGGTTGACGCTGGACCAGGTCGTCGAGTGCGTCGTCGACCTCGCAGCCGACCGCTAGCCTCGAAGCGCCATGAAGGTCGCAATCGTCGGATACCCGAACGTCGGCAAGTCGTCGCTGGTCAATCGTCTCACGGAGTCGCGTGAGGCGGTCGTTCACGAGCAGTCTGGGGTGACACGCGACCGCAAGGAGTTGGAGACCGAGTGGAACGGCCGCAAGTTGACGCTGATCGACACCGGTGGGGTCGACCTGGACGAGCGCGACGACCTGGCCCGTCAGATCCAACAGCAATCGCGTGAAGCGCTGTCGGAGGCTGACGTCGCGGTGCTCGTGGTCGACGCCAAGGCCGGCGTGCGCCCCGGGGACCTGGACATGGCTGATCTGCTGCGCAGGGTCACGATCCCCGTGATCGTCGCCGCCAACAAGGTCGATTCCGTGCGCGATCTGTCCCTGGCCTACGAGTTCCATCAGCTCGGGCTTGGCGATCCGATCGGCGTCTCCGCAGCGCAGGGCCTCGGCACCGGCGATCTGCTCGACCGCATCGTTGAGGTCGGCCCCGAACACGACCGCGAACCATCGCCCGAGGATCCGATCAGGCTGGCGCTGATCGGCCGCCCGAACGTCGGCAAGTCGTCGCTCGTGAACCGTTTCCTGGGCTCGGATCGAGTGATCGTCTCAGACATGGCGGGCACCACGCGTGACGCGATCGACCTGCCGCTGACGTTCGAGGGGCGAGAGATCGTGCTGGTCGACACCGCGGGCATCCGCCGTCAGGCAAAGGTGGGGGAGTCACTGGAGTACTACACGACGTTGCGTTCAGAGCGCGCCGCCGAGCGTGCCGACGTCGCGCTCGTCGTCTGCGATGCAAGCGACGGCGTCACCTCGCAGGACTTCAGGATCGCCGAGATGGCGATGAAGTCCGGCTGCGCGACCGCGCTGGTGCTCAACAAGTGGGACCTGCAGGACGCGGTCTCGGCCTCCCACACCGCGATCGGTCCCGACGAGCTCGATAACGAGCGCATCCGCGTCAACCGCAAGCTCCGCCTGCGTCCCCGCATCATGACCACGAGCGCCAAGACCGGTCGGCACGTCGAGCGAATCCTCGTGGAGGCTGTCGGCCTTGCCGATCGTAGCCGCGGCCGGATCCCGACATCGCAGTTGAACCGCTTCATCTCAGACGTGGTCGCCAGGCGACAGCCGCCCTCCAGCAACAACCGCCGCCACGGCAACCAGCGATTGAAGCTGATCTACATGACGCAGACCGGCGAACGGCCACCGCGTTTCTCGATTCAGGTCAACTCCCACGCGCTCGTGACGCGCGACTACGCCTACTACGTCGAGAACCGCATGCGCGAGCGCTACCGGATGGAGGGCATTCCGCTGATGATCGACTTCGTCGAGCGCAGCGAGCGCCGCGGCAGGTGATCGCGCGCGTCATACCGCTGACGCAGACCCGCGCGATCACCGGGCTGTTCGACTACGCGCTGCCGTCAGAGCTGGCTGATTCCGATGTCGGCTCGCTGCTGCGCGTCCCGTTCGCCGGCCGCCGAATCCTGGCCGTGATCGCCGAACTGGCGGACAGTTCCGAGGTTCCGCCGGAAAAGCTCGCCGCGGCGCTCGAGCGCCTGCCCGTGAGGCTGCCGCCCGATCTGGTGACACTTGCGGTCTGGATGGCCTCCGAGTATTGCTCGACGCCGGCTCGCGCCCTGCAGATCCTGCTTCCGGCGGGCGCCACAAAGGGCCTCGCTGAGAAGCAGATCCTCTTCGCGACGATCACCGCGTCCGGCCGATCAGCGCTCAGCGATGGCACCCGTCTCACGGCAGGGCAACGTCAGGCACTGGATGCTCTCGCCGGCCAAGCAGCCCCGGCCTCCAAGCTGGGTACGCAGCTCCTTAGACGCCTGGAGTCCCGGGACCTCGTGATGATCGACTCGGCTCCTCAATCGCGCCGCCCGTCGACCCACACAGTCTCGTCGAACCTCGCTTCGGCCCCGCCGTTGACGGTTGAGCAGGAGCGCGCACTGGTGCCAATCCTGTCGGCACTCGCGGGGCCCGAGCGCGGACCTCAGGAGTTCCTGGTTCATGGCGTCACCGGCTCCGGCAAAACCGAGGTCTACCTCCGGGCCGCGGAGATGGCGCTGCGTTCCGGACGCGGCGTGATCATCCTTGTTCCGGAGATCGTGCTCACGCCGCAGGCGCTTGCGCGCTTCCAGGCGCGGTTCGGGGACATCGTGGCCGTCATGCACTCGGGGATGAGCGTCGGCAAACGGCACGACGAGTGGTCGCGACTGGCTCGCGGTCAGGCCAGGGTCTGCGTCGGACCCCGCTCGGCGGTATTCGCGCCGCTGCAGGAGATCGGCCTGATCGTCGTGGACGAGGAGCACGAGAGTTCCTACAAGCACGAGAGCGATCCACGCTACGACGCAAGAACGGTCGCACGTCAGCGGGCGCGCGACCATGGTGCAGTGCTGCTCTCCGGCAGCGCCACACCGCGCCCGGAGGCTGTGCTCGGATCGAACCGGTTACGGCTTGCCGAGCGGGTCGACGGCCGGCCGCTGCCACGTGTGGAGATCCTCGACATGCGCGGGTTGCACAACCCGCTGCATCCGGACACGCGACTGGCGCTGGCCGACTGCAAGCGGGAGGGTGGCAAGGCGATCGTGCTGCTCAACCGCCGCGGGTGGTCAAACTTCCTCTCCTGCGGATCGTGCGGCCGCGTTTGGATGTGCCCGAACTGTGATGTCGCGCTGGTGCTGCATCGCACAGGCCGTGTCGTGGCCTGCCACCACTGCGGTCATCGCGAGCGGATCCCGTCAAAGTGTCCTGACTGCGGCTCGGTATCGGTCGCAAGACACGGTGCCGGTACTGAGCGCGTCGAGTACGAGTTGGCCAACGCCCTGGCCGATTCGAGCTTCCCGATCCTGCGACTGGACGCGGATGCGGCCGGACTCGACGCCCGCGCCCAGATCCTCGAGCGCTTTCACTCGGCTTCGAGCGGTGTCCTGGTTGGAACACAGATGGTCGCCAAGGGCCACGATTTCGCCGACGTCGGCCTCGGGGTCGTGGTCGACGCCGACCAGACACTGCGCTTTCCGGACTTCCGCGCTGAGGAGCGAACGTTTGCGCTCGTGACCCAGCTGGCTGGGCGCACGGGGCGCGGCGGTGGAGGCCGGCGTGGCGCCACCGGTCGGGTGCTCGTGCAAACGATGGAACCGGCCGCACGTCCGATCGTGCTCGCGGCCAACCATGATTCCGAGACATTTTTGCGCGGGGAGCTGCGTCGCCGCAAGGCGCTCGCCTACCCGCCGTTCACAACACTGATCCGGGTCGTCTGCGCCGCCGTCGAGGCCGGCACGGCCCATGCAGCCGCCTCAGCCGTGCGCGAGCGGATCATGACCGCGGATCTGCCCGCGAATGGCGCGGCCGTGCTTGGCCCGGCCTCCCTGTTCACGCTGCGCGGCAAAGCGCGCTCGCAGCTGGTCGTAAAGGCTGTCGATCGGGAGGCGGCGATCGCCGTCGTCGGCATAGCGGTCGCGGCTGTCAGCTCCCAGGGCATTCACCGTGAAGCCGCACTGAGCGTCGACGTCGACCCGCAGTAAGGCTCACGGTCGCGGCCTGCCCTGTGACTCGAGGAAGCGCTCGACCAGACCGCGGATCACTGCTGACATCGGGAAGTTGTGTTCCTTGCTCCACGCCTTCAGCTGCGCGTGCAGATCTGCGGGGAAGCGAACCGGCATCACCTGCACATCCGACTCCGGAGGCTCGATGCCGGTGAACGCCGCTGCGGCCCTCCGCTGCGAGTCGCCGCGCCTGACCGCCGCTTCCCACGCCGGGTTGTCAACGAGTTCTGACCCGGGCCCGAACGATCGGTCGTCCGAACCTTCCCCACGCGCCAGGAGCATCGTCAGGACCGCATCCTGGTCGTCCTGAGAAAGCGTGCGGACAGCCTGCAACAGAAGCGATGCGGGGTGTTCCTGAGGTCCATTTTCCGGATGTATCACGCCGATATCGAAACGATACATACAAGAATGGACGTCGTGGGGCCCCCGCTGCTTCGGGCTCGGGATGACCATTAGACTGAGCCTGTGACCGACGCCATCGATGAGATCGAGGAACAGCAGCCGCTCTCGGCGCACGAAGCCGTTACCAATGGCGATTTCGAGGCTGAACCTCGGGACGATGCCGAGTCGACGCTGGACCCTGAAGCTGCCGCGCGAAGGGACGCGGCGCTCGCGCATGTGCGGAAGTTCGGCGACCCGGTCCTGAAGACCAAGGCGCGGCCGGTCGAGCATTTCGATCAAGCGCTCCGTCAAGAGGTGCAGCGAATGGGCCTGTTGATGGACGACGCCCTGGGCATCGGCTTGGCCGCCACGCAGGTCGGGGTGCTGCACCGGCTGCTGGTCTACCGCGTCACCGGTGACGCGCCACTCGCCGCGCTCGCGAACCCGGTGATCGAATGGTCCTCGAAGGAGGATGAGATCGCGGAAGAAGGCTGCCTCAGCCTGCCGTCCGTGCACGTGGAGGTGGAACGCCCGGTGCATGTGCGCGTGCGCGCTCAGGATGAGTACGGCGAGCCGATTCTGATCGAGGCCTCGGGGCTGGAGGCGCGCGTGATCCAGCACGAGATGGACCACCTCGATGGCGTGCTGATCCTCGATCGCACGCCCCGGGACCAGCGCAAGGAGGCCATGCGGACTCTGCGCGAGTGGCAGGAACAGCAGCGATCGGTGTGAGAACGGTCTACCTCGGCACCTCCGCCTTCGCGGGTGCGGTGCTGCGGCGTCTGAACGATTCTCCACACCGGCCGGCGCTGGTCGTCAGTCGCCCCGACAGTCCCAGCGGTCGCGGACGCAAGCTCGCCCCGCCAGCGACCGCCGAGACGGCCTGGGAGCTCGGACTCGATGTCTACCAGCCGGAATCTGTGAATTCCGATGAGGCGCGTGAGCGCATTGCGCAGGCAGAGCCCGAGGTTCTCTGTGTGTGTGCCTTCGGCGCGTTGATCAAGGAGCCGCTGCTCTCCGACCACCCGATCCTGAACGTGCATCCGTCACTGCTGCCCCGCTGGCGTGGCGCAGCGCCGATCGAGCGTGCGATCCTCGCCGGGGACGCGGAGACCGGCATCTCGATCATGCGGCTGACAGCCGGGCTCGACAGCGGTCCACTTTGCCTGCAGGCCCGCGTCAAGATCGACCCCGAGGACGACTTCGGAACCCTGTCGCTGAAGCTGGAGCACCTCGGAGGTGATCTGCTCGTGCGGGCGCTGAGCGAGCCGCTGCCCTGCGTCGACCAGGATCAGGCCGGCGTGACATACGCTGAGAAGCTGACCGCAGACGATCGCCGGCTCGATCCGTCCGAGCCGGCTGCCGCGCAGGCGCGGCGCGTCCGCGCGCTCAGCCCGCACATCGGGGCCTACCTCGAGCAGCCAGACGGCACGCGGCTCGGTGTCTGGCAGGCGCGTGCCGATGGTGATCGTCTGCAATTGCTGACAGTGCAACCTCCGGGCAGGCGCCGCATGTCGTTTGCAGACTACGAGCGGGGCCTCAAGCGATGAGCGTGGCGCCGTCGCGCCGTGCCGCCTACACCGTTGTGCGTCGCGTGTTTGAGCAGGATGCATACGCCGACCGAGCGCTGCACTCCGCGGTGGCAGAACTGGATCAGCGCGACCGGGCGCTGGCGATGACAATCGCGTACGGCACCGTGCAGCGCAAACGCACGCTTGACCACGTGCTTTCAGCTTTTGTCTCGAGACCGCTGGACAGTTTGGACCCGGCGGTGCTTGCGGCACTGCGGCTGGGGTTGTTCCAGATCCTGTTTCTGGGCGGCGTCAGTGATTACGCGGCCGTCAACGAGAGCGTCGAGCTCGCCAAGGAGTCGAGCCGCGGCGGCGCGCAGCTGGTCAACGCCGTATTGCGTCGGGCGGGCCGAGAGGGTCGGCAGCGGCTGGCCGAGCTCGGCGACCAGACGGCTCAGCAGGCCGCCATCCTGCATTCGGTCCCGGACTGGCTGGCGGACATGTGGTGGAGGGAGTTGGGCGCCGAGCGGGCGCGGGCATTGCTCGACAGCGTGAACACCGCGGCTGAGAGTGCGGTCCGGGTCAACCGGTTGCGGTCAACGCCTGAGCGCGTGACAGCGGCGCTGCGAGCGCCGATCGCGGCCCGCACGGCCCCTGACTGGGATGACCGGCCCGGGCTACCCGCCCTCCCTGAAGTGTTGGTTCTTGAGGGGGCGTTCGACGTCTTCGGCTCCGAGCTCTTCAAGAGCGGTGAGCTGATGCCGCAGTCACGAGCCTCGGCGGTGGTGGCAAAGGTGCTGGCGCCACAGGCGGGTGAGCGGGTTCTCGACCTGTGCGCGGCGCCCGGCGGCAAGACGACGCATCTGGCGGCTCTGATGGCCGGAGAGGGCGAGGTCGTCGCGATCGAGGTTCACCCGGGGAGGGCACGCGCGCTGGCGGAAACGTGCGAGCAGATGGGAGCTGACAACGTCACGGTCGTAGCGACCGACGCTCGCGAGCCGGGGGATGTCGGCGATTTTCACCGCGTTCTGGTGGATCCCCCGTGCAGCGGGCTCGGCACGCTTCAGGCAAGGCCCGATCTGCGCTGGCAGCCGCGACGCGGCGGGATCGATGAGCTCGCGAGCAAACAGGGGGAGCTGCTCCGGGCCGGCGCCGACCGGCTGCGTGCCGGCGGTACGCTTGCGTACTCGGTATGCACGATCAGCCGAACCGAGGGTGACGGAGTGGTCGACCGCTTCCTGGCCGAACATCCGGATTTCTCGTGCGAGCACCGCTGGCAGCTGCTGCCCAGCACCGACGGCACGGACGGGTTCTTCATTGCACGGCTGCGGCGTTCGGACTGAGGTCGTTTACAGTTCGAAAAGGTGGATGATGTGCAGGCGATCATGGGGCCTGAGTGCCCGAACTGCCACGAGCCGTGGCTGCGACCGAGCGCGTCTCCGGGCCGTTACCGGTGCCTGTACTGCATGAGTCGCTACGAGCTTCAGTCGGTCTGCCCCAACTGCGGCGAACACTCGACGATCGTGCGGATGTCGACCACCGCGATCGTGCAGTGCAATCACTGTAAGGGCAGCATGCTGAAGGTTCTGTGAGGGGTCAGCGGCATTGAGCGACGCTGAAATCCTCGGCTCACGCACGGTCGTGCCGTCGATCCTGTCTGCGGATCTTGCGCGGCTGGGCTCCCAGGTCGACGAGGTGCTGGCGGCCGGTGCGCGGGTCATCCACGTCGACGTGATGGACGGTCACTTCGTACCACCGATCACGTTCGGGCCGAACGTCGTCGCGGCGCTCGCCGACCGCATCCACGCAGCCGGCGGGATCGTGGACGTGCACCTCATGATCGAGCGTCCCGAACGGCACGTGAAGGACTTCGTCGCTGCGGGTGCGGACAGCGTCACGGTCCATGTAGAGGCCACCCCGCACGTGCATTACGCACTACAGGCGGTGCGCGAGGGCGGATGCGCTGCCGGTGCGGCGATCTCGCCTGGGACGCCCGTCAGCGCACTTGCAGATGTGGCAGCCGACGGGGTGCTTGACCTTGCTCTGTGCATGAGCGTGAACCCCGGATGGGGCAACCAGAAGCTGATCGGGCACTCGTTGCAGAAGCTGCGTGAACTGCGCGCGATGTTGTCGGAGGCGATCGCGGTCGAGGTCGACGGCGGTATCAACGCCGAGACAGCGCGAAGCGTTGCCGTCGCCGGCGCCAACCTGCTCGTCGCCGGTTCGGCAATTTTCGGGACAGGGGATCCCGCGACGGCATTCGAGCAGATCGCCGCCGCCGCCTGGCCGGAGAGCTGAGGCGGCCTATCCTCGGAGAGGTGTCCGTGAACGCCGAAGCAGACAGCCGTCACCTGCAACGTGCGATCGACCTGGCGGAGCTGGGCGGTAACCGCGTCAGCCCGAATCCGCACGTCGGCGCCGTGATCGTGCGCGACGGGAAGGTCGTCGGAGAGGGCTTCCACCGAGAGGTCGGGGGGGCTCACGCAGAGGTCGAGGCGATCAGCTCTGCGGGCGGCCAGGATCTCAGCGGCGCGACGATCTACGTCTCGCTCGAACCGTGCTGCCACCACGGCCGGACCCCACCCTGCACGGACGCGATCAGGCAGGCCGGGATCGGCCGCGTGGTGGTGGCTTCAGACGACCCGTCCGAGCACGCCTCCGGTCGCGGGCTCGGGATCCTGCGCGACGACGGCATTGAGGTGAACGTCGTCAGCGGTGAGCTCGCCGAACGCGCCAGGCTGCAGAACCAGCCGTTCCGCAAGCATGCCCGCACGGGCAGGCCCTGGGTGCTGTTCAAGTCGGCCATGTCGCTCGACGGCAAGGTTGCCACTCGCAGTGGCGATTCGAAGTGGATATCGGGGGACCGCAGCCGCCAGCTCGCGCACGAGTGGCGCGCCGCCAGTGACGCGGTCGCGGTCGGAATCGGTACCGCTCTGGCCGATGATCCGGCGTTGACCGCCCGGATCGGGGGGTCCGAGTCGACGATGCTCGCCGGGCACCAGCCCCGACGTATCGTGTTCGACTCGCTGGCCAAGCTGCCACTCGGCTCGCGACTGCTCGCCGACTCGGCCGCCGTGCCGCTGACCGTCGTCGTGTCGCGTGCCGCCCCGCGTGCAGCGACCGATGCATTGGTGGCCCGGGGAGTCGACGTGATCTGCGCCAGCGGTGAGAACGAGCCGGCACGCCTGCGTGCTGCGCTCGACCAGCTGGGGGCCGAGGGCGTGACCTCGATCCTGCTCGAGGGCGGGCCAAGGCTCGCAGGCGCGTTTCTGGATGCCGGCGAGATCGACGAGATGCGGCTCTTCATCGCACCGCTCGTGCTGGGCGGGCGCACCGCCCGCGACCCGCTCGAAAGCGACGGCGTGGAGGCCATATCCGATGCCCTACGGCTGTTGACGCTTGACTGCCAGCGGGTCGACGAGGACCTGCTGGTCACCGCTCGGATAAGGGAGTGGTGAGGTGTTCACGGGGCTGGTTGCTGATCTCGGCAGAGTTGTCGGTGTCGAGCGCTCCGGTGATGGCGTGCGCCTGCGGGTGTCGAGCGAGTTGGCCCCGGAGCTCCACGAGGGCGATTCGATCGCGGTCAACGGCGTCTGCCTGACTGCGACGCTGGTTGGCGACGGCGCGTTCAGCGCGGACGTGATGAACGAGACGCTGATGCTCAGCTCGCTGGCCGAGCTCAGGGAGGCAAGCGCCGTCAATCTCGAGCTCGCGATGCGCGCCGGCGATCGGCTCGGCGGCCATATGGTTCAGGGCCACGTCGACGGTGTCGGCTCGATCACGTCCGTCCGTCCCGACGGGTTCTCGAGGCGCGTGACGATCACGGCCGCGCCCGAACTGCTGCGTTACGTCGTCCACAAGGGATCGATCACCGTCGATGGCGTTTCGCTGACCGTGGCCGGCCTGGACGATGGATCATTTACCGTTTCACTCATACCCGAAACGCTCGAGCGCACCAATCTCGGTTGTGCGGAGTCGGGCATGACGGTCAATCTGGAGGTTGACGTGTTGGCCAAATACATCGAGAGGCTGATGCCTGGAAGGACGGCGGCGTGAGTGCCGTCAGGACCCCATTCGCGACGATCGAGGAAGCGCTCGAGGACATCGCAGTGGGCAAGATGATCGTCGTCGTCGACGACGCTGATCGTGAGAACGAGGGCGACCTGGTCATGGCCGCGCAGTTCGTCACGCCCGATGCAATCAACTTCATGCAGCGCCAGGCCGGCGGCTGGATCTGTTTGACGTTGACAGCCGAGCGCTGCGAGGAACTGAATCTGGAACTGATGACGCTCAAGAACGAGTCGGCTCACGAGACCCCGTTCACCGTCACGATCGAGGCTCGGGAGGGGGTCACGACCGGCATCTCGGTCCAGGATCAGGCTCACACGATGCAGGTCGCAATCGACCCGACCAAGGGGCCGGCTGACATCGTCAAGCCCGGCCACGTGAGGCCGTTGCGAGCCAAGGACGGCGGTGTGCTGGAGCGCACCGGCCATACAGAGGCCTCGGTCGATCTGACGCGCATGGCTGGGCTGAACCCCGCGGGCGTGATCTGTGAGATCCAGAATGAGGACGGATCGATGGCTCGCGGCGCCGACCTCGAGGCGTACTGCTGGAAGCACGGGCTGAAGATGATCACGATCGCCGACCTGATCTCTCATCGCCGGCGCACCGAGAAACTGGTCGAGCGTGTCGTATCGACGCGTCTGCCGACGGCCTTCGGCGAGTTCGTGGCGTACGGATACAGGCAGCTGCTTGACGGCAAGCACCATGTCGCGCTGGTCAAGGGGGACATCGAGGCGGCAAAGGACGTGCTCGTGCGGGTGCACTCCGAGTGCCTGACCGGCGACGTCTTCCATTCGCTGCGCTGCGACTGTGGTGAGCAGCTGGAGTCGGCGCTTGCAATGATTGAGGAGGAGGGCACAGGTGTGTTGCTCTACCTCAGCCAGGAGGGCCGGGGGATCGGGCTGCTGAACAAGCTGCGCGCCTACAAGCTGCAGGAGGAGGGCCTTGACACGGTTGAAGCGAACCTGCGCCTCGGGCTCCCGGCTGATCTGCGCGATTACGGCATCGGCGCACAGATCCTGGTCGACCTGGGGCTGACGAGCATTCGGATTCTGACCAACAACCCGAAGAAGATCTCCGGGCTGTCCGGCCACGGGCTGACTGTGGCGGACCAGATACCGATCATCCACCAGGCCAACCCTCACAATCAGGCGTACCTGCGGGCGAAGCGCGACAAGCTCGACCACATGCTTCACCACCAGGCGCTTGCGCTCGATGATGAGATGCTGCATGACGAGCGGGAGCGCGACGAGGCGGCGCGGGAGCGCGCGGAGGCCCGCGATGGCAAGTGACGACCGGGTAGCGCTCTGCATCGCGCGGTTCTACGTCGAGTTCGCGGATGCGCTCGAGCAGGGCGCGCGCGATGCGCTCGCGGACGCCGGCGTCACCGACGTCGACAGCTTCGAGGTCCCGGGCGCGTTCGAGCTGCCACTGATCAGCCGCTTCGCGGCTGAGAGCGGGCGCTACGCCGCCGTGATTGCGCTCGGCGCGGTGATCCGCGGCGAGACCGACCACTATGACTACGTCTGTACCGAGACGGCGCGTGGTCTGCAGGACGTGCAGCTCCACACCGGCGTCCCTCTTGGCTTCGGGGTTCTCACGGTGGACAGCGCCGAACAGGCACGGGCCCGCGTCAAAGGTGGCGGCAAGCGCGACAGCGGCCGTCACGCGGTCGAGGCGGCGCTGGCGTCGCTCGCGGTAAAGCGTGAGCTGTCTCAGCGTCCGCGCAAGGCCGGATTCTCGGCATGAAGGCGTTGCGTTGAGCGAGCCCAGCAGCTGCGAAGATCGACCTCGTCTGCGGGCCCGGGGTGGTCCCCAACCGTCGTGATCGAGAGGCGCTGAGGGCAAGTCAAGCGGAGTGCGTATACTCCTCCGCCGTATGTCAAAGGTCTGTCACGTCTGCGCCAAGGGTCCATCCTTCGGCCACTCCCGCAGCCACTCGATGGTTGCCACCAATCGGCGGTTCGATCCGAATCTCCAGCGCGTCCGCATCGATGATGGCGGTACGCCGCGTCGTGTGTACGTATGCACGCGTTGCCTCAAGGCCGGCAAAGTGACCAAAGCCCGTTAGGGCTGCGGTCCTCGCCGCGCATGAGTGATCCCGCGATCCTTCGCTTCCGCTCGCTGGTGGAGGCCGGTCTTGTCGCGCTCGAGGCGCGGCGCCAGGAGATCAACGATCTCAATGTGTTCCCGGTCGCCGATGGCGACACGGGCGACAACATGGTCCTCACGATGCGGGCTGTGGTGGAGGAGCTGGACCGCATCCTCGGCGCCTCCGAGCAACACACATTGGACGAGATCGGTCGCGATGAGATCGTCAGCTCCGTGGCGCGCGCGGCGCTGCTGGGCGCCCGTGGCAACTCCGGCGTGATCCTTTCGCAGCTGATCCGCGGCGCCGCCGAGGAGCTGATCAGCCGTCCCGGTGAACTGATCGACCCTGTCCTGATCGGTGCCGCCCTGGCGCACGCCGCAGATCAGGCGTATGGCTCCGTACGCGATCCCGCCGAGGGGACGATCCTGACCGTGGTGCGGGAGATGGCGACCAGGGTCGCGACCGAGCTCGCTCACATGGCGGACGCTCGCCTTGGGCCTGACGCGACCGACGACCAGCAGAACGCACTGGCTGCCGAGGTGATGGAGCGCGCGCTCGAGGCGGGGCGGCAATCGGTTGACAGGGGCCCCGACCTGCTGCCCGTGTTGCGCGAGTCCGGGGTCGTCGACGCCGGCGGGTACGGACTGACCGTTGTGCTGGCAGGGATGGTCGCGGCATTGCGCGGCACTGAGACGGTGCAGATCGAGCATTACGCGCCCGCCCGGATCACGCATCCTCAGCACGCATCCACCAGCTTCCGCTACTGCACCAACTTCGCGGTGACCGGCGACGAGCTCGACCAGCGCACCTACATGGCCAAGCTCGAGCTGCTCGGCGACTCGGTGCTGGTCGTCGGCGACCGCTCGACACTCAAGATCCACTTGCACACCGACACGCCCGACGCCGCGATGGCGTTGTTCGCGCCGCACAGCATCTCTCGGATCGATATCGCCGACATGAGGGAACAGGTCGCCGAGCGCGAGGCACGGCTGGCAGGGCCGGCATCGGTATCCGGTGTCGGTGTGGGCGTCGACGCGTTCTGTGGTGCTGTTGCCGTGGCCACGGGCGCCGGCTTCCGCGAACTGTTCAATGGCCTCGGTGTCGCCGCGCTCGACGGTGGGCCGACCCTGAACCCATCGACGAATGATCTGCTGGCTGCGATCCACGCCGTGCCAGCAGAACACGTCGTGCTGCTGCCCAACAGCGCGAATGTGTTCATGGCCGCTGAACGTGCGGCTGGGCTGTCGGACAAGCAGGTCGCGGTCGTGCCGTCTCGTTCACTCCAGGCCGGGCTCACCGCCGCCGTCGCGCTGGATCCTGCTCGCAGCGCCGCTGACAACGCCGCCGCGATGACGGCGATCCTCGATGAGCTGCGTACGGGTGCAGTCGCCCGAGCGGCACGCGACGACGCGCAGGGTCGCTTCAGCGCCGGTGACGCGATCGGCTTCGTCGACGACGAGCTGATCTTCTGGGGCGAGCCCGAGCCGACGCTGCGGGAGGTGATCGGCCAGCTGGCCGATGATGCGGAGCTCGTCACCTGCCTGCGCGGGGTTGAGGCGCCGCTCGATGACCGGACGGTTCGGGCGCTTGTCGGCGGCGAGGTCGAACTCGAGCTCTCAGACGGGGGACAGGCCAGCTACTGGTGGCTGCTGTGCGCAGAATGAGGGCCGGCTGTCAGCTCGGATAGTCGACCTCGGCCTCGTCGGCCTCGTCGTCGACCAGACTGACGCCCTGCAGCTGCTCGATCGCGTGCGTGAGCTGCTCGATCGGTGCGATCAGATCCTCGCGGTCGGCCTTCTGCTCGAGCAGGATCCGCACCTCGGCGATCTCACGAGCAAGGAACTCCGCCTCAGCCAGTGAGCGCCCGTTGGTCTCGCGGTCGCGCTCGATCTCCTCCTTGTCGCGGTCGGCCTGCCGGTTCTGGGCGAGCAGGATCAGCGGCGCGGCGTAAGCGGCCTGGGTCGAGAAGACGAGGTTCAGGAGGATGAATGGATAGGGATCGAACGCATGCTTCTTGCCCTGGTCGAGAGCCAGGAAGGCGTTGAGCGCGATCCAGACCACCACGAAGATCGACTGCATCGCCAGGTAGCGGCCGGTCCCGAAGAATCGCGCAACCGACTCCGCCCAGCGCGCGAACGCGTCGGAGTCGTAGCCGCTGCCGCCACCGGAGCCGCGAGGGGTGCTGAGGTCGTTCTTGCGGGCCATCGTCGTTCTGGGTGTCGTCCGGCATCAGCTGAAACTTTCGCTCTGGTCAGATACTCGCATGCGTGACGCGCCAGCCCCGCGGCAATACGCGATCCAGCACGTCGTCGATCGTAACGGCTCCGAGCAGGCGGCCTGAATCGTCGGTGACGGGCAGCGCGACGACGTTGTAGGCCGCGAGCCTGCCGGCCACCTCGCGATCGGAGGCATCGGCCCTGACCGGATCCCAGTCCTCGTCGATGCAGCGCCCGAGTGGTTTGGACGGCGATTCGCGCAGCAGCCGTTGCACGCCGACGACGCCGATGAACCGGCCCGTCGGCGTCTCGAGCGGCGGCTGGCAGACGAACACCTGCGTTGCCAACGGCACCGGCAGATCAGGGTTGCGAACGTGCGCCAGCGCGTCAGACACCGTGGCGGTCGGCGCGAGGATGATCGGCTCTGGCGTCATCAACCCGCCGGCCGTGTCAGGTTTATAGATCAACAGGCGGCGAACGCTTTCAGCCTCTTCGGGATCCATCGCGGCGAGCAGCTGCTCCTGCTCACTCAGTGACAACTCACCGAGCAGGTCGGCGGCGTCATCGGCCTCCATCTCGTCGAGCACACGGCCGACGCGCTCCGGGTCGAGCCCCTCGATCAGCCGCACCTGCTCGTCCTCAGGCATCTCCTCGAGCAGGTCGGCCAGGCGGTCATCCTCGAGCGCCTCGGCCAGCAGCCGCCGGCGGCTGAGCGGCATGCTGCGGATCTCGTTGGCCATCTCCGCCGGGTGCAGGCTGCCGAGCGTCGCCGCCTGCCGGTCGACCGGCCGCTGCTCGGCGAACAGCTCACCGGCCTCGCTCCAGTCGATCACCTCGGGCGTGCGTTTGCGGCCGGGCATGCGGCGGCCGGCACCGAGCGCAACGGTCGCCACCTCCCAGGCAAACGGTTCCGGCGCCGGCTGCAGGCCGATGTCCACCACGCGGCGGCCATTCAACCGCCGGCCCAACAGTTCGCCGGCGGCCAGCTTCTCGCCGTCGTGAAGCTCGAACTGGCGCAGGTTGATCGCACCGCGACGCAGTCGCATTCCGCGCGTGTCGATCTCGCCGACGCGCCCCGCACCGACGAACACCCTCCGGCGTTGCAGGCTGCCGATCACGAAGCCGTTCACGCGCGGTGGACGCCCGCCCATATCAAGCACGACATCGACAACATGGCCGACGTCAGAGCCGTCCGCCGCCAACAGCGGCAGCCGTGTCACCCTCGAGACATAGACGATGCGGTCGCTCATGCTCTGAATCCTAGGCCGACCGCAGTCGCGGTCAAGCTTTGCAACCGGATCGCTACAAGATGCCGAGAGCCTTTGCAACCGCCACAGACCTGACGGCCGAGGAGCTGGCCGCCGCCCCGGTCCGCTATCCCTCGCCGGCTCAGCTGGAGCGCCCGCTTAGCGTTCAGGGGGCAAAGGCGGCTCAGGGTGCCGAGGCGCTCGGCCTGCACAGTGTGGGCGACCTGCTCGAACACCTGCCCCGTGACCGTCGCGAAGCGCGATCGGTGAGCGAGCTGATCGCGGGGGAGACGGCCACGATCGTCGTCGAGGTGAAACGGATCGCCGCGCGGCCGGTGCGGCGGCGGGGCATGCGGCCGCTGGTCGAGGCCACGGTCGCCGATGCCGGGGGCAGCCTGCGGGTGACCTTCTTCAACCAGCCGTGGCTCGCCGACCGCTATCCCGCCGGTACCAGGCTGATGCTGCACGGGAAGGCTGACGGTCGGGGCCGCTTCACGGTTCAGGCGCACGCGCCGACCGCAGAGGTCACAGCGGGCGGTGGCGGCAAGCAAGCCGCCACCGACAGTGAAATCGGCGTCGCCCATTATCCGGCGACCGATGGCCTCTCCTCGACGCAGATACTGGCGTTGGTGCACGAGCGCGTCGCCAATTTCGATGATTTCGTGGAGCCGCTGCCGGCCGCGTTGCGGCGGCGCGAGCGCCTGCCCGACCGTCCGGGGGCGTTGCGCGCGGCGCACTTCCCGGAGCAGGACGCCGATGTCGAGCAGGCGCGACGTCGGCTTGCGTTCGAGGAGCTGCTGCTCGACCAGTTGGCCCTGCAGTTGCGTCGCCGCGACCGTGCTGCACTTGCCTGCGCACCGCGGCTGGCCGGGCCGCGCCAGCTGAGCGCGCGCTGGCTCGAGCGGGAATTGCCGTTTCCGCTGACCGGGGATCAGGAGGCTGCGCTCACGGTCATCGACGGCGACCTCGCGCGGGGGCAGCCGATGCAGCGCCTGCTGATGGGAGAGGTCGGCTCGGGCAAGACCGTCGTCGCGGTCCACGCGATGCTGCGTGCGGTCGAACACGGCCACCAGGCCGCCCTGATGGCGCCGACCGAGACGCTCGCCGAACAGCATTTTCAGACGCTCCAGACGCTGCTCGGCTCCGAGCCGGTGAGCGCCGGCCTGCTCACCGGCTCGACTCCGGGCCGTCGCCGCGCGGACCTGCTCGCCAAGCTCAGCAGCGGCGAGCTCTCACTGATCGTCGGGACTCATGCGCTGATTGAGGACGCTGTCGTGTTCGACCGTCTGGCGGTGGTCGTGATCGATGAGCAACACAGGTTCGGCGTTGGACAGCGGGCGGCGCTTGCCGCGGCCGGCGCCGCCCGGCACAGCCCTCACGAGCTGCACATGACGGCCACGCCGATTCCGCGCACGCTGGCGCTCAGCCACTATGCGGATCTCGACATGACGCTGTTGCGGGAGCTGCCGCGCGGTCGCCGGCCGATCGCGACCCACGTCTGCTCCAGCGACGCCGAGCGTGAGCGGGCGTACGCGCGGATCCGTGAGGAGCTCGATCTTGGGCGCCAGGCGTTCGTGGTCTGTCCGCTGGTGGAAGCCTCGGAAGTGCTGCAGGCGCGCGCCGCGACCTCGGAGTACGAGCGACTCAGACAGGGTCCGTTCGTGGATTACGAGGTCGTGTTGATGCATGGCCAGATGCGTCCCGCGGAAAAGCAGGAGGCGATGGCCAGGTTCGCTGCCGGCGGGGCGGGTGGGGCGCAGATTCTTGTGGCGACCACCGTGATCGAGGTTGGCATCGACGTCCCCAACGCGACCGTGATGCTGATCGAGGACGCCGAGCGCTACGGGATCTCGCAGCTGCACCAGTTACGCGGCCGCATCGGTCGTGGCGAGCATGCTTCGGTGTGCCTGCTGTTCGGTCGCCGGGATTCGCGGCGCCTGCAGGCGCTGGCCCGCGAATCAGACGGTTTCCGGCTGGCTGAGATCGACCTCGAGCTGCGCGGTCACGGCGAGCTTGCGGGCACGCGGCAGTCCGGGCACGACGCACAGAATCGCTTCGCGCAACTACCGGAGGACGCCGAGCTGCTCGAGCGTGCCGTTCTCTACGCACGGTCGCTGCTGGACACCGACCCGAAACTCGAGCAGCCCGAGCACGCTCTGCTGGCGCGCGCGCTGCCGACGATACTGGTATGAGGGTTGTGGCCGGCACACACGGCGGCCGGGTGCTGCGCGCTCCCCGCGGGTCGGCCACCCGGCCGACGTCAGACCGGGTGCGCGAGGCGCTGTTCTCGATCCTCGCGTCAGTCGAGGGCGCGCGCGTGCTCGATCTGTTCGCCGGCTCCGGCGCTCTGGGCATCGAGGCACTCTCACGTGGCGCGGCAGCTGTGACGTTCGTCGACTCGGATGCCGCCGCGGTCGCCGTCGTCAAGCGCAACCTTTCCGATCTCAGCCTGGAGGCGGAGATCCTCCAGATGTCTGCGATCCGGGCGCTCAGTTGCACGCCGGTCGCCGGGCGCGAATACGATCTTGTCTTCCTTGACCCCCCATACCGCCTGGCTGACTCCCTGGGCGCGGAGCTGTCGCGTGCGCTGCCACCGATCATGTCCTCACAGGCCAGGGTCGTGGCCGAGAGCGACCGGCGCGCTCCCCTGGAGCTCGAGCTGCCGCTCCTGCGGGAGCGGACCTACGGAGACACACTGATCAGAATCCATGGCGCCTGATAACCGAATCGCAGTCTGTCCCGGCTCCTACGATCCGGTCACGTACGGCCATCTGGATGTGATCTCGCGCGCCTCCGCGATGTTCGACAAGGTGATCGTGGCGGTTGTCAACCTGCCGATGCGCAAGGGCTCGACGCTGTTCAGCGCGGAGGAGCGCGTGGCCTTCATCGAGGACGCCACAGCCGGGCTGGGCAACGTCGCGGTCGAGCCGTTCAGCGTCCTGACGGTGGATTTCGCGCGGGACCGTGGCGCCAAGACGATCGTCCGCGGGCTGCGAGCGATCTCCGACTTCGAGTACGAACTCGAGCTCAACCAGCTCAACCGCGCGCAGGCGCCGGACATCGAGTCCGTTTACTTGATGGCCTCGGCGAAGTACAGTTTCATCAGATCCAGCGGTGTCAAGGAGCTGGCGACGTTCGGCGGGCGGATCGAGGGTCTGGTGCCGGAAGCGGTCGCCGAAGCCTTGAAGGAACGCGCCAGCCGCTGACGAAACAGAGGATCGCGATGGACGTACTCGTACTGATCGACAAGCTTGACGATCTCGTTCACAACGCAAAGCCGATGCCGCTCACGGATCAGGTGCGCGTCGACAAGGAAGAGATCTACGACATCCTCGACCAGATGCGGGCAACGATCCCTGAGGAGATCAAACAGGCTCGCTGGATCGTCAAGGAACGACAGGAGATGCTCGCCGAGGCCAAACGCGAAGCCGAGCGCATCGTCAAGGAGGCGCGCGAGCGTCAGGACCGGCTCGTCTCCGACGAGGAGATCACCAAGCAGGCTGAACGTGCGGCGGAGGACATCATCGAGGATGCCCGCACGCGTGAGCGCGAGATCCGACTCGGTGCCGAGGACTACGCCGACGAGATCCTCAACACGCTCGAGGTCAACCTTTCGAAGTTCATCGCCGCGGTGCAGCGAGGCCGTGACCGCCTGGCCGGCAAGGACGAGCACGCCGAAGTCGCCTGACGGTCGGGCCCATCGGGCCTGACCCGAACCTGCGTTCGCCGGTTCCGTCCGGACGGGGCGCGATCCTGCATGCATGAGTGCCGTCTGGTTGATCGTCGGCGTGGTCGTCGGCGCGGTTGTCACCGCGCTGATCATGCGTGAACGCATCCGCGCCCTGCGGGAGGGACAGGAGCAGATGTCGGCGTCGTTCAAGGCGATGAGCGCCGACGCGATGGATGCGAGCGTCAAGCAGCTCACGGAGCTGGCGCGGACGCAGCTCCAGGCCAGCCAGGCTGAGGCCAAGGGTGAGATCGACAAGCGGCGGCTCGCGGTCGAGCAGATGGTGAAGCCGCTGTCCGATCAGCTGCAGCGCGTCGACCAGCAGTTGCTGGCGCTGAACAAGGAGCGCCACGAGTCGCGCGGGATGCTGGCCCAGCAGATGCGCCAGCTGTCTGAGGCCAACGAACGGCTGCGCACTGAAACCGGCGCGCTTGTCACCGCGCTGCGCAAGCCGAACACGCGTGGTCAGTGGGGGCAGATGCAGCTGCGCAAGGTGGTTGAGCTTGCGGGGATGGTCGCGCACTGCGACTTCAACGAGCAGGCCAGCTTCGATGGCGACGAGCGCACCCTGCGGCCCGACATGGTCGTCAACCTCCCGGGCGGCAAGCACGTGGTCGTGGACGCGAAGGCGCCACTGCAGGGGGTCCTTGACGCCTACGAGGCGCCGGACGAGGAGACGCGTGCCCAGCACCTGCAGGCGCACGGGCGACTGCTTCGCAAGCACGTGAAGCAGCTGTCGGACAAGGCCTACTGGAATGGGATGGACTCGGCTCCTGATTTCGTCGTGCTGTTCCTGCCGGGAGAGCACCTGTACGGGGCCGCGCTCGAGGCGGATCCCGAACTGATCGAGGACGCGATGGCGCGGCGCGTGCTGATCGCGACGCCGACGACATTATTGGCGCTGTTGCACTCGGTTGGCTACGGATGGCAGCAGGAGCGCGTTGCCGAGTCGGCTCAGGCCATCTCCGAGCTGGGGCGTGAGCTGCACGGCCGCCTGGCCAAGCTCTCGGGCCTGGTCTCGACGCTCGGCAATCGGCTCAACGGCACGGTAAAGGCTTATAACGAGGCGGTCGGTTCGTACGAGGCCCGAGTACTGCCCAGCGCCCGCCGGTTTGCGGAGCACGGCGCCGTCGCGAGTGGCGCGGAGCTCGACCGTGTAGAGCAGATCACCCAGGTCGCGCGAGAGGTGCGGATCGCACCAGACGATGAGCGCGCGCTGTCCGCCGTCGAGGAGACGGACCGTCCGCGGGCTCTGTTCGACGATCCGGCTGCGGCACCGTCGCCCCGCCGCCTGCGGGCTGCTGAGTAGACCGACTGCTGACAGCCGGTGCGGCGCCCTCGCCGGTGAAGGCAGGCGGTTCTAACCTGAGACGGGTGACGATCCCGGTGGACAGCTTCGATCTGAACGGTCTACACCTGAGCTCAGGTGAGGGCAGGCGGCTGGACCTGGACGTGCGGATCGAGCCGTTCGAGCTTGGAAGTGACGTCTATGCGGTTGATCCTCCGCTGGTTTCCGCGCGTCTGGACATCTCTCGGACCAGCGGACAGGGTTACGCGTTGCGGCTGCGCTTCGAAGCGACTCTCCGCGGAGCTTGCATGCGTTGCCTGGAGAAGGCGGACGCCGTCTACGAGGTCGATGCCAGAGAGATCTCCCAACCCGGCGCCGGTGAGGAGTTGGATTCGCCCTATGTCGAGCACGGGACGTTGGACGTCTCAAGCTGGGCGCGCGACGCTCTGGCGCTGAACCTGCCGCGCGCGATCCTCTGTCGCGAGGATTGCGCCGGCCTGTGCCCGGTCTGCGGGATCGACCTCAATGCCGCCGGGGCCGGACACCATCACGAACCTGAGCCCGACTCCCGCTGGGCGAAGCTGTCAGAGATCAAGTTCGAGACCTGAAATCGGGCAGGTGGGGCCTTGACCGTGGTCTTGGCCTGCTACTTTCCTCCGTCATGGCCGTTCCCAAGCAGAAGCAGTCACACTCACGCACGACCAAGCGCCGCTCGACCCACAAGGTCAGCGCCGCCGCGACGAACGAGTGCCCTCAGTGCCACAGCCAGCGCCTCCCGCACCGTGTGTGCCCGGTCTGCGGTAGCTACAAAGGGCGCACCGTGGTCAACACCGACTCCTCGCTCGACTGAGGCGTCAGTCACCGATGGTGACGGTCGCCGTTGACGGCAACGGGGCCGATCTCGGTCCCGACGAGGTCGCGCAGGGCGCGTCGCTGGCGGCGGCGCGGGGTGTGCGCGTGCTGCTCTTCGCCGATGCCTCGCGGATCTCCGCTGTCGCCGACGGCGTCGAGGTGATCGACACGCCTGTGTCGATCGCGAAGGCCGACGATCCTGCGCTCGCCGTGAGGTCGACACCGGAGGCCTCGATCGTGCAGGCGACAAAGGCCGTCGCCGATGGCCGGGCTCAGGCCCTCGTGTCCGGCGGTTCCACCGGATCGGCTCTGGTTGCCGCCCACTCCTACATCAAGCGTGACCGTGGCATCTACCGCCCAGCGCTGGCGTTGCCGCTACCGCGTCCTGGGAACCGTCCGCTGCTGCTGCTCGATGTCGGCGCCAACGTCAACTGCAGACCTGAGCACCTGGTCCAGTTCGCGCACATGGGCTCGGCGTTCGCGCAGGCCGTGCTGGGGTTCGACACGCCACGTGTGGCGCTGCTCTCCAACGGCGAGGAGCCTGCCAAGGGAACCGCGGACCTGAAGGAGGTCCACGACAGCTTGAGCGGCACCGGAGGTGCCGGGCTGCGGTTCGTCGGCAACGTCGAAGGCACAGACGTGCTGAGAGATAGCGCCGACGTGGTTGTGGCCGATGGCTTCACGGGCAACATCGCGCTGAAGCTGATCGAGGGAGTTTCCGGCGCAGACGCTGCGCCTGCTGCGCGATGCCGCCAGCCGCTCGCTGCGCGCGAAGGTCGGCGGCTTCCTGCTGAAGCCCTCGATCCAGGGACTGCGCGAGGAGATCGACCCGGAGGTGACCGGCGGCGCCTACATGCTGGGGCTGCGGCAGATCGGCATCGTGTGTCACGGCCGGTTCACACGCCAGGGTTTCGCGCGGGCGATCGACGTTGCCGCCCACGGGGTCGAGGAGAACGTGATCGCGCGGACTCGCGCGGCGCTCGAGGAGGCCGGTGCCCTGCGTCGCCCCGGTGGCCAGTCAGACGCCGAAGCTGCTGCAAAGGACGGAGAACCGCTTTCCACGTCCGAGCCTGGGGCTACGGTTGCTCGCCCATGACTCGTGAGCAGATTCTCGGCGTGGTCCGCACGCATCTTGCCGACGAGCTCGAGATCGATCCCGCGTCGATCAGCGAGACCACACGCTTCCGGGAGGACCTGGATGCCGACTCGCTCGATCTGTACACGCTCGTTCAGGAGCTCGAGGACAGCTATGGCGTGAAGATCTCAGACGAGGAAGCCGCGACGATCCTCACCGTTGGCCAGGCGGTGGAGTTCGTGCTCGCGAGCGGGATCACGACCGCGAGCGACGCCAGCGGTGACAACTGAGGCCGCTCAATCAAGCGAGCCAGTGGCCCGGCTCCGCGAGTTGCTGGACGATCTGCCACCGGAGCTCGCGCGGACGGTGTTCATGCACGCATCATGGACGCCCAGGCGGGCGGACTCCTACGAGCGGCTCGCGTTCCTGGGAGACAGCGTGTTGTCGCTGGCCGTCACCTCGCACATCTATCCGCTGCTCGATCCCGGTAGTTACGGCGCCGGCGAGCTCACCAAGATCCGTGCCCAGACCGTCTCCGGGCGATCCTGCCGTGCCGTGGCTGAGCGCCTGGGCGTGCCGGCGCGGCTCGCCGCTGCAGCGCCGGCCGGCGCAGCAGCCGGCATCCCGAACCTGGTCTCCACCGAACGTGTGCTGGCATCCATCACCGAGGCTGTGATCGGCGCGTGTTATCTGGAGTTTGGCTACGAGCCCGTGGCCGAGGCGGTCGTCGAGGCCTTCCAGCAGGAACTGGCGGAGGCGCTGGAGCATCCCGTCGACTTCAAGTCGGCGCTGCAGGAGCGGCTCGCTCGGCGGGGTGCGATCGTCAGCTACAGCGTGGTCGGGGAGACCGGCCCGCCCCACGACCGAACCTTCACGATCGCCGCGTGCATCGGCGAAGATGAGATCGGCCGCGGCGTCGGCCGCAGCAAGAAGGATGCCGAGCAGGCGGCTGCCGAGGAGGCGCTGACGCACGCGACAGTGGCCGGCAAGGGATAGTAGGAGGAACGGTGTACCTCAAGAGCATCACGATGAAGGGGTTCAAGTCGTTTCCCGACCGCACGCGGCTTGAGTTCGGTCCCGGGACGAGCGTCATCGTCGGGCCGAACGGTTCAGGCAAATCCAACGTGACCGATGCCGTGTTGTGGGCACTCGGTGAGCAATCCCCGATGGCGGTGCGGGGTCATTCGATGCAGGACGTGATCTTCGGCGGGGCGCCCGGGCGCCAGGCGGCCGGCAGTGCGATGGTCGAACTCGTGCTGGACGACGATGAGGGCGTGCTCGGGCTTGGTCCCGAGGTGTCGATCACGCGGCGGCTCGATCGCAACGGTGAGGGCGAATATCGCCTCGGGGGCGCCCGATGCCGCCTGATCGACGTGATCGAGGTGCTATCGGACACCGGCCTCGGCAAGGAGATGCACTCGGTCATCTCGCAGGGCAGGGTCGAGGCGATCGTGACATCAAAACCGCGCGATCGCAGGTTGCTGATCGAGGAGGCGGCCGGGCTCGGCAAACACCGCAAGCGGCGCCGTCGGGCCCAGCTGAAGCTCGGACACACGCAGGACAATCTTGACCGCGCGCTCGACGTCGAGCGCGAGGCGCGCTCGCGTCTGAAGCCGCTGAAGCGCCAGGCTGAAGCAGCCGAGTTGCACGAGCGCATCTACCGGCAGACACTCGAGGTTCGCTGGGAGCTGGCGCGCGACGAGTTGCGCGCGCGTCGGGTTGAGCTCGAGTCCGCCTCCGAGCAGGCAGCGCAGGCGCGAGCGGAGCGCGGACGCATCGAACAGGAGTTGGAGGCTGTGGCGGTGAGGCGCCGCGAGGCTGAGGAGGCGCTGGCGGCACGATCCAGCCAGCGCGAGGAGCTCTCAAGGCGCAGCTTCGCGGCGCAATCCTCAGCCGATCGAGTCAGCTACAGAGCCGACGGGGTGCGTGACGCCGGGCAGACCGTGTCGGCCAGACTCGCTCGCGCTCAGGCGCAGCTCGAAGCGCTGGTTGCGGCTGGCGCTGAGGATCGACCCGATCCGGACGCTGAGGCCCGTATCGCGGCGCTCAGCCGTGAACTCGATGCGCTCGAACGCGATCGGGAGGCTGAGCTCGCGCGGCAACTGTCGGAGCTCGAACAGCAGCTGACGGCGGCCGCCGCGCTGGAGCAGGAGCGCGCGCTGGTGCTGGACGAGGCGAAGGGCGCCCGCGAATCCGCGGAGGCCGCTCATGAAGCAGCGCGCGCCGCGGTCCGCGAGGCTGAGCGAGTGGTCGAGGCAGCGCGCCGCGAGAGTGCTCGTGTCGGCGGCGAGCTGGCGGCCGTAAATCAGTTTCTGCGGAGCCATCAGACTGCTCCGGGGGGCGCCAGCTCGCTGGCCGACGAGCTGACGGTCGCTCCCGGCTACGAGTTGGCGGTGGCGGCGGCGCTCGACGGCAGGCTCGGTGCTGCCCTGCTCGATGACCGTGCCGCCGCCGGTGAGCTGCTTGACCGAGCCGGTCGTGACGGCGGCCGAGTGTTCGTGCTCCGCAGTCGCGCCGATCCGATCGGCAACGCGACGGCCCCGCCCGTCACCGGGGCCGTCGCGCTGCGCGATTACGTCTCCGGGGACAATCGGGCCGCGGCGATCGCTCGTGAGCTGCTCGGCGATGTCTGGATTGTCGAGGACATCACGTCAGTGCCGGACGAATTCCGCGGGGCTGCGGTGACAGCGAGTGGACGTGTGTATTCGGGCATGAGCGGAGAAATGCGGCAGACGGCAAAGGTTGGCGAGGAACGGGTCCTCGCGGAGCGCAATCGCCGCGAGGAGCTGATCCGAGCCAGCGAGGCGGCTGTCCAGGCGGAGCATGCGGCCCGCGGCGAGGTTGAATCGGCGACGGCACGGGTGGCAGAGCTCGATGCGGCACGCGAGCAGGCGATCGTGTTGCAGCGGGCCGTCCGCGACAGCTTCGACGAGGCGGTGGAGGGCCAGCGCCGGCTGAATGCCGCGATTGCGCGCCGGCGTACGGCTCCGGACGAGGGTCCCGCGGCCGACCGGCGGGGTCAGCTCGAGGCACAGCTCGGAGCTGAGCGCGCGCGGCTCGAGCAGGGTCAGCGTGAGCGCAACCAGCGGGAGGCGCAGATCCTCAGGCTGCGCGCAGAGATGGCCCGTGACTCGCTGCTGGTCCCGCAGATCGCAGGCGTCCACGCGGAGCTCGAGGCCCTCAGCGGTGTGATCGCAGAGTGCAAGGCACAGTTCGACGCTGAGTTGGCACGCGACCGAGAGGCGGGCGAGGGTGTCGCCGCACAGTTGCGCGCGTGCGCACAGGAGGAGGCCGGCATCCAGTCGCGGCTGCACGCGGCGGGCGAGGCCCTGACCGGGGCTGAGGTCCGTTCGCAGCGTTCGCGCGACCAAGCCGCCGACGCTGAGCGCGCGCTTCGAGCGTTGGCCGATGAACTGCAGCTTGAGCCGGCGGCGGCTGAGGAGCCGCTCGCGCCGGAGCAGCGCGAGGAGCTGCTGGCTCGGGTCGACCGGCTGGCAAAACGGCGCGAGCAGCTTGGCCCCGTCAATCCGCTGGCGCAGGAGGAGTACGCCGAGGCGCTCGCGCATGTCGAGGAACTCGAGGCTCAGCGTACCGACCTGGAGACGGCGCTGCGCGAACTCGAGGGCCTGATCCGCGACACGGACAGACAGATCCGGGAGATCTTCGAGCAGACATTCGAGGCGGCGTCGAGCAACTTCGAGGAACTTGCGGCGCGCGTTTTCCCCGGAGGCAGCGGTCGCCTGCGTCTGGTCGCCGATGCGGACGGGCGTGCACCGGTGATCGGCGGTGAGGAACTCGATTCCGACGGATCCACGACCGCCGAGACAGGCGAGGATCCCGACGGCGCTGATGGCATCGACGCCGTCGAGGACGAGGATCTGCTCGGTGTCGAAATCGAGATCACCCCGGGAGGCAAGGCGATGAAGCGGCTGACCCTGCTCTCAGGTGGCGAGAAGTCGATGACCGCGCTCGCGTTCCTGTTCGCGGTGTTCCTCGCCAGGCCCTGCCCCTTCTACATAATGGACGAGGTCGAGGCTGCTCTCGACGACCTCAACATCTCGCGCTTCCTTGATCTGCTCGATACCTACAGCGATCGGGCTCAGTTCATCGTCGTGACGCATCAGAGGCGCACGATGGAAGCGGCTGATTCGCTCTACGGCGTATCGATGGGTGGCGACGGCATCTCCAAGGTGGTTTCACGCCGCCTGCCCGTGCGTGAGGCCGCCTAGCGCCGTGGCACGCGACTGGTCGGATCTGTTCCTCGTCGAAGGTCAGGTGAAAGCAGCAGGGGGCGAGGAGTCGGCCGGCGTCGTCGAGCAGCGTCGCGGCATGTTCTCACGTCTGCGTGAGAACCTTCGTAAGACGCGGCAGGCGCTGGGAGCCGAGCTCCAGGCAACGCTGTTCGAGGAGGTCAACGAGGAGACCTGGGAACGGCTCGAGGAGGCACTGATCTACGCGGACGTGGGTGCCCGGACAACCGCCCAGGTCGTGGGTCAGCTCGAACGCGAGGCCACAGACGGTGAGATCAGCGGCGGCGAGGCGCTGACGGCCCGCCTGACCGAACTGCTGGCTGAGACCGCCCGCGTTGGTGACGATCACATCGATCTGCGAGCAAAGCCGACGGTGATCCTGATGGCGGGCGTGAACGGAACCGGCAAGACGACCACCACCGGCAAACTCGCATACCACCTCAGTCGCGAACTCGGCCACAGGGTTGTCCTGGCCGCTGCGGACACCTTCCGCGCCGCCGCCGTGGAGCAGCTCGAGCAGTGGGCGCAGCGTGCCGGAGCCGAGTTCGTGCGCGGCCCTGAGGGCACCGACCCAGGATCGGTCGCATTCGAGGGCGTCAACGTCGCCATCGACCAGGAAGCAGACGTGCTGATCGTGGACACAGCCGGGCGTCTTCACACTCAGGATGACCTGATGGGCGAACTCACGAAGATTCGGCGCGTGATCACCAAGCAACTTCCCGATGCTCCGCAGGAGACGCTGCTCACGGTCGACGCCACCACCGGGCAGAACGGCCTGAGACAGGCCCAGCTGTTCTCACAGGCGATCGACGTGACCGGGATGGTGCTGACCAAACTCGACGGCACCGCGAAGGGTGGTATCGCCCTGGCGATCGCCACGGAACTCGGGATTCCGGTGAAACTGATCGGTATCGGGGAGCAGCTCGAAGACCTGCGACCGTTCGACGCCGCGGACTTCGCACGCGCCCTGATCAGCTGAATGGCGTCCGGCGGTTGAGCGCGGGCGCGGCGCTCACGGCGCGAAACCGACGGTGCTGGGGAGTAAGCTCGCCGCACATGGCTGGTTGGATCGTCTGGCTGGTGGTCGCCTGTGGCTTCGGAGTGGGGGAGCTTCTGAGCGGCTCGAGCTTTTTCCTGGCGCCGTTCGCGATCGGGGCGGCGATTGCTGCCGGCGCGGACGCGGTGGCTGGGGGTCTGGCTGCCTGGATCGTCTTCGTCCTTGCCTCGATCCTGACGGTGTTCACGATCAGGCCGCTGGTCCAGCGGCGGCTGCTGTCCGGACCGGCTCTGCGGACTGGAGGGGCGGCTCTGGTTGGCAAGCATGCTGTGGTTCTCGAGCGCATCGCCAACCACGAGGGTGTCGGCCGGGTGCGGATCGACAGCGAGGTCTGGACGGCTCGCTCGCTCGACGACGATCGCGTGATCGAGCCGGGAACGAGCGTTGAAGTCGTCGACATCAGGGGCGCGACGGCGCTCGTCATGGAGTGAAAGAGGGAGCTGGAGATGGTTGAGGCGATAGTCGCGGCTGTGATTGTGATCTTCCTGTTGATCACGTTCGCGCGGACCGTGCGGATCGTTCCGCAGGCCCGCGCCGGCATCGTGGAGCGTCTGGGGCGCTACCACCGCACGCTGACTCCGGGAATGACATTGCTGGTGCCGTTTGTCGACCGGATGCGGCCACTGATCGACCTGCGTGAGCAGGTCGTGTCGTTCCCGCCTCAGCCGGTCATCACCGAGGACAACCTCGTCGTCCAGATCGACACCGTCCTTTACTTCACGGTCAACGATCCGCGATCGCAGACCTACGAGGTCGCAAATCCCCTGCAGGCGATCGAGCAGATCACCGTCACGACCCTGCGAAACGTGATCGGCTCGCTCACCCTGGAGCAGGCGCTCACCAGCCGCGACCACATCAACACGCAGCTGCGCGGTGTGCTCGATGAGGCGACCAACAAGTGGGGAATCCGGGTTAATCGCGTCGAGATCAAATCGATCGACCCGCCCACGACGATCCAGGAGGCGATGGAGAAGCAGATGCGCGCCGAACGGGATCGCCGCGCGGTGATCCTCAACGCCGAGGGTGTCAAGCAGGCGCAGATCCTCACAGCCGAGGGAATGCAGCGCGCCGCGATACTGACCGCCGAGGGCGAGAAGCAGGCCGCGATTCTGCGCGCCGAGGGCGAGGCTCAGGCGATCGGGACGGTGTTCGGCGCCATTCACGAGGGCGACCCAGACCCGAAGTTGCTCAGCTACCAGTACCTGCAGATGCTGCCGAGGCTGGCGCAGGGGGACTCGAACAAGGTGTTCGTGATCCCATCCGAGTTCAGTCAGGCGGCGGGAAATCTCGGCCGGTTATTTGGACAGAGCGACCAGAACACCGGCGGCCGGGACACCGATTCGTAGCGAATTGGTGTAACCGTCGGTCCAAATAGATAGTCTCCCCGGCCACATCCGGCGCAAGAGGGGGTTCTATGGCAGTCGCAGGTGACACGGAGCCGGTCAAGCCGGAAAGCGAAAGCGACGAGCACGGGCTCGACAAGGCGCTTGGGTTTCTTGACGCGGTCGTCATGGCCGTTGCGGGCAGCGCTCCCGCGTATTCGATCGCGGCGACAACGGCGCTGCTGGTCGGCACAGTTGGCTTCGCCGGGCCTGCGGCTCTTCTGTGGTGCGGCATTCCGATGTTCGGGATCGCGATCGCGTACCACCAGCTCAACAAGATGGGCGCCGACGCAGGCGCCGCATACGCCTGGGTCGGTCGCGTTCTGCACCCGTACCTCGGGTGGTTGACCGGCTGGTGCCTCGTCGTGTCGGCCACGATCTTCATGGTTGCGGGCTCGGTTCCGGCGGGACAGTTCACCCTGTCCCTTTTCAGTTCCACGGCTGAATCACACACCTGGCTGGTCGTGGTCGTGGGATCGGTCTGGTTCCTGGTGATGGCCTACTTCGTCGCCCGAGGCGTGCGGATCACGACAAACGCCCAGTGGATCATGTCCTCGATCGAGTGCAGCCTTCTCGTGCTTTTCATAATCCTCGGCTTCATCCATTCCTCGAACCATGCGCACGTGAGCTTCTCCATGAGCTGGCTCGGATTCAGTCATTTCACGGGATTCACTGGCGCGGGTGCCAGCTTCGTCGCCGGTGCGCTGATCGCAGCCTTCTATTACTGGGGCTGGGACGTCTCATCCAACCTCGGTGAGGAGACCCACGACAGCGAGAAGAACTCGGGTCTGGGCGGTCTCATCGGCGTCGGCATCGTCTTCGTGCTGTTCGAGCTGTTCACGATCATCATCAACATGAACGTCCCGGCGAAGGAGATCAACTCGAGCGACAACGTGCTGCAGACCCTCGGGCAGATCGTGGGCGGCAGCTTCGGGGCCAAGCTGATGATCGTCGCCGTCGCGCTGTCGACGATCGCCACACTCGAGACGACGCTCATCCAGGTCACGCGCTCACTCTGGTCGATGGCGCGGGAGAAGACACTCCCGGCTCGCTTTGGCACGCTCCATTCCGAGTGGCGGACGCCCGTGTTCGCGACAGCTGTTATTGCTGCGATCTCGCTCGTTCTGTTCATCGTCTCGAGCTTCGCCAATTCGGTCAACCAGGTGCTGGGAGATGCAATCAGCGCGATTGGTCTGCAGATAGCCGTGTACTACAGCCTCGCCGGATTTGCCGCTGTGGTCGGATTCCGGAAGGTCGCGTTCCAGTCGGTCTGGAACTTCATCGTCATGTTCCTGTTTCCGCTGGTCGGTGGACTGTTCATGCTGTTCATCTTCATCGAATCGCTCACCAGCGGTTCGCTGAGCGGCGTTGACATCTACATCGGGATCGGCGCGATTCTGATCGGCATCATTCCGCTCGGCTATTACGCCTGGAAGGGCGAGAGCCTGTACCTCAAGGAGAAGCCATCTCTCGGCAACGTGCCTCCGGCGCAGGAGTTCGAGGGCGCCGAGCAGATCGTCTGAGGCTCTGAGTCGGGGCCCGGTCAGGCGCGACCGGGTCCCGAGCGCCTAAGCTCAGTCCGGATGTTCGATTCTCTAGCTGAACGCCTTCAGGCGACGCTCGCCGATGTCCGTGGCCACGGCACGCTGACAGAGGCCGACATCAACGGCGCGATGCGCGAGATCCGGCTCGCGCTCTTGGAGGCTGATGTCAATTTCCAGGTTGTCAAGAGCTTCACCGCGGCCGTCAAGGAGCGTGCGCTCGGATCTGACGTGATCGGCCAGCTCAACCCGGGCCAGCAGGTCGTGAAGATCGTCAACGACGAGCTGACGGCGCTGATGGGCGGCGAGTCCGAGGAGATCAGCTTCGCCTCGAGGCCGCCGACCGTGATCCTGATGGCCGGGCTACAGGGTTCCGGCAAGACCACCGCAACGGCGAAGCTGGCTCGCTACCTCAAGCAGGAGCACGGCTCCTCGGTGGCGGTTGCCGCCTGTGACGTGTATCGCCCTGCCGCGGTCGAGCAGCTGATCCAGGTCGGCGCCCGGGCCGGCGCCGACGTCTATGAGCAGGGCACGGATCGCAACCCTGTTCAGATCGCTGCGTGGGCGCGCGACCGCGCGCAGTCAGAGGGCAAGGACGTTCTGATCGTCGATACCAGCGGCCGACTCCACGTTGATGCTGAGCTGATGCAGGAGCTCGCGGATATCAAGAAGGCGATCAGGCCGAACGCCGTGCTGCTGGTTGTGGATGCGATGACGGGCCAGGATGCGGTTCAGGTCGCAGAGCAGTTCGGTGAGACCGTCGACTTCGACGGTGTGATCATGACCAAGCTCGACGGCGATGCCCGCGGTGGCGCGGCGCTCTCGGTAAAGGCCATCACCGGCAAGCCGATCATGTACGCCTCGACCGGCGAAAAGCTCGACCAGTTCGAGCGTTTCCATCCCGACCGGATGGCACAGCGCATCCTCGGCATGGGCGACGTGCTGACACTGATCGAGCGTGCGACCGACGCCTATGACGAGGAGCAGGCTCGTGAACTCGAGCGCAAGTTCCGTAAACAGGAGTTCGACCTGGACGACTTCCTGCAGCAGCTGCGACAGATCCGCAAGATGGGTCCGCTCCAGAACCTGCTCGGGATGATTCCGGGCATGGGCAAGGAACTGCGCGGGGTAAAGGTCGATGAGCGCGAGTTCGACCGGATCCAGGCGATCATCCTCTCGATGACGGCTCAGGAACGGCGCCACCCCGAGCTGATCAAGGGTTCGCGCCGGCTGCGGATTGCGAAGGGGTCGGGCACCAACGTGCAGGCCGTGAAGGCGCTGATCAAGCAGTTCGACCAGATGCGCAGGCTGATGAAGGTTGTCGCCTCAGGCAAGACTCCGGACCTCCAGGCGCTCATGCGCCAGGCACGCTAAGCTCTCTCGTCTATGTCAGTGAGGATCCGACTAACGCGCGTCGGCGGACGCAAGAACCCCATTTGGCGGGTTGTCGTCGCCGATCAGCGCTCCAAGCGCGACGGCCGAGTGATCGAGACCGTCGGGCACTACAACGCACAGACCGACCCGTCGACGATCACGCTCGACGAGGCCAAGGTCACAGACTGGCTCGCCCGCGGCGCCCAGCCGACCGACACGGTCAAGAAGCTCCTGCGCACGCAGGGCATCGCCGGTTGAGCAACGACACCTCCTCGCCACGCGGTCTCCTCGAGTATCTAGCTCGTGGGCTCGTGGACGAGCCTGACCAGGTGAAGGTCAACGAGGTTCGCGAGGACGACGGCAGCGTCGTCCTCGAGCTTTCCGTCGCCCAGGATGATTACGGCAGCGTGATCGGCCGGGGCGGCCGTACCGCCACGGCGCTGCGGACCGTGGTCAAGAGCGCGGCCGCCAGGCACGGGCACCGCGTGTTCCTCGACATCATCGACTGACGAGGCCGGCGTGCCGGACGCCGAGCACGATCGTCTCTGGTTGCATGCGGGGCGTGTCGGCAAGCCGCACGGGCTCGACGGCAGCTTCCATGTCACCGGGCCCAACGGCCAGCTTCTGCGCGCGGCCGAACGGGTGCAGGTAGCGGGCGCGGACCTTGAGATCGATCGTCGCGCCGGCCACGACACGCACATGATCCTTAGGCTTGCGGGATGCTCCAGCCGCGACGATGCTGAGGCGCTGCGCGGTGCCGAGCTGCTTGTCAGCCGCGACCAGGCGCCCGAGCTCGAGCCGGACGAGTGGTGGGCGGAGGATCTGGAGGGATGCACGGTGCGTGACGGCGGGCGGGTCATCGGCACCGTGAGACGTCTGCTGGCGCTGCCGTCCTGCGAGGTGTTGGAGGTCCAGCGCGCCGGTGGCGGTGACCCACTGCTGATTCCGCTTGTCGCGGACGCCGTACGGCTTGTCGATCTGGAGGGCGGCGAGATCGACGTGGACCTCGGCTTCCTGGGAGAGGACTGAAGTGGAGATCGACGTGTTCACGCTGTTCCCGGAGGCGTTCGCCTGGTTCGAGTCGCAGCGGCACGTGCAGAATGCGCTCGCCACCGGCCACCGGCTCGGTTACGTGAACTATCGGGATCACACACCGCTCACGGGCGGGCAGGTGGACGACACGCCGTTCGGGGGTGGCGCCGGGATGGTTCTCCGGGTCGACGTGGTCGAAAGCGCGATGCGGGAACGCTACGGCGCCGATCCGGCCGAGTTGCGCAGTCGACGTCGCGTACTGGCGCTGACCCCTGGCGGGCGGGTGCTCGACGACGAGTTAGTCGACGAACTGGCGAACGAGCCGGCGCTGACGCTGCTCTGCGGACGTTATGAGGGCTTCGACGAGCGAATCCTTGAGCACTTCGCCAGCGATCGACTGTCGATCGGCCGCTACGTGCTGGCCGGCGGTGAGCTGGCGGCGATGGTCGTCTGCGATGCGGTCCTGCGCAAGCAGCCGGGCGCCCTTGGGCACGCTGACTCGGCGCTTGAGGAATCGTTCAGCGCGGCGCTCGACGGTGCGCCCGAGTACCCGCATTACACGCGTCCGGCCGAATACCGAGGCTGGTCGGTTCCCGAGGTGCTGCTATCCGGGCACCACGCCAAGATTCGCGATTGGCGGTTGGAGGAGGCACGGTCGCGTGACACGCGACCTGCGAGTGAGCGCCTCACGCCGGGTTCGCTACCATAGGCCGCCGCGCGCTCTTCAGCTGCGCACTTCCTTCCTGTCCGTTTTGACCCAAGGCCGGTTGCTGCCGGCGAGACGAGAACGAGCCATGAGCACCGTCATCGAAAGTTTGGAGCGCGCACAGCTCCGTCGAGTCCCGCAGTTCGACGCCGGCGATCGCCTGCGTGTCCACTTCCAGGTGATCGAGGGCACCCGCCGCCGCACCCAGGTGTTCGAGGGCGTTGTCATCAAGCGCCAGGGCCACGGCGCTCGCGAGACGTTCACCGTGCGCAAGCAGTCCTTCGGTGTCGGCGTCGAGCGCACGTTCCCGCTGCATTCCCCCAAGATCGAGAAGATCGAGGTGGCCGCGCGGGGCGACGTGCGCCGTGCCAAGCTCTACTACCTGCGCGACCGTGTCGGCAAGCGTGCCCGCGTGCGCGAGCGCCGCAACAGTGGTCCGGAGGAGCTGGTCCAGCGCGAATTGCTCTACGGCGAGGCGTTCGAGCCCGCTGAGCCCGAGGCCGCTGAGCCCGAGGCCGCTGAGCCCGAGGCCGTGGCAGCTGCCGCGGATGCTGGAGCTGATGCGGTCGAGCCTGAGACTGAGGCGACTCCTGACGCCGGCGCCGAGGCGCCGGCCGACGGGGCCTAGCCCGAGTCCGCCGGCGCTCGGGTAGTCCGCCGATGGCCGCGACGAGCAAGAGGCGCAAGGGCCCGGTCGCCAACATCGTCGAGCTGGTCGTAACCGTCGCGATCGCGGTTGGGCTGGCACTTCTGATCCAGGCGTTCCTGGTCAAGCCGTACAAGATCCCGAGCGGGTCGATGATCCCGACGCTCAGCATCGGACAGCGGATTCTCGTCAACCGGCTGAACACAGACCCCGGGATCGGCGACATCGTCGTGTTTCACCCGCCTGCCGGTGCCAATCCGGACATTCCGGTATGCGGCAATCCGTCCCAGGGAACGGGCAAGCAGCAGCCCTGCGACCAGGGCACGCCCGCAGAGTCGAACCAGACATTCGTCAAGCGAGTAGTCGGTCTGCCCGGCAACCACCTCCTGATCAAGAACGGCTATGTCTGGCGCAACGGTGTGAAGGAGACGGGGTCCTACATCCAGCAGTGCGGCACGGAGGTCGGAACCTGCACGTTCCAGAAGTCGATCACGGTTCCAGCCGGTGAGTACTACATGATGGGGGACAACCGTGGTTACTCCGACGACAGCCGTTTCTGGGGCCCGGTTCCGCAGCGGTGGATCATCGGCGTCGCGTTCGCGACCTACTGGCCGATCGATCGGATCGGCTTCTTCTAAGAGCCCGTTGCGCTCGGTGCTCGCCCGCTGGCGAGCACCGGCGACTGTAGGCTCAGCGGGATGAGGCGGCCGCAGCCCGGACCGAAGTTGTTCGCCCATGACCGTGCTCTCGGCGTTCGGTTCGTGGCGGGTGCCGATGAGGCCGGTCGTGGTTGTCTGGCCGGGCCACTCGTGGCCGCAGGCGTTCTGTTCGATCAGGAGCGCCTCACGCGTTCTGACGTGCGGACGCTGGCTGCTCTGAACGACTCAAAACGCCAAACATCGGCCTCCCGCGCCGAGTTGTACCCGCTGATCCTTCGTGTGGCCGCGAGGGTCTCGATCGTCTCGCGTTGCGCACCGGGGATCGACTCGCGCGGTCTGCATGTCACGAATCTGGCGGCCTTGCGTGAGGCGTTGGCCAACGTCGCGTGTGAAGGCGCGATCTGCCTCAGCGACGGTTTCAGCCTGGGGGACATCGGCTACGAGCACCGCGCTGTGATCAAGGGCGATGCGACCAGCGCGGCGATCGCCGCCGCGTCGGTTCTGGCCAAGGAGACGCGCGATCGCTACATGCGCAGGGTCGGCGCGCGCAACCCCGGCTGGGGGTTCGCGCAGCACGTCGGTTATGCCTCGCCGGAGCATCGCAGTGCGATTGAGCGACTTGGCGTCACGCCGCTGCATCGACTGTCCTTTCAGTCCGCGGCATACCAGCAGCTGACACTCGGCTAGCGTTCAAAACGCTGCCTCGAGGTGGTCGAGCCGGACGAGTCGTCCGCCGGCGTCGAGCGTCACCCCGATCGCGTCGAATCGCAGATCGGCGACGCGCGGATGATCACGACGTTCGGCGATCCATCTGCCGGCCAGCCGGCGCAGGCGCAGCTGCTTGCGACGGTCGACGGACTCCAGGGGGTCGCGACCTTCGCGCGTCGCCACGCGCGTCTTCACCTCGCAGAACACGAGCGTCCTGCCGTCGGTCGCGATGATGTCGAGTTCGCCCCAGCGCGTCCGGTAGTTGCGCTCCAGGATCTGAAAGCCTCTGTGAACCAGATGGTCGGCAGCAATCTGCTCACCGGCCTGGCCCAGCTTGAGTCTGCGTTGGTCGGGCATGTCCTGAAGCTAGGTCTGCATATGTCACAGATGTGTGACGTGGTGTCACAGCTTTGTGACATCGAGGCCGACCGAGCCACACATTTCACAAAGTCGTGACATGGCGTGACAGTTTCGACACATATGTGGCCGTAGCTTCGGCTTCATGCTTGCTCGCGTGATCACCTTCTCGATCGACGGGATCGAACCTCGACGTGTCTCCGTCGAGGTCGACATCCGTCCAGGCCTGCCGGCGTTCACGGTCGTCGGTCTAGGCGACACCGCGGTCCGTGAGTCTCGCGAGCGCGTGCGTTCGGCGATCCAGAACTCCGGCTACGAGTTTCCGCAGCGCAGGATCACCGCCAATCTGGCCCCGGCGTCGCTGCGCAAGGCCGGGCCTGGCTTCGACGCCGCGATGGCGCTGGCGGTACTGGCGGCGAGCGGCCAGCTCGACCCGTCCGTGCTGAGCGACGTGGCGGTGTTCGGTGAGCTGTCGCTCAGCGGCGAGCTGCGGCCGGCCGCCGGGACGCTCGCGGTCGCCGAGGGCGCGCGCCGACATGGGATCACGGCCCTGGTTGTCCCTGCCGCGCAGGCTCGCGAGGCCGCACTGATCGACGGTCTGAGAATCATGGCCGTCTCAGGATTGAGGGCCGCGGTCGACGCGGTCACGGGCCGCCGGGTGCCGCCGCCACCACCCCCGAGTGTCAGGGCAGGCGCGACCTCACACTCGGATCTCGCAGATGTGAGAGGGCAGGGGGGACCGCTGCTCGCGCTCCAGATCGCTGCAGCGGGCGGTCACAACCTGTTGCTCGAGGGACCGCCTGGCACGGGCAAGACCATGCTTGCTCGGCGTCTACCGTCGATCCTGCCGCCGATGACCCGTGCGGAGGCGCTGGAGATCACGCGCATACAGAGCATCGCGGGCCTCCACCGCGGTGGACTCGTGGCTGAGCGCCCATTCCGAGCGCCGCATCACACGATCTCAGCGGCCGGGCTGGTCGGCGGCGGCAACCCGCCGCGTCCGGGCGAGGCGACGCTCGCCAGCGGCGGCATCCTGTTCCTCGACGAGCTGTCCGAGTTCCAGCGATCGACGATCGAGTCGCTTCGCCAGCCACTCGAGGATGGCCGCGTCACAATCGTGCGGGGGCAGCGTGCGCTTGTGTTCCCGACCCGATTCATGCTCGTGGCCGCGACGAATCCGTGCCCGTGCGGATACGCCGGGGCTGAGGACAGGTGCTCCTGCTCGGAGTTTGAGATCCGGCGTCATCAGCGTCGTATGAGCGGACCCCTGCTCGACCGCATGGACATGCTCGTCAACGTCGAGCGGCCGAGCGCTGAGGAGCTCGAGGGCGAGCCGATAACTGACTCTGCAAGGGCGAGGGAGCGGGTCACGCAGGCCCGCGAGCTGCAGCGACGCCGTCTTCAGGGAACTCGCGCATCGTGTAACGGCGAGCTCGACGCTGGCCTGATCCAGTCCCGCGTGCGATTGGCTGATGATGCGCAGGCAGCGCTCGGCGGCGCCTACGGTCGCGGGGCGCTATCTGCTCGGGGTCGTCACCGGGTGCTGCGCGTCGCCCAGACGGTCGCAGACCTTGACGGACGCGAATTGGTGGGAGTCGCTGATGTGATGCTGGCGCTGAGCCTGCGACAGCGGACCGCGATCGAGTCGATCGCTGCCTGACGATGTGGGCCTGTGATGCCTGCATCCGCCGGACGTGGCTGCTGCAGCGAATCAGCTCCTACCTCGAGTTTCAGCGCAATCGACTCGCGGACGTGTTGTCGCTCGACGACGGTCGTCTGATCGAACTGGCGGAGTCGCGGCTGCAGGCGGGCGTTCCGCAGGACTATGCCGAGTTCGGCCGCTGTCACGCAAAACGCGAGCGAGCCAGAGCGAAGGCCGCCCGGCTCGAGTTCATATGTGCCTGTGAGCCGGAGTATCCGAGCAGGCTGCGGGACCTGCCAGCGCCTCCGGCCGTGCTGTTCGTCGCGGGAGGCATGCTGAGGTTTCTCACGCTTGCGAGCGCAGAGCCGGTGGCTATCGTGGGGGCGCGGCGGGCGACTCAATACGGCACCGACGTAGCAAGGATGCTGGGAAGAGGAGTCAGCGCCAGCGGCTTGACGGTCGTCAGCGGCCTGGCAATCGGAGTGGACGGTGCTGCGCACCAGGGCGCGCTGGAGGCTGGGGGCAGAACGATTGCCGTGATGCCGGGGTGTGCTGCCGAGGTCGCGCCAAAGGTCAACACGGCGCTTTACGCGAAGCTGCTGCGGGAGGGGGTGGCGATAAGCGAACTCGGGCCGGGAGCTGCCACGCGCAAGTGGACCTACGTGGCACGCAATCGCGTCATCGCCGGGTTGTCGCGGATCACCGTCATAGTCCAAGCACGTCAGCGGTCGGGGACCAGGGCGACCATCGATGTCGTGCGGCAACTTGGTCGGCCGCTCGGTGCCGTGCCGGGCTCCGTGGTATCCCGCCTCTCCGACGGTCCGAACGCGCTCCTGGCCGAGAGCGCAACGGTCATCCGCGGCCCGCAGGATGTCCTTGACGCCGTTTTTGGCCCCGGCACGCACGCAGCTCAGGACAAGTCCAGGGATGCCCTTGATCGGGCTCAACTGGCTGTGCTCGAGGCCGTTGCAGGTGGGACGGACACGCTGGCCGCGTTGGGTCGTGCGGAGGTGCTTGCCGGGCAGGGTCAAGCTGGAGTCGCGGGCGAACAACTCCTGGTCGCGCTCGCCGGCCTTGAGCTCGCGGGATTCATCTGCCGGACGCCGGGCGGCCGCTATTCGGTCGTCACGTGGTAGCGCGCCTATACGTGACCGCCCAGACTGCCCGCGGCGGGCGCAGGGGTGAGGTGAGTCGGACGTTGGGCAACTTTCTCGATAGTATCTGTCGAGATTATTCTGTTTCGACGCCGATCGGCCACGCCCGTGTGCTGACGGAATGAGCTTGGAGGTACGTGTGTCCGGTTGGAAACGTCTGACCCTGCTGCGCGCAGGGGTTCCGCTTGCAGTATTTGCGGCGTCCGGTGCGGTTGCGCTCACGGAGCTGTCGCCGAGTGCGCTTGCATCGCCGATCACGCCGCCGTCGGCGACGAGTTGCAGTGGCTCGATCACGCCGGACGCCGACGCGGGGGCCGGCAACCCCAACGGGTTTGACTACCAGTTCCGCTGCGTACCGGCGATCACCGGAGGGACGGCGGATTCCGGCTATACGTGGAACTTCACGGGCGACATCTGGTCGTACGCGATCGCCGTAACGCGCCGCAACGACGACGGCGACAATGTCACCTACGAGGCGCCCACGGCCAACGTGCTGACGTCGCCCGGCGTCGTCGATGGCAGCCAATATGTGAATTGCTCGAGCTTCATTCCCAGTGACGGCTTCACCTGCACGGATCCGGGCCCGGGGGCGAGTACACAATCTGACCTCGCGAACGGTACGAACCCCGCCTACCTCTCGTACATCCCGGGCGGCGAGACCGTCACCGGTGGTTTTGCGTTGGCGCACGGATACTGCTCGTACCTGCCCAAGCGCGCCAAGCCGGGCACCCCGGCCGTCCCGCGGGCGACGGTCGAGCTGATCGTCACCGACACCAACGGCGTGACCGAGGGTCCGTTCGAGCTGAACCGGACGGGCAGGTGTCCCAAGGTTGCGGCCGTGGTTCCCGCAAAGAAGAAGAAGGCGGTCAAGAAGAAGAAGGCGAAGGAGGCAGAGGCAACAAGGAGGCACGCCTTGAAGACCAGCAGGTAGTCGGGGCCTCCGTCTCCCATCTGGCATAATCTTCCGGTGCAGTTTCTGCGTATGAAACCTGGTCATGGCGAGGTTCTCATCGCGGAGGGGGACGTTGAGCTTCCGCAGGATGAGCGGCGGCTGGTGGAGGAGTTTCGCCACCAGCTCGACGCTGGACTGTGGGCTGCCGTGCCGCTCGATCACGGTCACGGTCGCCGCGAGGCCGTGATGGTTCGATCGTTTGACGAGGTCCCCCGCGACGCCGCGCGGGTGATCTTCTTTCCGCGGGCTGCCGGAGGCTGAGGCCGGAGATGGTGCTTGCTCTGGGCGTATCGGCGCTGGTGGCGCTCGCGTTGCTGTCAGACATTCTCGCGCCCCGTGCGTCACAGTCTTGGACGCGGCATCGTGCCCGTCGGGCGACCGCCGAGCAGCTCTCACTCGCCGGGCAGCTCGATCCCGGCCGCGAGCGGCGCGCCGAGCAGACCGCCCGCGAACTGCTGCGTTCGTGCGTGGGTGAGGAGGAATGGGCGATGTACCGCGAGCTCGGGTTCATCCGCGTATGGGGCTCGAGCGCGATCCCCCAAAGTCGCGGAGCTGAGTACGCATACCTGATCTACGCTCACCGCCCGATCGTCGCCTACGAGCCGCAGACTCGCAGGCTTCTGGGCGAGTACTGCGTGGAGTTCCCCGACCACACTCGTCCCTACGGAATCTCGAGGCTCCCGGACTCGGATGACGTGCTGGCCAAGTGGATGGCGCTCACGGGCGATGAGCGGCGGTTGCTCGATCAGGCGAACATGCACATGCCTGGTCGGCAGGTCGATGCCGCCCAGGTGACGCGGGATCTGTGGCGGCTGTCGCGCTGGGAGCAGGCGCGCATGCGAGTGGCCGCGTCGGCCCTGGACCGCGCGGTCCAGCAGCGCCGCTTCTAGACGCGCCGGTTCGGGCGCCGGCCTTCTAGGGCGCGTCAGAGATCATCCTGACCAGCTCTGCGCGGGTGCACCCGCCCTGCCTGGCGAGCTGAATCAGCTCGGCGACCTTGTTGCGTAGCTCCCCCTGAGCCGGCGTCCCTACGACGCGGATGCCGCGCCTGGGGGCCATCTCGAGCAGGCCCTCGTCCCGCAGGGTCCGCAGTGCGCGGAACACCGTGTTGGTGTTCACGCCCATGACGGCCGCGAGGTGCCTGGCCGGTGGCAGGCGTTCACCGGGCTTGGCCTCGCCGTCTGCAATTGCGCGACGGATCTCCGCGGCGACCTGCTCGTGCAGGTGCGCTGCGTCGCTTCTGTCGACCGTGATCTCGAGCAATGCGCCGGTGACGCTAGCACAATCAGCGAATCGCCCGAATCCTAACTAAGAATGTTGAGTAGCTCGAGTTGCTGCTAGGCTTGCGCCAGTCAGAAGTCAACTAAGACGGTTGGAGTCATCGAACTCATCGTGTTGGTGCACTGACGTGACGTCTCAGTCGACGATTGAAAGGAAGCTGGTTTGAGACCCAACCGCAGTCGCCACGGCGGCCTCAAGACCCGGAAGCCGATCCGGAAGCGCACGCGGACCCTGTTGGGGTTGGCCGCGGCGGTTTCGGCGCTGGCGATTCCGGCATCTGCCTCGGCCAACACGATCCTGATCGGCTCGGGGTCGAGCGCGGCGCAGCCATACATGCTCGCCCTCTTCAACGCCTACCACAAGCTTCACAAGCACGTTGTGTTCAAGTACAACCCGGACGGCGGCAACGCCGGCGTCAAGGACGTTCAGAACGGGATCTCACAGTTCGCGGTGCAGACCGCGGCGCCGCTGCCGTCCCAGACCAAGGTCACCTTCACGAAGCTGTTCCTGGATGCGCTCTGCATCGACGTCAACACCAAAAACAAGCTGAAGAACATCTCTCTGACCACGCTTGCCGGTGTCTTTCAGCAGCCGCCCACGTTTACAACGTGGAGCCAGGTGGGCGGGAATCTGGGCAGCGGCACGATCCTGACCGAAGGTCGAAACAGTGCGGCCGGGCAGTTCACGTTCTTCCAAGCTGCCGTGCTTAACGGCGGCGCCGAGAACACGTCGACCTCGCAGCTGACCTCCGACGGTCTGGTCAAGACGGCGATCGAGAAGAACAAGGACGCGATCGGTTACGTCGGACTCTCGAATTCCGGGGTCAAGGGCGAGACCAAGGCGACGGGCGAGAGGGCCCTGTCGATCAACGGCATCGCCTGCTCGCCAGCGAACGTGAGGAAGCAGACCTATCCGTTGTGGCGCTACGACTGGGCGGTTCTCCCGGCCAGCAGTCCGAACGCGGCAGTCGAGGCGTTCTTCACCTGGGCGCGCACGAGTGCAGCAGCCGGCAAGGTGCTGTCCAAGGCCGGCGCGGTTCCCGCGTTCAACAAGAAGTAGCCGGTCCGACCGCTGAACGTCGTCAGTGACCGGTAGGCATCGATGGCTGTAGACGAGCCACTGCTGCTCGTCGCAGAGCAGGAGGGACTCAGCGAGGACCAGCGCGCCGAGCTTTGGCTCGGCGCGCTGGTCTGCGGCGTGATCGTTGTGCTGTTGGCGATGGTCGTGTTCATCCTCGTACAGGCGTGGCCCTCATTTGCCCATAACGGCCTGCATTGGTTCGGCTCGGGTGGCAACGTCGACCAGCAGATCGAGGCGATCTTCAATTCGGGCAACTATCTGCACAGGCCGGTCTATACGTTTCACGCCTGGCCGCTGATCTGGAGCACGATCCTGACGACGTTCGGCGCGGCGCTGCTGGCATTCGTCTGCTCGCTGTTCATCGCGATCTTCTTGGTCGAGTTCGCGCCCGTGCCGATTCAACGGGTGCTGGAACCGGTGGTGCGCGTGCTGGCGTCGGTTCCGTCGGTGATCTATGGCCTGATCGGCGTGCTCGTTCTGGTGCCCTTCATCGGAAACCACCTGATCACGGAAGCTCAGCGCGCGTCGGTGACGCCGGTGATCCAGCTCAGTGGCGCCAGTCTGCTTGCAGCCGTGGTGATCCTGACGGTGATGATCGCTCCGATCATGATCTCGATCTTCGCCGACGGGCTCCGGGCTGTACCACGGAACTGGATCGAGGGTTCGCTGGCTCTGGGTGTAAACCGCTGGCGGACCTTCTGGAGAGTGGCGGTCCTGAGCGCGCGACCCGCATTGATTGCCGGCACGGTGCTGGCGACGGCTCGCGCATTGGGCGAATCCGTGATGTTGAGCATGGTTTCGGGATCGGTTGGTTTCGCGCCGAACCCGATCGACGGCCTGATCTTCTTCTTCGAGCCATCACGCGGGCTGGCCGCCACGATCCTGCAGAACACCGACCAGCTCAGCTCGCCTCCGATGGAGCACACGCTGTTTGCGATAGCCGCCGTGCTCCTGTTCTCGTCGCTGCTGCTCTCACTCGCCGGCTGGACAGCCAAGCAGCCGATGAAGCGCTACTTCCAGGTCGGTGGCGCGCAGACATGACACGCACCAGCGCAATCGGATCCAGCTCGTCATGGCGCCTGATCGATCGTCTCGGACTGGCTGTCGCGTGGAGCTTCGGGCTGCTGTTCTGCGCGATCTGTGGCGCGATCGTGATCTATCTGATGATCCAGGGCCTCCGCTATCTCGATCCGAGTTTCCTGTGGACGAACCCGAGGGTCGGCAATGACCAGAACGAGACCGGGGGCATCCTCGCGCCGTTGCTGGGCACCCTGATCGTGACCACGATGGCGATGCTGCTTGCCACACCGATCGGGGTGGGCGTGGCGGTGTGGCTCAGCGAGTACGCGCGTCCGCGGCCGTTGGCCCGGGTCGTCGAGTCGACCGTGGAGATGTTCGCCGGCGCGCCCTCGATCGTGCTGGCGCTGTTTGGCGTGATCATCTTCCGGGCGTCGTTCCTGGGGTTCCTCACCTCAAAAACCGACGACGTTGTCTACGGCAAGGGCTTCTTCCCGGCCAGCGCGATGCTGTCACTGTTGGCGTTGCCGCTGGTGGTGACCAGCGTCCGCGAGGGCCTCCAGGCGATCCCCAACCACGTGCGCGAGGCGTCCTACGCCGTTGGAAAGACGAAGATCGCGACGATCCGTCGAGTGCTGCTGCCGGCGGTACGGCCGGACATCATCACCGGTTCGATGATCGGAGCCGGCCACGCCATCGGCGACACGGCGATCATCGTGTTCCTGCTGGGGGACACCTACCTGCTCCAGGGAGTCGGTGGTCTGCCGTTGCTCAGCGTGTTGCGCGGCACGGGCAGCACACTGACCGCCTACATCTATTCCAACGCGCCGACAGGCGACTTCAACCAGCCCAACAAGGCGTTCGCCGCGGCATTTGTGCTGCTGGTGCTGGTTCTTGTGATCAACGTGATCGTCGACATCTTCGGCCGCAAAGCGAGGAAAGTGAAATGGACGTGACCACCGAGCCGCTGCCCGTGCGGCGCCTCGAGCCCGGCTCGAGCCTGACCATCCGTCCATCCGGGACCGGGGTGGATGTGGCGTGCTTAGAGGCCGCGATCCTCGAGCCGGCGTTCGTGAGCACGCCGACGGCACGCAGGACGGTCGTGCCCACGCTCGAACGCATGCGTGTCGAGCAGCTCTCGATCAGCTACGGACCGAAGCAGGCGGTGCGCTCGGTCTCACTGCCGATCAGGCAGGGTGAGGTGCTCGGGTTGATCGGCCCCTCCGGGTGTGGCAAGACGACGCTGCTGCGTTCTCTCAATCGCCTCACGGAACTGACCAAGAGCGCGTCGCTCAGCGGCCGCGTGACGCTCGACGGCACAGATATCGCAGAGCTCGAGCCGACGGCGCTGCGTCGTCGCGTGACGATGGTCTTCCAGCAGCCGAATCCGTTCCCGATGAGCATCTTCGACAACGTCGCATACGTTCTGCGCGAGCAGGCGAAGCGCAAGCCACGCAAGCCGTCGCTGCGCCCGCTGGTCGAGGAGGCGCTCGCGCGTGCGGGTTTGCTGGACGAGGTTAAGGACAACCTCGAGCATCCGGCCTTGCGGCTCTCCGGCGGTCAGCAGCAGCGGTTGTGCATCGCGCGGGCGTTGGCGGCCAATCCCGAGGTGTTGCTGTTGGACGAGCCCTGCTCCGCACTCGACCCGCAATCGACACAGGTGATCGAGGACCTGATCGTGAAGCTCCGCGAGGAGGTCGCGGTCGTGATCGTGACGCACAATCTCCAGCAGGCGCACCGCGTTGCGGATCATGTCGCCTTCATGTACCTGGGCGAGCTTGTCGAGTACGCGCCGACGCATGCGCTGTTCGGCAATCCGCAGGAGCAGCGCACCCGGGAGTACATAAGTGGCGCGTTCGGTTAGACGGTGCACGTTGGTGCTCGTGCTCGGGCTCGGGCTCGGGTTGCCGCTGGCCGGCTGCACCACGACCCAGCACGCAGCCCAGCGAGTCCAGCTCGACTCGGCGCGACAACGGGCGGCGCTGCATCCGACGCGGGTGACGAGCCCCAACCCGAGCGTGACTGCGACCCAGATAGGGACGATCGCCGCCGGTGACCGGACCGCGTTCGTGGTGACGGTCACGAACAGCGGTGACCAAGCCGTCACGGACCTTCCGATCTCCGTCGGGTACAGGCGGCCGGACGGAGCGTCGGTGTATCTGAACGCTGCCGCGAACCTGAATTATTTCGACGCGCACCTGCCGGCGATCGGCGCACACCACTCGCTCACCTGGGTATACACCGCGGCGGCCAGGTCCCTGCCGACGGGCGCCCACCCGTTCGCGCTGGTCGGGCGCCGGCAGTCCGCGCCCGCGCTGCTGACGGAGACCGATGTGCGGATCGGCGTCAGCTACGGCCACTCGCGCGGGGTGAGGTCGGTGACGGTGCATCTGGAGAATCCGTCGAGCGTGCCGCAGTATCAGCTGCAGCTGTACGCGTATTCGCGCCGGGCTGGTCGCTATGTGGCGGCCGGCAACGCGACGGTGGCCGATCTGGGCGCCGGCTCCAGGCAACACGTCAGACTTCAGCTGACCGGCGTGCCGTCTGCCAAGCTTCTGGTGAGGGCGATCCCGACGATCCTCCAATGAGCGTGACTGCGAGCGACACCCCAAGCGCAACTCAGATGGCCGCTGAACGCTGCGGTCAATGCGGCGTGCCCGCCGCCCATGATCAGCGGTATTGCGTGAACTGTGGGTTCCACCGCCGCAACGCGCCTGATCCGGTCTCGCGCTATCTCAGCGAGGCGAGTGCCGCACGGGCGCGGGTGGTCGCGGCCGACGCGTTGCTGGCGCGGCGACGGCGCGTTCCTCGGCTTGGCCCCCGAATCGTGGCGACGCTGGTGGCGCTGGCGCTGATCGTCGGCATCGTGATCGGCAACCTGACCGGTGGGAGCTCGACCACGCAGGCTCAGAGCCCCAGCCAGCAGACCGGCCAGCAGCACAAGCGCTCCCCGGTGAAGAACGAGACCGGGTCGAATTACGTCCAACAGGAGGAGAACCTGCCAAGCACGGTGTCGCCGTGACCGACGCGGCCGTGCACGCCGAACTGATCTCCGAGCGCGAGCGGCTCACGGAGCGCTTCGTGCTGATGCAGTCGGAGTTGGGTGGGCTCTTCTACGAGATGGCGATTCGCGACCATCTCGAGCTCGACCTTCTCGTTGAGCGCGCAGCGGAGCTTCAGCGGCTCGAGGGCGAGCTGCGGGAGATCGAGCAAAAGCTCCCGCCGGGACTCTGACCTAGAACCGCGACGTTCGCAGGCCACGCGTGTTCTCAGGATGGTGTGCATGGGCACTGAGATCCCCGAGCCATCGCTCGACGCAACGGTTCGCGACCGCGATCGATCAGTCGGGGTAACCCAACCAATCTGGTAAACATTGTAGAATTGATGAGGCAACTGGTATCCGACGCGACGCTCAGCGTCGCCTGGTAAGGGGAATCTGACTTGAGAGAACTTGCAAAGAGGCGCTACCCCGCACGCGGGACGGCCGCAAGGCGGGTGACGGGAGCTGCCGTCGCCGCTCTGGCAACGCTTACGACCATCGCCGCGCTCGGTGCATCCTCGGCTCTGGCCGCCACGGACGTGACGATCAAGACCAGCTTCGAGCAGAGCCCGATCAGCCTCAACCAGACTGACGCGATCGGCTACGCGCTCACCAACAGCACCGGCTCGGCCCAGACCGTGACCTTCACGGACACGCTGCCCGCCGGAGTCGCGCTCGATAGTCCGATCGGCACCACCAACACCAACGGAACCGGTACCTGCAAGGGCCTGACCGTGAACGGGACTCCCGGCGCGGGCTCCCTCGGCGTGTCCCTTACCGTGCCCAGCGAGAGCGCGTCGGGGACGGTCTGCACGATCTCCTTCGGCGTTGTGGCGTCCACACCCAGCGTCAACGACGCCGCGATCCACGACGCCTACAGCGGTGTCTCGACCGCATCCGGCGTCGTTCCGATGACAACCGTGGGCAGCCTCGTCGTCCTGAGCAACCCCACGCTCAGCCTCACGGCCCCGTCGAATAACCAGTCCTTCACGCTCGGCCAGGTGTTCGATGCGGGTTTCGGCTGCACGGCGACCGATCCCAAGGACCTGATCGACACGTTCTATGGCACTGATGACGAGGGGAACCAGATCGCGTCAGGGGCGCCGATCGACACGGTCGATCCGGGGACGCATTCGCTCGCGGTCGCCTGCATCAGCGGTGTCGGCGGCGGCGATCTAACCCAGACCGTCAACTACAAGGTCGGCTCGTACGCGCTCTCGTCAGTGAAGATCGCCAAGAAGACCGATCGGGTCTCGTTCAAGTCGCTGCTGCCGGCCGGCAAGCTGGTCGCGGTCGTGCTCGACGGCAAGAAGAAGGTCGGCACGACCACCCTGAAGCTCTCCTCGCGAAGGACCGTGAGCGTGACCGTCAAACCCACGGCCGCCGGCAGGAAACTGCTGGCCAAGACGAAGGGCAAGACACTCAAGGTGACGCTGCAGGGCTCGTTCACGCCCAACGCGATCGGGTCCGGCGACTCACAGATCACGCCCGCCGCTGCGACGGTCGTGACCAAGAGCCTGAAGCTGCCGATCACCCACGCGGCCGCCGAGAAGAACAGCTAGTAACGGTGCATGTCGTGGCTGGGTCCGGCGCGACCCAGCCACGCGCCCGCCGGTGAGCATCGAGCAAAAGCCTCTACAGTTCGCCACCGAGATGGCCGCCACCTTTGATGTCAAGCACCGCAGCCGGATCCTCACAGAGGGTCCAGAGCGGGCTGCGGCTCGCGCATATCTGAAGGGCATCGGCTACGACGACGAAGCGCTCTCGAAGCCGCTGGTGGCCGTCGCCAACACGTGGATCGAGACGATGCCGTGCAACTTCCACCTGCGCGCGCTGGCCGCCAAGGTGAAAGAGGGCATCCGCGCCGCCGGTGGCACGCCGATGGAGCTCAACACGATCTCGATCTCCGACGGGATCACCATGGGCCTGCCGGGAATGCGGGCGTCGCTTGTCAGCCGCGAGGTGATCGCCGACTCGATCGAGCTGGTCGTCGACGCCCACCAGTTTGACGCAGTGATCGCAATTGCGGGCTGCGACAAGACCGCGCCCGGCGCTGCCATGGCGCTGGCGCGGCTGAACATCCCCGGCCTGGTGCTCTACGGCGGTTCGATTCTGCCCGGACACTACAGGGGCCGTGACATCACGATCCAGGAGGTGTTCGAGGCGATCGGCGCACACGCTGTCGGCAAGATCACGGACGCGGAGCTGCTCGAGATCGAGAACGTCGCCTCGCCCGGCGCCGGTTCCTGCGGCGGGCAGTTCACCGCCAACACGATGGCGATGGCGTTCGAGGTCCTGGGGATCTCACCGGTGGGCTTCTCGATGATCCCAGCGGTGGTCGGTGAGAAGAGCGAGGCGGCCGAGAAGGCGGGGGAGATCGTGATGGACGTTCTGCGTCGCGGTTTGCGGCCCAGCGATGTGATCACCAAGCAGAGCCTCGCCAACGCGATCGCCGCGATCGCGATGAGCGGCGGCTCCACCAATGGCAGTCCTGCACCTGCTCGCGGTCGCCACCGAGATGGGCGTGGAGCTGTCGATCGACGACTTCGACGCGATCAGCGCTCGTACGCCGCTGCTGTGCGACATGGTGCCGTTCGGCACGTATGTCGCCCCGGACCTGTGGCGTGCCGGCGGGGTTCCGCTCGTGCTGAAGCGGCTCAAGCAAGCCGGCCTGCTGAATGAGGAGCGCGGTCACGGTCACCGGACAGACCGCCGGTGAGATCGCGGACGCGGCGGTCGAGGCCGACGGGCAAAGGGTTGTGCGACCGCTCAGCGACCCGCTGGCGACCGAGGGTGGGCTCGCGATCCTGCGCGGCAACATCGCGCCAGAGGGCTGCGTGGTGAAGCTGGCCGGGCACGAGCGCCGCCTGCACGTCGGCGCCGGCGAAGGTCTTCGAGAAGGAGGAGGACGCGATGGCGGCCGTCACGCACGGGCAGATCGAGCCCGGCGACGTCGTCGTGATCCGCAACGAGGGTCCTGCCGGCGGACCCGGCATGCGCGAGATGCTGGCGGTGACAGCCGCGATCAATGGCGCCGGGCTGGGCGAGGAGGTCGTACTGATCACCGACGGTCGCTTCTCCGGCGCCACGCACGGGTTCATGATCGCCCACGTCGCGCCGGAGGCGGCCAAGGACGGCCCGATCGCCGCCGTGCGGACCGGCGACACGATCACGGTCGACGTCGTCTCGCGGCGGCTCGACGTCGCGCTCAGCGATGAGGAGATCGCGGCTCGTATCGCAGCTTACGAGCCGCCGCAACGGCCCTATCCGGGTGCGGCGCTGAGCAAGTACGCGAAGCTGGTCTCGAGCGCCTCGCGGGGCGCGCTCACACACTGAGGTCGTCAACCGCCTGTGACGCGGGCGCGCGTGGATGATCGCTTGCGGAAGCCGCCAACGAGGGCGATACCATTGGCGTTGGTGCGGCGTCTTCGAGTTGACGCGTCTCCCAGGCCATGGAAGCGGTGAATATGCAGGGGGATCCGACGCAAAACCAGGGAAGTGCAGGACGTAGCCGGATCCGTTACGTGGTGCCGGTTCTCGTGGCGCTGCCGTTTCTGGCGATCGCCGCGGGCGCCGTCCTGCTGCTCAGTTCGAAGCCCACGATCACAGCAAGCAACGACGCTCTGGCTGAGGTCTCGCTGCCGCTCGGCGGCGGCAGGGTCAGCGAGGTTGTGGCGACGGGAGGCCGTGAGCAGCACGTCATCCCCGTGCGCCTTCAAGGGCACCGGGTGTTGCCGTCAGAGAAGGTTCCTGCAGGCGAGCGGATCACGGTCGAGGTGACGGTCCGTCGCCCGGGCTGGATCTCGTGGCTGACCGGCAAGCAGCAGACGCTGAAACTGACCGAGACCACCCCGGTCACGCATTTGACCTCCGCCTTCCTCACGCGCAAGCACGGCCAGCCGGTCGACGTCAGCTTCGACGCTCCGGTTGCCGAGGCCGGCTACGGCGCGATCGGCTCGAAGCTCAGCGCCAGGACATTGTCCGCCCCTGAGCGGAGTATCTCGCTGGCCGAGACGGCAACGGCCGGCACCGCTGATGTGGTTGCCGCAGCGCGCACCTGGGAGCTACCGACCAGGACGGAGATCACGTGGTTCCCTGCCGGCAGCCGCGCGACGGCGGTGGCGACGCCTGATCCAGGGACCAAGATCACCCCTGACACCAAGATCACGCTGACGTTCTCGAAGCCCGTGTCGAAGGTGCTTGGCAACAATCTGCCGCCGGTTTCACCGCGCACCGCCGGCAGCTGGCACCGCCGCGGCGCACACAGGATCGAGTTCATCCCGCAGGGGTATGGCTACGGCCTGGGCGCCAACGTCAAGATTTCGCTGCCGTCAGATGTGAATCTCGTCGGCGGCCAGGAGAAGGGATCGGACCCGATCGGCCAGTGGACGGTGCCCAACGGCTCCACGTTGGCGCTGCAGCAGCTTCTGTCCCAGCTCGGGTACCTGCCGGTGACATTCACGCCCGCGAGTGGCGCGGCTGATGTGGCGGCCACGCCGGCCGCCGAGGAGGCGGCGATCGTCAACCCGCCACAGGGCACGTTCAGCTGGCGCTACCCGAACACGCCGGCGCAGCTCAAGGCGCTGTGGTCGCCGACCGACTACACGGAGCTCACCAAGGGCGCCGTGATGGCGTTTGAGCAGAGCCAGGGCCTCGCGACGGACGGCATCGCCGGACCCGACGTGTGGAAGGCGCTGATCAGCGCCGCCGTCAACGGGCAGAAGTCGACGTTCGGCTACACGTTCGTGATGGTCAGTGAGACCGAGCCGGAGAGCATCCATGTCTGGCACAACGGCAAGATCGTGGTGCACGGCCCGGTCAACACCGGGATTGCGGCGGCGCCGACGGCGACCGGCACCTACGCGGTCTATGAGCACCTGCCCGTCAGACGATGAGCGGCAGAAACCCGGACGGCACGCCGTATCACGACCCTGGCATCCCGTGGATCAGCTACTTCAACGGCGGCGATGCCCTGCATGGCTTCATCCGTGCCTCATACGGCTTCCCGCAGAGCCTTGGGTGTGTGGAGATGCCGTACTCCGAGGCCGGGGCCGTGTACCCGTACACGCCGATCGGCACGATCGTCAACCTGACGGCATAGCCGAACGGCAGGTTCACCGGAAGGTCAAGACGTCCGCGGCGGCGAAATTAGCTGCCGTGGCTTCCACCGCGGAAATGTCAGATCAGATTCGCTCAGCCGATTGGGAGCTGGCGCTGTCCGCACTGCGCGGCCGACCTGCGCCGCCGGGCGGTGTCGCAGAACACCGTCGCCGCCTACACGAACGATTGCCCCAGCTCGCTGCGTGGGCGACGGCGCGCGGTCTGGAACCGCGGAACCTCGACCTGCGCGCACTGCGCCGCTACATCGCGGGGCTGTCCGAGCAGGGGCAGGCGCCCAGCACGGTGGCTCGCAAGCTCGCCGCGGTGAGGGCGCTGTTCCGCGTGCAGATGCAGCAGGGCCGCCGCGAGCAGAACCCGGCCGACCTGGTCAGCGCCCCAAGCGGCCAAAGACGCTTCCACGGGTGCTCAGGCACGACGAGGTTGAGATGTTGCTGAATCGCATTTCTGCGCATACGCCGCTGGAGCAGCGCGACCGGGCGCTATTCGAGCTTGCGTACTCCTCGGGTCTGCGAGCCGAGGAGCTGGTGACGCTCGACGTCGGCGCGATCGACTTCGACGCCGAGACGGTGCGTGTCGAGGGCAAGGGCGGCAAGACGCGGATCGTGCCGGTCGGCGAACATGCGCTGGCGGCGTCGCGCGCTACCTCGAGCGCGCGCGCCCGGCGCTGGCGTCCGAGGCACGCGACGCTGCCGCGGTCGTGCAGGCTGGAGCCGCTGTTTCTGTCAAAGACGGGTCGGCGGCTCAGCACCTCCGACGTTCGCCGGCGCCTGCGGACGTGGACGCGGGCTGCCCAGGGTCAGGCGCCGGCGCTCGCTCAGGCGCATCCGCATACGCTCCGCCACTCGTTCGCGACACATCTGCTGGAGGGCGGAGCCGACCTGCGTTCGATCCAGGAGCTGCTCGGCCATGCAACGATCTCCACCACACAGGTTTACACTCGGGTAGAGTCCGTGCGCCTCAGAGCCGCCTATGCGCGGGCGCACCCGCGCGCGTAGCCGGCGGATATCCAGGTTTCAATGGAAACAAACGTCAAAGCCATCGAGCTCAAGGACCTCTGGAAGCGCTACAAGACCTCGGGCGACGAGCGCGCGCGTGAACGGCTGGTCGTCGCGTATTCGCCGCTGGTCAAGTACGTCGCCGGGCGGATGGGATCGAACCTGCCGGCCCATGTGGACGAGGCCGACCTGATCTCGTACGGGCTGACCGGGCTGATCTCCGCGATCGAGCGCTTCGACCTCGCTCGCGAGATCAAGTTCGAGACCTACGCGATCACGCGGATCCGCGGCGCGATCATCGACGAACTGCGCACGCTCGACTGGGTACCGCGGTCGGTCCGCGCCCGCGCCCGGGAGATCGAGCGCGCCAACCAGAAGCTCGAGGCCAAGCTCCAGCGAGCGCCGACCGACGAGGAGATGGCGGCTGAGCTCGAGATCACGGTGTCCGAATTCAACGAGGCGCTCGTCCAGATCTCGACCTCGACGCTCGTCGCGCTCGACGAGCTGTGGACCAGCAGCGACAACGGCGGCGATCAGGTCTCGCTGCTCGACACGATCGCTGACCGCGGCGCCCCGGATCCCGAGCTGATCGTCGACCAGGGCGAGCTGCGCGACCGCATCGCGGATGCGATCGCCGCGCTGCCCGAGCGCGAGAAGCTCGTGATCGCCCTGTATTACTACGAGAACCTGACGCTCCGCGAGGTCGGCGAGGTGCTCGGCGTGACCGAGTCGCGCGTCTCGCAGCTGCACACCAAGGCGGTGCTGCGGCTGCGCTCGAAGCTCGCGGCAGAGCTGGACTGAAGCGGCGAGGCGATTCGGCGTAGCCGCCCCACCCGTCTGACGGCGGTTCGGCCCTGCCGCCTTGAACCGTGGCGCCTCTCGGGCTAGTGTCATCTGACACGAGCGAAGGGAGGCAGCATGCACAAGGCCGCGGATCGCATCCGCAACGTGGCGCTCGTCGGCCACCGCGGAAGCGGTAAGACCTCGCTGCATGAAGCGCTGTTGTTCCAGGCCGGCGCCGTCAACCGTCTGGGCAGCGTCACCGACGGCACCACGCTGTCAGACGCCGAGCCGGACGAGAAGGCCCGGCAGATGTCGCTCCAGGCCGCGGTCAGCTCGTTTGAGTGGCTGAAGCGCCGCGTGAACCTGCTCGACACCCCGGGCGATCCGAGTTTCGTCGCCGACGCGCTGGCGGCGCTGCGGGTATGCGAGTCGGCGGTGTTCGTCGTCAACGCCGTGATGGGAGTCGAGGTCCAGACCACGCGCCTCTGGAAGCGGGCCGAGGAGCTCGACCTGGCTCGGCTGGTGTTCGTCAACATGCTCGATCGCGAGCGCGCCGACTTCTTCCGGGCGCTCGATTCGCTTAAGGCCGCGTTCGGCCCGCACGTGGTCGCCACCGAGATCCCGATCGGCTCCGAGCACGAGGTCATCGGCGTGATCGACCTGATCGACATGCGGGCGTACCAGTACACCGGCGCTGGCCGCGACAACTGCACCGAGATCCCGATCCCCGAGGCCCAGCTCGAGCAGGCGCAGGAGTACCGCGAGAAGCTGATGGACGAGGTCGCAGAGAACTCCGACGCGCTGATGGAGCGCTATCTGGAGGGCGAGGAGATCTCACACGAAGAGATCGTCGCCGCGCTCAAGGACGGCACCAACCACGGCTCGCTGTTCCCGGTCACCTGCGGGATCGCGACCGCCAATCTCGCCACCAACCGGCTGCTCGACGCGATCGTCGAGGACCTTCCCTCGCCGGTCAAGCACGGCGGACTCGAGGCCGGCGACCAGCTGCTCGAGGCCGACGAGTACAAGGAGCTGTTCGCCTACGTGTTCAAGACGCGTGCCGATCCGTTCGCGGGGCGCATCAACCTCTTCCGCGTCTACCAGGGCGTGATCAAGCACGACTCGCACCTGCTGAACACGCGCACGCACACCAAGGAGCGGATCGGCCAGCTGCTGAGCTTCGACGGCACCCAGACCGGCCACGTCGAGGAGTTCGGGCCAGGCGACATCGGCGCCGTCGCGAAGCTCAAGGAGACGCGGGCCGGCGACTGGCTGGCGGCGCGCGACGAGCCGCTGCGAGATGCCGACGATCAAGCTGCCGGCGGCGGTGATGGCGTTCGCGGTCGAGCCGCGCACGCAAGGGCGACGAGGAGAAGATGTTCGCGGCGCTGCGGCGCCTGCAGGAGGAGGACCCGACGATCGACCTGCACCGCGACCCCCAGACCGGCGAGCAGATCGTCGCCGGGCTCTCGCAGATGCACGTCGAGGTGATCGTCGACCGCCTACGCGAGCGGTTCGGCGTCGAGGTCAACCTGCAGCCGCCGCGCGTGCCCTACCAGGAGACGATCCGCTCCGGGGCCAAGGCGCACGGCCGCCACAAGAAGCAGACCGGCGGGCGCGGGCAGTTCGGCGACTGCCACATCGAGATCGAGCCGCTGCCGGCCGGCAGCGGCTTCCAGTTCGTCGACGCGATCAAGGGCGGCGTGATCCCCAACGGCTTCATCCCGGCGGTCGAGAAGGGCGTCGTCGAGGCGATGCAGGCCGGTGTCGTCGCCGGCTACCCGGTCAAGGACGTCAAGGTGACCGTGTTCGACGGCTCCTACCACACGGTCGACTCCTCGGAGATGGCGTTCAAGCTCGCCGCCGGCCAAGCGATGCGCGAGGCGATGGCCCAGGCCAGCCCGGTCCTGCTCGAGCCGATCATGCTGGTCAGCGTCAGCGTTCCCGAGGACTCGCGTCGGCGACGTGATCGGCGACCTCAACTCGCGCCGCGGGCATCCGCACGGGATGGAGCCGGTCGGCGGCGGCATGACCGAGGTCAAGGCCGAGGTGCCGATGGCGGAGATGCTCTCCTACGCGCCGGATCTGCGCGGAATCACCGGCGGCCAGGGCGAGTACACGATGGAGTTCCTGCGCTACGAGGAGGTCCCGGCGCACCTGGCCGGCAAGGTCGTCGCCCAGGCCCGGGAGGAGCCAGTCAGGGTCTGACACGGCCTGCCGACGCCAGTTTCAGACCCGGGCAACAGCTTCGCCGTCCGCTACGCTCGTTTCCTCGCCGCATCCACGCGGCCAGGAAACGGGCCGGCGTCTCGACCCTGAACCACGCATGACTCAGCCGCGGAGCATCACGACCATGCACGAGCACGACGTCTGCGACGTCTGCGCGCGCACGCTGCTGCGCGGGGAGCAGACCGAGTGTTCGTGGGCGGCGGGCGGCGATACAACGTCTGCGAGCTGTGCAAGCCGCACGCGCTGCACGAGGGCTGGATGCGTGAGGGCGCGATCCCGGAGTTCCAGGGCGGACCCGACCGCGCGCAGCGACGCCGCTCGCTGTTCGGCCGCCGTCGCGACGCAGCTCCGTCCAGCTCCGCCGGCGGGATCGAATTGGGTCTGCCCGATGAGCCGCGGACGCTCGACGATGAGCTCTCATACGGCGAGCTGGGGGCAGATCGCGGCGCCTGTGCACCCGCGCCGGTTCCGGTCGCACCGAGCCCAGCGTCGCGCCGTCGCGGGGAGCGGCTGCGAGCCACGGGCGCGGCTTCAGGCGGCGGCGCGTACCGCGAGCCCCGCCACGTGCACGCGATCCCGACCAACGGCGACCACAAGATCGCTGCCGCCGTCGAGGTGTTCAACGCGAGCGAGCACCGGCGCACGGTCGCCGGCGTCGCGCGCTCGCTCGGCGCGCCCGACCGTCAACGTCACGCCTGACCAGGCGCACCCGAGCCTCGTCTGGATCGTCGTCTCCTGGGAGCTCTGCTGGTACCGCTACGAGGTCGACCTCTCGAGCGCGAGGCAGCACGCCGGCTCGACGGCCAGGGTTACGAGCTCGACGAGCTGACCGAGCACGAGCGCATCGCAAACGCGAGCTCCGACGACAGCGGCGCGCTGAGTCCTGATCTGAGCGCCGACGCGATGCCCGGCGCGAGCACCCGATGCTGGTGCTGCACGTCGACGGCGGCGCGCGCGGCAACCCCGGGCCGGCGGCGATCGGCGTCGTGGTCTCCGAGCCGCGACGGGCAGCCGGTGAGCGCGTTCGGCGCGAGCGATCGGCGAGGCCACCAACAACGTCGCCGAGTACCGGGCGCTGCTGCGCGGCCTCGAGCGCGCCGCCGAGCACGGCGCCCGCGAGGTCCACGTGATCAACGACTCGGAGCTGGTCGCCCGCCAGGTGACGGGCGTCTACAAGGTCAAGCACCCGGCGATGCAGAGAGCTGCACGCCAGGCGCTCGCGGCGCTCGGCAGATTTCGAGCGCTGGAGCATCGAGTCGGTGCCGCGCGCGCAGAACGCCGAGGCCGACGCGCTCGTCAACGAGGCGCTGGACCGGTAGGCTGCAGCTGTGACCGACGTGCTTGAAGAGCTCCGCTCGCGTCTGCACGAGGCGGGCGGAGCTGCGCTCCGGGACTGCTGAGCCGGGCGAGACCCTGGCGCTGATCGAGGAATGCGCGCGGCTCGCCAGCGAGGCGGCGTCGCAGGTCGACAGCCACGTGCGCGCGGCGCTCGAGCCGCTGCCCGACCTGCCGGGACAGCTGCCGCTCCTGCGGCGTGCAGCAGCACGTGCACGCAGTCTGTGACCCGAGCTATCCCGACGACCTGCGCGCGCAGGTCGACGACTACCTGGAGCAGCTGCACTTCTCCGACGACGCCGGCACCGCCGGGCTCGAGGAGGCGATGCGCTACTCGCTGCTCGCCGGCGGCAAGCGCATCCGCCCGGTGCTGGCGCTCGCCACCGCGTCGGCGATCGGGATGCAGCCGCCGAGGTGCTGCCGCTGGCGGCCGCGCTCGAGCTGATCCACACCTACTCGCTGATCCACGACGACCTGCCGGCGATGGACGACGACGACCTGCGCCGCGGCCGGCCCACCTGCCACGTCGCGTTCGGCGAGGACGTCGCGATCCTCGCCGGCGACGGGCTCTACGCGGAGGCCTTCCGCCACCTGCTCGGCGACGCAGCACGGCGAGCCGGCCAACATCCTGCGGGCCGCCGCCGAGCTGGCCGAGCGCCACCGGCGTCACCGGCATGGTCGGCGGCCAGTACCTCGATGTGGCGGCCTCCGCGCCAGCGGGCGCGGAGGGCCTGCGGCACCTGCACGAACTGAAGACCGGCCGTCTGATCCGCGCCAGCGTCGAGTGCGTGCTGCTTGATCGAGGGCAAGCAGGAACCTGCCACAATCGAGCAGTTCAACAACTTTGCAAGCGAGCTGGGCGTGCTCTTCCAGATCGTCGACGACATCCTCGACGTGACCGGATCGGACGAGGCGCTCGGCAAGCCGAGCGGCAGCGATGAGCGCCTGGGAAAGCGCACCTACGTGACCGAGTTCGGCCTCGACGGCGCCCGCGAGCTGGCCCAGGAGGCGCACCGGAAGGCCGGCTCGGCGCTGACAACGCCGCGCCGCGCGGACCCGGCTCAGCTACACCAGATCACCGACTTCATCGCCCACCGCAGCTACTGAACCAGACATGTCCGACCTGCTCCACCACATCGACAAGCCCCAGGACCTGCACGGGCTCAGCGACGAGCAGCTGCAGCAGGTCGCCCAGGAGGTGCGCGAGCACATCATCGACACCGTCGGTGAGATCGGCGGCCACTTCGGCGCGAACCTCGGCTCGGTGAGATCGCCGTCGCGCTGCACTCGCTGCTGGACTCCCCGCGCGACAAGATCCTCTGGGACGTCGGCCACCAGGCCTACCCGCACAAGATCCTGACCGGGCGCCGCGACCAGCTGCAGACGATCCGCAAGTACGAGGGCCTCGCGCCGTTCTGCTCGATCTTCGAGTCCGAGCACGACATCATGGGCGCCGGCCACGCCTCGACCTCGATCGGCTACGCGGTCGGGATCAAGGAGGCGATGCGCCGCGGGCACGGCGAGGACGGCAGCGTCGTGGCGGTCGATCGGCGACGGCGCGATGACCGGCGGGGTCGCGTTCGAGGCGGTCACCCAGGCCGGCGGCCTCGGCACGCCGATCGTCGTGGTGCTCAACGACAACGGCATGTCGATCGCGCCGAACGTCGGCGCGCTGTCAGCGCTACTTCAACCGCGTCCGGCTGAACCCCAAGCTCTGGCACGCGCGTGAGGACGTGGAGAGCGGCCTCACCAAGCTGCCCGCGCTCGGCCACACGTTCGAGCGGCTCGGGCCCGCACTTCAAGGAGTCGATCAAGGCGTTCTGGGCGCCCGGGCTCTGGTGGGAGGAGCTCGACTGGGCCTACATGGGCGTGATCGACGGCCACGACGTGCGCGCCGTGCGCCGCGCCGTGCGCGAGGCGCTGGCCGCCCAGCGTCCGGTCGTGGTCCACTGCGCGACGATCAAGGGCAAGGGCTTCGCGCCGGCCGAGGACGGCGGCCTCGAGGGCATGGAGAAGTGGCACGCCGCCAAGCCCAAGTCGATCGCCGACGGCGCTCCCGCTCCTGCTCGCCGCCGCGCCCGCTGGCGCGGCGACCCCGCCGCCGCAGTACACGCAGGTCTTCGGCGAGGCGCTGGTGCGCGGAGGCGCAGCGCGACGAGCGCGTGCTCGGGATCACCGCCGCGATGAACTCGGGAACCGGGCTGAACATCCTCCAGCGCGAGCTGCCCGACCGCTACTTCGACGTCGGCATCGCCGAGCAGCAGGCGGTGCTGCTCGCCTCCGGCCTGGCGCTGCAGGGCTGCCGCCCGGTCGTCGCGATCTACTCGACGTTCCTGCAGCGCGCCTACGACCAGATCGTCCACGACGTCTGCCTGCAGAAGCTCAACGTCATATTCGCGATGGACCGCGCCGGTCTGGTCGGCGACGACGGGCCGACCCACCACGGCGTCTTCGACATCGCCGTACCTGCGCTGCCTGCCGAACATCGTGCTGATGGCGCCGCGCGACGAGGCGATGCTCGTGCACATGCTGCGCACGGCGCTCGACCTACGACGGCGGGCCGGCGGCGATGCGCTACCCGCGCGGCGAGGCGATCGGCGTGCCGCTGCCGGAGGAGCCGCGCGTGATCCCGATCGGAACCGGCGAGATCCTGCGCGAGGCCGGGCGCCGGCGGCGCCGCGCGCGTCGCGCTGCTCGGCTACGGAGCGGGGTCGGCAAGGCGCTCGCGGCCGCGACCTCCTGGATCGACGCACGGGCTCGCCGTGACCGTTGCCGACGCCCGCTTCGCCAAGCCGATCGACGCCGGGTCTGGCCGCGCAGCTGGCGGCCGAGCATGATCTGCTGGTGACGGTCGAGGAGGGCGTCCTCGAGCGGCGGCTTCGGCTCGGCGGTCTGGGAGACGCTCTCCGACGCCGGGATCACGGCCCGGATCCTGCGCGTCGGCCTGCCCGACCGGTTCGTCACGCACGGTGCGCCGAAGCTGCTTCACGCCGAGGTCGAGTTCACGCCAGAGCGGATCGCGGAGCGGGTGCTCGCGGCGGTGCGCGACCGCTCGAGGTCGCCTGAGTCCGGCCGCGGCGGCGCGCTCGTGAGCGCGAAGGTCCGGCTTGACGTGCTGCTGGTCGAGCGCGGGCTGTTCGAGTCCCGCGCGCGCGCCGCCGCCGCGGTGCTCGCCGGCGAGGTGCTGCTGCTGCCGGGGCGCGCGCGGGCGCTGAAGCCGGGGCAGATGGTCGCGCACGAGGCGGAGCTCGAGGTCGCGGCGGCCCGCAGTTCGTCTCGCGCGGCGGCGTGAAGCTGGCGAACGCGCTGGACGCGTTCGGGCTCGATGTGGCGGTGCGCTGGCCCTGGACGTGGGTGCGTCGACCGGCGGCTTCACCGACTGCCTGCTGCAGCGCGGGGCCGCGCACGTGGTCGCGCTCGACGTGGCCTACGGCGAGCTGAGCTGGAAGCTGCGCGAGGACCCGCGCGTGACCGTGATTGAAAGGAGCAATGCACGCGCGCTCGATGCCTCCTGAGCTCCCGTACGCTCCCGCGTGATCGTGATCGACGTGTCCTTCATCTCGCTGACGAAGGTGCTGCCGGCGGTGCTCGCGTGCGCCGCCGCGCGCTATGACTGCCTGGCGATGATCAAGCCGCAGTTCGAGGTCGGGCGCGAGCGGATCGGCAAGGGCGGCGTCGTGCGCGACGCCGGCCGATCGGCGCGACGCGCTGCTGTCGGTGGGTGCGGTTCGCTCGCGGGCTCGGCGCTGTCGGTTGCCGCGTACGCGAGCTCCGGCCTGCCCGGGCCGAAGGGCAACCGCGAGACCTTCGTGTGGCTTGCCGAGCCGGCTCGAGGCGGTGCCGCGCCGGATCTGGAGGCCGCGGCACGGGCGGTCGAGCCTGACGCGGATTCGGCGGTGGAATCTTGAGCAGTCCGGCCGTGACGGTGATCACGCACCGTCGACCGGAGGAGACCGGGCCGGCGATCAAGGCGCTGGTCGAGGTCGCGCGCAGCTTCGGCGCGCGTGTGCTTCTGCAGCAGCGGGAGGTCGAGAAGCACAGGCTGCAGCCAGCCGACGGCGTCGAGTTCGTGGCGACGCCTCCGCGCGACGTCGACATCTGCTTCGCGCTCGGCGGCGACGGCACGATCCTGACGGCGCTGCGCATCTATGCAGGCACCGGCGTGCCGGTGTTCGGCGTGAACTTCGGTGAGGTCGGTTTCCTTGCGACGGTCGACCGCGAGGATGCGCGCAGCGGGTTCGAGCGCGCCTTCGCTCGGGAGTTCGACGTGCTGTCGCTGCCCGGCATTGCCGTCCGGGCGCCGGGACGGTAACTGGATCGCGATCAACGACGTCTCCGTCCAGCGCCAGCAGGGGCAACGCGTCGCCGCACTGGCCTACTCCGTCGGTGACGATGAGATCGGGCGGGTGCGCTGCGACGGGCTGGTCGTCGCCACGCCGGCCGGCTCGACCGGCTACAACCTCGCCAACGGCGGGCCGGTGCATGGCCTGGGGGGTCGAGGGCATGGTCGTCTCCTTCATCGCCCCGCACTCGCTGACGGCGCGCGCGCTGGTCGTCGCTCCCGGCGACACGCTGACGATCCACAACAGCTCGGACGACGAGCCGGTCGACGTCGCGATCGACGGCCGGCCGGTGGTTGCACTGGACCCGGGCGGGCGCCTGGAGGCGCGATTCGTGGACAACCAGGGCCTCCTGGCGCAGCTCGAAGGCGTCAACTTCTACAGGCGCCTGCAGCAGAAGTTCGGGCGGCTGGCGACCCTGCGTTAGCGCGGACCGCCTGGCCGGTGGCGCGGGTGGTGCGCGAACGCCTGTTCGTATCTTTCCGTCCGGGGCGGCGCGTAGAACTGGACGCGTGCTGTACGAGCTTCGCGTCGAGAACCTGTTGCTGATGGAGCGGGCCGAGCTGCGCCTGGCCCCTGGCTGAACGTTCTCACCGGTGAAACCGGTGCCGGGAAGACGCTGCTCGCGCACGCGCTCGACCTCTTGCTGGGAGGCAAGGCCCGCGCCGGGATCGTCCGAGAAGGCGCGGCTGAGGCGTACGTGGAGGGCGTGTTCGAGTTGCCGCCGGGGTTGGCCGACACGCGGCGATCGAGCGGATTCCCGCTGACGCTGAGGAACTGGTGCTCGCCCGTCGGGTCTGGCCCGACGGGCGCACCCGTGCCTACGTGTGCGGGCGAGCGGCGACGGTCGCCGATCTGCGCGAGCTCGGCAGCCGGATGCTCTCGTTCTACGGACAGCACGAGCACCGCAAGCTGATGCTCACGACGGCGCAGCTCGACGCGCTCGACGCGTTCTGCGGTCGCTGAGCAGGCTGGTCGCCGGGCGGAGATGGTCGCCGCGCATGAACGCGTGCGCGGTCTGGAGGCTCGGATCGCGGAGGTCGAGGGGCTGGTCGGGGCCCGTGAGCGCGAGCTCGACCTGATCGGCTTTGAGCTGCGTGAGATCGAGGAGGTCGATCCGAGCGTCGAGGAGGAGCCGGAGCTGCTGGCCGAGCGCGATCGGCTGCGCCACCAGGAGGCGCTGCGGCTGGCGGCGGCCGTCGGGTGTCGAGGCGCTGGTACCCGAGGAGGGCGACGGGGCCGGCGCGCTGCTGACCCGCGCGACCACCGAGCTCGAGTCGGCGGCTGCGTTCGACCCGGAGCTCGAATCGCTGGCCGAGCGGCTGGCGGCGCTGCGCTACGAGGCCGAGGATGTCGCCGCCGAGCTGCGCGGGTACCTCGATCGGCTCGAAGCCGAGCCGGGCCGGCTGGAGGTCGTCGAGGAGCGGCTTGCGGCGGTTCGCGCGGCTGGCGCGTAAGCACGGCGGCGGCATCGCCGAGGTGCTCGCCCACGCCGAGGCGCTGCCGCGCGCGGCGCGAGGCGGCTCAAGGACGCGGACGTGACCTTCGAGGCAGCTGTCCGCCGAGCTCGAGGCCGCATCGGCGGAGCGCGAGCGCGTCGGTGCGGAGCTGAGCGAGGCGCGAGCCGCCGCGGCGCCGCGGCTGGCCGAGGCGGTGCTGGAGCGCCTTGCTGAGCTGGCGATGGCCGATGCCCGCTTCGAGGTGGCCGTGCGGGAGCGGGAGGGCGGGTACGGCGCTCGAGGGCGCGACGCGGTCGAGTTCCTGATCGCGCCAAACCCGGGCCTCCCGTTCGGTCCGCTGCGCGAGGTCGCCTCCGGAGGCGAGCTTTCGCGCGTGATGCTGGCGCTGTTGAGCGCCGCTCATGACGGCGGTCGGCAGCGACGGTCAGGACGGCAGGGGAGACGCAGGGGCCGGATCTCTGCTGGTGTTCGACGAGGTCGACGCCGGTATCGGCGGTCACACCGCCCGGGCGGTCGGCAGCGCATCTGCGCGAGCTCGCCGAGGGCCGCCAGATCCTGTGCATCACCCACCTGCCGCAGGTCGCTGCGGCCGCGAACCGTCACTTCACGATCGTCAAGGACGGATCCCAGACGCCGGCCGCACGACCGTCACCGCGCTGACGGTGACGGCGTCGTCGGCGAGCTGGTGCGGATGCTGGGCGCCGACGAGGACGACCGGGCGGCCCGTGGGCACGCGCGCGAGCTGTTGAAGGCCGCGTAGCCGGCGAGCGTGGGCGTGCTTGCCGCTATTTGGCGCAAAAGCTTCACCGCAGCTCCACGTTCCGTCCTGTTGACGGCGCTGAAAGCGGCTCGCGCCAAGCTAATCTGGGTAAGGGCGCCGTATCGATCAGGCCATTGTGCCCGCGTGCGTCCGCCCCGAACGCTACCTTCGATCACAGGCGAGCACGGGACCAAGGAACTAGCTTATGAGCCAGGCTGAGACGCGATTCATCTTCATCACGGGCGGCGTGGTGTCGTCGCTCGGCAAGGGCATTGCAGCCGCCTCCATCGGGCGGCTGTTGCGCTCCCGGGGTCTGTCGGTTCAGATCCAGAAGTTCGACCCCTACATCAATGTCGACCCGGGCACGATGTCGCCGTATCAGCACGGAGAGGTGTTCGTCACCGAGGACGGCGCAGAGACCGATCTGGACCTGGGGCACTACGAGCGCTTCACGGACGCCAACACCAGCCGCGCGTCGAACGTGACTGCCGGCGGCATCTACAACACGGTGATCCGACGCGAGCGTCGCGGCGACTACCTCGGCGCCACAGTGCAGGTCGTTCCGCACATCACCGACGAGATCAAGCAGCGGATCAGGGTGATCGCCGACTCCTCCGACGTGGACTTCGTGATCACGGAGATCGGCGGCACCGTCGGCGACATCGAGTCGCTTCCGTTCCTTGAGGCGATCCGCCAGTTTCCGGTCGAGGTGGGCCGCCGGCGCTGCATGTTCATCCACCTGACGCTGGTCCCGTACATCGGCCATGCCGGCGAGCTCAAGACCAAGCCGACGCAGCACTCGGTCAACGAGCTGCGGCGCATCGGCATCAACCCGGACATGGTCCTCTGCCGGTCCGAGTCGATGCTCTCGACCGAGATCCGCAAGAAGATCGCGCTGTTCGCCAGCCTGCCGGTCGACGCGGTCATCTCTGCCTACGACGTCCCGGACGTCTACAGCTGCCCGCTCACATTCCACGAGCAGGGCGTCGACGACTTCATCCTCCGTGACCACTTCGGCGTCGAGGCGCCGCAGCCGGACCTCGACAGCTGGAAGGCGATCATCGACAGGGCCGCGTCGTTGACCGACGAGGTGCGGATCGCTCTGGTCGGCAAGTACGTGCAGCTCGAGGATGCCTACCTGTCGGTCGCGGAGGCGCTCCGACACAGCGGGATCCAGCACGGATGCCGCATCAAGATCGACTGGGTCGATTCTGAGGCGGTCGGAGATCCGGACGTCGACGCCATGCTGTGCAGAGTCGACGGGATCCTGATCCCGGGCGGCTTCGGCGGTCGCGGGTTCGAGGGCAAGATCGCGGCCGCGAGGATCGCACGCGAATCGGGCATTCCGTATCTGGGTGTCTGCCTGGGCATGCACGTGGCGGTGAGCGAGTTCGCTCGACACATGGCCGCTATGCCTGGCGCGAACTCGACGGAGATGGATCCTGAGACTCCCTTCCCGGTGATCGATCTGCTGCCCGAGCAGCGCGAGATCGCTGACATGGGCGGCACCATGCGGCTCGGAGCCGATCCGGTCAAGATTCATCACGATACGTGGGCCTTCGACGCCTACGGCGAGAGCGTCGTGTATGAACGCCACCGTCACCGCTATGAGGTCAACAACCATCTGCGCAAGCAGCTCGAGGCCGCCGGCCTGGTGTTCTCGGGAACGACGCCGGACGAGCGCCTGGTCGAGATCACCGAGCTGCCCAGGGACCTGCACCCGTTCTACGTCGCATCGCAGTTCCATCCGGAGTTCAAGTCTCGTCCCGATCGCCCCGCGCCGCTGTTCAGGGAGTTCGTCGGTGCCGCCTACATCCATGCAGGGCACGGCTCGCTGGCGGAACCGGGTGTCGAGGACGGCGAGGTGACGGCGACCCGGCTGTCCGGCTGAGGCCGCGCACGCGTGGCGCCGACAGCAGCTGAGGCGGACCGTCGGCGGCTGCACGACACGTTCGCGACGCTGTGCCGTATTCCCAGCCCGACCGGGCATGAGCGCGAGGTCGCAGACTGGATCAGGCGCGAGCTGGCCGGGTTTGGCCTGCTGGTACAGGAGGACGAGTCCGGGCCTGCGGTCGGATCAGATGCCGGCAACCTGCTGGCACGGATCGAGGGGCGCAGCGCGCGCACGCTGCTGCTGTGCGCCCACATGGACACGGTGCCACTGACCGCATCGGTCGATCCGATCCAGCGCGACGGAGGCTGGGAGAACGCCAACGAGGGGATCCTCGGCGCTGACAACAAGGCGGCCGTCGCGGCGATCGTGGAGCTGGCACGGATCGTGACCGCCGTGGCGTCAGCGCCGGAGGTTGGGATCGAGCTGCTGTTCACGGTCGCCGAGGAGACCGGCCTGAACGGGGCCCGGGAGTTCGACGTGAGCCGCCTGCGCAGCGATTTCGGCTATGTCTTCGATCACGCCTCGCCGGTCGGCGAGATCATCACCGCATCGCCGACGCACATGCGGATCGACGCGGAGATACGCGGCCGCGCTGCACACGCAGGATTACAGCCTGAGCAGGGCGTCAACGCGATCGTCGCCGCGGCGCACGCGATCGTGAACATGCCACAGGGGCGCTACGACGCCGAGACGACCGCGAACGTGGGCATCGTGATGGGCGGGACCGCCACCAATGTCGTGGCCGACCGCTGCACGCTCAGTGCTGAGGTTCGAGCCGTCGAACAGACGCAGGTCGACCGTTATGTGACTGAGGCGATTGACGCGCTCCAGGACGCCGCAGACACTGCGGGGTGCGATCTCGATCTGAACCTGCAGCAGCTTTTCAGCGGTTACCGGCTCGGGGCACGTGAGCCCACCGTCGCGCTCGCCGGCAGGGCGCTGAGGCGGCTCGGTTACGAGACGCGCCTGCGCTCGAGCGGAGGCGGCGCGGATGCCAATGCGCTCCGTTCGCAGGGGTTTCCCTGCACGAACCTCGCCAACGGCACCGAGCGCGCGCACGAGCGCACCGAGCGTGTGAGCTTTGCGGCGCTTGAGGCGAATCTGGACCTGATGCTGGCGTTGATCGAGGAGGCTGGATGACGGGATTCGATGTGGTGGCGGAATCGGTCGAGTGGGAGGGGCGGATTGTGAAGGCCGGTCACGAGACCTATCGCTATCCAGACGGCTCCGAGAACACGTTTGACAAGGTCTGGCATCCGGGTGCGGTGACGGTCGTGCCGTTCGATCGCGACCACGTGTGGCTCGTGCGCCAGCCACGCGAGGCGTCGGGCCTGGCGGCGTCGCTGGAGCTTCCCGCCGGCAAGCGCGACCGTGTCGACGAATCGCCTCTGGAACTCGGCAAGCGTGAGCTGGTCGAAGAGATCGGCAAGGAGGCGGCCGAGTGGCGCGAGCTGTTCGGATTCTTTCCCACGCCTGGATTCTGTGACGAATACATCACGATGTTCGCCGCGACGGAGCTGAGCGACGCTCACGGCGGGCCCGCGCCCGAGCCGGACGAGCACATTGACGTCGTCGCATGGCCGCTGCTGGACCTGCGGGGTGCGATCGCCGCCAGTGCCGACGGCAAGACGCTGATCGGCCTGCTGTGGCTTGAGCGCCAGCTCGCCGCCGGCTGAGACCGCCGGCGCGACCGCGACCAGCACGTCCCGGCTCGAGAGGACTGCCGTGCGCGAGGGCGAAATGAACCCACATGGTCACGGTCGCCGCCGGTCCGCCGCAGCGCCTCACCGAGCTGACACTCGACTTCCTCGCGTATCTGGAACTCGAGCGCGGCCTCTCGCGAAACACGCTCGAGGCGTATCGGTCGGACCTGCAGCAGTTCGGCGAGTTTCTGAGGCGTTCTGATCTGGACCCGCTCACGGCCAGTTGCGCCGAGCTCTCGGACTTCGTCAGTGAACTGGCCGAGGGTCGCGAGGGTCGCCGGCCCGCTGCCGCCGCGACTCTGCAGCGCAAGATCGCCTGCCTGCGTTCGTTCTACCGGTATCTGCGCCGCGAAGAGCTGATCGAAAGCGATCCGACAGCCGACCTCCGTCCGCCACGATCCCGAGCACGTCTCCCACGTGTGCTGAGCCGCGACCAGGTGAACCGTCTGCTGGAGCAGCCCACCGGCACGGACAATGCGGCTCTGCGCGACCGCGCGCTGCTGGAGACGATGTACGCATGTGGCCTCAGGGCCTCGGAGGCGATCACGCTGGAGCTGCCCGAGCTCGACCTGGAAGCCGGCGTCCTGATCGCCCGCGGTAAGGGCTCCAAGGAGCGTCTGGTCCCGATCGGGTCAAAAGCGCTGAGCACGCTGCGCGCCTACCTCGAGCGGGCGCGCCCGGCGCTCGTCGGTCTCAGGGACGAACCTCACGTGTTCCTGAACCTGCGCGGTCAGGCGCTGTCGCGACAGGGTCTCTACAAGATCGTGCAACGCCATGCGCGCGCAGCAGGATTGGATTCGCGCATGAGTCCTCACACCTTGCGCCACACCTTCGCAACGCACCTGCTCGCGGGCGGCTGCGACCTCCGGTCGCTCCAGGAGATGCTCGGCCACGCTGATATCGGGACGACCCAGATCTACACGCATCTCTCGTCCGAGCAGCTGCGTGACGTGTATTTCGATGCTCACCCCCGCGCGCGCATCATCGGGGGCGACGGGCGTCAGAGCCTTTGAGCTTGGTGACCTGAGTGGATGTGGGCCGCTGATCCTATGATCGGTTGTCTCAGATGCCCGAGCTTCCCGAGGTAGAAACGATCAGACGCCAGCTCGCTCCGCATCTGGAGGGCCGGACGCTGACCGCAGTTGAGATCAACGACTACCGCTGGACCCAGCCGGCACCGCCGGAACTGATCGCGGCGGAGTTGACCGGCTCGCGTGTGCTCCGCCTGGGGCGACGCGGCAAGTACATGATCTGGGAGCTCGACAACGATCGGCATCTGCTGGTGCATCTGAGGATGACCGGAGCGTTGCTGGTCGATCCCGATCCACAGCCGTTGCACACACGGGCCCGCTTCGAGCTCGATGATGGCCATCTGCTCACATATGTGGACCCCCGGCGGTTCGGCACCGGCCATCTGATGCTGTCAACCGCGGCTCGCGATGCCTATTTGGATGCGCGATTGGGGGCCGAGCCGTTGACCCCGGAATTCACCGCCGGTTACCTGCGGCAGCAGGCGAAGGGCCGCACCGCGCCTGTGAAGTCGTTCATCCTCGACCAGCGTCGGATCGCCGGCGTCGGCAACATCTACGCAGACGAGGCTCTGTATCGCGCGGGCATCCATCCGCTACGCCCTGCCGGGTCGCTGACTCGAGCACAATGGACCGCGCTCAAGGATGCGATCGAGGCCGCGCTCGCGGCTGGGATCGACGCGAAGGGTGCATCGATCGACGACTTCCGCCACGTCGACGGTGCCCGCGGCAGCTTCCAGGACCGTTTCCTGATTCACACCCGCGCCGGCGAGCCGTGCATCACCTGTGGTCGTGAGATCCGCAAACTCGTGGTCGGGGGTCGCGGCACCTACGTCTGCGAGCACTGCCAACCGCGACCGCGGCGCGTCAGCGCTTGAGTCCTTCGCCCGCGGTCCCGCTGGACCGCAGGCTCACTGATGCGGGCAGCGAGCCACCGAAGCCACACTGTCGCCGATCGACCTGCCGTCTGCGTCGACTCGTTTGGCTGCGGCCTGCAGCGCGGTGAGACTGGCGCGTCGCAGCGCGTTCACGAAGGCAATCAGATCAGTGGCGAGTCTGTTCTCGGCCGTGATGATCCGTTGCGAATTCCCGAGCACGGCCACGCAACCGTTGCTGAAGCCGCGGGCGTGGGCGACGGTGTCGACATGCCGGTCAGCAACGTAGTACGCGTGCGTACTGGCACGGTAGGACTTGAAGCTCGGCAGCATGCAGCTGTCCATCTGGGGGACGGTCGACCCCTTGGCGGTGCAACGATCGGCTGCGGCGTTGGCCTGAATGCCGTCGTATCCAAACGTGCCCATTGCCAGACAATCGGCTCGCTCGGCATGCATCAATGCCGTTGACGGCTGCAGCCCCTCGCAGATCCGCCTGAACCGAGCGAGGCTGCCGTGTGAACCCAGGTTCCGCAGCTGCGTCTGTGCGGTCTTCAGCTGCTGATACTCGCTGGTCGTCAGCAGGTCGGTCGGTGCCGCGGCCGCGGCCACGCCGCATACCGCGAGGCAGGCGCACAAAGCCAGTGCGATCAGGGCAGGTGCGCGGCGCATCGCTCAGGCTGCAAGCAGCTCGGGCAGTCGCCCGGCGCGATCGGCCGCGAGCAATTGGTCGAAGCCGCCGATCGCCTGATCGCCGATCACGATCTGGGGAAACGTGATCATGCCAGTGATCTGCTCGAGCTGGTTGCGACCGTCCGGGTCGCGTGCGAGATTGATCTCCTCGTAGCTGACCCCGCGCTTCTCCAGAAGCGCCTTGGCGCTGCGGCAGAATGCGCAGTAGTCGGTGGTGTAGACAATGACCGGTTTCATAACTTCAAAAAGTGTAGCTGTAGGGGATTGCGCTCGGACATGCCTGGGTCGCTGAAGACTGAGGCGATCGTGCTGCGCTCGATCCGCTACGCGGAGGCCGACCGCATCCTGCACCTGTACACACCCGGGCACGGCCGCGTCGGCGCGATCGCGAAGGGCGCAAGGCGCGCGCGGAGCCGCTTCGGAGCGCGGCTGGAGCCGTTCTTCCAGATCAAGCTCGTGCTCCATGAGGGGCGCGGCGATCTCCACACCGTGACGGGCGTCGACACCGTCGACGCCCGCCCCGGCCTGCGGGAGAGCGCCGCCGCGCTTGACGCCGCGGCTCGCGCCTGTGACGCGGTCGCGCGGCTGTTCGAGACCGACGAGCCGCATCCGGAGGTGTACGCGCTGCTTGCCAACGAGCTGACGCTGCTGGCCAGCGGGCCAGCAGCGGAGCGACCTGAGAACGCCGTTGCGTTCCGCCTCAAGCTGCTGCTCGCCGCCGGGATCGTGCCCCAGCTCGGGTCCTGCGCTGACTGCGGCGAGCGCGAGCACCTGACCGGTTTCTCGGCGGCGGCCGGCGGGGTTGTGTGCAGCTCCTGCGAATCGGCCTCGTTCCCGCTGGGGGAGGAGGCCTACGAGTTCCTGGTGGGCGCTCTGGGACAGCCGCTGGCGAGCGCACCGGCAGCATCGCAGCGGGCGCTGCAGATCGCCGAGCGGGCGATCCGCGAGACCGCCGAGCACCACGCGCAGGTCCGGCTGCGGCCGTTGCCGCGCGCTGCTTAGGGGTTCCTTTGGTGTCGGCAATCCGCTGGCAGAATGGTTATGTGAACAAGCTGTATGAGCATCCCGGCGGGGTCGTCGCAGACGCGTTCGCCGAGCGGATGCGGGCGCGCGAGGAGTTCGATCTGTCGCCGCTGGCGACGCGCTCGTACCCGGCCGATCGGGAGTTCGATGAGCCCGAGTGCGGGTTGCGGACGCCGTTTCAGCGCGATCGCGATCGGATCGTGCACTGCAAGGCCTTCCGGCGTCTCAAGCACAAGACGCAGGTGTTCGTGCTGCCGCTCGGGGATCACTACCGGACGCGGCTGACGCACACGCTCGAGGTCACGCAGATCTCGCGCACGGTCGGCGCGGGCGCTGGCGCTCAACGAGGATCTGGTCGAGGCGATCGGGCTCGGCCATGATCTCGGCCACCCGCCGTTCGGTCACATCGGCGAGCAGGCGCTCGATGATTGCCTGGCTGAGCGGTTCGGCGGGCAGTTCTGGCACAACGTGCACTCGCTGCGGGTCGTCGAGGTGCTCGAGCGCGACGGGCGCGGGCTGAATCTGACCGCGCCGGTGCGCGACGGGATCCTCGGCCACTCCGGACGCGTCGCAGCCTCCGGCGACGCTCGAGGGGCAGATCGTTCGGCTTGTCGATCGGATCGCGTACATCAACCACGACATCGACGACGCTGTACGCGGCGGCGTGCTCGATGCCGCTGAGCTGCCCCGCGGCCCGATCGAGGTGCTTGGGTAACACCGGCTCGCAGCGGATCGACACGCTCGTCCATGACCTTGTCGAGCAGTCGGCGCAGGCCGGCGCGATTGTGCAGAGCGAGGTCGTGGGCGCCGCGATGACCGACCTGCGCCAGTTCATGTTCGACCACGTGTACATCGGCTCCCGAGGTCACGCACGAGCGGGCCAAGGTCATGAGGGCCGTGCGAACGCTGTTCGACCATTTCTGCGAGCACCCGGAGCTGATTCCGGACTCGAACCCTGACGGCGAGCTCTCGCGGCGCGTGACCGATTACCTCGCCGGCATGACCGACCGATTCGCGGTCGCGGTGTTCGAGGCGCTCGCGGTTCCGACGGCGTTCACGCCGTGAGCCGTTACACGGCCGACTCCCGCGACCGCGTCCGCGATGCGGTCGACATGCTGGCGCTCGTCGGCTCGAAGGTCGAGCTCACTCGCCGCGGGCATGACAGCTATTTCGGCTGCTGCCCGTTCCACGATGAGCGCACGCCTTCGTTCCACGTCCGGCCGGACGAGAAGCACTACCACTGCTTCGGCTGCTCGGAGTCCGGCGACCCGTTCAATTTCGTGATGCTGACCGAGGGACTCGACTTCAAGGGCGCGCTCGAGTCGCTGGCTGATCGCTTCGGCGTCAAGCTGGAGACTGAGGACGAGTCGCCGGAGGCCGCCGCCGCCCGCGACCGGCGCGAGCGCATGTACTCGCTGCTCGACCGAGCCGCCACCTACTACGAGCGCGTACCTCTGGGAGTCCGCGGAGGCCGCCGGCGCCCGCGACTACCTGCGCGGCCGCGGATTCAGCGAGGAGATCCTGCGCGAGTTCCGCGTCGGCTACGCACCGAATTCGTGGGATCGGATCGTGAGCGCGTCCCTGAAGGCGGGCTATCAGCGCCGATGAGCTGCTCGCTGCGGATCTGGGCAGGCGCAAGAAGAATCGACCGGGTGAGCTGATCGACCGCTTCCGCGGCCGCATCATGTTCCCGGCCGCAGACGCCCGTGGCCGCGTGCGCGGCTTCGGCGCGCGCACGATGGGCATCGATGACGGGCCCAAGTACCTGAACACCTCGGAGGGGGAGGTCTACCGCAAGCGCGAGGTGCTCTACGGGATCGCACAGGCGCGGGCGGTCGCCGCACGCGAGGACCGGATGATTCTCTGCGAGGGCTACACGGACGTGCTGGCCCTGCATCAGGCCGGAGTGCGTAACGCGGTCGGGATCATGGGAACGTCGCTGACGGACGAGCAGGTGGCCGAGCTCGCGCGGGTGGTAACGGTGCTCGAACTCTGTCTCGACGCCGACAATGCGGGGCAGAGCGCGATCGAGCGGGCCGAGCGCGTCTGCGCCGACTCCGGGCTCAAGCTGCGGGTCGTGCCGCTGCCGGTCGGGACCGATCCCGGCGAGCTGATCGCACGCGAGGGTGCCGATGCCCTGCGCGAGCTGATTGCCGCGTCGGTCCCGTATGTCGTGTTCCAGGTGGGTCGGGTGCTCGATCGGGCCGATCTGGGCAACGCCGAGGGCAAGGATCAGACGATCGCGGAGTTGCGGCCGGTGCTCGCGGCGGTGCCGGCCAGCGTGCTGCGAGACGAGCTGGTGCGCAGGGTGGCGACGACGCTCGAGATCCCGGAAGCACGGCTCGTGAGCCTGCTGGGTCAGGCGGCACCGGTGCCTCTCAATCGGGTCGCTGAGGGGTTTCAGGTGCCGGTCGCAGCACGGCCGGCGGTGGCCAGTCGGCCCGCAGGCCGAGCGCTCATTCCTGGCGATGTGTGTCGCCGCTCCTGACCTTGGCGCCGCGGCCCTGGCAGGTTTCGACCCGGACGCGCTGCTGCTCGATGACCGCTTGCGGCGTGCCGCACGGTTCCTCGCTGTGCATCTCCCGGGAGCGCTTCCGGAGCCGCCTGACGATGACCCAGAACTGGTCGTGGTGCTGGACGACCTGATCGCTCGAGCAGGGCGCGGCAGTCAGGTGACGGCCAACGAACTGGAGCATGCCCGGCTGCTGCTGGAGCGAGACCGGCTGTCGCGTGAGATCAAGTACCTGCGTGAACGCGGCGGCAGTGGCCTTGCGCCCCTGTCGGCCGAGTATCAGGACGTGATAACCACGATCAAGACGGTCGTCTCGAGGCTCGAGCGGCCGGTTTGAGCTTGAGCACGGTCCGGCGTCTGTGCCGATAGACTCCACGAAGCGATCGAGCGTCGAGTTCCGCCGCTCGAACGTGTCCTTGGGGAGTAGCTCAATGGCAGAGCATTCGGCTGTTAACCGAAGGGTTGTGGGTTCGAGTCCCACCTCCCCAGCTTGAGGTGGTCGGGCGATGGCCCGGCCATCGCCGCTTAGGGGTCACGACCCCTAAGCCAGGAGTTCCTCGATCAGCTCAGCCGCGCGGGTGGGGCCATCGTGCTCCCGAGCCCATGCGGCGAGCTCGCGGGCACGCTCGGACAGGCTCGCGTGCTCGTCAAGTACCCGACTCACGGCCAGTCGCAGCGTCAACGGCGAGACCAGTCGCCATGGCAGCCTGACGCCGACCCCGGCCCAATCCAGGCGGGCGGCGTTCTCCGCCATGTCGCCGCTGTGAGGCACCGCCAGCACCGGCACGCCGTGCTCGAGCGCTCGAACCATGGTGCCGTGGCCGGCGTGGCAGATCACCAGCGCGGCTTCTCGCATCGCGTCGGCGTAGGACATCCAGTTGACGAGCCGGACGTTGCGGCCCGCGCGGATCGGCACGCTCGCGGGACGGCGGTCGGTGGAGGCGAGCACGCGCACCTCGATGCCGCGCATTCCCTCCAGTGAGGCGCGCAACAAACGGTGACGAGGGTCGTGCGAGGTCGACGGCGCCACGACCACCAGCGGCGCGTCACCGGGGGGTGGCGTCACCGACGGAGCCGCAGGCTCCCAGCCCATCGGGCCGACCACGCGCACCTCAGCCGGCCAGGCGCGCGGATACTCCAGCTGGGGAAACGTCCCGACCAGGCAGAGGCGCGAGCTGAGGCCTCCATGCAGCCGTCGCTGCTGCTCGAGGCCCAGGCGCCGCCGAGTCTCGTTGAGCTCGTCGCGACCTCGGCGCAGGCCCTGCTCGAGCGGGCGCTCAAACCGGCTCCACAGCGAGTGGCCGAGTCGCGTGCGCGGCAGCCGTGCGCCGACCGAATAGGGCGGAAACCCAGGCGCCGCAACGGGATAGAGGTGGGGGACCAGCGTGACCGCCGGAATCCGCTCGAGTTCGGCCGCAAGCGCCGGCGCGAGCGTCAGGATGTCGTGGACGACCACGTCGGGACGGGCGGCCGCGATCGCCGCGCGCGTGACCGGGGTGGCACGCAGCACTGCCTGGTACGGCTGCAGTGGACGTTCCGCTGTGGGGAAGACCGGATACTCCGGCGCGGGCACGAACTCCATTCCGGCCGTGGTCACCTGGTCACTCCAGCGCGACCAGGTCTCGAACGTGACCTGGTGACCGCGTTCCACGAGCCGCTTACCGAGGGCCAGCATCGGGAAGGCGTGGCCTGGCTGGCCAAATGCCCCGAGGAAGATCCGCCGCGCCTGCTCCGAGTTCGCCCGTGGCGCGCTCAGCTCGCCAGCTCCGCAAGCGCCCGCAGCTGCTCGAACTGGTGCTCGCGAGTGAGGCCCAGAGGAGATGCGAGCAGCGTGCCGACCCCGGCGGAGCGGTAGGCGGCGAGGCGCTCGGCGACATGCTCGCGCGGCCCGACGAGTGAGACCAGATCGATCAGCTCGTCGGGTAGCGCCCTGCAGGCGGCGTCCCGATCGCCGGCCAGATACAGGTCCTGGACCTCAGCAGCCGCCTGCTCGAACCCGTACTCGCACACCAGCGCGTTGTAGAAGTTCTGCTCGCGCGATCCCATACCGCCGACGTAGAGCGCCAGCATCGGGCGGATGAAGTCGCGTGCCGCCTTGATGTCATCGCTGATATGCACGCTCACCTGCGGCGCGATCTCAAACCCCTCCAGCGATCGCCCGGCGCGGTCCGCACCCTCCTGGAGCCGCGCCCGGAAGACGTTGACGTGCTCAGGGGAGAAGAACGTCGGCAGCCAGCCATCGGCAATCTCGCCGGCGAGTGCGGTGTTGCGCGGCCCGATTGCGGCGAGGTAGATCGGGATCTGATCCTGAACCGGCGCGATCGTCAGCTTCAGCGGCTTACCGGGCCCGTCCGGCAGGGGCAGCTCGAGCGTCTGCCCGTGATAGACGAGCCGCTCGCGGCGCAACGCCATCCGGACCACGTCGATGTACTCGCGCGTGCGCTGCAGCTGCCGGCTGAAGCGCTGCCCGTGCCAGCCTTCCGAAACCTGCGGTCCGGACGAGCCCAGCCCGAGAATCATCCGGCCCCCGGACAGCTGGTCGAGCGTGGCAGCGGTCATCGCGGTCATCGCGGCGCTGCGTCCCGGGATCTGGAAGATGCCAGCGCCGAGTCTGATCCGCGAAGTCTGGCCCGCCAGCCAGGCCAGTACGGTCGCTGCGTCCGAACCGTAGGCCTCGGCCGTCCAGACGGAGTCGTAGCCGAGCTGCTCGGCCTGCTTCACGGCGGCGAGCTGCTCCTCGGGCCCGCCCCAGAGCCCCCAGTAACCGATGTGCAGCCCCAGCTTCATGGTCGTATCAGCCTACGGCTCCGACCAAATCACGTCCTGGGATGATCTGCGCATGACCTCAACCACGCACGGCACCCTCCGGTACGGATACAAGGCATCGGCCGAGCAGTTTCCACCCGGTCAGTTGATCGACTACGGCGTCAGCGCCGAGCGGCACGGCTACGAGATCGTCGCCGTCTCCGACCATTTCCAGCCGTGGCGGCATCACGGGGGGCATGCGCCGAACTCGATCGTCTACCTCTCGGCGCTGGGGGCGCTGACCGACCACGTGACGCTGACGACGAGCGTGTTGACTCCGACGCTCCGCTACCAGCCGGCCGTGATCGCGCAGGCGTTCGCGACGCTCGCCTGCCTGAATCCTGGACGCGTCGTGCTGGGAATCGGCAGCGGCGAGGCGATGAACGAGAGCCCGGCGATCGGCGTCGAGTGGCCCAAGTTCAAGGAGCGCTCCGAGCGGCTGGCTGAATCGGTGGCCCTGATGCGAAGGCTGTGGACCGAGGAGCGCGTGACCTTCGAAGGCAGGTACTACCGGACCGTGAACGCGACCATCTACGACCGGCCGGAACAGCCGACCCCGATCTACATGGCGGCCGGCGGCCCGAAGGCGGCAGCGCTTGCCGGTGAGATCGGCGACGGCTTCATCGTCACCAGCGGCAAGGGCGAGGAGCTCTACCACACGCTGCTTGAGGGTCTGGCCGCAGGGGCCGGACGAGCTGGACGCGACCCCGGCTCGATCGACAGGTTCATCGAGATCAAGGTCTCATACGACCACGATGTGGAATTCGCCAAGGCAGCCTGTGCCCCCTGGGCGGCACTGGCGCTGACGGCCGAGGAGAAGGGCGGCACCGAGGATCCGCTCGAGATGGAGCGCCTGGCCGAAGCGGCCGTCGACCGTGCCCACACCCGCTTCATCGTCTCCGATGATCCGGAGGAGGTCGTCGAGAAGATCGCCTTCTACGTCGGCTTGGGCTTCGAGCAGCTCGTCTTCCACTTTCCGGGGGAGGACCAGGAGCGAGCGCTCACACAGTTCGCCGCGGACGTGCTCCCGCGACTGCGGGATCGCTGGAGTTAGTTCTCAGCCCCCGGGGCAGGTCCCGCTGGACCGGCCCCGGGCAGAAGCGTCACGGATCGTTGGTTCTGTGTTGCGAGTGCGTTAGCGGAAGGCTCGCAGCGAACAATTGTCGGGTCAACCGCCCTGTCAATTATCTGTAAGTTATTCGGCCGACCTAGGGTGAGCCTCACCCGATGCGACGCCTCCAACTCTCACTGGTCACCGCGGCGGTCCTGGGCGTCGCGCTGTTCATCGCGATCGGGGCAGGCGGCTCCTCGGCTCAGCAGCAGCCGAGCACCGGCGGTCGTCTCGGTGCCGGCCGCGTTGAGCGGGTCGCGGGCGGCCCAAACGGCACCTACGTGATCCCGCAGGGCATTCACAAGATCAGGCACGTGATCATCATCATGCAGGAGAACCGCTCGTTCGATAGCTACTTCGGCACGTTCCCGGGGGCCGACGGGATACCGGCGGACGATGGAAATCCGACGGTCTGCGTGCCCGACCCCGATGGCGGCTGTACGCGCCCGTTCCACGACACGGCCGACGTGAACGGCGGCGGCCCGCATTCACATCAGAACGCCGAGGCGGACATCGACGGCGGTCGCATGGATGGATTCATCCGCGAGCGCGATGACGCCCGCAACACGTGTCTCAACCTCGACGATCCCGCCTGCGTCGACAGCGGGCCGGCTGACGTGATGGGCTACCACACCGGCGCGGAGATCCCGAACTACTGGACCTACGCCAAGGATTTCACGCTCGACGACCACATGTTCGAGTCGGCGACAGCGTGGTCACTGATCTCACACCTCTACCTGGTCTCGGGCTGGGCGGCCAAGTGCAAGACCCGCGCGGCCGGCAGCTGTCACAACACGCTGTACGGCCCAGCCAAGCCTGCCCGTATGGACCGAGCCGTCAGCAATGCGGACCGCTTCGGTACCTCCGGAGTCCACTTCTCCTGGACCGATGTCACCTACCTGTTGCACAAACACCACGTGAGCTGGTCGTTCTACGTCCAGAAGGGAACCCAGCCCGATTGCGACGACAGTGGTGCTGAGACCTGTGCGGCCGTGGCGCAGAGTTCGCGGACGCCCGGCATCTGGAACCCGCTGCCGCTGTTCTCAGATGTGCAGGACGACCGGCAGCTGTCGGATATCAGGGGCCTGTCGGACTACTTCAGGGACGCCCGCAGCGGCACTCTGCCTGCCGTCAGTTGGATCACCCCGTCGAACCCTGACAGCGAGCACCCGCCCGCCAGCGTGCATCAGGGGCAGGCGTACGTGACTTCGCTGATCAACGCGGCCATGGAGAGCCCGGATTGGGACTCGACCGCGATCTTCGTGGGCTGGGACGACTGGGGCGGCTTCTACGACGGCGCGGTGCCGCCGACCGTGGATGCGAACGGCTACGGGCTGCGAGTGCCGGCTATCACGATCTCCCCGTATGCCCGCGAGGGCTACATCGATCACCAGGCCCTCAGTCAGGACGCCTACCTGAAATTCATCGAGGACGATTTCCTGGGCGGTCAGCGCCTGAACCCGAAGACCGACGGACGCTGGGATCCGCGACCTGATGTACGCGAGAGCGAGCCGGCGCTCGGCGACCTCGCCAAGGACTTCGACTTCGACCAGCAACCGCGCAAGCCCGTGCTGCTGCCCACCAACCCGCCGACGGACTCGCCGTCGATTCCGGCCTATTTCAAGCATCGCGGGCCGTGCGTCGGCTGCACGAAACCGCCGCCTGCCACGACGCCGGTTCGAGCCGGGCTATGAGTGCGGTGCTGGCCAGCGGCCTCTGCAAGCGCTTCGGGGCGACCGTGGCCGTCGATGGGGTCGATCTGGCAGTGGCGCCCGGAGAGGTTCGTGGGCTGCTTGGCCCCAATGGTGCCGGCAAGACGACTCTGTTGCGGATGCTGCTGGGTTTGGTGGCGGCCGACCGCGGCGAGATCGAGTTCTTCGGCCAGAGGGCCGGCGATTTCAGCGGGCACGGCCCTGAAGGGGTGGCCGGCTTCGTCGAGATGCCGTGCTTCTACCCGTATCTGAGCGGTGGGGCAAACCTCGAGGTGCTCGCGGAGTTTGACGCGGGTGACACCGCCGCCGGCATCGAAGCGGCGCTCGAGCGTGTCGGGCTACCCGGCGCGCCGCTGATCGCGTCAGCGGCTATTCGACGGGCATGAGACAGCGCCTGGGCATCGCTGCCGCCTTGATCCGATCGCCGCGCCTGCTGCTGCTCGACGAGCCCACCAGTGGCCTCGACCCTGCCAGCGCGCGTGAGATCGCGACGCTGGTCCAGACGCTGGCTGGTGAGGGCGTCGCCGTGCTCCTCAGCAGCCACCAGATCGGGGAGGTGGAGGCCATCTGCGACAGCTTCACGGTGTTGAGCGCCGGACGCGTGGTCTGGGACGGAACCGTGACGCAACTGCGCGCGCAGGCGCCGCCATCGGCATTCAGTCTGCGAACAAGCGACGACGCACTCGCGGTTGAGCTCGCGCGACAGCATCCGGGGATCGCGATGACGCCTGAGGACGACGGCAGTCTGAGAGTCACCGGCTCGCAGGAAGCAGTTGACGGGTTGGTGGTCGAGCTCGGCCGCACGGGGATCGCGGTGAGGGCGCTCGACATGGTCGTGAGTCCGCTCGAGTCGATGTTCTTCTACCTGACGGATGCGCCGCGCCACAGTTCCGGCGTACCCGAACCGGTTGGGGCAGAGCCTCGATGAGCACTCGAGTAGCCGACGGTTTCAGGGGGCTGCCCGACAGCCGCCCGGCGCCGACCGCTGCCATGCGACACCGATCAGCCCTGCTCGGTGTCTTCAGGGCCGAGCTGCGGAAGCTGATCGCACAGCTGTCGACTCGGGTGCTCGCACTCGTCTGCCTGCTCGGCCCGCTCGCGTTCGCGCTCGTATTGAAGCTTCAGAGTGGCCTTCCAGCTGACACGCTGTTTGGAGTCTGGGTGCATCAATCCGGCTTCGCGGTCTCACTTGTCGTGTTGGGGTTCGCGGGATCCTGGGGCTTTCCGGTGATCGCGGGGGCGCTGGCCGGCGACCTGTTCTCCGGGGAGGACCGGCATGGAACCTGGAAGATGATCCTGTCGCGCTCTGTGGGCCGTCAGGACGTTTTCGTCGGGAAGCTCCTGGCGGCTGCTCTGGTGGCCGTCGCGCTGGTGGTGGTGACGACCGTCTCGAGCCTGATCGCCGGTCTCCTGACAGCCGGCACGGCCCCCCCGATCGGGCTCAGCGGGCTCGCGATACCGTCCGCCCACGCGCTGTGGCTGGTCCTGATCGCGTGGGGCGTGAGCGTGCTGCCGTTGCTGGGCTTCCTTGCGCTGGCGGCACTGCTCTCGCTGCTCACGCGCAACGGCATCGCCGGGGCGCTCGCGCCAGTCCTGGTCGCGCTGATCATGCAGCTGCTGGATCTGATCGGCAATGGGTCGGTGGTCCACGCGATGCTGCTTGGCTCTGCCTTCAACGACTGGCACGGGCTGTTCGTCGCGCACGTGTTCCTGCAGCCGCTGCTGGTGGGCAGCCTTGTGAGTGTCGGCTGGACCCTGGCTGCCGCGCTGGTCGCGTGGAATGCGTTCCGCGCCCGCGACTTCGCCGGAAGCGAGGCTGCTCGCTCAGGCTGGCTGCGCCCAGGCGTAATCGTGCTGAGTTCCGTGGCGCTGCTGGCGACGCTCGCCGTCGGCACCCGATTGGGGCCACCGACGATCACCCCGTCGCGCCTGCAGGCCTCGCTGACCCCGGCCTTCAGCGAGCTGACGCTGCTCCAGCAGCGGGAGCTGGGTCGCCAGGTCGCTGCCGGAGAGCACCTGCGGATCATGCCTCGGTGCCTACGGCGCGGCGGCACGAGTTCCGGACCGGGCGACGACTGGACGTGCACGCTCGGGGTGTTCATCCCACAGCACGGCGTCGAACCGTTCCGGCAGACCGCGGTCACCTACGACATGAGCGTCGAGTCCGACGGCTGTTACAAGGCGAGCGGCCCGCCGATCTTCATCGGTCAGCAGACCATGCGCGACGCGCGCCACGCTGAGGTGGTGAACCCGCTCTACACGATCTACGGCTGCTTCGAAACGGACGGGTAGTCGACCAGGGCGTAACGCTGCAGCGCCTGTGAGGACCAAAGGGTTGGAAAGCCAACCACCCGGAGGCACAGATGCATACTGCTCGCAGACTCAGCACAGTGGCGAACGGCACGCTGTCTGCCGCAGGCAGCTATGCGAGGCGGGAAATTCCCGGTCAGCATCGCAGTCCACGGCGACCTGGTCTATGTGGTGAACGCTCTCGCCGGCGGCAGCATTCAGGGATACCGGCTTCTGGGCGGGTATCTGCGGCCGATTCCGGGCTCGTCTCGCGCGCTGGGGCTGGATCGGAGTGCGACTCCCCAGTTCACGAACACTCCCGGCGAGGTCGCCTTCACTCCCGGCGGCCGTGATCTGATCGTGACCACCAAGGCCAACGGCAGCGATATCGACGTCTTCAGCGTCGGTCCCAACGGACTGCCGTCCGCGGCGCCAGTGGTCAACAGCGAGCCAAATGCTGTTCCGTTCGCGCTGTCATTCGAGCCCGGAGGCCAGGTGGCGGTCAGCGAGGCCGGGCCCAACGCGGTCCAGAGCTTCACGCTGCGCGGCGACGGGACCTTGGTGCCGGGCTCAGCCGTGGCGACGGGCGGGTCGGCGACATGCTGGCTCACTGCAGATGGCTCGCTGCTGTTCGCCGGTAACGCCGGCAGCGGCACCGAGAGCTCGGTGACCGACTTTCCGTTCGGCAACCTGCACCTGAGCGCAACCACCGGCACCGACGCCGGCACCGTTGACGCGGCGACCTCACCTGACGGCCGTTACCTATACGTTCAGACCGGGGCTGCGGGCATCGTCGATCAGTTCCGGGCCGGGTTCGCAGGCACGCTGACCCAGGTCGGCTCCGTGACAGTGCCCAACGGCATCGGCGGGGAGGGTATCGCCACCTCCTGAACGGGTGCGGGATACTGAGGGGGTGTGGCAGCTGCCACACCCCCGGTACCCCGGACCATGGCCACTCCTTCCATCCGTCTTCCCTGGGTTCGGCGCGGCACCTCAGTCACCGTCGATCCCGATCTGATCCTGCTCGAGCGGTTGCGCGCGGGTGATGAGGCCGCGTTCATGACGCTCGTCGGGCGTTACCACGATTCGATGCTGCGACTAGCAAGAACATTCGTTCACAGTCACGCCGTGGCCGAGGAGGTCGTCCAGGAGACCTGGGTCGGCGTGCTCAGGGGGATTGATCGGTTCGAGGGACGTTCTTCCTTGCGCACCTGGTTACTCACGATCCTGGTCAACCGAGCGCGCTCCACGGGCGCGCGTGAAGCCCGCAGCGTCGCCAGTGACGACATTGTGGCCGCGGTGGATGCGTCCCGCTTCGACGCATCCGGGGCCTGGAGCTCGCCGCCTGATCTCTGGGTGGAGGCGACGGAGGACCGGGTTGGGGCCGGCGCTCTGCGCGACGAGCTGCGGACTGCTCTGTCACAGATGCCCGAGCGCCAACGAGCGGTTGTAATGCTCAGGGACGTGGACGGTATGCGAAGCGACGAGGTATGTACGGTGCTGGGGCTGACACCCGCGAACGAGCGCGTACTTCTGCATCGAGCGCGCAGCCGGCTGCGGCAGGCCCTCGAGGGCCGGATCGGAGCGGCGGAGCTATGAACCTGCTGACGCCACAGGAGATCCCGTGCCAACGGGTCGTTGAGATGGTGACCGACTACCTGGAGGGGGCACTGTCGCGAGGCGATCGCCGTCGCATCGAGCACCATCTCGCCGGATGTCCGCACTGCAGCGCGTACCTCGCACAGATGCGGGAGACCCTGCGACTGACAGGCCGACTCGTTCCCGACGACCTGTCGGCTGATGTTCGCGAGGAGTTCGGTGAGATCTACAGGCGCTGGCAGGCCGGCGAGTAGTCCACCGCCGCGCATTGGTTACGACGGCGGCGGAAGTCAACTCGAAATAGAGTGATGTCATGCCCACCTCCGAGGCGGGCACTCATCGCGGGACGTCATTTACCACCAGGACCGGAGCGCCGTTCTCGATCAGCTCCGGGGCGACGTCCTTGAGCAGCAGCCGGCCGGCACGGCCGCTGCGGTGGTGTCCGCAGATGATCAGATCGAACCCGTGCCCGTGAGCGTAGTCGAGCAGCGCCCGTGCCGGCCTCTCCCCGTCGATGATCTCTTGCGTGACATCGACACCAGCGCGGCTCGCGCGATCGACCACCGCGTCGAAAGTTTGGGTCAGGTACCGGCGCGCGGCGTCGATCGTTTCCTCACGGTCAGCAGCTGTTTCCGCGTGCGCCGGGGAGTAGGCCACGGAAACGGCCACGAGTTCGATGTCGTAGCGCCGCGCGACGTCGATGGCGACGTCGAAGGCGCGGAGTGCGACCTCAGAGCCATCCCAGGCAAGCAGGATCCGTTGAAACATTTCAGTGCAGAATCGGGACGAGTGACAGGGCAACGATCAGCGCGACGAGCATGTACAGCAGGTATGCCGAGAGGCTGCCTGATTGGGTGGCGCGGACAAGCGCGGCCAGCTTCAGAGCTAGGACCTCGGCGGGTCGGTAGACGTAGCGGTCGATCACGAACACGACGCGGGTGTCGAGCACGTAGCGCGTGATCGCGTCCCGATCAATGATCGCCAACCGGCGACTGCGGTACCCCAGTGGGCCGCGGAGAATCACCCGCATCGGGTTTGAGTACGCCGACGGCCGATACTGGACCGCGGCCAGCTCTGCGCCGCTGCCGGTGACCCAGACAGGTGCTCTCCGCACATGGCGCTTGCGCCCGGCACCGAAGGCGATCAGAGCTGCGAGCACCGCGTACGCCGGGAGAACCACGCTGAGCCATGTCGGGTCGAGCACCGAGAAACCCGCGAACACGGGTGTGAGCACGAGCGGATGGCTGATCGTCGTGCCCGCGAGATTGAAGCCAAGCAACGGCCGCAGGCCAGAGCCGATCGCGCGGATCTCCCAGGGTGCCGCCGCGCCGAGGAAGAGGACGAGGATCCCGAGTGCGCCAGCGCCAAGCGGCCAGCGAGACGGTTCTTGAAGAGCCCCGAGGCTCTCGCGTGCGCGGCCGAGGAAGATGAAGCCGTAGTACTTCGCGAACGCGAGCAGGCCGAGCCCAGCGGTCAGCGCGAGGATCGCGGCGGCCAGGGCGCACAGGAGCCGTGAGAGCAGGGTCGGCATCCGGAAGCCCTGAAGCAGCGCCTCAAACGTGAACCATTCACTGACGAACCCGCCCAACGGCGGAATCGCCGCCAACGTGAGTGCTGCGACGCCGAGCGTTCCGGCGGTGAACGGGAGGCGGCGGGAAAGGCCGCCGAGCGGGTCGATCGTGCGCTCACCGCTCGCGGAGCCGACGCGGTCGACGCTGATCAGCGCAAGCGTCTTTGAGAGGTTGTGCGCGCAGACATGCAAGGTGCAGGCAAGCAGTCCTGCTGCTGCGAGTGCCGGCTGGTGCGTCGCGTGTCCGAGCAGCGCCACCGCAAACCCGACCAGCGCAACGCCGGCGTGCTCGACCGTGGAATACCCCAGGAAGCGTCTGAGGTCGTCTTGGGTGAGCGCGTAGGTGATCCCGGTCACGGCCGTGACCGCGGCGATGATCAGCAGTGCGTCTCCACATGCGATCGGAAGCGGTCCGAGCACGTCGAACTCGAACCGCCACAGCCCGTAGAACCCGGCGCACAACGCAACCGACAGCGAAGCGGCACCGAGCCGTGGTGATGACCCGTATCCGGCCGGCAGCCCTCCCTGAAGCGGCACCACGCCGACCTTGGTCGCGAAACAGGTCAGGAATAGCGCGAACAGCACGTCGCGCGTGCTCGCAGACAGCTGTGCATGGCGCCACGCCTCCAGCGAGAAGCTGTGCGTGTGCGCGTACAGCAGCCCGAACGCCGCAAGCAGCGCGGCGCCACCGATCTTCGCCAGGCCGCCGGTCAGGTACCCGCCCAGGAAATCCTGGCGGGTGTTACCGGCACTGGCGATCAGATATACGCAGACGGTGATCGCCTCCCAGGCGAGGAAGAACAGGAAGCCGTTGTCTGACCCGATCGCGACGGCGATGAACAGCAGAAGGCAGGTGGACAGGATGGTCAGCCACCGGCCGGCGGGAAGCTCTGAGTAGGCGAGCGCGACTGCGCCACCGGTTACCCCGGTCAGCGCCAGGAAGATTCCGGCCAGGCCGTCGGCGCGCAGTGAGCTGTGCCCGAACCCGATCCAGGCGCCAAGGTTCACGACCGGCATGGCGTCTCCGAGCGCGGCAGCGAGTCCGACGATCGCGAGCAGCACGCAACCGACGGCCGAGCACGATGAGGCAGCGCGCGAACCCAGCCGCGAGGGCCAAAGCGACGCCAGCGGCACCGCCATCGCGAGCGCGGCCATCGCGACCGCGTAGAGCACGTTCATGCCGACGCCGCCTTTGGTCCGAGCAGGCCGACGGCGTGCAACAGCCCGTCCATGATCGCGATCGGTGCCGGTGGCGAGCCCGGCACATAGACGTCAACGGGGAGGACCTGGTCAACGCCACCCCAGGCGTGCAGTCCGCCGCCACATGCGTCGGTCCCGACCGCGACCAGTGCCTTGGGTTCGGGCATCACCTCCCAGGTGCGGCCCAGGGGGCTGCGCATCGGCGGGGTGACCGGGCCGGTCACCAGCAGGACGTCGGCGTGCCTGGGCGAGTTGGTGAGAAAGAACCCGAGCCGTTGAATGTCGTAGTAGGGGTTCCAGAGCGCCTGGATCTCCCATTCCTCTGACCCGTCAGAACCGCAGTCGATGTGACGCACGTGAATCGATCGCCGCAGCATCACGGCCTGTTCCCCAAGCGCGTTTGAGAACTGCTCGGGTGACGCGGCCTCGGCGCCAGGACCGACGACCAGGGCGGCTGCGGAGCGTCCCGCTGTCTCGTATCGAGACTCGAATGCGAACAGCTCAGGTGCGGCGCGAGCGCATTCGCCACAGAGGATGCAGCCTCCGCGGTCAAGCGCAATGCGGCCCTGCGCATCGACGGTGATCGCGCCGGTAGGGCAGACCTGCGCGATCTCAGGCGCCACGTCCTCGAGGTCCAAAACGCTGATGCTTCCGTGAAAGCCGGCAGGCGGAGGCTCAGGCCGGCGGGGGTACCGGGTTGTGATGCGCCTTTCGCTGAGGCCGCGGTAGATCCATTCGAGCATCAGCGATCAGCCCCCGCCGGTGTCAGTCCAAAGCTGTGCTCGATGAACGCAAAGTCGGTGAGCACATCCTTCGGGAACGCGTGATCGAAAAGCGCCCAGTTGCGCAACGACGGTGACGCGATATGCACGCGGTGTATGAGCCCGTCGCGAAGCTCGACCCAGAGCAACAGCTCACCCTGGGGCGCCTCAACCCATCCGCACGCCGTCCCGGTCGCTCGTGCTGGTAGCGCCGTTCGCAGTGCGCCTTCTCGTCGACGGAGCTGCTCCATGGCCTGGCGTACCAGCCGCAGCGATTCAGACAGTTCACCGAACCGCACGTTGATGCGCGCCATCGCGTCGCCTTCACGGTGCACGACGACCTGCAGCCCGAGCCGGCGGTACTCGCCGTAGGGGCGCTCGTGACGGGCGTCGATCGATACACCGGAGCCGCGCGCGAGCGGTCCAACCGCGCAGTAATCCTCAATCAGCTCGCGGTCCAGGTGGCCGCCGCCGATCAGCCGGTCAGTCATCGACGAGGTGCCGAGGAACAGCCGGCGGTCGTGCCGCAGATCTCGCTCGAGCGCGTCCAACTCGTCAGCAAGCTGATCGAGGCTGATCGCGCCCTCTGCTCGGACGCCGCCGGGCATGATCGCACCGCGCCCGAAACGGCTGCCGCTCAGCCGCGCGCGAAGCCGCTGCACGCGTTCCTTGAGGATCTGGAAGCGTGCCTGGCCGACATACAGCGCGGTCGTTTCAGCCTCTTTGGCGATCACATCCAGGTGACAGGCCATGCGCTCGAGCTCGCAATAGACCGCGCGCCAGCGCTGCGCCCGCGGCGGCGGCTCAACTCCGACGGCCCGCTCGACGGCCTGCGAGAAGGCGGCCGCATAGGCGCAGGCGGCGATCCCGGCAACCCGCTCAGCTACGTGAACCCCGACATCGGGCGTCAGTCCAGCGAACCGGGCCTCGATCTCACGGTGCTTGAAGAACGGCCGCGTGTGCAGCCGCGGCACGTCCTCACCACCCGTCTCGATCAGGAACTGGATCGCCTCAAACACACCGGAGCGGACGGGGCCAAAGGGAATCGCGAACACGTCAAGGCCGCTCACCTCGTGCTCGATCAGATCAGCATCCGGTCGCGTCAGGGGCGGCCGCTGCCGCTCCGTCGGACGAGGGTCGCTGACGCGCGAATCGCGCTCGAGCAGTTCCCGCTCGGCCCACGCGGTCGCGGGCCACCAGCGCCCAAGCTCTCGATAGCTCAGCAGCCCGTCATCGTCCGCTGGCGCCTGCAGGAGCACGAGTTCCCCACGCAACGCCACGACCGCGGTCAGCGCGAGCTGTGGTGTCTCGGCGAGGAACAAGGTTACGAACCTGCCGCCCGCCTCGCGCAGTTCCCGGAGCGCGTCGAAGAACTCAGCCGGGCGCAGCCCAAACCGGACCTCAGCGGTCGGTGTGTCCTGCAGCTGATGGGCGTCACGCGCGGCGGACAGGTGGTCAGGACCTTCGGCGGCTTCAGATGCTGTGCTCATGCGGCCGGGGCCTTCAACAGATGACGGGCGCTGTCAAGCAGCGCGGACAGCTCGCCGGGCAGATGAACACCGAGCGCTATGACCACGAACAGGCATCCGAGCATCCCCGCGACCATCCAGGCGCTGCGCTCACCCGGCCCGACAGGCCCGTCTGACCCACCCGAGCTGTCTGAGTTGCCTGAGCCGCCCGACCCGAACTCAACGGCGACGCCAGCCCCATCGACGACGGCCACCTCCGCCACGGCTGGGGCGCGCCCAAGGATCATGCTGCTCGTATTCCAAATGACCCCGAAGAACGCGATGTTGACGAATACCAACAGCATCGCGACGCCGACATACTGTGGCTCGGCGAACCCGCCGACGACGATCTGAAACTCGCTGCGGAAGACACCTGAGATCGGCAGCCCACAGAGCGCGAGTGCGGCGGCGAAAAACATCGGCCCGGTCCACGGCATCCCGCGACCGGCGTCGGTCACCTGATCAACCTCCTTGGTGTCATAGCCACGCACAAGCGACCCGGCGCCCAGAAACGCCAGGCCCTTCGCGGACGCGTGCGTGATCACGTGCAGGAGCGCGCCGGCGACGGCGAGCGGCGCACCGAATCCGATCCCGAGCGCGATGATCCCCATGTGCTCGATCGACGAGTAGGCGAGCAGTCGTTTGAAGTTGCGCTGGCGCAGCACGAAGAAGCTGGCGGCGATCAGCGACATCGCGCCGAATACGATCAGCACGTGCTCGGCGAACGATCGGTCGCCGTTGGCGACGGCGACCTGGAAGAACCGCAGGATCGCGTAGAACGCGGCTGCCAACAGCGACCCCGACAGCATCGCGGAGGCTGGAGCGGGCGCCTCGCTGTGCGCGTCCGGCAGCCAGGTGTGCGTAGGCACGAACCCGACCTTGGTGCCGAACCCGACGACCGACAGCACGAACGCGAGCTTCACAGCATCCGGTGAGAGCTCGTGTGCGTGTGCGAAGAGCCTTGAGAACCTCGGGATGTAGGCGCTGCCCAAGACGTGGGTCCCGGTTGCGTAGATGACGATGATCGACAGCAGCGCGATCCCCAGTCCGCTGGAGGCGATCAGCACGTACTTCCACGCGGCCTCAAGGGCGGCGTCGGTTCGGTCGATCGCGACCAGCAGCGCTGAGACGATCGTCGTCAGCTCGACCGCGACCCACAAGGTGCCGAAATCGGTGACCAGCGGCACGAGCAGCATCACGCAGCCAAACAGGTTCAGCAGCGCGAAGTACCTATGCACGAACCCGGTGAAACCGTTGCGGCCGCGCTCGACACCCAAGTACCCAACCGAGAACACGGTTGCCATCGCATACACCAACCCGGTTCCCAGCAGGAAGACGGCCCCCAACGAGTCGACGCGCAACCAGTCGCTCGCGGTGTCGAGCACGCGGCCGTGGCTAACCTTGATCGCGATCAGGATCGCCAGCGCCAGCGCGACCAGGCCCGCGGTCACGGTCACTGCGCAGGCCACTCGCCAGCCGGCGAACAGGGAGATCAGCGTTGCCGCGAGCGGGACCGCGAGGATCGTGTAGAGCGCCCAGCTCATCCGGTCAGCCTGTTCAGGATGTCAGTGCGCACAGCCGTTCGCTCGATCGCGAGGTACTGGACCAGCACCACGAACACGAGCACTCCGACCAGCACGTCGAACAGCAGCAGCAGCGCGAGGATGATCGGCAGCCCCGGAGCGATCACCAGGCTCGCGACGGTGACGGCGTTCTCAAGCACAAGGAAGCCGAGCAACTGCGACGGGGCGTAGGGGCGCAGCACCATCAGCAGGAACGCCGTGAGCACCCCGCCGATCGCGATCGGAAGCGCCGACAGGGGTAGCGCCGCATCCGCGCCGATGTGGATCGGCCGTAGCGCGACGAATGCAAAGCAACACAGCACGATCGCCAGCAGAATGCCGCTCGCTATCCCGATCGATGAAGGTACACGTGACTCGGCGTCCAGACGCCGCAGGATGAACCGGATCCCCAACGGGAACAGCAGCGCCTTCAGCCCGATCGTGGCCGCAGCCAGCGCGTAGAGCGAGCTGTCGCCATGCCCGGTTGCCGCGGTGGTGAACGCGAGCGCCGCGACCACTGCCGAGCCCAGCGCGTACAGACGCAATTGCTCCCAGACGTCCTGTGAACGCAGCAAGCCGAACTCCAGGAGCAGCACGATCACGGCCGTGATCGTCGAGGCGGCACCAAAGACGCTGAGGTGGAGGTCGCCGTAGGCCGGCTCGAACAGGAAGATCACGACTGCGAGTACGGCGAACATGAAGCTCGCGACGGTGAACTCCGGGATCTTGTACAGCCGCAGCTTCGCGAAGCTCGACTCGATCACCACCACCGCGGCGCCGACACCGAGCGCCTTGCAGAACAGCAGTCCGATCGCGATCAGCACGGCGCCGAGATGGGCGCCTGACCCGCCGGGATGCGCAGCTGACGCCATCCCCCAGGGGACGACCAGCACGTTCATCAAGACGGTGAACAGAATCAACTGTTTGATGCTCGAACCCCAGCGCAGGAACGCCAAGCCAGCGCCGGAGTGCTCGGCCACCCGACCCTCCTCGATCTGCCCGAACTCGAGCGTGCCGCCGTGGTTCTCGACCGGGATCCGGCCTGTCTCGGTGAGCACGAGCATGAAGAACGCCGCGATCATCAGCAGATGGCTTGGTCTGAACACCTCGACAGTGGACGAACGGATCGTCGCTCCGAACGCATACGGCAAATCCGTGTGTGTCGTGAGCGCCAGCACGAACGTCACGAAGATCACCGTCGGCTCGTTGAACGCACCGAACGATCGCAGCCGGCTCGACCCGAGCTGCGCGTAAGGGCTGCCGCTGTCCACAGCTGCGAGCGAAACCACCCAGCTCGCCAGCGCGAGGATCAGGCCGACACCGAAGAAGTCCGCCATGTACCCGAGCGGTAGCCCGAACGTCGTCAGTACAGGAATCAGCAACGGCACGGTCGCGTAGGCGGCGAAGCTCAGATATGGTGCCGCGCGGAAGACCGGCCCGGCCGGCTCAGGCAGCACCGTCTCCTTCTGCAGCAGCTTCAGGATGTCGAAGTACGGCTGCAGGATCCGCGGTCCGCGGCGTTGCTGAATGATCGCCTCAACCCTGGCGATGATTCCGGTGACCAATGGCGCCAGCAGCAGGATGACGAGCACCTGCAGAACCTGAATTGCCCAGTCGGGAAGGATGGGCACTGGCTTACACCTGCTCCTTTCGCGTCACGTGATAACGGACTATTGGCGAAAGGAGTCATCAGCCCGTTTCCTATCCCGGGCGGTTCGGAGGACCAAGGCCGGCTGTGCCGCCACGCGGTCCTCTCGTCAGGGCTCCATCTGACCTTTCGAGCATATCGCAAGCCGGGTAGGATGGCTGCCCAGACGATCCCGCCCAGAGCCGCGACAGGAGAGGTTATGGAACCGAGGAAGTTGATCACGGAAGCGCTGGGGACGATGCTGTTGGTGATCGTCGGGGTCGGGGTTGCGACGCTGAGCTTCGGCTTCAAGCTGGCCGGGAGCTCAACCTCCGCGGGTGTTGTCGCGACCGCAATGGCCTTCGGCTTCGTCCTCGTCGCGCTCGCCTACACGCTCGGTCCGATCTCGGGCGCGCACGTCAACCCTGCGGTGACACTTGGGTTCGTCGTCTCAGGACGGATGGCGGTCCGCGAAGCGCTCGGCTATTGGGCGGCGCAGTTCGCCGGCGGCATGATTGGTGCTGTTGTCCTATGGGCGATCGTCTCCGGTGCCCCTGGATACAGCACATCCACGGTCGGCCTCGGCGCAGATGGCTGGGGTAAAGCCTCGATGATTGGAATCAATGTCGGAGGCGCGTTCGCGACTGAGGTTGTGCTCACTTTCATATTCGTCCTTGTGGTCCTGGTCGCAACCAGCCGGATCGGCTCGCCGGGTTTCGCTGGACTGGCGATTGGCGTGGGTCTGATGGTCGTGCACCTGATCGGCATCCCGCTCACCGGAACATCTGTCAACCCGGCGCGGAGCCTCGGGCCGGCGGTCATCGTTGGCGGTGAAGCGATCAAGCAGTTGTGGCTGTTCATCGTCGCCCCGCTGGTGGGTGGTGCGCTCGCGGCGCTCGTGTATCGGTATCTCATCCCTGAGGAGCCAGTGACGCACGAGACGGCTGTGGCTGAGGGCGTTGTCGAACGAACAGCGGCCACCCCGTAGCTAACCGGGAGGCCGATGAGCAGCCGCGTCGCGAACGGCTCCTCGGCACGTGGCACTGGCGCAACGACAAAGGGGAGATCATGCTCGTCTCCCTCAAGCGGCTCTTGGCGGCAGCGACAATGGTGGTTGTGTTGGGCGCTCAGTCGGTCGCGAACGCGTTGACGCAGGTGCAGCTTGCCGGGGGCGTCTGCCGGGTACAAGGCGTGCCTCATCTTGTACAGACCAGGCAAGTGAGATGACGGACTTGCCCGCTCATTCGAACTGGCGAGTGGTCGATCGCGCGCTTCTCAGCTGAGGGGCATCGCCTCGTATGCCGGCGTCAATTCGGTCCAGCGTGCCTTCCACTCGGACTGCCCGCCGGTCAGGATGTGACCTAGGTCTTCGAGGTGCGCCTGCCATCCAGCACCGTGAAAGTGCAGCTTGTCGAGGGGAAGGCCGCGCTCCTCGACCACGAGGCGTGTCTTGGCTCCTTCGGTCGTGAGCCAGGCCTCGATTTGTGCTTCGTCCTCAGTGCCGGGTTCCATGGTCAGCAGAAGGTGGTGTGGGCGGTCGCAGGCCTCGATGCGTACGGGGCCGGTCCAGGTGCTGGTGAAGCTGGCGTGGACGGTGCCGCCGATGTGCAGGTCTCCGGAGACCTCAGCGATCCAGCGCGCCAGACGCTCGGGCTCGGTGCATGCGGCCCAGAGATCGTCGATATCGGTGTCGTAAGCGTCCCCGACGCGGATCGCCCCATGCTGCTGGTCGAGGGCTCGCATCGTGCCGGTGGTCATCATGATGTCCTCCTGTTCGTCTGTCGCTTGTTGCGTGCAACTTCGGTGTGCAGAGCGTCGAGGCGATTGCGCCATAGAACTCGGTAGGCCGCCAGCCATGCGTCCACCTCGGCCAGCGGGGCAGGACTCACGCTGTAGATCCGCCGCTGCGCCTCTTGACGCACATCGACCAGACCGGCCTCACGCAGAACCCGTAGATGCCGCGAGACACCCGGGCGTGCGATCGGCAGTGCGTCGGCTAACTCCCCGGCCGTTGCGGGATGGTCGCGGAGGACCTCGAGCAAAACGCGGCGGTTGCCGTCAGCCAACGCGTGCAACACATCGTCCATACCCAAAGTGTACCCAAGCCGTTACGTAACCACAAGGGTACGGAACTTGCGTCCGTCTTCCACAAAACTTCAAACCGTTGCTACGGCTTCAGCTGCCGCGGATCGTCCGCAGGCGGGGATCGGGCGCTTGGGCAGATTGCTTCCTTTAGGCGTGGTCGTTCGTCGGCGAGACGATTGCGTTGAGCTCGGTGAGGAGGCTGCGTAGTTGGGCGAACTTTCGGGATCCCAGTTGCTGCTCCCATTCGGTTTCGACATCTTGGACACTTTCGTAGATCGCCTTGGTTGCAGCATGGCCTCTGGGTGTCAGGCGGATACGTTTTGAGCGTTGATCGTCGCTGTCGGTTTCGCGCGTGAGGTATCCGAGCTGCTCGAGCTGGCCGAGGAGGTAGTTGAGCGCCTGTTTGGTCATGCGCGTCTGGATCGCAAGATCGAGAGGGTGCGGCGCGGGCAGATCCACGGATTCGAGAACCACGGCCGCAGTGACGCGACGTTCCTGGCGATCGCGAGCCCGGGCTTGTTCGGACCGGCCTATTTCCGCGAGGTCGCCCAGGTCCTCGCCGCCAGCGCCGGCGGCCCCCCGGACCTCGCTGCGATCGGCGAGGTATTGCGTCGACACGGCCTCACTCCCGCCGGTCCGGCCACCAGCTGACCAGTCCCGCGACCAAGGAGAACTGATGCCGATCGGCATGACCCAGCATGCTCCCCAGATGCCTGCCGAGGCCTGCGAGCAGATCATTGCCAACGTTGGACAACCGTTGCGCTGCTCGCCGGTTCATCTCACCCGCCGCCGAAATCACGGCCGACGGGGGAGGTGACCGAGATCTGGCGGCTTCGACAGTCGCCGCCCGGTAGTCACGCCAACGTCGACGACGAGCCGGTTGACCGCCGGTCGATTTCTGGCGGTTCGTCGCGGTCACGAGCCAAACCATCAAATCGGCAGGATCCCCAGTAACTACGGGAAGTTCCTGCAAATCGGTCTGATGCCGGAGGAGGGACTCGAACCCCCGACACGCGGATCTCGATTCCACGCGTCTTCCCAGTTACAGGGAGTTCGGGGTTTGTTGGTGGCAAGGCGCTGCGCAAGGCCGTCCGTGACGTGCTCGGCGTCCACACTCCGGTCCAACGCTGCGTGATTCATAAAGAGCGCAACGTGCTCGACCACCTCGCCGAGCGTGACCGGCCGCTGGTCAAACGCCGGCTCCGGGCAGCCTGGGCCGAGACCAACCACGAGGCCGCGATCGAGAAGCTGCAGCTCCTCGCCGACGAGCTCGACCGCTCTCATCCCGGCGCGGCCGCCTCGCTGCGAGAGGGCTTGGAAGAGACCGTCACGATCACCCGGCTCGGGATCAAAGGCACGCTGAAAAAGACGCTGCAGAGCACCAACCCGATCGAGTCGATGATCGAGTGCGTCCGACGCTCCAGCCGCAACGTCAAGCGCTGGCAGAACGGCGACATGGCCCTGCGCTGGACCGCAGCCGGGATGCTCGAAGCCGAGCAGCAATTCCGACGGATCGCCGGTCACGCCAGCCTCGCGAAGCTCGCGATCGCTGTCGAATGACATCGCCCGCCGCCGCGCTGTGACCGCCACACCGCCATCGAGGAGGCGCCTATCCTCGTCGCCTGACAATCAACCCGCGGCCCGCCACACGAAATTCCACGGCGACCGGGACATCCTCGGCCGGAGCGGTTCGGCGATCGGCGGACGACGTCCGGTCCCCGCCTCGCTCTTGGCCTTACGAACGACGAGCCTGTAGCCCTCGAGCTCGACGTCTGGCCACTCCAGCCGTCTGATCTCAGCTCGCCGCAGCCCGGCGTAGAACGCAAGCGCATAGGGCACGCGGTCGGCGGGATTCAGCGCGGCGAGGAGTGCGGCGGCCTCCTCGGCGTCCGCGACCCGCTCGCGGGGCTTCTCGTCGTTCGGCGGGAGTTCGATTCCGAGGAGCGGATTTAGATCGACGAGGCGGCGGGTTGGGCGAGCTGCCCACCCGTAGATCGCGCGCGCCACAGCGAGGTGGTTGGCGATCCGCGAACGCGATAGTCCTTCGCGACTGAGACGGTCCACCCAGGTCTGCCATTCGTAGGGCTCGATCCTCGAAGCCGGCCGCGCTCCGAACTCTGGCTCTAGGACATAGCGGAGGGAGCGCACGTAGCCGTCGAGCGTTGTGTCCGAGTAGCCCGTGCTGCGCTTTCCCCGCCGACGGCCCACCGCGCCGCTGCGGACGCCATCAAGCCAATCGCCGGCGAGCGAGGAGAAGGTCGGCCCCGCCGCCAACGCCTCCTGGACCGCGATCTGTCCCTTTTCGTTGGCTACCAGCCAGTTGAGGACCTCGGAGCGATCAGAGAACGTCTGTGACCAGGCCATCTTGCTGGTCGCGCCATCCCAGCGACGGCCTCGGAACGAGGGGACGCAGCGGCATCGCGCGAACTCCTGAGCGGCGACCGGGCATGACTTCTGATGACGGATGTAGACGCCGGGAGTCTTGGTCTTGCGGTAGTCGGACACGATGCCTTCCTGATCGAGTGCGACCCAGCCTACGCCGGGCTCAGGCGGCATCGGCGCTCGACCTGAAGAACGATTGCTGGTTCTCGCGGACCCAGCGACGAAGCTCCTCCGGAGGGACCTGAACGAGCGCTCCGCAGGGCACGACCCGGATGAATGGCTGGACGCGCCGCTCGAACGTGTCGACGCTCATGCCGAGGGCGGTGGCAGCCTCCTCGCGTGTGTATAGGAGTCGTTCCACAGCAGCGATCGGACGCTCCACTCGCCGGCGTGCAGCCATCACGCAATCCCTGACGTGATCCGGGTCGACGGATGAATGATGCGCAGTACCAGCATGGCGTCTTCCTTGACGGTCCGTGTGATTCCCACACGCAATACTATACAGATCGCTCCGATTGCGCTATCGTGCGTTGTATGAACATCAATAAGTCTGGATCGCAGGATGACCCGTGGCTGACGTTGGCGGAGATCGCTGAGGAGTTGCGTGTCAATCCCGCGACTGTGCGGTTGTGGGTGAGTAAGGGGCAGTTGGGGGCGTCGCGGGCGGGTATGAGGAAGTGGATTGTGCGGCGCTCTGAGGTTGAGCGGATGCTCGCGTCTGTCAACCGCGCTGCCGAGAACAAGGTTCGGGACGGTGCGGTGGCTGAGCGGTCGGTTTCCCCGAGCCCCGAGCCGGGAGTCCCGGCAAGGGACCCGGCGACTTTCTTACCGCCGCCCGGAGGTGAAGGCGCGTGGAAGCTGGTTGAGCTCGCAGAAGGGCGCGTCGAGGCGGCGTTCAAGGCCAGCGCTTCTGCGCCCCCTGGTGCTGGTTACCTGGATCGGTTGCGTGCGATCGCTGATGGCTTTGAGCATCTCGCGTCGACTCTGTTCCATGCCGGTCAGACGACCGCGACGAGGTGGGCAGGTGACGTTGACATGGGGCCTGACCGTTTGCCGTATGAGCTGCGGCCTGGCGGGAACCGTCCTGTCCGCGAGGGTTTGTGGGACCGGTTCGACACATCGGTCACGGTGCTGAAGCAAGCGGCGGATCAGACTGACATCCTCGCTGTCGCCCAGGCGTTTCGTGATGCTGGCGATGAGCTGCTTGCTGTTGTGAACCAACTCGCTGAGACGGACGGTGAGCGGGCTGACTGGACCCTCGATCGGCCGGCATGACGGTGAGCGCGGCGGTGAGGGAGCCAGCTATAGCTAGTGCCGTGATTTCGCCTGCGGCTCGTCACGTCACTAGCGCTGGCCCCTCCGGGGAGGCCACGCGGGTGACGGGTGCTGATCGCAGCGGCAGACGTCGCGCAAGAGCGAAGGTGCCTCGTTCCAAACGGCTCGATCTGCGGGTGTCTGAGGAGGAGCTGCTGGAGTTGCGGAGGTTGGCTGGGGAGCGCGGGATTTCGATCCAACGACTGTTGGTCGATGACGCGCTCACCCGGCGGGCTGCGGACAGGGGACGCGGTGGTGGGCTGGATGGCGTGGTTATCGACGAGGTGGTTGGTGAGCTGATGCGGTTGCGAGGCGATCTCGGACGTGCCGGCAACACGGCGAACCAGGCGGTGCGTGACGCACGCAGGCTCGACTCGGAGACGCGCAAAGCGATGAGGCTGAACGATGCGGTCGAAGCGGTGAGAGAGATCGCCAGAGCAGCGTCGGACGTGCGGGAGACGGCGACGAGTTTGGGGCGGTTGCGGTGATCCCGAACATCACCCGCGGCGGCAGTATGGCGGGAGTGGTCGAGTACCTCGCGGGGCCGGGAAACGCCAATGAGCACGAGAACCCGACACTGATCGGAGCGAGCCTCGGGATCGCTACCGAGGCGGGCTTCAAGACACGCGAGCTTGATGAGCGCTCGATGCAGCATGCGCTCGCGAGCGTGTTGGACGCGCCGAGGGTCGTGTGGGGTCGTGAGGTCAGGCGCCGCGACCAGGCCAGCGGTGAGATGAAAGCCGCGCACGTGTGGCACTGCTCGCTAACCCTCGCGCCCGGCGAGAAGCTGACCGACACCGAATGGGGCCAGATCGGCCGACAGTTCGTCAACGCGATGAAGTTCGACGGCTGCGAGTGGGCGCTCATCAAGCACGGCGCAACCGGTCGTGACCGGCTCGATCACGCGCACTTGGTTCTCAACCTGGTGCAGACCGAAACCGGTAAGCCGGCGAAGGTTCACAACGACTTCAAACGCGCCCAGGCTGCGTGCGCGAAGATCGCCCGCCAGCAGGGCCTGACCGAGCTGGCCGGCCAGCAACGCCACCTACCCAAAACAGACCGGCGACAGGTCGCACCACGCCGCCTCACCCAGGGCATCCGGTATGAGATCGCCAAACGCGTCCTCGAGCAACTCAACGGAAGACCTCAACGATGACCGTCAGCTTCATGCTGCCGGCCTGAAATACATCCCCGCCAGACGCGGCGGCGCAATTGCGCTACTCGAGCGCCGCGATATCACGATCCCTGTCAGCGACCTGCAGGCCCGCATCAACGAGAACACGGCAGCACTCGAACTCCAGCGCCAACATGCCGACCGCCAGCCCGATCACCTCCTTGACCCGCAGGGATCCCAGTGGGAGCGCCTCTCTCCCGCTACCGCCCAGCCCGAAAGCCGCTGGAGCCCGGCCGACGATCACGGCATCGAGCACTAAAAGTCCTGCCGCTAACTCTCAGAATGTGTTGTGCGAATTCGACTGGTCGCGCAACGGGCGTCGGCGAACTGGCCATATCAGCAAGTGCCGTTGCGATCGCGGCGCGTCCTGGACCGAGCGAGCGCTTTTCGACACCGGCTGTGCTCTCGGGCTATCCGTGATCCAACGTTGGACAGCCCGAGAGCGGGTTTGGCTTTGCTTTATGCGCTGGTCGTGAGGTGCGTTCGCGAAAGACCAGCACGACGTCTACGAGTCACGATGTAAAAGACGCCTCCGCTGATCGCCACCACTATCCCTACCAAGCCGAGCGCGAAAGGCCACGATAGTCCTGATCCCGTGGCTACGCGGTTTGTTGCAGCCGTTGTGGCGGAACCGTGTGTCTTTGAGGGCGATGTTGGTTCAGCAGTGCCAGGAGCTCCAACTGCACCGCTTGTAATCGCCGGCACGCCGGTGAGAACTGGGAAGTTGGTCGTGACGGAGTAAGAAGTCGGAGCCGTCGCAGGATCCCCGAACGCCGTCGTCCCCGACTGGGCCCGGGTTGCGGACCACTCACCTGCAATAGGCGTCCCGTCCGCCGCGTAGATCGTGACCGCGACGCCTTCGATCGGAGAAGTCGCGACGTTTCCGACTAGACCCGTCTCCATCCCGACAAGGGCATCGCCGTAATGTCCGTTCAGAGCTGATGCGTCGGTGAGCGTGACACTCGCGTCCAACGCGTATTGATTGCTGCTGGAGCCGATTGGCACCAGGGTGGCAGATGAGCTTTGCACGGAACCTGCCGGTAGAGCCTGCGTGAGGACATTTAGATTTGACTTGAGCTGCGCCAATGCCGTATCTGAACTGAGGGTGTCCAGCGCCGGGTCGCTTCCTGGCGTCCAACCGGAGGCGAAACTCCCGTGGAATGCGTCCGCGGCTGTGGTTGGGACATCGCCGGTTGCGGTCGTCACTTGATATTCGCTAATGGGCTGCGTTGCGTCGATTACGCCTACCGCCAGGCTGGCGCGCCAGCCAAGCTCTTGGTACGTGAACTGAGATTGCATTGGTGTTTGGCCGGTAGGTATCGCACTTGCCGGAAGCTGAATCGACAACGCTTCACCACCTGCCGTGTAACTGCCATCCGATGAGTACGGCGTCTGGCTGCTCTGACCCGTGGAGGTCGTCGCTGGCTGCGTGACCGAAACCTGGGCTCCTGGTAGGACGCTGTCGACGACGCTGGCTGGAGTGCTCGCTGTCGCGGCTTTCGCGACCCCGGGCAACGCCGCGACTCCCGCCGCCGCCAACGTCATGGCTGCGGCAATGATGGACGCGTGTAGCCTGCGGTAAATCATTGCAAACCCCCTCTAGGTTAGGTTGTCGCAGAGCGGGGACGGCGCGGGTCCGACCGTCCAATTACCGACCGGACCGAGTTGGCCAGTCGACGAGTTCGGCGAGACAAGTATCGACCCGGCTCCGCCGTTGCCAGGCGCGTTGTAGTAATTCCACGAACTGGCGCCCTGGCCATAGCACGCGGCGGCCTTGCCACTGCCATTTAGATCTTCGCCTCCGACCATCCCGTAGCCGTCTGCTGCATTGATATGCCAAGGACCATCGGGGTCAACGCTGCCGTCGATCTTGACGTTCCAGCCGTTCGAGTTCACGTAGACGTTGAAGTTGAAGTCTGTGCCGCCTGACCACTGCGTGTACAGGTAACAGCTATAAACGCCGTTGACCGGCCGCCACTCGACGAAGTCGTAGGTCGCAGACGAGGTATTGCCGCAGTTATCAAACAGGATGTTCGAGCCGACGGTCGCCCACCCTGCCTGCACCAGACCCGCCGACGTAGAAATGGCGCTTTGGACAATGGACCGGTGGAGATACAGCTCGTTAGCGTTCGGCGGCTGCTGCGATCCCGTGGGAGCCGTAATCGAGGAGATGTTCCCGTACTCGATGTTGTTGTAGTAACGGGTTCCGTAGTAGTTGCCCCAAGCCACTGATGCCGCCGACAGCAGGATCGCGAGCGTCGACCCGGCTAGCACCGCGCCACGACTGATGTTTGACATGAACTTAGCTCCCTCCTACATCGCGGTCGATAGATGGGCGGTGCTCACCGACTCTACGTTCGTAGCGCGCCTTCGTCACAGAGGCAGTGTTATGTCGCCCAGTTGCCTCTAGACCGAAGTTCTGTCGTGTGAAGCAGCGAGATCTGCGGGTTTCATTGGGCTTGGTGGCGGTTTGAGGTGTTCCGGTCGTGTCTACTTGACGAGGACCGGGGCGTTGGCGGCGAGTTCGAGTGCGCGGGCCTGGAGTGCGGTTGGCTGGGTGAGTTTCTCGAACGTGTCAGTCCGGCCGGCCAGGCGCATGGTGTTCCGGGTCTGGGTTGAGAGCTCGCGCAGCAGCGTGCGGTAGCTGTGGGCCGGGCCGCCGTCGGTGGTGCGTTTCGTTCGGGCTTTGTGCTCGGCGGCGGGTGAGCGGACGGCTTTCGCGACGGGGTCGACGTTGACGGGCCGGTGCTCGTCGGTGAACAGCATGGGTTTCCACGCGGCTTTGAGGTGCCAGGTGAGGTAGTAGGCGAGCATGCAGATCAGCACGTGGGTGCGGACACGGTTCTCGAGGTGGTGGTGGATCGGGCGGATCTGTAGGTCGGGGCCTTTGATCGACCCGAATGCCCTTTCGGCCTGTTCGAGGTTCTTGTAGGCACGGACCACATCCCCGGCCGGTAGTTGCTCTGCGGGGTGGTTGGTGCGCAGGATGTAGAACCCGTCAAGCGCGGCTTCCTCATCGATCTGGTCGCTCTTGCGCTGGTAGGTGAAGTCCATGTCGGTGATGGTCACCTCGAAGTGCTTTCTGACGTGAAAGCGCTTGAGCGCGGGGCCGACGGCGAGGCCGATCTGGGCGGCGCCGAGCAGCGTGCCCTTGTCAACACGTATTTTGATCAGCTCAAGCTCCGTCTCGGTGGCGTCCAGCAGCTCCTGGCGTTTGCGGGCACGCTGCGCACCGACCAAGGGGTTGCGGCACACGATCAGCCGCTCACCCGGGAACTCGTCCGGGGCCTCGATCTCACCGAGGTTCTGCTGATCAAACAGCGACGGCTGGAAGATGCCTTCGCGGACGAGCTTCTTGATCGTCGGGGCCTTCAGCGCGGTGATCCACGACACCCCTTCGGTGTTTGAGAGCGTCTCGATGTTCGCGCGGGTGACCATCCCGCGATCAGCCACGACGGTTACCTTCTGAAGACCGAAGCGGTCCTTCATCTTGGTCACTTGCGATGGAAGGGTCTTGTCGTCATGGGTTTCACCGCTGAACACCTCAACAGCGACCGGCCGACCCTGGCTGTCACACAGCAGGCCGTAGATGATCTGCGGCAGATTCTTCTGACCGTCACGCGAATACCCCAGGCGCCCAAGCGGGCAGGACCGGCCCTCGAAGTAGCTGGAGGAGACGTCGTAGAGCACCATCTCCCCATCGGCCAGATGACGCTTGGCGAGCCGGTCCTCGATCCGAGCCTGACGGCCTGCCAGCCAGTCCATCGCCCCGTAGAGATCATCCTCGCAGGCACCCTGCACACCGAGCTCTGAGGCCAGCGTCGACTGCGAAAGCGTCCGGACCGTCGAGAGCTTCGAGCCTGGTGCGATCACCCTGGAGAGGATCATCGCCATGCACAGATCCCGCTGACGGGACGGCGCGCGGTCCAGCAGCTCCGCCAGCCCCAGGCGCCTGGCCATCGCAAGCGCCGCGTTCACATGCCCCGCCGGCAGCGACCGCTCGACCTCAAACGCCTGATCTGCGCCCAGCAACGTCTCACCGGCCAACACGCGGCGGATCGCGTCGATCGCCTCCACCGGCAGATGCGAGAGGTTCGCGAGCGTCTCCTTCTTGACCTTGCCGTCCTCGCGGTAGGAGCGACGCAGCAACGTAGCCGTGTACTCACGATCCCCCGACCGCCGCCTAGTCGTGGTCACGTGCATCGCACCCATCTTCCGAGCCGGACGCCCCATACCACGACAATACCGCACCCATCGGACAACTAGTCGTGGGTACAGCCGAACACAACAAAAAAGCCGGAATCCCCCACCAACACAGGGATCACGGCCCCCACAAACCCTGACTACAAGCGGAACTTCGGTCTAGCGGTGCGGGATCAGGTCAGCTCTGAGCGCGGCGTCGTGCATCAACCTGCGGATCGCGTAATGGGTGCAGAGATGCCCGTAGGCCTCTTGGTAGACGCCGTCGGGCGCCTTTGAGCGCAGCACGACCCTGGGGTCGCGCTGATGGGTTTTCAGCTCGTCCAGGGCGGCCTCGAGCTCCCAGCGTTGTGGGTAGAGGCCGGCCAGTTCCTCAGCAGGTGCTTGGTCGGGGTCAAGGAGCGTCGTGATCAGCCGGTAGTGCTGTTCCTCAGGGCTGGTGAGAGCCGGGTCATCGAGTCGGTACTCGACCACGCGCACCTGCAGATCGTCACGCCGCCGGCGTCCGTGGTTGTCCTTGGCGATGCGGGTCAGATACGAGCCGTCTGGGAGGGTCTGCTCGCGCGGCAGTCTTGACTGTGGAGTTGACCCGCCAGAGCAGCTCAGCCCCAGTCTTCTGCGACGGTTTTGAACCGTTCGTAACCATAGAAACCGCGGTCAGCGAGGCACAGCATCCCTTCCTCGAGCGATCCCCAGAGCCGGTCAGCCAGTACCCGCTCAGAGGTGGTGATATGACCCCATCGCCGCATCGAAGATCGCGTGCGTGCTCGATTCGGCCAACGCCACGATCCGCAGCTGCGGGAACGCTCCGCCACCCTCGCGACGATGCGATCCAGGCCGGCCGAACTCCGTGTCATTCGCCGGGGTGTCAGCGACGTCCAGGCACGTCCCATCGACGCTGATCGAGCCGCAACCCGGCATAGAACGCGCCGCGCGTGGACTCGTCGGCGACCGGCACGCACGCAGCGCGGAACAGAAGCTCCAGCACCTCTTTGCCCAAGCCGCGTCCGAGCTTTGGAGATCGCCATCTTCGACGGCACCTCCCAGACGCGTTCCCATCCCGGAGTCCCACGCCAGCCCCTCGACGAGCTGGCGCATCACCTCCTCATAGGAGCAGTCAGCGAACAGCGCGAGCGCCAACACGTAGTAGACAACAACCCGGGCGGGCAGAAGCCTCTGGCGCTGCTCCCGCCGGCCCGCCTCAGCGACCACACCATCAACTAGGGCGGGCGGGAACACACTGGTCAGAACACCGATCGAAACGTGATCGGTCAACCGTGAATCAGAGATGGTCTTACGCTGCCCGGCCCTCGGCATACCGGCACAATACCCCCCAAGCCGGACACTAAGTTTACGGTATTGGGTCTAGATCTAACGCCCGTTCAGCGAGAGTCGATCGTCCGCTAAACAGATGTACGAGCCCAGTGAGCACACGACCTTCGCGGGTCACGGCTTCGAATGGCCGAGCCGGCAATCCTGCCGTCGCCAAGCCAGGAGAATCGGTGAGCCAGTTCGCTACAGCCTGAGCGCTCATGAAGACCGTGGCGCGGCGCCGGTGGGCGGGCTCGAGCGCTTGGAGGTCATCATGTCGAAGCAGTCAGCACGCCGGTTGCCGGGGCCGGGCGGGCGGGACGCCGCCGGGATCGCGAGCGGTTGCAGCAAGCATTCGAATGAGCCGTGACGAGCCGACGCCAGGGATCCGTCGGTGGAGGTGTCAGTGCAACCGCTGGTGCAGAAACGTCAGTGGACGATGACGGCCGGGGCGTCGCCGCTGTCGGCTGCTGGGACGAGGTGATATTGCACGACGTAGCCCAGCGACTCGGCGTAGCGATCGACAGTCGAGATCTTGGCGTCGCCTGCTGTGCTCTCCAGCCTGGCCACAAACGATTGGGATGTCTCCATGGCGGCCGCGACTTGAGTCTGCGTTAGGTTCTCCGCTTCACGCCGCTCAGCTAGGGCATGCAGCAGCTCTCGCCGCCGAGTTGCTGCGTCGAGGAGTTTGGGGAAGTCCGGATTGCGCTCGGTGCGCTTGGCGATCATCCGGTCGAGAAAGTCACGTTCAGGCATTGCTCTCCGAATCAATATACCAAGCTAGGTATCTCATTTCAGATATAGCTATCGGCCTAGATTCCGTTTGGCTTCAGCTGCGCGCTGAACAACCGACGCCGCCAGTCGCTCAAGCGCCGCTTGGCTAGCTGGATCGTCGCCGGCGGCGTCTTCTGCGTCTTTTCCTTGAGTCCCTCCAGTGCAAGCAGCACCCGTCCGCGAGAACCTTCCTCGGCGAAGAGGATCCGATAGATCACGCGATCGCCATCCACGCGAACCTCCCAGATGTCCCCATCGAGGTGGCGTGCCGCGGTCAGACCCCGATCACGGATCTCGGCCATACCGGCAAGCACCGCTGCAGCGTCTGCATCGGACAGCCCATCAATGAACTCCTCCACAGGGCTTCGGCCAGCCGTCGTGCGGTAGTCACGCCAGCGTCGGCGAGGAGCCGGATGACCATCGCTCGGCGGACGTCGCTTTGCGGATGACACGCCGAGAAGCTAACCAGCGAAGCCGGACCAAACGGCGAAGGAATAGTGCGACCACTGATCAGCTCGCCATGGCGGACCAGCCATCAGCGGCGCCGCAGACACCAAGTTCACGGAGACGGTCGGAATCCCGTTGGACTGGTTGGACTGTTCGTTGGACTGTTTTGTCAGCCAACGGGCGGTTTATAGCGGTTCGTAGCGGTCACGACCGTCGACGGCAAAACAGCAGAAACCCCAGTAACTACGGGAAGTTCCTGCAAATCGTATGATGCCGGAGGAGGGACTCGAACCCCCGACACGCGGATTATGATTCCGCTGCTCTAACCGACTGAGCTACTCCGGCCGGAGTGTCTGGCGAGTCTATAAGCTCGCGACGATCTTTCGGCGCCAGACGCCTGAGGCAACCGAATGCTGGCGATTCCGAACTTCTCAGAGGGCCGTGACCAGGGGCGAATAACAGCCATCGCGCAGGCACTCGCGGCCGTCGATGGCGTCAGGCTGCTTGACACGCACGTCGATCCCGACCACCACCGGAGCGTCTACACGCTGGCCGCAACGGACCCGGGTGTCGGCCTTGCCGATTCGCTGATCGCGGGCGCCGCCAAGGCAATCGAACTGATCGATCTCGCGCAGCACGATGGCGCACATCCCCGCACGGGAGTACTCGATGTTGCGCCGATCGTCTACCTCGAGGAGTCAGAGCGCGGCGCCGCCTGCGCGCAGGCGCTCGTCCTCGCCGATCGGCTGGGCGGCGAACTCGAGGTTCCCGTGTTCCTGTACGGCCTGTTGACGGATTACGCGGTAACTCGTGCTGATGTCCGCCGTGGCGGCCCACAGCTGCTTCAGGGGCGGATCGACGCAGGCGAATTGGTGCCTGACTTCGGACCGCGCCGGTTGCACCCGCGGGCTGGCGCGGTCCTGGTCAGCGCCCGGCAACCGCTGATCGCCTTCAACGTCGAGCTGGCGCCGCCGGCGACACTCCAGACGGCACGAGAGATAGCCGCTCTGATCCGCGATGGCGGCCAGGAGGGGTTGCCGTCGGTGCGGGCGATCGGCCTGACACTGCCTCATCGTGAGGGTGTGGCCCAGGTCTCGACCAACGTCGAGGACTACCGGCAGACGAGCCTCGCGACGCTCGTCGCGGCGATCGCCAGGCACGCACGGCCGATCAGGGCGGAGGTCGTGGGCGTGCCGCCGCGGGCCGCGTTCGACGGGTTCCCGGAGGATCTCCCGGTGATCAACCGGCGATACCTCGAGGACGCTCTGGAAAGCGACTAAGCTCCTTTCACAGGATGGCTCAGACAAAGCGCAAACGCCAGACCAAGCACCGCGGCAATGCCGCCGGCGTGGTCGAGGCGCGTGGGCGGACCGGGCGTCCCCCGAGCGCGGATGAGAAGAAGCGAGTAACGCGCGACTCGCGTCGCGAGGAGCGTCTGAACCGCAAGCCGACGCTGAAGAGCTCCGCTCAGCGAGCGGTGCTTGCCGGCGGCTTCATGTTTCTGTTCCTGATGGTGACCTACCACTCCAAGACGGGCAACCGCGTGCTCGCCTCGATCCTCTACGCCGTGCTCGCCGCGCTGCTCTACATCGTGCTCGGTTACTGGCTGGAGATGTTCCTGTGGCGCCGGCGGATGGCTAAGAAGCAGACGACCGCCACGCGACGATGATCGATGTTCGGATGGTCACGGTCGGGCCGGTTCAGGAGAACTGCTATTTCGTGCGCCGGCCGGGAGCCGACGCCGCCGTGGTCATCGACCCGGGCGATGAGGCCGTGCGCCTGATCGAGACCCAGCAGGAACTCGGAATCGACACCGTTTCCGCGATCCTGATCACTCACTGCCACTTCGACCACGTGGGCGCGGTCAAAGCACTCCACGACGCCACCGGAGCACCAGTCTACGTGCCGGAACTCGAGCGGCAGGTGCTGGCCGACATCAACAGCTACGTGATCCCGGGGTTCGGGCCGTTCGAGAGCTACGAGGCCGAGCACACCGTCGCCGCAGGCGACGAGCTCGAGCTCGGCGGCCTCACCTTCGACGTGCGGTTCACCCCGGGGCACAGCCCTGGGCATGTCACGTATGCGGTCCGCGACGAGGACGCGCTTCTGTCTGGCGACGTTCTCTTTCAGGGCTCGGTCGGCCGAGTTGACCTGCCCGGGGGAGATTGGCCGACGCTGCTCGCCTCAATCGAGTCGCTGATCGACGAGTTTCCGCCCGACACCAAGGTCTTCCCAGGTCATATGGGCGTGACGACGCTCGGCGAGGAGCGCGCGACCAATCCGTTCCTCCGCGAGCTCGCACACCGGTGAGCGCGCCCGCACGGACGGTGGCGCGGCGATGATCCAGGCGCCGAAGGGAACCTATGACGTCCTGCCACAGGACATGGAGCGCCGCCGCGCGCTCGCCGGACACGCTGAGCGGATCCTAGGAGCCGCCGGGTATCAGAGGATCGAAACCCCCGTGTTCGAGGCCACCGAGCTGTTCGCCCGGGGTGTCGGCGAGGCCACGGACATCGTCCAGAAGGAGATGTACACCTTCGATGACGGAGGCGGGAGGTCGCTGACTCTGCGTCCGGAGGGCACGGCGCCCGTCTGCCGCGCCTACATCGAGCACGGCATGCACAAGCTGCCGCAGCCGGTGAAGCTCTGGTACCTGTCGTCGTTCTTCCGTGCCGAGCAACCCCAGAAGGGCCGCCAGCGGCAGTTCTGGCAGATCGGAGCCGAGGCGATCGGCCCGGGCGGCCCGGAGACCGACGCCGAGCTGATCGTCCTGCTGGCCGAACTGCTCGAGGCGACGGGCGTGAGGGGCACGAGCCTGCGGATCGCGAGCCTCGGCACACCGGAGACGCGGGTCGAGTACCGGCAGGAGCTGGCCGCCTATCTGCGCGCGCACACAGATGAGATCTCGGGCGAGGTCCGTGACCGCATCGACCTGAACCCGATGCGCGCGTTCGACGCGAAGGATCCCGGCACTCAACGGGTGATGGCCGGCGCACCGAAGCTGCTTGACCGCCTGGCGCCGGAGGATGCCGAGCACTTCGAGCAGGTCAGGCAGCTGCTCGACGTGGCCGGGATTCCGTACGAGCAGGACCCGACACTGGTCCGCGGCCTCGACTACTACACGCGCACGCTGTTCGAGTTCTCAAGTGACGCGCTGGGAGCCCAGGCCGCGGTCGGCGGCGGCGGCCGCTATGACCGCCTGATCGAGCAGCTCGGCGGCGGGCCGACCCCGGGCATCGGCTTCGCTGCGGGGGTCGAGCGGATCCTGCTCGCCTCTCCGGAGCAACCGACCGCACCGGATCCGGTCGACCTGCTGGTCGTAAGGGGCGACCGCGAAAGCGAAGCGGTCGCCACGCAGGCGTTCGAGCTCGCACGTGAAGCCCGCCGCGCCGGCCTGGCCGCGCAGCTTGAGTTGACCGGTCGCTCGCTCAAGAGCGCACTCAAGCACGCAGACCGGCTCGCGGCTCGCTACGTTGCAATCGTGAACGCCGCTGAGCAGACGAGCCTGAAGGATATGGAGAGCGGCGAGCAGGACGAGCTGTCCACAGGAGCGGTGATCCCGGCGATTCTGCGCGGAAGCCGGCTGGCGTGAACCAGTCGCCGCGCGCCAACCGCTTTCGTGACGCATGGGCGGCGGAACTCACCGCCGAGCGCATCGGTACCGTGGCCCGGGTCGCTGGCTGGGTCCATCGCCGCCGCGACCATGGCGGCCTGATCTTCATCGATCTGCGCGACCGCTCCGGACTGGTGCAGCTCGTGTTCCACCCCGAGTCGGCTGCCGCTGCGCATCAGGCGGCGCACGGCCTCCGCTCAGAGGATGTGATCACGGTCTCGGGGCCGGTCGTGGCGCGCGAGCCGGAGAACGTCAACCCGAGGCTGGTGACCGGCGAGATCGAGCTCAACGTTGCCGAGATCGAGATCCTGGCGGACGCGGACACGCCGCCGTTCCAGGTTGATGAGGACGGCTTTGTCGATGAGAACCTGCGACTGCGCCACCGCACCCTGGACCTGCGTCGCACGCCGATGCGTGAGGCACTCGAGCTTCGTCACGCCGTCATCCAGACGATTCGTAGAGTGCTCGATGACCGCGACTTCCTAGAGATCGAGACGCCGTTCCTGACGCGGTCAACGCCTGAGGGCGCACGCGACTTCCTGGTACCCGCTCGGGTCGAGCCCGGTTCGTTCTACGCGTTGCCGCAGTCGCCGCAGCTCTTCAAACAGCTGCTGATGATCGGCGGCCTCGAGCGCTACTACCAGGTCGTCCGCTGCTTCCGTGACGAGGACTCTCGCGCCGACCGCATGACCGAGTTCACCCAGCTCGACATCGAAATGGCGTTTGTGGACGAGGATGATGTGATCGGGCTTTCCGAGGTTGTGCTGGGAGAGGTCCTCGCGTCGGCCGGGCTGCATGTTCCTGATGCCCCGTGGCCGCGGATCAGCTGGGCAGAGGCGATGAGCCGCTGGGGCTCTGACCGTCCCGACCGCCGCTTCGGGCTCGAGCTCCATGATCTGAGTGAGGCTGTCCGTGGATCCGGCTTCCAGGTGTTCTCCGCCGCGCTCGGCGCGGGTGGCGGGGCGGCAGCAAATCCGGGTGCCGTTCTGGGCGTCAACGCGGGTCCGCGGGAACTGCCTCGCTCCGAGCTCGACGCTCTGACCGAGTATGCGAAGCAGTACGGCGCCAAGGGCCTGGTCTGGGCGTTCGTTCAGGAGGACGGTTCGCTGCGCTCCCCGATCGCGAAGTTCCTGTCGCCCGAGGAGATCGCCCGGATCAAGGCGGCCTTGGACGCGTCTGTTGGGGACGTGCTGTTCGTCGTCGCCGACGACCGTCAGACCGCACGGACGGTGCTCGGCGCGCTGCGACTGGAGCTGGCGCGGCGCTTCTCGCTTGTCCCAGAGCGCGCACACGACGTCCACTGGGTCGTCGAGTTCCCGATGTTCGCGGCCGATGGCGACGGTGGCTGGACGGCCGAGCATCACCCGTTCACCGCGCCCACGGGTGACCTGTCCGATCCCGCCGCGTTGCTGTCGCGGTCATACGACCTGGTACTTGATGGGAATGAGCTGGGGGGCGGTTCGATACGCATCCATCGCCAGGACGTGCAGCAACGCGTGTTCGACATCATCGGCTTGGACACCGAGGAGGCGGAGAGGCGGTTCGGCTTCCTGCTCGACGCCCTGAAGTACGGCGCGCCGCCGCACGGCGGTGTCGCGTTCGGCATCGACCGGCTGGTCTCGATCCTTGCCGGCCGCGACAACATCCGCGAGGTGATCGCCTTTCCCAAGGCGACTTCAGGTGCCGACCCGCTGACGGGCGCGCCGGCGCCGGTCGACGACATTCAGCTGCGGGATCTCGGTCTGCGCCTGCGCTGAAATGTGCCAATCACGGCACATTTCTTGCTGCCTGACGGGTTGGACGACATGCTTGGCCCGATGGCCGGCGAACGTTTGACGTACAGGGCGCAGGACGGACACCGTACGTCAAAAGTTCGGGTCGGCGGGCTCTCTGCGCGGCAGTGCGGCCTGGTCACCTGGGCGCAATTGCGCGCGTTGGACGTGGCCCCGGGGACGATCCGTCGCTGGGTCGCGACCGGTTACCTCCTCCGCGTGCTTCCGAGGGTCTACGCGGTTGGCCACTCCGCCAACGACGAACGGACGCGCTTGTTCTCGCTTGTTCTCCTCGCTGGCCCGCACGCCGGTCTCAGCCACGGAACCAGCGCTCATTGGCGCGGCTGGCTGCGCCATCCGGTGAGATCCACTCATCTCAGCACTCCACGCCGCATCCGTGTTCGGATGCACGGCGTGAGCTTCCACGGTGGCCGTGGTCTTGACCGCGAACTGGTCGACGGCGTTCCCTGCACGACGATCATCCAAACGCTGTTCGATGTTGCCGCCACCGAGCCGCTCAAGCTGGTGATGCGTTCGCTCGCGCAACTCGACTACGAACGCAAGCTCGACGCCGATGCGATCCGAGCAGCATGTGGTCGTGGTCGGCCGGGCAGCAGGGCGTTGCTGACAGCAGTGGACAGCTACACGCCGCAGCTGGCCAGGACCAAGAGCGACCTCGAGGATGACTTCCTTTACCTGTGCAGGCGTTTCGGGGTCCCGCTGCCCGAGGTCAACACGCTCGTGCACGGGATCGAGGTCGACTGTCATTGGCCGGATCTGGATCTGGTCGTCGAGCTTGACGGTGCCGGCAACCATGGAACGAGCGCTCAACGGAACACTGACCAGAACAGAGCTCTGAAACTGCGAGCACACGGCGTCCCGGTGCTCCGCTACACCTACGACCAGGTTCATACGCGTGGTGCCACAGTCGCAGCGGACGTGCTGGCCCAGCTCGAGCAGCGCCGGGCCCTATCCTGATTTGCCCATGGATCCGCTCGCTTTCGAGCATCACCTGACGTCGCCTCAGGGCGAGGGGCACACGCCCGCCCACGCGTTCACGGTCACCTTCGGAGGGGGCGAGTGCTGCGATCAGGTCACGTTCAGCATTCAGACCGATGGCAACCGCGTCACCGACGCGGGCTTCAGCGCCAACGGATGCGGCGCGTCGCACGCTGCTGGTTCGGCGGCCGTGACGCTCGTGCGAGGCGGCACGCTGCTCGATGCTGCGCGAGTCGGGCCCGATCAGATCTCCGCCGAGCTTGGCGGATTGAGCCCTGCGAAGCGCCACGCCGCGAGCGTCGCGGCCGATGCGCTTGCCCGCGCGCTGGGGGCAGCCGTCAGGGCACGTGGTGCGCTGCCCGGTCCCGCTGGACCGGGCACGCCCGAGCCGGGGACGAGGACGCTCGTGGCGATGTCGGGCGGCGTCGACAGCAGCGTGGCGGCGTTTCTGTGCTCCCGCGACGGGGATACGTTGGCGGTCACGCTCGAACTGTGGGCGGACACCGAACACGACGCCGAGCAGAGCTGCTGTTCGTCATCGGCTGTCTCGCAGGCGCGAGCGCTCGCGCACGGATTGGGTCTGCCGCATTTCACGCTCGACCTCCGCGAGGAATTCCGCCAGGGGGTCGTTGCGCCCTTCATAGCGGCCTACGCGGCCGGTGACACCCCCAACCCGTGCGTGGGCTGCAACGGGCACGTGCGGCTGGACGCGATGCTCGAGTTCGCCGACAGACTGGGCTGCACGAGCCTCGCGACCGGACACTACGCCCGCATTCAGGATGGTCTGTTGAAGGTCGCAGTCGACTCGGCGAAGGACCAGACATACATGCTGGCTGCGCTCGCACCCGAGTCCCTGCAGCGCATGCGGTTCCCGCTGGGCGCGTACGAGAAGCCCCAGGTTCGGGCGATGGCTGCGCAGGCGGGCTTGCCGGTTGCAGGCAAGGCGGACTCGCAGGATCTGTGCTTCCTGGCCGGTACGTCCCGGGGCCGCTTCCTGGAGCGCCACGGTGGAATCGCGCCCCACTCCGGTGAGATCGTCAGCGTCGACGGTGCGAGCCTCGGCCACCATGACGGCCATGAGCTGTTCACGGTCGGCCAGCGACGTGGCCTCGCCCTCCAGGCGCCCCAGCCGCTGTACGTGCTCGACAAGGATGCCCACAGCAACCGCGTGATCGTCGGCCCGCGCGAGCGTCTGCTCACCGATCACGTGCGCGTGCGAGGCGCGCGACTGCACCGGCCGGGCGCATGTGTGGACCGGGTGAAGCTGCGCTATCGATCCAAGCCGCTGGCCGCACACCTCGCGGACACGGCCACCCCTGCCGGCCGCCACCGTGAACTGATGCTGGAGCTTGAGGAGCCGGTCGCAGGCGCTGCGCCCGGGCAGCTCGCCTGTCTGATGGACGGCGATCTGATTGTCGGCTGGGGCACGATCGCACGCTGACGGCCACTCCGGCCACGAGCCCCGCTCGCAGCCCGCGCCCGCATACACTCAGCGCACGATGGCGATGAGTTCCGACGAGATCCGCAGCACATTCCGGTCGTTCTTCGAGGAGCACGGTCACCTGTCGCAACGCGGCGCGTCGTTGATCCCGCCGCCCAACGACAGCTCCGCACTCTTCATAGTCGCGGGAATGCACCCGCTGAAAGCGTATTTCGCCGGGACCGAGCGGCCGCCGGCCAAGCGGCTGACGACCTGCCAGCCGGCCTTCCGCACCGTGGATATAGAGAACGTCGGCATGACCGCGCGTCACCTGACGATGTTCGAGATGCTCGGGAACTTCAGCTTCGGCGACTACTTCAAGCGCGACGCGATCCGCTTTGCCTGGGACCTGTCGCGTAACGGGTTCGGACTCGACGAAGCTGACATCTGGGTGACCGTGTTCGGCGGCGATGCGGAGCTCGGCCTCGGCCCCGACCAGGAGGCCATCGACCTCTGGCTCGAGGTCGGAATGCCACGCGAGCGGATCGTCGAATGTCCCCGCGAGGAGAACTTCTGGGAATCCGGTCCCACCGGTCCCTGCGGCCCGGACTCCGAGCTGTATCTGGACCTGGGAGTCGAGCGCGGCAAACCGGACGACCTGCCCGGTGGAGAGAACGAGCGCTTCCTGGAGTTCTGGAACCTGGTTTTCATGCAGTACGACCAGAACCCGCCGAACCCGCTGGCACCACTGCCCAATCAGAACATCGACACCGGCCTGGGTCTGAACCGCATGGCCGCGATCCTGCAGGGCAAGGAGACCGTGTTCGAGACCGATCAGTTCGCACCGCTGATCGCGCTCGGCGAGGAGCTGTCGGGGCGCCGCTATGGCGAGAGCTTTGAGATCGACCGGGCGCTGCGGATCCTCGCCGACCACAGCCGTGCCGCAACGTTCCTGATCGCCGACGGCGTGGTTCCGTCCAACGAGGAGCGCGGTTTCGTCCTGCGCCGGATCATGCGGCGCGCGATTCTGCAGGGACGCCGGACGCTCAGCCTCGACCCGGGCTTCCTGCCGCGCTATCAGGCGGTCGTGACCGAGATCATGGGCCACGAATATGGCCAGCTGCTCCAGCACGGCGACTCGATCTCGAAGTGGCTGATCTCGGAGGAGGAGAACTTCGGCCGGACGCTCGACGAGGGCTCCAAGCTGCTCGACGAGCTGATCGACCAGGCCAAGCAACGCGGCGACGAGGGGATCTCCGCTGAAGACGCGTTCCGGCTGCACGACACCCACGGCTTCCCGTTCGATCTCACGCTCGAGCTCGTCACCGAGCACGGCCTGGGCGTCGACGAGCAGGGCTTCGAGGCACTGATGGAGGAGCAGCGACGCCAGTCCCGCGCGAACGGCGCCCGCGTGGGGCCCGCCGGAGAGGTTCGCGAGCTGGCCCAGGCCTTCGCCGGGTTGAGCGATTTCAAGACCGAGTTCAAGGGGTATGAGGCGACCATCGTCGAGACGACGGTGGGGGCGTTGCAGGACGCCGACGGGCGTCTGCTCGTGAAGCTCCTTGAGTCGCCCTTCTACGCCACCGGCGGCGGCCAGGTCGCGGACGTCGGCCACATCGAATGCGAGCACGGGGACTGTTTCGCGCGTGTCGAGGATGTGGTGCGCGTCGGCGACGACCAGGTGCTGGCGGTCGTCGCCGAGCGCGGAACGCTGCACGACGGCGAGCGCGTGCGAGCCCGGGTTGACGATCGGGCCAGGCATGCGACGGCCTGCAATCACACAGCGACACATCTGCTTCACGCGGCGCTGCGCGCGCGCCTCGGAACGCACGTTCATCAGGCCGGGTCATACGTCGGCCCGGATAAGTTGCGCTTCGACTTCACTCACAGCCAGGCCCTGACGCCGGACGAGCTGCGCGACGTCGAGAACCAGGTCAACGAATGGATCCTCGCGGCGCACGCGGTGCGGGCGCTGACGACGACACTCGACGAGGCCAGGGCACTCGGGGCGATGGCGCTGTTCGGCGAGAAGTACGGCGAGATCGTGCGGATGGTCGAGGTGGGGGACGGCAGCTTCTCGCGCGAACTGTGCGGCGGCACCCACGTGCGTAACACCTCTGAGATCGCGCTTCTCGCCGTCCACAGCGAGACCTCGAGCGCGGCCAATGTGCGGCGTATCGAAGCTTTCACCGGGCCGGTGGCGGTCGGGATCGTGCGGGAGCACGGTCGTGCGCTCGGAGCGGCTGCGCAACTTCTGCGAGTGACTCCGACAGGCGTGCCGGCGGCGGTCGGCGAGCTTCGCAACCGCGTCAACGAGCTCGAGAAGGAGATCACACAGGGTGGTGCCGGCGGCGCTCTGGACGAGGAGGCCCTGGTTGCGGCCGCCGTTCCGCTGAACGGCGGCCACCTCCTCGCGACGGTCGTCGACGGGGTCTCCGGCCAGGGCCTGCTGGACCTGGCGGATCGGTTGAAGGCCAAGCTCGGCGACGCTGTGATCGTGCTCGGTGCCGCCTCCGACGGCAAGGTCGACCTGGTCGCCAGTGTCGCGCCGGCGCTGGTGCAGCGAGGCGTCAAGGCCGGGGACGTCGTGCGTGTGGCCGCGGTGCAGGTGGGCGGCGGCGGCGGCGGACGCGACACCGCCGCGCGCGCCGGCGGACGCGAGGTCGAGAAACTCCCGGACGCGATCACGGCGGCGCGCCAAGCGATCGAAGCGGCGCTCGCACCGTAGCCGTGCGCGTGCTCGCGCTCGACTACGGCAGCGCGCGCTGCGGCGTTGCTGTGAGTGACCCCACCGGTGTGCTGGCGACGCCGCTCGAACCTGTGCTGAAGCCCGACGGGCGCCCAGGTATGGGCAGGATCCTTGCTCGCGCACGCGAGCTCGAGGTCGAGCGCGTGATCGTCGGTCTGCCGCTGAGACTGAGCGGGGCGACTCCGATCAAACGCGCGAGGCACGCCAGTTCGCCGCCGTGCTCGAGAAGCGCCTGGACGGCGTGCCGGTCGAGCTCTATGACGAGCGCTTCACGACCGTGTTGGCGACGCGCGACGGCGGGATTGGCTCCCGCCCACCGCGCGCGAGCGAGGACTCACGCGCGGCCGCGCACCTGCTGGCGAGCTGGCTGGAGCGACATGCGACGCACTAGCCAGCACACAAGCCGCCGGATCGTGGCGGTCCTGGTACTGGCGGCCGTGGTCGTGGCCGTTGTGGCGGTGGTGCATCGCATCAACCGCCACTCCACGCCACCGGTCGCGCCGCCGGCAGAGCGAACCGTCAACGTGACGATTATCCCGGGGCAGTCACGCAGGCAGGTGCAGGCGGCACTCAAGCGCAGTGAGATCAGGGGCAATTACATGCGGGCGACGCTGCGCTCGCCACTGCTTGACCCCAGCAGGTACGGCGCTCCGAGGAACACGCCCACGCTCGAGGGCTTCCTGTGGCCGGACACCTACAACCTGCGTCATCCGGTTCGGGTCGATGCCCTGATCGCCGACCAGCTCGGGCGCTTCAAGCAGCAGTTCGCACGCGTCAACTTCGCGTATGCGGAATCGAAGAACCTCAGTGAGTACGACGTCCTGAAGATCGCGTCGCTCATCTCCGGCGAGTCTCGGCTGCCCGCCGATGCCCCCAAGGTCGCGTCGGTCATCTACAACCGCCTTCGCCTCGGTATGGATCTCGGCCTCGATTCCACCGTCGAATATGCGACCGGCAATTACGGGGCGCTGACAGAGAAGGATCTGCAGTCGCCCTCGCCGTGGAACACCAGAAACCATCCAGGCCTCCCGCCAACGCCGATCAACAGCCCGGATCTGGCGGCGATTCAGGCTGCGGCGCATCCGGCTCAGACCGACTTATGTCTACTTCATAAACAGGGTGTGCGGCAACGGCGCGCTGCGGTTCACCGACAGCTACTCCCAGTTTCTGCGCTGGTCGGCTGCGTGGAATGCCGCCACGCTGCTGGCCGAGAAGCATCACTCGAGCGCCGAGTTCTGTAAGGGCGGCAAGCCTTGAGGCGGCTCGGCGTGCTCGGCTGGCCGGTGGCGCACAGCCTCTCGCCCGCCATGCAGAACGCTGCGCTGGCTGAATCCGGGCTGGGGAATTCCTGGCGATACCAGCTCCTGCCGGTACCACCGGATCTGTTCGACGAGACGGTCCTGGCGCTGCCGGCAGCCGGATTCGCAGGCGTCAACGTCACGATCCCGCACAAGGCGGCCGCCCTGGCATTGGCGGCGGCGACCGGGGGAGGGGTCAGTGCGCGGGCCGCGGCGATCGGGGCTGCCAACACGCTGTTGTTCGGTGCCGATGGCCGGATCGATGCTGACAACACGGACGCTCCTGCGCTGATCGCGGCGCTCTCAAAGCGACTGGAGATTCGCGGGGCCTCAGCACTGATCCTCGGCGCCGGCGGAAGCGCCCGCGCCGCCGTCTGGGCGCTGCTCGACGCCGGTGCTGTCGATGTCGCCATCTGGAACCGCACGCCGGAACGGGCCCGCGAGTTGGGCGTTCGCTTCGGTGCTCGAGCGGTGCCCGAGCCGAATGCAGCTCGCGACCACCGACCTGTTGGTGAACTGCACGGCCGCCGGCCTGCACGGTGACGATCAGCTCGAGACGCTCGGACTGAGCCGCGGGCAGTTGCATGGTCACCGAGTTGTGGTCGACTTCGTCTACCGACCGACCGGCACGCCGCTGATCGAAGCCGCGGACGCAGCCGGGGTACAGAGGGTCGATGGCGTCGAGCTACTTGTGGGCCAGGGAGCGATCGCTTTTGAGCTTTTCACGGGCATGCGGGCGCCCGTCGCGACGATGCAGCGGGCGCTCGCTCTATCCTCGGCGCCGTGAGTACCGGACCAAAGCCCGAATACGATCGCAGTGCCTGCACGCCCTGCCGCGGCACGGGCAAGTTGATCTCTGGCAAGGGCGGCGATCCGCACGAGGTCACGTGTCCCTGGTGCGGCGGCGACGGCAGCTTCCATCGCGGACGCGACGCGCAGACCGGCGAGGCGATCCAGACCGCAGCGGCAGACTGAGCTGGAAGCAGAGATGGCGAACGAGACCGTCGAGCCGCAACCGAACGCCGGCATCGGCCGCAACCAGCCCCTGCGTCTGGCCGGCGCCGCTCTGGTGCTGGTGCTGTGGGTCGCGAATCTGCTGACACACCACACGAGCGTCCAGAAGGTGCTTGGTCTGGTGCTGATCCTGGTGCTGGTGCAGGCGGCGATCGGCGACATCGAGGAACGCCGGATCAGGAACCGGCTGACGGTGCCGGCGGCGGTGGCGGCGCTGGTGATCGGACTGGTGATGCACCCGAAGGGGGTCCCCGCTCAGGTCCTCTGGGGCCTCGGCGCCGGTGCGTTCCTGATGTTCTTCGCGATCGTCTCTCGGGGTGGGCTGGGCATGGGTGACGTGAAGCTCGGCGTGGTGCTGGGGCTGTTCCTCAGCAAGTACGTGTTCGTGGCCCTGGTCGTCGGCCTGCTCGCAAGCGGGCTCTTCAGCCTCGCGGTGCTGGTCAGCCATGGGATGGCCGAAGGTCGCAAGACCAAGATCGCGCTCGGGCCGTTCCTTGCGTTCGGCGGCGTTGTCGCCGTGCTCGTGGGACCGCGGTTGCTCTAGATGGAGTCGTGACCCCTAACCTAGGGAGCTCATGTCTCTGAAGCTGATCACCGCCGGCGAATCGCACGGCCCTGGACTCACCTGCATAGTCGAGGGTCTGCCCGCCGGTCTCAAACTTGACCGCGAGGCACTCGATCGTGACCTCGCGCGCCGCCAGCTCGGCCACGGCCGTGGCGGCCGCATGAAGATCGAGTCCGACCGCGCCGACGTGACTGCCGGGGTCCGGCACGGGCGCACGCTCGGCGGGCCGATCGCGCTGCAGGTTCGAAACCGCGACTTTGCCAACTGGGAGGAGCGCATGAACCCCTGGCCGGTCGACGCCGAGATTCCCGAGGTGCACCTTCCGCGTCCGGGCCACGCCGATCTCGTCGGCACGCAGAAATACGGTCTCAGCGACGTGCGCGACATTCTCGAGCGGGCCAGCGCACGCGAGACCGCCGCCCGCGTTGCCGGTGGCGCCGTCGCCAAGGAGTTCCTGCGGGCGCTTGGTGTCGAGGTCTTCTCCCATGTTCTCCAGATCACCTCGGTCACCGCGCCCCGGCGCGAGCGACCTGACTCCGGAGGATTTTGCGCACGTCGACGAGTCACCGGTGAGGTGCCTGGATGCGGACGCCGGCCGCGCCATGGTCAACGAGATCAACACGCTGCGCAAGCAGAATGAGTCGCTGGGAGGAGTGTTCGAGGTGCAGGCGTTCGGGCTCGTCCCGGGGCTGGGCTCACACGTTTCCTGGGAGGAGCGGCTCGACGGTCGTCTGGCGATGGCGATCCTGTCGATCCAGGCGATGAAGGCGGTCGCGATCGGCGACGGGTATGAGGTCGCGGGGCTGCCCGGATCGCTCGCGCACGACGAGATCTTTCATGACGAGCAGCGCGGCTACTACCGCGAGACCAACCATGCCGGCGGGATCGAGGGCGGGATCACCACCGGTGATCCGCTGATCGTGCGCGGCTCGATGAAGCCGCTGCCCACGCTCACCAAGCCGTTGCGGTCGGTTGACATCGACACTCACGAACCGGCGCAGGCGCTGCGAGAGCGCACCGACTCGTGCACGGTCCCGGCGGCCGGGGTCGTCGCCGAGGCGATGGTCGCGTTTGTCCTCGCTGACGCCTACCGCAGCAAGTTCGGCGGCGATCACATCGACGACGTCCGTGCCGCCGTTGCGGCCTACGAGCAGCGGATCGGCGGGCGGGTCCGGACGCCTCGATGAGTGAGCGCTCGGGGGCCGGAGATGCGGCCCGACCCACCCCGACCGCAACGCCAAAGGCCGTTCTGATCGGCTTCATGGGCGCCGGCAAGTCGACCGCCGCACGCGCGGCGGGGTCGGGCAGCGCTGACGTGGACGAGGTGATCGAGGCGCGCGAGGGGCACAGCGTCCAGGAGATCTTCGAGCGCGACGGCGAGGCGGCGTTCCGTGAGCTCGAGGAGCGTGTGACGCTCGAGCTGCTCGCTGACCCGGCGCTGCACACGGTGGCGCTTGGCGGCGGCGCGATCCTCTCAGAGCGGATCCGGGACGCGCTTGCCGCCACTCGAGTCGTTTGGCTCGATGTCGAGGTCGATCACGCTTGGGAGCGTGTGGGCGGCGGCGACGGCGCTCGCCCCCTGGCACGCGACCCGCACCGTTTCGAGCAGCTTTACGAGCTGCGACGACCGCTGTACGAGCAGATCGCCGATGTGATCGTCCCGGCGCGGCGCTCGCATCAGCTTCCGCGCGTGCTCGCGGCGCTCGAGGGTCTGCCAGATGGCGCGCGCATGATCTGGGCCACGACACCGTCCGGCGACTATCCCGCGTATGTGGGCGCGGGACTGCTGACCGAGCATCGCTTCTGGCCCGCCACGGTCGCAGGCCGCCGGGTCGTTGTCAGTGACTACAACGCTGCGCGCAACTACGGCGAGCTGCTCGAGCCCGCGCTCGCTGACATCAGGATCATGCCCGGCGAGCAGTCGAAGACCGTGGCTCACGCGGAGATCATCTGGACCGAGATGGTGCGGGCCGGAGTGACCCGCACCGACGTGGTGGCGGCGCTGGGTGGCGGTGTGGTCGGGGATATCGGCGGCTTCTGCGCGGCCACCTACCAGCGCGGTATGCGCGTCGTGCAGGTGCCGACGACGCTCGTCGCTCAGGTCGACTCGGCCTACGGCGGCAAGACCGGGGTCGACCTCGCGGAGGCCAAGAACTACATCGGCGCCTTCCATCAGCCGTCGGCCGTGATCGCCGACACCTCGACGCTTGCGACGTTGCCGCCTGAGGAGTTGGCCGCAGGCTATGCGGAGGTCGTCAAGACGGGCCTGATCACCGGCGGTCTCCTGTGGGAGCGGATCAGCGGCGGCTCGGCGCCCGACGATCCCGACGTGATCGCCCGCTGCGCGCTGGCGAAGCTGCGGATCGTGGCTGAGGACGAGCTCGACACCGGCCTGCGGCAGTTGCTCAACCTCGGTCACACGGTCGGCCACGCGATCGAGACGGCGAGCGGGTACGCGCGCTACCGCCACGGCGAGGCTGTCGGACTCGGCCTGCTGGCGGAACTGCGGCTTTCAGGCGCCGACGCGCTGCGCGACGAGACGATGGAACTGATCTCAGCCGCGGGTCTACCGGTGACGCTCGATCGCAGCGTCGAGCTCGAGCAGGTCATCTTCGCCACGGCTCGCGACAAGAAGCGCGTCGGTGAGGGGCCGGTGCCGTTCGTCCTGTGCCCAGCCCCGGGGCGTCCGCAGTTCGGGCAGATCGTGCCGCCGGCGGAGCTGCGCGCCGCGATCAGGGAGCTATACGCGTGACCCAATCATCGCGTTGGCGGATCGAGGTGATGCACGGTGTGAACCTCGACCAGCTCGGCCGCCGAGACCCGGCTCACTACGGCAGACTCAGCCTGCCGCAGTTGGAGCGCCGGATCGGCGAATGGGGACAGGAGCTGGGGCTCAGCGCGCACTGCTTCCACAGTAATCATGAGGGTGACTTCGTAGAGCACCTGCACTCGCTCAGGGGGGCCGCCGACGCGGTGATCCTCAACCCGGGTGCCTGGACCCACTACGCATACGCACTGCACGACGCGCTCGAGCTGACGGGCCTGCCGGCGGTCGAAGTCCATCTCTCCGAGGTGGACGCCCGCGAGCCGTGGCGCCATGTGTCGGTGATCCGGCCGCTGTGTCTGGCGACGGTGTCGGGCAAGGGGCCCGAGGGATACAGAGAAGCGCTGAAACTGCTGAACGACGAGCTGGCTGGATGAGCACCCGCGCGGAGCGCCTGACCACTGGATTGGCCGGCGCGGGCATCGACCTGCGCGGCAGCTTCGGGATTCGGATCGAGGATCTGGTCGTGGTCGATGACGATGCCATCCGCATCCTCATCCAGATCCCCAGGGCGCTACGCATCGTCGACTGACGTCTACACTCGACGGCCGCATGATTAGTACCGCAGAGTTCCGCAACGGTTCCCACATCGACGTCGAGGGAACCATCTACAAGATCGTCGACTTCCAACACGTCAAGCCCGGCAAGGGTGGCGCCTTCGTGCGTACCAAGTTGCGTCGCGCCTCCGACGGCAACGTGATCGACCGCACCTTCCGTGCCGGTGAGAAGTTCCGCCCGGTCCGCACTGAGGTCCGCAACATGCAGTTCCTCTATAAGGACGGCACCGACGCGCACTTCATGGACACTGAGACCTACGAGCAGCTGACCATTGCCGAGACAACACTCGCCGATCCGCTGCGTTGGATGAAGGACTCCGATCAGGTCGAGGTGCTCTACATCGACGGCAACCCATCAGACGTGCAGCTGCCGAGCGCCGTCGACCTGGAGATAACTGAGACCGAGCCCGGCCTGCGCGGTAACACCGCGTCCGGCGGCGGCACAAAGCCGGCGATCCTGGAGACCGGCGCGCAGGTCCACGTGCCGCTGTTCGTGAACATCGGCGACAGGGTCCGCGTCGACACCCGATCGGGCGATTACGTGTCGCGCGCCTGATGGCGCGCCGTACTGACCAGCGCCGCGCCGCGATCTGGGCGCTCTATCAAAGCGATCTCCTGAGCCGCCCGCTCGATGACACGTTCCCGCGAGACGTGCACGAATTCACGCGGGTGCTGGCCAGCGAGGTCAAGGAGCACCAGTCGGAGCTGGATGCGCTGATCACCCAGTACGCGAGCGGCTGGTCGCTCGGTCGGATCGCGCCGCTCGAACGCTCGATCCTGCGGGTGGGACTACTCGAACTCGACACGCCCCGAACTGCTGCCGGGCGATCAGGCGATCCCGCCGGAGGGCGCGATCGACGAGGCGGTCGAGACCGCGAAGGAGTTCTGCGGGGCCGACGCGCCCGGTTTCGTGAACGGAATCCTCGGTTCGGCACTGCGCGATCTCCAATCCGCTGGTGCTTAGGGCCCGCCGTGAAATTATCTGCGGTTTTGACGGCGGCTGGGCGCACTCTTAGGGCAGACTGTCAGCCATGAGCTACACCACCAACGAGGGACGCTCCCAGATCCTCGACGACTCTGCCGCCGCCATTGATCAGTTGAGTGTCGCGCTGGCCGAGTTGGGAGAGGCGTACGAGCATCTCGACGAGCAGACCGGCGATCGCATGGAGACACAGCTGTTCCGTCCACTGCAGGGGGCATACGGCCAGCTCAAGCGAGCGCACACGGAGTTCGCACAACGATCAGGGCTATCTGCGCGAGAGTTCGCGCCGATCCCGTCGATCGCACCGGAAGGACCGCGCATGGCGCTCGAGCATGCCGCTGACGCGATCCAGACCGCCGATGACACGCTGGCGGACCTGCAGGACTCGCTACTGCCGGTCGAGGTCGGCGATCAGGAACTGCGTGCGGGGCTCTCAGGCACGCGTACCACGATCGCGGTTCTGCCCGGCGCCTGCGACGAGTTGATCCGCATAATCGGCCGCTGAACCGCGCACGGCGTCAGAGCGCCGCCTCTGCCGCCAACGGATCCATGCCGGCATCGACCATGCCACGCTCGACCACGTCGATCAGGTGCTCGAGCACGGCCACGCGTGCGTAGGACTTGTTCTCAGCCGCGATCAGGGTCCAGGGGGCAGTCGCATGATCGGTCTGGCGCAGCATCCCCTTGATCGCCTTCTCGTACGCGCTTCGCTTACTGCGGTTGCGCCAGTCGTCCTCGGTCAGTTTCCAACGCTTGAGCGGGTCCTCTGCGCGTGCGTTGAAGCGCTTGAGCTGCTCGTCCTCGGAGATCTCCAACCAGAACTTTGCGATCGTCATGCCCTCCACGTGCAGGCTGTGCTCGAAGTCGACGATCTCCTTGTACGCCCGCTTCCACTCGGTCTTGGTGGCGAAGCCCTCGACGCGTTCGACCAGCACGCGGCCATACCAGGTGCGGTCGAACACGGCCATCCCGCCCCTGCCGGGGATCTGTGGCCAGAACCGCCAGAGGAAGTGGTGGCGCTTCTCCTGGTCGGTCGGCGCCGCGAACTCGGACACGCGGACATGCCGAGGGTCGAGCTGAGCCGTGAGCCGGCGGATGGCGCCGCCCTTCCCGGCCGCGTCCCAGCCCTCGAACAGAACCAACAGCCGGCGGCCCGAGTCTGGCCGCCGCCGATCAGCCCCGCGGATTGCAGGCGCAGGGCCAGCAGTCGCTTCTGTGCGCGCTCGAGTCGCTCCAGACCTTCATGCTTGGTGAGCTTGAGCGACAGATCCACGTTTTCCAAAGCCGCCATCGTCCGTACTGTGCCAGGAATGAGCGAGCCGGTACACAGAGCGGGGGAGGGCGATCGCGCACAGTCGACGTTCGACCAGGATCTGCTCGGCCTGCTGGGTGATGAGAACCCGAGCCGTCCGTCATCACGACGCGACCCTGGTTCACGAGGTCGCCGCCGAGTTCGCGATGGGCTTCGACGCGCTTTCAGGCATCGGGCCGGCTGTGACGATCTTCGGTTCCGCGCGGACGCCGGCGGACCACCCGACCTACGCGCTGGTGCGGACTGTCGGCGCCAGACTGGGAGCGGCCGGTTACACGGTGATCACGGGTGGCGGGGGCGGTGTGATGGAGGCGGCAAATCGTGGTGCGCGCGAGAGCGGTGCGATCTCTGTCGGCTGCAACATCGAGCTTCCGCACGAGCAGACGGCCGAACCCGTACCTCGACATCAGCCTGCAGTTCCGTCACTTCTTCGCCGCGCAAGGTGATGTTCGTCCGGTACGCGCAGGCGTTCGTGATCGCCCCGGGCGGCTTCGGCACGCTGGATGAGCTGTTCGAGGTGCTGACGCTGATCCAGACCTCCACGGTGAGGCACTTCCCGGCGATCCTGCTCGGCGCCGGCGAGTGGGACGGCCTTCTCAGCTGGCTGATCGAGCGGCCGCTGGCTGACGGGCGCATCGGCGCCGGCGACATCGCCCGCCTGCATGTCACCGACGATCCCGGTGAGGTCGTCCGGATCGTCGAGCTCAGCCGCCGGGAGTTGCTCCCAGCCGACCGCTGAGAGCCGCTGTGTCGGCCGCTCCGGAGGCGCTCGGGCCTGACCACGCCGGAGCCGTCCACGGCAGGTGGGCGCGAAGCCGCGGTGCCGCCATTGCCCGACGCGGCACCTCAGCCTCAGGCGTGCGGGCGCGAGCGTCTCAGGGGTGTGAGCGCGAGCGTCGCGCCCACACCCCTGGCTAGGAGACGGTGCCTCAGCGTGTCGATTGCGCGCTTGCGGACAAGCGCGTCCAGCGTGACCGCGGCGATCAGCACGACGGCGGTGACCATGTCCTGACAGCAGCGCCGACGCCCATCAGCGCGAGGCCGTTGAAGACCGCGGCGATCACGATGCCGCCGAGCAGCGCATTGACCATCTTGCCGCGTCCGCCGAAGAGGCTGGCGCCGCCGATCACGGCAGCCGCGACCGCGAACAGCACCAGCTCGCCACCGTCGATGTCAGTCGACATCGAGCCGAGGTTGGACTCGTAGATGAGCCCCGCCAGGCCGCGCGTGACACCCGACATGACGAAGCCGAACGTCACGACCCGCTTGACGTTGATGCCGGCGCGGCGCGCAGCCTCAGGGTTGGCGCCGACCGCGTAGATGTAGCGACCGGTACGCGTGCGCGCAGCAGCCACGAGTAGACGACAATGCACGAGCAGCACGAACGGGATCACCCACGGCATGCCCTCAGGTCGCGAGTGGCCGCGTTCGCGTTGCAGATCAGCACCAGCGCGACACCGGCGACGGCAGCCGGCCCGATCGTCAGACAGCGTGACGCCAAGCGGCTGGTCGTGAAGGCCTCTTGGCGCCTCGATCGGCTGCGGTAGAGCGTGACGGCCGCAAACAGCCCACGCAGCACCAGCATCGCGATCCAGCCGAGCGCAGGGCTCATGTTGCTGTTGACGAGCTTGTAGATCGGGCTGTCGGATCGATCTTGATGACGCCGCCGACAGCGGTGCTGTCGACATTCGCGATCTCCAGCATGAGCCGAGGAAGCCGAGCTGGCCGCCCAGCGTGACGATGAACGACGGCAAGCCCAGCCGCGCGATCAGCGTGCCCTGGATAGCCCCGAGCAGCCCCACGACCGCGAGGCCGCCGATGATGCCGAGCCACCACGGGAAGTTGACCGGCGCAGCGATCAGTTCGGCGATCACGAACGCGCCGACGCCTGCGCCGTAGCCGAGGCTCAGGTCGATCTCGGACAGCAGCAGCACGAAGATCTCCGCCGCGCCGAGCATCACGTAGATGGACGCCTGCTCGAACAGATCGACGAGATTGCCGTCGGTCAGGAAGACAGACCGCTCGAGCTGGAAGAAGATGATGATCGCGACCAGGCCGACGAGCACCGGCAGCGCGCCGCTCTCACCGTTCTTGATCCGCTGCCACCAGGCGCGGAAGTACTCGCCCAGACTGTCCGCCAGGACCTCCGGAGCGACGGCTGGTGAGCTCGTCCTCGGCTGAGCGCGGACTCGGAGCCCTCGTCGGGCTTGACAGCAGTTTGCGGGGTGCTCACGGTGTTTCCTCTCTGAGGTCGGTTCAGGCAGCGTCGACGGCCTGCGCGGCGGTGCCGGTCGTCATGTATTCGACGGCGTTCTGGCGGTTGAACTCCGAGGCGGGGCCGCTGACCGACCAGCTTGCCCAGGTACAGGACCGCGATCCGGTCGGCCACCTCGAAGACGTCGTTGAGGTTGTGCGAGATCACGCAGACCGCGACGCCGCGGCCGGAGAGCGCTTGATCAGGTCCAGCACCATCTCGCGTCTGGGCGACGCCGAGCGCGGCGGTCGGCTCGTCCATGATCACCAGCTTGGCGTTGCGAATCAGCGCCTTGGCGACGGCGACCGACTGACGCTGCCCGCCGGACAGCGAGGCGACCGGCTGGCGGATCGAGCGCACAGTCGTGACACGGCAGGTCGTTCAACGTCTCGACGCGCCGCGATCTCCATCGCGTCCTCGTCGAGCAGCGGTGCGTCGCAGCAGCTCGTGCCCGAGGAACATGTTCTGGACGATGTCCAGGTTGTCGCAGAGCGCGAGGTCCTGGTAGATCGTCTTGATGCCGAGCGCCTCGGCATCACGCGGGCCGTGGAGGTGGACCGGCTTGCCGTCCCAGAGGATCTCGCCGCCATCCGGCGACCAGAGGCCAGCGATCGTCTTGATCAGTCGACGACTTGCCGGCGCCGTTGTCCCCGATCAGCGCCGTGACCTTGCCGGCCGGAATGTCGAAGGTTGACGTCGTCGAGGGCCTGGACCGGGCCGAAGCGCTTGCTGATGCCGCGCAGCGACAGCAGCGGTCGTCGTCAGTGCTTTCAGTTGTGCTCATGTCCTTGACGTCCTCCGTGTTCGTTCAGGTGGCCGCAGGAAGTGGGTCGCCCGCCCGCCGGTCTCGAGACGAGTCCGGCGGACGGGCGACTGTCACCTCAGCGGATCTGGTGAGCTATTGATCCCGTACTTCGTGCAGTCCGCCGCGTACTGCCTGGCGCAGAGCTGCTTCGCCGTGACGAAGTTGTCCTTGATGATCGGTCGCCTTCATGTCTTGCCGGCGGTGACCCAGTCGGGGGTCAGCAGCACCGACGGAACCGTTCTTGTGGTTGCTCGGGTCCTTGGTCGATGGCGTTCAGGAGGCCGTGCGGCGGCGCTCTTGCCGGCGCGCAGGTAGAGCGCCAGCGCGACGGCCGCTGAGCCTCCTTGTAGATCGGCTTGTAGACGGTGCCGCACTGATAGCCCGGAGATGATGTTCTGCAGACCGGTCAGGGTCGCGTCCTGGCCAGTGATCGGGAACGTGTGCGGCTTCACGCCCTTGCTCTTCAGGTACGTGATGATCGGCGCGCCGTTCTCATCGTTCGGGATGACCGCCGAGTTCGCGGTCGGGTGCGCCGTGATACGCGGCCTTGAACTCGTCAAGCGCGTCCGGCGACGGCGAGGTCGGGTTCCACGTGCCGGCCGTGTTGCCAGGCCACTTGTATCTTGCCGGACTTGACAGCGGGTTCAGGACGCTGTTGTAGCCCTCGGTGAACAGGGTCGCGTTGTTGTCCGTCGGGGCGCCATGCATCATCGATGAACTGCGGCTTCTTGCCCTTCAGCCAGTTGCCGCACACGGTCTCGAAGCCCTTGCCGATCATCTTGCCGACCGTGACATTGTTGAAGCTGACGTACGGATCGGTATCCTCCGGCCCGCACCAGAGTCAGGCGGTCATAGTCGATGACCTTCACGCCGTGCTGCTTGGCGTACTTCTCGACCTTGCACGCCTGTGCCCGAGTCCTCCGGGTCGATCAGCAGACCTTGGCGCCGTTGGTGATGTCCGCCTTCGCGTCAGTCATGAACGTCGTGTCGCGAATCCTGGCCGTTCTGGACGATGATGTCCGACGCGGCAGACCCGCAGCCGCAGCCGCCTTCTTGATGTCAGGCTGTCGAACTCGATGTAACGCGTCGAGCTCGTCGTGTCCGGCAGGATCGCCGCGATCTTGCCCGTGCCGCCTTCGCGATCGACTTCAGCGCCTTCATGGCGGTGAAGTTGTTGGTGAACGAATTCGACGTCGAGACCGAAGCCGCGATGAGCGATCGCCTTCGCGCTGGCGCTCGCGCTCACGGCGACGCCGACGCTGACTGCAAGCGCACAGGCCACGAGCCCACCTTGCTGTTTCGCAGCAAGTTCACGAGGTACCTCCTAGTGTCCTCTCTCCTCGGGCCGGACAGGGAAGATCCCCGGGCCGATGCCCCTGACGTATGCAACGTTACGAACGCCTGTGTGAACGAGGCATGAACAAATGCATCGTCTTGCGTAAACAACGCGTTAACGTCTGTCTAGGCGATTTCGTGCCGGCATTGGCGTTCACTCGGCCGCGAAGCGGTATCCGGCTCGCGGCGCGGTCAGGATCAGCTGAGCGCCGTCATCGCCCAGTTTCGCCCGCAACCGGCGCACGTATACGCGCAGGTACTCGGTCTCGGTCTGGTAGCCCGAGCCCCAGACGCGTCGCAGCAGTTGCGCGTGCGTCAGCAGCTTGCCGCGGTTGAGAGCGAGTTCACGCAGCAGCGCGAACTCGGTGGGCGTCAGATGGATCGGCTCGCCGCCGCAGGTCACCTGCTGACCCGCGAGGTCGATGACGATGTCGCCGGCGGTGATCACGGTTGGCGCCTGCTCGGGGCTCGCGGTCGCACGGGTGCGTCGCAGCGTCGCGGTGATCCTGGCCAGCAGCTCCTCGACGCTGAACGGCTTGGTCAGGTAGTCGTCGGCGCCCATGTTGAGCGCGGTGACCTTGTCGCGCTCGCCGCCGCGGGCGGACACGACGATCACCGCCACCGATGAGCGCTCGCGGATCTGCCGGCAGAGCTCCATGCCGTCGGCGTCCGGCAGCATCAGATCGAGCAGCACGATGTCCGGCGCCTCCGTCTCCAGCAGCCGCAGCGCCCGCTCGCCGTCGGTCGAGACGATCGTGTCGAACCCTCGGACGGCGAGGTTCGAGCGGATCAGGTCGACGATGTTGGGGTCGTCTTCGACGAGCAGCGCCCGGGTCGCGCCCTTGATGGTCAGGCACCGGCCACCGCCTGGTCCCGCGCGAGAGCCTCGATCATCGGAGTCGGGTGCGCAGGTTCGAGCGCGATCTCCGGCGCCTCGAGCGGCAGCAGGATGCGGAAGCTCGTGCCCTTCACCGTCGGGCTCAGCTCGATCGTGCCACGGTGGGCGAGGACGATGCCCCGAGCGATCGAGAGGCCCAGGCCGGCGCCTGCGGTGCGCGAGCGCGGACGTGCCGTGGAGTCAAATGGGGAGCGGCTGAGCTCGGGCGCGATGCCGTCTCCGTCGTCGCTGACCAGCGACCTCGATGCGGCTGCTGCGCAGCACCTGCGCCTCCACGGTCACCTGCGGTACCGGGCGGGTTGTGACGAAAGGCGTTGTTGAGCAGGTTGACGAAGACCTGCTCGAGCCGGTCGTGGTCAGCCCAGATGACCGGCGTGCCGCCGGCGCGCCCGGTGGTGACCGAGGAGCGCCAATCGTCGGGCAGGCAGGCGATCGCCGCGTCCAGCACCAGGTCGAGCTCACACCAGTCGAACTGCATCCGCATCAATCCGGAGTCGATCGCCGAGAAGTCGAGCAGGTCATCGACGAGCCGCCCCAACCGCGCCGACTCCGCAGCGATCGTCTCGAGGAAGCGCTGCTGCGAGTCGTCGTCCCAGACGATATCCGGCGCCAGCAGGCTTGACGCGTATCCGCGGATCGCGGTCAGAGGCGTACGCAGCTCGTGGCTGAGCCGCGAGAGGAACTGCTGCTGGAGCTCGCGCGAGCGGCGCAGCGCCGAGGCCTCTCGCTGAGCCGCCTCCGCGTCCTGGCGCTCGATCGCGGCGGCCGCGTAACCGGCATAAAGTCCGAGCAGGTCGAGCTCATCGCGTGTTGGTCCGGCGGCGCCGTCGCGGTCGATCGTAATCACGGCGCTGGTGCCGCCGGGGCCGGTAACCGGCACCAGCCAGGTGTGGCCGTCGACGATCACCCGCTCGGCGCTTGATGCGGTCGGGGCTGCGCTCTATCACATCGATGCGGTCGCGGTCGACCCCCAGCGCAGCGGCCAGCGCTGAGACGATCAGCGTCAGGCCCGAGCTCGGCTCGGCCACCGCAAGGCTGTCGGCGAGGCCGTGCAGGCGTGTCAGCTGGCGGCGCGCGGAGCTGTCGACGGTGCCGCCCGCCAGCAGCACCGCAACGTCGTCCGGGTGCGAATCCTGCGGCTCGATCTGCGCGACCGCTCGCCCGTGGCGGAGTACCACGACCCGATCGGCAATACGGAACATCTGTCCGATGTCACGCGTGGCCACCAGCACACCGGCACCGTTGCAGCGGCTGCGTTCCAGCAGCCGCTCGAGCGTTGCGGTCTCGGCCAGGCCGAGTGTGGCGGCCGGCTCGTCGAGCACCAGCAGGCGAGGCTCTCGGATCAGCGCCAACGCCAGCGCGAGCAGGCCGCGCTGGGCACTGGACAGGGTCGCGACGATCTGTGTCGTGTCGGGGATCGGCACGTCCAGCTGCTCCAGGATCGCTGCAGCGCGTGCGTGGAACCGCTTGTCCGAGAGCATCTGCAGGCGGGTCTCGCGTCCGAGCAACAAATTCCCGGCCACGTCGAGCGTCTCGCACAGAGCGATGTCCTGCCAGACGACCGCGACGCCGCCGCGTTCGGCCGACCGCAACCTGCCCGTGATCGGGACGCCGTCCAACGTGACCGTGCCCGCACTGGGCGAGAGGTCACCGGCGACACAGCGGACGAGCGCGGTCTTGCCGGCCCCCGGCTCGCCGCTGACGGCGACGATCTCACCAGGCGCCGACGCGCAGGTCGATGTCCTTCAGCGCCGCCAGCGAGCCGAAGTTGACGCTCACACCAGATACGTCAAGCACGCATTGAGACTAGCCGCGGCACCGGCCCCCGGCGCCACCTCGGTTGCTCCGGCGGGTGCAACAGACCCCGGCGGCAGCAGGCCCAGGACGCTTCCGCCGAAGCCGCCGCCGACCAGACGCGCCCCCAGCGCGCCGGCATCCTTGAGCGAGCGCACGGCCGCCTCGAGCTCCGGAGTCGATACCTCGAAATCGTCGCGCAGGCTTGCGTGCGACATGTCCAGCAGTCGCCCGAGGTGGTCGAGATCCCCGCGCTGCAAGTGCCGACACGGCGCCGAGCACTCGGCCGTTCTCGCTGATCACGTGACGAGCCCGTCGAGCCAGCACGTCCGGAAGCATGTGCAGGTCCTGCATCCGGGCGTCGCGCAGCGACTCGACACCCATCCTGTGGGCCGCCTCCAGGCACTCGTCGCGGCGGCGGTTATATCCGGAGCCGGCGTTGGCGTGCGGTCGGCCGCAGTGGAGGGTCACCAGCCGATGCTCACCGAGTTCGAGCGGCATCGGCGTCAACTCGAGCGTCCGGAAGTCGATCAACACCGCGTGCTCGGGGGATCCGCTCAGCGATGCGAGCTGGTCCAGCAGCCCGGTTTGCGCCCCGACCCAATCGTGTTCGATCCGTTGGCCGAGCCGCGCGAGCTCGAGAACCCGCGGCGCAGCGACTCCCGCCAGCTCGAGCAGAGCCAGGCACAGCGCGACCTCGAGTGCTGCGGACGACGAGAGTCCGGCCCCGCGCGGCAGGTCGCCGGTGATCTCCAGGCGTGCCCCGGGCAGGGCGTAGCCGCTGCGCTGCAGCTCGGCGACGGCGCCGCGCACGAACGCGCGCCAACCGTCCTGCGGGCTCGGAGTCGCCGACAGAAACGCATCCCGCTCGCCCAGGTCGATCGCGCGTTGCCTCGATCGTCGGCACCGAGAGCCGCGCCGCTGTCACCGTGACCCCTGCCGTCACCGCAAACGGCAGTGCCAGACCGTCGTTGTAGTCCGTGTGCTCGCCGATCAGGTTGACCCGCCCGGGGGCGAAGGCGCGGACGGTCTGAGGAGCGGTCAACGCGATCGCCCCCTGGTGAGCGCGACAACGGCGGCGTCGACATCCGGGAACAGGCGGCCCTCCGGGATGCGCTGGGGCGTGAGTCCGGCCCGGCGAAGCTCGGCCCGGACTTGTTCACCGGCGCGCGCGACGGCGAACTCGATGCCGACAGCGTCGAGTTCGGTCGAGCGCCTCACGCAGGGCCCGCACGCCGGTGTAGTCGATGTCAGTCATCCCGAGCGCGTCGAGCACGAGCGCGTGCGGCCGGCCGGCGGCGCCGTCGCTGATCGCGGCCCGCACCTGGGCACCGAAGTGGACCGCGTTTCCGTACCAGAGCGGTGTCGCGAACAGCACGACCAGGACGCCGGGAACCTCAGTGGCGCCCGCGGGCCCGCCCACGGAGCCCAGCTGGTGGTCTGCGGCACCCGTCCCAGCACGTGAAGTTGCGGGCGTGCGCTGATCCGCGTCCGATCGAGGATCGCGAGCGCAACGGCCACGCCGATGCCCTGCTCGACGCCGAGCAGCGCGACGGTGAGCATCGTCGTGATCGCAAGCGCGAACTCGACATGGTCGAACCGGGCGATCGCACGCAGTTCGCCGACGCGCACGAGCCGCGTCGCGATGAACAGCAGGATCCCAGCGAGGGCGGCCTCGGGCACGTCGTGCAGCAGCGCCGGCGGCCGGGATCAGCGCGATCACGCGCTGCGACGCCAGCAGGCCTGCGAGCTGGGTGCGGCCCCCGGCCTCGGACACTGCGGCCGTGCGCGGCGGGCTGGCGTTGACCGGGAAAGCGCCGACCAGCCCGGCAAGCACGTCGCCGGCGCCGACGCCGAGCAGATCGACGTCCGACCTCGTGGCGCTCTCGCCGCTCGGGACGGAATCCGCGCGCTCGTTGCCGCAGTCTGCGTGACCGTCACCAGCGCGACGAGCGCGGCCACCGGCGCGAGCTGCCCGAGCGCCCTCCAGCGAGACCCCGCGCAGACCCAGTTGCGGTGGGCCGTGAGCGACGTGCCCGAGGATCGCGACGCCGTGGTCCTGCAGGTCGAAGATCGCCACCAGTGCGGTCGCCGCCAGCGAGCCCGACCAGCGCTCCGGGGATCCGCCGGTTGACGTACTCGCTGGCGATCATCACGGCGAACACTCCGACCCCGATCGCGACCGTCCAGCCGCAGGTCGATCCCGAGCTGGTCGACCACCGCCTGAAGCGCCCGAGCGTCGAGCTGCCACCGCCCGGGATTCCGAGCAGTGTCCGGCAGCTGGTGCACGACGATCACGACTCCGATCCCGGCCAGGAATCCGGTGATGATCGGCGCCGACAGCAACTCAGCGATCCAGCCGAGCCGCAAGCAGCCAGACCGCCGCGACCGATCACGCCGGCCATCACCGCGAGGATCCCGACCAGGTCGCCGTAGCGGCTGCCGCCGACCGACGGCGAACCCGCCGACGCCGGCGGCGAACAGCGGCGCGATCGTGGAGTCGGCGCCGACCGATATCTGGCGGGCTGGAGCCCAGCAGCGCGAACACCACGGTGCCGGCGGTGAACGCGTAGAGGCCGGTGATCGGGGGCATCCCGGCCAGCCGGGAGGTCGCGAGCTGCTCGGGCACCGCGATCACGAGCAGGCGTCGACGGCGGCGACCAGGTCGCGGCGCCAGCCACTCACGCCGGTAGCCCCGAAGTGTGGGAGCGAGGGTGGGTGTCGTCGCGGAGCGTGGTTAGACTGGGGCGTCCTCGGGCTGCAGTCGCGCTGCCGTCGCGCGCGCGGTCGCGAACGCCCATGGGTCGTGGTGATGAGCGCCGATGATGAACATCACGGCGGCGAATCCGACCATCAGCCACCAGCCGGCGTGGGTGGCCTGCGCGAAATCGCGTCCGGAGATCGCACTGGAGCCGGCGCCGACGACCGCGCCTGACAGCGCGATACCGATCGTCGAGCCGACCTGCCGGCAGGTCGACGCCACCGCCGCCGCGACGCCCGGCCTGTGCCGGCGGCATGCCGGAGATCGCGGTGTTGGTGATCGGCGCGTTGACGAGCCCGAGGCCGATGCCGAAGACCACGTAGGAGGCGAACAGCAGCGCCATCGGCGTGTCGGGCGCGAGCTCGGTCAGCAGCAGCGGGCCGACGATCATGCCTGAGGCGGCACGAGCAGCAGCGGCAAGCGTGTTGCCGCGGCTGGCAACCAGCCGTCCGGAGATCGGCGGCAGCACGACGGTGCAGACCGCCAGCGGCAGTGTGCAGAGCCCGGCGTGCAGCGCCGAATAGCCGCGCACGTTCTGCAGGTAGAGGGTGTTGAGCAGCAGGAAGCCGGCGAACGAGGCGAACGCGCAGAAACGCGATCCCGGCGGCGCCGCTGAACGGGGCGCTGCGGAAGAAGCGGATCTCGATCAGCGGCTCGAAGCGGCGCAGCTCGTAGGGGACAAGGATCGCCAACGACACCAACGAGACTGCGAACAGCGCCAGGATCGTCGCTGATGTCCAGCCCGTCGGCGTGGCCCTCGATGATCGCGTAGGTGAGCGTCGCGAGGCCGACGATCACCAGCAGCTGACCGATCGGATCGACGCGACGTGGTGCGCTCGGCACGCGACTCCGGCACGTAGATCGCCGTCAGCATCCAGGCGACCACGCCGATCGGCACGTTCACGAGGAACACATAGCGCCAGCCGATCGTGTCGACGAAGACTCCGCCGAGCACGGGCCCGAGCCCGACGCTGAAGCCGACCATCATGCCCCAGATGCCCACGGCCTGTGCGCGCTCGCGCGGATCGTCGAAGACGTTGCGCACGATCGATAGCGCGACCGGGTTGAGCATCGCGCCGCCGAGCGCCTGAAACACCCGCGCCGCGATCAGAACGTCGAGGCTCGGCGCTGCGGCGCACATCGCCGAGCCGAGCACGAACGTCACCAGTCCGGTCTGGAAGACGCGTCGTGCGACCGATCCGATCCGCCGTCGAGCCGCCGAGCATCAGCAGGGCGGCGAGCGGCAATGTGTAGGCGTCGACGACCCACTGGAGTCCGTCGAGCGACGCGTTGAACGAACGCTGGATCGCCGGCAGCGCCACGTTCACGATCGTCGCATCGACCCCGACGATCAGCAGGCTCATGCAGCAGATTCCCAGGATCAACCAGCGGTGATTCGAGGCTGTGGCGTCTTTCCTGATGGCCACGGCGTTCACACGGCCAGGGTATACAGGCGCCGCGTAGACTCAGCGGCAGTGCCCCTGGTTGCAGTTGCGTCCACGACTCACCACCGCGGCGCGACGGGTTGGTTCCTCGTGCTGCTGATCGTGCTGGGGATCCTGTACGTCGGTTGGCGCTCAGGAACCCTCGGAAGGCTGGGCGCGGATCTCGGGCGGATGCGGCTGCGAGGCGAACTGCGGGGCGTCCGGATCCGGCCGATCGCCCTGCTTCCAAGCCTGTTGCTGCTGATCGTGCTGGCCATCCTGCTGATCGAGCATTGACACGAGCCAGAGGACTCCCGCCACTGCTTTTCAGGTCTCAGACCAGGCGCACGATCGCGACGATCCCGACCACAACGATCAGGGCTCGCAGCGCGGCTGGGTGGAGCCTGCGGCCGAACCGCGCACCCAGCACCCCGCCGATCATCGACCCGCATGCGATCAGGCCGGCGACGTCCCAGGCGACGTGGGCGGCGATCACGAATACGACCCCGGCGGTCAGGTTCGTCATTCCCGTCGTGACCACCTTGACGGCATTCAGCCGCTGGAGGCTGTCGTTGATCGTCAGCCCCAGTATCGACAACATCAGGATTCCCTGGGCGGCGCCGAAGTAGCCGCCGTAGATGCCGCAGCAGAAGCTGCCGACCAGCGTGCCCGCGCCCACGCCGTCGCCGTGTCCGCGTCGACGGTCGCCGAGCACACGATTGATCTGCTTCTGGCCGACGATCAGGATCAGCGCGACGGCGATGAAGAACGGCACGATCGCCTTGAACGCCGACGCCGGCAACACCAGCAGCAGGATCGAGCCGAGAATCCCGCCGCCGACCGCCGCCGTCCCCGACGGCCCGCACGCGTTCGCGCTGGCCGGTCAGCTCGCGCCGGTAGCCGATCGCGCCGGTCACCGAGCCGGGAACCAGACCGATCGTGTTGGAGACGTTGGCCGTCACGGGTGGGTAGCCGAACGCGAGCAGCGTCGGGAAGGTGATCAGCGTGCCGCTGCCCACGACCGTGTTGATCGTTCCGGCGGCGATGCCGGCCGCGAAGATCGCGACGATTTGCCAGGCGCTCAAGTCGGCGGCCGTCAGCCGTCAGAGGTCGACGTGTTGGCCCATCAGAACGGTTCGCTCGATCGGCAGGCCGAAGTGCTCGATCGGACTGGCGGCGTTGCGGGCCATCAGCATGAAGATCTTCTTGCGCCATGCCGCCATCCCGCGCTCCTTGGTCTCCGTGATCGTGATCCGCGAGATGAAGTAAGACGCGCCCTCCAGATCGAGGTTCCGCTCGAGATAGCCGTGCTTGCGCGCCAGTTGCAGCAGCTCGGGAACGCTGTTGGTGTCGCGGTACCCGTTGCGCACGATCACGTGCAGCACCTGGCAGCGCCCGCGGCCCATACGTTTGACGGCGAACCGTCGGTCCTTGAGAACTCGCGGAACATTTCTCGAGACGATCGAGACGATCAACACGCGCTGAGCCAGCGCGTGGGTGTGCTCGACCAGGCCTCGCAGTGCCAGTGGGGTCGTCTCACCACTCGCGTTGAGGAAGATCGCGGTGCCGGGAACCCGCTGGATCGGTGGCTTCAGGCCGGCGAGCTTGTCGAGGAACTCGTCGAGATCGCCCTCCTTGCTCGACGCGGTTGCGGGTGACGATCACCTGTCCCGCACGCCACGTCAGCATCACGATCGAGGCGCAGATTGCGACGGCGAGCGGCAGCCAGGCTCCGTGGAAGAAGCTTCGCGACGTTGGCCAGGAAGAACGCGACCTCGACGGTCAAAAACAGCGCTCCGAGCAACGCGAGTCTGCCACTTGGGCGTATGCCACAGCGCGCGTGCAGACGTTCAGGAACAGGATCGTGTCGAGGATGAACGTGCCGGTGACGGCGAAGCCATAGGCGTTCGCCAGGCGGCTGGAGCTCTGGAACGACGAGCACGAGCGCGATCACGCCCGCCGCGAGGATCCAGTTGATGATCGGAACGTAGACCTGTCCCTCCATCTCGCTGGTGTGGACGACCCGCAATCGCGGCAGGAAGCCCAGCTGCATCGCCTGACGAGCGACCGTGTAGGAGCCGGAGATCACCGCCTGCGAGGCGATCACGGTCGCCGCCGTGGCCAGGATCACCTCGGGCAGCTGCAGCCCAGCGCGGCACCACCGAGAAGAACGGGTTGAAGTTCGCATGGAGCGGCGCCTTGGGATGGTCGATGATCCACGCGGCCTGGCCCATGTAGTTGAGGATCACCGCCGGCCAGACGAGGCCGAACCAGGCGATCCGGATCGGTCCTGGGCCGAAGTGCCCGCGATCGGCGTAAAGCGCCTCGGCTCCGGTCGTACAGAGCACGACCCCACCCAGGGTGAGGAACGCTTCGAAGCCGTGGTCTGCGAAGAAGCGCGCCCCCCAGGTCGGCGACAGCGCCTGCAGTACGCCCGGGTGGCTGACGACCTCAGGGATCCCGATTGCCGCGAGCGAGAAGAACCAGATCAGCATCACAGGCCCGAACAGCCAGCCGACGCGTGCCGCTGCCCTTGCGCTGCACCACGAACAGCGCCACGAGGATCACCAGTGAGATGGGTACCACCAGATGCGCCACCCCGGGGGCGGCCTTCTCGAGGCCGGACACCGCGGAGAGCACGGAGATCGCGGGCGTGATCATGCCGTCACCGAAGAACAGCGATGCGCCGAAGATCCCGAGCGTGACCAGCAGCGCTGCACGCGGGATTCGATGGCGCCGGCACAGCGCCGCGAGCGCCATCATGCCACCGTCGCCGCGGTTGTGGGCACGCATGATGAAACCGGCGTACTTGGTCGAGACGATGATCGCGGTCGCCCAGAAGATCAACGAGATCACGCCGTAGACGCCGGCCAGGGTCACGTGCTGTGTGGCCTTGAAGCCGAACGTCACCTGCTCGGTGTAGAGCGGACTTGTACCCAGATCTCCGTACACGACGCCGAGCGCGCCGAGCGCCAGGACAGCGCGGCTGGCGTGGGCGATCACGTCGAGATCGGCGTCAACTTCGGCGTCTACGAACTCCTCGTCGCCGTCGAGCGCGCGCTTGGGGATCGAGCGCGGAAGCTTGTGCGCGGCCTCATTGAACGAGCGCGGGCGCGTGCCGGCGGGCGCCGGCACCGAACGTTTGGACTCCTCGCCGCCGCTGCCCGGGTCGGTCTGGCCGTCGGACGTCCCGGTCCCGTCCCCGGTCGGGAGGTTCTGGTGCGGGTTGGACATCTGCGATTAGGGTATTCGAGGAAGGACTTGGTGTCCTTTACGCGAAAGCCGGTGCATGCTGCTTCGCAACCGTGCACCAAGTATCGAAAGCGCTGCCGTCGCCCCCGCCGAAGGCTATGAGCATGTGGGCGCCTCTTCGATCGCGATCATGCGCTGGCTGGTCGCAAACGGCGTCGACTACATCCTCGTCGGGCCCGTTGCGCGTGCCGTTCGCGGCGATGCTGCGGCCCGTGGGCCAGTCGCGATCGTACCCGCGCCGTATGGACGCAACCTGGATCGACTGGCTCACGCGCTCGAGTCGGCAAACGCGCGTGAGCGCACCCACGGAGAGCTGATCGGCGCGGCCCGCGCGCCGGGCGCGCAGCAGCTGAGACTCACCGGCTCGATGCTGATCAGGCCAGAGCGCTGGAGCCTCCGCTGCGGTGACCACGAGCTCGACATCGAGGGCCGTCCGGCAGGCTCGCCCAGTTATCAGGAGCTGCTCTACGAGGCGGTCAGGATTCACCGTCTCGCCCGTGCTCTCCGTTGAGGTCGCCGCGCCCGAGGACATCGAGCACTACGACCACGTGCGGCGGACGGGCCTGGCGCCCGAGCTCACCGTCTCGCGGCTCTAGACGGGGCGCAGCGGCTACGCGAAATCGGCCGGGCTGCCATAGCGGCTCGTCGCCGGCGTTCGCGCCACGAGCGAGGATGAACAGCAGGTCTGACAGGCGGTTGAGGTAGCGGCACGACCTCGGCATTGACCTCGGGGCCGCAGGCGACGGCGAGCCGTTCCGCACGGCGGCAGACGGTGCGAGCGACGTGCAGGTGCGAGGCCGTCGGCGTGCCGCCGGGCAGCACGAACGACTGTCAACGGCGCCAGCGTCGCGTTGACCTCGTCGCAGCGCTGCTCCAGCCACTCGATCTGCTCGGGAATCACCCGCAGCCGCTCATGCTCGGGATCCTCCGGCGCTGCGATGTCGGCGCCGACGTCGAACAGGTCGTTCTGGACGCGCTCCAGCCACGGGCGGAGCGTCTGCGGCAGATCGGGCAGAGCCAGCACGACGCCCACGTACGAGTTGAGCTCGTCGATCGTCCCGTACGCCTCGATCCGTGGGTGCGTCTTGGCGACGCGGCTCATGTCACCGAGGTGCGTCTCACCGCCGTCACCGAGCCTGGTGTAGATCCGAGTCAGGTTCACCGTCACGGTGTGAGTGTAAGAGCCCGTCTGGACGGGCCGTGACCGTTCTGGCGGGCACCCGCTTGGTGCCCGCCAGCTACGATCGTCCGGTCCAGGTCGGTAGTGATGGGAAGCCGGTGCAAATCCGGCGCGGACCCGCCACTGTGATCGGGGATGCCGGCAGTATGCAGGCCACTGGTGCCGAGGAGGCGCTGGGAAGGCACTGGCGGTGGGCCCGGGAGCCAGGAGACCACCTCCGACCACAAAGCCGAACAGCCCTCGTGGAAAGGGGTGGCTCATGCAGAAGAAACATGCGATCAGGGTCGGCGCGGCAGCGCTCGGCACTGCGACGGTATTGGCGATGGCGCCGGTTGCGGCGTCGGCCGCGACGCCCAAGGTGACCGTCACGATCCAGGGCAAGACCAAGACGCTTGCTGGCGACCAAGACAGTCCAGACGCACTCCGGGTGGATCACCCGTGGCGGCGCGCCAACCGGCAAGTGTCCTGCCGATAGCGCCCAGGGTGCTCTGAACGCTGCGACGCACGGCAAGTGGAAGGGCACCTGGTACTCGAGCTACCACGAGTACCTCATCACCGGGATCCTCGGCGATAGTGAGACCAGCAAGAAGTACTACTGGGGCCTGTACGTCAACGGCAAGTCGACATCCAAGGGTGCGTGCGACGTCAAGCTGAAGAGCGGCGACAAGCTGCTGTTCAAGGTCACCAAGGGCTGATGCGCCGCCGCATCCGCTCGTTCGCCCTGCCGGCCGCGATCGCGGCTGCGCTCGGGCTGGGCGGATGCGGCTTCGGTGCCGGCCCCGGCACCAAGGACGCCAGTGTCCGGGTTACCGGCAACTTTGGCTCGACACGGATCGGCGAGGCCGTCGAGCGGCACGTGCCGGGGAGCGAGACCGTGATGTCGCTGCTGGAGCGCCACTTCAAGGTCGCGACACGCTACGGCGGCGGGTTCGTGCAGTCGATCGACGACCACGCCGGCGGCTCGAATCGCCGTGATTGGTTCTACTACGTCAACGGCATCGAGGCGTCCAAGGGAGCGGCCACGACCGACGTTCATGCGGGCGATCACATCTGGTGGGACCTGCACGACTGGACCGCAACCGACTCGATCCCGGCGGTCGTCGGCGCCTTCCCCGAGCCATTCACGAACGGCATCGGTGGCAAGGAGTTTCCGACGTTGCTGAACTGTGCCGGCGGTGTCCAGGCGGCCTGCAATCTGGTCGAGCACGCAGCTTCACCACGTGGGCGTGAAGGTGGGGCCCCAGGTGCTGGGCACCGGTTCCGGGTCGGACTCGCTGGCGGTCGTGGTCGGCACCTGGAACGAGATCAAAGGGCGTGATCGCAGCCCAGCTGATCGCGGCCGGACCGAGGCAGAGCGGCGTCTATGCGCAGTTCGTCGGGGCGCGCGGTCAGGCGCTCGAGCTCGACAACCCGAGCGGCGACGTGGTCAAGACGCTGCATCGGAGCCCCGGTCTGATCGCGGCGACGGGACAGTCCTCACTGGGGCAGCCGACCTGGTTCGTGACCGGTTCCAACAGCGCCGCAGTGATGGCCGCGGCGCGAGCCTTCACCGCCGCAAAGCTGCGTAACCACTTCGCGGTCGCGATCAGCGGCGGCACGGTCATTCCCGTCCCGATCGATCCGGGGACATGAGGTACCGGCGCAGGGCGAGCCCGCTGCATGCGGCCCGCGCTGCCGCTGCGCTCATCTGGTTTGCCGCGCTGGGGCTGGCGGTACTGCTGGCGGCCAATCCGACCGTGCTCGGTGTCGAGATCGCCGCGATCCTGCTCGCCGGGACGCTTGCGCGCGTCGGTTCCGAGCTGCGGCGCGGCCTGCTGTTCGCGTTGCCGCTCGGACTGACGATCTGCATCATCAACGCGCTGGTCAGCCGCGAGGGTCTGACCGTGATCTGGAGGCTGGGGGAGATCCCGGTGATCGGGCAGGTCAACATCACACTGGAGGCGACCGTCTACGGTGCCATGCTCGGGCTTCGGGCTGTGGCACTGGTGCTGCTCGGCGTGTTCTACTCGCTCGCCGTAGACCCTGACGATGTTCTCAGGTTGTTCCGCGGGGTTTCGTTCAGGTCCGCGCTGACGGCGACCGTCGCAACGCGGATGCTGCCGGTACTGGTGCGCGACTCGCGGCGGATGGCGGAGGCGCAGCGCTGCCGTCCCGGTCCTCCGCCCAGCCGCACTGCGCTGTTGCGTGCGAGCACGGCCGGTGTTCTTGACCGCGCGCTCGATATCGCCGCCACGCTGGAGGTGCGTGGTTACGGGGTCGCGCGCCAGGGCGTGTCCCGCGGACACCACGAGCAGCGGTCTCGGCACGACATCGCCTTCGTCATCGGCGCTGCCCTGGTTGTGACAGCGGCGCTGCTTGGGCGCGTTCTGGGTTGGGACAGCTTTCAGGCCTACCCGTTGTTGCACGCGCCCGCCGGCGCGTGCACGCTCGCGGTGAGCGCCGTGGTCGCGGCCGGGATGCTTGTGCCGTTCGCCGACCGCCGGGGGATAGAGCGATGAGCCTGGCGGAGATCACCGGCGTCTCCTACACGTATCCGTCGACGACCAGACCGGCGCTCGACGCTGTCGAGCTCTCGATCGAGGCGGGTGAGTTCGTCGTCGTCGCGGGACTGTCCGGCTCGGGCAAGTCGACGTTGTTGCGGGTGCTCAGCGGCCTGGTGCCGCACTTCTACGGCGGCACGTTTGCCGGAAGTGCTGAGGTGGCTGGACTGAACACACGCGGGCATGGGCCCGGAGATCTGGCCGCAGTTGTGGGGACCCTGTTCCAGGATCCTGAGACGCAGGTGGTGCTCGGCACGCCGCGAGCGGAGCTCGCCTTCGCGGCGGAGAACCACGGCGGGGCGCCGGCCGACGTCGCGCGGGCCGTCGAGGAGACGGCGCTGGCGCTGGCGATCGAGGGCCTGCTGGACCGGCCGGTGGATGAGTTGAGCGGCGGCGAGCTGCAGCGCGTCGCGCTCGGGGCGACGCTCTGCGCCCGGCCGGCACTGGTCTGCCTGGATGAGCCGACCTCGCAGCTCGATCCGGTCGCCGGCGATGAACTGATCGGCCTCCTGCGCCGGTTGAACGAGGACGGAGACACCGCGGTGGTGCTCGCGGAGCACCGGCTCGAGCGTTGTCTGGCCGCGGCCGACCGGGTGCTGGCGATGGACGGCGGTCGGCTCGCCTTCGACGGCCAGCCGGAGGCATTCCTGCACTGGGCCATCGAAAGTGCTCCGGCGCTGGTGACTCCGGGTGCTCGCCTGCTCTGCGGGCTGGGACTCGAACCGGCCGCCGGGGTCAAGCGCGCCCGTCTGGCGCTTCGGGCCGCCGGGCTGGCCGGCGACTCCGTCGACGTTTGTGACGCTATATCGCACAAACGTCGACGGAGTCGCTCAGAGCCCGTTCCGGCGCTTCGCTTGAAGGGCGTCTGGCATGAGATCAAGGACGGTCCCGCGATCCTGAGGGGTGTCGACCTGCGCATCGCCGCCGGCGAGCGGGTGGCGCTGATGGGGCGCAACGGCGCCGGCAAGTCGACGCTGCTCCGGCACGCGGCCGGGTTGCTCGAGCCGACCCGAGGCAGGGTCCAGGCTGCCGGTCGAATCGCACTGCTTCTGCAGAACCCGACCGATTACCTCGTTCACGACACTGTGGGCGAGGAGGCATCGGCGCGCGTCGCTGGGCCGCTTTGGCCTGGCGGGGCTCGCCGATCGGCACCCGCGCGACCTCAGCGGTGGGGAGCGGCAGCGCCTGGCCCTGGCGATCGTGCTCGGCGACTCCGGCGGCGATCCGGGACCGGCGGTCGCTGTGCCTGGACGAGCCGACGCGCGGCATGGACCGAGCCGCCAAGCACGAGCTCAGCAGGCTGCTGACGGGGCTGGGGGTCGCGGTGCTGGTCGCCACGCACGATCCGGAGTTCGTCGCGGAGTTCGCAGATCGGGTGGTGCTGCTGGCCGATGGGCGCGTGATCGCGGACGGCACCGCCGCCGAAGTGCTGGCGGGCGGTACGTACTTCGCCACGGAGACGTCGCGAATTCTCGGCGGGGCCGGTGGCGCGCTGCTACCGGAGGACGGTTTGAGGCTCCTTGCCCGCAGCGGCTCGCGGGTGCCGGCATGACCTGGCAGCTTGGTGCGTTCGGCCTTTTGGCGATCGCGCTGCTTGCCGGCTTCGCCTGGTACGAGCGCTCGCGACCGGACGCGCGTGTCGTCGCCCTGGTCGGAACGCTTGCCGCATTCGCGGCGCTGGGGCGGATCGCGTTCGCGGCGCTCCCGAACGTCAAGCCGACGACGGACATCGTCCTGATCTCCGGCTATGCGCTCGGCGGGGCGCCTGGATTCGTCGTCGGTGCCGTGGCGGGCCTGACATCCAACTTCTTCTTCGGCCAGGGACCGTGGACGCCTTGGCAGATGGCGGGCTGGGGCGCCGTGGGTGTTGCCGGGGCGCTGCTGGCTCGAGTGACGGGCAGGCGCATCGGCCGGCTTGCGCTGGCGATCGTGTGCTTCGTCGTCGGATTCCTGTTCACCGCTCTGCAGGATTTCGGCGATTGGATCACCTACAGCGACCATAGCCTTGGGCAGCTTGCGGTGTACGTGGGCAAGGGGCTCGGTTTCGACCTGGTTCACGCAGCCGGCTGTTTCGGCTTCGCGATCCTGTTCGGCCCGGCGCTGATCCACGCGCTCAGGCGCTTCACGACAAGGATCCAGGTCACCTGGCTGCCCCCGGCCGGTTCGCTGGCGCCGGCGCTTGTGGCGGCGGTCGCGGCGACCGCATTGGTTGGAGTGGGTAAGCCTGAACGCGCACGCGCCGCGGTGCATAGAGGCTCACCGATCAGATACCTGGAGCGGGCCCAGAACCGGGACGGGGGCTTTGGCATGTTGCCCGCCGACAGCTCGGACACGATGGTCAGTGGCTGGGTCGCTCTGGCGCTGGCTTCGGCCGAACATGACTCTACGAAAGCGCCGAGCCGCTCGGTGACGGCCCTGAGCGACACCGTCAAATATTTAGCGGCAACGGTCAGGAGCGAGACCGGTGCCGGCTCCGTCGAGCGGACTGTGCTCGCAGCATCGATGCTGCCGTCCACCGACCTCCATGACTTTGGCGGGCGCGACCTGGTGGCCGCGTTGCGACGTCTGATCAAGCCTGACGGATCCGTCGGCAATCAGACGAATCTCACGGCCTTTGGGATTCTCGCGATGCGGCTGGCGGACGTGCGCATCGGGGCGTCGACGATCAGCTGGCTCACCCAGCAGCAGGACGGCGACGGCGGCTTCAACTTCGGTACGCGTGGAGGACCGAGCGATGTCGACGACACCGGTGCCGTGCTGCAGGCGCTCGCGGGAACGAACGAGTGGAAGGTCATCAGGCGCGCGGCGGAGTTCATCCGACACGCCCAGAATCGTGACGGAGGCTTCGGCTACCAGCGGGGCGCACCATCCAATGCGCAGTCGACGGCATTTGCAGTCTCAGGACTGCTCGCGGACCTCTACCAACCGACGCGCTGGCATCGACTCGGGGCGCCCTCGCCGCTCGTATATCTGAGGTCGTTGATTCAAGCCGACGGGGCCGTCGATTACGCTCGCGGCAACACGCAGACACCCATCTGGGTCACGGCGCAGGCGGAGATCGCGCTCTCCGGCCACTCGCTATAAAACCGGTCAAGCGCGACTTTGGCCTCAAGGCAGATCAGCAATCGTTAGATTGGGCGGGCGGATGAGGATCGGGGTTCTGAAGGAAGCGCAGCAGGGGGAGACGCGGGTTTCGGCCACGCCGAACACGGTCGGCCAGCTGCTCAAGCTCGGATATGACGTGACGGTCGAATCCGGCGCCGGCGAGTTGTCCAGCTTCAGCGACGAGGCGTACATCGATGCGGGCGCTCGGATCGGTGATCCGTTCGACGCGGAGATCGTGCTGGGCGTCAATCCTCCCAGCGTCGAGCAGCGCGACAGTCTGAAGCCGAATACGACACTGGTCAGCTGGCTCTCGCCGATGCTCGATCAGGAGCTCGTGGACGATCTTGCCGCCCGGCCGATCACGGCGCTCGCACTTGATGCGGTTCCGCGCATCAGCCGCGCGCAGTCGATGGATGTGCTGAGTTCGATGGCCAACATCGCCGGCTACCGCGCGGTGATCGAGGCCGCCCATGAATTCGGCCGCTTCTTCACCGGTCAGGTGACCGCGGCCGGAAAGGTGCCGCCCGCGAGGGTGCTGATCGCCGGAGCCGGTGTCGCGGGCCTGGCGGCGATCGGCGCCGCCGGCAGTCTCGGAGCGATCGTATACGCGACCGACCCCCGTCCCGAGGTCGCCGATCAGGTGAAGTCGCTTGGAGGCGAGTACCTGAACGTCGACACCGGCGAGCAGCAGGAGGCCTCGACGACGGGGTACGCCAAGGAGATGTCCCGGGACTACAACGCTCTTGCCGAGCAGCTCTATGCGAAGACGGTGCCGGACATGGACATCGTGATCACCACGGCACTGATTCCGGGCCGCCCGGCGCCTCTGCTGATCACTTCCGAGATGGTCAGGACCATGAAGCCGGGCAGCGTGATCGTCGATCTGGCCGCGGCCAACGGCGGCAACGTGGCCGGCACGGCCAAGGGCGAGCGGACGTGACTGACAACGGCGTGGTGATCCTCGGCTACACCGATCTGGCGGGCCGCCTGCCGACGCAGGCCTCGCAGCTCTACGGCCAGAACCTCGTCAACCTGATCAAGCTGCTGACGCCCGACAAGGACGGCCGGCTGGTGCTCGACTTCGACGATGTGGTGCAGCGCTCGATCACCGTGGTGCGCGATGGCGAGCTGACCTGGCCGCCGCCGCCGGTGCAGGTCTCTGTCGCAGGTGGTGGGGGTGGTGGGCGGGACCAAGCCGCTGCTGCCGTGCCCCAAGCCGGCAGCAGCGCAGTCAGCGAGAAGGCACCGATGCCAGCCTCGACCAAGTACGCGCTGACCGGCGTTGGCGCGCTGCTGTTCTTCCTGCTGGTCGCGTTTGCGCCGAGTGCGCTGCTGCCGCATCTGACCGTGTTCGCGCTCGCGATCGTGATCGGGTACTACGTGATCGGCAACGTGCACCATGCGCTGCACACGCCGCTGATGTCCGTCACCAATGCGATCTCAGGGATCATCGTCGTCGGCGGGATCCTGCAGATCGGGCACGGCTCGACCGTCGTGACGATCGTGTCGGCGGTCGCGATCCTGCTTGCGAGCATCAACATCTTCGGCGGGTTCGCGGTCACGCGACGCATGCTCTCGATGTTCTCCAGGAGCTGACAGAGCCGTGAGCGTCAACTCCGCGGCCGACGCGGCCTACCTCGATCGCAGCGCTGCTGTTCATCCGCGCGCTGGCGGGGCTCTCGCGGCACGAGACCGCGAGGGCCGGCAACTACTTCGGCATGGCCGGTATGGCGGTGGCCCTGATCGCGACGGTCGTGCTGGCGGCTCACAACGGGATCAGCACGCTCGGCGTCGTGCTGCTGATCGTCGCCGTGTCGGTGGGAGCGACGATCGGCCTGTATCGGGCGCGGGTCGTCGAGATGACCGGCATGCCCGAGCTGATCGCGCTGTTCCACAGCTTCGTGGGACTCGCGGCAGTGCTGGTCGGCTGGAACGGCTACCTCAGCGTCGAGCGCAAGCCGTTTGGGGCTGAGGCGCTCAGCTTCAGGCTGGCCGGTACATATGGCATCCACCATGCCGAGGTGTTCATCGGCGTCTTCATCGGCGCCGTGACGTTCACCGGCTCGATCGTGGCGTTCCTCAAGCTCTCGGCGCGGATCAAGTCCCAGCCGCTGATGCTCCCCGGCAAGAACTGGCTGAACATCGGGGCGCTGGTCGCGTTCGTCGGCCTGACGGTCTGGTTCGTCTCCGATCCGCAACTGCTGCCGCTTGTGCTCGTCACGTTGGTCGCGCTCGCGCTGGGCGTGCACCTGGTCGCGAGCATCGGCGGTGGCGACATGCCCGTCGTCGTGTCGATGCTCAACAGCTATTCCGGCTGGGCGGCCGCAGCTTCCGGTTTCCTGCTGAACAACGACCTGCTGATCGTCACAGGCGCGCTGGTCGGCTCCTCAGGTGCATACCTGAGCTACATCATGTGTAAGGCGATGAACCGCTCGTTCCTCTCGGTGATCGCCGGCGGGTTCGGAATCGAAGCCGCCTCGGGTGACGAGCAGGACTACGGGGATCACCGCGAGATCAGTGTCGAGGAGACCGCACAGCTGCTCAACGAGGCGCGCTCGGTGATCATCACGCCGGGCTACGGCATGGCCGTCGCCCAGGCGCAGCACGGAGTCGCAGAGCTGACCAGCAAGCTACGCGAGCGCGGAGTTCAGGTACGGTTCGGCATCCACCCGGTCGCGGGCCGGCTGCCGGGCCACATGAATGTCCTGCTGGCCGAGGCCAAGGTGCCCTACGACATCGTGCTCGAGATGGACGAGATCAACGATGACTTCCCGGAGACCGATGTGGTGCTCGTGATCGGCGCCAATGACACGGTGAACCCCGCCGCTGCCGAGGATCCGGGCAGCCCGATCGCGGGCATGCCGGTGCTGCATGTCTGGGAGGCGCACGACGTGATCGTTTTCAAACGTTCAATGGCCTCCGGGTACGCTGGCGTACAGAATCCGCTCTTCTTCCGTGACAACAGCGCGATGCTGTTCGGTGACGCGAAGGCCCGCGTCGAGGACCTGCTCAAAGCGCTGTGAGCAGACCGATGCTGACCGAGTAACCCACAGGAGACATCAATGAGTTCAGTGCTTCCGTCGTGGCGTCCCGGGCCGACCCGGGAGTCGATCCTGTCCTTTCTCGATGGCCTCGACCATGTTCCGGTCGCCGATCGCGTCGCCTACCTCGACAACGACGGCACGATGTGGTGCGAGAAGCCCGCGTACGTTCAGCAGGTTTTCTTTGAAGATGCCCTGCAGCGACTCGCCTCTGAAGATCCGAGCCTGCACGAGCGCCCCGAATATGCGGCCGTTCTGGACGGCGACATGGCCGCCATCGGCGAAATCGGATTGGCCAGGGTCGCAGGTGCGCTCGCCGCGCTGTTCGACGGCCAGACGCCTGAGCAGTTCGACGCGGCCGTCGACGACTTCCTCGGCAGGTACCGGCACCCGACGCTCGCAGTCGGCCTCGAAGGCGTGATCTACGGGCCGATGCTCGAGCTGCTGGATGAGTTGCGCGCGCGTGACTTCACGGTCGGCATCGTCACCGGCGGCGGCACTGACTTCGTGCGCAGGGTCAGCAGGCGCTGCTACGGGGTCGAGCCAGGCATGGTGGTTGGGACCAACATCGGCTACAGGTTCTCCCGCGACGAGAGCGACAGGCCGGTCGTCCTCCGCACCGTGACCGGGGTCGGCACCGCCAACGAGGGCGGGCCCAAGGTCGAGCACATCCAGTCCCAGGTCGGACGTCCACCGATTCTGGCTGTCGGCAACTCCGGTGGCGACCGGGAAATGCTCGAGTGGGCGCAGAGCTCGCGGTACGGAGGGCTCGGTGTGCTGATCGATCATGACGATGATCAGCGTGAGTTCGCCTATCAGAGCGCCGCCGTGACGTTCGAGGAGAAGGAGCCGATCACCGCGGTCGGCCAACGACTCGGCTGGGTGGTCGTCAGCATGAAGAACGACTGGCACCAGGTGTTCGCGGCCGCGTGATGCGGCGGTCGGCTGGGGCCATCCTGACGCTCTGCTTCACTTAGCGTCGCAAATTGAATCGCCAGCCGCTGCCGACAACGCGGCCGGAGCCCACCGATCCATCCGAAAGGCTGAATATGTCTGTACTTGATCGCGCCACGCTCGATGAGAGCACGCTCGCCGATCTTCATGCGATCGCGTCGGAGCTGTCATTGGACGGTTACCGGCGGTTGCGCAAGAGCGATCTGATCGACGCGCTGCTCGCCCAGCAGTCGGGCGAGGAGCCAAAGGCGAAGGGGGCAGCCAAGGCTGAATCTGCCGCCAAGCCGACAGCCGAACCGGCAGCGCAGCGGGCAGCTGAACGGGCCGCCGAGTCGACCACCGCTGAAACCTCTGACTCCGAGGACGAGGACACCAATGGCGCCGGCAGCCGGCGTCGCCGCGGGCGGCGCGGCGGGCGCGGGCGCAGCGCGGCGGCCCGCGGAGGCGATGCCGATACCGGCGGCAACGCCGATGCCGGTGAGCGCGAGCAGACCACGGCGCCGGCCGCCGAGGACAAGGCGCAGACGGTCGAGGGCGTTGTCGAACTGCTGCCCAACGGCTCTGGCTTCGTGAGGGTCTCACCGCCAGAGCCATCCGATGACGACGTGTACATCTCAGCGGCCCAGGTCAAGCGCTGCGAGCTCGTCAACGGGGATGCGGTCAGCGGGCCAAGACGGCCACCGCATCGCTCCGAGCGGTTTCCCTCCCTGGTCCGGATCGACACGGTCAACGGGCGGCCGGCCGAGGAGCTCGCCGATCGCGGCCGCTTCGACGACCTCGCCGCAGAGTTCCCGTCCTCGCGCTTCGAGCTCGACTCGAGTGATCCGACCCTGAAGGCGGTCGAATTTCTGACGCCGTTCGGTCGCGGATCGCGTGTCACGATCACCGGTGGCGCCTGGGCAGGGAAGTCGCATCTGCTGCGCCAGCTGACCGAGAGGCTGGCCGCGCAGGATGGTGTGACCGTGTTCGTGGCGCTCGCGGGCGTGCGGCCCGAGGAGCTTGGCGAGTGGGCCGAGGGCCCCGTCAACCCCGGCGCCGCGGTGAGCTTCGCCGCCTCGGCCGAGGCACACGACAACGCCGTCGAGCTTGTGATCGATCAGGCCCGCCGGATCGCCGCGCGCGGCGCCGATGCGGTCGTGCTGATCGATTCGCTGGACGGTCTGCACCCGTTGAGCGCACGCAAGGCGCTGGCGTCTGCGCGCAAGCTCAAGGACGGCGGCTCGCTGACGGTGATCGCCGTCAGCTCCAAGCCGCTGGGCGGTGAGACGACGGTGATCGCGCTCGATGCCGCGCTCGCGATCAGTGGGCGGTATCCGGCGGTGGACCTGCTCGTCAGCGGCACGATGCGACCTGAGACGTTGGTCGGCACCGCCGGGGCGAAGGCGATCGCCAAGGAGCGGGTCAAGGCGGCGAAGTAACGCGTGCTCGGGTCCGCCGGCGAGAGCACCCAGAGGTAGCGGCGCCCTAATAGGCGGTGCTGCGTGAGCGATGGCGCGGCACAGCCTTGTATTCAGGTTGCTGACCGCGGTTCCAGAGAAGCTCGTCTATCTGCGCCGCAGTGGTCTCGCTTGACCCCACGGTGGCCAACAGCTCAACGGCGTGGACCGCACAGGCGCGGATCTCCACCTCCTCCGGCGAGCCGTGCTCGATCAGAGCGCCACGTTCGATCCTTGCCACAAGCTCAGGGTCGAACCAGAGCACGCCGTCGAGCCGCAGCACGTGGGGCACCAGGTTATCCGCGAACATCGTCAGCCGATCCAGGTCCGCGAAGCTCGCGACGCCGGCACGGTGCAGATCGGCCGCTGCGATCTGAGCTCGCTTGAGGAACGGGACGGCGCGTCCGTCGTAGCTCGAGACGTCGTCAAAGCAGCGCCATGCGGCCAGCGTCTCGACCAGCCGCACCGCTGAGCCGTCGGCGTGGTCGACCACGGCCGCGAAGGAGCCTCCGTACAGCCTGCGCACGGTTTCACCCAGGTCGTGCAGGGAGCTCGCCATGAGCGCAACGAGCTCGTGCTCGGGATCCTGGTCGAGCCAGCCGGCGAGCTCGGTGACGGTCACCATGCTCAGCTGCGCCGGCGTCCATCGCCCTGATTCGTCAAATCGCCTGCGGACACCGGCGGCGAGCGTCCTGTAGCCGGTCGGCTCCCGTTGCTTGCGAAGCGTCGGGAACCAGCCGGAGCCGAAGTTGATCGCATCGAGCGTCAACCAGTAGCCCGCTTCAGTTTCGCGCGTGGCCTGGGGCGCGGCCGGAGGTTGCTCTGAACGGCTCGCGACCGCAGGCGTGGACCGCAAGCTGCGTGCGTAATCCACCACGACAGCATCGATCACGCGCACCTGCGTCGATCTTGCGGCGATCCAGGCGCAGGTCTCCCTCAGCGAGTCTGTGACGACCATCGTGCCCGATACCGTAGGGAATGAGCGATGAACGCCGGGCAGAGCCGATGAGCGCAGGGAACAGACCGATGATCGAGACAAGCGAACAGGTCGAGGCACTGCTCGACGGCCTCAACGAGCCTCAGCAGGATGCTGTGACCTATGGCGAGGGGCCGCTGCTGATCCTCGCGGGCGCCGGCTCCGGCAAGACCCGGGTGCTGACCCACCGGATCGCGTATCTGGTCGCGACGGGAGCCGTCCAGCCCAGCGAGATCCTCGCGATCACGTTCACGAACAAGGCGGCGGGCGAGATGCGGGAACGGGCTGAGCTGCTGGTCGGACGCCGCGTGCGCGCGATGTGGGTGATGACCTTCCACTCCGCCTGCGCACGAATGCTGCGAGCCCATGCCGACAAGCTCGGATACACCCGCCAATTCACGATCTACGATCAGGCCGATGCGCGGCGCCTGATCAAGCGCTGCATGGAGGAGAACGGCGTCGATCCCAAGCGCTTCACCCCGTCGGCGATCCACAACCAGATCTCCGACGCCAAGAACCGTCTGCGGGATGCCGAGGCCTACTCACAGCTTGTCGGCTCGTTCTTCGAGCGGACGGTGGCCGACGTCTATGGAAGTTACGAGCGCGAGCTGCACCGGATGAATGCGATGGACTTCGACGATCTGCTCGTCCGGGCTGTGAACGTCCTGGAGCTGTTCCCTGAGGTTCGGGAGACCTACCAGGAGGCGTTCCGCCAGATCCTCGTCGACGAATACCAGGACACCAATCAGGTCCAGTATCGCTGGCTGCAACTGCTGGCGGGCAAGCGCCGCAATCTGACCGTTGTCGGGGATCCGGACCAGTCGATCTACGGATTCCGTGGCGCAGACATCCACAACATTCTCAGCTTCGAGGAGCAGTTCCCCGATGCAAAGGTCGTCAAGCTCGAGCAGAACTATCGTTCGACCCAGACGATCCTCGATGCCGCCAACGCGGTGATCGCCAACAACCGCGGTCGCAAGGAGAAGGACCTGTGGACCGACCTCGGCGCCGGTGATCCGATCAGGATCCGAGAGCTCGACGACGAGCACGCAGAGGCGCGGTTCGTTGCCGGTGAGATCGAGCGCCTTGTGGACGGCGGCGCGTCGCGCAGTGAGATCGCCATCTTCTACCGCACGAACGCCCAGTCCCGGGTGCTCGAGGACACGCTGGTACGCGCAGATATCGGCTATCAGGTGATCGGCGGTACGCGCTTCTACGAGCGTGCCGAGATCAAGGACGCAATGGCGTACCTGACTGCACTTGTGAACCCGCAGGACGTCGGCGCGTTCACCCGGATCGTCAACTCGCCACGGCGTGGTATCGGTGCGACCTCGGTGGCTCGGGTGCTCGCGCACTCCAATACGATCGGCGCCGACATCTGGGAGGTGGCTGGTGATCCGGCGCGCATACCTGGACTCGGCGCCGCCGCGGTCAAGGCGATCGGCCGGTTCATGGACACGATGGCGAGCTTGAGAGAGCGTGCCGGGTCGAACGTTCCCGTGGCCCAGCTGTTGAGTGGTGTACTCGAACAGACCGGCTACCTCGAGGCGCTGCGGGCCGAACGCACGATCGAGGCTCAGGGGCGGATCGAGAACCTCGACGAGCTCGTCAACGTCGCAGCCGAATACGACACCTCCGAGGTCGAGCAGCACTCGCTCGGTGACTTCCTGCAGCAGGTCTCCCTGGTCGCGGACGCCGACACCCGCGTTGACGACTCCGGTCTGATCACGCTGATGACCCTCCACAACGCGAAGGGGCTCGAATACCCGATCGTGTTCATGATCGGCTGTGAGGACGGGATCTTTCCGCATTCGCGGGCTCTCGAGGAGGGCGAGCTGGAGGAGGAGAGGCGCCTGTGTTACGTCGGCATCACCCGCGCCCAGCGTGACCTCTACATGACATGCGCGCGGCAGCGCACCGTCTTCGGCGCCCACGGTTATGCGATTCCGAGCCGCTTCCTCGCGGAGGTCCCGGCCGAGCTCACGGACAGGGAGGAGCAGCGGCCGCGCGGCCTGGGAGCGTTCAGAGAGCGGTTGACGTCCTGGCCGCTGGGCGATCCGGCAACCGGGGTCGACGCGCCGATCGGCACGATCCGCGTCGGACGCGCCACCCCAAAGGCGGACGGGCCTGACTTCCGGCTCGGCGAGGAGGTCAGCGACGCAAAATTCGGGGACGGAACGGTGATCGGTGTCGAATCGGGTGGGATCGTTGTGATCCGCTTCAGCCGCGACGGCTCGGAGCGCAAGCTCCTCAGTCAGTACGCGCACCTGACCAGGCGCTGAACCGGTGAAACCTGGCCCAATTTCGGTCGGATAGCTTGCCTGCGGTGACCTTCAAGCCGACACGCCTGGCGATGGCTGATTGGGTGATCGGAATCAGTGCGATCGCGCTGATGATCGACCTGTTCGCGGTCCCCTGGTTCGCATACCGGCCGGAATACCAAGCTATTGCGATCGTGCTCGCGCGTCGCGTCAACGCCAACGGTTGGCAGGCCTTCACGTTCGTCGGACCGTTCACGCTGCTGGTGGCCGTCGCTGGAATCGCTGTGTTCTGGCTGCAGGGGACGCGACGCTCGCCGGCGTTGCCGGTTGTGGTCACGACGCTGCTTGCCCCTGTCTCGCTTGCGCTGGTGGTGCTCCTGGCGGTACGTGTGCTGCTCGATCAGCCGAGCGTGCCGCTGGCAGGGGGCGGCAGCGCAATCGAGGCAAGGCCGGGTGCCTACTTCGCTGTGATTCTCAGCAGCGCGATCTTCGTCGGGGTGTACCTGTCGCTGCGACGCGAGGGCGTCGCAGCTGAGGACGCGCCCACCGAGATGGAGGTGCTGGCGGTTGGCGATCCGATTTAGAATCGGGCCCATGCTCGAACGGCAGCAGGTCGATCACGTCGCGCGCCTGGCGCGGCTTGAGCTCAGCGATGCGGAGGCTGAGAGGATGGCGGTCGAGCTCTCGAAGGTGCTTGACCACATCGAGGCGATCCGCAGCCTCGATCTCGAGGGTGTCGAGCCGACGTCGCACGTCGTCGATCTGGTCAACACGCTGCGCGAAGACCTGCCGGAGCCGTCACTGCCACGTGAGGCGGTCCTTTCGCAGGCGCCGGAGCCCACGCCGGCCGGATTCGGGGTCCCCAGCCCCGGTGCGTCGGCCGAATGAGTGCTGACCTGCTGGACCTGAGCGGCGCCGCCGCGGCGGCCGCGGTCCGCGCCCGCGAGGTGAGTGCCGCCGAGCTCTACGAGCTCTACCGGGGGCGTGCTGCTGCCAACGACCTGAACGCGTTCACCTGGGTCGCCGACGCTGCGCCCGACCAGGGCTTCGACGCGGACGCAGCGTTGGCCGGCGTGCCTCTGGCCGTCAAGGACCTGTTCTGTACCGAGGGCGTGCCCAGCCAGTCGGGCTCCAGGATCCTCGAGGGTTACCGGCCGCCGTATACGGCCACCGTCGTGCGCAGGGTCGTGGAGGCCGGCGCGGCGCTGCTTGGAAAGACCAACCAGGATGAGTTCGCGATGGGCTCCTCCAACGAGAATTCCGCGTTCGGGCCTGTGCTGAATCCCTGGGATCGTGGCCGCGTTCCCGGTGGCTCGTCCGGCGGCAGTGCGGCGGCCGTCGCCGCGGGGCTGGCGCCTTGGGCGCTGGGGACCGACACCGGCGGCTCGATCAGGCAACCCGCGGCGTTCTCAGGCATCGTCGGCCTGAAGCCCACCTACGGAGCCTGCTCGCGGTTCGGGATGATCGCCTTCGCGTCGTCGTTGGACCAGGCCGGCCCGCTCACGCGCGACGTCACTGACAGCGCCCTGTTGCTGAAGCACATGGTCGGGCGCGATCCGTATGACTCGACGTCGCTGCAGTTCCCTGAGGAGATCGTGCTGCCCTCGCGCCTGGACCTGAAGGGCGTACGCCTGGGCGTGCCAGAGGAGCTGCTCGGCAGCGAGGGCGGGATCGAGCCGGGTGTGCGTGCGAGCTTCGACGCGGCGCTGACACTCGCAGAGGGGCTTGGTGCGAGCGTCCAGCCGTGCCGGCTTCCGCACGCACCGCACGCGCTTTCCGCCTACTACATCATCGCCCCGGCGGAGGCCTCCGCGAACCTCGCACGGTTCGATGGGGTCCGTTATGGGCTCCGAGTCGCCGGCGACAGCGATCTGACCACGATGTACAGCCGCACGCGCTCCCAGGGCTTCGGCCCGGAGGTGAAGCGCCGGATCATGCTCGGCACCTACGCACTCTCAAGCGGCTATTACGACGCCTACTACGGCACCGCCCAGCGCGTCCGGACGAAGATCGCCGAGGACTTCCGCACGGCCTTCGAGCAGGTCGACTTCATCGTGACGCCGACGGCGCCGGGCACCGCTTTCGAGTTAGGTGCCAAATCGGCCGATCCGTTGGCCATGTACCTCAACGACTTCTGCACCGTGCCGATGTCACTCGCCGGGATTCCGGCGATCTCGATCCCCTCCGGCCTCAGTGACGGGCTGCCCGTGGGCCTGCAGTTGGCCGGCGCGGCGTTCAGTGAGAACCGGCTGCTCGACGCGGCCCATGCGCTCGAGCGGGCGATCGGATTCGACGGCAGCGTCCCGCGCCGGCAAGGTACTACCTCATGACCGCCACGGTCGTCGAATACGAGCCGGTGATCGGGCTGGAGATCCACGTTCAGCTGAAGACTCGGACCAAGATGTTCTGCGGTTGCGAGCTTTCGTTCGGCGACGAGCCGAACATCCACACCTGCGTGCGCTGCCTGGGGCTGCCCGGGTCACTGCCGGCGATCAACGCTCAGGCCGTGCACTACGGGCTCATGATCGGCCTGGCGCTCGATTGTGAGATCGCGCCGCGGTCGCAGTTTCACCGCAAGAACTACTTCTATCCGGACCTGCCAAAGGGCTACCAGATCTCCCAGTACGACATTCCGATCTGCAGCGGCGGACGGCTGGGTGATGTTCGCATCCACCGGGTGCACCTCGAGGAAGACGCCGCGAAGCTCGTGCACATGGGTGAGAGCGGCCGCATCGAGGGCGCCGACCGCAGCGCCGTCGACTTCAATCGCGGTGGCACGCCGCTGGCTGAGATCGTGACCGAGCCGGATCTGCGCTCGCCCGAGCAGGCGCGCGAGTGGCTCAACCTGCTGCGTACGACGATCAGGGCGATCGGCGTCTCAGACGTCAACATGGAGGAGGGGTCGCTGCGCTGCGATGCGAACGTCTCCGTGCGGCCCGTTGGCTCGACCGAGCTTGGCACCAAGACCGAGCTCAAGAACATGAACTCGTTCCGCTTCCTCGCGCAGGGCGTGAAGGCTGAGATCGAACGCCAGGTCGAGTTGCTGCGATCCGGTCAGCCGGTCCTGCAGGAGACCCTGCACTTCGACCCGGCGTCCGGTCGGCTCACGTCACTGCGGTCCAAGGAAGAGGCCCACGACTATCGCTACTTCCCCGAGCCGGACCTGGTGCCGCTGGTCGCCACCCGGGAGATGGTCACGGCCGCTCGGGACGCGCTGCCCGAGTTGCCGGCCGCGCGCGCCGACCGGCTCGCCGCCGAGTTCGGGCTGACGCCCGATCGGGCGCGGGAGCTCGCCTTTCGCTCCGAGCTTGCGGACTACTACGAGGCGGCACTGCAGGCCGGATCCGGGCTTGAGCCGGCGGTGCTTGCGAACTGGATGCAGACACTCGTCGAGCGCCTCGATGAGGGCGCCGATCCGGCTGCGTCGAAAGCCACTCCGGCAGCATTCGCCGCGCTTGTGCAGCTGGTGGCCGACCGTACCGTCAGTCGTGACGCCGGTCGCGAGGTCCTCGGGCTGCTGATTGCTGAGGGTGGCGAGCCCGCAGCGATCGTCGAACGTGAGGGACTCGGGTCGATCACCTCTGAGGACTCTGGCCTGGGGGAAATCGTTGCCGCCGCTCTGGCTGCCGACCCGGACGCCGCCGAGAAGGTCCGGGGCGGCAACATGAAGGCGGTCGGCCCGCTGGTCGGTTATGTGATGCGCGAGACCAAGGGGCGCGCTGACGGTGGCGAGATCAACCGTCTGATTCGCGAGCAGCTCGGGCTCTGACGCGAGCGGGACTCGCCTCGGACGGTGCCTCGAGGCTCGCCGAACCAGCCGTTCAACCTGTAAACGGCGCGCCGCCAGGCCTGGACAGCTGGTGCAGGTCGCCGCCGCAACTTTGTACTCAGGGCCAGTGCGGGCTGCACCAGCACGGCGCATCATCATGGCCATGACCTCAAGGCCATCAACATCGAAGGTGCTGCTCGTCGCCGACGTTCGCGCGGCCGCTCAGGACGGTGTGGCGGTCCCGATCCGGCGATACCGGATCGCGCGGATCCGGCCGGAGAACCGGCTGAGCAGAGCCAACTCCAGGATCGATCAGATTCCGCGCTGACAGCCGCCGACTGGAACGTTTCCGCTCGACCCACTAGCCTTGTCGGTGGTGCCGAACGAGATCGAACCCAACCGGTCGCGCCCGCCGATCCTGCGCAAGGCCGTGGCCGGCATGGTCCTCGTGCTGGTCGCTGTGCTCGTCTTCCACGCGGCCATACACCTGGTGATGGCCGTGTTCTGGGTGGTGGCTGTGATCGCGGTGATCGTCGCCGTGCTCTGGGCCGCCAACGAACTGCTCTGACAGGGCGCCGATGTCCAGCTATGGGAGCGGACTGCTGGTGATCCTCTTCTTCTTTGGCCTGGCGGGTGGTGTCGTCGGGCGGATCAAGGGCAGCTCGTTCACGATGTGGTTCCTGATCTCGTTCTGTGTACCGTTCATCGGCCTGCTCACAGCGGTGCTCTACCGCTACGACAACCAGGAGCTACGGCGCCAGTGCCCGCGCTGCCACCGCGTCATCAAGCTCTACGACGCGGTCTGCGTGCATTGCGGATATGAGCTGGAGTTCCCGGACGTCGCGATCGCGCCAGAGGCACAGGCGCTCACCCGCGATCACGTCTGATCAAGCCTCGAGCCGGATCGCGGATTGTGGCAATGCGCGCCCGCGCGGAGGATCTTCAAGGGCAAATGGCGAATCACTTTGGGGCTGTCAGCCCCTAGACTCGAAACACAGGTGGCGCGGATCGTCCGCGCCGCAGATGCGAGCTTCGGAAAGGAGGCGAGCGCTATGCGTGCAGTCGACGCACTGATGGAATGTCTCAAGGCAGAGGGTGTTGACGTTGTATTCGGACTACCGGGTGGCGCCAACCTCCCGACCTATGACGCCTTCTACGACGCGGGAATCCGGCACATCCTCGTCCGCCACGAGGCCGGCGGCGGGCATGCTGCGGAGGGTTACGCCAAGGCGACCGGCAAGGTCGGCGTGTCGCTGGGCACCAGCGGACCGGGGGCGACCAACCTGGTCACACCGATCTGTGACGCGATGATGGACTCGGTCCCGGTCGTGTTCCTGACCGGGCAGGTCCGGACCGAGCTGCTCGGTACCGATGGTTTCCAGGAGGCGGACACGATCGGGATCACGATGCCGATTGTGAAGCACAGCGTGATGATCCAGCACCCGCTGGAGCTACCGCGAGCGATCCATGAGGCGTTTCACATAGCCCGTACCGGACGCCCCGGCCCGGTTGTGATCGACATTCCGCAGGATCTGAGCCGCGCGGACATACCGTACGAGCCGATCACCGACGTCCACCTGCCCGGCTATCAGCCGACGACCGACGGAAACCAGAAGCAGATTCGGCTGGCCGCGAAGGCACTGGCGAATGCGCGGCGCCCCGTGATCTATGCCGGCGGCGGTACCGTCGACGCCTCGGCCGAGCTGATCGAGCTGGCGACCTCCGATCGTCTGCCGGTCACATGCACGGTGATGGGGCTGGGTGCGTTCCCGGCAAACCATCCGCAGTGGCTCGGCATGCTCGGGATGCACGGGACGCGGACCGCGAACTACGCAATCGACGAGGCAGACCTGATCGTCGCGATCGGCGCGCGCTTCGATGACCGAGTGACCGCGAAGCTGTCCGAGTTCGCTCCGCACGCGAAGTTCATCCACATCGACATCGATCCCGCTGAGATCTCCAAGAACGTCCCGGCCCACATCCCGATCGTCGGCTATGCGAAGAACATCCTGCCCAAGCTGACAGCCGAGTATCGGGCGCTCGCGGCCGATCCCGGGCGGCTGGACGAGTGGTGGCATCGGATCGGCTCATGGCAGGAGCGCTATCCACTCGGCTACGAGGACTCGACCGACACTGAGATCAAACCCCAGTACATGGTTCAGGCTCTGTACGAGGCCACCGGCGGCGAGGCCGTGGTCTGCAGCGATGTCGGCCAGCATCAGATGTGGACGGCGCAGTACTACAACTTCGACAAGCCGCGCCGCTGGATCAACTCAGGCGGCCTGGGCACGATGGGCTTCGGGCTGCCCGCGGCGATGGGTGCGAAGATCGGCTGCCCTGATCTGAGTGTTGCCTGCATCACCGGCGACGGGTCGTTTCAGATGAATGCGCAGGAGTTGGCGACCTGCGTGCAGAACGGGATCGACGTCAAGGTGTTCATCATGAACAACGGCTACCTCGGAATGGTCCGCCAGTGGCAGGAGCTGTTCTGGGACCGGCGCTACAGCCAGGTCGACACGGGCAGCTTCCCTGACTTCGTCAAGCTCGCGGAAGCCTATGGCGCGACCGGCATGCGCGTGTCCGACAAGAGCACGCTCGTTGAACAGATGCGCACCGCACTGCGGACTGAGGGCACGGTCGTGATGGACGTCCGCGTCTCAGCCGAGGAGAACGTGTACCCGATGATCGCTCCCGGCCAGGCGGCTCGGGACATGGTCGGCTAGGTGGAGGCCACGATGGGAGAACCAGGCACCAAGGAGATCCTTTCGCTGGACGAGCTCGAGGCCGCAGGCAGCTTCCGCACCGGCCGCAAGCACATCGTCTCGCTGCTGGTCGAGAACAAGCCGGGTGTCCTGACCAGAATCACCGGCCTGTTCGCGCGGCGCGGCTTCAACATCGACACGCTCGCAGTCGGTCCCACGGATGATGAGGCGATCTCACGCATCACGATCACGCTCGACGGCGCGGTCGCGCCGATCGACCAGGTCACCAAGCAGCTCCACAAGCTCGTGAATGTGCTGAAGATCCGGGATCTCGAGCCGGAGGAGACGCTCGCCCGCGAGCTCGCCCTGTTCAAGATCTCCGCCGACGGCTCCTCGCGGGCCGAGGTGATGCAGGTCTGCGAGATCTTCCGCGCCAAGATCGTCGATGTCAGCAGGAGGACGATCGTGGCCGAGATCACCGGCACACAGGACAAGATCGAGGCGTTCGAGCGGCTCGTGCGCCCGTTCGGCCTGGTCGAGATGGCCCGTACCGGTGAGATCGCAATCGCACGCGGACGTACGGAAACCTGAGCACACTCACCGTATCGCCGTGGCTCTCAGCGGCCGCCCGTGAGCGCCTTGCGCGGCGCCTGCGGGCGGCGCCGCGCCGGGCACGCGTCGACGCACCCGTTCTGGTCAGCGTCAGCGAGCGGTTGACGGGGCATCACGACCCGTCGGCGATCGTGCTGGGATCGCGGGGTGCGGAAGAGCCGTGGTTCTGTCTCGAGCAGCCGGCAGACGACGCCATGGCGCATGCGGCGCTTGGAGCGGCACTCACGATCGAGACCGACGGATCCGACCGCTTCAGAACGCTGGAGCGGCGGTGGCGGGAGTTGAGCGCCCGAGCGCTGGCCGACGACCCGGATGCGCCGCCGGGAACCGGCCTCGCTGCGGTGGCGGGCTTCGCATTCGCGGATACGGGTGCCACCAGCCCAGCCTGGAAGGGGTTCGCGGCCGCATCTCTGACGGTGCCTGAGCTCTGGCTGGTTCGCCACGGTGAGCAGACATGGCTGAGCTGCAACGTCTCTGTGTCACCTGACAGTGAGCCGGAGCAGCTGCTCGCCGACCTGGAGCAGCGCCTTGACTCGCTCGTCGAGCGGCCGCTACCACTACTGGATCCGGCGCCGGTCGGTGTATTCGACGTTCACAGCCCGATGCCGCCCGCGCATTACGAGGAAGCGGTGTCGCGCGCCGTCGAACGGATTCGCGCAGGCGAGCTCGAAAAGCTTGTGCTCGCCCGGGAGGTCCAGGTGCGAGCGCCGCAGGCGCACGACTCGGCAGCCGTGTTCGACGCCCTGCGCGGGGGCTTTCCGGAATGCTTCGTCTACGCAGCAGGCCGTGGCGGGGCCACCTTCATCGGCGCGACGCCTGAGTTGCTGGTCCGCAAGCAGGGGATGCGCGCCAGCACCGTCGCGCTCGCCGGGTCGGTCAGGCGCAGCGCCGATCCCGCAGTCGACAACCACCTCGGCGAGAGCCTCCTGAACAGTGGCAAGAACCGCCATGAGAATCTGGTCGTCGCGCAGCGGATCGCGAAGGCGCTGGCACCGTTCGCCGTGTGGGTCACAGCCGCCGAGGAACCGGTGCTGATCAAGGTCGCCAACATCCAGCACTTGGCCGTGCCGATCCGGGCTCAGCTGACCGGCGGCGCCGGCGCGCTTGAGCTTGCCGGCGCCCTGCACCCGACGCCGGCAGTTGGGGGTGAGCCCGACGCCGTGGCCAAACGACTGATTCCGGCGCTCGAAGGTCTTGACCGCGGCTGGTATGCGGGCACGCTGGGCTGGACCGACACCAACGGTGACGGTGAGTTCTGCGTGACCCTGCGCTGCGCGCTGTTACGCGGCGAGCTGGCCTCCTGCTATGCAGGCTGCGGAATAGTTGCCGACTCCGAGCCCGCCGCCGAGCTCGCAGAAACGGAGGTCAAGCTGGAGGCGTTACTGCCGATCCTGTCGGGCTGAGAAGGTCGCCAGGCCGTCTGCCCGCCGGAGCTGTCAGAGCTTGCGCAGAGCCGCCAACGTGGCGGCCTCCACCTCGGCGTGCAATCGGCGGTTGGCAACGCGCTCGGTCCGAACCTCGATGATCGTGCTGTCATCGGACGCCAGCGCCGCCATCAGCGCGCCGGCGAGCCCGTCGAGCGTCGACACCGGTTGGTGCCGGAAGCCGTACAGTGCCGCCGCCTGTGCGAAGTCAAGACCCGTGGGCGTCGCGATGTGCTGTTCGAACGCCTCACCCTCGCCGGAGACCGCGAGGAAGTTGAAGATCCCACCCCCGTCGTTGTTGAGCAGCACGATCGTGAGCTTCAGGCCGAGCCTGCGGGCCGCCAGCAGCCCGCCGATGTCGTGAGCGAGCGTCACATCGCCGAGCACGAGCACGACCTCGGCTCCGGTGGCGGCGACGCCGAAGGCCGATGACACGGTCCCATCGATCCCGTTGGCGCCGCGATTCGCCAACACACGCGGCGGCTCCGCCAGAGCGGGGAAGAACTCCTCGACGTCCCGGATCGGCATCGAGGCGCCGACGAACAGATTGACGCGCGGCGGCAGGAACTGCGCGAGCGCCGTGATCGCGGCCGGCTCGCTCAGGCCAGCCGCGATCAACGGCGCGGCAATCGCGTGGGCGACGGCACCGTCGGCCGCGGTCCAGCGGTCGAGCCAGTCGCTGTCGTCGACAGCGACCTCGTCGTGTGTGAGCCGCGCAATCAACTCGTCGAGTGGACCGACCAGACGCTGTGAGAGCCGGGAGACGGGCTCGATCCAGCGATCGTCAGCGGAGAACTGAATCTGGTGAGTCGAGTCGAGACCGGCGAGCCAGGCCCGCAGTGGCTTCGACGTGGGGAGGTCACCGATCCGCCAGACGACGTCAGGGGTGAGCTCTGACGCGAGCTGCCCGTCGCGGAGCAGCAGGTCAAAGTGGGCGATCGAGGCCGGGCCGCTGCGGGCTCCGGATAGCGCGTCCGCGAGCAGCGGCACTCGGGCTCGCGCTGCGAAATCGGCGAGGGCCATGCCAAGCGAGCGATCCGGTCCGAGATCGCCGGCGACGAACACCGCCCTTGAGAACTCGTGCCGCCCCGGCCGGGCGCGCGTGTCAGCCGGCGCTGCGCCCTCACGGACGAGCCACGGATGACCTGCCGAGCGACCGCCTCCGCCCGGCTCATCGGCTGGCAGCGGCACCTCGAGCACCAGCGGCTCTCGCAGCGGTAGGTTGATGTGAACCGGCCCGGGCGTGGCCTCGGTCGCGGTCCAGTAGGCACGACACGCCAGCGACCTGACGAAGCGCATGTGCTCGGGCGACGACTCCGGCGCTCCCATCTCGTAAAACCATTTGACGTTGTCGCCGTACAGCTTGATCTGGTCGATCGTCTGACCGGCACCGATGTCGCGAAGTTCCGGCGGGCGGTCAGCGGTGAGCACGATCATCGGTACACCCGCGTAACGAGCCTCGACCACGGCCGGCAGCAGATTGGCGGCCGCCGTGCCGGAGGTGCAGGTGACCAGCGCGGGGCGGCCTGAGGCCTTTGCGGCTCCAAGCGCGAAGAAGGCGGCAGCCCGCTCGTCGACATGTGACCAGCGCTGCAGCCGCTCCTCTCGGGCGACAGTCAGCACGATCGGCGTGTTACGCGAACCCGGGCAGGTGCAGGCATGCTGCACGCCGCAGCGCACAAACTCGTCGAGCATCGCCCGGATCACCAGGTAGCTGTCTGTGGCGTTCGCGGTCATGATGCGGGTATGGAGAATGCACCACCCGCGCTGATCCTGCTGCACGGCTTCACCAACAGCGGCTCGAGCTGGCAGCCGGTGGTGTCTGGGCTCGGCGAACGGTACACGGCAATCACCCCCGATATCCGTGGCCATGCAACCGCCTCAGGCACACGGCCAGTCACGCTCGAGTCGGTCGTCAAGGACATCGCCGCGCTCGTGCCCGAGCCGTTCACGCTCGTCGGCTATTCGCAGGGTGGAAGGATCGCGCTTCACATTGCGCTCGCACTTCCGCACCGGGTCCGCCGCCTGGTGCTGATCGGAGCGAGCCCGGGCCTCGCCGACGATGCCGAGCGCGCGGCCCGCCGAGTCGCTGACGAGCGACTTGCCGAGCGGATCGAGAACCTCACGATCGAGCAGTTCGCGTGCGAATGGGCCCAGACGGCGATTCTGTCCGACGTTTCCGCGGAGGTCGCGGCGTCGGCGCATACCGATCGGCTGCGAAGCACCCCGAGTGGTCTGGCAGCCGCCCTACGGGGCCTCGGGACCGGAGCGCTCCCCTCGATCTGGGAGCGCCTGACTGAGCTGCGTATGCCCGTGACCCTGATCGCCGGTGAACGCGACACCAAGTTCACTGAGCTCGCGCGCGAGATGGCCAGGCTGATCCCGGCATCCACGGTTACGGTCGTTGCCGGAGCCGGTCATGCCGTGCACCTCGAACGACCGGACGTGGTCGTTCAGGCGCTACTCGCCGCCGTACCAGCCGAGTAGGTCATCACCCAGCCCGGCACCGGTGGGGGCACGCATGTAGCCCCGAGCCGGCCTCAACGCTGCTGGGACGGCCGGCTCGAACCGATCGAGCGTCGCCAGCCCGCAATGCCGATCCGGCCTCACAACTGCGGCGGCGTGCAGAGACGCGGCGATCCCCAGTGGGCCATCAAGTGTCGAGGCGACGTAGACCTCGTAGCCGGCTGCTCGCGCGGCGGTGGCATCTCGCAGCAGGCCGGTGATCCCCCCACTGGCGGCGACCTTCAGGCAGACCGCGTCGCAGTAGCGGTGCGCGTAGGTCCCCAAATCCGCACTCGCGCTCTCGTCAAGCGCGATTGCAAATTCTGGGACAGCGCGCGTGACCGCTTCAACGGCCTGCTGTCCATGAACGGGCTCTTCAAAGATCTCGATGTCGAAACGGGAGAGTGCCCGGATACGTTCCGGGGCGGTCAGCTGATCCCAGGCGCCGTTGGCGTCGACGCGGATCAGCATGTCCAGCCCAACGGCCTCGCGGATCGCTGCCAGGCGTTGGCGGTCGTCGGGCGTCCCGACCTTGACCTTCACACAGCTGAAGCCGGCCTCCCTCGCCTCCCTCGCCTCCAAGGCCGCCGCAGCGGGGGCGACCGCCGCGATCGTCGCATTCACCCGCACAGGCTCAGCAGCCTGTGCTCCCAACAGCCGCATAACGGGCTCACCCGCGTGGCGGCCAGCGAGGTCCCACAGCGCCAGATCGACCGCGGCCAAAGCCTGTGGCAGTGGATCGGCCTCGGCGCACGCCGCCCGCAAGTCCGAATCTGCTGGCCAGCCCGCCGCGGCCAGCACGGACGCGTGGGCGGTGAGCGCCTCGAGAACCCTGTCGACGCTGACCCCGTCGTAATCGACCAGCGGTGCGGCCTCGCCGTAGCCGACGATGCCATCGGCCGCCTCCAGGGCGACGCTGACAAGCGGGCGAAGGGCTCCCGCCCGCGCGCCCCGGGCCTCCGAGCCCGCCGTGGGGCGCAGAGCAGCGGTCAGGCCTACGTTGTGAACGGACGCCCTGAGCTTCATCGGCTCAGCAGCAGCCCCGCGCAGAGCAGCAGGCAGAACACGAGCTGGAGCTGACCGGTCTTGGCCAGGGCGCGATTCATAGAGGGCCCGTCGGTGCGAGTCGCGACGATCCGAACAACCGACGCCGCCAACGGCAGGCTGAGCCATGCGAGCAGCAGCCACGGCTTCAGCGGGCCGAACACCCAGGTCACCAGCGCCAGCGGATAGGCGAGGTAGATCATCGCCGCATACAGCTGCCTAGCGCGTCGCCGTCCGAGCCGGACCGCGAGCGTGCGTTTGTTTGCGCGCCTGTCGGTCTCGATGTCGCGCGTGTTGTTGACGACCAGCAGCGCAGAGGCGATCAGCCCGACCGGCACGGAGAGCGCAAGCGACTCCCAGCTGAACGTCTTCATCTGGACGAAGTAAGAGCCGGCAACGGCGGCAACGCCGAAGAACAGGAATACGAACAGCTCACCGAGCCCCTCGTAGCCGTACGGGCGCGGCCCGCCGGTGTAGAGCACCCCGGCGAGAATCGATGCGATGCCGATCAGCAGCAGCTGCCAGCCGGAGACAGCGACCAGGTAGACGCCGCAGAGCGCTGCCAAACCGAATGTTGCGTAGGTGGCAATCAGCACCTGGCGGGGAGGCACGAGACCGCCTGCAGTGACCCGCACGGGCCCGAGGCGATCCTCGGTGTCGGCTCCCCGGCGAGCGTCCGAGTAGTCATTTGAGAGATTGGTGCCGATCTGGATCAGGATCGAGCCGAGCAGTGCGGCGAGGAACCGCAGCGGGTAGAAGACGTGCTGATAGCCGGCCAGCGCCGTGCCGACGAGCACGGGCGCGATCCCGGCCGGGAGGGTCTTGGGGCGGGCCGCCATCATCCAGATCTGGAAACTGGATGGGCGTGGCGCTCCCTGGGTGAGGCCGGCTGCTGCCATCGTCGAACTCAGGCCCGGCGTGGGAACTTGTCGAAGTCCGGCGGACGCTTCTCGAGGTAGGCCTGACGGCCCTCGGCTGCCTCCTCGCTCATGTAGAAGAGCAGGTTTGCGTCATGCGCGAGCTGCTGGATGCCGGCGAGTCCGTCCTCGTCGGCATTGAAGCTGGCCTTCAGCAGCCGCAAGCTCATCGGAGACAGCTGCAGCATCTCCCGGCACCACCTGACCGTCTCAGTTTCGAGCTCGTCGAGCGGCACAACCGTGTTTACAAGTCCCATCTCAAGTGCCTGGTGCGCGTCGTACTGCCTGCACAGGAACCAGATCTCCTTGGCCTTCTTGGGACCGACCAGGCGTGACAGCACACTTGCACCGAAGCCTCCGTCAAACGATCCCACGCGTGGTCCTGTCTGGCCGAACCGCGCATTGTCCGCGGCGATCGTGAGATCGCAAACGACCTGCAGCACGTGACCGCCGCCGATCGCGTAGCCGGCGACCATCGCGATCACGGGCTTGGGCAGACGCCGGATCTGGACGTGAAGGTCGGTCACATGGAAACGCCCTGCGACCTCGTGGTGGCCTGCCTGCGCGGGGTCGGCGCCGCTGACATAGCCGCCGCGGCTGCCGCGCACGCGCTGGTCGCCACCGCTGCAGAAGGCGAGCGGCCCCTCGCCGGTGAGGATGATCACGCCAACCGCAGGATCCTCGCGAGCCCGCTCGAACGCGTCCATCAACTCCACGACCGTCTCCGGCCGGAAGGCGTTGCGCACCTCCGGGCGGTTGATCGTGATCTTCGCGATCCCGGCGTTAGCGCCGGCCGCGAGCTCATAGCGAATGTCGTCGTAGTTGGTGGCGGTCTGCCAGGTCACGCTCACAGTGACGGGTGAGACTACCGTTTCAGGCATGAGGGACTGGCTTGAGCGGGCAGTACGACGTCGTCCTGAGCGGGCGGCAATCGAGTTTGCAGGCGGCCGGCGGCTCACCTACGCCGAGTTGAAGCAGGCGGCCTACTCCCGTGCCTCCTTCCACGGTGGCGATCGCGGACCGAGCTATCTGGAGGGAGGGGATGGCTTCGCGGTCGAGCTGCACGCGGCGCTGCTGAGCGGAGTGCCGGCGATCCCGCTCGACCCTCGGCTCACCGGCGAGGAGCGAGCGCTCCGGCTCGTGCCAACCGAGCTGCCGTATCCGGACGTGGCAACCGTGATGTTCACGTCGGGAACGACGGCGGTGCCGAAACCCGTATATCTGACCTCGCGCAATTGGGAGGCGAACGCGGTTGGCTCCGCCCTTGCACTCGGCCTCGACCTGGACGAGCGCTGGCTCTGCGTGATGCCGCTCGCGCACGTGGGCGGACTGTCGATCCTGCTGCGCTCAACCCTGTATGCGACGACCGTGGTGCTACACGACGGGTTCGAGACCGACGCCGTGCTGAACGAACTGACGGATCCGGCTCGCGCCATCACCCTGGTCTCCCTGGTGCCGACGATGCTCACGCGGCTGCTCGACGCCGGCTTGCGCAGCCCGCCCACATTGCGCTGGTGCCTGCTCGGCGGGGGGCCGATCCCACCCGGTCTGCTTGAGCGAGCCAAACAGGCCGGTGTCCCGGTCGCCCCGTCCTACGGCATGACCGAGGGCTGCTCGCAGATTGCGACCTTCGGCTACCCGCTGCACGGAGTGAGGCTCCGCTTCGAGGACGGCGAGGTAGTCGTCAGTGGCCCGAATTTTGCCCCCAACACGCTCGACGAGGATGGCTGGTTGCGGACCGGCGACCTCGGCGACCAGAGCCTCGAGGGCAGGCTGCGGATCGTCGGGCGCAAGGCCGACACGATCGTCACGGGCGGTGAGAATGTGGCGCCCGCTCAGGTCGAGGCCGCCCTGCTCTCGCATCCGGCGGTCGCTGACGCGGGCGTGTTTGCGCGCCCTGACAGCCAGTGGGGAGAGCGGGTGGTCGCGACGGTCGTGCTGCGCGAGGGCCAGACGGCGACGGCTGCAGAACTGCAGGACCACGTGGGGGAACGGCTAGCCCGTTTCAAGGTCCCGAAGGAGATCGGGTTCGCCGACGTGCTGCCGCGAACCGTCTCCGGCAAACTGTTGCGCCGCGAGTTACGCTGAGGCCCGTGACCGACGAACAGCCGACCGACGACGACATCCAGGCGCAGCGTGAGCGGTTGCTGGATGTCTGGGACGAAAAGGCGAAGGGTTGGGGCAGGCAGGCCGACCGCACCCGCGAGTCGGCAATGCCGGTCTCCAACTGGATGCTCGGCCATGCAGGCCTGGTGCCGGGGCAGACCGTGCTCGAGCTCGCCGCCGGGCCGGGGGACACCGGCTTCATGGCCGCGCGCTTGGTCGAGCCGGGCGGCACGCTGATCTCCAGCGACGCGAGCGCCGGAATGCTCGAGGTGGCGCGCGAACGCGCCCAGGAGCAGGGCATTGCGAACGTCGAGTTCAAGCAGCTGCAACTCGAGTGGATCGACATGGAGGCCGCGAGCGTCGACGTGATCCTGTGCCGCTGGGGGGTGATGCTCGCCGTCGATCCCGCCGCGGCGTTGCGCGAGTGCCGGCGGGTGCTGAGACCGGGTGGCCGGCTGGTTCTTGCCGTCTGGGATCTGCGTGAGCGCAACCAGTGGTCGGTTATCCCCGAGCGCGCGCTGGTGACGCTTGGCCTCTCAGAGCCGCAGCCGACGGGCGGGCCTGGGATGTTCGCGCTGGCGGCGCCCGGCCTGCTGGCCGGCATGCTCGAGGACGCCGGCTTCTTCGAGGTCGAGCTCGAGCGGGTCGAGATCACGCTTCGCTGGGAGTCGGTGCTGGATTGGATCGGCGAGACGCTTGACCGGTCCAGCAGCTTCGGGCGAGCCTGGGCACGCCTCTCCGATGACGAGCGCCGGCAGGTGCGCGAAGCGATCGCTGACGATGCTCGAGGATACGTCGATGCCGCCGGCGCGTTCGAGTTGAGCGGCAGCTGCCTCGCGGCCGTCGCGTCCGCCTGAAGATCTCCTTCCGGCGCAACGTGATGCCCGCAATGGGCCGTGTTTTGCAGGACTTTCATGCGAGCAGCAGGCGCGCAAGACTGATCGCATGCGAGTAAAAGTCTTCCTTCTCGCAGCGCTGGTGATGGCCCTGTTACCCGCGTCCGCCGCCGCCGACTACCCGCACGTGGTCGCGCCAGGCGAGACGCTGACATCAGTAGCTGCTACAGACGGTCTCAGTGTCGAGGCGATTGCGGAGGCGAACAGCATGTCGCCCGAGTCAGAGCTGATAACCGGTCAGATCCTTTACATACCGCCGCGCTCGATCGGGTCGGCGACACCGACCGAGACCACCGCTGAGGCCACCGTCACCGAGGCGACTGCGGACGGCGCAGTATCGGACACGGGCGAGACTGCCGCCACCGAGCGGCCTGCGACGAGCGCGGAGCCCACCGGCGAGTCAACATATGGAGCACCGCAGCCGACCGCCGAGTTCGCGTCGTCGGGTGAGATCGCGGAGCTGGCCGAGGAGTACGGCGTGCCGGCATCGCTGGCGGAGGCGATCGCCTGGCAGGAGAGTGGGTGGAACAACGACGAGGTCTCAGGCATTGGCGCCGTCGGCGTCATGCAGATAGTCCCAGACACCTGGGACTGGATCGACCGCTACCTGACACCGAGCGAGCCGCTCGGCACGGACTCCGTGTCTGAGAACGTCCGCGGCGGCGTTCTGCTGCTGCACGAGTTGCTCGAACAGACCGGCAACGACGTTGAGCTCGCGGTCGCGGGCTATTACCAGGGGATTGCGTCCGTGGAGGCGCGCGGGATGTACCCGGACACCCAGCATTACGTGGCCGACGTGCTCGCCTTGCAACAACGCTTCGCCGGCTGAGGCCGGCTCCAGAGCTCGCGCCGCCGGGCAAATGTGCCCGGCGGCGCGATCCAAGCGAGCCTTGTAGGCTCAGAACCATGTTCTATGACGACGACGCTGACCTCCACCTGCTCGACGGCAAGACCGTCGCGATCATCGGCTATGGCTCGCAGGGCCACGCCCACGCAAACAATCTCAAGGACTCGGGCGTAGACGTCGTCGTTGGGCTTCGGCCCGGTTCGGCCAGTGTCGCCAAGGCTGAGAGCCACGGACTCCGGGTCACCGACCCGGCCACGGCTGCCGCCGAGGGCGATGTGGTGATGCTGCTGGTTCCCGACGAGTTGCACGGCCAGGTCTGGGAGGAGCTTCAGGGTGGTCTGCAGCCAGGCAATCTGCTGCTCACCAGCCACGGGTTCTCGGTTCTGTACGGGACCGTCACGCCGCCGCGGGACATCGATGTGGCGCTGGTGGCGCCGAAGGGCCCGGGCCACATGGTCCGCCGTCTCTACACCGAGGGCACAGGCATCCCCGGCCTCGTGGCGGTTGACCAGGATGCGACCGGGAACGCGCTGAAGCTTGCTCTCGCCTATGCCAAGGGCATAGGTTGCACGCGCGCGGGCGTGTTCGAGACAACCTTCAAGGAGGAGACCGAGACCGATCTGTTCGGCGAGCAGGCCGTGCTCTGCGGCGGTGTCAGCGAGCTGGTCCAGGCCGGGTTCGACACCCTCGTGGAGGCCGGTTACAACCCGCAGATGGCTTACTTCGAGTGCCTGCACGAGCTCAAGCTGATCGTCGACCTGATGTACGAGAAGGGCCTGGCCGGGATGCGCTACTCGATCTCCAATACCGCGGAGTACGGGGATTACACTCGCGGCAAGCGGGTCGTCACCGACCAGACGCGCGAGGCGATGAAGCGGATCCTGGGCGAGATCCAGTCGGGGGAGTTCGCACGGGAGTGGATCGCCGAGAATCAGGCCGGCCAGGAGAACTTCCGGCGCATGCGCGACGAGCAGGCCGGCCACCAGGTGGAAGTTGTCGGCAGGGATCTGCGTTCGCAGATGCACTGGATTGACACTAACTTCCACGAATAGCAGCTATAACCATAGGTTGTGCCTTTGGGGCGCGGTCCGCTTGACCGCGCCCCTTTTTGTGGCCACAGCCTTTGACTGTGAAACTGTGAGACTGTGGAACTGCGATACTGTGAGCATGTGAAGAACATCACCGTTTCGGTCCCCGATGACGTGTATCGCGCCGCGCGGATTGCGGCGGCAGAGCAGGGAACCTCAGTCAGTGCCGTCGTCGCCCGCTATCTCGGAGAACTCGCATCGGGCGATGCCAGGGCTTCCCAACAGCGGTCGGACCTGATCCGCGTGATCGAGGAAATTCGGCGCAGCTGCAACACGGCGCTCGCACAGTCCGTGGGGGAAACCCGGGATTAACGGCGGCCTCGGGTCCAAGCCCGCTCCACAATCTCTGATCCCGGGGCCCTCCGGCGCGCCATCTGTATCTTTGTACAAGCCCGCCGTGACTGGCGCGACAAGGTGGACGACCACCGGGGAGCGACGGGTGATCGTCGCCGCGCGCCTGGGCACTCTCAACTCTCTCTCCCCACCCGAGTACGACTCGAGGAGCGATCGTGCCCCAGACCCAATTAGTGATTCCCGAGCAGATCAAGCCGCGAGATGGCCGCTTCGGATCCGGTCCGTCGCGGCTGCGGCCTGAGCAGCTGCAGGCGCTGGCTGCCTCCGGTTCCTCTGTGATGGGCACGTCTCATCGTCAGAAGCCGGTGAAGCAGCTCGTCGGGCGCGTCCGCTCGGGTCTGCGCGAGCTGTTCGACCTGCCTGATGGTTACGAGATCCTGCTTGGCAACGGGGGCACCACCGCGTTCTGGGACGCGGCGATCGCCGGCGTCATCCGCGCACGTGCGCTGCACCTCAGCTACGGCGAGTTCTCGTCGAAGATCGCGTCAGGCGTAAGCAACGCGCCGTTCCTGGCCGACCCGATCGTGGTCGAGGCGCCGGCCGGTGAAGCGCCCGACCCCGAGGCCGCTGCCGAGGGTGGCGTCGACGTCATCACCTGGGCTCACAACGAGACCTCGACCGGCGTGATGGTGCCGGTCGTGCGTCCGGCGGGCCTTGATAAGGGCACCCTGGTGCTGGTCGACGCGACCTCCGGTGCCGGTGGCCTCCCGGTCAACATCGTTGATGCCGACCTCTACTATTTCGCGCCGCAGAAGGGCTTTGCGTCTGACGGCGGCCTCTGGCTCGCAATCGCCAGTCCGGCTGCGCTCGAGCGCATCGCTGAAATCGACGCCGACCGCCCGACGGTCGGGGCGACCCGCTGGATCCCGGAGTTCCTCTCGCTGTCAACAGCGCTCGACAACTCCGTAAAGGACCAGACCTACAACACGCCTGCGGTTGCGACGCTGTTCCTGCTCGCCGATCAGATCGAGTGGATGCTTGCAGGCGGGGGCCTCGACGGCATGGTGGCGCGGACCACCGCCTCGTCGAGCCATCTCTATGGCTGGGCGCAGGAGCATCCGGCGGCGACCCCGTTCGTCAGCGACCCCGCAAAACGCTCGCTGGTCGTAGGCACGATCGACTTCGACGACGCGATCGACGCGGCTGAGATCGCCGCGACGCTACGTGCAAACGGGATCGTCGACGTCGAGCCGTATCGCAAACTCGGCCGCAACCAGTTGCGCGTCGCGATGTTCCCCGCAACCGACCCCGCCGACGTGCAGGCACTCACAGCCTGCATCGACTTCGTCCTGGAGCAGACAGCATGAGCGCAACCAATGCCAGACCGCGTGTACTCGTCGCCGAGAAGGTCGGTGCCTCGGGAATCGATCTGCTCAAGGAGAGCTTCGAGGTCGAACTGGGTTTCGACTGGGACCGTGACCAGATCAAGCAACGGCTGCCGGAGTTCGACGGGATCCTGATCCGTTCTGCAACGAAGCTCGACGCCGAGCTGCTCGAGGCCGGGCCGCGACTGCGGGCGATCGGCCGCGCGGGTGTGGGTGTGGACAACGTCGACGTCCCGGAGGCCAGCCGCCGCGGGATCGTGGTTGCGAACGCGCCGCTCTCGAACGTCGTCACCGCAGCCGAGCACACGATGGCGCTGCTGCTTGCGCTTGCGCGCAATGTGCCGCAGGCGGACGCGTCGCTCAAGGCCGGCCGCTGGGATCGTTCCAAGTACTCCGGGGTCGAGCTTTACGAGAAGACACTCGGGGTCGTGGGATTCGGCCGGATCGGTCAGCTCGTCTCGGAACGCGCGAAGGGCTTTGGTATGAGGGTCGTCGCCTACGATCCGCTGGTCAGCGGCGAGCGCTACAGGGAGCTGGGCGTGGAACGCGCCGAGGCCCCGGACGACCTCTATGCGGTGGCTGATTTCCTGACCCTGCATCTGCCGAAGACCCCCGAAACGGCCGGTTGGCTGAACGCTGAGGTGCTGTCGAAGTGCAAGGACGGCGTGCGCGTGCTGAACGTCGCCCGCGGCCCGTTGGTGGTCGACGAGGACCTTCAGGCGGCGCTGGACAGCGGCAAGGTTGCCGGCGCGGCGCTGGACGTGTTCCAGAGCGAGCCGATCACCGAGCACCCGCTGTTCGGCTATCCGAACGTGATCGTGACGCCGCATCTGGGGGCGTCCACGACCGAGGCCAACGATCGGGCCGGCTTCCAGGCGGCCGAGCAGATCGTGGCAGCGTTGACGGGTGGATCTGTCACCACGGCCGTCAACATTCCAGCGATCCCTGATGGTGATATCGAGGCACTGACGCCGTTCGTGCCTCTGGCGCGGGCGCTCGGGAGGATCGCCGCGTCGCTTGACGAGGAGGCGGCGATCGAGACGGTCAGGGTCGAGTTCCTCGGGGGGATCGCCACCCGGGACACGCGATTGCTCGGTCTCAATGTGCTGATGGGTGTGCTTGCCGCACAGGGGGCGGAGGAGCTCAACGAGGTCAACGCCCCCGCGCTGGCGAAGCAGCGTGGGATCTCGACGCAGGACGCCAAGGAGCAGGAGGTTCGGGATTACACGGACATGATTCGCGTGACCGTCACCAGCAGCCGGCACACCGCCAGCGTCGCGGGTACCGTGATCGGCAATCTGCACCGGCCGCACCTGCTCGAGGCCTGGGGACAGCGCTTCCAGGTGCAGCTCGAGGATCACGTGACGATGTTCCGCTACCACGATCGTCCTGGCATGCTCGGCCGCGTGGGAACGCTGTTCGGCGCCCACAACGTGAACATCGTCTCCTCGATCGTGGGCCGCCAGCCAGAGGGTGGCGATCAGGAGTTGTTCGCGGCGATGATCGTCACCACGGACATCAGTGTGCCGGACGCTCTGGTGCGCGAAATCAGTGCCAGCGACGGCTTCGTCACGGGTGTCACGGTCACACTCTGAGCCGCAGCCTCAGCGGAGCTTGACCGACCCTTTGCAGTTGACGTTCCCGCGGCCCAGCCGCTAGCCTTCCGAGCGGATGGCGTTCGCGCTCGACCTTCGACTTCTTCTCCTCCCCCTCCGGGGGGAATAGCGCGCCGGCGGCCGCACGTAGCCGCGAACCAAGCACGAGAAGAAGCAGGACGAGCAAGCAAAGGAGCCGTCTGAAATGACGCCATCGCAGGATCCCAACCGAGTAGTCATCTTCGATACCACGCTGCGCGACGGCGAGCAGTCGCCGGGCATCTCGCTGAATGCTCAGGAGAAGCTTGAGATCGCCCAGCAGTTGGCACGGCTCGGGGTCGACGTGATCGAAGCGGGTTTCCCGATCGCATCGCCTGGCGACTTCGAGGCCGTCCAGGGAATCGCACGGACGGTCGACGGGCCGGTGATCGCGGGCCTTGCGCGCGCACATGCAGCCGACATCGAGGCGGCCTGGGGGGCGCTGAAGGACGCACAGCGTCCCCGCATCCACACCTTCATCTCGACCTCTGACATCCACATCAAGTACCAGATGCAGAACACGCGCGAGGACGTCCTGGGGTTGGCGCGCGCGGCCGTCGCTCAGGCGAAGTCCTACTGCGAGGACGTCGAGTTCTCACCGATGGACGCGACCCGTTCCGACGCTGAGTTCACGGCCCAGGTGCTGCAGGTCGCAATCGACGAGGGTGCGACCACGATCAATATTCCGGACACCGTGGGCTATACGATGCCGCACGAGTACACGGCCTTTCTCACGCGTCTGTACGAACTCGTTCCGGATCTGCACGACGTCGTGCTGTCGGTCCACTGCCACGACGACCTGGGACTGGCGGTCGCCAACTCGGTGGCGGGCCTGATGGCGGGCGCGCGCCAGGTCGAGTGCGCCGTGAACGGGATCGGCGAGCGCGCCGGCAACGCCGCGCTGGAGGAGATCGTCATGCTGATCGCGACGCGCCAGTCGGAGCTCGGGCTGCATACGGGCGCGGTCACCAAGGAGATCGCCCGCACCTCGCGGATCGTCTCGCGCCTGACCGGGTATCCCGTGCAGCCCAACAAGGCTGTGATCGGACGCAACGCGTTCGCTCACGAGTCCGGCATCCATCAGGACGGGGTCCTGAAGGAGCGCAGCACCTTCGAGATCATGGACGCGACCTCCATCGGTCTGGAGTCGAACCAGCTGGTCCTGGGCAAGCACTCAGGGCGACACGCGCTGCAGCAGGCTCTCAGCGAGCTGGGCTACGACGTCTCCGGCCAGACTCTGAACCAGGCTTTCAAGCGCTTCAAGGAGATAGCTGACAAGAAGAAGCAGGTCACGGCCATGGACCTTGAGGCACTGTTGACCGACGAATTGCGCCAGCATGCCGACGTCGGCTACACGCTCGAGTGGTTCGACGTCGAATCCTCGACGCGCCGGCCGCCGCACGCGAAGGTCGGCATACGCAGTCCCAGCGGAGAGGAGCTCGAGGGCTCGTTCGGCGGCGACGGCCCGATCGACGCGGTCTTTCATGCGATCAATGCGGCCACCGGCGTGGATGCGCGCCTGCGGGAGTTCCACATCGGCGCCGTGACGGGCGGTCAGGACGCGCTTGGCGAGACCTCGATCGTGGTCGAGGTCGACGGCTCAACGGGCTCGGGCCAGGCCGTCTCGACCGACATCGTCGATGCGGCTGCCCGCGGCTATGTGCGCGCGCTGTCCAATGCGGTGCGGCGCCGTGATGGCGAACGCGGCGAAGCCGCGCTTGCCGGCACTCCGTAGTCGGCCCGCTCGACTTCCGGCCGTGACGGTTGACCATACGCGCGTATGCAATAACATACGCGCGTATGGCGATAGCTGAGCAAACCGCAACGTCCCCGGAGGTCCTTGGTGCCCGTGTCCGCGCGCTGCGCGAGGCGATGGACCTGTCGCTGCGCGAGCTGGCGGAGCGCTGCGGCGTGAGCGCGCCGATGCTCTCACAGGTCGAGCGCGGCGAGACCTCACCTACGCTGCAGGTGGCGGCGCGGATCGCCTCCGGCCTGGAGCTGCGCCTGTCGCAGCTGCTGCGCCTGGATGAGGATGGCGCGGTCAGCATCGTCCGCCGCAACGAGCGACGCAGAGGCGCGACGGCTGTGAAGGGTCACCGTTACGAGCTGTTGAGCCCGCCGATGCCCGGCCAGCGGGCCGAACTGTCGCGTCACACGCTCGCGCCGGGTGCTGCTACCGGCGGCCCCGGCGACCCACCCGTGCACGAACCCGGCAGCCGCGAGACGGCACTGGTCGAATCCGGCCGGCTGGTGCTGGCCTGCGATGGCACCCGCTTTGAACTTGGCACCGGCGACTGCGTGACCTTCGACGCCGATCTGCCCCATCATTTCGAAAATCCCGGAAGCCAAGACGCCGTACTGCTCGCGGTCGTGAGCGCCGGCCTGAGACGAAGCTAGCCACAGCGAGAGGAAGCGAGATGCCCAAGAGCCTGTTCGACAAGATCTGGGAGCGCCACGCCGTGACGCCCGGTCTGCTCTACATAGATCTGCACCTGGTGCACGAGGTCACGAGCCCGCAGGCCTTCGACGGCCTGCGGATGAACGGCCGCAAGGTCCGCCGGCCCGACCGCACGCTGGCCACCGCCGATCACAACACGCCGACCGATGGAACCCCCGTGGCGGCGCGTATCAAGGACGAGCTCTCACGCGTACAGGTGGAGACACTCGAGCGCAACGCGGCGGAGTTCGGCATCCCGATCTATTCGCTTGGTTCCGAGCACCAGGGGATCGTCCATGTGATCGGCCCCGAGCTCGGTGTCACCCAGCCCGGCATGACGATCGTCTGCGGCGACTCGCACACGGCGACTCACGGCGCCTTCGGCTCGCTCGCGTTCGGCATCGGCACGAGCGAGGTCGAGCATGTGCTGGCGACCCAATGCCTCGTCCAGCAGAAGCCGAGGTCGATGCGGATCAACTACGTCGGCGAGCTCGGCCACGGTGTCACCGCCAAGGATCTGATCCTCTACACAATCGGCCAGATGGGCGTGGCCGGGGCCACGGGCCATGTTGTCGAGTACGCCGGACCCGCGATCGAGAAGCTGTCGATGGAAGGGCGAATGACCGTCTGCAACATGACGATCGAAGGCGGCGGCCGCGCTGGAATGATCGCCCCCGACCAGAAGACGTTCGACTACGTGATCGGGCGCCCCGCGGCACCGGCAAGCGTTCCGGCGGATTGGCGCGATCTCTACAGCGACCCGGACGCGGAGTTCGACACCCAGATCACAATCGAGTGCGCCAGAATCAGCCCGATGGTCACCTGGGGGACGACGCCGGGGATGGTCGTCGGCGTGGCCGACAGCGTGCCGCTGCCGACAGGCGAGCAGGACGAGCGCGCGCTGGAGTACATGGGGCTCGAGGGTGGCACTCCGGTCGAGGAGATCGCGCTCGACCGCGTGTTCATCGGTTCTTGCACCAATTCGCGGATCGGCGATCTGCGCGCCGCCGCGAACGTCGTCAGGGGCCGCAAGGTCGCGGGGAGCGTGTATGCGATGGTGGTGCCGGGATCGGTGCAGGTCAAGGAGCAGGCCGAATCGGAGGGGCTCGATCAGGTCTTCCGGGATGCCGGTTTCGACTGGCGTGCCGCCGGCTGCTCGATGTGCCTCGGCATGAACCCTGACATCGCTGCGCCGGGGGAGCGAGTCGCGTCGACCTCCAACCGCAACTTCGAGGGCCGTCAGGGACGTGGTGCCCGCACCCATCTGGTCTCACCCCAGATGGCTGCCGCCGCGGCGATCGAGGGCCACTTCGTGGACATCCGCAGCTACAACAGCGCATCCGTTACGGCCCAGAGGAGCCCAGTGCGATGAAGGCAATCGAAACGATCACGGGGCCGGTGTCGGTCCTCAACCGTGACGACGTCGACACCGACCAGATCATGCCCAAGCAGTTCCTGAAGCGGGTGGAGCGCACCGGCTTTGGTGAGTTCCTGTTCTACGACTGGGCCAAGGAGCCAGACTGGGACCTGCCCAAGAACCCGATTCTCGTCGCGGGACGCAACTTCGGCTGCGGATCGAGCCGAGAGCACGCACCATGGGGGCTCGAGGATTACGGCTTTCACGCGATCATCGCGCAGAGCTTTGCCGACATCTTCTACTCGAACTGCACGAAGATCGGCCTGCTGCCGATCGCGCTCTCAGCCGATGACTGCCAGGCGATCGCCGAGGCCGGCAATGCGCAGGTGGACCTCGCCAATCAGGAGGTTCGGTGGCCCGGCGGAACCGCCAAGTTCGAGATCGACGCGAGCATCAGGTACCGGCTCCTGAACGGCCTCGACGACATCGGCATGACGCTTCAGGAGGGTGAGGCGATCACCGCGTACGAGTCCGCTCACGAGCGACCCGGGCCGGTGACGACAAGTCTGTGACGGTTCCGGCCGCCTCACGGGCGTTCTCGGCCCATGCCGCTGAGTACACCGCCCTCCGTAGGCGGCTGGTGCCATCGTTCGACCTGTTCTATGGATCAGCCGTGGCGGCGATCGATTGCCGCTCCGCTGGATCCATAGCTCACGTCCTGGACGTTGGAGCGGGAACGGGCTTGCTTTCCGCCGCGGTCGCCGAGGCATACCCCGATGCTCGGTTCACGCTTCTGGACGGATCATCGGAGATGCTGGCCGAAGCGGAGCGGCGGCTCGGTACGCGAGTGGCCGCGGTGCACGTGCGAGATATGGCCGCGGGGTTGCCGGAGGGGCCGTTCGATGCCGTGGTGTCGGCACTTGCGATACATCACCTGGAGGATCTGGACAAGCGTGCGCTGTTCCGGCGCGTGCACGAGGTGTTGAGGCCGGGTGGCGTGTTTGTGAACGCCGAGCAGGTGGCCGGCCCGACGCCCGAGCTCACCCGCAGCTACGTCGAGAACTGGCAGCGCATGTGCCGGGAGCTTGGTGCGAGCGACGCGGAGCTCAGCGCAGCCATTCAGCGACGGACGCACGATCGCTGCGCTGACGTCGGATCTCAGCTCGGCTGGTTGCGGGAGGCGGGCTTCGCCACGGTGGACTGTGTGTATAAGTATTGGGAAGACGCCGTGCTCGTCACGGTCAAGGGAGACTGACATGAGCACACGCGACTGGGACGCAACCACCTACCACGAGATCTCCGCACCACAGCAGACGTGGGCGCGCGAGCAGCTCGAGCGTCTCGATCTCCACGGAGACGAGGTCGTGCTCGACGCGGGGTGCGGCTCCGGCAAGGTCACAGCGATGCTTGCCGCGCTCGTTCCTGAAGGGCGTGTGTACGCCGTCGACGCCGCACCGTCGATGGTCGAGCACACGCGTGACGCGCTCGGGGGCAGCGTCACGGCCCTATGCCAGGATCTGATGGAGCTTGAGCTTCCGGAGCAGGTCGACGCGGTTTTCTCAAACGCCACCTTCCATTGGATTCCCGATCATCCGAAGCTGTTCGCGAGCCTGGCCTCTGCGCTCAAGCCCGGCGGTCAACTTGTCGCTCAGTGCGGCGGCTTCGGCAATATCGATGCCTTCAGGGTGCTGGCAGATGAAGTGGCCCGAACGCCTGAGTTCGCCGAGTACTTATCCGACTGGCAGGGGCCATGGAACTATGCGCGTCCCGAGGTGACCGCGGATCGCCTCACGGCAGCCGGGTTCATCGACGTCGAGACGTGGCTCGAGCAGCGGCCGACGAGACTCGATGACCCAGAGCCGTTCGTGCGCACGGTCTGCCTGGTGCGGCACCTCGACCGGCTGCCTGAGCATCTGCACGGGGACTTCATTGAAGCCGTGCTCGCTCGTTCCAGCAGCCCGCTGGTGCTCGGATACGTCCGCCTGAACATGGTGGCACGGCGCGGGGCGGGCGAGGTCAGATCCACAGCCGGGACGGCCCGATGACGGCCCCGCTTGCGCTCGAGGTGCGTGACGTCGTCAAGCGCTATCCGAACGGGGTGGAGGCGCTGAAGAGCGTCTCCCTGGAGATCGGCGCCGGCGCGTTCTTCGGGTTGCTCGGGCCCAACGGAGCGGGAAAGTCGACGATGATTCACTGCATCACCGGCCTGGCGCGGCCCACCTCGGGCAGCATCAGCATCCTCGGGCACAACGCCGTCGACCACTATCGTGAGGCCCGTGAGGCGGTGGGGCTCGCGCCTCAGGAGATAAACCTCGACATGTTCCTGACCGTGGAGGAGACGCTCGATCTTCATGGTGGCTATTTCGGGATGCAGAAGGCCGACCGGCGCGAGCGCGCGGAGGAGCTCCTGGACGCGTTCTCTTTGACCGAGAAGCGGGCCGAGAACACTCGCACCTTGTCGGGCGGCATGAAGCGCAGGCTGATTCTCGCGCGGGCGCTGATGCACCGGCCCCGGCTGCTGATCCTCGACGAGCCGACCGCCGGGGTCGACATCGAGCTGCGTCTCGAGCTGTGGCAATACATCGAGAAGATCAATCGCGAGGGCACAAGCGTGATGCTGACGACGCACTACCTCGAAGAGGCCGAGCAACTCTGCGATCACATCGCGTTCATCAACCACGGCCAGATCGCCGCTCAGGGCACAGTCCCGGAGCTTGCTTCCAGGTACGGGGTCAGCAGCCTCCAGGACGCCTACCTGGAGTTGGTTGGCCGCCAGGAGCTCTCGCGCGCACATCTCGAGGGCGCCGCCGCATGAATCCGTCACAGATCCGATTCGCTTCGCTGGTCCGGCGCGAGATCAGCCGTTTTATGAAGATCAAGCGGCAGACGCTTGGCGGTCCGCTGCTCGAGACCTTCCTGTACATCTCCGTGTTCGGTGCCGCGCTCGGTACCCGGATCCATCAGATCCACGGCTTCCGGTACGTCGTCTTCGTGATCCCAGGCCTGATCATGATGGCCTGGGCGGTGAACGCCTTCGCGAACAACTCCTCATCGCTGCTTCAGCAGAAGTTCACCCACGCGATCGACGACCAGCTCTCCTCGCCGGCCTCGCCGATGCAACTGCTGATGGGCTTCACGCTCGGCGGCTTTGTGCGTGGCTTCATCGTGGCGTTGATCACGTTCCTGGTGGCGGTCGTGCTGGTCTCGCTTCCCGTTGCCGAGCCGCTGGTGTTGATTCCAGGGCTGATCCTCGTCGGACTGTTCTTCGCCCAGTGCGGGGTGCTGGTCGGTGTGCGCGCCGTCCAGTTCGACGACGTCGCGCTATATCAGACCTTCGTGCTACAGCCGCTGATCTTCCTCGGCGGCGTGTTCTACGGTGCCTCGTTGCTGCCCCAGCCGTGGCGAACGCTCACCCACTTCAACCCGATCTTCTACATGATCGCGCTCGTCCGGTACGGGTTCCTGGGGTATCGAGACGCGAGCGTGCTGTTCTCGTTCGTGTTCCTGGTCGTCGCGACCGCTGCACTCTTCGTCGTCAACTACCGGATCTTTGCGACCGGGCGCTACCTGCGCAGCTGAGGCTGAGGGTCAGTCAGGAAAAAAGCGAGATTCGGTAGCTTCAGCGCCCATGCCCTCCAAGATAATTCTGCTGGCCGGTGACGGGATCGGCCCCGAGATCATCGCCCCCGCACTCGAGCTGCTGAGCGCAGTCGGTACCTCATTCGAGTATGAGGAACACCTCTTTGGTGGCGCCTCCATCGACGCTCACGGCACCGCCATGACCGACGAGACGCTCGCGGCGTGCAGGGCATCCGACGCAGTGCTGCTGGCGGCGGTCGGTGGTCCCAAGTGGGACACCACTGACCCGAACAAGCCGAGACCGGAACAGGGCCTGCTGGGCCTACGCAAAGGACTCGGGCTGTACGCGAATCTGCGGCCGGTGCGGCCGCTGCCGGCACTGTACGACGCCAGCCCGCTGAAGCGAGAGGTGATCGAGGGCACCGACCTGCTGGTGGTGCGTGAGCTGACCGGCGGGATCTATTTCGGCGAGAAGACGCGGACCGCTGACGCTGCCTCGGACCTCTGCTCCTACACACGCGAGGAGATCGCTCGGATCGCACGTGTCGCCTTTGCAGCAACGCGACGGAAGCTGACGAGCGTGGACAAGGCCAACGTGATCGAGACAAGTCGCCTCTGGCGTGAGGTCGTCCGCGAGGTTCACGCGACGGAGTTCCCAAACGTCAAACTCGAGCACGTGCTGGTCGACAACGCCGCCATGCAATTGGTGTCCAATCCGGCCGACTTCGACGTGATCGTCACCGAGAACATGTTCGGTGACATCCTCAGCGACGAGGCAGCGACGCTGACCGGCTCGATCGGGATGTTGCCGAGCGCCTCGCTCGGCCATCCGGGCAAGCCCGGAGTGTTCGAGCCCGTCCACGGCTCGGCGCCGGACATCGCCGGGACAGGCGCCGCCAACCCGATGGCGATGTTCCTGTCGGTGGCGATGATGCTGCGCCATGGCTTCGCTTTGGAGGCGGAGGCGTCAGCGATAGAATCGGCCGTGGATGGTGCGCTTGCGGCTGGGCTCCGCACTCGCGATCTGGGGGGCACCGCGGGCACGCGCGAAGCGACCCAGACCGTCCTTTCCAACCTGTAAGGCAACCTCCAAGGAGCAGCAACGTGGATCAGGCGGACCTCATCTGGCACAACGGAGAACTCGTTGCCTGGGAGGACGCGAAGGTACACGTGCTCACGCACGGACTCCACTACGGAACGGGCGTGTTCGAGGGAGTCCGCGCGTACGAGACAGAGCGCGGGCCCGCGATCTTCCGTCACGACGATCACATCGACCGCCTGTTCAAGTCGGCTGAGCTCTATTACATGCCGATTCCGTACTCGCGGGACGAGCTGCGCCGCGCCACGCATGAGCTGCTGATCGCCAACGGCCTGCGCGAGTGCTACATCCGCCCGATCGTGTTCCGCGGCTACGGGACCATGGGTCTGTTTCCACTCGAGGCACCCGTCGACGTGTCGATCGCCGCCTGGCCATGGGGCGCATATCTCGGTGAGGGCTCTGCAGAGGGCGGCATCCGTGCCAAGGTTTCGACCTGGCGGCGGCTGCCGAGTGACTCGGTGAACCCTCAGGCCAAGGCCAGCGGGACCTATCTGAACAGCATCCTCGCGAAGATCGAGGCGACCAAGGCCGGCTACGAGGAGGCGATCCTGCTCGACCCGGCGGGTTACGTCTGCGAGGGCAGCGGCGAGAACCTGTTCATGGTGGTCGATGGCAGGGTCGTCACGCCTTCGCTCGCGTCGGGCGCGCTGGATGGGATCACGCGCCGTTCGTTGATCCAGATCGCGGGCGACCGCGGTTACGAGGTGGTCGAGCGTGAGATCGCCAGGGCCGAGCTGTATCTCGCGGACGAGGTGTTCATGACGGGCACGGCCGCCGAGCTCGTTCCAGTGCGGGAGATCGACGACCACGATGTCGGCCATGGCGGGCGCGGGCCGGTCACGGCTGAGCTTCAGCGCGTGTTCATGGATGCGCTGCGGGGACGCGAGCTGCGTTATTCCGCATGGCTGGATCACGTCGAAGTGCCCGCGCCGACCGCCTGAGATGACCAGGATCGAGCTTTACGACACGACCCTGCGCGATGGCATGCAGGGCGAGGGTATGTCGCTCTCCGCGCACGAGAAGCTGCGCGTCGCACACACGCTTGATGGGCTCGGCATCGACGTTATCGAGGCCGGCTTCCCGAGCTCCAACCCGAAGGAGCTGGAGCTGTTCGAGCTGCTCGCGCACGAGTCATTCGAGCACGCGCAGATCGCCGCCTTCGGGATGACCCGCCGCCGCGACACGCGCGCGCAGGACGATCCTGCTCTGCAGGTGCTGGCCGACTGCTTCGCGCCCGTCTGCACGCTGGTGGGGAAGACCTGGAGCCTGCACCTCGAGAAGGTCGTGAAGGTCGACCGTGCGGAGAATCTGCGGATGATCGCCGAGTCGATCGCGTTCCTGGCCGGTGCCGGCAAGCGCGTGGTCTACGACGCGGAGCACTTCTTCGATGCGTTCGCGGAGGACCGCGAGTACGCGCTGGCGTGCCTGCGCGCGGCGGCCCACGCCGGCGCGGACACGGTCACCTGCTGCGACACCAACGGCGGCACGATGCCCCACGGGATCGCCGCAGCGATGGAGGCCGTGGTACGCGAGCTGGGCGGTGCGGGGGTCAAGGTCGGGATCCACTGCCATGACGATGCCGGCTGCGGGGTGGCGAACTCGCTCGCCGCGGTCGAGCAGGGAGCGGTTCACGTCCAGGGGACGCAGAACGGCTACGGCGAGCGCTGCGGCAACGCGAACCTCACGACTCTGATCCCCAACCTGCAGCTGAAACTCGGCTACGAGTGCGTCACGCCCGCGCAGCTTGACTCGCTCACGCTCACCTCGCACTTCTTCGACGAGCTGCTCAACCTCACGCCCAACCCCGACCAGCCATATGTCGGGCGTAACGCCTTCGCTCACAAGGGCGGGATGCACGTCGCCGGCGTCGCGGCAGACCCCAGCACGTTCGAGCACGTTCAACCTGAGGTGGTCGGCAACGATCGCGCAGTGCTCGTATCGGAGCTGTCGGGCAAGGGCACGATCCACGCGCGCGCGGCTGAGGCCGGAATCACGCTCGACGATGCCGCGGCTGCGCGGCTGATCGAGCGAGTCAAGGATCGCGAGCACGAGGGTTATCACTACGAGGCCGCTGACGGCTCCTTCGAGCTGTTGCTGCGCAAGGAGAGCGGCGACTACACGCCGCTGTTCACGCTCGAGTCCTGGCGCGTGATCGCCGAGCAACGCGCGGACGGCCGCGTCGAGACCGAGGCAACGATCAAGCTCTGGGTGGATGGAGAGCGGTATGTCTTCACGGCGGAGGGCAACGGTCCCGTCAGCGCGCTGGACAAGGCCCTGCGCGGCGCGCTGGTCAGCGTCTATCCCGAGCTCGACACGATCAAGCTTGTGAACTTCAAGGTTCGGATTCTCGACGGTGCCAAGGCCAGCGACGCAATCACGCGGGTGTTGCTCGACTCATCCGACGGCGAGCACGAGTGGGGTGCCACAGGCGTCTCCACGAACGTGATCGAGGCCTCCTGGGAGGCGCTGGTGGACTCGCTCGAGCTCGGCATGCAGGCCGGGCGCCGTCCGGCTCAGATCAGTTCCACCCATCCTGGCGCGTCGTCGTGAGTGCCGGCGACACGCCCGGGGGGGCGAGCTCGACTCCGGACATCCCGATCCCGCTTGCCCGACCGCTCCTGGGTGAGCCCGAGGAGCGCGCGGTCATCGAAGTGCTCAGGTCAGGGCAGCTCTCACTCGGGCCGCGCGGACCTGAGTTCGAGCGCGCGTTCGCGGCGCGTGTCGGTGCTCGCTTCGGCAGCGCCGTATCGTCCGGGACCGCCGGACTGCACCTGGCGCTGCGCGCGGCCGGCGTTTCTGACGGGGATGAGGTGATCACGACGCCGTTCTCCTTCGTGGCCAGCGCCAACGCCGCCATCTACGAGCGCGCGCGACCGGTGTTCGTTGACATCGACCCGGTGACGCTGAACTTCGACGTCGGGCAGGTGGCCGCCGCGGTCACCGAGCGCACGGCAGCGCTGCTGCCGGTGCATGTCTTCGGCTACCCGGTCGACATGCAACGACTCGAGCGGCTTGGGCTGCCGATCGTCGAGGATGCCTGCGAGGCGCTCGGAGGCCGTTACGCGGACGGCCGGCCGATCGGCGGTCGCAACCATCAGGCGGTGTTCGCCTTCTACGCGAACAAGCAGATGACGACGGGCGAAGGCGGGATCGTCGTCACCGCCGACGCCGCGGTCAAGGAGCGGCTCGACTCCGAGCGAAACCAGGGCCGTGCTCCGAACATGGATTGGCTCGATCACGACCGCCTGGGCTTCAACTACCGGCTCTCGGATATCGCCTGCGCGTTGGGGCTGGCGCAGTTGCACCGGCTCGATCAGCTGCTGGCTGCCAGGGAACGGGTCGCTGAGCTCTATGGCGAGGCGCTCGCCGGGATCGACGGCGTCACGCTGCCATGTCCCAACCGCGGTCAGGAGCGCCGCGGCTGGTTCGTCTACGTGGTCCAGTTGCCGCAGGGTGTCGACCGCGATCGAACAGTCACGAACCTCGGCGCGCGCGGGATCGCGGCCAAACCGTACTTCCCGGCGATCCACCTGATGACCTACTACCGCGAGACGTTCGGCTATTGCGAGGGTCAGTTTCCGGTGTGTGAGGACATCGCCTCGCGATCGATCGCGATCCCGTTCTTCCCCGAGATGAGCGAGGGCGAGGTCGGTCGGGTGGCGGAGACGCTGGCGGCCGTGCTCGAGGCCGCACGCCGCACGCCGGGCGCGTTAGCATCGCGCGCCTGATGAATTCCGAGCACCGCCTGATGTCTAGCCCGCGCATGGCGCAGGCCCAGGCGGACACCTTCCGGCGTCTGAACGACTCGCTGTCGTTCGACTGGCGCCTGGCGCCCTTCGATGTGCAGCAGTCGGTGGCGCACGCCTCGATGCTGGCGGCCGGTGGGATCATCAGCACTGAGGACCGCGACGCCCTGCACGGCGCGCTCGCGGTTGTCGCCGATGAGATCCGGAGCGGGACGTTTGCGTTTGCCGAGGGCGACGAGGATGTGCACATGGCGATCGAGCGGCGGGTGACAGAGCTCGCGGGCGAGGCCGGCGGCCGGCTGCACACCGGCCCGCTCGCGCAACGACCAGGTCGCCACCGACATGGCGATGTTCACGCGCGCGGCGGCGCTCGATGCTGCCGCCGGGACGCTGGCGCTGGTCGAGACCCTGATCGCGCTGGCCGAACGCCATCGTGACTGGCCGATGCCCGGCTACACCCACCTGCAGCGCGCGCAGCCGGTCTACCTCGGGCACCACCTGCTGGCCTACGCCTGGATGCTGCTGCGCGACGAGCGTCGCTTCACCGCGGTGCTCGACGGCACCGATGTCACTGCCGCTTGGGAGCGGGGCGCTCGCGGGCGTGAACTTCGACACTGACAGGACGATGGTCGCCTCGGAGCTCGGTTTCGCGGAGGTCGCGGAGAACTCGATCGACGCGGTCTCGAACCGTGACTTCGTGCTCGACTATCTGGCTGCCGCGACGACCTGCGCAACGCACCTGTCGCGCCTCGGCGCTGAGATCGTGCTCTGGTCCAGCGAGGAGTTCGGTTTCTGCGAGGTCTCCGACGCGTGGGCGTCTGGCTCCTCGATCATGCCGCAGAAGAAGAACCCTGATGCCGCCGAGCTGCTGCGCGCCAAGGCGCCTCGCATCACCGGCCATCTGACCGCAATTCACGGCGTCATGCACGGCCTGCCGCTCACCTACAACAAGGACATGCAGGAGGACAAGGAGCACCTCTTCGACGCCGTCGACACGCTCGAGCTGGTGCTCGCCGCAGCGCAGGGGATGCTCGAGCACGATCAGTTTCAGCCGCGAACGTCTCGCCGAGGCCGTCGGCCGACGAGTTCCTCGCAGCGACCGACGTGGCCGACTACCTTGTCAAGCGCGGCATGCCGTTCCGCAGCTCCCACGGCGTCGTCGCGGCGCCTGGTGCGGACTAGCCGTCTCGAGCGGGCGGACGCTCTCAGAGCTGACCCCGCAGGAGCTGCAGGCAGCGTCGCCGCTGCTCGATGCCGGACGGCTTCTACGCGCTGCTCGGCGACGGCGCCTGGCTCGAATCGAAGGCTCGCGCGGCGGCACGGGTTCGGCGGCCGTGCGCGAGCAGCTCGAGCACGCGCGTGCGGCGCTCGAGCCGGCGCGCAGCGGGCGGCGGTGAACTGGACGCCGGTGGGCCTGGGTTCTACGACCGCTCCGGTGCTCGAGGTGGCGCGAGGCGCTGATCGGCTGCGTCGTCATGCGCGGCGAGTGCAGCGGCGTGATCGTCGAGGCCGAGGCCTACCACGACACCGAGCCCGCCTGTCACGCGTTCGTTGGCCTGACACCGCGCACCGAGACGCTGTTCGGGCCGCCCGGTCGCGCCTATGTCTACCTCTCCTACGGCGTGCATGTGATGCTGAACGCCGTCTGCGAGCCGGAGGGCGTGGGGCAGCGGTGCTGATCCGGGCGCTCGAGCCGCTCGACCGGAATCGAGCTGATGGCGGATGCGGCGCGGCGTCGACCGGCTGCGAATCTGCGGGCGCTCTGCTCCGGCCCGGGCAAGCTCACGCAGGCGCTGGGGATCACGCTGGCCGACAATGGCTGCGATCTGGCGCGCGGGCCCGGTCGTGATCTCGGGCCGCCCGGAGCGCTGGCAGCGATCCGGTGGTCCAGCGGGACCGCCGGATCGGGATCACGAAGGCAGTCGAGCTGCCGTGGCGGTTCTCGTCGGCCGGCAGCCGCTACCTGTCGGCGCCGGTGCGGGTAGCCGCGTTAGAAGGCCGCTCAGAGCGCCGGAGCCGCCGCTCGAGCCCGTTCGGTGCTCGTCGACGGCGCGGCGGGCGCGGCGGGGGTGGTGGCTGTCGCTCTGATCCGTCGGCGGCGGGTCGTCGCCGGCGTCGTCGTCGGGCTGCCGGCGTCGTCCGTGCTGGTTGCGACGCCGGTGCCTGCTGCGTCGTGCTGCTGTCGCGCCGCAGTGGTGTCTGCGTTGGTCGCCGGTGTGTCGCTCGATGCGGCGGTCGTGTCGGTGCTCGACGGCGTGCTCGACGAGCTGCTCGAGTGCGGGACGCCTGGTGAGTGATCTCCTCGGTGGTCAGCCGAGCTGGTGGCGGTGTCCTTGCTTTCCGCTCGTGCTCGTCGATCATGATCTGGATCGCCTGGACCATGAAGTTGTGCCAGATGACCGCCGGGTAGGTGCCGCCCTCGACCGGCCCGCCGTTGAAGTTGGTCGATCATCGGCTTGCCGCTGTCGGGGTATCCGACCCAGACGGCGACGGTCATGCTCGGTGTCCAGCCGACGAACCAGGCGTCGACGTAGTTGGAGGTCGTGCCGGTCTTGCCGGCCACATCGACGCCCGGGATCGCGGCCGCCGTGCCGGTTCCGTAGCTGTCGTCGACCGGGCCGTGGAGAAGCTCGTCGATCGTGCTGGCGACGTCCGGGCGTGATCACCTGCGTGGTCGCCAGCGTCGCCGGCGTTCGTGATCGTGTGGCTGTCTGCACTGGGACGCAGTTGGAGATCGAGTCGATCCCGATCGGGCCCTGCTGTCGACGTCGCCGAGCGTCGGGTTGTAGACCTTCTTGCCGCCGTTCGCGACGGTCTAGTAGGCGTGCGCCATGTCGAGCGCGGAGACGCCCGTCGTGAGGCCGCCGAGGATCATCGACGGGTCGATGTCGAGATCGGCGAGCGGATCCCCAGCTTGCTGGGCGTACTGCCTGACGTACTTCGGTGCCGACCTGGCTCAGTGCCGAGCTGAGCGAAGACGCTGTTGTCCGAGATGGCGGTGGCCACCGTCATCGGTATCGAGCCGCTGTACGCGTTGCCGAAGTTGTGGACCGGGAATCTGCCGGTGCCGTTGCCGGCCTCGAATGCATTCCCGTCCTTCGTTCACGAACGGGATCGTGAGCTGCTGGGAGTCGAACTCGGAGTAGGGGCTGTATTTCCCGCTCTCGAGCGCGGCCGCGAGTGTGAAGATCTTGAATGACGAGCCGGGCTGCCGGTAGCCCATCGTCGCCAGGTTGAACGGCGACTGGTCGTAGTCGCCGTCGCCGCTGACCATCGCCCGGACCTCGCCGGTGCTTGTTGTCGATCGCGACCAGCGATGCGCGTCGGCAGGCCCGTCGCTCGGCGGGAACTCTTCGTCGACCGCCTGCTGCGCCGCCTTCTGCATGTTGAGGTCGATGCTGAGCTTGATCTTGAGGCCGCCGTAGTCGGCCTCGTACTGGGCCTCCTTGGGCGAGAGGCCCTCCTGCTCGAGCGCGTGCACGACCTGTGGCTCGCACCCAGCTCGTGAAGTAGGGGGCTGCCGTCGGCTGCTGCTCGGGCTGCTTGATCTGGGCCGCGGTCGGCAGCTGGCGTGTTGACCGCGCTCTGGTACTGCGCGTGAGAGATGTAGTGCTGCTGGTACATGTAGCTGAGCACCAGGTTGCGACGCGCCGTGGCGGCATTGCGCTCACTCGTCGTTCCCGCGGGATTGAAAGCGCTGGGGTTGGCGACGATGCCGGCCAGCAGCGCCGCCTCGGCCGGCTTCGAGCACGCTCGCGCACTCCTTCCGGTTCGGATGCTCGGGATCGGCGTCGCCGCAGCCGCCCTTGCCACCGTCGGCGGGATTTGCGGCGTCGTAGCCGTGATCCCAGCCGAAGTAGACGCGCGCGGCGGCCTCGATCCCGAGGGCGCCGTTGCCGAAGTAGATCGTGTTCAGGTACTCGGTGAGGATCTGCTTGTGGTTCCAGTGGTGCGAGAGCTGGAAGGCCATGCCGGCCTCGACCAGCTTCTCGCCGACGGTGCGGTCGCCCTCCTCCTGACGGACGTTCTTGATGAACTCCTCAGGGATGGTCGAGCCGCCCTCCAGGTTGCCGCCGGTGGCATCGGAGAGCCCGGCTCGTAAGCAGGCCGCGGACGCTGATGCCCGACTCGCGCCAGAAGCCCCGATCCTCGACGGCGACGATCGCGTTGCGCATGTTCGGTGAGATCTGCGCCCAGTGGTCGATCGCCGGCGTGCTGGCGGGGGCCAGCGGACCGATCGGCTGGCCCCGGTCGTCGTACATGTAGGAGTCGACGGTGTGGCTGAACTGGACCGTGTTCTCCAGCTTCGGGAGATCTGAGGCGATCGAGGTGAGCGCTCCGAACAGCGTCGAGATCACAGCCAGGGCCCGAAAAGCGGCCAGCACGAACAGCAGCCGCAGCTTGCGGACGCGCGGACGTGGCGGGCGGTTCCGCCTGCCGCCGTGGCAGAACGTGACGGGATTGCGGCTGTGAGAAGACGATCGGGTGCCGGCTCTTGGTCCGCGTCTGGGAGGATTTGGTCGTCGACGCTCATGAACTGGGAGTGCTTCCGACCGGTCTGTGCAACGCACCGGAAGCTGGGCTTCCGCGTACGGTTCAGGCACTCGACCAGGGCTGAATTCTCGGGTGCAGCCCTGCCGGCTGGCGAGAGTTTAGTCGCTTACGGGCTTGGCTTGTGGGGCTTGTGTGCGCCTCCGGTTACCGGTCCCTTACGATTGCCCGCAGATGCCAGACACACCAGCGCAAGCAGCCGCGTGGCTGTCCCGCAACGCGGTCGACTGCCTGCCGGAGGGCGGGCCTTGAGGCCAAGCTGAAGCTGGGGCGGCCGTTGCGGGTCAAGCTCGGGCATCGACCCGACGGCGCCCGATATCCCCTCGGGCATCACCGTCGTGCTGCAGAAGCTGCGCGAGTTCCAGGACGCCGGTCACACGGTCGTGCTGATCATCGGCAACGGCACCGCACGAGTTGGCGATCCAAGCGGCCGCTCGGCGACGCGCCCGATGCTGAGCGACGAGGAGATCGACCGCAACGCCGCCACATTCCAGCAGCAGGCGATGAAGGTGCTCGACCCTGAGCGGCTCGAGGTCCGCTTCAACGGCGATTGGCTCGAGATGTCGATGGGTGAGCTGTTCCGGCTGATGTCGACCACCACGGTCGCCCACGTGATCGAGCGCGACGACTTCGCCAAGCGGCTGCGCGCAGGCACGCCGGTGTCGATGCTGGAGCTGCTGTATCCGCTGCTGCAGGGCTATGACTCGGTCGCGATCAAGGCCGACGTCGAACTCGGCGGCACCGACCAGAAGTTCAACCTGCTGCTCGGCCGGGACATCCAGCGGGCGTACGGCCTGGACGGACAGGTGATCCTGACGATGCCGCTGCTGACCGGCACCGACGGCGAGCGCAAGATGTCAAAGTCGTTCGGCAACTACATAGGGGTCACCGACTCGCCTGAGGAGATGTACGGAAAGACGCTGAGCATCCCCGATGAGTCGTTGCCGTCCTGGTACGAGCTCCTGCTTGGCCGGGAGCCGCCTTCAGATCTGGGACCACGCGACGCCAAACGCGCGTTGGCGCGAGCGCTGGTCGAGCGCTTCCACGGGGCCGAGGCCGCGGTCGCCGCGGAGGAGTCATTCGATCGCATCCATGTGCGCCACGAGCTACCAGAGCATGTGGAGGAGGT
>CAWBPJ010000003.1:0-630473 GCA_963790635.1 uncultured Actinomycetota bacterium | reverse complement strand
AGAGCCGCACGCTGACCCACGACGACATCATCGCCCTGGTCGGGAGCTCGTCTCGCTGCCGAAGCTGCTCGGGATGCCCGAGGAGCCCGACACCGAGGTCAAGGACTACGCCGCCGAGGCTCCGACATGCCGCGTGAGCCGATCCAGGATCACCTCGACGAGTACGAGCACTTCGGCAACCGCCGTCTGCGCACCGTCGGCGAGCTGATCCAGGAGGCCTTCCGGATCGGCCTGTACCGGATGGAGCGCGTCGTGCGCGAGCGCCTCACGACCGAGGACGCGGACACGATCACCCCGCAGACGATCGTCAACATCCGCCCGGTCGTGGCGGCGCTGAAGGAGTTCTTCGGCTCCAGCCAGCTGTCGCAGTTCATGGACCAGACCAACTCCCTGTCCGGCTGACCCACCGCCGCCGCCTGTCGGCGCTCGGTGCCGGCGGCCTGACCCGCGAGCGCGCGCCGATCGAGGTGCGCGACGTGCACCCCACCCACTACGGCCGCATGTGCCCGATCGAGACCCCTGAGGGTCCGAACATCGGCCTGATCGGCTCGCTGTCGGCGTACGCCGAGATCTCCGAGCACGGCTTCGTCACCACCCCGTACCGGGTCGTCAAGAACGGCGTCGTCACCGACGAGATCGTCCGCATCGACGCGACCCAGGAGGAGGTCCTCAAGATCGCGCAGGCCAACGCCGAGGTCGACGCCAAGGGCAAGCTCCTCGGCGACGGAGATCCTCTGCCGCACGCAGGCCGGTCAGTACGTGACGGTCGCGCCGAAGGAGGTCGACCTGATCGACGTCTCGCCGCAGCAGATCTGGTCGGTCGCGACGGCGATGATCCCGTTCCTCGAGCACGACGACGCCAACCGCGCGCTGATGGGCTCCAACATGCAGCGCCAGGCGGTGCCGCTGCTCGTCGCCGACGCGCCGCTGGTCGGCACCGGCATGGAGTACCGCGCCGCGATCGACACCGGTGATGTCGTGCTCGCCAAGAGCGACGGCGTCGTCTCCTACGTCGACGCCGAGAAGATCGTCGTCGACAAGAAGGACGGCGGCCAGGACGAGTATGAGCTGCACAAGTTCATGCGCTCCAACCAGGCCACGCTGATCCACCAGAAGCCGATCATCGACGTCGGCACCGAGGTCGTCGACGGCACCGTGCTGGCCGACGGCTCGGCCAGCGATCAGGGCGAGATGGCGCTCGGCAAGAACCTGCTGGTCGCCTTCATGTCCTGGGAGGGTTACAACTTCGAGGACGCGATCATCCTCTCCAAGCGCCTCGTGCAGGACGACGAGCTCACCTCGATCCACATCGAGGAGTACGAGATCGACGCGCGCACGACCAAGCTCGGCGACGAGGAGATCACCCGCGACATCCCGAACCGCTCGGAGGAGTCGCTGCGCAACCTCGACGACCGCGGCATCGTCCGCATCGGCGCCGAGGTCCAGTCCGGCGACCTGCTCGTCGGCAAGGTCACGCCCAAGGGCGAGACCGAGCTGACCGCCGAGGAGAAGCTGATCCGCGCGATCTTCAAGGAGAAGGCGCGTGAGGTCCGTGACACCTCGCTGAAGGTTCCGCACGGTGAGGGCGGCGTCGTGATCGACGTCAAGACCTTCAGCCGTGACGACGGCGACGACCTGCCGCCGGGCGTCAACGACCTGGTGCGCGTGTTCGTCGCCAAGAAGCGCAAGATCTCCGAGGGCGACAAGCTCGCCGGCCGCCACGGCAACAAGGGCGTCATCTCGAAGATCGTCGACATCCAGGACATGCCGTTCCTCGAGGACGGCACCCCGGTCGACGTGATCCTCAACCCGCTCGGCGTGCCGAGCCGGATGAACCTCGGCCAGATCCTCGAGACGCACCTCGGCTGGGTCGCGGCGCAACGGCTGGTACGACGGACGGCTCCGATCGCGCGCAAGAAGGCGACCGCGACGGCCGTTGCCGCAACGCGACCGACGGCGCCGACCCGAAGGTCTACGTCGCCACGCCGGTGTTCGACGGCGCGACCGTACGGACGTCGACGAGGCGCTGGTCCGCTGGCAGGACGAGCACAAGGGCCGGATCCGCATGGACGTCGACAAGAGCCGCCGCGAGGGCGAGCAGGCCTCCGGCAAGGTGCAGCTGTTCAACGGCCGCACCGGCGCAGCCGTTCGCCCAGCAGGTGACCGTCGGCTACATGTACATCCTCAAGCTCCACCACCTGGTGGACGACAAGATCCACGCGCGTTCGACCGGCCCCTACAGCCTCGTCACCCAGCAGCCGCTGGGCGGCAAGGCGCAGTTCGGCGGCCAGCGGTTCGGCGAGATGGAGGTCGTGGGCGCTCGAGGCGTACGGCGCCGCCTACACGCTGCAGGAGATGCTGACGATCAAGTCCGACGACACGGTCGGGCGCGTCAAGGCCTACGAGGCGATCGTCAAGGGCGAGAACATCGCCGAGCCGTCGATCCCCGAGTCGTTCAAGGTCCTGCTCAAGGAGATGCAGTCGCTGGCGCTCGACGTCAACGTCGTCTCCGAGGAGGGCGAGCGGGCCGAGATGCGCGAGGAGGACGACGACCTCCTGCGCGCGGCCGAGGAGCTCGGGCATCGATCTCAGCGGCGTCCGCGCCACGACGGAGCGGCCGCCGACGAGGCGACCGAGCACGAGGGCGAGACGGTCGAGGCGTCGGCCGAAGAGGTCGAGGAGGAGGACCGAGACCTGGAGTCCGGCGAGGATCTCGAGGCTGAGGACTTCGCCGCGGATGCGATCCGATGCTCGACGCGCGACGTCGGGCCCGGCGAAGCCGAGGGTGTGCTGGAAGAAGACGAGGCGTAAGGGGAACTCACATGATCGACATCAATAACTTCGACGCAATCGAAATCGGCCTCGCCTCCTCGAAGCAGATCCGCTCGTGGAGCTCCGGCGAGGTCACCAAGCCGGAGACGATCAACTACCGCACGCTGAAGCCGGAGAAGGACGGGCTCTTCTGCGAGCGCATCTTCGGTCCGACCAAGGACTGGGAGTGCTACTGCGGCAAGTACAAGCGCGTCCGATACAAGGGCATCGTCTGCGAGCGCTGCGGCGTCGAGGTGACCCGCTCGAAGGTTCGCCGCGAGCGCATGGGCCACATCGACCTGGCCGCCCCGGTCAGCCACATCTGGTTCTTCAAGGGCGTCCCGAGCCGGATCGGCTACCTGCTGGACATGGCCCCGAAGGAGCTCGAGAAGGTCCTGTACTTCGCCGCCTCGATGGTCACCTGGGTCGACGACGAGGCGCGTGCGCGTGACCTCGAGGCGCTCGAGGTCGAGGTCAACAAGACGCTCGACAGCTACGCGGCCGAGAAGGAGGAGCGGCTGCTCGAGCTCAAGGAGTCGCTCGAGCGCCGCGTCGCGTTTCCTGGAGACCGCCAAGACCCCGCGCGACTTCTCCGACGACGACCACCTGTGGGCCGACACGCTCGACGTCAACGTCGCCAAGCTGTCCGACGAGGAGCGCGAGAAGCTGCTCAAGGACACTCCGCAAGAGCTTCCAGGCGGACATCGACGACACCGAGGCCTACATGGAGGACGCCGCCGAGCGGATCCGCCAGGTCTGGGATCTGTTCAAGTCGATGAAGCCCAAGGACGTCGTCAACGACGAGACCCTGTTCCGCGAGCTCAAGGACCGCTTCGGCTCGCCGTTCGGGTTCGGCGAGTACTTCCGCGGTGGCATGGGCGCCGAGGCCGTCCGCGACCTGCTCCAGCAGGTCGACCTCGAGGCCGAGTCCGAGGATCTGCAGGATCAGGTCAAGACCGCCAAGGGTCAGAAGCAGGCCCGCGCGGTCAAGCGCCTGAAGGTCGTGACCGCGTTCCTCAACTCCGGCAACAAGCCGGAGATGATGATCCTCGAGGCCGTCCCGGTGATCCCGCCGGAGCTGCGCCCGATGGTGCAGCTCGACGGTGGCCGCTTCGCGACCTCCGACCTCAACGACCTCTACCGCCGTGTGATCAACCGCAACAACCGCCTGAAGCGGCTGCTTGACCTCGGCGCGCCGGAGATCATCGTCAACAACGAGAAGCGCATGCTGCAGGAGGCCGTCGACGCACTGTTCGACAACGGCCGCCGCGGCCGGCCGGTGACCGGTCCGGGCAACCGCCCGCTGAAGTCGCTGTCCGACATGCTCAAGGGCAAGCAGGGCCGGTTCCGCCAGAACCTGCTCGGCAAGCGCGTCGACTACTCGGGCCGCTCGGTGATCGTGTCGGGTCCGTGGCTGAAGCTGCACCAGTGCGGTCTGCCGAAGCTGATGGCGCTGGAGCTGTTCAAGCCGTTCATCATGGCCCGCCTGGTCGAGCGCAAGTCCGCGCAGAACATCAAGGCGGCCAAGAAGATGGTCGACTCGATGATCCCCGAGGTCTGGGACGTGCTCGAGGAGGTCATCCACGAGCACCCGGTGCTGCTCAACCGCGCGCCGACGCTGCACCGTCTGGGCATCCAGGCGTTCGAGCCGGTGCTGGTCGAGGGCAAGGCGATCCAGGTCCACCCGCTCGTCTGCCACGCGTTCAACGCCGACTTCGACGGCGACCAGATGGCCGTGCACCTGCCGCTGTCGGCGGAGGCGCAGGCCGAGGCTCGGATCCTGATGCTGTCGGCCAACAACATCCTCGTCCCCGGCGCACGGCGCGCCGCTGGCGGTTCCGGCCCAGGACATGGTGCTGGGCGCCTACTACCTGACCTACGGCCCGGACGAGAAGGAGCTGGCCGAAGATCGACCCGGCCACGCATCGAGCCGCGCCCGCACGTGTTCCGCACCGCCCAGGAGGCGGAGTGGTCCTACGAGCACGGCGTCGTCGAGCCTGCACGACCTCGCCGAGTACCGCCCGCTCGAGCGTGAGGGCGGTCACGTGCTGACGACGGTCGGCCGGATCATCTACAACGACAAGATCGAGCGGGCCCTCGGCGAGGCCGCGATGGGCGACAATTCGACCCGAGCAAGCTACGAGTTCGTCAACCGCTCGATGAAGAAGAAGGACACCACCAAGCTGGTCGACGACCTCGTGCAGGCCTACGGGGCCGCGTCGATCTCGCAGGTGCTTGACGCGTTCAAGGACATCGGCTTCCACTACGCCACCCAGGCGGGTGTGACCGTCTCCAAGAACGACGTCCAGACGCCGCCGACAAGGCCGGAGATCCTGGCTCGCTACGACGCGCGTGCTGGCCGAGATCGACGAGCAGTACAACAACGGCGAGATGGATCAGGAGGAGCGCCACGAGGCTGTCACCAGCCTGTGGAACGAGGCGACCGACGAGGTCGCCAAGGCGATGGTCGACCACCTCGACGAGCTCAACCCGATCTTCATGATGGCCAACTCGGGTGCCCGTGGCTCGTTCCAGCAGATCCGTCAGCTGGCCGGCATGCGCGGCCTGATGGCCAACCCGAAGGGCGAGATCATCGAGCGTCCGATCAAGTCCAACTTCATGGAAGGCCTGGACGTGCTCGAGTACTTCATCTCGACCCACGGTGCCCGCAAGGGCCTCGCCGACACGGCGCTGCGTACGGCCGACTCGGGTTACCTGACGCGTCGTCTGGTCGACGTCGCCCAGGACGTGATCATCCGCCAGGAGGACTGCGGCACCACCGAGCACATCGAGCTCGCCGGTCTTCAACACGGAGATCGACCCGGAGACCCGTCGCCTGCGTCCGACCAGCGAGCCCAACGACAACCTGATCGGCCGGATCGCGGCTGAGCAGATCACGACCAAGCGCGGCCGTGTGATCGTCGAGAAGGGTGTCGAGATCGATCGCGCCGAGCTGGCCGACCTGGTCGAGGCGTTCGCGCGCCGACACGGAGAAGGGCGAGGTCGTGTCGCGTCCCGGTCCGCTCCGTGCTCAAGTGCGAGGCGCCGACCGGCGTCTGCCAGGCCTGCTACGGCCGCTCGATGGCGACCGGCAAGATCGCGCAGATCGGTGACGCCGTCGGCATCATCGCGGCGCAGTCGATCGGCGAGCCCGGCACGCAGCTGACGATGCGTACGTTCCACACCGGCGGCGTCGCCGGCGCGGACATCACGCACGGTCTGCCGCGTGTCGTCGAGCTGTTCGAGGCGCGCAAGCCGAAGGGCCTCGCGAAGATCGCCGAGGTCTCCGGCACGGTCTCGCTCGAGGAGCGCCGACAAGCGGTCACGGTCGTGATCACCGACTCGGCCGGCGAGGAGCACCGCCACTCGTTCCCGCGGCGCACGCTGCTGTACGTCCGCGACGGCGAGCACATCGAGGTCGGCAAGCCGCTCAACGAGGGCTCGCTGTACCCGCATGAGATCCTCGCCCACGGCGGCAAGGACCAGGTGGAGCGGCGCACCGAGACCGAGCTGTACCTCGTCCGCGAGGTCCAGGAGGTCTACAAGTCCCAGGGCGTGGACATCAACGACAAGCACATCGAGCTGATCGTGCGCCAGATGATGAAGAAGGTTCGGGTCGACCAGAAGGGCGACACCGAGCTGCTGCCGGGCCAGTTCGTCGACCGCCACGAGTACGCGCGGATCAACGCCAAGGTCGACGGAGGACGGCGGCGAGCCGGCCCAGGCCGAGGAGATCATCCTCGGGATCACCAAGGCGTCGCTGAACACCGACTCGTTCCTGTCGGCGGCCTCCTTCCAGGAGACCACCAAGGTGCTGACCGACGCGGCCCTCGAGGGCAAGGTCGATCGCCTCAACGGTCTCAAGGAGAACGTGATCATCGGCAAGCTGATCCCGGCGGCGACCGGCCTCAAGCGCTACCGGCGCATCGAGATCGAGCCGTCCGAGCCGCTGCCCCGTGGCATCGACGAGGTCGGCCTGCTCGACCACGACGACCTGGCGGCCGAGCTCGGCCTGTCCGACGCCGACGCCCTGGGTAGCTTCGGTGGACTCCAGGCCGACCTCTCCGACCTGGAGGAGATCGGCAACGTCGATTCCTCGTTCGGCTTCGCCGATGAGTTCGCCGACCTTGGTCTCCCGACCGAGGAGAGCGGCAACGGTCATCCCGACCTGAACTAACAGTTGTAGAGCGTCTGCACCCGGGCGGCCCACCTGCTTGTGGGCCGCCCGGCCAGGCTGGCGGAGACTCGGTGGCGCACTCGCTGTCGCCTGCAGCTGTCGAGCAGCCGCGCTACCGGTGTTCTCTCAGGAATGTGTGCACCACCCGCCGCAGCTCGGCGCCGTCGACGGCCGGGAAGCGGTAGAGCTCCGGCTCGATGGTTTCGAACATGGCCAGGATCGCCGCGGGGCTCGTCAGGCCGCGCTTGAGCATCGCGTCCGCGTCGGCAAGGTCCCGTGCGAATCCCCGTTCGAGCTTGGCCAGCGCCTGCAGCGTGAAATCGGTGTGAAAGACATCGACCGAGCCGTATCGTCCCAGATGGACGCTCCGGCTCTGCCAGTCTGCGGGGGCCGGAAGGAAATCGAGCGGCCCGGCGAGTTCCACATTCACATCCAGGCGATCCTTGAGCTCGGCGATCGCGCGGAGCAACGGGTCGCTGTCGACGGCTTCGATTCGCAGGTCAACGTCCTGGGTGAATTCGCGCCAGCCGATCTCAACGGCGCTTGTTCCGCCACTGACGTAGATGCGGTCTCCGGGCTGACCGCGTCTGCCGAGCTCCCGAAGCAGACGCTCGACACGGGCCCTATCTGCGTCTGCGCGCATCCTGCGTCCGGGCGGCGCAATAGGCGATGACGCGTCTCTGCAGAGCGTTGTAGCGAGAGTGCGCCCCGTTGCCGAGCTCGCCTTCCAGCAGGGCATACAGCTCGCGTCCGCTGGTATCCATGTGATGCGCGGGGATGCTTACGCCCGCACGCTCGAGCCGCGGACCTGCGGCGGCGATCAGCAGTGCCTCGACGCTCCGCCGCCCTGCCGCCAAGTCGGTCAGGCCCGGCTCAACGAGCTCCTCGCCGGGAAACCGCTCTCTCAGGTCCGTGACGGTCTCAAGGTGATCATGCACATCCTGCATGTAATCACGCGGGATACCCTCTTCCGCCTGTGTTGGCCCCAAGCGGACGGCGCTGCGGTGAGCCTGGCCGCTTCTGCTGCGGGATACTGATGGTCTCGTCTGTACCGCCTATCCGGTACAATTTTGTATCGCCTAGGCGGTACAATCCGGCTGTGACCGCGCTCAACCCATTCGTCTGGGATCGCCCGCTGGATGATCCGTCGAAGATCGTCGGCATGGAGGCGTTCGCCAATCAGGTTGCGCTGACGCTGAAGGGCCAGACCAACGTCGCTCTGTTCGGGCCACGCGACACCGGCAAGACGACCTTCATCAACCAGCTCGCGCTGGAGCTCGAGAAGCCACACGGTCCTGACGCGCCGCCGTTCGATGTGATCAAGGTCAACCTCCAGCGCGTCGTCAGCATCCCGGGCTTCATCGGATGCGTCCACGACGCACTGATCAGCCACCCGAACAAGCGCCTGCGGCGAGCGGCCGCGCGGCAGATCAGCGCCCTGGAGAAGGAGATCGGGTTCGACATCAAGGTGATCAAGGGCGCCGTCCGCAGCGCGGCGACCGCGCCCGTGCCCGACGCTGAGATGCTCCACGCCCAGCTCATGGCGCTGCGCTCGCTCTCAGATCACCTGATCGTGATCTTCGACGAGTTCCAGCGGCTGCGGCACTGTCCCGGCGATCCGCTGGCCGTGATCCGATCAGCCCTGATGAGCTCGGGCGCGAACCACGTCTCGCTGCTGTTCACGGGCTCGATCCGCAACGCCCTGCAGATGATGCTCGAGAGCTCCGAGCAGCCGATCTTCGGAGAGGCGGCGACGATGCAGCTGCCGGCGATCAGCGTTCCGGATTTCCTCGAGTACCTGGACTTCCAGTTCGAGGCGACCGGCAAGCCGGCTGATGACGCCGCTCTGAACCACCTGCTCAACCTCACCCAGGCGCACCCGCGCAGCACCCAGCAGCTGGCCTGGGAGTGCTGGATGGATACGCCGCCCCGGCGCCCGGTCACGATCGGGACCGTGATCGCGGCGCACGACCGGCTCGTCCAGACGATCGAGCGTTCAGAGTTCTCATCTGTGCTGAACGTGCTGATGAGCGGCGACGAGGGCGAGATCAACGAGGTCAGAGCGCTGCAGCTGCTGGCCGATTGCGGCGGCGCCAACGTCACCAGCCGGCCGGCCGTGGTGCGCTACGGCTTCTCGAGCCACTCACGCGTGGGCCCGGCGCTCGATCGCCTGCAGCGCCGGGGTCTGGTGGATCGGCGCGACAGCGGCTGGTATGTCGTCGACCCGCTGTTCGGCGAATGGCTGCGCCGGGCATCGCCACTGGTCGATCGTCCGCTCGGGCCTGAGGGCCCACTGGACTGATGGACCGCCAAGGCGGTACAAACTTGGACCGCCAAGGCGGTACAGCCACGGGGGCCAGTCCGCGGTGGTTCGCGGCGCTGCGCAGCCGTGCCGAGCCGCTGTTGCGGCCGAGTCCGAAGCTGGTGATCCTGGTGGCGGCGATCTTCGCCGTCGACCAGTACCTCTACCAGGTGCTGGGCAGCAGCATCGGCTTCAGGGGCCCGTTTGACGAGACCGATCACGTGCTGACGACGGTGCTGCTCGTCTGGGCGTTCTTCCCGCGCTTTGGCTGGCGCGAGCTGATCCCGGCGCTGCTGGCCTCGACACTGATCGACCTTGACCACATCCCCGGCCAGCTCGGCTATGACTGGCTGACCGGTGGCGGTCCGCGTCCGTACACGCACTCACTGGCGACCGTCGCCGTGCTGCTGCTGCTCGCCTGGACCTGGCGCCGGCACCGTCGCATCTTCCTGTGCCTGGCCCTGGGTGTCTGCAGCCACCTGTGGCGTGACCTGGCCGAGCCGGCCGGGTCGGCGGTGTCGCTGTTCTGGCCGGTGACCGACCGTGGGGTCCATCTGGACCAGGTGTTCTACCTGAGCAGTGTGGGGGTGTTCATGGCGGTCGCGCTGGTGCGCAGCACCAGGTCCTCTGGCGACGCCAACCCGACGGGCGCGAATCGAACCGATGCCCGCGGGGCTCCTCCCATTCCGACAGGCACGCGCCCCGAGATACTTCGAACCGCCGCGACGACTCCGCAGGCACAGACAACGAGAAGAAGCGGGTAAAACGACTCGCCCAACCTCGCGGCGGCCGCCGTCAGGCCGCATACGATCGAGACACACAGCACGATCGCGTAAACAGGCAGGAAGTCTCGCCAGCGCTTCCTGAGGATGAACGCGCTGACCAGCGTCGGGAAGATCAGCAGACGCTCAAGCGTCACCCTGATCGTGGCGATCCAGCTACCCGTGACCGCATGAAGCGCGTTCAGGTCGAATATGTGCCTACCACCCCAATCCACGTACGGGTCCCCAGTCCACACATACAGTGACTTGCGCAGCGAGTACCAGAGATAGGCAGGGAAGTGATGTTCGATCGAGATCTCTCCCTGCCTGGTCCACCACGAGTCTCCGGCGAGAGTCCAGAACGGATGTGCTCGCGCCGCCGCGCTGTTGGTGAGTATGTGGTCAAACACACCGAGATATCCGAGCCTGGCAACATCGTGCTCATAGGCCGGGCTGCCGAGCCAGAGAATGGCGTTGCTGGAGGAGATCGCGAAGCGCCCGAAGTGGACGTCGACGTATGCCATCCATGGCAGCACCACGACGGCGACCCCGGCAACGAGCGATGCTCCCAGCTTGACGCGGTCGCCACGTGCGAGTCCCGGAGCCGTCGCCAGCGGTACGAGCAGCAACAGCGGCAGCGGCAGCAGTAACAGAGGCAGCGGGAGCAGCGTCGCATGGATCAGGTCAGAGACGCCGATCGCGATGCCAGCCAAGGCATAAAAGACGGGCGACGGGTGTTGGTGTGCGTGAACCAGCAGGATCGCGACGATCACGACGAAAGGTGTGTACAGCACCTCGCTCTGAAAAAACGCGGATTCGTTCACCAGCGTGAAGCTGACAGCCACCCCGAGGGCCGCCAGCAGACCGGCATACATGCCGGAGAGCTGTCGGCCCAGCGCGTAAGTGAGCGGGACCGCGGTTGCTCCCAGGAGCGCCTGCAGGACGAGCACATGCTGGCGGAAAAGCCAGTTCCCGGCGACCTTCAGGGTCACCGCAAGCCATACCGGATAGAGCGGTGGTCGCTGCGCGTCGACGAAGTGATGGGTGGCGATCAGTTTCACCGCAACCCAGACGTAGCTCGGCTCGTCGCCGGTCAGATGAGCAAGTGAACCCGGTGCCATTCCACTCAGGGAGCCGACAGCACGCAGGCGAAAAAAGAGGCCAAGGCCGGTGATGGCGACGAGCAGCCATCGTGCACATGATGCACATTCCTCGGTTGCGGGGTACTGATCGCGGGTAAGGGTGGACAAGCGGCACCGTCAAACACTCGGGGCTGAAATTAGCGCGGCGTTCCCCCGCCAGCGAACGAATGGCCTCGGTCATTGTTGAGGCCGCGAACGGATCGCTGCAAGCAGAATCACTCCCGAACCAAGTCGGTCATGGGCCCTCACGCGCGTCCGAACGATCCAGTGGCTGGCCCCGAACGTTCGATGCCCCATGCCGACCCCGGTCTCTTTCCTTAAGATATAGGCGCGCCTAAGGCGTAGTCAAGACGGTTGCTGTGTCGACTGGATTCGGATCAGGTCTCTGACGAGAGCTTCGAGCGGTGAACTGATCTCTCGACGCCGCCACAAGTTGGACTGCGTCGGCGTGCTCAATCGTGTAACTGCGGATGCTCCGAAGAGGCTTATTGCCGCTGGATGGCGTTTGTAAACGGAGCGGGGTGACGGTGCCTGCCTTTAGCTGAAAAGAGTGGCACCTTTTTTGGGGGGGCCGGCAACGCCCTGGTCTAGGCCAACCAGAGCTTCGCACCGGTGCAACCCGATTCCTACGGCCGGCTTAGCCTCCGCTTAGGCCGACCCGCCACTCTTGCAATACGCAAATTCGTCGTTTTTGGGAAATCCGTCTAGGACCCTCAAGCCCGGCGCTGAATCTGTCGAAACCCTGGTAACCGCCGGGACCGACCGGAAACCTCGACTCCTCTCTAGGCCTCAATGACCTTGATCCTGGGCATCGCCCTCGCGCTTGTCTGCGCGCTTACGACCAACCTCGGCTTTCTTTATAAGCATCGGGGCGTCTGTTCGGTGCCATCGGTCGACTTCCGCCGGCCATTTTGGTCGACGCGCCAGCTGTACTCGTCGCGTCTGTTCGCGATCGGGATGCTGGTTGCGGTCGGCTCCTGGATCTTCCATGTGGCCGCGATGGCGATCGCGCCCCTGTCAGTCGTGCAGGTCGTGCTCGCCGGAGGGATCGTGCTGTTGGCGATCATGGCCGAGCGCGCGTTCGGACTGACCATCGGCTGGCGCCAGTGGATGGGACTTGGCATGACCGCGACGGGCCTGATCCTTCTGGGAATCTCGCTTCCGGCGGTCCATGGCGCGCATTCGCAATTCTCTGTTCCCGGCATGATCGTCTTCGAGACCGTGCTGATCGGGATCGGCACGCTGCTGATCATCGGTCCGCGGATCGGTGCCCCGGTCCACCATCACGGCATCATGCTCGGTGCTGCCGCCGGGATCCTGTTCGGCGTGTCCGATGTGGCAATCAAGGCGCTCACCGGGATGATCGGCGCGCATGGCGTGATCGGACTGGCCTCGCCGTGGCTGATCGTGACAGTGGTCGCATCGATCATGGCCTTCTTCGCGTCGGCCAAGGGCCTGCAGGACGGGCAGCCAGTCCCGGTGATCGCCGTCACGAGTACGGCTGCCAATGTGTCCGGAATTGTCGGTGGCCTGGTGGTCTTCGGAGATCCGTTCCCGTCGAGCCCGATGGGCATCACGGTCCAAGCGCTCGCGTTCACGCTCGTGCTTGTCGCGGCCTGGTTCACGCCAGCGCCAGCGCGTGCCGTCGCGGCCGCGGTCTGACTGGGTTCGCACGCACGCTACTCGCTCAGCGAGTGGGTCGAATTGGCATCGTTGCCCTGCCCTAGCCAGAAGTGAGTGGCGACAGGAGGAGCGATGACGGCCGCACCATCACGTGCAACATTCGTCCATTCCCTCGTTCCACACAGGCTGATCGGACGTCAACTGCCGATGCCCGTGCATACCCGAGGACCCTCATGGATTCGGTGCGGCACAAAGCTCATTCCGCACTAACGGGATTTGCAGGAAACGGCCGATGTGGTGACGAAGTCGCAGAAGGCATGAATCGTGGATGAGAGTTCGTGGAGGTCAGGATGCCTGAAGTCGAGTTTCTTGGTTAACTCAGTCGCTGTTCTTGGGGGAGTGGGAAGACGGCCGCCCGAAGCGCTGGCCGACCCTCCAACTTCGGATTCGTGGCGCAGCTTTCGACATCTACTGCGAGGATCGCACCGACGTGACGCTTGATGCCTTCGGGGTGCCGGTTGTAGGCGCCCGCACCGCGACGCGTGCCGAGCTCAAGCAAGGATGGATGATCGCCTAGGCGCGGCAGCCAGGCTTGTTCGGGTAGGTCACGACTCGGCAGTGGCCGCCAGCTCTCGCGACAGTCCAGCGGTCGTCAGCCCTCGCGACACTTCAGCGACAGTTACCTCTTCCACAGCCTCGACCGTTCCCGCCCGTACGAGGTCATGATTGGCGTCTATCTTGTCAGTGCGCTGCCACGTGAGTCCGCGATCGGTCAAATACATCCAGAAGCCAATCGCGAGCGGGATCGACCACCATAGCCAGTAGGCGAACATGGTCAAGGGGTTCGCTCGCAGCACGTATGCAAGTCTTTCCCGACGAGACGCGAAGATGAGCCTCGTCTGGCGAATGATCGCCCGCTGTCCGATCGCCAGGGCGACGACCAAGCACGCCAGCGTGACCATGCAAAGAACCTCGAGCCAAGTCGAGAAAACGCGCGCCGGCGCTCTCACGGCAACGACCAGTGCCCACACACCCAGCCCGGCACCGAATGGGTTCAGAAATAGCGAAGCGCATGGGACGAGGTTCAGTCTTGCCCGGAAGCGCTGACGCCGATTCATGCCCATCAGAGCGAGCGGTTTCCCGAGTGACTGGAAGAACCCTGCGATCCATCGCTTGCGTTGGATGATGCCCTTTCCGAACGTGTCCGGAACCTCTTCGATCAAGGGGCTCCGGATGACGCCCAAGCGACGCCCGTTGGTCCAGAGTCGCATGCCGACCTCCGGATCCTCGATCGTTAGCCAAGGATTGAACGAACCAACCTCGATCAGATCGCTGATCCGGAAGAACAAGCCCTTGCCGAGCACGTAGAACGGATGCTTCCCCCGAGCCGTCATGTGCTGATACAACGAGCCGTCCCAGAGCATGTGGTCCATCGCGAACATGGAGGCCGCCCACGACGCCATCGCGTTACCGGCGACGTTGGTGTTCTGGAGGACGTCGAACTTCCTCATTCCCGCCGCGGCGGTCACAAAGTAGTCGGCTGGTACGACACTGTCGGCATCGATGTAGGACAAAAGAGCCTTAGGGTGCCGTGCGGCCATCGTGTAAAACGCGTACACCATCTGTCGGGTCTTCTTGGCAGGTAAAGCGCGCTCCTGGGCGCGCTTTCCGGTATGCCACCAGTAGGCCTTCGCGTTTTGGTCCCAGGCAGCCCAGACCGCCTGCCAGCTGGGATCGCTCGTAGGCGGGATTGGGAGAATGTCGAGGAACGGATACTCCTGCTCGATTCGCCGCAACGCTTCGATGGTCCCGATGTCATTGCTGTTGGGAATGGCCACAATTCGACGGGTACCGCCCGGATAGGTCGCCCGGGCGAATCCAAGCATCGAAGTCCGCATCGTGGATTCCAATTCGTTAAGGACTCGGGTACAGCACGATTACCTCTGGGCGGGTGTTCGGTACGCACTCGACCGTGCTGAATGGCGTCGGCTCGCCACCAGGCACAACCAAGTCCACGCGACGGCTGTAGAGCCAAAGCGTGACCAACAGGCAGCCCAGATAAAGGATCTCGACCGCAGCGAAAGCGACCAGCACCGGCTCTGGCATGTCAGCGCACCAAGCCCCGGCTCGTAAGTTCCTCGCGTGCTCGATCGACCATGTCGTCTGCGGTTTGCTCCGAGACCCACGTGACCAGCTCTCCAACACCTGCGGCGAACGGCACACTGGGTGCGAAGTCAAGTAGCTGCTCGGCTCTTGTCATATCTGCGTAGCAGTGGCGGATGTCGCCCGCTCGTGCGGTGCCTGAAATCTCCGGCTCGATTTCGACGTCCAGTGCTTTGGCCAACGCCTCGGCAACTCCTATGACGGTGATCGGATCCCCGATCCCCACATTGATTGCGTGCCCCGGAGCGTTTGGAGCCGTGAGAGCGTTGCGGACCGCTTGCGCGACGTCAGTGACGTGAATGAAATCCCGCAACTGCTGACCGTCCTCGAACGCCAGAGGCGCGCGTCCATTGAGCAGACGGCTGCTGAAGATGGCAGCAACCCCCGTGTATGGATTCGACAGCGCTTGGCGTGGTCCGTAGGTGTTGAAGAACCGGAGCGCGACGGTGTCGATGTCGTATGCAGCCCCGACCGACAGGCACAGAAGCTCTTGATCCATCTTTGAGATGGCGTAGACGGAGGTCGGCATGGGCGGCTTGGTTTCGGCCGTCGGAATCGGCGCGAGTTGCTCTCCGCATTGGGGACAGATCGAGTCCCACTGTTGGCGGGCAAGTTGCTCGGCGCTTCGCATCCCTTGCGCGACCTCGCCATGCAGCGGGCACGCATACGAACCTTCTCCATATACGGACATGGACGACGCCACGACGATCCGACCGATCCTGAGGTGTTCGTTGACGATGATGTCGAGCAGTGAACCAGTAGCAGATGTGTTGGCGTTGACGTATCGCTCTATCTCGTACATCGACTGGCCAACGCCGACTTCGGCAGCAAGGTGAACCACCGAGTCGACGCGCGATAGGACCCCGGCAAGTGTCTCCCGGTCACGCACGTCGGCGTGGATGAATTCCACGCCGGCCGGAACGTAGACCGGACCGGCTCCCCGATGAACCTGTTCTACAAGTGCGTCGTACACAACCACTTCGTGTCCCTCGTCGAGCAGTAGCTCGACGACATGAGATCCGATGAATCCCGCCCCTCCCGTCACAAGTACGGTCTCCGTCATTGGTGTGCTCCTTGCCTAATGGGCGCACCGCGGTCCTCGGCTCCCTGATTGCGCTGTGGCACGACAACATGCCAGTGGCGAGTTGAACTATTCAATTAGTCAGAGCCACGAACCAATTTGCCTTGGTCGTCGCGGCCCCATCAGTGGGGTTGCTCTATACGCACTCAGCACGTCCGCAAACGCGAACGCATTGGGTTGCGTGTCTCCCTGACTCCAGACCCGATCGCGCTTGGCCCCCAACTGCGCCGAGTCACGAAGTCTCTATGGATTACGTCGTATATCTACCAAACGCCTGCGCATTGTCAATAGCCGGGACGCTGCCTCTCTGCGGAAGGCGCTAGGTAAATCGTTGAGTCGGGCTATTGTGCTGGTAGACGACTGTCCGATGGATCCCTATCCGGGTGGCCGAGGTGGTCCCCAGCAGGTCTTCGTCTTGAACCCGTTGAACTCGCAAGGTCCATCTCAGGCATGAGTTTGGGCGCTTGTCGCTGCGGGTCGTTCCGATCGCGCCTGGACGCTGTTCGCGACAAGGATTGGGATCGCCGGAGCACGCTCGGCTCCTTCCGACCGAGGAATTGTGGCTTGCTGGTTGGACCCGCCTCGCGATCGCCGGAGGCGCTCAAGCGAGTTAAGGACTCGAGCCGTGTCGCGTCGACTGTTTGGCGCGCCGGCCGATACGTCAGTGTCTATGCTGCGGCCGCACAGCCAGGCCGGCCGCGGCGCCCATGATCAGCAGCGTCGCCACCAGTGCCTCCTCGGCGTAGTAGGTAATCGAAACCTCGGTCGCACCGCAGGCGACGAACACGATCAGGATCGCGACGAGTGCGATCGCTGGGGAGCTTGGGTTGAGAGCGATGTGCCGACGAAGGGCCGAGAAGGTCATCCAGAGCGCGGCGATCAGCAGCAGCAGGCCGATGACCCCCTCATCCAGGACGATCTGGATCGGCAGGCTGTGGGTGAACTCCGTGTACCCGAGCGGGTCGCGGGGGAACACGTACGCGTATTCAGGGAGGCGCCGGAGGTGACGTGTCCGGCGGCACCCCAGCCGAACAGCTCCTGAGGTTGGAGATGCTTGAGCACCTTCCACGCGCCCTGCCAGATGTCGACACGGCCGGTGCCGCTGACGACACTGCCGAACTGGTTTTGCCCGGGCGTATTGCGGTTGAGGGCGTTGGCTATGCCGGAGATCGACACGAGCCGCAGCAGACCGAGGACGTATCAGTGGGAGCGCCGGGATGACCACGGGTATCCACCGCGAGCCCTTGAAGTTCCTGAAGACGGCGAACAGCAGCACGACGCCCAACGCGACGACGACCTCCGTGCGGGAGTCCCCGACCAGAAGCTCGTACAGGCAGATGAGGGAGACGAGCGCGACGAGCCACCTTGGGCACCACTGGGGGGCCCGAAGTCTCAACACGCCCACGGCGGCGATCGACGCTCCGACCACGATGCTGTAGAGGTTGATGCTCGTCGTGAGTGGAAAGACCTCCCTGCTCGAACTGATGCCGACCAGGCCGGCCAGCTGGCTTGAGGTCCCGGCGGTTGCCCCGGCCGGGTTGGGGTTCTGCATCCCGGCCTGGTGAAGAACCAGGTTCACGGCCGCGTACAGCGGCAGTGCCAGAGCGAGCGCGAACAGCCGTCGCTCGCGCGTTTCAGCGTCCTCCGCGGTCGTAACGAGAGAAACGCCGAACAGTGCGACAAGCGCGTACAGGACCGCCTTGCCGCCCGCGGAGGCCATGTTCCCGTAGACGCCGTGAAGGGCCCCGCGCATCAGCGCGAATCGCAACGCTCGCGACAAACAGCAGCACGAGTCCGACACGTGGGTTCAGGAACGAGCCTCGCGGCTGCCGTGGAATCGCCCAAACGATTCCGTAGCCGAAGATCCCGATCACAACCGCCTGGAGAATCGACTTGTGTCCGAATGATTCACCGGCGCGAACCAGCGTGACGCTGCCGGCCGCGAGGTATTCAGGAAAGCCTGCACGCGACCAGGCTCACGAGCGAGGTCGATCTAGGTCTGATTGAAAGGCGATCTGGCTGGGCTAGCGCGCCGGGCGAGAGAGTGCTCACAGGTTGCACCAGCCCGCATCGCTCGCAGCCCCAGCCGACCGCGCCGCGATGCGCGATTGGGTGGCGGAGTCCATTCCTGCATCGAGCCTATAGAGATCTTGCGCCTTGTCCCAGCTAACTAGACCTTTTGTCCAGTTCTGTCAGACGAGAATTCGAGATTCAGGATCATCCGCCGCGTGGTCACCCGCGACTCAAAGACCCTGGCTCCCAAGCCCGCGAGAATCCATCGTCCCGACTGCTCGGATGCCCGGGACGGATCGGCAGCGGGATGAGCGAGGCGTCCGCGCGAGGAACTCAGTCGGCTTACGGTCGTAGACGTCCTCTGGAGACAAGGGCTCGGATCACCGCGTATCGCGCATTGCGCGTCGCCGGCTCCAGATATCAGCGAGCGTTTCCGGATTACCTCGAGTTCGCGCCGGAGGTTCGAGACGAGGTTGAGTTCGCGGATCTCTCCGCTCGCGTCAACTGTTACCTGCGCGGGATCGGCATTCCGCTCTACCTGCCGGGTCCCCATTTCGCATTGAGACCGGAACTGGTACCGCACTTCGACAGCTCCCTCGTCGTCGATCCAGGTTGGGTCGATCAGCGGCCGCGCGGATCGTCGCAACTGGTTGTCCACCGTGTCACGTCGCAGACCGTTCGCAGAATCCTCTCCAGCCGGCCGCCGGCATGGACGGTCTCAGAGACACTGTCTCGACGGTCGGAGGAGCGGTACTTCGATCTGCGCAACGCTGTCAGCTGGCCGACGTACGACCCGGTCGAGGTTGGGCTGAAGAAGCTCCGCAAGCGGGTTGGACACGCACGCGACGCGGTCGTGCTCGCAACCGGACCCTCCGCCTCGCTGGCTGAGCTCGACGACTCCGCGGACGTGCGGATCACCTGCAATTCTGCCGTGCGCGACAGGGAGCTGATCCGCCGGTTCCGGCCGAACATCATCTGCTTCACGGACCCGGTCTTCCACTTTGGTCCGAGCCGCTATGCGGCGGAATTCCGGCGAGACGCGGTGCAGGCGGCTGAGGAGGTCGATGCCCTGATCGTCTGTGGCCACCGGTTCGCCGGCGCCCTGCTCGATCTGGAGCCCGCACTTCGAGGCAGGCTGGTCGTGATTCCACAGCAGGACGGTGGGCCATGGCGCTGGCCAACGCGCCGCAACCCCACAGTCCGTCAAGGCGGCAACGTGATGACGACCCTGATGCTGCCCACCGCCTTTCTGCTCGCAGACCAGGTGACCGTTGCCGGCGCAGACGGCAGGCAGCCCACGGAGAAGTACTTCTGGCGGCACAACCCTCAACTGCAGTACTCAGACGACATGATGAAGACAGTCTTTGACTCGCATCCTTCGTTCTTCCGATACATCGATTACTCCGATTACTACGACGAATACTGCGGGTCACTGGAAGACCTGATCCAGGTGGGAGAGCGAGCGGGTAAACGAGTCTCGGCGGTCACGCCGAGCTGGATCCCCGCGCTCCCGATACCGCGGCCGCCCCCGAACCCCTAAGGAGTACGTGATGACGCCTGAGCCCACCTCCACGGTGCGTTACTACCTGGCCATCTTCAGAAGGCGCTGGATCGTGATCGCGCTTTCAGTGTTGATCCCGCTGCTGGTTGGCGTTGCGCTCTATGCGTCCACAGCCAAGACCTACCGCGGCACCGCTGAGGTCGTGATCAACCGCCAGAGCCTGGCTGACGAGCTGAACGGCACGTCAGATCCGGTTGCCGCCGCCTCTGACTTCATCGACATCGTCCAGACCGACGCCGACGCGGCCCAATCAGTCGAGGTTGCTCGGAGGGTTCTCGCCAAGGCCCCGGGGACCGGCCTCACGCCTCAGCAGTTCCTCAATGCCTCGGGGGTGACGGCCTCGCCCAATGCCGACCTGCTCACCTTCACGGCCGACAGTCACGACCCGGCAACCGCGGTCAGACTCGCCAACACATACGCGGCGGCCTACACCGCCTACGCAGGGGAGCAATCGGCAGCTGCGTTCAACGCTGCGGCGGCCCGGCTACACAAGCGAATTGCCGCGGCGCAGGCGGCAAACGATCCAGCACTCACGGCCAGGCTTCAGGCCAAGGCCGAGGACCTGCAGACGCTCGCGGCAGTGCAGACCTCAAACGCGTTTGTGGTCCGGCCCTCGACCATCGCGCACGTGACGAGCCCCCGGAAGTCAGTTGACATCGGTCTGTTCCTGCTGCTGGGTCTGGCCCTTGCCGCGGCGCTGGTCGCGCTTCTCGAAGGCCTTGACACAAAGGTGCGGACTGCCGAGGAGGCTGAGCGGATCCTCGGTGTTCCCTTGCTGGGCACGCTGATGCCACCGCCAAGGGGGTTCGAGCACCATGTCCTGGCGCTCGCCCGGCCCCGGGATCCGGCGACGGAGGGCTTTCGCACGCTCCACGCCAGTCTTGAAGCCCAGATCGTCGGGCGCGACGCCAAGGTCTTCATGTTCACAAGTTCCCTCGAGTCTGAGGGCAAGTCGCTCACGACCGCGAACCTCGCGGCTGTTGCCGCGGGTGCTGGACGCAGCGTGGTCATCGTCGACCTGGACCTGCGCCGCCCCGGCCAGGATCAGCTGTTCGACGCGGCGCAGAGGGGCCCCGGCATCACCGACGTACTCCGGGGGGACGTGAGCTTGGACGAGGCGCTGTTGCCGGTCGCGTTGCCCGGCGATCGTGGAACCGAGATCGAGGTGGGCAGTCTCGCGGTCCTGCGATCAGGTCCAGTCCCGGCCGATCCGGGAGCGATCGTTGCATCGCCGAGCCTTTCAGCGATCATCGAACAGCTGCGAAATGACTTCGATCTGGTTCTGATCGACACGTCGCCGGTTCTTCGCACCGGCGATGCTCGAGCGATCAGTCGCTTCTGCGATGGTGTGGTCGCGGTGGTTCGGATCCCGGCAGTCACGCGGCCCATGCTGGGTGACCTGGCCCGGGCGCTGTCGGCATCCTCGGCAGCCTTCACCGGATTTGTGATCACGGGCAAGTCGACAGCAGCTGGTCGTCGCTACGGGTCCTACGACCAGGCGGTCCCTGACGAGTCGGTCGCGGGCGTGCGTTTGAAGACGCCGGTGTGATCCGGCGAGTCTGTGTTGAGCACGACAGTCACCGGCAGCAGCCCACGGAGTCCCGCGATTCGACTGATCGTTGGCGACAGGACGCCCCACCAGACGCCTCTTGCCCGGGGTGCAGGCAGAAAGCGCACGTCGACGACGGCCGGCTGGCGGCGCGCGATCGAACGGATTCCACGTTCTCCCGCACCCCAGGGCTGAGGTGGCATCCGATATTCGGCGGTTTGACGATGACCGGTGCGGGTCTCAGCCCAGCTCGGGATCGTGTCGAAGATGAGCGTCGCACCCGGGCACTGGGCGGACACGAGCGCGATCAACGCCTCCACCTGTTCACGGGTGAAATACATCAGCAGGCCCTGGGCGACGATCAGGGTGGGCTGACCCGTGGCCAGCATCTCGGTCCACGATCGATCAAGTGCAGAGCCGCTGAGTAGCCGGTTGCGCGGGTGCGCAGGCAGGAGCCGACGGCGCAGCGCGACCACTGGCTCGAGATCGACGGTGACCCAGGTCAGCGTCCCGTCGTCGACCCTCCATAGCTGTGTCTCGAGGCCCTCGCCAAGCGAGACCACGGTCGCCCCGGGGTGATCGCGCAGGAACTGCGACACGAATCGGTCGAACAGCAGCGCGCGGACGACGTGGGCAAGGTCCGGAGGACCGAAACGCTCATGAAACGGGTAGTCGAGCGCATTCAGCAACTCCACAGCCAATGGGTCCTCGAGCAGGCGGTCGGGGCGCCGCGCCTCGCATGCCCTGTTGTACAGCGTGATGAGCGCTGTCTCGCCGATACCACCGAGCAGTGGCGGGACATGATCCTGCGGTGCGGCCGCCAGGGCTGTCGCACGATTGGTGTGAGGGGCAACGCGTAGCCGCATCCGCGTACATCTTCTCAAAGCGGATACGGCTCAATCAGCGAGAGGGCAGCCGGACCAGTTCCCGCGATTATGTCGATGGCATGAATTCGCTGATCGCTCTCGATGACCAAGGCGATCACGGCTTGCGGTCGGCCGAAAGGAGCGATCACGATCCCAGGAGCGCCGTCCACCAGGACAACGGCGCCGGCCCGCGCGCGTGCGGCAAACCGGCGGGTCTCCTGAGCAACCCGCGTGGCGCCGCGGAGGATCAGGGCCGTTTCTGGGTCTACGAGGCCGGGGTCGACCCGGCGTGTCACGTCTGGCGCGAGGAGGTCAAGGAGCGTTGCCAGATCGCCATCCCGCGATGCAGCCAGGAATGCTCGCGTGATCCTGGCGTGATCCGCGAGTCGTTCCGGCGGATCGACCGGCGGCGGGTCGTGCAGCCGCTGACGAGCGCGACTGGCCAGTTTCTTGGCGGAATCCCGGGAGCGGTCAAGCACTTGGCTGACCTGTTCAAAGGGGACCGCGAACAGGTCGTGCAGCACATAGGCGACCCGCTCGGCGGGCGAGAGCCGGTCGAGCAGCACCACAAGCGCTCGGTCCACGTCGTCGGCCAATAGGACGTCGTCTTCGACCGCCGGCGCGGTGGCGAAGCTGAACTCGCGGCCGTCCCAAGGGATTTCGGCCCTCCGTGCCCGCGCGCGCAGGCGGTCCAGGCTGACGCGAGCGGTGAGCGTGGTCAGCCAGGCGACCGGGTTCTCGACCTCATCGGTCGCGGATTGGCTCGCTTTGATCCATGCGGATTGGACGGCATCCTCGGCGTCTTCGATTGTGCCAAGCAACCGGAACGCGACCGACCGCAGGTGCGGTCGGGATGCCTCGAAGTACTCCAGGAGCGCTCCGTGCGACTGCATTGTTGTCACCTTTCTTGGCTGCGTGTCGTCAGGGAAGTAGCTGAGTTCCCATGACCCCCGCAACAAGGAGCATGACTGCCATGAGCCTACAGATGATCCATTTCACCGCGCGCCAGGAGCACATCGCCGATCTGGAGAACGGTATCGCGGAGGCATTCTCCGAGGTCAACGCCGCGAAGCCCACTGGCCTGCGCTACCTGGCGATCCGCCGCGACGGGACCGACGAGTTCCTGCTGCTCCTGCATCTCGCCGATGGCGCGACGAATCCCCTGCTCTCGCTCCCGGCCGCCGCCGCCCTACGCGAGCAAATGCCGAACTGGGTGCTCACCTCTCCCGCACCGGCCACTGCGACAGTGATAGGCGACTACCGTCTATTCGCATAGACCCATGGGGATGGCCATTGCCTACCTGGTCGTCGCAGCGGTCACGATCGCCCATTGAGGCCCTGAGTCCAGAAAGGTGAGACCGCGTGCCAATAATCCATACAGACAATCGAGAGACCACGGAAGAGGGCGCCGACCACGGGGCCACGATCTCGCTGATCCTTGACCGGTCAAACCCAGGGCAGGGGCCGCGGCTTCACCGCCATCCCTACGACGAGACCTGGATTGTTCAGGAGGGCAACATCGCCTTCCAGCTCGCAGATGAACGCTTCAGCGCCGGCCCCGGTGACATTGTGATCGCCCCGCCGGGAGCCCCTCACAAGTTCACCAATGGCGGTCCAGGGCAATGCAAGCTGATCTGCATCCATGCCAGTCCGACGATGGTGACGGAATGGCTGGAATAGCTTGTCCGTGCTACGTGTCGATGCCGAACGGTCGCTGGATGGAGCGTTTGCGTAGGCGGCCAGGCCTGGCCAGCTGCTCGATTGGCCCAAGAGTCAGAAGGTGTCGAGATAGATCCTTCGCAACTCGGCGCCAACGACCTCAGGGCTTCGCGTTGCGGCGACGTGTTCACGACCCAGCCGACCTGCTGTGTTGGCCGCGTCGGGATCGATGAGAAATCTGGCGATCGCTCTGGCAAGCGCATCAGCGTTCTCTGGAGGCACGAGCATCGATGCGTCAGGGGTGATGTTTGGGATTCCGCTGACGCGCGTGGCGACGAAGGGCCGGCCCGTGGCCAGAGCCTCGGTGAGGATCATCGGCATCGCCTCCGCTCGCGACGGAAGGACCACAACCCGTGCGGCGTACAGGAGCTGTTGCATGTCCTGAGGAGCCACGGCAGGCTCCACCGTTAGGCCCCGCATCGGCGGGGGAGTGAAGTCGGTGATGGGCCCTACGATGCGACAACGCGCGTCGATCCCTTGGTCCAATATCTGCCGCCACGCGTCGACCAGAACATCGACACCCTTGCGTAGCCCGATGCTCCCTGCAAACAGCGCCACCGGTGGAACGGATCCTGGAGGTGGAGCGTCGAAATCGATCGCGACCGGGTTTGTGATCGTTGACACCCGGTTGGGCTCGCCGAGCAGATTGACCGCCTCATCGCGCGCGTCCACCGATAGACACAGCACTCGATCGGCATGTGAGATCACGACCCTTACAAAATGAGGGTGTGCGCGCGCGAATTCCGTGAAGTCATAGCCATGGATCGTGGCCACGACGCGCAGGCCCCGTCTCTTGGCGAGCACCAGCAACGGGCCTTCGCGGAGCCAACCCCCGCCATTTGAGATGTGGAAGTGAAGGACCTGAGACCGGTCCGCTCGCAGGATCGCTCGGCCCGCGCGAGCGGTGAGCTGAGCGTTGCGTCGCTGGGAGGCGCCGCACCAGGTCGGGAGCAGAGCGACAGAGTCCGCACCCACTCCATGTTCGTGGAGAACCCTGATGACTGTCTGTGTGCCGCCGAAGGAGTCGATGTCTGGACCCACGTGAACCACACGCACGCAGGGCCGAGGCGCCTCCGGTTCCGGTTGTGATCTGCGACTGGCTTGCGACCACGCCTCAGCTCGCGTGCCGGACGTGCCGCGCAGCATCATCACCATGAACCCAGCGGATGAGTGGCCCGCCGATCGGGGCATGTTGATCGCGCCGGCGGGTCCTCAGGGCTGTGACGGTGTCGTCGAGGTGTCCCAACGCCTGGATGCCGCTCGCGAACGAGAGCATTGTCGAGGTGCTCGGCGAGGCGAACGGCCAGCGCGACGCCGGTGAGCGTCGGATTTGCCTGGCTGGACGTGGGGAAGACCGACATGCTCGAGATCGACAGGTTGCTGACGCCGTGGACGCGCAGGTGCGGATCGACAACTCCGTCATCTGGAGACGCCGATATTCGGGTTGTGCCGGTTTGGTGATAACCGGCGTTGCCTTTCAAATAGTCTGTGACCCCCGCTTCGACGTCGTCGAACGTGTATTCGATGTGGCCCACTCCGTGCTCTCGGAGATGCGCGTCGATCAGCTCAAGCGTTCGCCGCACGTTTGTGATGTCCGCATCACAGAACGTCATCATGGTCCGTAGACGCCGCATGCCCAGCGCGTCTTTCTCGCCTGTCAGTTCAACGCGGCTGTCTCGCGAAGGGAGGTGCTCGCCGTGATAGTGCAACGGGTAGACGTTGGCTGCGCTTGCGACGAAAAATCCCGGCGCCTTACGTCCTCTGCGGAGGAACCTCGCCCAGGTGAAGGTGAGTGCGAAGGCAGCCGACGGGATCAAGTCACGCAGGATGTTCCGCAGGTGGGCTCGCCGATCGAAACGCGCGGCGGTGTGTGTGTGCGCGGTCCGGATCGCCTCGGCAAGCATGAATCGACCCAACGGCGATCTCAGCGTGAGGTAGACACCGGAGAGGATGCCGCTTCCGTGCGACGGGTCACCCAACTCTGGATTGACGATCCAGACGACGCCGTTGAGCAGTCCCAGGCGGTCCTGTTCTCTGGGGGCAACCGTGAACCGCCGTCGGACGTAGACGCCGTCCGCGTCGCGTTCATGGTCATAGATCGTCGACTCAGGTGGAGTCTCAAGGTGCAGGGTCGCCACGCGTGCTTCGACGTGTGCCATGTACCAGCGACCGAGGTGGTCTGAGTGATTGCCAATTCCGTCCGGATGGATGTCGTTCGACGCCAATAACAGCCGCGTGGTCTCGAGTCCCCCGGCGGCGATCACGTAGTGGTCGCCAGTCGCCACAGCCTGTTCGCCATCCACGCCGCGAAGTTCGAGGTGGTCGACCGCATCTCCGCTCTCGGTACACGCCACGTGGACGCACGTCAGACCCGTCACCAGGTCGATGTTCGGATGCTCGGCGAGCCGCTTCAGGTAGAACCGCCCGAACCGGGTCGGCAGCGCCCAGCGCTCGAGGTCAGTCGTTCGCACGATGCCATCCGGAAGCCCCGGAATCATCTCCCTGGACGCCAGCTCAGGTAGCTGCGCGGCATTGAAGATCGGTCGGCCGCACTGACACCACTCGCAGGCCCGCTCGAGGTACGGTGCGATGTCGGCTGCGCGGATCGGCCACAGATCCTCCGGCTGGGCCAGGCGTGGCTCGTAATCGATCGGGTCAAACGGGACCGAACGTCCTCCCCACATGGTCGACGCGCCTCCGAGTTGGCGCCGGACCGCGAGCGGTTTAGCGACATGCCACCTGTCATCGCCCTCACCACCGGGATTGCTCAGCTCCTGCGCAGCGTCGTTCGGAGTGAGCTGCCCACTCTCGATCAGGAGGACTCGGCGCCCGCGGTCGGCGAGCTCCAGTGCCGTGACGATGCCCATTGGCCCTCCTCCAACCACGACGACCTCCGCGTGGAGGAGAGCTCCGGCAGGAATTCCTGATGCGGTTCGATGCACGATCGCTTGCTGCCCTAGCCGAGCTCGTGGCGAATCAGCTCACGGAACCGGCTGAGCTGTGCCAGGTCGAGGTCGACGCTGCTCCGCATGGCGGCTCTGCGCAGTCGCTCGGCGCTCAGGGTGCTGTAGAGCACGGCCCCCGTGCTGTTGAAGGCGAGCGCATCATCCAACAGCAGATCGGCAATCGACTCAGGCTGGGTGAGGTCGAGCTCGAGTTCGCGTGACCATCGGGTCCGTGCCGTGAAATCCGTTCGGAGCGCGTCGAGCACACGTGAATACGCGCGGCCGATCACACCGAACGTGATGCACGGCTCGCGTGGCCGGTCGTCGCTGAAGATGTCAGCACGCACCTGCAGAATCGCTGACGCTCCAAGCCGGCGGTGCACGGTCAACTCGGGGTGAGCGTCCTGTGACACGCCCCAGGCGCGAATCTTGCCGGCTGTCTGTGCACTTGTGAGGAAATCCACTAACTCATCGACCCGGATGTCGTCGCCGGGCCGCGGATCGTGTATGAAGAAGATGTCGACGTAGTCAGTGTCGAGCTTGCGCAGACTGACATCGAGGCTCTTCTGTGCGTCTGCCGCTGAATACGTGCGGGCAGGCGCTGGCCGGTCCGATCGACTTTTCACCGATCGCCTCGCGTTGGGGAGGCGCTCCAGTGCCGCGCGAGCCGGATCCTGGTATCGCGCCAGTGGAGCGATCCAGCGAGGAACCCCAAGCCCGAACTTCGTCGCAATGGTGAGTTGATCTCGACGCCCGAAGGCGAACCTGCCGAGCTCGTATTCAGTCTGCCCCAGGCCGTACATCGCAGCGACATCGAAGTGGCGGATCCCGCAGTCAAACGCCGTGTCGAGCAGCGTCATCCTCTCGCGCTTAGATCTCCGCATCAGGCTGGCACAGCCAAAGCCCAGTCGGGAAATCGTCACATTCCCAACGGTCACCAGTGGGGGAAGAGCCGCGGGTGAAAGTGCGCTCATGCCGCGGGCCATCCCGTGCTGATCACATACCGAGCCGGTCGCGCGGCGATGCGCGATGAGGTAGCGGAATCCATTCCGCACTCGAGCGTATAGAGATCCTGGCTTTCGTCCAGCTCACTAGACCTTTTGTCCAGTCTGCCCGACCGGAATCGATTCGGAATCGGCGCTGGCCGCCGGTGGCCACATTGAGAGCTCGTTGCGTATCCGAGAAGGTGCTGAGGCCTATCTGTTAGGGGAGGATTTCATCGGCCGGCCGACCCCCTTCGGGAGGCTCTTCGTGTGTTTACTGGATCAGAGGAGATTCTGGTAACAGGCACACAGATCGGATGACGTCGAGCCATGAGCGAATTCCTGGAACTGTTGCTTGCCCGGCGGGGCACGTCGTCTGAAGGGCGTCGTGACGGCGCGCAGATCGCGCTGGTGATCGAGGGCGGAGGCATGCGTGGTGTCGTCGGTGCCGGAGCTGCGTGTGCACTGCACGACCTCGGTGTCTCCGATTGCTTCGACGACATCTACGGCGTGTCCGCCGGTGCAATCAGTGCCGCCTATCTGGCGGCCGGCTGCTCGCACGTCGCGACCCCGATCTACTGGGAGACGTTGTTGCCGGCACGGTTCCTTAGCCCGGCCCGAGCGCTGTGTGGAGGCCCGCTGATGAACCTCGACTATCTGATCGACGAGGCGCTTACGCGTCTGGTCCCGTTGGACGAGGCGGCCGTGGCGTCAAACCCCGTCAGGTTGCACGTGATCGCTTCCTCGCTCGACGCCCGCGAGGCTGTCGATCTGGACGCCGGCTATGGGACGCTCCGGGAACGTCTGCGCGCATCTGCGTGCGTGCCGCTCTGCTCCGGCGGACCGGTTCGGTTGCGCGGCGAGCGGTTCATCGACGGGTGCGTGTTCGAGCCGTTGCCCGTTGCTCGCGCGATCGCCGACGCCGCCACCCATGTGCTTGTTGTGCGTACACGCCCGCGTGCGTCGAGGCGGCGCGACGTGATGTCGGTCACGCTCGACAGCGCTGTGCGGCTCCGTCATCCCCAGTTGCGCGGCAGCGCGGCGAGCAGCTGCCGCAGGTACCTGCATCAGCTCGACGCGTTGGATCGCTGGGACGGAGACGGCACGGTGTGGACGCTCGCGCCAAGCGGACCCGCGCTGTCGACCCACTGTCGCTCCGCGCCCGCGCTGGCAGGCGGGGCGAACCTCGGATACGGAATGGTCTGCGATGCGCTTGGCGCTCCCATCCGGGCGCCCTTCAGTGTGAGCGACTCGGCGGTGCTCGGATCGACAGTCGCGGCGCGCGCGCGTCAGCTTCTTGAGATGCTGCAGGGCCTGCGGCCGCAAACTATCCGCTTGGGGCGTCGCGCGTAACGACGGGGCGCAGGCTGATGCCCGTGCCACGCCTGGCGGAACGGGTGAGCGCGAGCGTCACTGCGGCGAACAGCGCAAGCCACGCGAGCCTTTGGATGCCGGCGGTGACCGATGTTCCGGGCGCCGTGATCGCGGCTGCGGCGTATGAGATAGCCGCCGCCGCCAGCACGGGTAGGAGCACTCGCCAGTCATATGAGTTCGGGTTGCGCGGATCACGGGCGTAGAAGGAGATCCCGACGACCAGGACGAGGCCCGTCGCGGCGTATGCGATGGCTGCGGACAGGATTCCGTGGCTTGGCACGACCAGCAGCAGAAGCGCCACGTTGGTTGCCGCCGCAAGGCCGCTGACAACCCACACGAACCCGGTCTTGCGCGCGCCCATCGTTGCACCGTTCATCGGGACCAGATACAGCCCGGTGAGTCCCTGCGCGAGTGCGATCCAGGGGACGAGCGGCGCGGCGGCCTGGTAGCTCGGAGCGGCCAGGATCGTGACCATGGTTCCCCCCAGCAGCGCTGCCGCCAGTGCGATGCCCGTGGTGAGCGCAATCTGGTGTGTGATCACTGCACGAAGCCGGCCACGGTCCTCCTGGTCGAGCCCAGCCTTCGCGTAGCGCGGAAGCAGCGCCTGGTTGAGTGCCCCGGTCGCGAACGCGATCGGGACGCCGAGGTTGGCTGCCAGGCTGTAGAGACCGAGTTGGTGTGCGGTGACAAGGCCTGCCAGCACGATCCGGTCGACGAGCATGATCGCCCAGAGTGAAAACGCGTGGGGCACCAGCGTCAGCCCGAATCTCAGCGGGCCTCGCAGCAGCCCCCAATCGAACCTCAGCTCGTGCTCCCACGGCATCACCACCGCCGCGGCGAGGAGAAGCGCGAGGTTCGAAGCCGCCGATGCGCCGAGCCAGCCGGTGATGCCCAGGTGCAAGACGACAACCGCCACGAGGATCGAAGATCGTGGTCGCCACGGCGTTGGCCGCGGACAGCACGAGATAGCCGGCCAGTCGCTCATTGACGCGAAGCACCACCAGTGGTACGACCGTCGCGCCTGCCAACAGCGCACCCGCCACGAGCGCAAGGAAGAGGTCTGCGACAGTGACGCTGCTGGAACGACCCGACGAACGGTGCCCCGACGGCGGTCAGGATGATCGCGCCGGCAAGCGGTGCGAGGATCAGGAATCGCCAAGCGGAGCCCACGAACCGCCGCTGCTTGGCCGGGTCGTCTGTCCAGATCGAAGAACGACCGGAAGAGACCAAGGTCGAGCCCGAAGCTGAAAAGCATGCTCGCCGCGGAGCTGATGGCGAGCAGTACTGAGAGCGGGCCGTATTGAGAAGGCGTCAGAGCGCGCGTATAGATCGGGAGCAGCAGGAAGCCGATCCCCGGCGTGAGGCCGTTGCCCACACCGAAGATGACGGCACTTCTGAGAGACCGCTTCATCGTGGAGGCCGTCATCGCGCCGTCAGACCAGACGCGAGTGCAGCATGCCGGCCAGCTCGCGGAATCCGTGGCGACTCAGATGGATGTTGTCGACGGTGCGTTCCCTGACCTGGTCGGGCGTCCAGCCCGAGAGATCGACGAAGTCCGGAATCGCTGCTGCGCATCCGGGCGTCGAGGCCCTGGACGACCTCCTCGATGTTGGCCGGCCGCCCCGGCGTGTAGTTGCCCTCCCAGCCGGCCACGAAGTGGTTGCTGCTGATCCAGGTCAGATTCGGGATCGCCACCAGCGCCGGAATGATCTGCTCGGACAGGTACTCCGGGGAGTACAGACTGATCGTCGGCTCGCCCATGTAGAGGGTGTCCCATGGATCGGCGTAGTGGCCGGCATTCGCCGAGAAGAGCGCCTTGAAGCGAGGCAGTCCCTCCTTGGCCGCTCTCACCTTCTCGATGTTGCTCAGCGGGCGCGGGGAGAAGTCGACGATCCCGCAGTGAAGGATGACGCGGTCAAACGAGCTGAGATCGACATCGTCGGCGAAGTTCGAGGAAGTCCACCATGGTGGTGTGACTGTGCGGCGTGAGCGAGTAGGTGACGTTGAAACGAGCGTTGGAGCGAGTGGATGTATGAACCCAGATAGTGGGTCTTGCGCGGTCCTGTGATGTTGCGACCCCTCGAGTCGGCATAGATGAGCACGCGTGGCCGACGATGGTTCCTGGCTCTAAGAGCCGAGTCGTAGCTGTGGAAGGGAGCGCGGGCCAGTCGCTTGGCGCTGGGCGTCTGCAGCGATGATCGGGATCCCACTAGCTCATCACCATCCCGTGCTCGGGCGCGGCGTGGCCGTCGACTGTCAGCGCGCCGATCGGCGAGACGATCACCCATCCGGACAGGTCCAGGTCGCTTCCGGTGCCCCGGCCCGCGGTCGTGACGAGCACGTGCTGGGATGACATCGCCAGCGACGAAGGGCGACTGGCCGGCACGGTCACTTCGGAGTAATGGCCCGTCGAGGGTGTCGAAACGGCCCAGCGCTCCTCCTTCCCAGAGGGCGATCCAGAGGATGTCGTCCGCCAGCAGGATGCCGTCGGGTTCGACCGTGTCTGCGAAACTGGAGCGCCAATTCTCGACCCAATGTCGTCCCGTCGTGCGAGACGGAGTAGAGGGCGCCGGCCAGGGAGTCGACATGGAACCCGGTCGTTGCGTTTGCCCAGGTGATCCCGTTGGAGATGCCAAGGCCACGCAGCCATCTCGACGACGGACACCGCCTGGGCCGATGCGCCAGAGCTTTCCGAGCGGCTTCGATCGGTTCGGAAGCGAGACCCATGGAGCCGATCCAGACGTGACCGGTGCTGTCGACGATCCCGTCGTTCAGCCGGCCTCCGGGCCGACCGCGCAGCACGGCCAACGGCTTTGGATCCTCGCCCCAGTCGGTACGTGTACAAGTGTCCCGCTCGCGATGATCTGCACCCCCGCTTGCTGTGAAGGAGTCGCAAGGGTGAGAAAATCAAAGCCCAGGTCGAGCGACTCGACGGCATCTGTGACCGGGCTCCAGCGGAAGATCCGCGCGGTCAGGATGTCGACCCACTGGAAGCACTGCTCGGCCTCCAGCCAGCGGGCGGATTCGAACAGTCGCCCGGCCGACCGGCAGCGTTCGCCACTCTCGCATCATTCGCTACCGAGGCGCGCGCTGGCGCCGCCGTCGATTGTCAGGACAGATCCGGTCATGAACGCCGACTTGGGCACCGAGCAGAAACCCGACAACCTCTGCGATCTCCGACGGATCCGCGATCCGTCCCAGTGCTGTGCGTTCACGCAGGACCGCGCGGCGGCCATCGGCGATCTCGGGCCCCCATCGGTCAAAGCCCTCCCGCAGCTTCGCCGTTTCGACCGCGCCCGGTGCGATCGCATTGACCCGAACATCGGGCCCCAGGTCGAGCGCGGCGGATCGCACCCAGCCTTCCAGTGCCGCCTTGGTCGTGGCATAGGCGGTGATGCCGCCGGTCGTCGCGCGTGCATGGACGCTGCTCACGACCACAACGGCCCCACTCTGCGCCGCCATGCTCTGGCGGAAAGCGCCCGCGAGCAAGTCGGCGGCGATGACGTTCACGCGCAGTGCCTCGATCCAGTCTTCGACGGACGTTTCGCCGACAGCACCCAACGGCTGCACCGCGGCGTTGTGCACCAGCGCCCCGATCGCGCGTTCGCCGGCCAGCTCCTGCGCCACTGCCAGCAGCGCATCCGTGTCCGCCATGTCGACTTGGCGATCGTCGAATTCGGGCGGCACCCGGATCGATCCAGGCCGATCACGCGATGCCCTCGTTGCTCGAGCTTCGTCGGTGATCGCCTGACCGATCCCGCCCGCGGACCCGGTCACCACGACGACCTTCGAGTCCCGTGGTCACTGGGTCACCTGTGCCAGTTCCTCGAGCAGGATGTCAACCGCTCGCTGCGACGCGCGCTCGACTCCCTGGCGTGTGTTTGATCCGTTGTGCGAGCCGAGCACGACGTTCAGCTCCCTCAGTTGCGCTGTCCTCGGGCAGTGGCTCCACCTCGAAGACATCCAGCCCCGCCCCGGCCAGCATGCCGCGCTGCAGCGCTGTGACCAGGTCGCTCTCGACCACCAGGTCGCCGCGCGCTACGTTGACAAGGTATGCGTCAGGCCTCATCTGAGCAAGCGTTGCGGCGTTGATCATCCCGCGCGTGGCTGGGGTGGAAGGCGCGGTCAGCACGATGAACCGTGACTCTGCGAGCAGCCGCGGAAGCTCCACCTGCTCGACGCCCGCGGGCAGCGCCTGCGTCAGGAACGGGTCGTACACGAGCACCCTCATGCCGAATCCGGTCCCTCGACGCATGACAGCGCTCCCGATCGAGCCGGCGCCGACGACCCCCAGCACCTGATTGTGCAGCGAGACTCCCTCCACCTTCACCCACTCGCCGCGGCGGACAGCCGCGTCGATCATGTGATGACAGCGAGCGAGGCTGAGCATGTAGCCGAAGGCGCTGTCCGCGACCTCCTCGCCGAATACGCCCGGGGTGTTTCGAACAACGATTCCGCACTCCGCCGCGGCATCGAAGTCCACGGTGTCGGTACCGATTCCCCAGCGAATCAGAACCTTGAGGTCGGGCAAGCGCTCCAGGCTCTGTCGGCCGAGGTCGTCGTCCCCGGCGATCAATCCGACACAGCCAGCAGCAACCGTTACCAGCTCGTCGGTCTCGAAGCGCTGGCCGACGAGCGTTGGCACGACCAGTTCGTAACCCGGCAGACTCCAGCCGGTCACGGTGGCGATCAAGGTCTGTCTGCATCTGCAGGCAGGTGATGGCGATCCTCTGCCGGCATCAGCTCTTTGGCCTGCCTGCGTACAGCGCGGCCGCAAGGTCCCAGTCTTCCTCGGTGTCGATGTCGAGTGCCTCGAGCGATGACATCGGGAACAGGGCCCGACGCTTGGTCAGCCGATTCCCCTCCGTCGAGGAAAGCCTCTCGCTTGAACACGTAGATGCAGGAGTTTTCGAGGTACAGCGGCGGCAGATCCTGGGTGCGCAGAAGCAGCGCCGGATCGTGATTCACCGGGCCGGTCAGCGTCCCACCAGTACCGCGCGTGCTCTGGAGTCGCGGTGAACAGCGAATCGACCCCCTGAGCGTGAAACGTTGACACCGCTGCGTCGATCGTCTCGGCGGTGAGAAACGGATTGGTTGAATGTGTCTGCAGGAAAACGTCGCCGTCGAGTTGGGCGATGCTGTTGGCGAGCACCGTGTTCATCGGAATCTCGCCGGCCCTCAGATGCTCGGGCCGCTCGAGCACGACCACCTCGGGCAGGTGCTCTTCGACGTGGTCGCGAATCATCGGGCTGTCAGTGTCGATCACGACGACGTCGACCGTGGTCGCTTCGAGCAGGCGTCGACGACATGCCGAAACAGCGGCTTCCCGCCGAGGTCGCGATAGTTCTTGCCCTTGACACGCTCGCTTGAGTGGCGCATCGGAACGATCGCAGTAACTCGTGGCATGTCGCTCAAAACTGCTCGCTTTCTCGTGTCCCATGCCGAATACTCAATCTGCGTTCCCGTTCGGATGCTCAGCGGGCCGTGCCGACCCACTCCGGCGGGTAATAGAACCTGCGCAGCAGCTCCGCCTCGGGCGCGTGGTCAGACGACAGTCCCAGGTAGGCACCGCGGAACTGTGCGAGCCGGAAACGCACGATGTCCGCGTAGCTCGCTCGTGAGCTTCTGCTCGCGGATCGCGTGCCACCAGTCGCTGGCGACGTTGCCCAGGGCCAGGCCCGTGGCGCGTCGCTCGGGTCATCTCGGCATCGGGATAGATGTTCTTGTAGGCGATCGCCTCGCGGCGATAGCGATTCTGGATCACCTCCCACGATTCCTCGTGCACGTGAACGACCGGAGCCTCAGCGACGTACGCGATGCAGTCCCCTGACTCGATCGCTCGCTTCGCGAAGTCGAGGTCCTCAAGGCCGGTCAGCTCCTCCCGGTACCGAAGCCTCTCCCACACCGCCCTGCGCACCAATGCGTTGGCGTTGCTGCTGAACGGATGGCGCTGCCTGAGCACGCTGCTCTTGGGAAACCACTTGCTCATGACGCGTGATTCCGCGTACTTGGTGCGGTGATCGCCGACCTGGCGCCCGTAGGCGAGCGCGATATCCGCATGCTCCAGGGGCCGGACCAAGCTGCTCTATGTAGTCGTCGTAGAGCGGGTAAACGTGCGCCGAGACGATCAGGAGCGCATCGCAGGAGGCGGCCTCGCAACCACGGTTGAGTGCGCGCCCGAACGTGAACTCGTTCTTGGCGATCGTGACGATCCTGCATCCGGCCGCCTCGGCGACGTCGACGGTGTGGTCGGTGGAGCCCGAGTCGACGAGAATCAACTCGTCAGGTGGCCGCGACTGAGCGGCCAGTCCGTGCAGTAGGCGCCCCAGGTGTGCCTCCTCGTTGAACGCGCGGATGACCGCCGAGATCGTTGTCACTCAAACCGCATCGGGCTCGATTGGGACCCACCGCTCCGGAACACCTCACCTCTGGACGGATGTTCGGTCAAGCGGTGTGGGACAAGGGTCGAGTTGTGCTTAAAGACGCACAAGCTCGGAAGGTGGCACTGAGCCACGTCACGACTCACGCGCCGGGTCGGTTCGGGCAAGCTCGCACGGCGTAAATATCGCCTGCAATGACCCAAACCGCGCTTTCTGCTGCGTCCAGGTGAGCGTCCAAAGCGGACTGACTGGGTATCGAACATTTGTCCAGTTAAGTCGCCTGCTCCGGATCAATCGAAGCACAGTTCCGCGTGGCCCGACCAGCCCAGCACGGTTGGAAGCCGAGAGGGCATCGCTGCTGACCCGGCACGGAGGGGTGACGGGTCCGACCTTCAACCGAGCTGACACTGGGGACCGAATGGGCGTGCCGGACGCGAATGCAGTCGACTTCGAAGCAACCCATCTGCGCCTGCTGGACGAACGCGCTCATCCGACCACTCCGGAACATGTGCGCTACCGGCGCTTCCTCGCCACCAAGCCGATCAGCGACGATGACCACGTCGAGTTGCTCGCACCGGTCCGAGCGTCGATGCGGCGCGAGGGCACGTTCGGCGTGCGCTTGGCCTTCGCTGACGGTGCAACGGCGCTGTTCGTGACTCTCCTGGCGTCAGTCGCCTGGGGTGTTGCCTTCACCTGGGTATTCATGTTTGTGCCGGTTGTTGCCGTCCTGATCTCGAAAGTCCAGGGTCTGTACGACCGCGATGACATGGTCCTGCGAAAGTCGACAGTCGGTGAGTGGCGCAACGTTCTTCGCGCCAGCGTCATCACTGCGATAGCGGCCTACCTGAGCTGGTGGTCGACGACGGCACCGTCTCACGATCACGGGCTTCGGGTGTTCGGCTATCTGGTTGCCGGCGATGTTCCTGCTGACACTCCCGGCTCGGGCTCTGGCGCGCGTGATCGCACGACGACTCACCTCAGATGAGCGCTGCGTGATCGTTGGCTCTGTCGAATCATGGGCACCGCTTGCCAAGGTTCTGCGCGAAACCCCCGGCCTCGAGCTGCTCGGTGCGGTCTCAGACACTGATGTCGACTGTTCTGTCGCCGGCGTCCACGAGCTCGTCGAGCAGCTGAAGGTCGAGCGGCTCGTCGTCGTGCCGCACTCGGGATGGGGTGAGCGGGGCAGCATCAAGCTGGTACAGAGCTCAAAATGGCTTGGAGTCCGCGTCAGCCTGATGCTCACGGACATGGCCGCCGTCGGATCCGCTGGAACGATGGACCAGCTTGACAGTACGTTGCTCCTGGGGGTTCCGCGGTTTGGGTTGTCGCGGTCCTCAGCCGCGCTGAAGCGCGCGTTCGATATCGCCGGCGCATCACTCGCCATCGTGTGCGCCGCGCCGCTATTTGTGCTGATTGCATTGGCCGTCAGGCTCGACACGGACGGTCCGGTGCTCTTTCGGCAGAAGCGGATAGGCCGGGACGGTGTCCCGTTCACCATCTACAAGTTCCGATCCATGGTGGACGGCGCCGAGCAGATGAAGGACGACCTGGGCACTGACAACGAAACCAACGGCCTGTTCAAGATCGCAGACGATCCACGGGTCACCAGAACTGGCAGGTTTCTCCGGCGCTCACACCTCGACGAGCTTCCGCAGCTCGTCAACGTTCTGAAGGGCGAGATGAGCCTCGTCGGACCGCGTCCGCTGATCGAGGCCGAGGATCAGCTCCTGCAGGGGTATGACCGCCACCGTTCGCGCCTGGTGCCGGGAATAACAGGGCCATGGCAGCTTCGCGGTCCAATCGACGCTCCGTTGGCAGAGCTCGCGAAGCTCGACTACATATACGCCTCGAACTGGAGCATCTGGGCAGACGTGGACATTCTCGTGGGCACCGCGACGCGCGTTCTCAATCGACGCGGCCACTGACCGGAAACTTGAGCGAGAAGTAAGTGACACATAAACCGACGCCAGATTTCTTGCTGCAAATCCGCAAGTTCATCCATTCGTCCAACGGACGGGTCTGCTTCCAGCCGATCTGCTGGAGTCAATTTCAATGACGGCAGTGAAAGTAACGTCCGAGCCTCGTGCGCCGCAGACGATCTCGCTCCGCGGCGTCGACCTCAACGAGGTAACTTCCTCGGAGCTCACGTCATACCTGATCAGCTCGAGCAGGCGCGGGCGGGGCGGTGTGCTGCTGACTCCGAACCTGGACGTCATGCGCCTGGTTGCGAAGTCGCCGGAGGCGGCCGCGCTGGTATCGAGCGCAGACATCCGGGTTGCAGATGGCGTACCACTGCTTTGGCTGAGTCGACTGCAGGGGACGCCACTGCCCGAACGTGTCGCGGGTTCCGACCTGACGGTGACATTGTCCGCAGCGCTGGCGGGCGCAGAGCTCAGCATCTTCCTAGTGGGTGGCGCTCCCGGGACCGCTGACGGAGCCGCCGAGCGCTTGAAGAAAATGCACCCGAGCCTGAAAGTCGTCGGCTCCTACTGCCCGCCATACGGATATGAGAACGACCCTGAGGAGACCGCTGCGATCATCGAGCGGCTGGCCGAGGCACGGCCGGACTTCGTATACGTCGGTCTGCCGTTCCTGAAGGCCGCGAAGCTTTCGCGTCAGATCTCCGTGGCGCTTCCAACAAGCTGGAGCCTCGGTGTGGGGGTGAGCTTCAGCTTTCTGACAGGCGATGTCCAGCGCGCGCCGCGCTGGATGCAGCGGTCGGGGCTCGAATGGCTACACCGGCTGCTTCAAGAGCCGCAGCGGTTGTTCCGCCGTTACATCCTCGAGGATCTGCCGTTCCTGGCCAGGGCCGCGCCCGGCGCTGTCCGGGAGCGTCTGCGGGGACGTTCGCGGACAGACGCAATTGTCGCCCACCACTTTGGCCCGTATCTCGGAGAGGTCGGCGGGATGGCGAGCGTCATCCAAACGCTCTCAGGCCAGCATGTGGGCGCCGATCTGACCTACGTTCACTCGACCTGGTCTGAGAAGTCTCGCCTGCGCACGTTCTACTGGACGATCGGAGCGGCATTTGCGATCGCTCGATTGCCACGATCGGCAGTCGTTCACCTGCACATGGCGGAGGGCGGCTCGGTGATACGGGAGGGCGGCCTGGGGGTTCTGGCCCGGTGCCTCAGGCGCCCCACGGTCGTCACGCTTCATGGAGCTGATTTTGATGGTTTCGCGGCACGGCATCCGTGGCTGGTCAGACGCGTGCTGCGTGCGCCCGGAACGATCACATGCCTCGATAGGAGGCAGATCCCGCGCATCGAGGACCTCGCCCCGAGGCCCCGCGTCAGCCAGGTGCCGAATCCGGTCGAGGATTCGAACTCAGGGATATCCACTGCAAACCAATTCGAGGTTAAATCTTGAAGCGCATTTCAATCACCGTCTCGTTCGTCGTCGCGATGCTTGCCGTCGCGACGGTCGGCGTACCAACCGCGAGCGCGGTTGGAGGGAAGTTCTGCAGCGGATCGGGACCCCTGTATGTGCCGACGAGCAATCCCTTTTATGACGTTGAGAATTCCGTCTCCGCAGGTGGCTCCTCATGCCTGACGGTGTCCTCGACGGGCGAGGCCTTCCACGTCGACAGCACCAGCTACGACCCCTCGGCGCCGGGCGCCGACAACTCCGATCCCTACAACGGCTTCAAGGCGATCTACACCGGGTGCAGGAACGGGGCCTGCCTTGAGCCTCAGTATCCGATCCTGGCGTCCTCACTCGTGTCAGAGCCGACCAGCTGGTCGTTCAGCAATAACTTCGCGTCGATCAATGGCCAGTTCGATGCGATCTATGACGCCTTCTTCAACACCACTCCGAGCCAGCAATATCTCCCAACAGGCGGCGAGCTCGAGGTCTTCCTGAACTACACGAGCGACGAGGCGGCGCTGGGCGGTACACAGCTACCGGACTTCACCGCCGGAGGGCAGACATACCACGTCTGGTCGGTCATCAAGACGGAAGGTGCCAGGACCTGGACGCGAATCGCGTTCCAGCGCACGAGCACCAATCGAACCACGAGCGTGTCGAACCTGGACATCGCGACGTTCGTCCAGGCCGCGATCGCAGACGGTGCGATCAAGCCCAGCTGGTACCAGCAGGACCTCGACGCCGGCTTTGAGATCTGGTCGGGCGGGGTCGGGCTGGCGACCTCCTCGTTCTCAGCGCCGCCCCCGACCGTCGCGAGCTCCGCCAACTCCGGCGGCGGTGGCGGCTCGGGCGGAAGCAGCGGCACAGGCGGGAGCAGTGGTAAGGGCGGCGGCAGCAGCACCGGCACCAGCAAGAGCGCCGCCAAGAAGGCCAAGCCGCACGCGAGCTTCGCGATGCCGGCGTGCTCGACCAAGCAGTCGCGGGCCAAGTGCAACGCATATCGCCGCACCGCCGGTGCCTGGCGCTATGCGTACGGCTTTGCCTCAGCACCTGACAAGGTGACCAAGGTGATGGTGACGGCCTACCGCTCGAAGCAGCCGAACGCCAAGGCGAAGAAGATCAGCCTGAAGGCGAAGTTCGTCGGCCTGACGGCTTGGAAGGTTCACCTCGGCACGCTGACAAAGGGCCATTGGCGATTCACCGCGGTCGCCATCGACAAGGCCGGCAAGAAGGCGACCTCGAACGCCGTCGTCGAGAACATCAACGTGGGCCTGCCGGCTTATGCGCCCATTCCGCACACCGCCGCGAAGTAGAGCCCGCCAGGTAATGGCATCGCGATGCGAGCGCAGGCTTGCCCGCCGTGTGCGGGTGCTCTGCCTGGTCTCGGTCGTCGCCGTCGCGTTGGCGGCGCAGGCGGCGGCAGCCGATGCCGACGTGCTCAGCTGGGCGCCTGGCGCCGTGGTTCCGCCGCCGGTGAGCGCCGGCGCTCAGCCCGGTGTTGTGGTCACGTCCATGTCCTGCCCGTCGGCCGGCAACTGCAGCGCCGTTGGTAGCTACACGGACTCATCGGGCCACACGCAGGGGGTTCTGGCAACCGAGTCCGGCGGACATTGGACCACCTCGAGTGCTGCGAAACTGCCCCCCAACATCGATGCGGTGAACCCGGACGTCTCGCTGACCTCGGTCGCCTGCGTGTCGGCGGGGAACTGCACCGCGGTCGGGAGCTTCCTCGACATCAACGGCCTCACGCAGGGGTTGCTGCTGACCGAGGCAAGCGGAATCTGGGGGACCGGGAGGGAGGTGGTTCATCCAATCGGAGTCTCGGTGTCAGGGAATCCGCAGATCGATCTCACGTCCGTGTCGTGTGCGACGGCCACCAACTGCCTCGTGGTCGGAACCTACAGCGACAGCTGGGGAAGGCCCCAAGGGCTGCTCGAGACCGAGATCAACGGGACCTGGTCCTACACCGTGACCAACGGCATCAAGTCCTACACCGGGGCGCAGGCCGCGCTCCCTGGCGATGCCGCGAGCCACCCGAACGTTGCGCTCAACTCTGATTCGTGTGGGGCAGTCGGTCGGTGCGTGGCCGTCGGGAGCTATGTCAACAGCGCCAACGAGCAGGAGGGACTTGTGCTGACGGGCAGCGACAGCTCGGGCTCATGGGTGTTCACGCCGAGCGTGGCGAGCCTTCCGTCCGGCGCTGCCGGGAGCCCCGTCGCTTCGCTGAGCTCGGTGTCCTGCGGGGCATCCGGTGAGTGCGCGGCGGTGGGCACGTATGCAGATTCGAGTCATCATCAACAGGGGCTGCTGCTCACAGAGACCGGATCGGTCTGGTTGCAGGGGGTCAGGGTCCAGCTGCCCGCGGATGCCGCAACCAATCCGGATGCGTCACTGTCGTCGGTGTCGTGCTCATCGGTCGGGAACTGTGACGCCGTAGGCGAATACGACAGCGGCGCCGGGCAGGAGGGTCTGATGCTGACCGCGACCGCAGGCAGCTGGGGGACCGGAGTCGAGCCCTCGATTCCGGCGGACGCCGGTTCGGGCTCATTCGTAACGCTGGCGTCCGTGTCGTGCTTCGCGACGTCCCAGTGCGCGGCGACCGGGAACTACGCAGATGACTCGTTCTCCTCGCATGCTCTGCTCCTGACGCAATCGAGCGACGGAACCTGGTCTGCTGGTATCGAACCAGCTCTGCCGTATGTCGACGCAGCGCCTGATGCGAACATCGAGGCTGTCTCGTGTGCACCGGGCGGCGGCTGCTCCGCCATCGCCGATTACTCCGATCAGGCGGGCAACCAGCTCGCCGGCGCGACCAGCGGCACGTTCACCCCGGCCGTGAGCCCGACTGTGGGGCTTGCCTCGCCGCCGGCGCTGTCCGAAGCAGGGTTCGCGTTGCCTGCGAGTGACTTCGCAGCGGGTCTCTCCGGGGGGTCGAACGCATCGGGCCAGCTGACGTTCAGCGTCTTTGGACCCCAGGACTCGCCACCGCTCTCGTGCGCATGGGGAGGTGCGCAGATCGGCGCCGTGACCGTCTCAGGTAACGGGAGCTATGGGCCGGCACAGGGTTTCACGCCCTCCGCGCCCGGCGACTACTGGTGGTATGCGAGCTACGGGGGTGACCTCGGCAACGCATGGACTGCATCGGCGTGCGGCCCTTCGATGGCTGAGACCGTTGTGCAGACGCCGGCACTGACCATGAGCGCCCCGTCGGCCGTCGGGTTGGGTACGTCGATCGCGCAATCGGCGCTGGCGGCGGTGCTGTCAGGCGCGGCGGGCGGGGCGGGCGGAACCGTGACATTCAGAGTCTTTGGACCGCAGGCGGCCGCGCCGACGGACTGCTCGACCGGCGGCACGTCCGTCGGCTCCGCGACCGTGCACGGGAACGGCAGCCTGAGTCCCGGCAGCAGCTTCACGCCGGGCTCCGTCGGGGACTACTGGTGGTACGCCAGCTACTCGGGTGATCCCTCTGACCCCGCGGCGGTCTCCGCATGCGGGACCCAGATGGCGGAGACCGTCGTCAGAGCCAACCCCGCTCTCACGCTGAACGCGCCAGCGCCAAACGGGACGGTCGGCTTGCCGCTGAGCGCACCGCTATCGGCGAAGCTCGTGGGCGGAGTTGGTGAGACGGGCACCGTGACGTTCAGCGTGTACGGGCCGCAGGCATCAGCGCCCGATTCGTGCGGATCAGCGGGGGCGACAGTTGGCAGCGTGGCCGTTCAGGCTGACGGAGCCTACGCTCCGGCCGGCACATTTACGCCTTCAGCAGCAGGCACGTACTGGTGGTACGCCAGCTACAGCGGTGACGCCAACAACGCCTCCGCGGCCGCCGTGTGCGGTGCTCAGATGCCTCGGACGGTCGTCTCCGCGCCGGCGGTGCCACCACCCACCCGCCCCCTCGCTGGCCGCAAGGCGTCAAATCGTCAAGGTGACGACCAAGGGCAACCTCCTGAGGGTGACGCTCAGGTGCCACGCCATCGCACAAGTCGTGTCCGGGACAGCTGAAGGCGACCACGACCGAGCAGCGCCCGGCCCCTCCGGGAAGCGCAAGGCGTCGAGTCGTTCCAAGGCCGCGAGCACGCGTGTCGTGATAATCGCCCAGTGCGCATGCCGTGAAAGGCGGCGAGGTGTCAACTGAAGATCCGGCTCAACAAAACGGGTACCGCCCTGCTCGCGTCCCGCGAGAGGCTCTCCGTGGTTTTGGAGCTGCATCAGAGGAGTATCACGATCAGGCGCTCCGCTATTGCGCCTTCCGGCGCGGGACAGTCACTGAGGCGCGCAGATGTCCGCCACGAGACGCCGCTGTTTGCCTCCAAGCGGAAGAAAGTGGGACCCCGCACGGAAGCGTGCGCGGATCCGTGTCAGGTTCGCCTGCTGTGACACGTGCGCCGCGCCCCCCCCCGGAAGCAGCCCGGACCCGCTAGTTTTGTCGAGAAACGATATCCTTCCGTCGTTGTGGAGGAAGGATTCCGAGCCGGCGCAGGACGCCGTGTGATTGAGATCGATGAAGCGCTGCCTTTCGACGGGTTTACCGGCGTGCGCGATCCGCTGTACGCGCGGGTGGTCGTGCTTGAGGACGACGCCGAGCGCTTCGCCCTGGTGGTGCTGGATCAGGTGTCGCTGTCGCCAGACATGGTCGAAACGGTGCGCAACGTCGTCGCTCAGGTGGGGGATCTCAGTCCAGACAAGGTCGCGGCCTGTGTGACCCACACGTTTGGCGCGCCCCACGTGCTGCCTCGCGGGAGCGTGCCTCACGGCGAACAGCGTCGGCACGAGGCGGTCCGGGGTGCGGTGATCAGCGCCGTTCGCGCAGCGGCGTCGGCGGCTCGTGCGGAGCTGCGGCCGGCGCAGGTCGGGTACGGCAGCGGGGTCAGCGCGGTGAACGTGAACCGTGAGGTTCTGACCGCTGATGGGTGGTGGCATGGTGTCGACGATGCCGGCGTGCGCGACGAGGCGGTTGCGGTCCTGCGCATCGATGATCTCGCCGGTGTCCCGATCGCGATCCTCGTCAACTATCCCGTGCAGTCGTCGGTGATGCATCAATCCAAAACGCGCGATGGCGGGCAGCTGATCACGGCCGACCTCGCGGGGGCAGCCGTGAGTCACGTCGAAGCTCAGTACGCGGAGGCGAACCCGGTCGCACTGTTCTTCATCGGCTGCGCTGCCGATCAAGGACCTTTCCTGTCGGCGAACCGGCACGTGCTGGATCGCGATGCCAACTGGTCTCGTGAGGACCTGCACGAGGATGGATTCTTGATCGTCGAGCTGCTGGGCGAGCGGCTGGGCCACGAGATCGTGAGAGTCTGCGAGTCGATCGAGGCGGACGATCACGCCCCGGATCTGGGCATGGTCAATGTGATTCTGACGCTGCCGGCCCAGGCCCCGCCGCGAGACTTTCGGGCCTTGCGCCCGTCGGTGCTCTACGAATTTCTTGACGACGGACAGCTGACGGCGCCAGTTGTAATCGCCCGGATCGGAAAGGCGGCTCTAGTCGGAGTGCAGGTTGAGCTCTCGTGTTCCACAGGGCTTGCCCTAAAGCAACTCTCTCCGTTTCCACTGACGATGGTCGCCACGCTCGTCAACGGCGGCGCAAAGTACATGGTCGATCAGTCGGGTTACGACCGGATCACCTACGGCGCCATGAACTCGCAGTACGCACGTGGTGCGGCCGAGGTGCTGACGAGCCACGTTGGCGACCTGCTCGAGAGGTTGGAGCAAGGCGACCGCCTGGCCGGCTGGTCACCGCCGTCACTTGGCTAACAAGATCCAAACACCGACTTGCGCCATCGTGATATGTTTGTCGCAAAACTACTTATGTGAGCGGCTGACGGCCGAGTGGCGGATGCCCGCCAGAGATGTAAGCGGCAGCAGGGAGCGTGAGGAGCACCCTGACACCGTGGAACAAGTTGTAGTGAGCGCTCGTCTCAGACAGGGGTGGCGGTGGAGCACTGCTGCGCTCGTCTTGTGAAGAGCACCGAAGTGGTTCTGTAATTGAGGGAAGGAGAATTCAGATGAAGTGGCACAGCAGCTACCGCTGCCATGGCGCCGACGACAGCTCGACGTCTGAAGTGAGATCACGTGGCGCGGGTGGTGTCGCCCGCCTCATCAGTGCGCCATTGGCCCTTGGCGCAGCCGTCATCGGCGTGGCGGCGTGCGGTGGCGGCAGCGCCACGGCTACCCAGACAGTCGCCTCGACGCATCGGTCGGCTTCCGCTGCGGCCTCGCAGACTCTGACCATGTTCATCCAGAGTCCGCCGACCTCACTGAACCCTGCGCTGTCCAGCGGGCAGGGTGGGCAGCTGAACGAGGACGAGGCCTACAGCTCGCTGATCGAGCTGAACTCCAAGAACCACTACGTTCCAGCCCTGGCCAAGAGCTTCCGGTTCATCGGCAAGCACAACGAGGAGTTTCAGATCGTCCTGAGGAAGGGTTTGCACTTCTCAGACGGCTCCTCGCTGACGGCGCAGGCCCTCAAGAAGTACACGTACTACGCGATCAAGACCGCAGCGATTGCGCCTGCGGAATTCCCGCTGAAGAAAATCACGACACCGAACTCCCAAACCGCCGACTTCCATTTCAGCGCGCCGGTGCCGTTCGTCGCATCGAAGTTCGAGCAGGGAGGAGGCGGCCTCGGCTCGCCGCTCAGCCCGAGTGAGATCGGCTCAAAGAAGGTTGGTTACGAGACCTTCGGTGCCGGTCCGTACATGCTTGACACGAAATCCACAACCACCGGTTCGGTGTACACGTACGTCAAGAACCCCTACTACTTCGACAAAGGGCAGCAGATCTGGAACAAGGTTGTGATCAAGGTCATCAGCGACCCGAACTCCGCAATCGAGGCCGCCGGCAGCACCGCCAACGCATTCACGCTGGGAGCGGTCACGGAGAACAAGGCCGCCAAAGCTGCGGGTCTCGTTCTGACCCCGTCTGCCTACACGTTCAATTACGGCATGATCCTGCTGGATCGGACCGGCAAGGTGGCGGCGCCACTGGCGAACCTGCAGGTTCGCCAAGCACTCAACTACGCGGTCGATCGCAGCGTGGACGCGAAGGCGCTCTCCGCCGAGCCGACCGAGCAGCTCGTGGCTCCCGGGTTCATCGGGCACTACTCGAAAGACGTCTACTCCTACAACGTGGCGAAGGCGAAGCAGCTTCTTGCCGCGGCCGGATATCCGCAAGGATTCACGTTCACGGCAGTGGTGAACAGCTCCGATCCCACCGCGTCGCAGACGGCGCAAATACTGGTTTCGGATCTATCAAAGGTTGGGGTCACGCTGAAGCTGGTGTCGACCCCGGGGCAGGATCAGTTCGGGACGGCGCAGGCTTCCAAGCAGTACGCAGCCGCCATCGAGCAGCTTCCGTCCAACGACGTGACCTTCCTTGCGCTGACGGTGCTGCCGGGCGGCTTCTTCAACGTGTTCGACGACCCAGCACCGACGAACAACTACCAGCAGCAATACAACGCTGCGGGATTGAAAAGCGGCGCCGCCGCGACGGCTGCGTGGGGGGAGCTCGGCCGCGAGGCGTCCGAGTACGCCTGGGCGGTCCCCGTCGCGGTGTTGCCAACCCCGTATTACGCGAGTAAGAATCTGGTGGTTCCCAAGTCTTGGGGGCCGACACCGGATTCGGTGTACTTCACCCGAAAGTAGTGGTTGCTCGGGCCGGCGAGCGTGAGCGCCGCCGGCCCGCAACCTCTTCTGTGAGAGATAATGCTTAACTTCCTGATCGGACGGGTGTCCACCGGCGTACTGGTGCTGTTCGTCGTTTCCGTCGTGACGTTCCTGCTGGTAGCTCTGATCCCGGGCAACGCGGCCAGGACCATCCTCGGACTGAGCGCGTCACCTGCTGCCGTCGCGCAGCTGGCCCGCGAGATGCACCTAAGCGCGCCGCTTCAGGACCAGTATTGGTCGTGGCTGAAGGGTCCCTTCATCGGAACTTCGGCGCCTCCCTGATCAATGGCCAGTCGGTTGGCAGCCAGATCGCGGGCCGTCTTCAGCCTACGGTTTCTATGATCGTTCTCTCGACGATCGTAAGTGTCTTCAGCGCGATCGCGCTGGGCGTGTACTCGGCGGTTCCGGGCCATCGGGTCGCTCGAATCGTGGACGCCGGTGGCCTGGTCGGGTTTGCGGTCCCCGGGTTCATCGTCGGGCTGCTGCTGATCTACGTCTTCGCCGTGAAGCTGCGTGCCTTCCCGGTCGTTGGTTACAACCCACTCTCCAGCGGCGTTGGCAATTCGCTGGATGCGCTCGCACTGCCCGTCATCGCGATGTCTGTGAGCGGAGTCGGGTTCCTGGCAAAGCAGGTCCGGCAGTCGACGGCGGAGGTACTACGCAGTGAGTTCGTGGTCACTCTGACAGCCAACGGATTCACACGTCGTTCGATCCTCTATCGCCACGTTCTGCGCAACGCCATCCTGCCGTCGCTGGCGCTGATCGGCGTGCAGCTCGCCGGAACGATAGCGACGGCGGTCCTGATCGAGACCGTCTTTGGCATACCGGGAATCGGCAGCCTGGCCGTCTCGTCGGCAACGCAGCAGGACCTGCCGATGGTGCAGGCAACTGCACTGTTCTTTACGGCCTTTGTGGTGGTTGTCAACCTCGGCCTTGACATCTGCTACGCCATGCTCGATCCGAGGGTGAAGGTTGGATTAGCGTTGCAGCTGAACCAGAAGCTCGGTGCTGAGTCGCGGGCTGCGCGGGAACCCAAGAAGTCTGTCCTGGTGATTCTGGCGTGGGGCTGGCTCGGTGTCGTGTTGTTCGTAGCTGTCTTTGCGTCGGTGCTGGCTCCGCAGGGCAGCAACGCGCAAGCGTGCTCGCGATGTTGCGGGACCCAGTGCGGCACACATTTCTTGGAACAGATTCGCTCGGACTCAGCGTGCTCGTGAGGCTCATGTACGGCGCGAGGCCGACCCTCGAGGGGGCCGCAATACTTCGTCGCAATCACGCTTCTGATCGGTGCTACCTCCGTCGCGGCTGGTACCTCGGCAGCGCCTGGGATCGGTGCCTGTCGACGATTTCCGATGTCGCCCAGTCGATACCGGGGCTACTGATCGGGCTGGTGGTCTTCGCGGTCTTTCCGGACAACGTCCGCGTGGTTATGGCCGTATCCGGTCTGTTCATGTGTGCGCCGATGTTCCGAGTCGTGCGTGCCGCTCGCTGACCGTGCGCAACAAGCTGTACATCGACGCCGCCAGGGCCGCCGGGCTATCGCACAGTGCGTATTTTGCGACGGCACGTCGCACCACGAATTGCAGATCATCCGGGTACAAGCATCGATGATGGCCGCGATGGGGATCGCCATCGAGATCAGCCTCGGCTTCCTGGGCCTCGACATCGCACCGCCCGCGCCGAGCTGGGGGTCAGTCCTGGAGGACGGCTCCCGCTTTCGCACGACCGACCTGTGGTTGGTCGTCCCGCCCGTCGTGGTGATCGCGCTTACGATCGTCTCGTTCGGGATTCTCGGTGAGGTCGCCGACACGCAGGCCGGCGGTGGACGCCGCCGTCGGCGGCACCGCATGCGCCTACCGGACCAGACCCACGCAGGACAGATATCCCGTCACAGCGAAGTTCGCGCACCGTGCGATCTGCAACGACCGTACCTGAACCAGCATCAGTGCCTACGAACGGAAAGGCTCCAACCGGGCCCAGGAGTTCTGATCAATCCGCAATGTCCGGTTCGGAGATGCTGCGAGTGCGCAACCTGACGGTGACCACCTCTGGTGGGCGGGAGCTCGTGCTCGTCGACCACGTGGCGTTCGATGTTCGCAGGGGCCAGGCACTGGGCCTGGTCGGCGAGACAGGCGCTGGCAAGTCGGTAATAGCGCAAGTTCTACTGCAGGTCGGCGGCAACCGGATAGCTTCAGGGAGCATCGTCTTCGACGGCATCCAGCTCGTGAACTCCGACCTACGCCGCTTGGGCAGGTGCGGGGCAAACGCATCGCGTACGTGGGCCAGGACCCGATGTCAGCGCTTGATCCTCTCGTCAGGATCGAGAGCCAGCTGATGGAGGCGGTGCGCACGCACCGTCTCATGAACAGAGGCCCAGCCGTCAGGAGGCCCAGCGCCTGCTCGCAGCTGTCCGATACCCCAGCCGGAAGTCATTGCCAGGAAATATCCGTTCGAGGTCTCCAGGGGGGCAGGCTCAGCGGGCCGCAATCGCCCTGGCGCTGGCGGCGAGCCCGATCTGCTGATTGCCGACGAGCCGACGACAGCGCTTGATGTGACGGTGCAGATGGCGGTCCTGGGGCTGCTCAAGGAGCTGCAACGTGAGCGCGCGCTCACGATCATCCTCGTCACCCATGACTGGGGGGTCGTGGCCGACATGTGCGACCGGGTGCTCACGCTCTATGCGGGGGAGATCGTCGAAAGCGGCGAAGTGCGCGACGTCTTCCAGCTGCCCGGGCATCCCTATACGGCCGCGCTACGCCGATCCGATCCGCACCTCAGGGCGGTTGGCGAGAACTTGACATACATCCCAAGTACTTTTCCAGCTCCGGGAGCGCGGCCGGCCGGATGCCGCTTCGCCCACCGCTGTCCGATGGTGATTGACGAGTGTCCAGCTGTACATCCAGCCCTGCTCGAGGTCAACGCCGGGGAGGACGGACAGGCGAGCAGGTGCATCAGGGCGGCTTCGTTTCGTGAAGGACTCACGCATGTCTGATCACCAAATCCGCCAAGACTCCCGTGTTGTCGGTCACCGATCTGACGGTCGAATATCCGGCCAAGCGGCATACAGCGCCATCGTTTAGGGCCGTCACAGGAGTCAGCTTTGAGATCGCACACAGCGAGTCCCTTTCTCTCGTCGGCGAATCCGGGTCCGGCCAGACATAATAGCGCGCGCGATCCAAGGACTGCTGAAGCCGACCCAGGGGATGGTCGAGATCAAGGGCCGGCCCGTCGAGGTACGTCGGCTGGCGGACCGACATGAGTCGGCCGCGCTGGTGCAGACTGTGTTCCAGGATCCGTTCCGTTCGCTCAACCCCGCGCGGAGTGTCGGATCGATCATCGAGGAGAGCCTGCTTGTACAGGCCCGGGTATCTCGCGGATCGAGCGCCGTCGCCGTGTCGCGGAAGAGCTGGAGCGCGTCGGCTTCCGATCGATGCGGCGGCGCGTCGCCCCCGGGAGTTCTCGGGTGGGCAGCGGCAGCGAATCGCGATCGTGCCAGCTGTGATCACGCGGCCTCCGCTGGTGATCTGCGATGAAGCGGTGAGCGCCCTGAGTCTCTCGTCCAGGCCCAGGTGCTGGAGTTGCTGTCCGAACTGCAGCGCCAGCTCGGCATCAGCTACCTGTTCATCACCCACAACTTGGGTGTTGTGAGGCACATAGCCGACCGTGTTGCAGTGCTGGAACGGGGAAGCATCGTGGACCTGTTCAGCAGAGGCGTTTATGACCGGTCTTCGTCGTCGCCCTCTACGAGAAAGCTGTTCGACGCTGCACCGATCCCGGATCCCGATCAGCAGCAGGCGAAACGCGCGGCGTTCGAGTCGGATCTGCCGGCACACACACAGTCCGATAAGGCCGGAACAGGGCAGAGCTTCAAGATGCAACAGCACGTCGAGCATGCCGCACGGCCGGTAATCGGCGCGGGACTGATGGCCGCGGCCATCGAGGTGGACATCACACCGGATGATTTGAGCGAGCTGCACCCGGTCGGCGGGGGTTCGTTCAGCTCCGTGCATGACCCGATCTTCATGCGCACACTGCTCTTGGTGGACGGCCCTGCCTAACTCACCATCTTCTCACTTGAGTTGATCGAGGTGGGTGACATGGTGCCGATCCGCGAGCGGATCGAGCGTGATCTGGGCATACCTGCCGACCATGTGTTATCTGTGCCACGCACACGCACAGCGCTCCACGGCTCGGCTACGTCTCGCCAGGGGGCATCGCCCACGAGCTCACCGGGGAGGGCGTTGTCTACTCGGAGCGTGTCTACGAGCAGATGATCGAGTCGATTCTGTTCGGCCCGAGCCGAGCTGAGCCCCGCTCTTATCGGCACCGGCACCGGCCACGTCGACGTGAACGTCAACCGCTACGAGTACCGCAACAGCAACTACCGCCTCGGCGTGAACGCTGACGGCCCTTCCGACAAGACCCTGTCGGTCATCGACATCGCCGACCTGGACGGCGCACCGATGGCGATGCTGATGACCTATGCGGTGCACCCCACCGCGACGCTGGGTACGAAACAGGTCAGCTCGGATATTGCCAGGGAGCGGCCGCGCGCTCAGTTGAAGAGAGTCTCGGCGGGGGGGTCGTAGCGCTGTGGACCGCCGGCGCGCTCGGCGATCAGGAGGCACGCGCACTGGCGCCGCGCCCGGCGCTGCATGAGCCACTGCCGCCGGACCACGACCCGAGCTTGGCGTTCGCGCTGGCCGACGCGCGGGGCGCCTGATCGGCGCTGAAGCGGTCAGGGTCCGCGGCTCGATCGAGCGGTACAGCAGCCGGCCACGCATCAGCGCCCGGGAGATCGTCTATGAGCTGCCGGCAAAGCACCGCCCCCAGGGAGGCATGAAAACGATCAAACAGCAGCCGGTGGAGACCGTCCAGCTGCGGGTTGTTGTCGCGCTGGTCGCACGGCGGCGCTGATCGCCGTCGGCGGGGAGGTGCTAACCAACCTCACCACAAAGGTGCGCGCCGCCTCGCCGCTCACGCACACGGTCGGTGTTCTCGCTTGTGAACGACCGCCTCGGCTACCTCGCAGGCGATGCTGCCTTCCCGCAGGACGCGTTCGAGGTGCGCGGCAGCCCCATAGCTGAGGGGTATGCCGAGAAAGCGATCGTATGTGCCGCTGCCGACACGATCCACGAACTCCTACGATGAAGAGCCAAATCAACCCGATCAGCGGCCTGCAGAACGACGCAGCCTGCCGGCGATACAGAGCTTGCCAACCGTGGTGGCGGCGACCGCGATCACCGAGGTGCCGGCGGACGGCCAAAGTTGCATGGGCCTCATACCTCGCCTACCCCACGGAGATCGACGGTCGCCGGCTGAATCCCGACTGCTTTGAGGTCTCGGAAAGATCCGTGACCGACGTGTTCACGGCCACCGGTGCCGATCCGCGCACCCGGGCACCGTCTGGCCACCACGTGTTATCAGTCTGTCGTTGGATGACTCCGCTGCCCCATTGCGCATCAAGCCGCCACAGCGAGCTGGATCGGGTCCGCCGATGCGAGAGCTACAGCTCGGCAAGCGGCCTCCGCTGCCGGCGCCCGGATCACAAGTCCACGTTGCGACAGTACCGTCAGGTCAGAGACGTTCACACCGCAACCGAAGCGGTCCTCTCGCCGTTCGACGAGCCGCTCAGAACCTCCTTCGTCCGGGACTGGTCGTGGAGGATTTCTGCCAGCGGGTATTCCACGACCCCGAAACCGGCGACACGCTACCCTACAACCTGTTCATGCCAGCTCACTACGACGGGTCACAGACCTATCCGCTGGTCCTATTCATGCGTGATGCCGGCATCGCGAGTGACAACCCGCTGACCACGCTCCGGCAAGGGCTCGGCGCCATCAGTTGGGCCCAGCCTGAAAACCAGGCCAAGCATCCATGCCTGGTGCTTGTGCCAGCAGTACTCCACCGTGATCGTGAACAACAACTGCCGAGGCTTCGAGTGCGCTTGAGACGACAGTGCACCTCGTCCAGGAGGTCGTCCGTGAGTACGCAGTTGACGAGGATCGCATCTACGCCACAGGCCAGTCGGGTGGCGCGATGATGTCGATGGCGATCAACATTGCATACCCCGACCTGTTCGCCGGATCGGTCATCGTCGCGGGTCAGTGGGACGCCAGGAAGTCGATCCCGTTGGCGACTCAGGCCTTATGGATCATCGTTGCGGAGGGCGACATCAAGGCATTCCCCGGCCAGAACGCGATCACCGCGACGCTGGAATCGAATGGTGCCACCGTCGCCCGCGCCGATCTCGGGACGGACGTCTGCCGACAGGAACCCTCGATGCAGAGGCGGCCGCGCTAGCGGCGTCTAACGCAATGATCAAATATGCCGTTTTGAGGAAGGGCACCGTCGTGCCGGACGGTCAGCTCGACAATCCCGTCGCCAACCACGTCAACACCTGGCGCATCGCCTACACGCTGCGAGCAGTTCGGGAATGGCTATTTCAGCAGCACCGCGGTCGGAACGGTGTCGTTGCATGACTGGAGACTCTCAAATCACGGAGTCGCATCCGGTCGGGGCAGGCGCCGGAAGGTCCACGATCGAGCTGCCCGCGTGGGTATACCCGCTCGAGAATTTCGAGGGGGAGCATGACCCACTGGGCGTTCGTGTCCTGGTGCTGGATGACGCGCGCGTGAGGATGGCGCTGGCGGTCGTGGACATCACATCGTTGTTCGAGGACACCCTCGACCAGGTGATCGAGATCATCGCCAGCGCCAGTGGCGCAGAGCGTTCTCGGGTTGCGGTCATACCAACGCACACATTCTCAGCACCTCACATTCCGCGGGCGACAGAACTCCTGGAGCCAGATGGTCGCAGGAAGACGGATGAGCTTCGCCGTTGCCTTCATCGTGCTGCGCGCACCGCCGCGAAAGAAGCAGCCCGGAGCCTGCGGCCCGCGAAAATTGGATTCGGTAGCGGCTTCAGCTCGGTCAACGTGAACCGCGATGTTCTCACGGCGAACGGCTGGTGGTTGGGCGCGAATGACGCGGGTCCGTCGGACAAGACTGTCGGCGTCATTCGCATCGATGACGTCAGCGGCGCCCCGATTGCCATTCTCGCCAACTACGCCGTCCAGTCATCCGTCATGAACCAGTCGACCGGGGCAGATGGTCAGCGGATGGTCACCGCGGATCTTGCTGGCGCCGCGATGCGCCATGTGGAAGAGCAGTACGGCGAGGAGACCGTCGCGTTCTTCCTGATCGGTGCCGCTGGCGACCAGGCCCCCTACCTGACCGCCTTCCGGCATCCGCTGGACAGGCACGGTAACCCCGCACACGCTGACGCCGGACATGCCGCGTTCTGCCTCGTCGCCCTGCTCGGCGAGCGACTCGGCGCTGAGATCGTGCGCACGAGCGAGCGCATCGAAAATATGACATCAGACGCAAGGCTTGCGATGGCAGTCGAGACACTGACGCTGCCGGCTCAGGTGGCCCCGCGAAGCCTGAGCGACATCGAGCCCAACCGCACGTATCGATTCCGTCCCAACGGCAACACAACGACGGTGATCACCGTCGTGCAGATAGGCGACATAGCGCTGGCCGGTGTGCAGCCCGAGCTCTCAGCCACTACGGGGGCCGAGATCAAGCGCCGTTCACCGTTCCGTCACACTTTCGTCGTGACGATGATGAACGGCGGTGCGAAGTACATGGCTGACGACGAGAGCTATGACAAAGTCACATACGCAGCAATGAACTCGCGTTTCGCGCGGGGCTGCGCTGAGATCCTCACAGATCATTTGATCGCGCTGCTGACTGGCCTCCGCGGATGGACGGCTGATGCTGGCACCGGCGGGCAAAGAGGCCAAACAGAGATCGGCACCGGGATAGCGGAGACACTTTCATGACGCAGCTGTCAGCCCTACCCGGAAAGCGAGGCTCAGGACCCACGCCGACGGACGATCCTGACGTCCAGGAGCTCTCGCACCTGATGCCTGCATTGTGGCGCACGCTCCTCCGCGCGACGCGCGACTCAGAGCGGATGCCTGCGCTGGAATCGCAGGTGTCGATCCTGAGAAGGCTTTCTGCCGTGGGCCCCATGTCTCCGGCACAGTTGGCTGAGGAGCTACATCTCGCTCGACCCACAATCAGCAATCTGCTGAAGGGGTTGGTTTCCGAAGGGATCGTGGCACGCGAGCGATCTGAGAGCGACGGTCGAGCCGCCTGGCTCACCCTGACGAATCGGGGGCAGGACATTCTCGACAGCTTTCGTCGCGGCCGGGCGGAGACGCTTGCCGAGGCCCTCGACGCACTACCGCCCGAGGATCGAGATCGGATCAGCGTGGCCCTCCCGTCACTTGAAATCCTGCTGCACACCCTCGAGGACATGTCGGGCGGAGGGCCTGTATGAGCTGCCCGACTCGCGTAGCACAGCCACCAGGCTCACCGCGCCAAGCTCGGCTGCATCCGGTCACGCTCCGAGCGATTGAGCCACGCCGCCAGGAACGGCTCGATAGACCAAGCATCTGCAGCCGCTGACCCGGTGCGTCGTCCGCGACGCGAGGTGGTTGTGCTCGGATCCCAGCACTGTGCAAGCGCACTCTGGAATCTCGAGTGTGCACGAATTGAAGTAAGAGTGCTGCACGAATTGGAGCGCAGTGAGCACACAACCGGTAACGCACAAGCCGGTGTCGGCGCCGAGGATCTGCTCGCCGGACACGCAACCGGACTGCTCAGCCCTCGAGACGGAGCACTCCTGGGCGCTCTCTTCGAGTCTCTGGTCACCTTGTCGGTGAAGGTGTATGCCCAGGCCGCCGAGGCATCGGTCTCGCACTTTGGACGCCCAACTGGGAGACGACCTGCTCGACAAGGTCGTGATCAACACCGGCAAGAAGGCATACCGACGCAAGGACGGAATCGCTGTTGCCCGCGGGCCTTCTCGGTCCTTGAATAGCCTGTTCGTACAACGGACGCATGTGAGATCTGCGACTTGGCAGTACAAGGCGGCCCACTCTGCCGATACCCTTGTACAAACCGGCATCGAACTCGAAGCTGGGCAGACAACCGTCTTTAGGAGAGGCAATGTCGACAGCGACCAGCCAATCGGACAGCCAGCTCACCACAGGCGCGACGCTTCAGGAGCAGGCGCGCCGGCATCTCTGGATGCACTTCACCCGCATGGGTGAGTACAGCGACCAGAACGAGATCCCGATCATCGTCCGCGGCGAGGGCTGCTACGTCTACGACGAGCACGGCAAGCGCTACCTCGACGGCCTGGCCTCACTGTTCTGCTCGAACATCGGTCACGGCCGCGCCGACCTCGTCCAGGCCGGCGCCGATCAGGCCAAGGACCTGGGTTACTTCTCGAGCTGGTCCTACGCGCATCCGCGCACGATTGAGCTCGCCACCCGCGTCGCTGCGCTCGCGCCCGGCGACCTCAACCGCGTGTTCTTCACCAACAGCGGCAGCGAGTCGGTGGAGGCGGCGCTGAAGCTCGCACGCCAGTACCACAAGCTCACCGGCCACCCCAACAAGTACAAGCTGATCGCGCGTGACATCGCCTACCACGGCACCACCATGGGGGCGCTGTCGGCGACCGGCGTGCCGGACTACCGGATCCCGTTCGAGCCGCTGCTGGCCGGCGCGCGCCACGTGCCCAACACGAACCTCTATCGCCTGCCGCAGGGTCATGACCCGGCTGAGTTGGCGGAGGCGATCGCCACGCAGATCGAGTTCGAGGGCCCGGACACGGTCGCGGCCGTGATCCTCGAGCCGGTCCAGAACGCGGGCGGCTGCCTGATCCCGCCCGACGGCTACTTCGACCGTGTGCGCGAGATCTGCGACGAGTACGACGTGCTGCTGATCTCAGACGAGGTCATCTGCGCCTGGGGTCGCCTGGGCGACTGGTTCGGATCGCAGCGGATCGGCTACCAGCCGGACATCATCACCACTGCCAAGGGCCTGACCAGCGCCTACGCGCCGATGGGCGCCGTGATCGCCTCCGACCGGGTCGCCGAGCCGTTCATGCAGGGGGCCGAGAGCTTCCTGCACGGCGCGACCTGGGGCGGGCATCCGGTGGCGGCGGCGATCGCGCTCGCCAACATCGACGCGTTTGAGAACGAGGACATCATCGGTCACGTCCGCGCCAATGAGGGCGCGTTCCTTCAGATGCTGCGCTCGCTCAGTGACCTGCCGATCGTCGGCGACGTGCGCGGCATGGGTTACTTCTACGCGATCGAGCTGGTCAAGGACAAGGACACCAAGGAGTCCTTCGACGAGGAGGAGTCCGAGTCGCTGCTGCGTGGCTACCTGTCGGGCGAGATGTTCGAGCGCGGTCTGATCTGCCGCTCCGACGATCGTGGTGACCCGGTGGTGCAGCTGGCACCGCCGCTGATCGCCGGTCCCGAGCAGTTCGCGGAGATCGAGGCGGTGCTGCGCCCGGTGCTCGAGGAGGCCGGGCGGCGGATGCGCCTGAACTGATCTCGTCGTTCGAGACAGGCGGAATTCGACCGTGCTCACCGTTCGCGAGCTGACCGCCGAGCTCGACGTCCCGCTGCTCGTGGGCGACACCGGGCTGGATCTGCCGATCCGCTGGGTTCACATGTCCGAGCTGCTGGATCCGACGCCGTGGCTGTCCGGTGGTGAGGTGCTGCTCACCACCGGCATGCTGCTCGACAGCGCCGAGCGCCAGCGTCAGTTCATCGAGCTGCTGGCCGACCACCAGCTGGCCGGGGTCGGGTTCGCGACCGGCTTCGGGCACGCGCTTGTGCCCGAAGCTCTGCTTGCGGCGGCGCGCGAGCGTGACTTCCCGGTGTTCGAGGTTCCCTACGAGCTGCCGTTCATCGCGGTCACCGAGCTGGCGTTCTCAAAGCTCGTCAACGAGCAGTACGCAGTCCTGCGCCGCGCGCTCTCAGCACAGGAGCGACTCGAGCGCGTGGTCCTCTCCGAGCGCGGGCTGGAAGCCCTGGCGGGGACGCTGGCGACGCTGGTCGGCGCGAGCGTGCAGGTGTTCGACGGCCGCGGTGAGATGCTCGCTGAGCACGGCTTCCGGCGCAAGCTCAGCCCCGCGGAGATCAAGCTGCTGCGCGACGGCGTTCGCGACCGTGTGACGCGTCGCGACCACGTCCAGTTCATGCCACAGCTCGAGGACCCGAGCCGCGCGCTGGCGATCCCGGTCGCCTCCGAGCCGGGCGGCGGCAGCGGCGTTGCCGCGCCTGAGGCCTGGCTGGTCGCCGTCAAGGACGACGCGCCGCTCTCAGATTTCGACCGGCTGGCGCTGCGCCAGGCGGTCACGATCGTCGCGCTCGAGCTGCTGCGCGAGCGTGTCGCCGGCGACACCGAACGCCGGCTCGCCGGCGATGTCCTGGCCGGCCTGCTGGCAGGCGAGCTCAGCGGCATCGATCTGCAACGCCGGCTGGAGCCCTTCGGCCTGGCCGGCACCGTCAGCGCCCTGGCGCTGCCCAAGCCGCAGCCGGGCGCCGCCAACGGGCGAGGTGCCGATGCCGCCATCACTGAGGCGGCGCTCGCCTCGGCCCTGCGCGCGGAGGCGACACCGGCGCTTGTCGCCACCAACGGTCAGGTCGTCGCGTTGATCCCCGGCATGGACGAGGCAGCGCTGTTCGCGCTGGCCGAGCGGGTCGCCCGGCGCGTCACCGACGAGCTGCCTGAGGCGAACGTCCGGGTCGGCGTCGGCCGGGCTGTCGCCGGCGGTGACGCGCGCCGCAGCTATCACGAGGCACGCTGCACGCTGGAGGCGGTGGCGCTGGGGCTCGGAGGCGATGCGAGGATCGCCACCTATCGCGACCTGGGCTCGTTCCAGCTGCTGCTCTCGCTCCAGGACGATGAGGCGCTGAAGCTGTTCTGCGACTCGATCCTCGGACCGATCGGCCAGAGCGAGGGGTACTACGGCGGCGAGCTGATGCGCTCGCTCGAGGCCTTCATCGAGGAGAACGGCCAGTGGGAGCGGGCGGCCAAGCGACTGTTCTGCCACCGCCACACCCTGCGTTACAGGATCAGGCGCGTCGAGGAATTGACCGGCCGCGACCTCAGCTCCGCCCGCGACCGGATCGAGTTCTGGCTCGCGCTCCGGGGCCGCGAACTGATCAGCTGAAGGTGCAGTCACTTCGCAGATCGCGGGGTCGAGTTTACGTCTGGGACTGAAAAACGGCATTATCCTGCTGCTGCACAGAAAGCTGCAGCAGTGGGAGTCGCTGGCTTCGATACTGCCGCCTACGTTGGGAATCTTCATGACCGTTCCGCCGCTGGCTATCGCCGATCCTTCAGGCTTGATTCCTCGTATCCAGCAGGTCCAATGGGACCACTACTACATGCAGGTTGCGCTCACGGTCAGGAGCCGCGCCAACTGCACCGGGCAGCATGTGGCGGCCGTGCTGGTGCTCAACAACCGGATCGTCAGCACCGGCTTCAACGCAACGCCGCCGGGCTTCGCCGAGTGTGAGGACGGGGGTTGCGAGATCTGCCGTCAGCGCGAGCTTCCGGTTGAGCAGCGAACCGACCCGATCTTCGAGATCGAGGGAACGCACCTCGACATCTGCATCTGCGGCCACGCTGAGGCGAACGCCCTGCTGGCCGCTGCCCGTGAGGGGATCGCGACCGACGGGACGACGCTGTACGTGACGCACAAGCCCTGCTTCATGTGCCTGCAGGACGCGGTCCAGGCCGGGGTCAGGCGCATCGTCTATCTGCGCGACTACGAGCTTGGGCAGTCGATGGGCCTCAAGCAGCAGTACGAGCTGCTCGTGAAGCAGCTTCGCGCCGACGACGCTCAGAACTTCGAGCGCCTGGCCTCACAGCGGGCGCTGATCAATGAGACCGGCCTCAGGGTCCGCGAGCCCAACCTCGACCACCTGCTCGGCGAGGCCGAGCCCGGCATTGCGCCGCCGCCGCTGCGGCTGCTGCCGCACAGGCGCTGGGGCTGGATCAGGCTAGGCTCCCGAGGATCCAGGAATCGCCCCAGTAGCGGTCAGCCGACGGGTACAGGATCAAGGCTTTGAAGTGACCCCTGCCACCGGGGATCGCGACCGGCGTCCAGCCGTACTCCCAGGCGAGCTCAGTGGTTGAGCAGTAGCCGGCAAAGTCCTGACGAGCGATCTCCCGACCCAGGGCCGTGTTGGTGGCGATCGTGACGAAGGGCGTCCCGGCGGGATGCCCCTCCTGTTCGGCATCGAGCGTTCCCGCGGCGATGACCTCGACATCCAGGTTCCAGCTCGCCACACGGCGGATGTAGTCCTCGAACCTGGGAGCGGCGCTTTTACCTGGCTCGATCGCGCTCAGGAAGAGATTCTGTTTGCCGGATGCGCGTCCCATGTGTCCAACGATGCGGGTTGTCCGGATCCGTGCATGATCCTCGGAATTGCGCCGCAGTCGATGGGCGAACTATGGTCGGGCGTCCGGACGACTCCGCGACGGGCTGCGTCAGGTCAGCCCGTGCATGGCCAGCGCCGAACGCAGCACGATCCGTGTCTCCGTCAGCGCGGCGCCGCCATCGGCTCTGATCGCGCGGACGGTACGGTCGAGATCTTCGGTGCTGCGGCACGCGACCCGCACCTGGTAATCGAAGCGGCCGGTGACAAACGCGATGTCCTGGACGGCCGGCAGCTTCAGCACGAAGGACTCGAACATGTCGGAGGTGGTAGTTGGCAGCAGGCGGACGTCGATGAAGGCGTCGATCGTGCGCCCCGCGTGAGCCAGGTCGAGGATCGCCGTGAAGCGGGTGATGACGCCGGCGCGCTTCAGCCGTCTGACGCGGTCAGCTGCACCGTGCGGACTGAGGCCGACGGCCTTGCCCAGATCGGAGAACGACTCCCTTCCGTTTACGACGAGCCGGTTGATGATCTGGAAGTCTGTGGTGTCTAAGGCTGCTGATTGTTCAGGCATCGTCACCAGAGCTTGTGGTTCTGACGCAATTTGCCCATGATTATCCCACAAATCACTATCCAGAGGCGAGGTGGGCTGCATGAAGGTTGGGGTTCCGACCGAGATCAAGGTCGATGAGTATCGGGTCGCGCTGACGCCCGCGGGTGTGCGGGAGCTGGTCGATGCGGGGCACGAGGTGTGCGTCCAGCAGGGGGCGGGGCTCGGTTCGGCGATCTCCGACGAGGACTACACGAAGCAGGGCGCGAAGATCCTGGCTGACGCCGCCGCCGTGTTCGCGGAGGCCGAGATGATCGTCAAGGTCAAGGAGCCGCAGCCGCCTGAGGTCGCGATGCTGGAGTCGCGGCACCTGCTGTTCACCTATCTGCACCTCGCAGCCGACGTCGAGCTGACCCATGCGCTGGCCAAGACCGGCGCGACCTGCATCGCCTATGAGACCGTCGAAGATCGCAACGGCCGTCTGCCGCTGCTGGCGCCGATGTCAGAGGTCGCCGGCAAGATCGCGACCCAGGCAGGCGCGTTCATGCTCGAGAAGCCGCTCGGCGGTCGCGGGATCCTGCTCGGCGGCGTGCCCGGCGTGGCCGCCGCCAACGTGCTGGTGATCGGCGGTGGCACGGTCGGATACCACGCCGCCCAGGTGGCGATCGGCATGGGTTCGACCGTGACCGTGTTCGATCGGAACCTCGACCGGCTGCGCGACCTCGACGTCGCCTTCGACGGTCGCGCCGACACCATGTACGCGACGACGCTCGCGATCGAGGAGATGCTGCCGGAGGCTGACCTCGTGATCGGTGCGGTGCTGGTCGTCGGCGCCAAGGCGCCGCACGTCGTCACCCGCAAGCAGCTGGGGATCATGAAGCGCCAGGCCGTGCTGGTCGACGTATCGATCGATCAGGGTGGCTGCTTTGAAACCTCGCGGCCGACCACACATACCAACCCGACCTATGAGGTCGACGGGATCACGCATTACTGCGTCGCGAACATGCCGGGTGCCGTGCCGATCACCTCGACCTACGCACTGACCAACGCGACGATGCCCTACGTGCTCGACCTCGCCACCCACGGCGCCAGGCAGTTCATCGCCGCCAGCGCCGGCCACCGCCTGGGCCTCAACGTCGCCGGCGGCCATGTCACCTACGAGGCTGTCGCCGCAGTCGCAGGCGTTCCGTACGTCACGCCGGAGGAGGCGCTCGGCCTCCCGCTCGCAGCCTGAGCCACCACCTGTGACGGAGGGGGTGGCAAAGCGCAGCCACCCCCTCCGCTGAAGCCTCTCAACCGAGCGTGAAGAAGGTTGACGGCCCGGTCACCGCGTCACCGGCGACCGCTCGCCATGTGCCCCGGGGTGACTGACGCTCACGCGGCCCAGCCGCCGGCTTCAGCGCTCAAGCGGAACGTTGACTGATTTGACCTGCGTGTACGACAGGAGCTCAGAGAGATCCTCCTCGCGGCCGACCCCAGAGTTCTTGAAGCCACCGAACGGAACTCCGCGGAAGTGGGAGGAGGTCTCGTTGACCCAGATGAAGCCCGCGTCGATCTCACGAGCGAGCCGGTGTGCGCGCGCCACGTCACGGGTCCAGATGCTCGCCGTCAGGCCGTAGCCGACCCCGTTTGCGATCTCGACAGCCTCACGCTCGTCCTCCCATGTGATGACCGAGAGCACGGGGCCAAAAACCTCTTCCTGCGCGATCGGCATCTCCGCCGTGACATCCGTGAGCAGTGTCGGTTCGACGTACCAGCCGGCCTCGAGCCCTGCCGGAATCTCGCCGCCCATGACGACGGTCGCGCCGGAGCGCCGCGCGCCTTGAACATGCTCGAGGACCCTGTCTCTGTGAGCCTCGCTGACCACCGGCCCCATCTGCGTGCCTGACGCGAACGGGTCGCCCACAACCACGCTCTCAAATTGCTCGCGGACCAGTGCCACGATCTGATCGGCGACTGAGGCGTGCACCACCAGCCGGGAGGTCGAGCCGCAGCTCTGGCCGCTGCTCCGAATCAGGTTCATACCGTTCAGCGCGCCGCGGGCCGCGGCCTGCAGATCGGCATCCGGGAAGAGCACCAGTGGGTTCTTGCCACCGAGCTCGAACGACAGGCTCTTCACCGAGCCTGAGGCTGCGGCTGTCGCCTGAATCGTCAGCCCGGTTCCGACGCTGCCGGTGAACGCGATCCGGCGAATCTCTGGATGGCGGACGATCGCATCGCCCACGATCGGGCCGGCACCGCAGAGGACGGTCACCAGCCCGCGCGGGAAGATCTCGTCGGCCAGCTCCGCCAGCACCAGCCCGGACAGCGGCGCCTGGTCCGGCGACTTGACGATCACCGCGTTGCCGGCGACCAGACCGGCGGATGCGCGCGCCGCGAACATCAGCGGGTGGTTGTAGGCGCCGATCCGCGCGACGACGCCGAACGGCTCCCGGATCGTGTAGTGCAGGTGGTCCGAGCTCGCGGGCACTGTGGCGCCCTTGAGCTCCAGGGCCCATTCGGCGTTCATCTCCATGGTCGCGACGGTCGTGCGCACGTCAGCGAGCGCAGCGCTGTAAGGCAGACCGGCATCGATCGCGTCCAGCTCAGCCAGCTCCTGCGCATGTTCGCTGACGAGCGTCGCCCATGCTCGCACGCGCGCGGCTCGCTCACGCGGCGCCAACCAGCGCCAGCTCTCGAACGCCGCCCGGCCTGCCCGCACCGCCAGGTCCACATCCGCAGGCGTGGCTGCGGGGACGGTCACGAGATGTTCGCCGGTGGCCGGGCTGATCGACTCCCAGCCGTTCGGGTCGCCGCTCACCTCCTGGCCGGCAATCCGCAGCGCCCACGGTCTCCGGGCCACGCGCGCCGCCACTTCGCGTGAACGGCGGGTGTCAGGCGTCACGACGTTCGCGCTCGCCATCAGCGCACCGATCTGTCAGAAAACACCGTGCACTCCTCGATCAAGGGCCTGCTGGTTAGCGATCTCGCCGTCGGGGCACATAACTTTCGTCTGGTCAGGTTCATCAGGTTGATCATCCACTAGTCGGCTTACGCGAGTCGGCTGCGCCAGAGAGGTATCACGTTTGCACTCTCAGCTCTGTGCCTGCTTGGCGTACGTCGCGTCCAGGAGCTTGCTCGCATCAAAACCTTTGGCACCGGGCTCGCTCGGCACGAGCGCCTTCACGACGTTGCGCTCATAGGAAAGCTGCGGGACCAGCGTGCTGAGAAAGGCTGCCTTGGTCGTGTTATAGGCGGCCTTGGCCGTCGCATTGTCCTCGCCGGTGGTGCGGGCGATCAGTGAGATCGACTGTGCTGCGTGGGTCTTGTAGTAGTGGAGCTCTTGGTAGAGGGCTCGCAGCACCTTTACGACCGTGGCCTTTTCGGCCGGTGTGTCCAGACGCTGGGCGTCGACGAACACACCGGTGCCCGGATACCCCTTCATGTGGCGGAAATCCGCCACAACGTGAGCCCCGGGGAGTTGCTTTTGGATCGAGGGCAACTGCCACGGGTTGGCGCCGGAGAAAGCGTCCACCGATCCCTTCTCAAAGGCGGTTATCTCGTTGGGGAACGAGCCCAACGGAATCTCGTGCAGCTTGATCCCGTCCCTCTGCTCTGTGAGCTTCGCAAGGAAGTCAGACAGCGCGCCCGTGGAGGAGATCGCGATGGTCTTGCCGTTCATGTCGCGGACCGTTGGCACTCCCTTCGCGGCGAGGATCTGTGCGTCGATCGCGTCCTCCCAAACACCGACGTACTCCAGCGGCGTACCGTTGACCGCGGTGGCCTCTGGCAGCGGGGCCCCGCCGACGACGAACTGAATTTGCCCGGACACCAGAGCGGGGATAGCGACCGCGGCGCTGAGATACTTCACAGTGGCGTCGATACCGTTGGCCTTGAAAAATCCGGCGGCCTTCGCGAAGACGGGCAGCATCTGATCCGCAACCGGGGCCGCGTAGGCGATCGTCACCTTGGTCGGCACCGTGCCTGTGCTCTTCGAGCCGGTGGCGGTCGAGGAGGAACCGCAGGCCGCCAACCCCCCGGAGAGCAGGCCGACGATCGCAAGCCCCGCCACAATGCGGGGCCCGAGCACCCGGTAGCGACGCCGCGGCTTTCCCGTGTGACCGTCCAATTCTCCTGATTGCATGTTCGCGCTCCTCACCCGAGTGACTGTGTTCGCGGGGGTGGGGCTGTCCATGCCGGCCTGGGTCGCGACAAAGGCGAATAGCCACAACAGATGCTCCGCCCCTTGAGATCAAATCTCTCATTGGTCCGGATTAGGGACCAGGCCGCCCGCATTGATTTTCTTACCCGAGGTGGGTGTCCGCCTAAACCCTGCCTGCAGCGCACTCGGTGGGCTAAGCTCTGTCTACTGTATACGTCAGGTGGGAGTCGCCACCGATGGGAGCAGACACAATGAGCGAGACGTTTGAGATTCCGTGTTCGATCGTCCGAGGCGGCACGAGCCGCGCAGTGTTCTTCCGCAGCGAGGACCTCCTGGGCTACGACCGCGCGGTCACAGAACGCCTGCTTCTCAACATTTTCGGAAGTCCCGACGCGAAGCAGACGAACGGTCTGGGCGGCGCCACGTCGCAGACGAGCAAGGCGGCGATCATAGGTCCCCCCAGTCGCTCAGATGCCGATGTCGACTACACCTTCGCGCAGGTGAGCGTTGCGGCTCCCGTGGTTGACTGGGGCGGTAACTGCGGGAACATCTCATCGGCGGTTGGTCCTGTATGCGGTCAATTCGGGTTTCGTGGATGTCGATGGCGACGAGGCAATCGTGAGGATCCACAACACCAACACGGGCAAGATCATCGTGGCGAAGGTTCCGCTCGCCGGGAGGCGGGCGGCGACCCTGGGTGATCACGAGATTGCCGGGGTGCCCGGAACCGGCCCGCGGATCGAGTTGGCGTTCCTCGATCCGACCAGCTCGTATGGGCGCGGGCTGCTGCCGACCGGCAACGTGACCGACGTGGTACGGCTTGCCGATCGCCGGGAGTTCATCGTCTCCGTGGTTGATGCCGCGAACCCGACCGTCTTCCTGGACGCCGCGGCCGTGGGCTTGAGCGGTACCGAACTTCCCGATCAACTGGAGGCCAACGCGGCCGCCACCGGCATCCTCGAAGAGGCGCGCAGCATCATCGCTGCTCAGATCGGTTTGGTCGACGATCCCGCGGACGCCACACTTGTGACTCCCGGACTCCCGAAGGTCGGAGTGGTCACCGGGCCCGCCAGTTACGAGACGACCATTGGTGGGCGGATCGACGCTCAGGAGATCGAGCTGGTCGGCCGCCTGATGTCGATGCAGCGCCCGCACCGCGCGTACATGATGACCGGGGGAGTCGCGACCGCCGTCGCGGCGCTGATTCCGGGAACGCTCGTACATGCGGCCGCGCGCCGCGGTGCGATCGACGGTAACCGCCAGCTCGTCCGGATCGGACACCCCTCCGGTGTGGTCGACTTCCAAGTCGAACTCGGCGACGCCGATGCAGCCGGGGTACCGGGCATCCACTCCGTTGTCCTGACTCGCACCGCGCGCCACATCATGGACGGTGTCGTGCACGTGCCCACGACCCTGCTGGGCGACGCCGCCCCAATGACCAGGATCCTGGCAGGGCATACATAGTGGTCGACCAACTTCAGACGCGCAGGATCCCGCGCACGGCCACCGAGGCCATCAGCGACCCGCATACCTGCGCGGTCCTGCTCTGGGATCTCCAATATGGATTGGGCGGCCATGCCACTGGTCTCGATCAGCTCGCGACGAGCTGGACAGCTCTGCGCGACACGGCAAACCGAGCGGGTGCGGCCGTCTTCCGCAGCCAGCACATGGCGGCTCCGCTGGAGCAGTTGGACGACGTCGAGATCTGGCGTCTCATGCGCAAACAGGGCGTGGATCGCCCGCAGGACCTGGTTCCGTTTATGCGGCCGGGATCGCACGATGTCGAATTCCTCGCTGGATTCGAGCCCGGGCCTGATGAGGTCGTGATCACGAAGACAACGCCGTCTCTGTTCATCGCGACCAACGCAGAGGCGCGAATGCGGAATTTGGGCGTGCGGACGCTCCTGCTTGCCGGGGTCGCGACTGACATCGGCGTCGAGTTCACCGCGCGTCACGCGATGGCCCTGGGCATCATGCCGATCACCGTCACCGACGCCTGCGGGACCTACACAGCCGCCGCTCAGGAACGCGGTTTGGCGTGTCTGAGCGCATTCACGCTGACGATCACGACGGCAGAGGTCGTATCTGCGTGGGACCCGAGCTGAGGGCCCGCGTCGCGGTCACGGGGACTGAATACTCGGCGATCGCTCGCAGGTCCGGTGCCGGCTCGGTGGCCCGCCGGCTGATCGGGGTGCGGCGGATCGATCGTGGGCGCTCCCATGGCAAGGTGTATACTGTCTGCACCTTTGCAGAAGGAATCACGTGCCAGGACTCGCGGATCACTGCCGTGGAACGGCGCCAACCATTGAGAGAGAGCGGCTGACTAGGTGTCATCACTTCCGTACACAAGCGATGAAGCGAAGGACTGGGCACGCGCGACCATGCGCGGCGTCTGCAACGTCGTCATGCCCAGCTTCACGAGCGACCTGAAGGGCCTCAACGAGGCCGGCATCCGCAACGACGTCAGACGCTCGATCGAGCTTGGGTTCTGGGGTGCGCTGGCGGTCTCCGAGTGCGGCACGACGATGGACGAGTACGTGCGCTTCGTCGAGATCGCCGTTGACGAGGCCAGGGGCCGCTTCCACATCGTCCACCACGGCAGCTTCGACACGCTGGAGGACACGATCGAGGCCGGAAACCGCGCCGCTGCAGCGGGCGCCGACCTGCAGCTTCTGTCGTATCCGCAGTCGTTCTATCCAACGACGGACGCCCAGGTGGAGGAGCTCACACGGGTCGTGCTCGACAACGTGCCGCTGGCAACCGTGATCTTCGCGGTGCACCTCTGGAACTACCAGCGCCTGCACCCGGCGGAACTTTCGCCTGAGCTGATCGACCGTCTCTCCTACCACCCGCTGGCGGTTGCGGTGAAGTGCGAGGGTGGTGGCACCGGCAACGGCGCCCACGTCGATGTTCTGCGTCGCAGCGGCGAGCGTCTGCTGGTCTCCGATCCGCGAGAGGGCACCTCTCCCGGGCATGTCAAATGGTTTGGGATGCCCTGGATGGGTACAAGCAACTTCCAATACTTCGGTGATGCGGTGCCCAAGTACTTCGATCTGATGCACAAGGGCCAATGGGATGAGGCGCTCGAGATCTACTGGCGCATCCACCCGGCGCGAACGACCCGCCTGGCGGACCTGGCGACGACATCCGGCGCGCACTTCATCCACCGCCAGAGCTGGAAGTATCAGGAATGGCTGAATGGCTTCAACGGCGGCCCGTTGCGGATGCCGACCATGCGCTTGACCGATTCGGCGACCAGTCGCCTCGCTGCAGCAGCGATCAAGTCCGGAATCATCAGCGAGGTTCCCGGGACGCTTGAGGACTTCTACGTCGGACGGAATCCAGGGTAGAGCGCTGATGTATCGTTTAGCCCAGTTTCAGGAAGAGAAGGCATGGCGCATCTAGTCGACCTGACCGTCGCGCTTGGTTCTTACGACCACACCCTGGATCTCACCAAGGGGGACGTGAGCATCGCCGGAACGCGTCCTGACTTCGTCTCGCCGGCGAGTGACCTCGGTGCTCTGCAGCGATGGCACGTCAGCGAGGTTCCGCTCATCGCCTACGCGATGCTCCGGGCTGCCGGCGACGACAGCATGGTCGCAATCCCGGTCTTCACCTCGAGGACATTTCCGCATCGCGCGATCTACGTGCGCGCGGATCGCGTCCGCGCACCCCGCGATCTTCGCGGTGCGCGGGTGGGGATCGCCTCATGGGGTGACACGACCGGCGTCTGGGCGCGCGGGATGCTGGCGGACATGTACGGAGTCATGCCCGGTGAGATCGAGTGGTGGCAGGGGTCGGTGGACGGATCAAATCCTGCTGAGGCACTGGAGCCGGCGAGCCTGCCCGACGGCGTGGCGCTGGTGTCGGCTGAGGGCCAGAGCCTGGAGGAGATGCTCTGGAACCGAGACCTCGATGCGCTGATCGCCCCGGGCGTGTCCGAACGCCTCCGCCACTCCACTCTCGATGCTGGTGTGGGGTGCTTGTTCGAGGGTCCGGCGACTCCTGAGCGTGAGTACCACAGGGCGACAGGATGTCTGCCGCCACACCGGACCATCGCCATCAGGCGTGAGGTTCTGGAAGAACGGCCCTGGATCGCCAGCAACCTCTATCGAGCGTTCGAAGTTGCAAAGCGCCGGTACTTCGTGCGACTCACGGAGATCAGCGCGAGTCGCACCGCAATTCCATGGACCAGTGCTTACATGGCCAAGACGCGCCAGTTGTTCGGCGAGGATCCGTGGCCTTACGGCGTTGAGCCCAACCGGGCCAGCCTGGAGGTGTTCCTGCGGTACGCCGTCGAGCAGGGGCTGCTTGCCAGGCGGCTGGCGGTTGAGGACCTGTTCACTCCGGTCGAACCGTTCGTGGACGGACTGGTCTAACGCTTCCGCGACACGGAAGTCGGCAAATGCATTTCAAAGGGCAGGAGGGAGATTGAGCGATATGAGCTCCGTAGCGAGAAAGGAAGAACAGGACGCTGTGGCCACGTCCGCGAAGCCGCAGGCCGTCGCTGACCCGGTCATGGAGCCACGCCCCGCGCCGAACCTGAACAAGGGGCTGGTTTCGCCCCGCGTCGCCTACCGGTTGATCGGATTCGCGTCGGTGATCGGCATGCTGATCATCTGGCAGATCATGGCTGACACGAACCTCGTCAATCCGGCGATCAGCAGCTCACCCTCGAATGTGTGGGATACCGCGCGCCAGATGATCAGCGACGGCACCCTCGGCAGCGCGGTCTGGTCGACCGCCGGTCTGTACGCCGTCGGGCTCGGCGTGAGCATCGTGCTCGGCGTCACAGTCGGGATCATCCTCGGCTGGTGGCGCATCCTCGGTGCGGCGTTCGACCCGGTGGTGGCGATGCTGTATTCCACGCCGTTGATTGCGCTGCTGCCGCTGGTGCTGGTCTGGTTCGGCATCTCGTTCAAGGGCCAGGTGGTGATGGTCATCCTCGTCTCCGTCTTCCCGCTCCTGGTCAACGTGATGGTCGGGACGCGGCAGGTCGATCCAGGGCTGCTGCGCCTCGCAACCAGCTTCCGCGGATCGCAGTTGGCGGTGCTCCGGACGCTGGTACTGCCGTCGATCGTGCCGTATATCGTCACCGGCGTACGGCTCGCGGCCGGCGGTGCGCTGATCGGCGTGACGATCGCTGAGTACTTCGAGGGCGACAACGGCATCGGCGGTCTGATCCTCAGGGAGGGCACAATCCTCAACGCAGGCGGCGTCTTTGTCGGTATCGCCGTTCTCGCTGGCACCGCTCTCACGATGACGGCGATCATCCGCAGCATCGAGCGCCGGGTCAGCGGCTGGCGCGAGGACTCCTGATCAGGGGTCTGGACCCGAGATGGACACGCCGACACTCAGCGTCACGATGGCGGTCAGCCATTACGACCACGTCGAACCGGTCACCAGCGGCGAGGTTCCGATCGCCGGAACCGAGCCGGTCTTCTTCGAGCTGCCGATTCCGGAGATGTTCCGGCGGTTCATAAACACGCAGGAGTGGGAGCTGTCGGAGATGTCCTCCGCGCAATACCTGTCGCGGAGGGCTGCCGGTGACGACCGGATCATCGCGCTGCCGATCTTCACCTCGCGGATGTACCGGCACACGGCGATCATCGTCCGGCGCGACCGGATCCGCGAACCCGAGGATCTCCGCGGGGCGCGAGTGGGAACCCCGGAGTGGACGCTCAGCGCATGCGTGTGGGCGCGCGGGATGCTCTCTGACATGTACGGCGTCCGCGCCGCCGACATGACCTGGTTCCAGGGCGGCCTGGACCGGCCCGGCCGTGCTGAGGCGGTCAGGCCGCCGGCGCTCGACGACGCAGTCTCGCTGACGGCGGTCGCCAACCGCAGTCTCGAGGAGATGCTCTATGCCGGGGACATCGATGCGATCATGGCGCCCCAATACCCGCCGGCACTGCGGCGCGCATCGGAGTCAAGCGATGGCCTCGTCGGGCGGCTGTTCGACGATCCCATCGCGGCTGAAGCGGCATACCTGGAGCAGACGGGGATCTTCCCGATCATGCATCTCGTGGGGCTGAGGCGCAGCTTCTACGAGGAGCATCCCTGGATCGCTTCGAGCATCTACAGGGCGTTCGACACTGCCAAGCAGATCCACTATGCGCGCGTCCTGGACTCCGAGGTGAGCCGGGTACCCCTGCCATTCATAGGTGAGTACGTGGCGGAGCTGCAAACAAGGTTCGGAGCCGATCCGTGGCCATACGGCCTGGAGCCAAACCGCCATGTGCTCGAAACGCTCGTCCGATACGAGCGCGAACAGGGGCTGATCAACAACGAAGTTTCGGTGGACGATCTGTTCGTTCCGGCCGACGTCTTTGCCGACGCGATTTAGGAGGAACGTGAATGTCTGCCACAGCTAACAGCGAACCGATCATCGAGATGACCAACGTCGACAAGTGGTTTCCGGGCGGCGGAAGGAAATCGGAGCCGCGGGAGACGCTGCGCGACGTCACCCTGAGCGTTGGCTCAGAGGACATCCTGACGATCCTTGGGCCGTCGGGTTGCGGAAAGAGCACGCTGCTCAACTGTGTCGCCGGACTCGAGAGCTATCAGGGCACGATCAAGGTTCACGGCACACCGGTCACGGCGCCGAGCCCGGACGTCGCGGTCGTGTTCCAGGCGCCGCACCTGCTGCCGTGGCGCACGGTGCGAGGCAATGCCCGCTACGGGCTCGAGTTGAGCAAGATCGCGCCGAGCAAAGAATGGGACGAGCGGGTCGCCGAGGCGCTTGAAGTCGTGGGCATGCACGACAGCGCCGACCTCTATCCGCGTCAGCTCTCAGGGGGCATGCAGCAGCGCGTGAACATCGCGCGTGCGCTTGCCGTCCGCCCTCGCGTGCTGTTGATGGATGAGCCCTTCGGCGCGCTCGACGCGATCACCAAGGAGCGAATGCAGGAAGAGCTGCAGAGGATCGTCGCGCTCGAACATCTGAGCGTCGTCTTCATCACCCATGACATCGGTGAGGCGATCTACCTCGGCAACAGGGTTGCGGTGATGAGCAAGAACCCGGGCGCGATCCGGCTTGTCCGGGAGATCCCCGAGCCGCGCCCGCGCGAGCTGGCATACAAGCGGTCGGCTAAGTTCCAGGAGCTCTACACGGAGCTTTGGGACGCCCTCTGATCCGCTGATTGTCAGGAGGGCTGCAGACCGCGGGCGGGTTCCAACCGGAAGCTCGGGTGGCTCGAGCCGGCAGGCAGCCCTTGTGCTCGGGGGCGTGACGCATCTGCTACCCCGGCGGTGCCCGTGAAGCAGTTTGGGCCCTGCGGTTCGGTTGATTCGCAGGGCCAGGTGTTGTATTCTGTATACATATCGTCAAGAGCCCAAACGTCCCTCTGCAGATCCAGAGGTTTCGCGAGAGAGGCTGTACGAAACGCTGACCGTGATTCCTGGACGAGGTGAACGATGCTATTGCTGAGAGACGAAGATATCCGTGGGGCGATGGAGTCGGTCAACGTGATCGACGACCTTGAGCACAAGCTGTCGCGGCCGGTCTCCGGCGGGCTCGAGCTTCCGCCGCGGCTGACCGTCGATATCAAGCCCGGTTCGGCATTTCTGCGGCTGATGCCGTGCATCGCCTATGACACCGGCTATGCCGGGTACAAGGCCATGAACATGCATCCCGAGCATGGTGTGCGCTACATGATCTCGCTGATCTCCCTGGCTGACGGCAGCCTGGTCGCGATGCTGGATGCCGACTGGATCACCGCGTTCCGCACCGCTGCAACGGCCGCCATCGCCGTCAGATACCTCAAGCCGGGGAACACCGAGACGATCGCGATCATGGGGTCGGGGACACAGGCACGGGCGCTGCTCGAGGCGGCAGTGCAGACCGTCAGTCCCAAGCGCGTGCTGGTGTACAGCCCCACCGCGCCGAATCGCGAGCTATTCGCCAGCGAGGTCAGCGAACGCCTGGGCTTGCCGATCGAGGCTGTCGCGAACCCTGAGACGGCACTCAGCAACGCTGATGTCGTCCTCAGCGCCTACCGCGCGAACTCTGAGCCGGCGATCGCGCTCGAGGCGACAAAGCCTGGCGCCCTGATCTGCGGGATCAGCTCCGTGCGGCCTGATAACCGCGAGGTCGACATGTCGCTCTGGTCGGACAGTCGGATCGTTGTCGACGACCGTGAGCACGTCAGGCACTCCGGCGACGGTCGGGCCGCCATCGAGCAGGGACTGTTTGACGAGTCGGCGATCAACGAGCTCTGGGAAGTGCTTCAGGACCCGCGGCGGGTCGGTCGCACCGAGCACGACGGGCGAATCCTTTTCAAGTCTGTGGGGACGGCCGAGCAGGACATCGCGCTGGCGGCCATCGTGATGGAGCGGGCACAGGCGCTGGGAGTTGGCGAGCCGATCGCTGACTTCCCGGCGCTGCGCCCCATCCAGAGCGGCCGCGAGGTCCCGGCCGATCTGGCCGCCGCCAAGTAGCCAGGCGTCGGCGGGCCGCGGCAGGTCGCTCAGCTGAGCGCGGTGCGGGCAGCCTCGGCCGCGCGCACACCCACCGCTTCGTAGGACGCGAGCTCGTTGATCTCGTTGCGTGCAGCGAACGAGGTCATCGCGACCGGCGCGCCCTGCGTCGTGCCCGCGGAGCGCAGGTGCCCGTAGAGCTCCTCGAGCGCGTGGGTCACGGTCCTGACCGCGGCTGTTGGGTACAGGACGACACTGAACCCGAGCTCCGCGTACTCCGCCAGTGGCAGCTGTGGTGTCTTGCCGCCCTCGACCACGTTCACGAGCGTTGGCGCTGTGATCGCGGAGGCGACCTCCCGGAGTTCGTCAACCGTTTCCGGAGCCTCGATGAAGATGATGTCGGCGCCGGCGTCGGCGTACCGTCGACCGCGTTCGATGGCCTCCTGGAGTCCCTGCACGGCACGGGCATCGGTACGCGCGATGATCACGAAATCATCGGAGCGCGCCTCAACCGCGGCGTGCAGCTTCTGGAGCATCTCCTCGACCGGTACGAGCGACTTGCCGGCGAAGTGGCCGCAGCGCTTGGGGAAGGTCTGATCCTCGAGCTGGATCGCGGCAACACCGGCAGCCTCCATGCGTTTGACCGTGTGGGCGACGTTGACCGCGTTGCCAAAGCCGGTGTCGCCGTCGCAGACCAGGGCCAGGTCGCAGACCGCGGTGATCCGTCGTGCCTGCTCGATGATCTCGCTACCGGTCAGGAGCCCGATGTCGGGCAGGCCGAGCAGTGACATCGCCGTCGCCGAGCCCGACAGGTAACCGACCTCAAATCCCGCTCGCGCCACGAGGCGCGCGCTCAGCGCGTCGTGTAGGCCGGGGAGCAGAAGCGGCGCGTCTTCCGCCAATGCCTGTCGCAGTCTTTGGCCGGGCGAGTTGCTCATTGCAGTTCGTTGACGGGGGTTGTCTTCCGGCGCCCTTCGCCCGCGCGCATTCCGAATGCGAGCTGGCGCCATTTGTCCTCGGTGTCAACATACAGTATGCACTTCGACAAGGGCGGGCCATCGAAAACCCGTCCGGGCAGGCTCCCGACGCCTGCTGCTTAGGTATCTTCGTCTCGATTCGAAAAGGCATGCCACCGGTATCTAAATCAGAGATTGTTCCCAGGGCCTCGCTCTCCGACATGGTGTATGAGCGCCTGCGCGACGCGATTCTGCGCGGGGAGCTCCCCGACGGGTCGCGTCTGAGCCAGGTGCAGCTGGCCGAGCGCTACGGCGTCAGCCGGATCCCGATACGGGAGGCGCTCAGGCGGCTGCAGGCGGAATCGCTGGTCGTCGCCACTCCGTACCACCCATTCGTTGTGCGGAAGGTCTCACCGGCGCAGGTTGTCGAACTCCTTGATGTGCGCGTTGTCCTCGAAGATCTTGTGCTCGCGCGCCGCGAGGCTTTCACGGCTGCTGAGATCGCCGACCTGCGCCGAATCAACGAACGCATGAAAAAGGCAGGCGGAGGCAGCTCGTGGTTCGGTCTCGATCGTGAGTTCCACCAGATCCTGGGAGGCTCCAGCACGCTGATAATCGAGATGATCGAGGATGTCCGCGACCGGGTACGCAAATACTCGGACTTCATGGTCTCCGCAAGCACCGGCCGGACGACCGCGACGCTCGAGCACGACCTGATCATCGACGCGCTTGAAGCGGGCGACATGGACAAGGCTCGGGAGCTTATGCATCAGCACGTGCTCCAGTCGCGTCTGTTCGTCAAGCGCCGGGTCGAGGAGTCGCAGGCGGCCCATGCACGCGGCGAACCGGTGGCCGGTGACGGATCGTCGCCTGAACCGCTGGATGAGCTGCCCACGCCGAAGCGGGCGGCAGAGTGATGCCGTGAGTGGCCGCCCGCGGTGCGGGACGGTCGTCGTCCCGCGCAGCACTGACAGGATTCTGACCACGCACACGGGCAGCCTTCCACGGCGGAGCGATCTGTTGTCGATGCTGTTGGAGAATCGACGTGGGCCGGAGTTTGAGCGGGTCGCCAGTGAGGCGATCGCTGAGGTCGTCAAGCGACAGGTTGAGGCCGGTGTCGACGTCGTCAACGATGGTGAGGCGTCGAAGGTGAGCTTCTCCACCTATGTCACGGACCGCCTGACCGGGTTTGAGAGCGAGGCTCGCGACCGCGAGCCGACGGTGGAGAGCAGAATGTTCCCGGCGTTCTATGGCGACCGTGGGCCCGCTCGCGCCCAGGTGATGACCTGTGTGGGACCGATCACCTGGAAGGGCGATGAGCTCGTCCAGCGTGACATAGACAACCTCAGAGCCGCGCTCGAGGATGTCGATGTCGAGGGCGTGTTCGTGAGCGCGGCCTCCCCCGGCGTGGTTTGGTACTACCAGCCGAACGTCTACTACCAGACCCACGACGAATACATCTGGGCCGCGGCGGAGGCGATGAAGCCCGAGTATGACGCTCTGTATCAGGCCGGCTTTCTGGTCCAGCTGGACTGTCCTGACCTGGGCGGGGGTTGGAATCGCGCTGATTTCGCGGAAAAGACCGTGGATCAGTTCAGAGCTGTCGCGCGTGTCCACGTGGAGGCGCTCAACCACGCGACCCGCGACATCCCGGCCGAGTGTCTGCGGATGCATGTCTGCTGGGGTAACTACTCAGCTCCTCATGTCCGCGACATTCCGCTGCGCTCGATGCTCGACATCATCCTGGAGGCGCGGCCCTCAGCGATCTCGATCGAGGGGGCAAACCCGCGTCACGAGCATGAGTGGGATGTCTTCAGCGACACCGGCCTGCCGGAAGGCAAGGTGATCATGCCGGGAGTGATCGACTCAACATCGAACTACGTCGAGCACCCTGAGGTGATTGCTCAGCGGATCAAGCGCTACGCGGACGCCGTTGGCCGTGAAAACGTGATCGCGTCCTCAGACTGCGGCTTCGCGACGCTCGCCGTCAGCGACGGCGTGCATCCGACGATCGCCTGGGCCAAGCTGCAGTCGCTGGCTGAGGGCGCGAGGCTTGCGTCCGACAGGCTCTGGTAGCGGGGCGCTCTGCGGATAACGATGCAAAAAAGGGGGCTCGGCCGCCGTAGGCCGAGCCCCCTTTGTCAGCCCGATCAGCCGGATGCTACGGCTTCATGTGAAGGGCCTTGTAGGCCTTCAGGACGTAGGTCGTGGACTGAAGCGACTTGGCATTGAACGTCTTGGCGGCGGGATAGCCGAACGGCACCAGTGCCTTCAGGATGTTCTTCTGGTCCTGCAGGATCGGCACCATGTTGGGCATCAGCAGGCTCGTTACCGCCTTGTATGCCTGGGTCGCCTCGGCCGTTGGCTCGCTGGTGTACTGGGCGATGGCCGCGATCGACGGGGCAGGGTGCTTTTTCCAGTACGCCAGCGTCTTGATGAACGCCTCCATCACCTTGACGGCGAGCGCGGAGTGCGCTGAAAGGTAGTTCTTGTCGCCGAACACGCCCATGCCCGGATAGCCCTTGAGCGTCCGGAAGTTCTCCAGCACGTGGGTGGCGGGGACCGCGGATTGGAAAGACGCCAACTGCCAGGGGCTGATGGCTGCCTGAGCGTCCACCGAGCCGGCGATGTAGGCGGCCTGGTCGTTGGTGAGGTTTCCGAGCGGAACCTCCGTCATCTTGACGTTGTACTTGTGATCGTAAAGCTGGGTCACGAAGTCCGAGAGGGCGCCGGTGGATGAAATCGCGATGGTTTTGCCATTCGCGCTTGCCGGCGAGTTTCCGATTTTGGACCCACCGACGTTCTCGACGTCGTTTGCGTTCTCGTACTGGCCGATGAACTCGATCGGCGTGCCGCCGAGCGATGTGATCTCCGCGGACGGTGCGGCGCCGACGGCGAACCCCACCTGGCCGGAGACCATAGCCGGGAACAGCAGCGAGGCCTGCAGGAACTCGACATTGGCGTTGATCCCGTACTGCTTGAAGATGCCCGCCTTCGCGCCGACCTCGAGCAGCATCTGGTCCGCGGACGGCGCAGCGTAGGCGATCGTCAAATTGGTCAACTTCTTGGTCTTCGCCTTACTCGATGCCAGCGCTGAGCCGGAAGCCGCCAGCGCAAGCGTGCACGCCAACGCGACCGCGGCTCCGACGCGGGCCGGCCTACTGCCTCCAATGGAGGCTGTACGTTCAAAAAGCTTCATGTGGATTCTCCCCTCCCACTGTGCATACGGCAGTTACTGATCTGATAGGCGACCCCTGCACAATGCAGCAGTCGCGGTGTCTGATGTCTCAGGCTCCTCGGCCAACCGGCTCGCCGGGCGCGTAGGTTTCCATGAGGCATGTGGGCGCGTCCCTCCAGATTTGCGACGTAAGATTGTTCTTGGATTCCCTCCGAGGCTGATCACGGCCTATGCCGCAGACTGCTCTGGCTACTGTATCCACTTTGAGGGCGGCGTCAAGTTTGTCTAATCGCTTGGCAATAGAACGCAGGCGCTCGAGGGAAGTTTGCGATCGACAGATCTGGCCTCGTCCCCGGCGCCGACGGCGCTCCCGACTCGGACGCCGGTCGTGGACGAGAGGGGGAGTGCGTCTCACCCGAACCGAGCTCTGTTTCAGGAACGGCCGCCGAAGAAGAGCGGCAACGACTGGCGCAGATGGGGTCGCGTGCACTCGCGTGGCCGTGTTGCTAAGGTCTGGGGGAATACTGTATACAGAAGCGGCACGGGTTACTCGGCCGTGACAGCGATCCGTGATAGCGATGACAGCGAGGTGGAGAGGCCATGACCGTTCAGCAGTCCACTGAGCGCGCCGGGAAGCAGCGCGGCGAGCCAACCGAGCCGATTCATACGCGTGCGCTCGCGGAGTTCGTGTCTGGGCTGACGCTTGCCCAGATCCCGGCGGAGGTGCAGGCGCACGCGAAGCTCGACATGCTCGACACGCTGGGCTGCGCCCTGTTCGGAAGAGGCCTTCCGATCGCCAGCACGCTGGAGGCAGCATTCCGCCCGGGCGATGACACCGGCGCGACCACCGTCTGGGGCGACAAGTCTTGGCGGACCTCGCCGGCGACCGCCGCCTTCGTCAACGGAACACTGGTTCATTCGTTTGAGCTGGATGATCTCCATCACGTCGCGATCCTCCATCCTGGCGGCCCAACTCTGGCCGCCGCCTGTGCGGTCGCAGAGGTCGATGGTCGGCCCACCGGGGCCGACCTCCTGGTCGCGCACATCGCCGGCCTGGAGGTCTCGAGCCGGATCGGCCTGGCCTGCGGAGTGCCACTGCTCCTGCGCGGCTGGCACAACAACGGCGTGCTCGGGGCGATCGCTGGTGCCGTCGGAGCGTCGCGAGTGCTCGGATTGAACGCCGACCAGAGCCAGGACGCACTCGGCATCGCCGGCAGCCTGGCGTGCGGACTGATGGCCGCTCAGTACGGCGCGATGATCAAGCGCGGTCATGCCGGCAATGCGGCCCAGGTCGGTGTTCGCGCCGGGCTGCTCGCCCAGCAGGGGTTCACAGGAATCGCAGCCGTCTTGGAGGAGCCGTATGGCGGCTTCTTTTCGACCTTCGTCGACGACTACTCGATCGAGGAGGCCTCCAAGGACCTGGGTACGCGCTGGGAGACCCTCGGCGTCGGCTTCAAGCCCTTCTCATCGTGCGGAAGCACGCACAGCAGTGTCGGCCTCGTGCTGGATCTGAAGCGCGAGCATGGCTTCTCGGCGGAGGATATTGCGAGCGTCCATGTGGATGCCTGCACCGCCACGGCTGAGCACGTGGGTTGGCAGTACGCGCCGGATGAGACGATAACCGCGCAGATGAACCTGTCCTTTGCAGCGTCTGTCGCGCTGATCGACGGGGAGTGCTTCGTCGACCAGTTCGCCGACGACCGCCTGGCCGATCCACGGATCCTCGAGCTCGCCGAACGCTTCGAGGTGCATGCTGATCCTGAGCTTGACCGCAAGGGCCGGAGCGCACGTCATGAGGTTCGGATTGCGATCTTGCTCAACGACGGCAGCGAGATCTCCGGTCATGCGGATGCGGCACCGGGGAGCGCGCGTTACCCGCTCACCCCAGAGCGGGTCCAAGACAAGTTCCGTGATCTGGCGTCGCGTCGGATCGGCGCTTCAGGAGCGTCGCGTCTGCTCGAACTTGTCGATCAAATCGAGCAGCTGGACGATCTGACTCCGTTGTGGCGTCAGCTGGCAGATGCATAGGCGCCTGAGGCGCGGGGGCGACCGCGCTGGCGAGTGCACCTGATGACCTTGCCGCAGCGATTCACCTTCGCGATCAGTTCCTATGACCACGTCCAGCCCGTCGTCGACGGACGCGTGCCGATTGCGGATGCCGATCCCCTGTTCATACGCCTGCCGATTCCGGAGATGTTCAGGCGCTTTGTCGCGCATCGTCACTGGGACGTGTCGGAGATGCCATTCGTCCAATACGCGACGCTGCGCGCGGCCGGTGATCAAACGCTGGTCGGCCTTCCGGTGTTTCCGTCCCGGCTGTACCGGCAGACCGGGATCTTCGTCCGTTCGGATCGGATCCATGAACCGGAGGACCTGCGTGGGAGCCGCATCGGGATCATCGCCTGGGCGAACTCCGCGGCCGTTTGGGCGCGAGGTTTGCTGGCCGATATGCACGGGATAACCGCATCCGAGATCACCTGGTATCAGGGTGGCGTCGAGCGTCCGGGACGGCGGGAGACGGTATTTCCGAAATGGATGCCCAGTGACATCAAGATGATCGCCGCAACCGATCGTGGGATTGAGGAGATGCTCTGGGACGGTGACCTCGAGGCGATCATCGTGCCGTCGCCTCCCGCCTCGGTCGAGAGCTCGGTGCGAGCGGGCGGGTTGGTAAGGCTGCTCTACGACGATTTCTCCAGTGCGGAGCGCGCCTACCGCGAGAAGACACACAGTCTTCCGATAATGCACACCGTCGCCATGACGCGCGATCTCCACGAGCGCGATCCAGACCTGCTGAGGAGAATCTTCGAGGCGCTCGATCTGGCTCGTCGCAGGTACTTTGAGGAGCTCGCCGACCGCGAGGCGGCGCTTGTCCCGATCCCATGGCTCGAAGAGCACATCGCCGGGCTGCAGAGCGTGATCGGCACGGACGTGTGGCCCTACGGGGTGGAGGCGAACCGGCCAACTTTCGAGACCGCCCTGCGGTACGCGCGTGACTGCGGGCTGATCTCCGATGAGTTCGATACGGACGGCCTGTATCCCGAGTGGCAGGAGCTGTGCGGATGAGCGCCACCGGGGTTCCCGTAACGGTGGCGATGCCCGCCTACCACCATGCCAACGAGATCATCTCCGGGGAGGTTCCCCTGGCCGGCATGAAGCCCAGGTTCGTGTCGCGCGAGGCCGGTGCGGGCGCGGAGATAGTCGACGTTCCGCTTGCGAGCTACGTGTCGCGCCGGCTCAGTGGTGACACGGCGATGACCGCCATCCCGGTATTTCTCGCCAGGACGTTCGTGCACTCTTGGATCCACGTCGCCGATGACAATGCGGACACCGGCAACCTCGAGCAGGCGAGTGTCGAGGCTCGCATCTACGCCCGAGGCATCCTCGCAGACCTTGGAGAAGCTCCCGAGCGGGTGGTCGTCGCGCCCCCGGCCACGGTTCGCGGTCGTTCGGATCTCCGACCGCTTTTCAAGGATGCCACGGACCTCGAGCGCGAGGAGTACGTTCGCACCGGCGTCTATCCGATTCTGTCGGTGCTTGCGATCGCGACCGAGTTGATCGCTCGCGAACGATGGCTGGCAACCAACGTCTACCGCGCGTTCGAGATCAGTCGCCGACGGTACTTCGGACGGCTCCAGGATATCCGCGGCAGCCGGGTGCCGATCCCCTCGGTCGCGGGGTATCTGGTTGAGCTGAGCGGAATTTCAGGGCCGGAACTCTGGCCCTACGGAGTTGAGCCGAATCGCCGCACGCTCGAGACCTTTGTTCGCTACGCGGCCGACCAGGGAGCGGTCGAGGCGGCGCCTGACGACGTGGCCGAGATGTTCGCCTTTGTCGAGCCATTCGTGGACTACACGGATGGGATCTGATGTATTCTGTATACATCTTAGGATGATCGCGACGATAGGCGGAGGGTCATGAGCTACACAAGAGACGAGACCAAGGATTGGGCCCGAGCGACGATGCGCGGTGTCTGCAACGTCGTGCTGCCGTCGTTCTCAGCCGATCTCAAGCAGCTCAATGAGCCGGGGATCCGCAACGACGTGCGCCGCTGCAAGGAGCTTGGATTCTGGGGGTCGTTGGCAGTCTCGGAGGCCGGGACCACCAACGACGAATACATCCGCTTCATCGAGATCGCCGTCGACGAAGGAGGGCCTGACTTCCATGTGATGGTCCACGGCACACTGGACACGGTCGACGACGTGATCCGCGTTGGCAAGGCGGCTGCCTCGGCCGGAGCCGACACGCTGCTGCTGTCATACCCGCCGACGTTCTACCCGCGCTCCGACGAGGATGTCTACGCGTACTCGACGCGGGTAATGGATGAGGTTCCGCTTGCGACGGTGCTCTTCTCAGTGCGGCATTGGAACTTCGAGCGCCTGCATCCGGCGGGACTCTCGCCGCAGCTCGTAGCGCGTCTCGCTGACCACCCCCGCGCCGTTGCCTTCAAATGCGAGGGCAACGCCCCCGGCAATGCCGTGCATTCAGAGACGATGCGGCTCTGCGGTGACAAGCTCCTGATCTCGGACCCGCGTGAGGCGACCTCGCCCGGGCACGTGCAGTGGTTCGGGATGCCGTGGATGGGGACGAGCGTCTTCCAGTACTTCGGCGACGCGATCCCGAAGTACTTCGGTCTGATGCACGATGGTCGCTGGGAGGAGGCGATGGAGATCTACTGGCGCATCCAGCCTGCGCGTGCGGCGCGCGCCGCCGATGGGGCCACCTACCTGCACGGAGCCAACGCAATCAACCGCCAGACCTGGAAGTACATGGAGTGGTTGAACGGCTTCAACGGTGGCCCGCTTCGGCTTCCGACGATGCGGGTGCATGACTCGTCGCTGAAGCGACTGGCGGATGCTGCCATCAGCTCGGGCATCATCGATTCGGTCCCTGGCGACATCGGAGACTTTCTCGTCGGCCGCAACCCCCTGTAGAGAACAGAACCGTGTCAGAAACAGCGCCGCAATCCGCGGCCGACCTCCTCCTCGACCCGCGAGCCTGCGCACTGCTCCTGTGGGACCTGCAGGTGGGCTTGGCCGGTCAGTCAGCTCACCTCCCGGAACTTTTGCCGGTCTGGCTCGGTCTGCGATCAGCTGCACTCGAGGCCGGTGTACTCGTCGTTCGGAGCCGACACATCGCGGCGCCTCCGCGGTTGATGGATCCGGTGACACGTTGGCGGATCACGCGGCGCACCCACGGTGAGAATCGACCCGACCAGTACATGCAGCCGGGCGGCGCCGATACGGCCTGGGTTGCCGGAACCGAGCCGGGGCCGACCGAGCTGGTGATCGAGAAGGCAGCACCGTCCCTTTTTCACAACACCGCGGCCGATGCTCGCCTGCGCGCCGCCGGAGTGCGCACGCTGGTGATCGCCGGCGTTGCGACGGAGCAGGGCGTGGATCTGACCTCGCGTCACGCCCAGATCCACGGCTACTTCACGGTGATTGTCGAGGATGGCGTCGCCAGCTACTCGGACGAGGCCCACGCTCACGGAATGGCGCTGCTGCGGCGGATGACCTACCTCGCATCTAGCGAGGAGATATTGACAGCCTGGGCCGGAGATGAACGTGGCACGACTTCCTGAACACGTCGCACTCGAGCCCGTGCACCTCAATGTGCGCGAGCTTGAGCGTTCCATCAGCTGGTACGAGCGGGCGCTCGGACTCGTCTTGACCTCAAACTCTGGCGCACAGGCAGAGCTCGGTGATGGAGTGACCACGCTCGTGGTGCTGCACGAGGCACCGGATGCTGCAGCGCCGGGAGATCACGCAGGCCTCTTTCACTACTGCGTGCTGTATCCGACCCGCGCCGAGCTTGCGCGAGCGCTTCTGCGCCTGCAGGCCACGGACACGCCCGTGCGCAACGTGCGAGACCGTGGGACGCATGAGGCGCTCTATCTGCCTGATGCGGATGACATCACGCTCGAGCTCGCCTGGGATCGTCCACGAGCCGAATGGCCGGCCAATCCTTACGGCCACGCGCCGGTGGCGATCGACCCGGACCTGATCCTCGCTGAAATCGCGGGTGAGGAGCCGACCCCAAAGGCCAACGAGGGACTGCGGATCGGCCACGTGCACTTCAAGGTCGGCCAGATCGATCGCGCCGTCGACTTCTACGAGAAGCAGCTCGGCTTTGATCTTCGGTATCACGTCGGCCCGGCGGCCTTCTTCTCCGTCGGCGACTACCACCACCAGATTGGGGCGAACATCTACGCCGGCGAGGGGATTCCGCCGCAGCCCCGAGGCGTGATCGGGTTGCGTCATTGGGTCGTCCGGCTTGCCGACGATGGGCAGGTGCAGGCGGCGGCGGAGCGCTTCGCCGATGGCGATGTGCCGACGGAGTCTGTGCCCGGTGGCTTTGAGGCTGCCGATCCGTGGGGAATCAGGCTTCAGGTACTGAGCTGAGCTCGCAAGAGCCGCTCACGATCGCCGTCGGCAGGTACGGCTGCACGCAGGCATTGCTCAACGGCGCCGTCGAGGCGCGCGGCATCGCACTGAACTTTGTCGAGGTCAAGCCGATGATCGCCGCGTATCGCCGGATGATCAGAGCCCTTGAATTCGATATCTGCGAGATGGCGCCGGTCACGTACCTGATCGCTCGGGAGGCCGGCGTCCCCATCACCGCGCTCCCGATCTTTCTGATGCGCAGATTCGAGCACGGCTCCATCTCATGCCTCACGGGAAGCGGGATTCAACGGCCGCGCGATCTGGAGGGCCGCGAGGTTGGCCTACGCGCGTATTCCGTCACGACCGGCGTCTGGGTCCGGGCGTTCCTTCAGCACCAGTACGGCGTCGACCTCGGCACAATCACCTGGGTGGTCGATGATGACGAGCACGTCGAGACGCTCAAACTCCCCGCGAACGTGAGAAGACTCCCGCAGGCAGAGTCCGTCGCCGAGCTCTTCGCGGCGGGATCCATAGACGCTGCACTTGGCGGAAACGCGGGCGCCGGCCGCTCGGGTTCACCGACCGGAAAGTGGGAGGAACGCGGCGACCAGGCCGATTCGGCTTATCCGCTCTTCTCGGACCCAGACAGGCAAGCGAGTGACTGGTATCGCCTGACCGGGGCCTATCCACTGCATGCCGCCCTCTGCCTGAAGCAGTCGGTGGTCGATGAGAACCCAGGGCTCGCCGGCTCGCTGTTTGAAGCGTTCGCTGAATCCAAATCGGCATTCATCGCAAGTTTGGATGTGGAGCCGGCCGATTCGACCGCAGGCGATGTGCAGCACACGCGCAAGATGAGGGGCATGATTGACGGGGATCCGCTGCCCTATGGACTGGAACCAAACCGGGCCGGTATCGAGGCGCTGGTGCGGTTCGCCGCGGAGCAGGGTCTGATCTCAGGGCGTCCGGATCCGGCGCAGCTCTTTCTGGAACCAAATCGCTGAACGCCGGGAGCCAGTCGTCAACTGAGCGGGGAGACACACGTATGGCCAAGGGAACAGTCGTCACCAACACGCCGCGGACGGATCCAAAGCTACTGGCGGAGTTTCAGAACTTCACGGTGGCGGACGTACACGAGGCGCAGGGCAGGAGCGGGCTGCTGGACCCGAGGCTGCGGCCAATCTACCGGCCCGTGCACATAGTCGGGACGGCGCTGACATGCGAGGTTCCTCCCGGCGACAACTGGATGATCCATGTCGCGGTCGAACAGGCGCGCCCGGGGGACATTCTCGTGGTGACGCCGACAAGCACCTGCAGCGACGGGTATTTCGGCGAGCTGCTGGCCACGAGTATGCGCGCACATGGCGTGATCGGCATCGTGATCGATGCCGGCGTCCGCGATGTGGCAGAGCTGACGCGTATGGAATTCCCGGCGTGGTCAGCGCACACGTCAGCGCAACCGGAACCGTCAAGGAGACGATCGGCAACGTACAGACGCCGATCGTCTGCGCCGGTGCGCGGGTCGACCCTGGTGACGTGATCATCGCGGACGACGACGGAGTCGTCGTGGTGCCCCGCGGACGTGCGCGGGAGGTTCTGGAGTCAGCGAGCAGGCGTGTCGCCGCCGAGGAGACCAAGCGCACGCAGCTCGCGTCCGGCGCGCTCGGGCTTGACCTCAACGATATGCGCAACGATCTCGCGGACCGCGGGCTCGTCTACGAGGACGCAGGACACGCGGGTCGCGACGTGTGATCGCGTCCGAGTGCTGTTGGACCACCCACCCACCTACCACAGGGCGAACATGATCATTGATTCTCACGGGCATTTCACGACCGTTCCGAAGGCTCACACCGATTGGCGCGCGCAGCAGCTCGCAGCCTTTGCAGAGGGCAAGGCCACGCCGTCATACCCGCGGATCGAGGACGAGGAGATCCGATCGTGTGTGGACTCCAACCAACTGGCGATGATGGACGAGCGTGGGATCGACGTGACGATCTTCTCGCCGCAGGCGTCGCAGATGGGACATCACCTCGGTGACGCGAGCGTCAGCCTGGAGTGGACTCGACGCTGCAATGACCTCATCCACCGTGTGACTCAGCTCTTTCCCGAGCGGTTCGTCGGCGTCGGTCAGCTCCCACAATCCGTTGACGGCGGCGGCATCGAGCAGTGCGTCGTCGAGTTGCATCGGGTCGTTGAAGAGCTGGGGTTCGTCGGCTGCAACCTCAACCCTGATCCCAGTGGTGGCCACTGGACATCGCCACCACTCACCGACGTTTACTGGTATCCGCTTTACGAGGCCATGGTCGAACTCGACGTCCCGGCCATGATTCACGTCTCGGGCTCGGACGTGCCGGCCTGCCATACCACTGGTGCCTTCTACATCGCAGCGGATACGACCGCATTCATGCAACTCATCCAGGGGCGGCTATTCGATCGGTTCCCGACGCTCCGCTTCATCATTCCTCATGGGGGTGGTGCGGTCCCCTTTCACTGGGGTCGCTACCGCGGCCTCTCAGACATGCTCGGCCAGTCTCATGCCACCGAACTGCTGCGGAACGTCTACTTTGACACGTGCGTTTACCACCAGCCGGGTATCGACTTTCTGCTCAAACTGATGCCGACTCAGAACCTTCTGTTCGGCTCAGAGGCGATCGGAGCGGTGCGCGGGGTCGACCCTGAGTCCGGTCACCATTTCGATGACACCAAGCGCTACGTCGACGCCGCTGAGATTGACCCAGAGCAGCGGCAACTCCTGGTGGAGGACAACGCTCGCCGCGTGTATCCGCGGCTGAACGGCGTCCTGCCTGGCGTGGCCTGATCAAGCACCTGGTTGCTCGGTTCGGCTGAGCTGGTCGGCCGCCTGCCTGGCGGTCTCTCTCGCCCACGGTGTGGTGGACAGCCAGCCGATCAGGGCGACGAGGCCGCCAAGGCACGCGACTATCCACCACGAGATATGCGTGGCCTCCGGGAACCCCGGGCCGATGGCGCCCTCGACGTCGGCTCCAGCCAGTGCCCCCAGCACGGCGACCCCAATCGCCTGGCCGGTCTGGCGGCTTGTCGAGGTGATCGCGGCCGCCACCCCCGCCATCGAGGGTGGCAGGCCCGACACGGCCGTGTTCGTGATCGGTGGATTCACGGTCGCGATGCCGCCGCCCAGCAGTGCGTAGGTGAACGCCAGGTATGAGTAGGGCGTGTGCGCGGTCAGGCGTGTCAGCAGCAGGCCGGATACGAGGATCGCCAGGCCGCCGGCCACCAGCGACAGCCGGGTCCCGTAGCGACCGACGATCCTGCCGGATACCGGCGCGCCGATCATCGTCGCGAGGGCGAACGGAAGCAGACGCAGTCCTGCCCCCAGCGGTGAGAGCCCCCGGGTGCCCTGAAGGTAGAGGGTGTTGAGGAACAGGAAGCCGGAGAACACGGTGTATGCCGCGATCGCGCTCGTACTTGCGCCTGAGAGCGGGGCGCTCCTGAACGCTCGGATCTCGAGCACGGGCTCGCGCCGGTGCAGTTCGTAGCAGACCATCGCGATCCACAGGACGAGCGAGGCTGAGCCGATCAACACGGTCTGCGTCGAGGTCCAACCCGCGTGTGGGGCGTTGATGATCGCGAAAATCAGGGTGGCCAGCGCGAGCGCGATCAGCAGCTGCCCGATCGGATCGAGCCGCCGGGGATGAGGTGCGCGGGACTCTGGCATGACCAGTTGCGAAAGCACCAGAGCGACCAGACAGATCGGCAGATTGATCAGGAAGACGGCCCGCCACGAGAAAGCAACGATCAGAGCTCCGCCGACGAGCGGCCCGGACGCCATCGAGATGCCCGGCACGGCTCCCCACGCACCGAGTGCCACCGCACGCTCCTGGGGCCTCACGAACACGTTGCGGATCACTGAGAGCGCCATTGGATTCAGCATCGAACCGCCGACAGCCTGCAGCGCTCGGGCCGCAATCAGGACCCCGGTGCTGGGTGCGATGCTGCAGAGCAGCGATCCCATCGCGAACACGCTCAATCCGATCTGGAACATTCGCCTTCGCCCAATCCGGTCCCCGGTCGACGCGGAGAGCATCAGCAGGCCCGCACCCACCACGGTGTAGGCATCGACGATCCACTGCAGGGCTGCGACCGAGGAATCAAACGAGCGGTGAATCGACGGCAATGCGACGTTGACGATCGTCTGATCCAAAGAGACGATCAGCAGGCTGCTGGAACAGACCGCGAGGATCAGGAGTCGCCGGCGCCGGTCAGGAACGACTTGGGCGACGGCGCTCTCAGCGATCATGTCTACTGTATACAGAACGCCGACCGATTCAGCTCCGGCGACCGCGCCGCTGCTGCGGTCGCCTTCGATCAGCGGATCTGGGCGAATATCTCCGAGATTGGCAGCCTCCGGTCGATCCGACCCTGCTCGTGGCAGTACCGGATGATCGTCTCCAGGTTATGGACGTTCGCGTCGCTGAGCCCGAACTCCCACGGGTCGGGCCCGAGCAGCGCGCGCTGGCGTTCCCAGGCGGCCTCGTAGAATGCCAGCGGCGCGAGTCGGGGATTGGCGGCCTTCTGAAAGCCGATCCGCTTGGACTCCGTGAACGCCTCGACCAGACTTTCGGTCACCCAAGGATTGGCCTCGACGATGCGCTCGTCCACCGTGATGACGTGCATGATCGGAAAGATCCCAGTTGCCTCGTAGTACGCGATCGACTCGGCGACGTCGTCCTCGAACAGGCGGCCGATGCGGGGATCGCCACGCTCAAAGGAATCGGGGATCAGCGGCGAGATCAGCAGGTCGATATCGCCACCCAACAGCGACTCGTCGGTGACGCTCTTGGCGAGTTCACCAGCCACCGAACCATCGACGGGCTCGGCCTCATTCTCGAACCAATCGACGCTGTCAAGGCCGACGCCGTACCGATCCTGGAGTATCCCTCGCATCCAGACCCCGGCGGCCGGCCGCCCGACCCCGGAGATGCCCCCGCGGCGCCCGATCAGATCGGCGGGCCGCTGAACGTCGCCATCGGGCCGGACGAAGTAATAACCCTCACGGAAGCGCCGGTGCGGAAAGATCGGCAGGGCTGTAATCGGTTGACCGGCTTCCTTTGAGCGGAAGTACTCGGTGATGTTGAACTCGGCCACCTGCGCTTCCTCTCGGCGGCTCTGGGTGTAGATCCGGCGTGGATCCTCGCGCAGGGGTGTGAGCTCGATCCCGGTCGGGCTGACGTCACCGGCCAGGATCGCGCGCGTGATCTCATAGAGGCCGCACGAGAGGGTGAGCCGTAGCGGTGCCATTGCGTTCAGGTCGGTCCGCTCAGGCGTAGACGTGAAGCGCGAACTTCCACGGGTCGTGGACCATGAAGCCTTTCTGCATCGGCGTCACCTCCACGCCGCTGGCCTCGAGTCGCTCGCGCGTTGCATCCACGTCCTGGACGGACGGGAGCCTCATGCTCCAGTGCCTGAGGCCGACAACATGCTCCCTGACGGGGCCGACGTCTTCCCCGGCGAGCAGGTTCGCGGCAAGTTGATGGTGATAGCCGCCGACAGAGAAGAATGCCGCGGCGTGGACCGCGTAGTCATCACTGCCGACGTTATATCTGAGGTCGAAACCGAGTCGGTCGCGGTAGAACTCGATCGACTCGTCGATCCCGCCGGTCACGAGGTGCAGATGGCCGACCGTGACCTTGTCGAGCAGAGCGTCCCTGGGCTCCTCACCGGCGACCGTGGCGAGCAGGCCCTCAACGTCCAGCGGCACCGGAGCGTGGCCGTAGGGCTCAGCGGGCCAGAATTCGCGGGGCCGGTCCCAGGCAAGCTCGATGTTGATCCCATCAGGGTCGTTGAGATAGATCGCCTCGTGCGTGTGCCGATCGTTCTCATTTGTCGTCGGCGTGCCGGTGCGCTCGATCCGGAGTCTCGCGCGTGCCAGCTCCTCGCGCGTGTCGTAGAGCAGGCAGTAGTGGAACAACTTTGCGTGATGCCCTGGCTGGCTTGCCTCAGGCTCCTCATGCAGGACGACCGAAGCCTTCTCCGAATCGCCGAGCTCAGCGAGCCCTGCCTCGCGCCGATGCAGCGTCAGGCCGAGCGAGCGCTGGTACCAGGCGATCGACCTGTCGAGGTCGACGACCGTGAGATGCACCGGCCCCAGGCTCAGGGTCACCGGGAGCGAGCCGAAGGTGGTGGTTGAGTCGTTCGTGGCCATCTGGCGTGTCACCTCGAGCCAGGTCGGCTGTTGATGGTAAGCAACTTCATCTCAGTCATCTCCTCAATGGCGTAGCGGAGTCCCTCGCGCCCCTGGCCAGACTGCTTGACGCCCCCGTAGGGCATGTGGTCGATCCGGAACGTCGAGACGTCGTTGACCATCAGGCCGCCGACCTCAATCTGATCAAACGCGCGCTCGATCACGCGCATGTCGTTTGTGAAGATGCCGCCCTGAAGCCCAAAGTCGCTCCGGCCGGCAGCGGCGATCGCGGCGTCGATGTCGCTGAACGGCGCCACCGTGAGCAGCGGCGCAAACACCTCCTCGCAGGAGACCTTCAGATGCTCGTCCGCGCCGGCCAGCACGGTCGGCTGCCAGACGCTGCCCTCGCGCTCACCGCCGACCAGAATCTCTGCCCCTGCAGCTCGCGCCTGATCGAGCCACTCGCCGACCCTGTCAGCGTTGCCGGGGTCGATCACAGGGCCGATGTCCGTTGTGGGATCGAGCGGATCGCCGACCTTGAACTCACGGACGCGCTCCACCAGTTCGGTCACCAACTGGTCGTACACGTCCTCATGTATGTACACGCGCTGAACCGAGATGCAGGTCTGACCGGCGTTGGTGAAACCGCCCCAGGCGATCCGCTCCGCGGCGTAGGACACATCGGCGTCCGAGTTGACGATCACTGCCGCGTTGCCGCCGAGCTCGAGCGTCACTCGCTTGCGACCGGCCCGCGCTTTCAGGCCCCAGCCGACAGCTGGTGAGCCCGTGAAGGTCAGCAGTTTGATGCGGTCGTCCTCCACCAGCGGCCGCGCGGTGTCGGTGGAACACGGGAGCACCGCGAAGCCATCCTCCGGCCAGGCCGTCTCGTAGATGATCTCGGCCAGCTTGAGCGCGGACAACGGCGTCTGTGATGCAGGACGCAGCAGGATCGGGTTGCCCGCGGCAAGCGCCGGGGCGACCTTGTGCGCGACCAGGTTCAGCGGGAAGTTGAACGGGCTGATGCCAGCAATCACGCCGAGCGGTACACGGCGTACCTCGGCCCGCCGGTGTTCGTTTCCTGGAAGCCAGTCAAGGTCGAATATCGTGCCCTCGATCCGCTTGCACTCCTCCGCTGCGACGCGGAAGGTGAACACCGCTCTGTCGACCTCCTGGCGAGCGGTCTTGAGCGCCTTGCCGGCCTCAAGCGCAATGGTCGCTGCGAGCTCGTCCCGGCGTCCGGCGATCCCGGCCGATACGTCCAACAGGACGCGCTCGCGCTGCCAGGACGGCATCTGCCGCGTCAGCTCGAACGCGAGCGTCGCGTTTGTGATCGCCTCGTCGACGTCTGCGGGCGTGGCTCGATGAACGACGGCCACCTGCGAGCCGTCAAATGGGCTCACAACCTCGTAGGTCTCGGCGGTTTCGCGTCGCTTGCCGCCGATCATGATTGGGAATTCGCCCAAGTGTGAAGTCAGCATGACTGAATACTGTATACGGCGGTGATGAAATAGGCGAATACTGCAGAGCTGGGCCACACGGAAAGGCCTGCCCCGCCGCCTCGAATCAGCTGAACCAGCGTTGAGCGGCCTCGACGGCGACCGCGAGCTTGCAGTATTGCTCGTCCTCGCTCAGATGGTTTCCGCCCTCAGCGTGCGTGGCGAAGCCACACTGGGGACTGATCGCCAACTGCTTCGGATCGATGAACTGTGCCGCCTCGTCAAGACGGCGCAGCAGCGTCTCGGGTGACTCGACCTGCGCCACCTTGGTGCTGATCAATCCGAGCACTGCGACCTTGTCCTTGGGCATCAAGCGCAGAACGTCGAAACTGCCTGAGCGCTCGTCATCGAACTCCAGCAGCAGGCGATCAGCGGGCAGCTTCGTGAACAGCTCCTCAGCGATCCGCTCGTAGCCGCCCTGGTGGAGCCACGCGCTCGCATTGTTGCCACGGCACAGATGCAGACCGACGGTCACCGAGTCCCGCGGAATGCTGCTGAGCAGCGCGACGTCAGCGTCAAGCATCGCGCTGAAGCGGGCGTCGGGGTCGCCGCCCTCTGCGATGATGCGTTCTCTCGCGGCCTCGTCGACGTAGGTCGTGTAGCCGGGGTTGTCGAACTGGATGTACGGAACCCCGAGCTCGATCAGCTCGCCGATCTCCTCGATCAGGATCGCGCTGATCGCCTCCGCCAGCTCCTCAGTGCTCGCGTATGGGGAATCTGTGCTGTTGCGGGTGAACCGCTCGGCGACGTATCCGGGAGAGGGGAGTGTGATCTTGAACGGTTTGGTCGTGTGGTCCCGCACGAACAACGCCTCATCCGTTGCGATCGGTGCCTTGCGCTCAATCCGGTCGACGACGTGCCAGGTCCTGGACGCGGGCGCAGTTGCCGTGTCCGTCGCGCTCCAACGACCTGCAACAGGGTTCCCCGCGGAGGTCTTCTGCTCCAGGCCCGAGACGGCCTGCGCGAGGCCCGCGCGGAAATCCTTGCGCCGAAACTCTCCATCTCCGACCACATCGATACCGATCGACTCCTGCTTGCGGAGCGCTTCGATGATGGCGGCCTCCTCGATCGAGCGCAATTCCTCGGCGTCGATTTCGCCATCGGCGCTCCGGCGGCGTGCCTCGAGCAGTGCCGGCGGCCGCAGGAGGCTGCCGATGTGCTCCGTCAGTGGTTTGAAGGTCATAGCGGAAGCTCCGTGATGATCGAGTCGTTGCTGATGTCGGCCTGGCGCACGCTCTTCTCCTTCGATTCGAAGTCTCCGTCCCGTGAGCGTTCTGCTCGTGCTCGGTTACGTACACTGTATACATGCAGGGCGCGAGCGACACCTGGGCTTTTGTGGGGTTTCCGCCGCCCTTTTGGGAGAGCGACAGGCGGTCATCGGTCGCCCGGCAGCCAGCCGGGCGACCGTTCTGTAGCTGTCCCGGGCGTCCTGCTCGAGCGGGTAGGGGGCCGCTGGTTCTGCAAGCCGTGGAATCAACCATCTGGCCCCAAAAAGCAGTTGTACGAACCCGGACGGGGTGTATACTGTCTCCACGTCGCATACCCGCGACAACCATCGGAGGAGGGGAAATTGAAACGCAAGCGTTCCTGTGTCGCACTCGCCGCGGGTCTCGCGATCGGCGCATCTGCGCTGATCGCCGCATCGGCTCAGGCGTCCGACACACTTTATTTTGTGAATCCGCCGCTTCTCAGCGCCGCGACTGGTCTTACGCCGGAATCCGCGACGCTGGCCGGCGTCGTTGATACGGGCGGTTCTCCGGGCGGAACCTACACATTGGCCGCGGGCGCGACGCTGGCGTGGACCGGCGGCTTGACGGTGGCGAACACCACCGGCGCGCCTGAGACATTTGGTACTGAGGGCCTCCCGCTGAGCGGGTCGGACTCGTCGGTGCTGATCAGCGGGGGTACGCCGGGCACCGTTTCCAACGCCGGGGCTGATGACTACTCGGACGTGGAGTTCGAGTACGACACGCTCGCCGACTATCAAGCGGCTGGGAACGCGCCGGGGCAGAATACGCAGTACGCCATGGAGTTGGACGTTCCGACCACCGGCGGGCTCTCAACGGTATCGACGAGTGTCGGAGCGTTCGGAATCGCGGCGCAGAACAACACGGGCAATACGCCGCTGCGGCCCAACACCACCTACGTCTATTGGATCGTTGACCAGCCGGGCGCGACTGACAACGCTGAGACGGTGAACACGTTCAACCCGAACGCGGCAAATGCGTCAACGAGCGTCAACCCGTCCTATGTCTGCCTGCCCACGGCGTACATCCAGACGAACTCCTATCTCCGTACGCTGACCGCCACCGGGAAGGTCTCCGGAGGTATCACGTCCAGCGGGGCGAAGCAGACCGCGGCGCAGACCGACATGCAGGGCGCCTGCGTCTACTTCTACGGCAACGTGAGCGGCTCCGATTTCTACAACAGCCCCACGGGCCAGTTCACCACGCCGAAGATTGGCAAGCTGTCGATCGGCTCGGTGGCCAGGGTCAAGGGCCGCGCCGGCAAGGTCACAATCGCAAACAAGAGCGATTACAAGGCGTCGGGAACCCTGCAGCTCACCGACGCTTACGGCGATGTTCTCGCCAATGGCAAGTTCGGCCTCAAGCCGAATGCGCACGGCACGCTCACGCTGAGGCTGACCAAGGCCGGTGTCAAGGCCGCAAAGAAGGACAAGAAGGGTGATCTGGCGCTGACCTCGAACTGGGATCAGCACACAGTGACCAAGGCGATCAAGCTCGAGGCCGCCAGCTGACCTAGCAGCGACAGGCATCTGAGCTCCTGAGACGAATCAGCGGGCTCCGCGATTGGTGAGGGGCCAGCCTCGCGAGGCTGGCCCCTCAACGTTTAAGGCCATTGCGCACCGAACATCAGGAACGAGGAGACGGCGAACATGACCCCCGAGAGTCTCGAAGCGGCAATTGGACGTGCCGGCGGAGCCGTCGGTTTCCTGCGCAACGTTCCCGCGAAGGCGACCTCGCACGGCTATGTGCAATCGGAATTCACGAACTGGCGCTCCGAGTCGCGGGCCTGGCGCGAAACGTGCGCGTTCATGGACCAGTCGCACCACATGACCAACCTGTACCTGGACGGGCCCGACGCGCTCGGCCTGCTCAGCAGCCTTGGGGTCAACAGCTTTGAGACGTTCGGCCCGGACAGGGCCAAGCAGTACGTGTGCGTGAACGAGGACGGCTACTACGTCGGAGATGTGATCCTGTTCGGGCTCGCCGAGCACTCGTTCAACCTTGTCGGCAGGCGCACGATTCTCGACTGGGTGCGCTTCCACGTCGCCACCGGTGAATATGACGCGCGGGTCGAGCTCGAAGCGCCGTCCTCAGCCCGTGGTGGGGTGCCGCCAAGGGTCTTCCGGTACGAGATCCAGGGCCCGGCAACAGTTGCGCTGATGGAGAAGCTGCTCGGCGGTCCGTTGCCGGACGTGAGGTTCTTCAACATGGCCACGTTCGAGATCGGCGGCCGCCAGGTGCGGGCGCTCAGGCACGGCATGGCGGGCCAGGCTGGCTTCGAACTGTTCGGGCCGTGGGAGCAGGGCTCAGATCTCCAGGAACTGATCCTCGACGCCGGGCGCGAGTTTGGGCTTGTGCGAATCGGTTCCAAGTCGTACTCGACCGCCAACCTCGAGTCCGGATGGATCCCGGGGCTCGTTCCGGCGATCTTCGGCGAGGACATGCGCCGGTTCCGCGAGTGGCTGCCCGCGACCGCCGCGCAGTCGCTGGCGGGGAGCCTCTATCGCGACGAGATCAGTGATTACTACGTGACTCCCTATGACCTCGGGTACGGCCGCCACGTCAAGTTCGACCATGACTTCGTCGGACGCGATGCGCTCGAGGCGATGTCAGAGCGCAACCACAGACGGAAGGTGACGCTGATCTGGGAGCCCGAGGATGTTGCCCGGGTCGTCTCGTCGCTCTGGACAGAGGGCCCGACATACAAGTATTTCGAGATCCCGAAGGCGCGCTACGGCAACTATCAGGTCGATGAGGTGCTCGCGGACGGTCGCTCCGTGGGTATCTCGACCGATTGCGGTTACATCGTCAATGGCGAATCGGTGGTGTCGCTCGCGGTGGTCGATGAGGCGGTCGCGACGCCTGGCACCAGCGTGAGCGTGCTCTGGGGAGAGGACCCTATCTCGCACAAGCCGCAGGTCGAGCCGCATACGCAGACCGAGATTCGCGCGACCGTCGCGCCCTGCCCGTTCGAGCAGTTCGCGCGCGAGTCCTACCGGGTCAAACAGCTGGCCTGAACCGGGGGATGTGACCGTTGGCGGCGATCCCGGTGATGGTGAACTTCTCGTGTCCGGTGAGGGTGAGCGACTCGACGTTTTGGCCGTGGAGCGCATCGATCCGGAAGATCTCGTACGTGCGCCCGCCCACTTCGAGTTCGGCCTTGGCGCCGAAGCTGTTGGCTGACATTTCTGACTCCTCAGGGTTCTGATTGCCGGCAGTTCAAGTTCAGGACACGAAGCGAGACTAATCGGGGTCCAACAGATCACGCGTGGGGGCTGCGACCTCATCGAAGGCGAGTGGACGCGTGAGGATCTCCTGTTCGAACGCATACGCTGCGGCCTTGGTGAACGCCGCGGTCAGTCCACGGAAGCCCGAGGGGGACAACGGGTCATCGCCGGTCGCTGCGCGCAGCGCCTGATAGGCGCCGCGGATCAGATCAGGACGACTCCGTGCCGCGGGCAAGGCGGTTGCAATGACATGATTGACGGGGACGCAGCCGGCCTGCTGTGCCCAGCGGCGGGCGGCGCCGTCCGGATCGTCGAGCACCGGCTGGGCTCCGGTGCCCGGAGGCAGATCATTGCCGATGATCGCTGCGTCCAATCGTCCCTCGGTGAGGTCGTTCACGATCTGGGCGCCCGCCGGCGCGCGCCGGACCCACGTGGGATCTGTGTATCCGGCGACGTGCCCGTCCTCGTAGCTGACCCAGTCGATCCCGCGCAGGTCGACGCCGTACTGCTCGGCCAGGGCACCACGAACCCACACTCCCGTGGTCTGTGTCCACGAGCGCACCCCGACGGCTGCACCCGGCAGATCAGCGAGCGACAGGTCCGTGCATGTCACCAGAGTGTGATGCTGGAAGCGGCCCAGGGCAGTCACTGGCAGAAGACCCAGAGGATGACCGCCTGCCACCGCCTGCAGCAGCGTGACGAGTGCGACCTCGCCGATGTCAATCGTTCCCTCGTTGACGAACTCGCGGAATCCTCTATGGACCGGCTCAGCGTTGAGGCGTTCGACGTTGACCGTCGGATCGCGCAGCTTGATCGCGGAGATCACGGCCTCCGCCAGATCGTCACGTCCGATCAGTAGCCTCATGCAAGCTCGGCCTTCACTGGGATACAGAATACTTCCGGGCGACCGCGGCACGACCGTACATCTGAGCGCGAGCGACCCCGGTCGCGCGGCACCTCTCCGCTGAAAGGTCTAGCCGATCCTGAAGCGCCGGCTGACCGTCGTCTGGTTACCGGAGCTTGGCGTGAAGTTCGCGCTGGCGGTCACAGCCACGTCGCTCGAGCGCTCGAGTAACGCGCGCCCGGCCTTGCTGAGCTTGATCGTCAGCCGCGTCGGGCCGACGTGGCCGGCGCTAAGCGCCGCGCCGGCCACGGACACACGCCTGCCGCCGCTGGTCGCCGTCCAGGTCACGGCGAGCCTGCCGAGTGCCGGCGCATCGAAGCTGGTCACGTAACTGCCGGTCCCGATCAGGCGTGCGACGGTGGCGGTGGGCGTCGCCACGGCCTGTTCGACGAGTGCTCTGATCTGCGCCCCGCCGATCACGGTCGCGGTCACCGTGCGCGGTCGCGTCCGCGTGTTGTAACGGACAACAGCCGCATCGTCGGCTCCGGTGCTCGTCGGCGTGCAGGGTGCGAGCGCGACCACCTGGCCCGAGCTGACCCCGGCGAACTGACCCTCGAGCTTGCCGCGCGTCGAGATCAGCGCGTAGGTCTGGCCGCCCTTGAGCTTCAGGCAGGCGCCCTGCGCGAAGCCGCGGGAGAGCTCGAGCGTTGCGCCTTTGAGCAGCACGTTGCCGGTCGCGGTGAGCTGCGAGTAATCGGTGCCGGCGACAGGCTTTTTGCCGGAGGCCGGCTGGTCGATCGAGAAGTCGATCGTGCTGCTCTGGCGCAGCGTCAGGTTGCCGGACACGGACAGCGTGCCGTCGGGGGCGACGCCGCGTCCGATCTGCAGCACCGTGTTGGAGCCGCGCACGACGCTGAGCGGCCCGGAGACCGAGCCGGCCGGCTCGACGGTCAGGTTGGCTCCGCCCTCGAGTGTCACGCCGCGGGGTCCGACGTTCGGCGGTGTCGCCGGGGCGCTGCCGGTGAGCGGGCCGATGCTCGACTGCCGGAGCACGACGGTGCCGTTGCCCTTGATCGCAAGCGGGCCGGTGTCGAGCGACGCGGCTGCCAGGCTGGCGTTGTTCGAGAGGTTGATGGCGACCGGGGCGCGAGGGTTGCCGGTCACGGTGCTCAGACTCAGGCGCGTGTCGACGCCGGGGATGCCCGCGACGGTCCAGACTCCGCCGGCGGTGAGCGTCAGCGGCACGGCGAGGTTGGTCGTGACGGCGCCGGTGCTGGTCGCCTCGGTCGGGACGAACTCGAGCGGGCCGCTGAGGGTGATCCCGTCGCTGGAGCTCAGCGGCACGATCCGGTAGCCCAGCGCGGCGTCGATTCCGAGCACGCCGATCGTCAACCCCGGGAGGTCGTCGACGCTGAACGTGCAGTCGGAGTTGGCGCAGCCGGCGCTGGTGTTCGGGAAGTCCAGAGCAGAGGTCGGCGTGGTCGGCACCGAGCCGGTGCTCCAGTTGCTCGGCGCGCTCCAGTCGAAGTTCGTGCCGGTGCCGGCCCAGGCGGCGCCGGCCGCCGGCAACGGGGTGTAGGTCGTGGCGCCGGCGCCGGCTGGAAAGCTGGCCGTTGCGGCGGCCAGAACCGCAGACAGGACCGCTATTAGGACCGCTACTGTCAGACCCGCGCGCGCACGAGGGGACGATGAGCTCCTCATATCTCGATTGCCGTAACCCCGGATCACGGCAGAAGTATCGTTGCGCCGCACCGCAGGTCAACGAGCTTGCGCGCACGACTGGCCGCGTCGATCTCCTGCTACATTGGCTCGCCGAATGCCGACAACCAGCCAGCTAGTGAACAAGGGCCGCAAGAAGCCCGCCAAGAAGCTCGCCACTCCGGGCCTCAAGTCCGGGAAGGGCCGCAAGAAGAAGGTCGCCGCGCCACAGCGCCGCGGTGTCTGCACGCGCGTCTACACGACCACGCCCAAGAAGCCTAACTCGGCCCTGCGCAAGGTCGCCCGTGTGCGGCTCACCAATGGCATGGAGGTCGGCGCCTACATCCCCGGTGAGGGTCACAACCTGCAGGAGCACTCGGTCGTGCTCGTGCGTGGCGGCCGCGTCAAGGATCTCCCGGGCTTCCGCTACAAGGTGATTCGCGGGACGCTCGACGCCGCCGGCGTCTCTGACCGCAAGAAGGCCCGCTCGCAGTACGGCGTGAAGGCCAAGTAAGGAGTTCTGAGTGCCACGCCGCGCAGCAGCAGCGATCCGCACGGTCGAGCCGGACGCCGTTCATCGCAACCGTCTCGTCCAGCAGGTCATCAACAAGGTGATGCTGGACGGCAAGAAGTCCACCGCTGAGTCGATCGTCTATGACGCGCTCGCGATCCTCGAGGAGCGCACCGGCAAGCCGGCGCTCGAAGTGCTGGAGGCCGGGGTCAAGGCCCTGACGCCGGTGCTGGAGGTTCGCTCCCGCCGCGTCGGCGGTGCCACCTACCAGGTGCCCGTCGAGGTTCCGCCGCGCCGCTCCCGCACGCTGGCCGTGCGCTGGCTGGTCGGCTTCGCTCGGCAGCGCCGCGAGCGCACGATGGCACAGCGCCTGGCCAACGAACTGCTCGATGCTCAGCAGCAGCAGGGCAACGCCTTCAAGCGCAAGGACGACATCTACCGGATGGCGCAGGCCAACAAGGCCTTCGCGCATTACCGCTGGTAACTAGTCGGTTCCAGCGGTGTGCTGAGGAGGGCGTCCGGTCGGGCGCCCTTCGTCGTGAGGGACTTGCTGAGAGTTCGCGCAAGCGAGCTTGCGGCGGATGCCACTTAATGACGCTTCAACAGGCTGCCTGTAGAATCCGGTTACGCGAGGGTTGTTCCACTGCAGCCCCCGGTCCCGTGCGGTGGGCGACCCTCGCGTTTTAGCTTCTCTGCCGCCTGCGGCGTGCCGAAAAGTCGAGGCTGGGACGGTCGCGCGATCGGCCTCCCAGGGAGGTTTCCGGCAGCCCGGCCTCTGCTATATTCCTCGGCTGCCCCGGGTCGGCCTGTGCGAACCAACGCGCGCCAAGGGTCCGGGCTGAAGACCTGCCTTATGGAGACGCTACAGAACTGAACTGAACGCCCCTGGCGACATCCGCGTCGTGACAGGGCCCCTGGGGCCCTTTTTCACGCCCGCAACCGCCCCGGACACAGCTCAGCCTGAGCCCCGACAAGCCAAAAAGACGAAGAACGAAGAAGAGATGCCCCGCAAGTTCAGCCTCGAGAACACCCGCAACATCGGGATCATGGCCCACATCGACGCCGGTAAGACGACGACGACTGAGCGCATCCTGTTCTACACCGGGCGTACCTACAAGATCGGTGAGGTGCATGAGGGCGCCGCCGTCATGGACTGGATGGAGCAGGAGCAGGAGCGCGGCATCACCATCACCTCCGCCGCGACCACCTGCGAGTGGAACGACAGGCGCATCAACATCATCGACACCCCGGGCCACGTCGACTTCACCGTCGAGGTCGAGCGCTCGCTGCGCGTGCTCGATGGCGCCGTCGCCCTGTTCGACTCCGTCGCCGGCGTGCAGCCCCAGTCTGAGACCGTCTGGCGCCAGGCCGACAAGTACCACGTGCCGCGGATCGCGTTCGTCAACAAGATGGACCGCGTCGGCGCCGACTTCGAGAACGCCGTCCAGACGATGATCGACCGGCTCGGTGCCCATCCGGTGCCGATCCAGTTGCCGATCGGCGCTGAGGCGGACCTCAAGGGCATCATCGACCTGGTCGAGAACCACGCGATCATCTACAAGGACGACCTGGGCAAGGAGCAGGAGATCACTGAGATCCCCGAGCGAGCTCAAGGCCGCCGCCATCGAGGCGCGCGAGCGCCTGCTCGACGAGGTCTCCCACTACGACGATGAGCTCGTCGAGCTGATCCTCGAGGAGCAGGAGGTCCCGGCCGAGAAGCTGCAGGTCCGCGATCCGCGCGGCCACGCTCTCAAGCCAGCTGACCCCGGTCCTGTGCGGCTCCGCCTTCAAGAACAAGGGCGTGCAGCCGCTGCTCGACGCGATCATCGACTACCTCCCGAGCCCGCTCGACATCCCCGCGATCGAGGGTCACGTACCGGGTAAGACCGACGCCGACGGCAACGAGCTGCCGGCCACCCGTCACGCCGACGACGCCGAGCCCTTCAGCGCGCTGGCGTTCAAGATCATGGCCGACCCGTTCGTCGGCAAGCTGACCTACTTCCGCGTCTACTCGGGCAAGCTCGAGGCCGGCGGTCGCATCCTCAACGTCTCGACCGGCAGGACCGAGCGCATCGGCCGGCTGCTGATGATGCACGCCAACGAGCGTGAGGAGCTGACCGAGGTCTACGCGGGCGACATCGCCGCCGGCGTCGGCATCAAGCAGGTAGTCACCGGCGACACGCTGTGCGCCGTGGACCAGCCGATCAAGCTCGAGAACGATCACGTTCCCCGAGCCGGTGATCAAGGTCGCCATCGAGCCGAAGACCAAGGTCGACCAGGAGAAGATGGGCGTCGCCCTGGGCCGCCTGGCCGAGGAGGACCCGACCTTCCGCGTCCAGACCAACGAGGAGACCGGCCAGACCGAGATCTCCGGCATGGGCGAGCTGCACCTGGAGATCCTCGTCGACCGCATGATGCGCGAGTTCAAGGTCGAGGCCAACGTCGGCCGGCCGCAGGTCTCCTATCGCGAGACGATCCGCGGCAACGCCGAAAAGGTCGAGGGTCGCTTCGTCCGCCAGACCGGCGGCTCGGGTCAGTACGGCATCGTCTACATCAACATCGAGCCGAATCCGGGCGAGGGCTTCGACTTCGTCAACAAGATCAAGGGCGGCTCGATCCCGACGGAGTTCATTCCCGCCGTCGAGAAGGGCGTCGAAGAGGCGCTCGAGAACGGGCCCCGCGCCGGGTACCAGATGGTCGATGTCAAGGTCACCCTGACCGACGGCAAGTACCATGACACGGACTCCTCGGAGATCGCCTTCAAGGTGGCCGGCTCGCTGGCCCTCAAGGAGGCGGCGAGGCGCGCCAAGCCGGTGCTGCTGGAGCCGGTGTTCGCGGTCGAGGTGACCACGCCTGAGGAGTTCATGGGTGACGTGATCGGTGACCTCAATCGCCGTCGCGGGCAGGTCAGTGGGATGGAACAGCGCGGCAACGCGCAGATCGTGTCGGCAACGGTGCCGCTCGCCGAGATGTTCGGATATGCAACTGATGTACGCTCAAACACGCAGGGCCGGGCGACGTACACGCATGCAGTTCGAGCGCTACGAAGAGGTTCCGCCGAACATCGCCGAGAAGGTAATCGGCGACTTGCAGGGCCAGTAGCAGACCCATCGGACGGAAGTCCGATAAATTCTTGAGGTTCGCCCAATCGGCGGACGGAATTCATCTGAGATAGAAGGAGCACCCCAAAGTGGCTAAGGCCAAGTTCGAGCGCGATAAACCCCATGTGAACGTCGGGACCATTGGTCACATCGACCATGGCAAAACGACGCTAACGGCCGCCATCAGCAAGGTGCTGCACGAACATTTCGGCACCGGCGAGGTGCGCGCCTTCGACAGCATTGACAACGCGCCGGAAGAGAAGGCGCGAGGCATAACGATCGCGGCATCGCACGTCGAGTACGAGACGGCCAACCGTCACTACGCGCACGTCGACTGCCCGGGTCACGCCGACTACGTGAAGAACATGATCACCGGCGCAGCCCAGATGGACGGCGCGATCCTGGTCGTGTCCGCCGCTGACGGCGCGATGCCGCAGACCCGTGAGCACATCCTGCTCGCGCGTCAGGTCGGCGTGCCGTACATCGTCGTGTTCCTCAACAAGGCCGACATGGTCGACGACCCCGAGCTGCTCGAGCTCGTCGAGGTCGAGATCCGCGACCTGCTGTCCGAGTACGACTTCCCGGGTGACGAGATTCCGTTCGTCGTCGGCTCGGCGCTGAAGGCGCTCGAGGGCGACAAGGAGTACGAGGCCAAGATCCTCGAGCTCGCAGACCAGCTCGACAGCTACATCCCCGAGCCGACCCGTGACCTCGACAAGCCGTTCCTGATGCCGGTCGAGGACGTCTTCTCGATCACCGGCCGCGGCACCGTCGCGACCGGCCGTGTCGAGCAGGGCATCATCAAGACCGGCGAGACCGTTGAGATCGTCGGCATCAAGGACGACCACCACGACCGTCGTCACCGGCGTCGAGATGTTCAAGAAGATCCTCGACGAGGGCCAGGCCGGCGACAACGTCGGCTGCCTCCTGCGCGGCACCAAGCGCGAGGAGATCGAGCGCGGCCAGGTTCTCTGCAAGCCGGGCTCGATCACGCCGCACACGAAGTTCAAGGCCGAGGTCTACGTCCTCAAGAAGGAAGAGGGCGGCCGTCACACGCCGTTCTTCACGCGGCTACCGCCCGCAGTTCTACTTCCGCACCACTGACGTCACCGGCGTCGCCAACCTGCCCGAGGGCACGGAGATGGTCATGCCCGGTGACAACGTCCAGATGGAGATCGAGCTGATCCAGCCGATCGCCATGGACCAGGGCCTGCGGTTCGCGATCCGCGAGGGCGGCCGTACGGTCGGCTCCGGGGTCGTTTCCGAAGTCATTCAGTAGTAGGGCGGGCAGGGGCGGTCCAGCTGGACCGCCCCTTATTCACCCTGAGAGCAGTAACTGAAACGCAGTACATACGACGAAAGGGCGGGCACAACCTCCGGGCAGGCCCGCTCTGAACACGAGAAGAGTCAAAGAGTTAGACGTGGCAACCATCGCCCAAAACAAAATCCGAATCCGCCTGAAGTCGTACGACCACTCGGCGATCGAGACGGCAGCAAAGGAGATCGTCGAGACGGCGACGCGCACCGGCGCGACCGTTTCTGGTCCCGTGCCGCTCCCGACGGAGAAGAACGTGTATTGCGTGATCCGGTCGCCGTTCAAGGACAAGGACTCTCGCGAGCACTTCGAGATCCGCACCCATAAGCGACTTATCGATATCCACCAGCCGACCCCGAAGACGGTCGACTCGCTGCAGCGCCTGGACCATCTTCCGGCCGGCGTCGACATCGAGATCCGTCTCGCCTCCTAGATGCCCTCCACCGCAAACACAGCCGTGATCACGGCGGAGCGCTCTTATGGCCGCGATTCTCGCCAAGAAGATCGGGATGACCCAGGTGTTCCAGGAGGACGGCAAGGTCGAGCGCGTGACCGTGCTCGAGGCCGGCCCCTGCCCCGTGACCGCGATCCGCAACGAGGAGCGCGACGGGTACAGCGCCGTGCAGCTCGCCTTCGGCCAGACCAAGGAGAAGCACCTGTCCAAGCCGGAGCTGGGCCACCTCAAGAAGGCCGGCGCGTCCGCACACAAGCACCTGGTCGAGTTCCGCGACGAGGCTGCCGACCTGCAGATGGGCGACACGGTCACCGTTGAGGCCTTCAATGCCGGCGACAAGCTCAAGATCTCCGGCACCTCCAAGGGCAAGGGCTTTCAGGGCACGATCAAGCGTCACAACTTCCACCGCGGGCCCAAGACCCACGGCTCGCACAACTACCGCGCACCGGGTTCGATCGGCGCATCCGCCTGGCCCGCGCGCGTGATGAAGGGCATCCGCGGTCCGGGTCACATGGGCGCCGAGCGCGTCACCCAGCGCGGCGTGACCGTCGTCGACGTGATCGCCGCCGAGAACCTGCTGCTCGTGCGCGGCGCCGTCCCCGGCGCCAAGGGCGGGCTCGTGGAGGTGCGCACCGATGCCTAGCGCTGCGACAAAGCTCGGGGCCACCGGCAACGTCAAGCTCGACGCGACCGCATTCGGGGCCGAGTTCAACATGCCGCTCGTACACGAGACCGTGCGCGCCGAGCAGGCCGCGCGCCGTCGCGGCACCGCCTCGACCAAGACCCGTGGCCAGGTTCGCGGCGGTGGCGCCAAGCCGTGGAAGCAGAAGGGCACCGGCCGCGCCCGCGCCGGCTCCTCCCGCAGCCCGATCTGGACCGGCGGCGGCACCGTATTCGGTCCGCAGCCGCGCGGCTACACCTTCAAGGTCAACCGCAAGGCCCGTCGCGTAGCGCTGCGCAGCGCGCTCTCGGTGCACGCCGAGCGCGGCTCGGTGGCGGTGTTCGACGCGGGCGTGTTCGACGAGCCCTCGACCAAGCAGGCTCAGGCGCTGCTCGAAGGCTGGGGCGCGGACGCGACGACGCTGGTCGTGCTGACCGGGGAAGAGCGCGACTGCCGGCCTGTCGTTCCGCAACATCGACCGTGTCGTGGTCCTGCCCGTCGAGGACGCCGGCGTCGCCAACGTGATCGGCGCCGCGCGCCTGCTGGTGTCCGAGGCCGCGCTGCCTGCGCTGGTCGCACGCGCCAACGGAACCTCAGAGGACGGTGAGAAATAATGGACGCGACCCAGATCATCATCCGTCCGGTCGTCTCCGAGAAGACCTACGTGCTGGCTGAGGCCGGCAAGTACACCTTCCGGGTGGCGGACACCGCGCACAAGACCCAGATCCGTCAGGCGATCGAGGAGCTGTTCGACGTCAAGGTCGTCGGCGTTCGCACCTCGTCTGTCAAGAGCAAGCCCAAGCGCCGCGGTCAGACCGCGGGCCGCACGCGCCAGTGGAAGAAGGCGATCGTGCAGGTGCGCGCGGGCGACACGATCCCGATCTTCAGCGGGCTGGAGGTGGCTGAATGATGGTGGCCCCTCACGCGGATACGCTCGCATTCGAGTCGCGCCTGGCGGCGCCAGGCGACGTCCTCATCGCCTCGTGTGGCGCTGCCACGCCACGGCTCCTGCGTCCTTACCTGGCATCCACCAGTCGCACCTCTCGGCGCGACCGTACCCCACGCGAGGAACCACTGATGCCGATCCGCAAGCCGAAGCCGACCTCCCCGGGCCTGCGTTTCGTCAGCTATCCGGACTTCGCCGAGATCACTCGCTCGGAGCCCGAGAAGTCGCTGACCGAGGGCCTCAAGAAGTCCGGCGGGCGCAACGCACACGGACGCAAGACCTCCCGCCACCGCGGCGGTGGGGCCAAGCGCCTGTACCGCAGGATCGACTTCAAGCGTTTGAAGGACGGGATCCCGGCCAAGGTCGCTCACATCGAGTACGACCCGAACCGCTCCGCCTACATCGCGCTGCTGCACTACGCCGATGGCGAGAAGCGCTACATCATCGCGCCGGCGCGTCTACAGGTGGGCGCGACTGTCGAGTCGGGTCCGAGCGCGGACATCCGAGTCGGCAACGCGCTGCCGCTGGCGAACATGCCGGCCGGTACGGTCGTGCACAACGTCGAGCTGCACACCCGGCCGCGGCGCCCAGCTCGGGCGCTCCGCCGGAATCGGGATCCAGCTGCTGGCCAAGGACGGTGACTACGTCACGCTGCGGCTCCCTTCAGGTGAGATGCGCCAGGTGCGCGCCGAGTGCCGCGCCACCGTCGGCACGGTCGGCAACTCCGACCATCAGAACGTAAAGATCGGTAAGGCCGGACGCAAGCGCCACATGGGCGTGCGTCCGCAGACCCGCGGTGTCGCGATGAACCCGGTCGACCACCCCCATGGTGGCGGCGAGGGCTCGACGACCGCAGGCCGTCACCCCGTGACCCCATGGGGCGTCCCGACTCTCGGGTACCGCACCCGTAAGAAGGGCAAGGCCTCCGACAAGTACATCGTCCGCGGCCGTAAGAGGGGTAAGAAGCGTTGAGTCGTTCAAGTAAAAAGGGCCCGTTCGTACAGGAGCGCCTGATGGCGCGTGTGGAGGCGATGAACTCATCTGGCGAGAAGCGGATGCTGAAGACCTGGTCGCGCACGTCGACGATCTTCCCGGACATGGTCGGCCACACGATCGCCGTCCACGACGGCCGTAAGCACGTGCCGGTTTTCATCTCCGAGTCGATGGTCGGCCACAAGCTTGGTGAGTTCGCGCCGACGCGGCTCTACCGCGGGCATGCTGGCACAGGTAAGAAACGATGAGTGACGAAGAGAAGAACGAGAGCCTCGAAGAGGCCGAGGCCGTCGAATCACCGGCCACGGCAGAGGCTGACGCTACTGCCGAGTCCGTTGATTCCACGGCCTCGGCAGAGTCGACGCCTGCGCAGGCTGAAGCTGAGAAGGCTGAGGCCGAAGCGGCACCCGCCGAAGCTGAGAAGCCGAAGCGGGCCCGCAAGCCTCGGGCTGCGAAGCCTGCTGCCAAGGTGGACGAGGCCGACTCCGCGGACGAGGCTGTGACTGAGACCGCGGCCGATGTTGCGGCTGAGGCGGCGACCGATGAGGTCGTTGAGGCTGAGGATGAGGTCGTGGCTGCCACTGAGGCGCCGGCTGAGAAGCCGAAGCGGACGCGTGCAGCGAAGCCCAAGGCTGGGGCTCTTGAGGCTGCTGAGGCTGCCAAGGTGGAGAAGCCTGCCAAGGCCGAACCGAAGAAGGCGGCGCCGCGGTCCAAGTCGGCCCGGCGTGGGCATGAAGAGCCAGTTGCGGCGCCGGTGGTGCGTGCTCAGGCGAAGTACGTGCGTTCGTCTGCTCGCAAGGCGCGGCTGGTCTGCGACAACATCCGCGGCAAGAGTGTCGGTGACGCACGCGCTATCCTCGCGCATACGCCACGTGCGGTCGCTCGCGACTGGAGCAAGCTGCTCGAGTCAGCGGTCGCCAACGCCGAGAACAATCACGATCTCGACGGCGAGGAACTCTTCATCACAGCGGTACACGCTGATGAGGGTCCGACCATCAAGCGGTTCCGTCCGCGTGCCATGGGCCGCGCGACCAAGATCCGCAAGCGCACCGCGCACCTGACCATCCTCCTTACTCCGAAGAACTAGTAGAGACAGACAGCCATGGGTCAAAAAGTTCACCCCGAATCGATCCGCGTGGGTTACATCCACGACTGGAAGTCGAACTGGTTCAACGAGAAGAACTTCTCCGACTACCTGCACGAGGACACGCAGATCCGCGAGCACATCGTCGGCCGCCTCTCGCACGCCGGCCTGTCAGACATCACGATCCGCAAGAACGCGAACGAGGTTGAGGTCAACATCAACACCGCGCGTCCGGGCATCGTGATCGGCAAGTCTGGGTCCGAGGTCGACCAGCTGCGCCGCGACCTGCACCGCATCACCGGCAAGCAGGTCAAGGTCAACATCCTCGAGATCAAGCGTCCGGAGCTCGACGCGCGCCTGGTGGCGCAGTCGATCGCCGAGCAGCTGCAGAACCGCGTCGCCTTCCGCCGTGCGATGAAGCGCGCGCTCACCAGCGCCATGCGCTCCGGCGCCAAGGGCGTCAAGGTGCAGGTCTCCGGTCGCCTCGGCGGCGCTGAGATGGCTCGCACCGAGGGTTACTCGGATGGCCGTGTGCCGCTGCATACGCTGCGTGCGGACATCGACTACGGATTCCATGAGGCCAAGACGACCTTCGGTCGGATCGGCGTCAAGTGCTGGATCAACAAGGGCGAGATCATGCCCGAGGGCTACACCGGCGCCGACCTGACGATCATGGACGCACCTTCCCCGCAGCAGTCCGACCGTGGCGGTCGCGACGGCCGTGATCGTCGTGACAACCGCAACCGCGGTGGTGCCGGTGGTGCCGGCGGCGGTCGTGGTCGTGGTCGCGGCCCGGGCCAGAGCGGTCCTGGCGGCTCCGGCGGTCCAGGCCAGGCTGGCGGCCCCAGCCGTGGCCGTGGGCGCGGACCCGGTCAGGGTGGCCAGGGCGGTCGCGGTCCGGGTCAGGGCGGTCAGGGCCAGGGCGGTCGCGGTCCCGGCCAGGGCGGTCAGGGCCAGGGCGGTCGCGGTCCCGGTCAGGGCGGCCAGGGTGGCCGCGGTCCCGGTCAGGGCGGCCCCGGCGGTCAGAGCCGTGGTCCGCGTCCCGGTGGTCCCGGTGGTCAGAGCCGTGGTCCGCGTCCCGGTGGACAGGGCGGCCAGGGCGGCCAGGGTGGCCAGGGCGGCCAGAGTCGCGGTCCTCGTCCCGGTGGCCAGGGTGGCCAGGGCGGCCAGAATCGTGGACCGCGCCCGCAGGGCGGCGGCCAGGGTGGCGGCGCTTCGCAGGGTGGCGCCTCGCAGAGCGGTGCCTCGCAGGGGGGCGCCTCACAGGGCGGCCCCTCACAGGGCGGCGCTTCACAGGGCGGCGGTCAGAGCAGCGGTGGCGGCGCCCCGCAGGGCGGCGATAGCTGATGCTCGCACCAAAGCGCGTCAAGCACCGCAAGCAGCACCGCGGCCGGCGTGCCGGGCTCTCGCGCGGGCAGGTCAAGGTTCAGTTCGGCGAGTACGGGCTGAAGGCACTCGATGCCGGTTGGATCACCAATCGTCAGATCGAGGCTGCCCGTATCGCGATGACCCGCAAGATCCGCCGTGGCGGCAAGGTGTGGATCAACGTCTATCCCGACAAGCCTGTCACCAAGAAGCCGGCTGAGACCCGCATGGGTTCCGGCAAGGGCTCGCCTGAGGGCTGGGTGGCCGTGGTCAAGCCCGGTCGCGTGATGTTTGAGCTCGGCGGCGTGCCGGAGCCCCTCGCCCGCGAGGCGATGCGTCTGGCCGGCCACAAGCTGCCTGTCAGGACCAAGTTTGTAGTGCGGGAAGAGGCGTGACGATGAGGCCGATCGAATTGCGTGAACTCGACGAGAAAGAGCTCCTCGAGCACATCAAGACAGCGCGCCGGGATCTGCTCGGCCTGCGCTTCCAGCACGCCACCGGTGAGCTGGACAACACGGCGGGCTTGCAGCGCGCCAAACAGGAAATTGCCCGGGCGCTGACGATCGCCAACGAGCGTGGAATTGAGACCAATGGCTGACGAAGAGAAAAACGAGATTGAAGAGACCGCTGCGTCGGATCTGGCTGCTGCTGCCGGCGCGTCCGCTGACGAGGAGCCGACCGCGGCCAGCGCTGCCGACGAGACCCAAGCGCAGTCCGCGGGCGAGCTCGAGGCGATCGCCGAGGCTGAGGCAGAGGCTGCCGAGGCTGAAGCCAGGGCCGCCGCTGAGTCTGCTGCGGCCGAGCCCGAGGCTCCGGCCGAGCCCGAGGCTCCTGCCGCGACCGAGGCTCCGGCCGAGCCCAAGGCTCCGGCTGAGCCCCAGGTGCAGCTGAGCCCGAAGGAGCGCAAGGTCGCCGTCAGGGCGCGCAAGACCGCGAAGGTTGCGCCGCGCGGCGAGACCTCGCCCCAGGAGCGTCAGGCCGAGCGCGATGCCACCCGTACCAAGAAGGCCGCTGAGCGCCGCACCGGTCGCGCTGCGGAGCGCGCAAAGTGGAAGGCGGGCGCTCACGAGCGCACCGCCACGCCCGCGCGCGAGCACGAGACCGGCACGCAGAAGACCCGCCAGGGGATCGTCGTCTCCGACAAGGCAGACAAGACGATCACGGTTCGCATCGATGTCGCTCGCCGTCATCGCAAGTACCAGAAGATCGTCCGCACCTCCAACACGCTGCACGCCCATGATGAGCGCAACGACGCGAACATCGGCGACACCGTGGTCGTACGCGAGGCCCGGCCGCTGTCACGCACCAAGCGCTGGCGTCTGGTTCAGGTCGTGGAGAGGGCGAAGTAGAGATGGTCCAGAACGAATCCAGGCTTCGCGTCGCCGACAACACCGGCGCCCGTGAGATCCTCGTGATCCGCGTCAAGGGCGGCCACCGTCGCCGTTACGCGGGCGTTGGCGATGTCGTCAAGGCGACCGTCAAGCAGGCCAGCCCGGGTGGGGCGGTCAAGAAGGGCGATGTCGTCGACGCCGTGGTCGTGCGCACCAAGAAGGCTCACGGTCGCGAGGACGGCACCTACATCGCCTTCGATGAGAACGCCGCAGTGCTCATCGACGGCAACAACAACCCTCGCGGCACCCGCATCTTCGGGCCGGTTGCGCGTGAGTTGCGTGAGCGCAACTTCATGAAGATCGTCTCGCTGGCGCCGGAGGTGCTCTAGTCATGCCCGCGCGTATCAAGGCAGACGATCAGGTGATCGTGATCAGCGGCAAGGACCGCGGCAAGCGGGGCAAGGTCCTGCGGGTCGACCGCAGGAACGACCGTGTGTACGTCGAGGGCCTGAACATCATCAAGCGGCACCAGAAGGCTCAGTCCAACTCGCCGACCGCCCAGCAGACCGGCGGCGTGATCGAGAAGGAGGGCGGGATCCACGTCTCCAACGTGGCGCTCGCCGATCCGAAGGACGGCAAGCCGACCCGGATCGGGACAGAGGTCGTCGACGGCAAGCGCGTCAGGGTCGCCCGCCGCAGCGGAACGAGGATTGACTGATGGCTGCACGTATGAAGACCAGGTATGAGAATGAGATCCGGCCGGCGCTGATCGAGCGGTTCGGCTACTCGACGCCGATGCAGGCTCCGAAGGTCATGAAGGTCACCGTCAACATGGGTGTTGGCGACGGCAAGCAGGACTCGAAGGTGTTCGACGCCGCCGCCGAGCAGCTCGCACAGATCACCGGCCAGAAGCCGAACGTCCGGCGCGCGCGCAAGTCGATCGCGCAGTTCAAGCTGCGCGAGGGCATGCCTGTGGGCCTGGCCGTGACGCTCCGCGGTGACCGCCAGTACGAGTTCCTCGACCGGTTGTTCTCAATTGCGATCCCGCGGATTCGTGACTTCCGCGGCGTCAGCACGAAGTCTTTCGATGGTCGTGGCAACTTCACGCTCGGCGTGCGGGAGCAGATCATCTTCCCGGAGATCGATTACGACGAGGTCGACCAGACCCGCGGTCTCGACATCACGATCACGACCAACGGTTGCACTGACGAGGAGTCCTTCGCTCTGCTTGAAGCCCTCGGCATGCCATTCGCGAAGGACGGCCGTCAACAGGCCGCGAAACAGAATTAGGAACCACAAATGGCCAAGACCTCACAGCGCGTCCGCCAACAGCGGACCCCCAAGTTCAAGACCCGGGGCTATACCCGCTGCCGTCGTTGCGGCCGGTCACGCTCGGTGTACCGCAAGTTCGGCGTCTGCCGGATCTGCCTGCGCGAGCTCGCCCACAACGGGTACATCCCCGGCATGACGAAGTCGAGCTGGTGATCGCATGTCCATGACCGACCCCATCGCCGACTTCCTGACCCGCCTGCGCAACGGCGCCAAGGCTCAGCACCACGACGTCACGATCCCCTCCTCAGGGCTCAAGCGCGAGCTCGCGCGGATCCTCAAGGAGCAGGGCTACATCGAGGCGTATGACGTGACGCCCGCGACCGAGCATCCCGGCGAGCAGATCACCGTCACGCTCAAGTACACGAACGACCGCAAGCCCGTGATCAGCGGGATCCAGCGCGTCTCGCGCCCTGGCCAGCGGCACTACGTCGACCACGGCCACATCCCCAAGATCCAGGGCGGCATGGGCACGACGATCATCTCGACCTCGCATGGCGTGATGACCGGCCACGATGCCCGCAAGCTCGGGCTCGGCGGCGAGGTAGTGGCCAAGGTCTGGTAGACCTGAGGACCAAGTTGCAATGTCGAGAATTGGTAGACAACCCATCCCCCTGCCCAGCGGCGTCAGCGTCACGATCGAGCCTGAGCTCGTCGTCGTCAAGGGCCCCGGCGGCGAGCTCTCCGAGCGGATCGCGCGCGACATCACAGTCGCGCAGACCGCGACGGACAACGGCGACCCGCAGCTGGTCGTCTCGCGGCCGACCGACCGCGGTGAGCACCGCGCTCTGCACGGCCTGACCCGCACGCTCGTGGCCAACATGGTCACCGGCGTCACCTCGGGCTTTCAGAAGAATCTGGAGATCCAGGGTGTCGGTTACCGCGCGGCGCTGAAGGGCCGTGATCTGGAACTGGCGCTCGGCTACTCGCACCCGGTCGCGATCAAGGCGCCCGAGGGCATCACCTTCGAGGTGCCGCAGCCGACCAGGATCACTGTCAAGGGTGCGTCCAAGCAGCAGGTCGGTGAGATCGCCGCCCAGATCCGCAAGCAGCGCAAGCCGGAGCCCTACAAGGGCAAGGGCATCCGCTACGAGGGCGAGTACGTCGCCAAGAAGGTTGGTAAGCGAGCATGAGCGTGAAAACCAAGGAAGCTCAGCGCCTGAAGCGGCGCCGTCGGGTCCGGGCCAAGGTCCAGGGCACGGCCGAGCGCCCGCGCGTCGCCGTGTTTCGCTCCAACCGCGGTGTTTCCGCGCAGCTGATCGACGACGTCAGCGGTCACACGCTGGCAGCGGTCAACTGGACCGAGTCGCCGCTGCGCGAGCTCAAGGGCTCAGATCAGGCCAAGAAGGCCGGCGAGCTGCTGGCGGAGCGGGCCAAGGCCGCTGGGGTCGAGGATGTCGTCTTTGACCGTGGCGGCTACCAGTACCACGGGCGCGTGCAGGCGCTCGCCGACGGTGCCCGCGAGGGCGGGCTCATCTTCTAAGCGCCATCCGGACGCTACTCTGGACTGAATTCAATGGCACGTGATCGCACAGTTTCTTCCGCAGGGCTCGATCTCCAAGAGCGAGTAGTCGAGATCAACCGCGTCGCAAAGGTCGTCAAGGGCGGCCGTCGCTTCTCGTTCACCGCGCTGGTCGTGGTCGGCGATGAGCGCGAGGTGGTCGGCATCGGCTATGGCAAGGCGAACGAGGTTCCGGTCGCGATCCAGAAGGGCGTCGAGAAGGCCAAGAAGAACCTTTACCGGGTTCCCAGGCACGGCTCGACGATCACCCATCAGACGACCGGCATCTTCGGCGCCGGCCGGGTCTTCCTGAAGCCGGCCTCGCCCGGTACCGGCGTGATCGCCGGTGGCGGCGTCCGCGCCGTGCTCGAGCTCGCCGGGATCCACGACATCCTCTCCAAGTCGCTCGGTTCGCAGAACCCGATCAACCTCGTCAAGGCGACGATGGCGGGCCTTGAGTCGCTGCGCACGCCGGAGGAGGTCGCGGAGCTGCGCGGCCTGTCGATCAACGCCGTGCTCGGCCTCAGCGCCGAGGAGCAGGCGAACGGCAGCCTCGAGGGCCAGGACGACGGTGGCGATGCCGGGACGGAGGAGGCTGCGGCATGAGCGACGCGCTCAAGGTCACACAGTTCAAGTCCAAGAACGGCTCGGATCCGCGCCAGCGCGACACGCTGCGCTCGATCGGGCTGCACCGCATCGGCCAGACGGTCGAGGTCAAGGACACGCCCCAGATGCGCGGCATGCTGCACAAGGTCCGGCACCTGGTCGAGGTGGATGAAGCATGAGCGAGAAGACTGAACCCGAGGCGCAGGAGCGCATCGGCCTCCACAATCTGCAGCCGGCACCCGGCTCCCGCAGGCCACGCAAGCGCGTCGGCCGCGGCGAGGGTTCCGGTACCGGCAAGACCTCAGGCCGCGGCCAGAAGGGCTACGGCTCGCGCAGCGGTGCCAAGGACCGCGCCCGTTTCGAGGGCGGCCAGATGCCGATCCACATGCGGATGCGGAAGCTGCGCGGCCCGCACATGAAGAAGTCGATGCCGTTCGAGCCGTTCCGCACGCACACGCAGGCGGTCAACCTCAAGGACCTCGAGGCCCGCTTCGAGGCCGGTGCCGTCGTCGACGTCGAGTCGCTGAAGGCCAAGGGCCTGGCGACGCGCAAGGATATTCCGGTCAAGGTCCTCGCCAAGGGCGAGCTGAGCAAGGCGCTCACGGTCAACGTGCATGCCGTCAGTGCCAGCGCGCGTGAGGCGATCGAGCAGGCCGGCGGTAGCGTCCAACTCATCGAGAGCGCCACGACCTCCGGGTCGTGAGCCCGTCGGTGGCCGTCGCCCGCCACGAGTCACAGGCCGGCTGGGGAGATCGATTCAGATGATTTCGACGATCCTCGGAGCGTTCCGGGTTCCGGAGATCCGCAGGAAGATCCTCTTCACGTTTGCGCTGCTCGCGCTCTATCGGCTCGGGTCATACATCCCCGCGCCGGCGGTCAACACGGCGGCCCTGCAGCGATCCAGCAGGCGGCGTCGGGCAACGGCATCCTCGGCCTGCTGAACACGTTCTCCGGCGGCGGGCTCGGGCGCATCGCGATCTTCGCGCTGGGGATCATGCCCTACATCACCGCCTCGATCATCCTGCAGCTGCTGCAGGTGGTCGTGCCGTCGCTCGAGAAGCTCTCGAAGGAGGGCGAGGTCGGGCAGGCGCGGATCACGCAGTACACGCGCTACCTGACCGTCGGGCTCGCGTTCGCGCAGGCGATCGGCTACGTGTTCCTCTTCAAGAGCCTTGAGAACCAGGCCGGGGTGACGCTGATCAACAACTTCAACGTCGGCAAGGTCTTCCTGATCGCGATCACACTGACCGCCGGCACGGTGCTGCTGATGTGGTTCGGCGAGCTGATCACCCAGCACGGGATCGGCAACGGCATCTCGCTGATGATCTTCGCCTCGATCGTCTCGCGCATCCCCGGTGGCGTCCAGTCGTGGTGGAACAACCCCAGCCAGGTCTTCAAGGTGATGATGCCGTTCATCGTGCTCGGTGTCGTCGCCGGCGTCGTCTTCGTGCAGGAGGGCCAGCGCCGGATCCCGATCCAGTACGCAAAGCGCGTGATTGGCCAGCGCATGACCCAGGGCGGCCAGACGTATCTGCCGCTGCGCGTCAACATGGCCGGCGTCATCCCGGTGATCTTCGCCGCCTCAGTGATGGCGATTCCGCCGACCGTCGGGCAGCTGATCGGTCAGAACAAGGTCCACAACTTCGGCACCGATCTGGCGACCTGGTTATCGCCGGGCGGCTGGCATTACGTCGTGGGCGAGTGCTTCCTGATCATCATCTTCACGTACTTCTACACGGCGGTGACGTTCAACCCCGTCGATCAGGCTGAGAACCTGAAGAAGTACGGGGGCTTCATCCCAGGCGTGCGACCAGGTAGGCCGACGGCCGAGTTCCTCGACCGCATCCTCGCGCGCCTGACGCTGCCGGGCGCTCTGTTCCTGGCGCTGATCGCCGCGCTGCCGACGATCCTGATCGCCCGCACGGGGGCGAGCTTCGCGTTCGGCGGGACCTCGATCCTGATTGTGATCGGCGTCGCGCTCGACACGATGAAGCAGCTCGAGGCGCAGCTGATGATGCGTAACTACGAAGGCTTCCTCAAATAGGGCCTCACCGCGCGCCCTGGGCGGCATCGCCCGCGCCCGCGCTCATGCCTCCCGATAACATCACGGCCCCATGCCGCCCCAGCTGAACCTGATTCTGATCGGACCGCCGGGTGCGGGCAAGGGAACCCAGGCCGACCGTCTGCGTGAGGATTTCCGGCTGCCGTTCATCTCCACCGGGGAGATGCTGCGCGCCAACGTCAAGGACGGAACAGCGCTCGGCGCCGAGGCCAAGGGCTATATGGATGCCGGCGGCCTGGTCCCTGACGAGCTGATCGTGGCGATTGCGATGGACCGTCTCGATCGCGACGATACGCGTGACGGCTTCATCCTCGACGGCTTCCCGCGGACGACCGCCCAGGCCGACGCGCTCGAGGAGCACCTCGCGGACGGCGGGCGCCGGATCACCGCGGCGCTGCTGCTCGAGGTACCTGACGAGGAGATCGTCAAGCGCATCGCCGGCCGCCGCGTATGCGTCAAGGCCGGGCACAACTACCACGTCGACTACGACCCGCCGAAGAACCCGGGGGTCTGCGACCAGGACGGCTCGCGGCTGATCCAGCGCGAGGACGACCGGCCCGAGGTGGTGCAGAAGCGGCTCGCCGTCTACCACGAGCAGACGGCCTCACTCGTCGACTTCTACGACGAGCGCGGTCTGCTGCGACGCGTCGACGGGACCCGCACCCCCGCTGAGGTTCACGACCACATCCGCGCGCTGATAGCGACCGCGCGGCTGGAGGACTCGCTCTGATTCCGGCGGAGGCAAGCGATGGCGATCATCAAGAAAACCCCTGAGCAGATCGAGCAGATGGCCGCCGCCGGCGAGGTTCTGGTCAGGACCATGAGCCTGCTCGCCGGAAAGATCCGCCCAGGTGTGACGACGCTCGAGCTCGACCAGGCCGCGGAGAGGTTCATCCGCTCGCAGGGCTGCGAGCCGGCGTTCAAGGGCTATCGCGGATTCCCGGGATCGATCTGCGCCTCCCCGAACGCGATGGTCGTGCACGGCATCCCGGGCTCCTACGAGCTCGGGCGCGGGGACATCCTGTCCGTCGACATCGGCGTCGTCAAGGACGGCTGGGTCGCCGACGCCGCGCGCACGTTCCCGGTCGGACCGGTGTCACCGGTTGCCAGCAAGCTGCTGGCGGTGACCCAGCAGGCGTTGATGCTGGCAGTGCCCGAATGCGTCGCCGGCAATCACCTGGGCGACATCGGCCACGCGATCCAGGAGTACGTGGAGGAGAACGGCTTCTCGATCGTGCGGACGCTCGTCGGGCACGGGATCGGGCGTGACATGCACGAGGATCCGCAGATTCCCAACTACGGCAAGCCCGGCACCGGTGTGACGCTCGAGGAGGGCATGGTGCTAGCGATCGAGCCGATGGTCAACGTCGGCAAGCACCAGGTGCGGATGGCCGACGACAACTGGTCGATCTTCTCCGCAGACGGTTCGTTGGCCGCGCACTTCGAGTTCACGATCGCCGTCACCGCCGACGGGCCGCGTATCCTGACGCCCTGGCACCAGGCCGCGAACAAGGTCGCCGCCTAGCCTGGCCAGGCCCAGCGGGGCCAGGCCAGGACTGACAGCTCCGCCAACACAATGCAAATCTGCGCAAGCGACGCGAGGCCTCGCCTTGTTGCTACTATCCGCTTTTGCGCCTGCAGCGTGCCTATAGCGCTGCGCGCGATGCCCGTCTCGGTAGCGGCGACCGCACCGGTCGCCAGAGCCGCAGGCGAGGTTCAGAGGAAATAACTCACGACGAGAGCGAAGCGACGTGAAAGTACGACCGTCGGTCAAGCCGATGTGCGAAAAATGCAAGATTATCCGCCGGCACGGACGTGTGCTGGTGATCTGCTCCAACCCGCGGCACAAGCAGCGGCAGGGGTAGTCGGATGGCGCGTATCTCCGGGGTCAACATCCCGCTCAACAAGCGTGTCGAGATCGGTCTGACCTACATCTATGGGATCGGTCGTTCCACATCCAACAAGCTGCTTTCCGACGTTGGCGTCGAGCCGGACCGCAAGGTTCGTGATCTGACCGAGGAAGAGGTCGTGAAGCTCCGTGACCTGATCGACAACACCGTTGTCGTCGAGGGCGATCTGCGTCGCGAGCGCTCGCAGAACATCAAGCGTCTGCAGGAGATCGGCTGCTACCGCGGCCTGCGTCACCGGCGCGGCCTGCCTGTCCACGGCCAGAACACCAAGACCAACGCGCGTACGCGTAAGGGCCCCAAGCGTATGCAGGTGGCCGGGAAGAAGAAGGCAGGTAAGAAGTAATCCATGAGCCCCGCTCCTCGTAGGCCGCAGCGTGGTCGCCGCCGGGTCCGCAAGAACGTCCCGGTGGGCCAGGCCCACATCAAGACTTCGTTCAACAACACAATCGTTTCGCTCACGGACCGCGAAGGCAACGTGATCGCTTGGGAGTCCGCCGGCGGCGCCGGTTTCAAGGGCTCGCGCAAGTCGACCCCGTTCGCCGCGCAGGTGACCGCTGACGCGGCCGCCCGCAAGGGCATCGAGCACGGGCTCCAGAAGGTCGAGGTGTTCGTCAAGGGCCCTGGTTCCGGCCGTGAGACCGCGATCCGCTCGCTGCAGGCAGCCGGCCTCGAGGTGACTGGCGTCAAGGACGTAACCCCGCAGGCGCACAATGGCTGCCGTCCGCGCAAGCGCAGGAGGGTCTGAGACATGGCACGCGATACCGGACCACAGTGCAAGCAGTGCCGCCGCGAGGGTCAGAAGCTGTTCCTCAAGGGCGAGCGCTGCCTGACCGACAAGTGTGGCGTCGAGCGCCGTGGCTACCCGCCCGGAGACCATGGCCGCGGCCGCCAGAAGCAGAGCGAGTACCGCCTGCAGCTGCGCGAGAAGCAGAAGGCCAAGCGCTATTACGGCGTGCTCGAGAAGCAGTTCAGGATCTACTACGAGAAGGCCTCGCGTCAGCCGGGCATCACCGGTGAGAACCTGCTGCGCACGCTCGAGTGCCGTTTCGACAACGTGCTCGTGCGCCTCGGCTTCGCCGCCTCGCGCCGCCAGGCACGTCAGCTGATTCTTCACGGTCACTGGACCGTCAACGGCCGCCGCGTGAACATCCCCAGCTATCAGCTGCGGGACAACGACGTGATCGCGATCTCCGCCAAGTCCACAGCGACGCAGGTGATCCGGGACGCGACCGAGCTGACCGGGCAGGTTCCGGCCTGGCTCCAGGCAGACCATGACTCGCTGACGGCGAAGGTACTGCGCAAGCCTGAGCGGCGTGAGATCGCCGCGCCGGTGCAGGAACAGCTCATCGTCGAGCTGTACTCGAAGTAGTCCGAAATTGCTCGCCGCGTCTGTGTCCTCTGGGCGCGGTCCGCGGTCTTGAAACGCCGCCCGGGGCGGGCGGTGCCAGAACCCACGATGTTAGGAACGTGCGATGCTTGACTTCCAAGTCCCCCGAATCTCCAGCGAGTCCGTCGAGGACAACCGCGGTTCGTTCACGATCGAGCCGCTCGATCGCGGTTTCGGCTACACGTTCGGGAACTCCCTGCGGCGCGTGCTGCTGTCTTCGCTTGCGGGCGCAGCTGTCACCAGCGTCCGCATCGAGGGCGTCGCGCACGAGTTCTCGACGATCAAGGGTGTCAAGGAGGACGTCACCGACATCGTCCTCAACCTCAAGGGCATCGTCTGCCGCATGCACTCCGACGCGACTGAGGTCGAGGCGCCGCTGGTCGTGAGTGGCCCCGGCGAGATCACCGCCAAGGACATCGACCTGCCCTCCGGCGTCGAGATCCTCAACCCGGACGCGCACATCGCCACGCTCGAGAAGCAGACCAAGCTCGAGGTCTACCTGACGATCGGCCGCGGCCGTGGCTATCGCCCCGCTGAGGAGAACAAGTCAGCCGACCAGCCGATCGGCGTGATCCCGATCGACTCGATCTTCTCGCCGGTGCGGCGCGTCGCCTACAACGTCGAGCAGGCCCGTGTCGGCCAGAAGACCGACTTCGACAAGCTGACGCTCGACATCGAGACCGACGGCTCGATCGATCCGCACGCTGCGTTGCGCGAGGCCGCTGAGATCCTGATTTCGCAGCTCGCGATCTTCACCGACGCGGATCGTGTGATCGAGCTGCGCGACACCGGCACCAACGGCATCCTCGACGCCGGCCTGGTCGGTGGTGAGCCCGCCCGCGGGCCCGGCGGTCGCGCCCCGAACGCGATGGACGACATTCTGATCGAGGAGCTCGAGCTCGGTGTTCGTTCCTACAACTGCCTCAAGCGCGCCGGCATCCAAACCGTCGGTGACCTGGTTGCCAAGAGCGAGGGTGAGCTCAACGCGATCCCGAACTTCGGCAAGAAGTCGATCGACGAAGTGATCGAAACTCTGCACGCGCGTGGCCTCACGCTCCGCGACGGCTAAGATCTTCAGGCCGAAGGACTTTCAACCATGCGCCATCAACGTAATCGCTACCAGCTCTCCCGCAGCGCCTCGCACCGCAAGGCGCTCTTGATGAACCTCTCGAAAGAGATGATCGAGCACGAGCGGATCGAGACGAGCGAGGCCAAGGCCAAGGCCGTCAAGCCCGAGCTCGAGAAGCTGATCACGCTCGCCAAGCGCGGTGACCTGCACGCCCGCCGCCAGGCGCTCTCCGCGCTCGGTCAGGACAAGTTCGCCGTGTACAAGCTGTTCGAGGAGGTCGCTCCCCGCTACAGCGAGCGCAACGGCGGTTACACCCGCATTCTCAAGCTCGGTCCGCGTCGCTCCGACTCGACCGAGATGGTTCTGCTCGAACTCGTCTAGGAGTTCCCGCCGCGCGCTCGGCTGGACCCGCCTCTGATGACGGCGCGGCTCGAGATCGAGTACGACGGCACCGCCTTCGCCGGGTGGGCCGTCCAACCAGGGCAGCGGACCGTCCAGGCCGAGCTCGAGCGAGCCCTGGCGACGGTCATGCGCCGGCCGGTCGCGCTGACGGTCGCCGGGCGCACCGACGCCGGCGTGCACGCATGGGCTCAGGTCGCCTCCCACGAAGGTGAGGCCGCCCCGCTGGGCGGCCTCAACGCGCTGCTCCCGCCCGATGTGGCGGTCCTTCGCTCCCAGGGCGCCGCCGACGGATTCGACGCCCGGCGCGACTGCAGCTCACGCGCCTACTGCTATCGCGTGCTGGCACAGCCGACGCGACCGGCGCTCGAACGTTTCCGCGCCCTTCACTGGAACTACCCCGTGGATCTTCAGGTGCTGTCGGAGTGCGCTGCGCTGCTTGTGGGCACTCACGACTTCACCGCGTTCACCCCCAGCGAGACCTACCACGTGCGGTTCGAGCGTGAGGTCCACGCGGCCCACTGGCGGGACCGCGGTCAGGGACTGCTCGAGTTCTGGATCGAGGCCGACACGTTCATGCGCCACATGAACCGGACGCTCGTCGGCACGATGCTCGACGTCGCCCGCGGGCGCATCTCGATTGCCGCATTCGCCCGGTTGCTGGAGGGGCAGCCGCGCGCCGAGGCGGGCCCGACCGCCCCCGCGCACGGGCTCCACTTCGCCGCCGCGGGGTACGGGGGCGTGCGGCTGCTCAGGACTTCATGAGCAGTGGACGTGGTTCAGGCGGCGCTGGCCGGGGTCGGGTCGGGCCGTACGACGACCGTGTCGGCGATCGCGATGATCTCGTCGACCGGCAGGCCCGCCCTGCCGGCGTGGTCGCGGATCGCCTCAGGGCTGGCTGCCTCGTAGATGCACAGCGTGCCGACCTTGCCGCTCTGCTCGTCGAGCACATAACTGCGAATCCAGCGGATCTCGTCCGACATCTCCTCGTCACCGACCTTGGTGGAGCGGGCGGCGGCGGCCTGCAGGTCGGGCTCGTCGGCGAACCCGTCGCGGCGCAGAATTGCGTAGAGCTGCATGTTTTTACTCCTCTGGTTGGTCCCGACGGCGTGTGAGTCACGCCGCGCAACTCGTGGCTGCGCAGCACATTCTCCACCGCCACGGCCTCTAGGATCAAGCCTGTGCGCGTTCTGCTGACCAATGACGACGGAATCGACGCGGAGGGACTGCAGACGTTGCGCAGGGCGCTGCTGGCGGTGGCCGGGATCGACCTGCGCGTTGTCGCCCCTGACGGCAACCGCTCGGCGATGGCGCGGTCGATCACGATCAGCCGCCCGCTGTGGGTGGCGGAGACTGAGTTCGAGGACGGCGGCGTTGGTTACGCGACCGACGGCACGCCGGTCGATTGCGTCAGGCTCGCGAACCTCGGGTTGATCGATGGCTGGCTGCCGGAGCTGGTCGTCTCCGGGATCAACCATGGCTCCAATATCGGTGACGACATCACCTACTCGGGTACCGTCGCGGCGGCGCTCGAGGCGATCGTGCTGGGGCTGCCGGGGATCGCGGTGTCTCAGCAGTCGCTTGGCCGTGAGCTCGACTTCCGGCGGATGACCGAGTTCGACTTCAACGCGGCCGCGACGTTCACGGCCCGCCTCGTGGGCGAGCTGGCCGCGGCCGTCCCCGGTGGGCCCGGCGGGAGTATCGCGTCCGCCAGCCGGACGCTGCTGAACATCAACTTTCCCGGTTGCGAGCCGCAGGGAGTTGCGGTCGCGCGGCTCGGCAGGCGCTATTACACAGACGAGCTCGAGGTGATCGAGACCGACGCCAGCGACTCGACGCGGCGGCGCTACCGCGTCTACGGGCAGGCGGCCGAGGCGACCGAACTGGAGCCGGGGACCGACATCACCGCGATCGCCGAGGATCTGGTCGCGGTCACGCCGCTCCAGTTCGACCTCACCCACCACGAGGGCGTGCAGTCGTTGGTCGAGCGCGATCTCGAGCGGCTGTTGCGCGAACCCGCGGGACCGCAGCCATGAGCGCAGGCGGACCAGGAGATCCACGCGAACGGGTGGCCGAGCTGCGGCGCCTGGTGGACTATCACTCGCACCGCTATCACGTCCTGGACGACCCGGAGATCGGCGATGACGAGTACGACGCGCTGTTCAACGAGCTGCGCGAGCTGGAGACGGCCAACCCGTCGCTGATCACCCCTGAATCGCCCACCCAGCGGGTTGGCGACGAGCCGGTCTCGGACCTGGTCAAGGTCGCGCACCTCCAGCGGATGCTGTCGCTCGCCAACGCGCGGTCGGCGGAGGAACTGCGCGCCTGGATCCAGAGGATGCGGAACTTCCTGGCGCGCGAGGGCATCGAGCAGGTCAGCTTCGAGTTCGTGGCCGAGCCGAAGATCGACGGTCTGGCGATGTCCTTGATCTACGAGGACGGCGTTTTCATCCGCGGGGTCACGCGCGGCAACGGCGAGATCGGCGAGGACGTCAGCCACAACCTCCGCACGATCGCGCAGATCCCGCTGCGGCTCGACTTCGGCGCCGCCGGCATGGCGCCGCCGGCACTGCTCGAGGTGCGCGGCGAGGTCTACATGTCGCTGCGTGACTTCGAGCAGCTGAACGAGCGCCGGGCGGCCGCCGGCGAGTCGACCTTCATGAACCCTCGCAACTCCGCGGCCGGCACGATCCGCCAGCTCGACCCGCGACTCGCGGCGGCGCGGCCGCTGTCCTTCTGGGCCTACCAGGTCGGGGTGACCGAGGGCCTGTCGTTCGGCACTCATCACCAGGCGCTGGAGCTCCTCAAGCAGCTCGGCTTCCCGGTGAACCCTGACATCCGCGTGCTCGACACCGAGGACGCTGTCGTCGCCCAATGCCAATCCTGGCAGGAGCGTCGCGGCGAGCTGCCGTTTGAGATCGACGGCGTCGTCGTCAAGGTCAACGACCTTGAGCTGCAGCGCCGGCTCGGCGTTGTTGGGCGCGAGCCGCGCTGGGCGATCGCGTGGAAGTTCCCGCCTACGACGGCGGTCACGACCCTCGTCGACATCGGCTGGAACCCCGGCAAGTTCGGCGACCTGCACCCGTACGCGATGCTCGAGCCCGTGCATGTCGGCGGTGTCACCGTCAAACAGGCGACGCTGCACAACGAGGAGGATCTGGCCCGCAAGGATCTGCGGATCGGTGAGCGTGTGATCGTGCTGCGTGCCGGTGATGTGATCCCGCAGGTCGTGTCGCCCGCGCCGCACGTCGCTGAGCAGCCCGATCGGCCACCCAAGCCCTCACCGCCGTCGCACTGTCCGGTGTGCGGGACCCAGACCGTGAAACCGGAGGACTCGGTTTTCACCCACTGTCCGAACCGTGACTGCGCCGGCAGGCGCTTCCAGCTGCTGACGCATTTCGTCGGGGCCATGGACATCGACGGGTTGGGGGAGAAGCAGGTCGCTCAGTTCATGCGGCTGGGGTGGGTGCGCACCGGCGCTGATATCTACCGGCTCGGGGATCGTCGCGAAGAGCTGCTGGAGCTGGATGGCTTTGGCGAGATCTCCGCCCGCAAGCTGTTCGACGCGATCGAGGCGTCCAAGGCGCAGCCGTTCTCACGGGTCCTGTTTGCGATCGGCATCGAGGAGGTCGGCGACGTGACCGGCCGCAACCTCGCCCAGCACTTCCGCACGATCGACGCGCTGCTCGAGGCCGATCCGGAGGAGCTCGAACAGACCCAGGGCGTCGGCCCGAAGATGGCTCAGAAGATCCATGCGCAGCTGGCCGATCCACTGATGCGCGAGCTGATCGCGGACCTGCGCTCCCTGGGCCTCACCTTCGAGGAGGCGGGACCGCCGCCAGGTGAGGGACCGCTCGCCGGCCAGACGTTCGTGCTCACCGGGACGCTTCCGGACCTCACACGCGAGCAGGCGAGCGCGATGATCATGGCGGCCGGCGGTAAGGTCACCGGCTCCGTGTCTCGCAAGACCAGCTATGTCGTCGCCGGGGACAGCGCCGGCTCCAAGCTGGCCAACGCCGAACGGCTCGGTGTGCCGGTGCTCGACGAGGCCGGACTGCGGGCGTTGCTGGAGCGCGGGGCATCGAACGGCCCCTGACGTCATTGCGCCGCCTGGGAGGATGTCCGCCGGTCTGTCACCCCGACGTGAATGGCATCCGTCTCAGCCAGGCGGCGCCGCGCCCTTGGCTGGGGCGCTCAAATGTTTGTTCTGCGGGCCTGAACGGCCTGCAGCGCTTGGCAGACCCGACGGCCTGTCGCGCTTTCTATACGCGGACCACCTGTGCCGAGCTCGACTGGCTCAGTTCCTGCAGGGCGCAACTGAACAGGGTTTTATCGATCTTGCCGTTGAAGATCGGGACACCCCACTCGACGCACTTCGAGATTACGTCCCGGCGCTCCATCCCGGATTCCTTCGCAAGCTCGCTCGGCGTCAGGTGATTTGCCATTGGTCCCTGCCTCCTTGTGACGATCAGTACATGTCCGACAGTATTGCGCTGCTGCCCGACGGACGCAAACGAACATACCCACGGCGGGCCGCTCCGAGCAGAAACTTGTGAAAGCCGGCGACGGTCGCGCCACGATTTCGGTGGACGCATGCCACAATGACCCCACTCGGGGCGTGGCGCAGCCTGGTAGCGCGCACCGTTCGGGTCGGTGAGGTCCCCGGTTCGAATCCGGGCGCCCCGATTAGGTTTTGCACCGGCCGCCTCAGCGCTTCACGGAGCCTGCCCACTGGGACATCCACGTGCACAGCCTCGAGCCGTGAGCAAGCACCTTTGTCTTTTCGCATCGGAGGAGTTCGAGTACATCGTGAGCCTCTGTGACCGTGTAAGGGAGGTCTGCCCCGAGTTTCCCGGTCACCCCGCCGTGATCCACTGGAGCGTGCCGGACCCCAGCCAGACGCTCGAGGGTCAGGCCGGCCGCGAAGCCCTCACCCGGACCCTTACAGAGATAGAGAAACGGGTCGGGTTTCTGCTTGAACTGATCGCCTCGAAGGCGAGCGACAGTGACCGCTGAGGAGCCCGCGCCCGTGAGGCCGGACGCGTCGCTCAAGACGGTGGCAGGGGAATGGACTCGAATTGGGGTCACCGGATTCGGTGGGCCGCCCGCTCACATCGCGTTGCTGCGCGAGTTGATGGTTGACCGGAAGGGATGGATGGACGCGCTCGAGTTCCAAGACGCCAACGCCGCCTGCGGTCTGCTGCCGGGCCCCGCATCGACACAGATGTCGATCTTCTGCGCCTACCGTGTCGCCGGAACGCCGGGCGCAATCGTCGGTGGAATTGGGTTCATCGCTCCCGCCGTGATCATGATCCTGGTGTTGTCGGTCCTGTTCCTCGGGAGCTCACCGCCGCTGTGGGTACGTGGAGCCGGTGCTGGTGCGGGAGCAGCCGTTGCGGCGGTTGCTGTTCACGCGGCCCGAGGCTTCCTGGGTCCAAGTCTCGCGCGGGTGAGGTCCGATCGAGCGCGACTCGTGCGATGGGCCTCGTATGTGCTCGTGTCGACTGCTGCCGCTGCCTCGTTGGGCCCTTACTTGGTGCTCGTGCTGCTCGGCTGCGGCCTGGTCGAGCTGATCATCAGACGCAACCATTCGCAGCTCATGTCGCTGATGATTCTCCTGCCCGCCTCAGCGACCGTCGGTGGAATCGGCGCGCTCGTCTGGACGGCGTTCAAGGTCGGGGCGCTCTCGTTCGGCGGAGGGTTCGTGATCATCCCACTCATGCAGGCGGACGCGGTCCACACGTATCACTGGATGAGCAGACGCCCAATTCCTCAACGCCGTCGCGCTCGGCCAAATCACCCCAGGCCCGGTCGTCGCGACGGTCGCCGCTGTCGGCTACGCGGCACATGGAGTGCTCGGTGGACTGCTCGCGGCCGTGGTGGCGTTCTCGCCGTCTTTCTCATTCATCCTGATCGCCGGTCCGCGCTTTGAACGATTCCGTTCCAACGGAAACGCCCAGGCGTTTCTCGATGGAGCCGGACCGGCGGCGATCGGAGCGATCCTCGGCGCCGCGGTCCTCCTCACCGTCGCGCTGAGCGAAACCTGGCAATACCTCGTCCTGGCAGCAGCGGCGCTCGCGCTGCTTGTCTTCAGGAGAGGTGTCGTCGAAACACTGCTCGCGGCAGGGGCGATCGGAGTCGTGCTCGCGCTGCTTGGCGCAGGCGTGCCGTGATGCCCCGAGTTTCCGCTGACCGATCGCCTGCCCGCGCGTGTGGGACATGCGGTTGGCGCCGCGCAGCTCGCGGCCGTTTGCCGCGCCGTGTCTCGCGGTAGCTATCAGCGTATGTTCAAGCTTAAGCGCGGCACCTCAAGCCCGGATCTGACGGGCAGCAACGTGGGGCAGGCAATCCACGAGGCAGAGAAGGCCGCTTCGGCGGCGGTCAGCAGCGCCGGGGCGCGGGTGGCCGAAACGGCCGGCAGGACGAGCGACCAGGTGGCCGTGCTCGGCGCCCGAGCCGGGGGCACCGCGAGCGCGCTTACAGAGAAGATGGCCCGCAGGGCAGACGATGCCGAGGACAACCTGAAAGCGTCACGGAGCAGGCTCGCCAGAGGTCTCAGGGGTTCGCGGGCAGGCGGCCTACGAAGGAAACCGAGCGTGGCGGCCGAGGCGATCCTGAGGGCACAGCTGGTCAAGACGAGCCGTGACCTCTCGCGGGAGTCGACCGATCTCCGCGAGGCGGTCGACTCGCTGCGGGCTGTCGTCAAAGCGAACCGGAAGGCCAGGGCTCGCGGACGAAGAAGGCTGATATTCGGTCTCGTGCTCGGCGGGGCGTTGGTGTACCACGCTGACCCCGAGCACGGTCACGAACGTCGGGCGGCGACCGCCCGCCGGCTGCGGTCGGCAGTCGGCAGCCCGCAGACGGGCGCTTCGCGGTTGGCAGGCAGCGGGTAGCGGAATAGGCTGCTGCGAGTGCATTCCCGGGGCTGCTGCGAGCATCCCGGAACAGGCTGCTGCGAACATTGGTACTGATCGCGCGACGGCAGGGCCGACAGGAGGGTTCGAACATGGCGAGGGTGACCGTTACCGGGGCGACCGGTCTGATCGGCCGGGAGCTGGTAGCTCGCCTGGCCGGCCGCGGCGACTCCGTGGTCGCGCTGTCGCGCGACGCAGCCACTGCACGCTCGATCTTCGGCGACCGAGTCGAGGCGGTCGGCTGGGAGCAGCCGACCGTGGCTCCACCGCCCGCGGCAGCGCTGCTCGACAGCGACGCGGTGATTCACCTGCTGGGGGAGCCGATCGCCCAGCGCTGGACGCATACGGCCAAAGAGAGGATCCGGAGTTCCAGGATCCTCGCGACCCGACAGCTGGTCACTGGTCTGCAGGCGCTCGAAGCTGGCCGGCGCCCGAAGCTGCTGATCTCCCAATCAGCGACCGGTTACTACGGCCCGCGCGATGACGAGCCGCTCGACGAGAGCGCTGCGCCCGGGACGGACTTCCTGGCGGACATCGTGGTCGGCTGGGAGCACGAGGCGATCGCCGCCGAGCCGTTGATGCGGGTCGTGCGGACCCGCACCGGTGTGGTGCTCTCAAGCGTGGGCGGTGCGCTGGCAGTGATGCTCCCGTTCTTCAAAGCCGGGTTGGGCGGTCCGGTCGCCGGAGGCCGGCAGGCCGTGCCGTGGATCCATCTGGAGGATGAGGTCGGTTCGCTGCTGCACTGTCTCGACCACGAGACCGTCTCCGGACCAGTCAATCTGGTGGCGCCTGGCGTGGTGACCAACCGCGAATTCTCCAAGGCACTGGGCCGAGCCCTCCACCGCCCCGCCGTTCTGCCCGTCCCCGGTCTCGCGGTGAAGCTCATGTACGGCGAGATGGCGAGCGTCGTGACCACGGGCCAGCACGCGGTTCCCGCTCGGCTGCAGGCCACCGGATACGCGTTCACCCACTCTGAGATCGACGATGCGCTGGCGGCTGCGATGAATCCCGCCCTGGCTCATCGGGCACCGTAGTCGCAGGCGACGCGGACAGGCCACTCGCACCGGCTGCGGTCACACCGTCGTAGTGCCGGACGGCAAATGCAGTAGTCGACTACGAACGATCGTGGGCCGCTTCGCTGAGACCTTTTGATCACAGTCCGATGCCGAACAGACGGCGCCGGGAACACGATCGAAGGAGCCGTCCCATGTCCGCAAAGACCACCAGCAATCAGAACCAGCACAGCACGCGACGCCGGATGCTGCGACGCGGCGCCGGCTTCGGGGCTGCGGCCGTGCTCGCCACGGCCGGGGTCGCGTCGGCCGCCACCGATCACGCCGCCAGCGCCCACCCGTCCACCGGTGGAGCCGCCGTCAGCGCCCACGCGAGTGCCGCGGCCAAGCCGTACAGCTCGGTCAACGCAAGCCCGCGGACGCTGACGCCGGGCCAGCGGGTGACGATCACCGGCAACGCGCCCAGGAACACGCACGCCGGCGAGTGGGTCACCCTGCAGTCGATGGCGTTTGCGTCACACGTCAAGCTCAACGGGATCCCGGTTGTCCGCACGCAGGTGCTCGTCAACGGGACCTACAAGGTGAGCGCGACGATCCGGCCGGGGCTCAAGACCACCAACTACGCGATCATGGGAACGCACAACGGCAGGCCGCTGGACACCGTCGCCTGGATCAACGTCCGGCCCTACAGCTCGGTCGCTGCCAGTCCGCGTATCGCGAGCGCCGGCCAGCAGCTGACGATCACGGGCAACGGTCCCAGGAACGCGCACGCCGGCCAGTGGATCACCCTGAAGTCGGCAGCGTTCTCGTCCAGGGCGACCACCGACGGTGTGCCGTCGATCCGTACGCAGGTGCTGGTCAACGGGACCTACAGGGTGACCGCCGCGATCCGCCCTGGGACGAAGCCCGGCACGTATGCGGTGAAGGGCACGTTCATCGGGCAGCCGCTCGACACGGTCGCACACATCACCGTCCGGTAGCTCAGATGCAAATGCGCGTCCGAAGGTGGCCGGGGCCCAAGTCCCCGGCCACCTCAGCGGCCCGGGCGAAACGCCTCACAGCTCGCGGCGGTTGGTCACGCCGCGCTTCTGCATGGCTCGGTAGACATACGTCTCAACGCTCCGCACGGACAGCACCAGCTGCTCGGCGATCTCCTGATTGCTCATCCCACGCGCAGCGAGCGCCGAGATCTGAGTCTCCCGCGGGGTGAGCTCCACAGCGACCCCATCGAGGCCATCGATGACCGGGAACTCGGAACCCTGGTCGGGCATGTGGAGCTCGCCGGCGCGCACGGTGGCACGTCGCGCGGAGTCCTGCCGGCCCTCTGCGATGAACCGGCGGGCGGCATCGACCGCAGCCTCCATCGCGTAGACGGTCGTACCGATCTCAGCGAAGCTCTCGGCCGCCGTCATCAGTGCCGTACCGTCGTCAGCCGCAAGCGCCGCGGCATGCGCGGCGTACGCGGCGACCAGGCGTGCGTCACATAGCTGTGCAAGCCGCTCCAGCTCAGTTGCGACAGTGGCCGGAGCGGCACCGGCTCGCAGCGCCTCGTAGACGAGGCGGGCGGCGAGGTTGGGCTGCTCGACAGTTGCGGCGGAGGCGAGAAAGCTCTCGGCGCCGGCGCGGTCACTGAGCGCCCGGGCTCCCCAGCCCTCGGCGCGAGCGAAGTATCCGACCTGGGTCGCCGACGGTGGCTGCCCACCGAGCATCGCACGAACGGCGGCAAGCCCGTCGCGGGCGCCAGACAGATCGCCGGTGAAGAACGCGGCTCCGACGCCGAGCGCCCGCGCGCTGAACTCGGTTCCGAACGGGCTCTGCTGCTCGAACTGGGCGTCGGCTTCCGCCAGCCAGCGCTTGACCTCGAGATAGCGGCCGCGTGTCAGCTGCAGCGCGGCGAGTGTGAATGCCGCCAGACCGGCCGCCTGACGGTCGCCGCCGCGCAGTGCATCCCGCAGCAGCTCGACCGAGTAGCGCTCCAGCTCCGGCAGGTCCTCGCCGCCCTCCAGCCCGATCACGCAATAGAGACCGAGCGCGTAGGCATCCTCCATTCCGCGCAGCGGCGTGCTCGGACGGATACGTCGCACCTCGACCTCCGCCTGTTTGGTGCGCCCGGTGGCCATCAAGCTGAAGATCTGAGCGAGCTCGACAAGCCGGCGGTCGGGTTCCTCGAGGCGACCGTGCTCCGCGACGCTCGCATCGGCGTCGTGATTCTCGCCGTCCTGCCTGCCCGACACGACGAGATCCCAGGGACGCAGGCGCACCGCCCAGTCTGCGTCGTCTGACCACGTGGCGGCGCGCTCCAGAAATGCTCGCGCCTCGCCGGTTCGGCCGAGGCTCCAGTGGAGGATATGTACCCGCTGAGCGACGTACCTGGCAGCGACCTCGGCGCTGGCGCCCTGTGCCTCAGGCTCCGTTTCCGCGAGCAGCTGCTCGGCTCGCTCGAACCCGTTTCGCTGCGACTCTGCGCGTACCAGCAGAAGCAGCGCCGGCAGACCGAGTCCCGCTGCGCGGGCGCGCTCGGCGAGCTCGACGGCGAGCTCGGAGTCGCCGGCGAGGTTGGCCGCGTGCGTGGCGTCGAGCAGGTATTCGACCGGCACGTCCGCCCCCGCCTGGAGTCGCCAGCGGACAACCCGGAGCACCTCATCAGGCGTCAGGGGAGTGCGTTGAGAGACCGTCTCGGCGAGCCGCAGGCAGAGCGCGCGGGCCCGAAGCACGGGCATCTCAGCGCGGAGCACCTCGCCATACAGCGGCTGATCGAGTCGGACCACCGCATCCACCGAGCCGGCATCGATCGCCAGCATCTCCCGGGCTTCCAGGGTCTCCATCGCATCGGGCTCGGCCAGGGCCGTCATCTCGCCCAGTCGCAGCGGCTCTCCGAGAGCAAGCAGGTCGAGGACCTCTCTCTGCGCCAGATCGAGCCCACCGATCCGCGTTGTGATCAGCGCCGTGAGCGATTGGCTCACCCCGCGCCGGCGCAGGCGCCACATGCCGTGCTCGAAGCTGAGGCGCCGCTCTTCGATGCCGCCCCGGATCAGCTCGCGGGCGTAGAGCACGTTGCCCGCGCTCGAGTCGACGACCCTGCGAATCACCGACTGCTCCACAGGCCCTTCCAAAGCAGTCTCGACCAGCTGCTCGATCGCCCCGTCGCTCAGCGGATTCAGGTTGATCCTCAACGCCCCCGCGTCCTTCCACAGCGAGTCGACCGCGTCCGGGACGGCCTCGCCCGTGCAGACGGTGACGATCACAAAAGCGCCCGCGGCAGTCGCCAGGTGAAGCAGCAGCGCGGCTGAGGCCGGATCCAGCAGGTGGGCATCGTCGACGGCGATCGCGACGCGCCTGCCGGCGGCGCGATCGCGGAGCCGCTCCCCGCTGCGCCGGATCAATTCAAGCGGCTCTACCGAGCGCACCTCGTCGGGGATCAGCGCCGCGAAGGCGCCGAGCGGAACGGTCGCCGAGCTGCGAGTCCCCTGCGCCCAGTAGACGAGGTCGCCCAGCGACTCGGATGCGGCCAGTCCCTCGCGGGCCACGCGTGAGCGCCCGAACCCCACCCCGCTGCCGATCACGACCCCGGGGATGCCTGCGTCCGTGCGCGCTGACGCGATCAGGCCGAGCTCGGCCGCCCGCCCGATCAGGGGCCAGGCTGTGTGCTTCAGTCCTCCGACCATCGCACGCCGGTCGCCTCGTACTCGTCGATCCGGGCCCGCGCGGGCCGGTCGAAGTGATCCTCGACGCTCGACCGTCTTGGCATCGGCATGGCGTCAGCCTACCTGCAGCAGCCGAGTCCATATGCTCCAGCGCGTGCAATCCGCGTGGGGGCAAGTGCCGAGGTAATGGCTCTGAGGGCGAGAGCTGCTGTGCTGGCGACGTTCTGCGTGGCGATCGCGACAGCGCTCGCGCTCGTCGCCGCGACCGGTGCCCAGGGCGCGAGGGTTTCACCCCGGAACGCGCGAGCCGTCGGCACGTTCACGATGCACGGCGCCGTCACAGTCGCCGTGAATGTGCGGGGCGAGCGGCGAGGCGAGCAGGTTTGGCGCCGCTGGTTGATCAACGCCCTCGACTGTCACGGCGGCAGTGTCTGCAGCCGCCTGTTCGTGACGCGCAACCGTGGACGCGTCCGCGGATCATTCGCGATCCTGCACCGGGTCGGTCCGGGCGAGTACCGTGGCCACGGCGCGTTCTGGACTCCACTCAGGTGCCTTGGCCGCACCCACAGGCTGGGCAGCAGGGCGCCGTACACGCTCACGCTCACGGTCACCCGGAGCCGGCGGATCGGATCGGTCCGGTACGCGACCGCCGTGCGCGCCACCTACATCAACCCGGCCCGCAGCGACAACACGCGCTGCCCGCTGGGCCCCGCGCACGACGCCGCTCGCTACCGGGGCAGGCTCACGTCCAGACTTCCCAAGCCACCGCCCTACGCGATCAAGCGCAAGCGGTAATGCTCAGGCTTCGATCCGCAGCGTGGCGAGCACGTGCGCGAGCCGTCGCACGAGCTTCTGGGGGCGCTCGGCGCCGGGCATGATCACCGCGTAGAGGCAGCAGGTGCGGCCCGACTCGGTGAAGAACCGCTGCCACCCCAGCTGGCCATGACGCGTGACCTGGAGCGTCGTCGGCGAGAACTCGTGGTACTCCGGTCGCGGCGGGCGCGCTGCCGCATACAGCCCGATCGCTGGACGAATCACCCCAGGATCGACGTACTCGACCAGCGTCGCGAACGTGTCACCGCGCCGCATGCGGCCGGTCGCGGCCGCGCCGAAGTCCCCATCGGAGTCAAACAGCTGGAACGTCGCGACGTGCAGCAGCGCTCCAGCTCCACGTTTGACGATCCGGCTGTGCCAGCCGTCGGGGACCTCCACTGAGACGCCGTGTCCGTGTACAAGGCTCAAGCCGGCGCTCCGACGACGAGCGTCAAACCAGCGCCCCGGCCACGATCACCGCGACCGCGATCTCCGCGGCGACCACAGCGCCGACGCTCAGCGGCTCGAGTTTGAGCAGCCGCCGGTGCAGGACCACGATCGATCGATGATCGTGGGCGCGTCCGGCCGGCAGCAGTGAGGCCGCCTTGGTCGCTCCGAACGTCGCTCCGATCACCGCGCCCGCAAGCAGACTGCCGGACAGGAGCTCGATCGCGAAGGTCGCATAGATCGCTGCGCACGCGACCAGCGTGATGAAGCCGAGACCGAGCTGCGCACCGAACCCGACTCCGTACACCCAGCCCCGGTAGGTGACCATCCAGTCCTCGTTGACCTGGCGCTTGGTCAGCGGTAGGCGGCGGCGCAATGGCGTTGCGTCGATCACCAGCGCGAGCGCCAGCACCGCGGCGGCGGCGGCCGTGCGCCACTGGCCGCCAGGCAGCAGCGACCCGAGCCCGGACCAGAACAGCCCGCCGCATGTGCCGGCCGCCACGGCACCGACGGAGAACGAGATCGCCGTGACCGTCCAGCGATTCCCGCGTGCGGCCTCGGCGAACGGGGTCAGGCTGGCCAGCATCGACTGCCCGCAGGGCGAGAACGCCGCGCGCAGCGCCCCGAGGATCGCGACGCTCGCGCCGACGATGATCCAGCTCAGCTCAGTCACGCTGCTGTGGTTCCCGTGACGGATAGAGGCTCGAATGCTCAGGACCGATGCCGGCATCCGCGAGCGCGCGTTCCGCACGCGCAGCGCGGGCGTTGGTGTCGAGCGTGCGCGCCCGGTACAGCCGGTCGTCGTCGGCGGCGTCGGTCAGGAACGTGGTGATCTGCTCCCAGCTCGTTGCGGATCCGCGGCCGGTGATCTCACCGTCACGCACCAGCACGAAGTGCGGTGTCGCTGCGACCGCGAAGTCGCTCCAGGCCTGCGTCGACATCACCACCGGGGTTTCAGCGGGCGCGAGCTCGAGCAACCGTGCCAGGCGCTCACGCTCCGGCCCCTTCGTGACCACGACCAGGCGGGCGCCGGCCGGGGTCGGGACCGGGTCGCCGTGCAGCTCGTGCCAGAGCGGCGCGCAGACCTGGCAGCCGGTGCCCATGAAGGCCAGCAGGGTCGGCTGAGCCTGGATCTCGAATCGCACGCTCACCGGCTCTCCGTCCAGCGTCTGGCCGTGGATCGCTGTTGCGACGCCGCCGGTGTGCGCAGGGGTCGTGGCCGCGCCGGCGACGGCTGTCTGGCCTGCGTCGAGCGCAGACTCGATCGCCGCCAGCCGGCGCAGGATCTCCGCGTGTGAGCGCAGCAGCGCGAGGATGAAGAACAGCGCGATCACGATCAGCACGCCGAGCACGGCCACGACCACGGTCATACGCCACCAGCTCCGACGAGTTCGACCGCCGGTGGCTCCAGGCACGGCGCCTCATGCCCGCAGACGGCGTTGTCCGTCGCCAGCGCCGCCGAGCAGTGCAGCTCGGAGATCGTGGCCGGGTTCTCGCAGACGACCAGACGGCAGACGACTGCGGTGGTGCCGTCGATGTGGGTATTGCACTGCCCGTAGCGGAAGACGTTGCAGGCGACCCGCCGGTTGCCGCAGTTGTCGTTGCCGCAGCGGCAGCCGCCGGGGAAGGGGTGGCCGGGCAGCGCATTGCAGTCGACGTAGAAGCGGACACCGCGTTCGGAACAGAGCTGCCGCCCCGCGTAATCGGTGCACATCCACCAGCCACCGGCGAAGGTGCCGGTTGGGCAGGCGTTGACGCCGCCCTGATTGATCTCGCAGCAGAACTCGGTGTAGCCGTCCGCGCATTTGCCGCTGCGGCAGTTCCAGGGGCCGACCACGGCCGCCAGTGCGGTCCCCGGGTACAGGAGATAACGCAGGGGTGCCGTGGCCAGCGCTGAGCCCACGACCGCCACCCGCAGCAGGAACGACCGCCGCACGATCAGCTCGTCCCGATGGTCCGCAGCCTCGACCGCCAAGCCTGCGTCCAGCAGCGCGGCCGACCGCGCGGCAAGCCGGCCAAGCAGGGCGGGACCGCTGAACGCCAGCCTCCAGGCCAGCGCCGCGACCAGCGCGACGGCCGGCAACCAGATCAGCGCTGCGGGATCCCCCACCGCCAGCTCACGGACGCTCGGCGCGGCAAAGCGCGCCGCGCCGAGCGACAGCAGCGCCAGTACCCCTGTCAGTAAGGCGGCACGTGGCGCGTTGATCTGCTCCTCGACGCCGAAGCAGTCGCAGCTCTGGGCGCGCAGCGAGCGCAGGTGCGCCGCCGTGAAACTCAGGAACGCCAGCGCCAGCAGCCCGGCTGCAAGCCGGCCGGGCAGCACCAGCACGGCCACTCCGATGGCTACCTCGAGCACACCCAGCAGCCGGCGCGGGCCTCGGAGCTTCGGCAGGCCCGCCCAGAGCAGCAGCGTCGCGCCGGTGGCTTGCACCACTGCGCCAACGTAATCCTCCCCCGCCATCACCGCCGAGATCATAAGGCGAGGTGGGCGTGGATGCGCTTTTTACGACGTGTGCTCGAGGATCTCCCGGCAGATCCGCGGGCGCAGCGCGCGCGGGCGGTCGTGACCCATGTCCTCGATCAGCACGAGCTTCGCGCCCGGAATCAGCGCGGCTGTGCGCTCGCCGCCGCTGGGCGCGATCAGGGTGTCATCGAGCCCGTGGATGACCAGCGTCGGAGTGTCCAGCCGTGCGAGGCCGGCAGCGCGCGGTCCACTTGCGACCATCGCCGCCAGCTGCCGGTTGGAGCCCGCCGGATAGAGCCCCCGGTCGTAGCTCTCGGCCGCGATCTCACGGGTCTCGTCGAGTTCGGGGTAGCGCCTGGAGTGCCAGATCAGCCAGCTCGCGGCTGAAGCGATGTACCCCTCGCGATCGTCGGGGTCGGGCGTGAGCAGGGCCTCGAGCGCCTCGGGTGCCGACTGGCCGTAGTCCGGCTCCCCGGTGCTCGACATCACCGAGGTCAGCGTCAGCAGGCGCTCGGGGTGCTCGATCGCCATGGTCTGCGCGATCATGCCGCCGAGCGAGGCACCGACGACATGCGCGCGTTCGATCCCGAGCGCGTCGAGCAGGGCGAAGCCGTCGTCAGCCATGTCGCTGAGCGTGTATGGCGCGAGTGAGCGGGCCAGCGCGAAATCGCCGGCGCCGGCGGCTGAGAGCACCTGATCGAGGTTCGCCGGGACGCCGTCGAGCTTCGCCGAAAGGCCACAGTCGCGGTTGTCGAAGCTGATCACGCGGCGTCCGCCGTCCGCGAGTTGGCGACAGAACTCCCGCGGCCAGGAGACCAGCTGCGCGCCGAAACCCATCACCATCAGCACCGGCGGATCGTCGCTCGATCCGACCGCCTCGTATTCGAACGACCTGCCGTTGGCGACCGTGATCTGCGGCATCGGGCGCTGATCCTAGTGGATCGTCAGTCTGTGGTTTTTGCCGCCCCGCTCGGGCGGCGCGCCACCGCCTACCAGTACTCGGGCGCGAAGTGCACGAACGTGTTGCCGCGCTGCAGCGTCCACAGCTGGAACGCCTGCGCATCGCTCATCGCAACGCGATTGAGGGTGCCGCAACAGGAGCACCTTGAGGTGGCCGTGCGCGATCCCGGCTGTCCGCGCAGCGTGATCAGCTCTGGTCCGGTCAGGCACATGCTGCAGGCGAAGCTCGCCATCACCAACGCGGCGCAGTCGCCCTCGGTGAAACTTGCCTGATCCTGAATCCTCGTGCTCATCCTCACAAATACCCTAACACCAATCGCTGTCGTATCTAAGAAAACTTTTGACTCTTGACAAGCATAACCCAGGTTAGATATAGCTCGGATCATGCAGAACTGGCCGCAGCCGGAACCCGCCCGCGAAGTCCACCTCGCCGTCGCCGAGGTCACCGACCGGATCGCCCGTCGCAGCCGCGCCACGCGCAGCGCCTACCTCGACCGGATCGACCGCCGGATCGAGCAGGAGCGGCGTGAGGGCCGCCCCCGTGCACACGCCGGTTGCGCGAACCTGGCTCACGGTGTTGCCGCCTGCGGCGCCGAGGAGAAGGACCTGCTCGCGCGCCAGCAGGTGCCGAACGTCGCGATCGTCTCCGCCTACAACGACATGCTCTCCGCGCATCAGCCGCTCGAGCGCTACCCGGCGCTGCTCAAGAAGGAGATCCTGCGGGCCGGCGGCGTCGCTCAGTTCGCAGGTGGCGTGCCGGCGATGTGCGACGGCGTCACCCAGGGCCGGCCCGGCATGGAGCTGTCGCTGTTCAGCCGCGACGTGGTGGCGCTCGCGACCGCAGTCGCGCTCGCGCACGACATGTTCGACGCGGCGCTGCTGCTCGGCGTCTGCGACAAGATCGTTCCCGGCCTGGTGATCGGAGCGCTCAGCTTCGGGCACCTGCCCTGCATCTTCGTGCCCGGCGGGCCGATGCCGTCCGGCATCCCCAACGCCGAGAAGGCTCACGTGCGCGAGCTGCATGCGCAGGGCAAGATCGACGGTGCCGGCCTGCTCGAGTCGGAGCTGCGCTCCTACCACGCGCCCGGAACCTGCACGTTCTACGGGACCGCCAACACCAACCAGCTGGTGATGGAGGCGCTCGGTCTGCATCTGCCGGGGGCCAGCTTCGTGACCTCCGGCACGGTCCTGCGCCGCGTCCTGACCGAGGCTGCCGGCCGCCGCGTCGTCGAGCTCACCACCCCCACCGAGCACGCCGCCATCGGCCGCGTCGTCGATGAGCGCGCGCTCGTCAACGCGATGGTCGCGCTGCTCGCCACCGGCGGCTCCACGAACCACACGATGCATCTGGTCGCGATGGCGGCGGCTGCAGGCATCAGCCTCACCTGGCGTGACTTCGCGGACCTCTCCTCAGTCGTGCCGCTGCTGGCGCGGATCTATCCCAACGGCAGCGCCGACATCAACGAGTTCCAGGCCGCGGGCGGTACCGCCAGCCTGTTCAGGTCGCTGCTCGACGGCGGGCTGCTGCACGAGGACGTGACGACGGTCGTCGGCCAGGGGCTCAGCCGCTACTGCCAGGCGCCGGAGCTCGACGACGGCGAGCTGCGTCTGGCGACAGGCGCCGCACGCCGGGACCGTCAACCCCGCGGTGCTGCGGGCGCCGCAGCGGCCGTTCGCCGATGACGGCGGCATTCGCGTGCTCGAGGGATCGCTCGGCAGGGGCGTGATCAAGGTCTCGGCCGTCAGCGATGAGAACCGGATCGTCGAGGCGCCGGCGCGCGTGTTCGATGACCAGCAGGACTTCCTCGAGGCGTTCGCACGGGACGAGTTCGATGGCGATGTGGTCGTGGTCGTGCGCTTCCAGGGCCCGAGGGCCAACGGCATGCCGGAACTGCACCGGCTGACGCCGGCACTCGGCGTGCTGCAGGGCCGCGGCCACCAGGTCGCGCTCGTCACCGACGGACGCATGTCAGGCGCCTCCGGCAAGGTGCCGGCGGCGATCCACTGCACGCCTGAGGCGGCCGACGGCGGCCCGCTCGCGCGCCTGCGGGACGGCGACCTGATCCGGCTCGACACCCGGGCCGGCACCTTCGAGCGTGATCGGCGTCGAGCTCAACGAGCGCGAGCCCGTGCCCGCGCCGCACGCGGGCGACGTCGGCACCGGCCGTGAACTCTTCCGGCTGTTCCGCAATGCTGTGTCGAGCGCCGACACCGGCGCCACGATATTCAGCAGCCTCGATCAGGTGGAGAGCCCCATCCATGCCTACGCACTTTGAAGATCTGCTGGGCGACGTCCGCGTCATCCCGGTGATCACGATTTCAGACGTCGACGCGGCGATCCCGCTGGCTCAGGCGCTCGTGGCCGGCGGCCTGCCGGTGCTCGAGGTCACGCTACGCACCGAGGCCGGGCTGCATGCGATCGCGCAGATCGCCCGCTGCCGTGCCGCACGCGATCGTCGGCGCCGGCACCGTCACGACAGCGCAGCAGTACCGGGACGCGCGCGACGCCGGCGCGCAGTTCATCGTCTCGCCGGGCTGCACCGACGCGCTCGCTGCCGCCGCCGCGTGAGGCGGGCGGCGCCTTCCTGCCCGGCGCCGTGACCGCCAGCGAGGTCCTGCGCCTGATCGAGCACGGCATCTCGATGATGAAGTTCTTCCCGGCGGAGACCAGCGGTGGCGTCGCGGCGCTGAAGGCGCTGGCCGGGCCGTTCCCCGAGATCAGGTTCTGCCCGACCGGCGGCATCGACCTGGCACGGGCACACGATTACCTCGCGCTCAAGAACGTCGTCTGCATCGGCGGCACCTGGATGGTGCCGGCCGACCTGATCGAACTCGGGGCCTGGGACACGATCACCCAGATCGCGTTCGAGACCTCGCGGGCCACGAGCCTGCCGGCGTCGACGCCGGCCTGAGGCGTCATGGCCGCGTCCCACTCGCAGCAGACGTCAGCCGGTGGGCTCAGCGCGGCTGCAGCCGGCGCTCGAGCAGCCGCTCGACGCGCTCAGGCTCGAGCACGTGGTCGATCACCATGTGCGCGGCGCCGATCACGCCGGCCATGTGGCCGAGCTCGGTCAGCGCGATCTCCAGGTGGCGCGAGGCGACCGGTGTCGCCTGCCTGTAGACGACCTCGCGGACGGCCGCGAACACCTGCTCATCGGCCTCGGCGAGCTTGCCGCCGATCACGACTGAGGTCGGGTTCAGCAGGTTGACCGCATCGGCGACGGCGGCGCCGACCAGGCGGCCGCTGCGGCGCACCTCGCCGGTCGCCTCGGGGTGGCCCTCGCGCGCGAGCCGCACGACGTCCGGCGGCGTCGGCGCGACGTCGCCCATCCGCCGCGCGATCGCCCAGCCGCCGGCGACGGCGTCGAGGCAGCCGACGTTGCCGCAGCGGCAGATCTCCGTGGCCATCGGGTCGACGACGATGTGGCCGATGTCGCCGGCGGCGCCGCGCTCGCCGCGCAGCACGTTGCCGTATGCGATCAGGCCGGCGCCGATGCCACTGCCGATCTTGACGAAGATCATGTGGGCATCGCCGCGGCGTGCGACGCGATGCTCGCCCAGCGCCATGATCCGCGCGTCGTTGTCAGCCAGCACCGGGCAGTCGCTGACGTCGGCGAACATGCTCGGCACGTCGACGCCGTCCCAGCCCGGCATCGCCGGTGGGCTCACCGGCCGGCCGGTGTCGAAGTCGACCGGGTCCCGGCAACCCGATCCCGACGCCGAGCACGTCGGCTCCAGTCGCGGCCGACCTCCGCGAGCAGTTCGGTGAACCTCGCCTTGACCCACTCGAGCACCGCCTCCGGGCCCTGCTCGATCGAGAGCGGCGCTGTGTGCTCCGCCAGCGGGCGCGCGGCCAGGTCGCACACCGCGAGGTGGCAGCCGGTCTGTCCGAGGTCGCCGACGACGACCACGCCCGCGCTCTCGTCGAACGCGAAGATCGAGGCCGGACGGCCGCCGCTTGACTGCGCGTCGCCTGCGACCCTGACCAATCCGGCGGCGCTCAGCACGCCGAGCCGCTGCACCACCGTCGACCGTGCGACGCCCAGCTGCTCGGCGAGTTCGTTCCGGGTGGTCGCCTCTCCGGCACGGATCAGGGCGAGGACGGATCCGGGTGAGGCTGGTTCAGGAATCGGGACACCATAGCTACGAACCAGACCGCTGGGCCTGCCGCTCGGCTCGCGGCCTTCGCCATTGGATCGGCTGGTTGCGGCTGCGGCGCAGCAGAATGAACGCGACCGTGCCCCAGGTGGCCGGCACCCACAGCGAGATCGCGTGGTAGACGATCGTGGCTGACGTGGCGAGCGTGTCGTTGACGCCGTAGAGCACGAACATGCCGACGAAGCTGCCATCGAGCACACCGATCCCGCCGGGGATCGGGATCAGATTCGAGAGGTAGCCGATCTGGTACGCGAGGACCACGGTCGTGATCGGCGGCGTGTGGCCGAGCGCCTTGAAGCACACCCACAGCACGGCGATGTCGAACCAGCAGGTAGCCGTAGGCCCCGACCAGCCGCCAGTCGCGACTGAACAGGATTCGCGCCGTGTCGCGGATCGTCTCCGAGGTTGCGCGCGACCAGGTGCCGAGGCGCCCGCACGGACGATCACCGAGGAAGTCGCCGGTCGCCCACGGCAGCAGCAGGAACGAGAAGAACACGATCGCGCCCACCGCGCCGGGCAGCAGGCTGAGCAGCGGGTCCTGATCCCCGGGGAAGATCCCCAGCCAGGTGCCGAGCCCGACGACCGCCAGCACGATCAGGTTGACCGCGCTGGTCAGCAGGAACAGGACGGCCGAGCGCTCTGCCACCCGTCCCGGGCGCGCCCCGCGCTCGATCAGCAGCCAGGCGCCGACGGCGATGCTGCCGGCGCCACCGAGCGAAACCGCCGCGCCGAACGCGAGCTCGCTCAGCGCCACCCGCGCGCCGAAGCGCACCGGCGCGCGGTCGAACACCTGCAGGAACGCGACGACGTAACCGACGCACGAGAGCATCTCGAGCACGATTGCGACGATCACCCAGCCGATCGGCATGTCGAGCACGTGCTTGGCGACCTCGTGCAGGCCTGGGACGGCCAGCAGCAGCCCGACCACCATCACGATCAGCACGGCCAGCGAGACCAGACCCTGCCAGAGGTTGCGTGTTGCCTTGGCCTCGTCGAGTTCGAGTCGCTGCTTGTCGGTCCCCGGCGCTAGATCGGTGTCGGGCTCGGCGTCGGAGTCCGGCGCCAGGTCGGTGTCCGGCTCAGTGTCGGAGGCCACAGGCCATCCTGTCATCCTGCGCGCATGAGCCGGCTCGAGCTGCCCGGATCACGACGTTGTGAGCATCCGCGCCGACAACCCCGGGCCGTTCACCCTGTCGGGCACCAACACCTGGATCTACGGGCGCGAGCCGGCCTGGCTGATCGATCCAGGGCCGGCCCTGCCCGAGCACCTGGACGCGATCAGTGAGGAACTCGACGCGCGCGGCGGCCTGGGGGCGGTGCTGCTGACACACGACCATCCTGATCACGCTGAGGCGGTTCCCGAGCTGATCGATGCGGTTCTCGCCGGTGCCGCTCGCCGCTGCCCGCGGCAGTGTCAGCGCGCTGCTCGCAGACGGCGATCGCTACGGGCCGTTCGAGGTGCGTCGCCACCCCCGGGCACGCAAGCGACCACCTCGCGTTTCTCACGGCGGACGGAATCGCCTTCACCGGCGACGCGGTGCTGGGTGAGGGCAGCGTGTTCGTCGCAGCGCAGCTGCGGGAGTACCTCGACTCATTGCGTCGGCTGCGCGGATACGGGCTCCACTTGATCGCCCCCGGGCACGGACCGCTCGTGACCGACCCGCGGGCCAAGCTCGACGAGTACATCGATCACCGCCTGGCCCGTGAACAGGCTTTGGTCACCGCGCTTGCCGAGGGCAAGCGCACAACTGTGGAACTGCTCGACGCGGCCTGGCCGGACGCTCCCGCGCAGTTGCGCGGTGCGGCCGCGGTCACGCTCGAGGCGCACCTGCAGAAGCTCTCTGAGGAGGGGCGGCTGCCTGACGGCGTCGAGCGCGGGGGCGGGCCAGGTGGCCCGGCCCCCGCAGTGTGAAGCTTGGACAGCTCGCAGGTTCCCGCACGCGCCGTGCACCCCTGCCAGGACAGCTCGCTGATTCTCGCACGCGCCGTGCGACGCTACGACAGCTCGCGCGCCCGTCGCTCGAGGATCCCCCTGAGCCTGGTCGCGGTCTGGGGGCCGTTGCGCTGCACCTGGTTTTTCGTGAATCGGATCGTCGGCAGTCCGGTCGCGAGCATGATCTCGACAGTCTGTGCGCGGTCTGATTCGAACGCGGGCCGCCAGTCGTGGGCGTGCGTGACGCCGCCGTCCAACTCGACGATCAGCCCGTGGTCGGGGAAATAGGCGTCGACGCGGTCCCGGCGACGTGGACGTTGATCAGGGGCGTCGGGAGGCGATGGCGCCTGGTCAGCCTCAGGAACGCGTCCTCCAGCCCGGAGCGGGTGTGCTCGGGTTGGCTCTCGGCGATCAGCTCGTTGAGCCGCTGGGCTCCGGGATGTCGCGGGTTGCGGGCCGCGACGTCGCGCAGCTGCTCGATCGTGAGCCGGTGAAGGTGGCGGAAATCGTTGACCATGCGAGTCAGGCGTTTGTCGCTGAGCCGCGGGGCGACGTCGAGCGCGGTGCGGGCCGGGCTGGTGACGCGCAGACCGTTGATGACCCTGATGTCCCGTCGCAGCAGCGTTGGGCAGCGGTGGACGATCAGGCCGCTCGGACGCCTGTCGGTCGCGCTGATCAGCTTCGATCCGGCGCTGTAGCTCTTGAAGGCGCCCCAGTGCGCGGCCGCCCAGGCGTGTGAGAGCGCGCTTCGCGGGCCGGCGGCGAGCAGCGCGCCGCGGCCTTTGTCGATGGGGTTGGTCGGGAGGTGACCGACGGCATAGACGCCGTGGTGAACGCGGATCAACCGCCCCGCCCTGACTCGATACTTGACCGCGTTGGCGTCGAGGCCCAGGTTCAGCAGCTGTCCGGTGGTGATGTGACCGCCCTGACGCTTGGCGACCTCCGCGATTGCGGCATCCGGGGGGCCAAAGGTTGAACTATTCACCCTTTGGCCCCTCGCTGCCCCTGTTGATGCGACCGCTCATGCTTAATAGAGGCGTTGCGCGGCCTCGGACTGACCCCCCGGTACCCTGAATTCGCGATGGATCCCGCGTCAGGCATCGGCATTCCGGTCGCGTTCGGCGCCGGTCTGATCAGCTTCCTGTCGCCGTGCGTGCTGCCGCTCGTCCCCGGCTACATCTCGGCGGTCGCCGGCGTCACCGACCCGCGGAGCTTCGAGGCGCGCCGCGTGATCGGCCCGAGCCTCGCGTTCGTCGGCAGCTTCAGCGCGATCTTCATCGCGCTCGGGCTGCTCGGCCAGCAGGCGCTCCGCGGCGCGCTCACCGGCGGTACCGCCCAGCGCGTCTGCGGCGGCATCATCATCGTCGATGGGCCTGCTGTTCGTGCTCGAGCCCGCTGATCCCGCGGCTCGCCCGCGAGTGGCACGTGCAGGCGCTTGATGGAGCGGGCCGGCCGCTCGCGGCCCGGTCCTGACCGGCGTTGCGTTCGCGATCGCCTGGACCCCCTGCACCGGGCCGACGCTCGGCGCGATCATCACCGCCGCCGGCACCTCCCTCGGCGCTTGCGCGGCGCCTTCCTGCTGGCGATCTACTGCGCCGGCCTCGGCTCCCGTTCCTGATCACGGGGCTCGCGTTCGGCAAGGTGACGGCCGCGCTGAACGTCGTCAAGCGCCACTACCCGGTCGTGATCGGCCTGGGCGGCGTCGATCCTGATCGGCATGGGCATCCTGATCTGGACCGGCCAGTTCACGCGTGCTCAACATCCATGTCGAGCACTGGCTCAACCGCTCGGCCTGCCGACCTCAACTCCGACACCTAGACACTGGGGCGCCCGGCCCGCTGGCTCGGGCACCCCGGTGAGGCGATCAGCCACCCGCGCGTCGGCTGTCCCGCTGCCCGCGCGCCAGCGTTAGTCTTTCGCGGCGACGTGTCGCCGACGATCCCGCTCCCTCCGCATGACAAGCCGCTGACCGGCGGCTCGCCGTTCCCGCCGATCGCCGACTACGCGTTCCTGTCGGACTGCCACACGCTGCGCGCTGATCGCGCCCGACGGCAGCGTCGAGTGGATGGGCGTGCCGCGGTTCGACTCGCCGAGCATCTTCGGCGCGCTGCTGGATCGCCGGGCGGGCTCGTTTCGGGTCGGGCCGTACGGCCTGGTGGTGCCGCTCAGCGTCCGCTACGTCCCCGGGACGATGGTGCTCGAGACCACCTGGCTCACGCCGTCGGGCTGGCTGGTCGTGCGCGACGGGCTGACGATCGGCCCTTGGCAGCGACGACCACGCCGACGAGGCTCGACCACACGCGGCCGCCGACCGACAACGACGCCGACCACATGCTGGTGCGCGTGATCGAGTGCGTCCAGGGCAGCGTTCAGGTCGAGGTCGTCTGCGAGCCGATCTTCGACTACGGCCGCGAGCCGGCGCCAGTGGAAGATGCACGGCCCGGCATGGAGCACGGCCGAGGCCACCTGCTCGACCGGCATGCGAGTTCCGTCTGCACTCCGACCTGCGGCTCGGGATCGAGGGCAGCCGCGCCCGTGCACGCCACACGCTGGTCGAGGGCGAGCGCCGCTACGTCGCGCTCGGCTGGGCGCACGGGATCGACGGCCCGCGCGACCTCCAGGACGCGCGAGGAGCGGCTCGGCGTACACGAGCACTACTGGCGCGACTGGCTCGCCGGCGGCCGCTTCCCGGACCATCGCTGGCGTAGCCACCTGCACCGCTCGGCGCTGACGCTCAAGGGCCTCACCTACGCGCCGACCGGCGCGACCGTCGCGGCCGCGACCACCTCGCTGCCCGAGACGCCGCAGGGGCGAGCGCAACTGGGACTACCGCTACTGCTGGATGCGCGACGCGACCTTCACGCTCTGGGGCCTGCACGCGCTCGGCTTCGACTGGGAGGCCGACGACTTCATGCAGTTCGTCGCCGACCTCGAGCGCAACGGCGACGGCGGCCTGCAGATCATGTACGGGCGTCGGCGGCGAGCGCGACCTGACCGAGTCCGACGCTCGACCACCTGGGCGGCTACGAGGGCGCGCGACCCGGTGCGGATCGGCAACGGCGCCTACGACCAGAAGCAGAACGACGTGTTCGGCGCGGTGCTCGACTCGATCTACCTGCACACGAAGATGGGCGGCCACATCCCGCAGCGGCTGTGGCCGGTGATCCAGGACCAGGTCAAGTGCGCGATCGCGGTCTGGGACAAGCCCGACCAGGGCATCTGGGAGGCGCGCGGCGAGCCCAAGCACTATGTCTCCTCGAAGCTGATGTGCTGGGTCGCGGTCGATCGCGGCGCTCGGCTGGCCGAGCGCGAGGGCGAGACCTGAGCTCGCCAAGGAGTGGCAGGCGATCGCCGACCAGATCCGCGAGGACATCCTCACGAAGGGCGTCTCCGAGCGTGGCGTCTTCCGCCAGCACTACGACACCGACGCGCTCGACGCCTCGACGCTGCTGATCCCGCTCAACCGCTTCCTGCCGCCCGACGACGAGCGCGTGCGCAACACCGTGATCGCGATCGCCGATGAGCTGACCGAGCACGGGTTCGTGCTGCGCTACCGCACCGACGAGACCGACGACGGCCTCTCAGGCGAAGAGGGCACCTTCCTGATCTGCTCGTTCTGGCTGGTCTCGGCGCTCTCTGAGATCGGCGAGACAGGAGCGCGCCGCCGTGCTCTGCGAGCGGCTGCTCTCGCACGCCTCGCCGCTCGGTCTCTACGCGGAGGAGCTCGACGCGAACAGCGGCCGCCACCTGGGCAACTACCCGCAGGCGTTCACGCACCTGGCGCTGATCAACGCGGTGCTGCACGTGATCTCCGACGAAGAAGCCGACGATCAATAGTCCGGGTCGCCCGGCAGCGCGAGCCGCACGTGCTCGCCGAAGCGGATCTCACGCGGCTCGATCGGCTCGAGGTCACTCTCGCGGGCGTGGTCGAGCAGTGCCGCGACCGACTCGAACGCGCTGAGGCGCTGCAGCTGCGTGCGGGTCGGGAATGCGAGCGGAAGCGCTCCGGCCGCATCAGCCGCAAGGGCATCGACCGGCGCCAGCCACCGGAAGTCGACGATCTCCGCGCCGTCGACCCTGGGGCGTGCCCGCTCCGGAGCGCGAGCGAGGTAGAACCACGTGTCGAACCTGATCGAACTGGAAGCCGGGGTTATCCAGCGCGCGAGCGCCACCAGCTCGGCCGACGGCGCGAGCGTGACGCCCGCCTCCTCCGACAGCTCACGGATGGCTGCCCGCCGCAGCCCGTCCGGCCCATTTCCGTCGCCCGCGTCCAGCGCGCCGCCGGGGAACACCCAGGCGCCCGCCATGAACCGGGCAGCGGGTGTGCGCCTGACCATCAGCAGCTCCAAGCGGCCGCCCAGATCGCGACCGAGAATCACGGTGGCGGCGGGTCGCGGGTCCATCACCGGACCGTAGCCGAATGGTTGATTTCACGAACCGGCTGCGGGTTGTGGAATCAAGCGTGCAAATCCAGCTAACCTGACGCGCGTGAAGTGGATCTGTGAATCGTGCGGCTACATCTACGATCCTGCCGAGGGCGACCTCGACGGTGGCATTCCCGCCGGGACGGCGTTCGAGGACATCCCTGAGACCTGGTTCTGCCCGGTCTGCGGCGCCCGCAAGACCGACTTCACGCCCTGGGACGAGAGCGCGTAGGCGGTCGGTGCCGAGCGCGCCGGGAACCGGGCTACTCGAGCACCATCAGCACGTCGCCCTCTGAGACCGCCTGGCCTTCCTCGCAGCGGATCTCAGTCACGACGCCTGAATCCTCGGCCTCGACGGGCATCTCCATCTTCATCGACTCGAGGATCAGGACCGTGTCGCCCTCCTCGACCGTGTCGCCGACCTCCACCTCGATCTTCCAGACGGTCCCGGTGATGTGGGCTTCGACGTCAGGCATTGGGCTCCTCAGGATCGTAGGGCTGTGGACAGTGACGGCGGCCAGCATAGGGGTTGCGCTCAATCGGGGAAGGGAGCGCACTCGCCCGCCGCTCGCCGACCCACAAAAGTCCGCAAATTGCGGATTCCGTCCGGGCATTGTTATTGACTACCTGCGGCAGGATCGATCTGCATTCAATACTGGGGAAACAACCTATGGATGGCTCAGAGCTATTCGTGAGTTCATGCAGTCGCCGGGAATTGGTTCGGCGGCGGTCTTCCGGTCGCTTCTGGGCGAGGAGGAACCCGCTCCGGATGCTCGGACTGCTGTTCGGACCCTCGCGCCGGTCTGTTCGCTAGTCCGGTCGCAGGGCCCGTGTCGTAGGCTGCTGGTGTGACACCGGAGGAGAGCCCTTCCACCGATCTGGACCTCGTCGCCGCTGCGCTGCGGGCCGACCTCGGCGACATTTCGGCGTTCGTGGAAGGCCTGGCCGCCCGTCTCGAGCAGGCATTGCCGGGCTTCGTCCAGGTCAAGCGCGCCAAGCAGGGCTTCCGTGGCCCGAAGCTCGTGACGGAGATCAGCGTCGAGACCGGCGGCGAGCGACTGGCGCTTGAGCGGAGCGGCGGTCAGGTCCGAACCTCGCGGGCGAAGTCCTCCGGCGGGATCGTGATCAAGAACGAGCAGCTTGACATCGACACCTGGCTGTCAGCGCTCACCGCGGCCGTTGCCGAGCAGGCGCAGCGCAGTGAGCGCACGCGTCTGGCGCTCCAGCAACTGGTGCTCGACCAGTAGCAGGCCGCGCGCGATGGCTGACGACGTCAGGATCAGGGCGCAGGTTTACAGGGACCCGCGCCCAGCAGCGACCTTCGACGGCCACCACGCCCGCGTGCGGCGGCGACCGCCGCAGTGGCCGTACGAGCTGGTGCGCGTGATCACCGTCTGGATCGCGGTCGCGCTGTTCCGGGCCGAGGCATACGGGGCGGAGAACGTGCCCAACGGCCCCCTGATCCTGGCGCCCAACCACGCGTCCTACATGGATCACTTCTTTGCTGGTGGGTTCATCCGCCGCCACGTCCAGTTCATGGCCAAGTCGCAGATGTTCGGCCGCCATCCGATGAGCTGGATCTACAGTCACGGCGGCGTCTTCCCGGTGCGCCGCGGGTATGCGGACGAGGAGGCGTTCAAGACCGCCTTCACGATTCTTGGGCGGGGCGGTGCGATCGGCATGTACGTCGAGGGCGGCCGCTCGCGCAACGGGCGCGTCGCCGACGAGGCCAAGACCGGCATCGGCCGCCTCGCGCTCGAATCGGGTGCCGCCGTGGTCCCGGTCGCGATCCTCGGTTCGCATCAGGTCCGCAACTGGAAGCGGCTGCGCTTTCCAAAGATCGTGGTCCGCTACGGCCGGCCGATCCGTTTCGAACAGATCACCGAGCCGACCCATGAGCAGCAGCAGGTATGCGCCGACGAGATCCTGCGCCGGATCAGGGACATGCACCTGGAGTTGGAGCAGGCGGGCAGCGGCAGGGCCGCTGCGGCCGCCGCCCGCCGCAGCGTTCTGGCCGAACGTGACGAGCGCAGCGGGTAGGTGAGCCGGCGGTCAGCGGACCGCCGGCGAGATGCTGTGCGCTCGTAGCCAATCGGTCAGGTCGCTCAGCGCCTGCTCGCGTTCGGGCTCGTTGAGGATTTCGTGGAACAGGCCCTCGTAGCGTTTGACCGTGAGGTCGTCGCTGCCGATGTTGGCAGCGACCAGTTCGCAGCCGCTCGGCGGGCATAGGCGATCCGCCGTTCCCCACATCAGCAGTGTCGGCAGCGTGATGCGCCTGACGTCGCGCGCCAGCGTGTCGACGTGGAGGATCATCGCGCGGGCGACGCCGGCCGGAATCGCTCCGTGGTGGTTGAGCGGATCGGCGATGTAGTCCTTGACCACGGACTGGCTGCGGCTGACCAGGCGCGGATCGACCTTTGAGACGGGAGCCCCGGGCAACACCATTCCCAGCGTGCGCCCGAACGCGTGCAGCGCGCGACCGCCGTCGACCGCGGCCAGCGGCCCGGTCAGGACCAGGCCCGCCAGTCGATTCTGATGAGCGATCGCGTAGCGCAACGCGAATGCGCCGCCCATGCTGTGGCCGAGCAGGAACTGTGGGACGTCCGGGTGGCCTGCGCGTGCGACGGTGACGATCAGGCGGTCCAGATCCTGGACGGCGGGTTCGACCGTGATCCGCCCGCGCCTGCCCCCGGAGCGGCCGTGGCCGTGGTGATCGAGCCCATACACGGCGAAGCCGGCCTCGTTCAGCCGCTCAGCCACATGCACGTAACGGCCGATGTGTTCGCCGTAGCCGTGCGCGATCGTCACGACGCCGTTCAGCGGCTGATCGCCGTCGGGCAGCCAGCTCTGCCAGACGATCCTGCGGGCGCGGTGGCCGCGGAAGCTGCCCTCGGCATGGACGCTCACCGCACGTACCTCCGCCCCGGCTCGGTACCCGGGACCTCGATCTGCATCGGCGGCTGGGGAGCGCGAGCGTGCTCCACCTGGAGCGTCGAGTGGGCCAGGTGGAAGCGGGCCTTGAGCAGCTGGGAGAGCTCGCGGCGAACCTCATGGCAGTCATGGCCGGCGTCGACGACGATGTGTGCGGAGATCGCCGGGAAGCCTGATGTGACCTCCCAGACGTGCAGGTCGTGGACCTCCGTGACACCGGGCTGGCCGGCGAGCATACGACCGATCGCGTCCGGATCGATGCCCTCCGGAGCCGCCTCCATGATCACCCGGACAGAGGCTCTGAGCAGCCCGTAGGACGCGTAGAGCATCACCGCCGCGATCAGCAGCGAGGCGATCGCGTCGGCGCGCAAAAAGCCACTCGTGATGATCACGATCGCGGCGATGGCCGTTGCGATGAAGCCGAACAGGTCGGTGACGATGTGCTGGTAGGAGCCCTCGACGTTGAGGCTGCGCTGAGGCGTGCCGTGGTCGTGAGCGTCGTCGCCACTCGCGCTGTGGTCATGCCCAACCCGCGCGTGGCCGTGGCCGCCGAGGATCCAGGTGATCGCGAGGTTGACCACGATCCCCACCAGGGCCACGATCAGGACGGGCCAGCCTTTGACGTCCGGCGGCGTGATCAGGTGCCGAACGCCGCCGTAGACGATCAGCAGGCCGAGCACGAGCAGTGTCAGGCCGTTTGCCTGCGCGCTGAGGATCTCCGCGCGTCCCAGCCCGAACGTCATCGCCCCGCGGGCCGGCCTGCTTGCAAGGCGAGCCGCCAGCAGCGCCATCGCCAGGGCAGCCGCGTCAGTCAGCATGTGGGCCGCGTCTGAGAGCAGCGCCAACGACGACGACAGCAGCGCGACCGTGATCTCCGTGACCATGAACAGCAGGATCAGCGTCAGCGCGATCTTCAACCCCGTTGTCTCACCGCTGCGATCGGGTGCGTGCGTGTGTGGGCGCTCCTCAGCCACGGGTTGATCCTAGTGCTCCGGTTCGCCGGTCCGGCGGCATTCGAGCGTGCGAGTGCCCGCCGGCGAGCGCTAGTTCAAAGATGGGTCGGGCGGCATCCGCGCGACCAGCGCGTAGCTACCGCCCTTGCGTTCGAGCACCTCCGGCCACAGCGCCGAGGGTTGCCTCGCGAACGCATCGCTGTAACGGGCCGGCTCGATGATCCAGTCGCCGCGCTCCAACTCGCCGTCGAGCTGGCCCGGACCCCAGCCCGAGTGCCCCGCGAAGACCCGGGCGCGACGCACGCCGGCCCCGAGCTCGTCGGCCGGGGCGCCCAGCACGCCGACGCTGTCGAACGCGATCAGCGCGGCATCGTGCGGGTCCTCGAAGTCCGCCAGCACGATCACCGCCGACTGCCCGACAGGCCCGCCCACGTGCACGTCGTCCGCGGCATCGGTGATGTCGGTGAGCTCCGGTACCGCCTCGCCGACCGTCGACTCGGACGGTCGGTTCAGCACAAGTCCCAACGCTCCGGCCTCGCTGTGCTCGACGACGAGCACGACCGTGCGCCAGAAGTTCGGATCCTGGAGCGTGGGGCCCGCGATCAACAGCTGGCCTCGCATCGAGTCCACGTTCCGATTCTTGCACTCATGCAGGCCGGGATCAGCGGGCGCCGGTCGCGGTCACCTCATGGACCCGGCGTACGCTTCCCCCATGGAGAGGTATGAGACGCTCACCTACGAGCTCGATCAGAGCGGGGTGGCAACGGTTGCCCTCAACCAGCCACAGTCGCGCAACGCGTTGTCACCGCAGATGCTCGGGGAGCTGGTCGCGGCGCTCGAGCGGGTGCGCGCGGACGAGGCCGTCCGCGTCGTCGTGCTCGCCTCGACGCACCCGACGGTGTTCTCGAGCGGTGGCGATCTGGCGACGTTCGCCGCGGACACGACCGCTGAGGTCAGGCACGCGCAGAACGAGCTGTTCGTGCGCGCCTTCGTAGGGCTGGCGGAGCTGGGCAAGCCGGCGATCTGCGCCGCCGCCGGCCACGTCCTGGCCGGCGCGCTGGGATTGATGCTGGCGTGCGACCTGGTGGTCGCCAAGCAGAGCGCCCGTTTCGGCACCCCCGAGATCAACGTCGGGCTGTTCCCGTTCATGGTCACCGCCCTGCTCGATCGCAACGTCCCGCGCAAGCGCGTCGCCGAGCTGGTGATGCTCGGCGAGCAGATCAGCGCGACCGAGGCAGCGCGGATCGGCCTGGTCAACAAGGTGGTCCCCGACCCGGAGTTCGACACGGCCGTCGCGGACTGGGCGCAGCGGCTCGCGAGCAGGTCGCCGCTGATGCTGCGTCTCGGCAAGGATGCGCTCCTGCGCCAGCAGGATCTGGGCTTCGTCGAGGCGCTCGAGCAGCTGCAGTCGCAGCTGACCTTCGCACAGGGAACCGACGACGCCCGCGAGGGCATCGCGGCGTTCTTCGACAAACGCGAGCCGCGCTGGATCGGTCGCTGACTGACTAGTCAATCATTAGACTTCGGGGTGATGGATCTCAACACCCTCCGCGCCGCCGCTGTCCAGGTCAACGCGACCGAGGATGTCGATCGCAACCTCGAGACCGTCGACCGTCTCACCCGCGAGGCGGCCGGCCGCGGCGCCCGGCTCGTGGTGCTGCCTGAGAAGTGGACGGTGCTGGGTCGTGCAGAGGTCATGGACGCGCAGGCACAGTCACTGCAGGACGGCCCCGCGGTCACCTGGGCTCGCACCACGGCCGCGGAGCTGCAGATCGACCTGATCGCCGGCTCGTTCGTGGAGCGTCGCGCCGACCAGGAGAAGACCTCGAACACGAGCCTGCACATCGGCCCGGACGGCGAGATCAAGGCCGTGTACCGCAAGCTCCACATGTTCGACGTCGAGGTCGATGGCACGAGTTACAAGGAGTCTGCGCGCGAGCGGGCCGGCGACGAGGTGGTCACGACCACACTCGCCGACGGCGTCACGCTTGGGATGAGCATCTGTTACGACGTTCGCTTCCCCGAGCTGTACCGGAGTCTCACGAAACGGGGAGCGACGGTGCTGGCGGTACCGGCCGCGTTCACCCTGGCGACCACGCGCGACCACTGGGAGATCCTGCTGCGCGCCCGCGCGATCGAGAACCAGTGCTTCGTGGTCGCCGCAAACCAGATTGGTGAGCACGTACCCGGCCTACGCTCCGGTGGCCGGTCGTTGATCGCGGATCCGTGGGGTGTTGTGCTCGCCACCGCCCCTGACCGCGAATGCGTGATCCTCGCCGACCTCGACTTCCCGCTCCTGGATGACGTGCGCAGGCGCCTGCCTGCCCTCAGCCACCAGCGCGCCGCGCAGATCTACGCGCAGCCCACCACGGCCTACGCAGACGAGGCGGCGCGATGACCGGCACGGCCGTCGACAAGCGCCGCGTGATCCTCGACGCGGCGGTCAGGGTGTTCGCCCACCAGGGCTTTCACACATGCCGAGTCGCGGACATCGCCGACGAGGCCGGCGTCGCATATGGCCTCGTGTACCACTACTTCCCCTCGAAGGACGCGATCCTCGACACGCTGTTCCTCGAACGCTGGGACGTGATGCTGGCGGCGATCGCGGATGCCGACGCGAGCGATCGGACTCCTCGCGAACAGCTTCAGACGATCGCCTCGTTCATCGTCGAGTCCTACCGCCGCGACCCCGATCTGATGAAGGTGATCATCGTCGAGGTCACGCGCGCGGCCAACACCTTCGGACGCACGCACCTCGACAAGATCATCCAGGCCTATGAGGGCATCGCTCGGATCGTCACTCGCGCGCAGGCGGCCGGAGTGTTTCGGACCGAGGTCGACGCGCTGTTTGCGGCGCAGGCGTTCTACGGTCTGATCGAACAGGTGCTGACGCAATGGATCTTCAGCGACCAACCGGTCCCGGCGCAACAGTTCGAGCGTGTCAAGACTGAGATCGTCGAGATGATCTGCGGCGGCCTCGACGCCTGATCGCTACCCCCGCAATCTGATTGAATGGCGAAACGATGAAGGAGAGTCCCTTGGTGAAACGCCTGCTCTGGTCCGGCCTTCTGGCCGGAATCGGCGCGCTCTCGAGCCTGGTTGCAGCTCGCGTTGCGGCTGTCGTCTGGAAGAGAGTCTTCAACGAAGATCCGCCTGAGTGACGGATTCGGCCGACGATCTGGGTTCCAAAGGGGCCGGCGATCCTGCGAGCGTTGAGGAATCACTCACGACTTGGGGCGACTCCACGTCCCAGCCGACATGGACGCCGCCGGTCGAGGTGCAGCGCCCGTCGCCCGTCGCGACCCGACCAGCTCAGCCCGAGCCCGGTGCGCCCGAACCGACCGATCCCAAACCCGCCGTGCCTGGTCCCGCTGGGCCGGGCCCCGCTGGGCCAGGCCCAGCGCTCGAGCGTCTCCCGCGTCGCCCCGCCTCGCTGCGTGGCGCCGGCACCCCAACCCAGGTGCCCCGCCGCCGAGTCGCGCCGCCGCCCTTCCCGGCCCCCGATCGTGGCGTCGCTGCGGAGCATCGAGCGGCCGAGCATCGACCGGCGGAGCCTGTGATGCCGGCGCCTGACCCCGGGCCCTCGCCGCTCGAGCAACTGTCCAAGCTGGTCAGCGAACGACCTGAGGTCGGCCTCGGGATCGCTTTCGTCGGCGGCGTCGTCATCGCAACTATCCTCAAGCGCCTTGCCCGCTGACAACAGCCAATCGGACAGCATCGCCCAGGCGATCACGGACGTCTCCGAGAACCTGACGAAACTCGTCCAGGACGAGATCGAGCTCGCCAAGGCGGAGATGATCCAGAAGGCCACGAGCCTCGCGCGCGGCGCGGCGGCGGTCGCGGCCGGCGCCGTGTTCGGCGTGTTCGCCGTGATCTTCGTGCTGCTCACGATCGCGTGGGCGGTGAACGACATCTTCGTGGGCGGAGTCGGCGAGATCTGGCTCGGCTTCCTGGTCGTGATGATCATGCTGCTGTTGCTGACGCTGGGCACCTTCCTGTTCGCCTGGCGCAAGCTGAGGGTCGGGCCGCCGACGCCACAGATGGCAATCGACGAGGCGCGCAAGATCAGGGAGACCGTCTCGACCTCAACCGTGGAAATCGAACGGCAGCTGACTCGATGACGACCGCCAAGCGCAGCCCGGAGGAGATCCGCGCTTCGATCGAGCAGAGCCGTCAGGAGCTGGGCACCGCGCTCGTAAAGCTGCGGGACGAGGTCACCGAGCTGACCGACTGGCGCTCGCAGCTGCGCCGCAACGAGCAGCCGCTCCAGATCGCCGCGGCAGCGGCCGGGTTCGTGCTGGCCGGCGGGATCGGTGGCGCGTTCGGGGCGGTCTTTGGGCGACGCAAGAAGCGTCGCTAGGGCCGGGGCCGGCCGTGCCGGGCCCAACCGGGCCGGGGCTACGCCGGGCCGGGGCCAAGCCGGGTCAGGCCTAGGCCGGTGCCACCAGCGCGCGCGAGAGCCCGCCGACGCCCAGCAGCCCCGGGCCGATATGGGTGCCGATCACGGGCCCGATCTCCGAAACGAACACCGGCTCGCAGCCGAAGACCTCGCGTCCGCGTTCGACCAGCGCCGCAGCCTGATCCGGGACGTGGGTGTGCTGCACAACCCAGCAATCGGCGCCGTCGCTCTTCAATTTCTCCATCAGCGTGACCAGCCGCTCGAAGGCCCGGCGGCTTGTGCGGACACGCTCGACGGCGCCGATCTCCGACTCCAGCGAAAGGATCGGCTTGATCTTCAGCGCCGAACCGAGCCATGCCTGCGCGCCGCCGATGCGCCCACCCTTGCGCAGATACTCGAGCGTGTCGAGCGCGAACAGGAACTGCAGCTGCTCGCGGGCCTGCTGCGCCCGCTGCGCGGCCGCGGCGGCGTCGCCGCCGCCAGCGATCGCGGCTGCCGCGGCCATCAGCATCAGCCCCTCAGCGCCACAGGCCGTCTGGGAATCGACCACCAGCACTCGCTCAGCTGCCTCGCCGAGCTGCTCACGGGCCTGTTGCGCCGAACCCACGGTCCCCGACAGACCGCCGGACAGATGCAACGACAGGATCTCGTGCCCGGAAGCGAGCAGCGGCTCGTAGACGGCGAGGAAGTCACCGATCGACGGCTGCGAGGTCGTCGGCAGCTCCGGGCTCGCCACGAGGCTTTCGAAGTAGGCGCCGTAGTCGAGGATCTGACTCTCGCGCTCCGCGCTCCCGTTGCGGTGCACGTAGAGGCTGACCTCGTGCAGGGCGAGCTGCTGAGCCAGCTCACGCGGAAGGTAATGGCAGCTGTCGGTGACGATCGCGACGGGCATCGCCGGGGCTCGACGCTTCCGGAGCCTCGACTCGGCTAGAGCAGGTTCTCGATCTGGAGCGGAGCGGCCTCAGCGGCCGCAGCCTCGCTCACAGCCGGTGCCTCGTCCTTGCCGAGCAGCTGCTGAAGCTCGCCGCTCTCGTACATCTCCATCACGATGTCACAGCCGCCGACGAGCTCGCCGTCGACGAACAGCTGCGGGACCGTGGGCCACCCGGACAGCGCCGAGAGCTCCTGGCGGATCGCCGGGTCGGGCAGGATGTTGACGGCGGCGAACGGCTGGTCGATCGACTCGAGCACCGCCACGGTACGGGCCGAGAAGCCGCATGCCGGCGCCTCCGGGACACCCTTCATGAACAGGATCACCGGGTTCTCAGCGATCGCGCTCTGGATTGCGTCGCGCATCGGGTTGTTGGGCGTATCGCTCATCAGGCCTCCGTTGGGGTGATCTTGATGGAGAGTGCGTGGATCCGGTCGCCGAGTTCGCCGCCGAACACGTCGTATACGAGCTTGTGCTGGGCGATCCGGCTGAGTCCGGCGAACGCAGGCCCTGCCAGGACAGCCTCGAAATGGGCTCCGTCGCCGGTGACGGCGGCGCGCGTTCCGGGAATCGCCGCTTCGATGCGGTCTCTCAACTCATCCGGTGAAACTGGCACAGTGGAAAGCGTAGCGACCGGACGTCCGAAGCTATACTGAATGAAGCGATGATCACTTTGACCGACAAAGGTGCCGAGAAGGTTCAGGAGTTCCTGGCCTCTCAGGAGTCCGTCGCCGAGACCGCAGGTCTGCGGGTCGGCGTGCGCGGCGGCGGTTGCTCAGGCTTCCAGTACGCGCTCGCGTTCGACGAGCAGCGGGACGGCGACACGGTGTTCCAGGACAAGGGCATCCGGCTACTCGTCGACGGCCCCAGCCTGCCTTACGTGCGGGGTTCGGTGATCGACTTCGTCGACGAGCTGCAGGGTGCCGGCTTCAAGGTCGAGAACCCCAACGTGGTCGCGGCCTGTGGCTGCGGCTCCTCCTTCCGCGTCGCGGAGGAGGAAGAGGTCTCAGCAGTCTGATTCGCATGCGCCGTGCCGCGTTGCTCGCGAGCGGTGTTGCGATCGTTGCACTGTTGACGGCCGGTTGTGGCGGCTCGGGCTCTGGTGCGGGCAAGCCGCGGCGGAGCTACACGTACACGAGCACCACGCGGAGCGCGCCGGCCACCTCGGCGCCGGCGCCGCCATCAGCGGCAGCGATCCTCAGGGCGGCGCGGCTGACCGGCGAGAAGCCCGGCTACCAGGCGGTCGTGCACATGCGCATCACGGTCCCCCAGTTCGGCAGCGACCCGGCCACGGCAGTCGGCCGCGGCAGCTTCGATCCGGCCTCTGGCACGGGCACCCTGAACCTGGCGGCGAATCCACCCGGGTTGCTCGACCTGATCGGCCCGCTGCCCAGCCAGGCTGTGATCATCGGCGACGCGCTCTACCTGAGGGTTCCCCCGGAGGCCACGAGCCTTCTGGGGATCTCGGACCAGTGGCTCGAGGGCAGCGTATCCGGGCTCGGACTGAGCGACACCGTCGATCCGGCGAAGATCCTGAGTGACACCGCTCGCGACGCGACCCAGAGGGTGCCGGGTCAGCGCGCCCGGGTCACGATCGATCCTGCCACCGGCCTGATCCGCAGCCTCGTGCTCACGTTCTACGACCCGACGCTTCGCGCGCACATCAGAGTCGCACTGCGCTTCACCGGCTTTGCCGCTGTGAAGCCCGCGCGGGCACCGCCCGCGGCTGAGGTCGGCGACCTCAGCTCGACCATGCAGCAACTCGGCTTCTGAGAGGTCGGCGGCCTCTGCCACCGGACGGTTTGTCAGATTCTGCAGGTCAGTTCGGGTCTGGTTCGGGCCGGACTGTCCATCTGCGCGGGTGACGTTCGTCGTAGGGATATCGACGACAATCCGACGTGGAGGTTCCGAGACAGATGAACTACCTGATGCTGGTCTGCGTGGAGAACGAGGGCTCTGAGGACGAGTCCGCAGTCATGCGGGAGCGCACGCCAAAGTGGGTTGACGAAATGGATGGCCGCGGCGCGCGGCTGGCCGGCAAGGCGCTCGACAGCCCGGACACCGCCAAGGTGGTGCGCGTCCGCGATGGTGAGACGCTTGTCAGCGACGGTCCGTTCGCCGACACGAAGGAGTTCATCGGCGGGCTCGACCTGCTCGACTGCGAGAACCTCGACGAGGCGATCGAGGTCGCATCCAAGCACCCCATGTCCTGGTATCACCTGCTCGAGCTGCGGCCCTTCTTCGAACATGAGGATCACCCCGACCTGCGCCCGGAGGCGCCGATCGAAAGCGTGACCGAACCGAAGATGCGATACCTGCTGATGGTCTGCATCGACGGCATCGCCGAGGCTCCTGAGGTCGAGGAGGGCATCCTGCGCGACGTGATGGCGTGGCGTGAGCAGGTCGAGGCCGGCGGCGAGTACGTGTACGGCCACGCGCTCCAGGACGCTGCCGCGGCGACGACGGTGCGTGTGCGTGACGGCCAGACGCTGCTGACCGACGGGCCGTTCGCGGAGACCAAGGAGTTCCTGGGCGGCTTCGCGATCCTCGACTGCGACTCTGAGGAGCGCGCAATCGAACTGGCCGCCGGGCACCCGATCGCACGCTTTCACCAGGTCGAGGTCAGGCGCTTCATCGATCTGTGAGTGCCGGCGCCGCGCACGATGCCGTTCAGGCAGCCTTCCGCGAGGAGTGGGGCCGGATCGTCGCCACCCTGATCCGCCGCACCGGCGACTGGGATCTGGCTGAGGAGTGCGCCCAGGAGGCGTTCGCCGAGGCGCTCCGACGCTGGCCGGCTGATGGCGTTCCGGACAGGCCCGGGGCCTGGCTGACGACCGTTGCCGGCAACCGCGCGATCGATCGCCTGCGGCGGGCGGCCCGTGGTACGGAGCTGGTCGAGCGGATCGTGCAAGACCAACTCCGGACCGAGCCGACGGAGACCGAACTGACGATGCCCGAACAGCCCGAACAGATCGAGGACGACCGACTGCGCCTGATCTTCACCTGCTGCCATCCGGCCCTGGCGCTGGAGGCACGGGTGGCGCTGACGCTGCGCACGCTCGCAGGCCTGACGACGGCCGAGATCGCGCGCGCGTTTCTGGTCGCCGAGCCGGCCATGGCCAAGCGCCTGACCCGTGCGAAGGCGAAGATCGCGAATGCCGGCATCCCCTACCGCGTCCCGCCCGCGCGGCTGCTCCCGGAGCGCACCGCGGGCGTGCTGGCGGTCCTCTACCTGCTGTTCAACGAGGGCTACTCGGCCTCATCGGGCGAGGAGCTGATCCGCGCCGGGCTCTGCGACGAGGCGATTCGGCTGGCTCGGCTGCTGCGGGCTCTGATGCCGGATGAGCCCGAGGCGACCGCGCTGCTGGCGCTGATGCTGCTTCAGCACTCGCGCCGCGACGCCCGCCTGGACGCCACCGGCGAGCTGATCACGCTCGAGGATCAGGACCACGGTCTCTGGCATCAGGACGAGATCACGGAGGCCGAGCGCCTGCTCGCCGCTGCTGGTGGCGGCGGGCGTGGGTGGGTGGGAACCAATTCCAGCGGCGCCTACCGCCTCCAGGCTGAGATCGCCGCCTGCCACGCGCAGCCCCATACCGACTGGGGCCGGGCACGCAAGCTCTACGAGCTGCTGGCCGAGCTGGTGGACTCACCGGTCGTGCGCCTGAACCAGGCGGTCGCGATCGCGATGTCCGGTGATCTCGACCGCGGACTGGCCCTGGTCAGCGAGCTCGCCCAGCGGGGCGAGCTCGCCGGCTATCACCTGCTGGCCGCCACCCGAGCCGACCTGCTGCGGCGCTCGGGCGCGCTCACGGAGGCGACGACCGAGTATCAGCGTGCGCTGGTGCTCGCGCCCTCGGACGCCGAGCGCCGCTTCCTCACTCGGCGACTGGCTGAGCTGTCGCCTCGCTGAAGGCTTCGGGCGTGAGCTGCGAGACCGGACCCAGCTCAACCCCGGCAACGGGAAGGGTGACCGCGATCCACTCCTCGCCGCCCGGCGCCAGCAGCTGATGCAGCGTCCAGGATTCAGCCGGCGGCCCTGTCCACACGGACACCAGCGCGTGCGCGTCGCTGCTGACGACGGCGCCTGCCAGCGCCGGGACCATGCCGACGCCGAGCGTCTTGCCGACGGCCTCCTTGATCGTCCAGGCGCGTGCGAACCAGCCGGCGACGGCCGCATCGGGCAGCTCGCGCAACGCCGCCGCCTCAGCTGCCGAGAAGCGCCGCCGGGCGAGCCGGCGGCAACGCGCGGCGTCCTCAGGTGGGGGCTCGATGTCGACGCCGACCGTCGCACCGCGGCAGGCTGCGACGACCACGGCGTGCCCGCTGTGGGCAACGCTGACGCCCAGCTCGGGAGCGTCATCGATTGCCGGTTTGCCCTGCTCGGAGACGGTGACCTCCACCTCGCTTGGGCCGCGGCCGGCGGCCGGCGCCGCGATCAACCGCAGCAGTGCGCGACCGATCGCGTGCTGCGCGCGGGCGTCCGAATCGGGTCTCGCCCGCAGCTGCTCACGCTCCTCATCGTTGAGTACGTTCATTGCGCCGGCGAGCCACCGGTCGCGGTCGCCTGGCGTGAACCGAGCCAGCGTCAGGGTGACCGTCGGCATCATGTGGTCACTGGACGGGCTCGTTGTCGAGCGCGCGCCACAGGTAGCGGCAGGCGAGCGTGCGGTACGGCCGCCAGGGCTCGGCGATCGCTTCCATCGTCTCAGCGAGCGGCAGAGCGTCGAGCTCGTAGGCCGTCATCATCGACTTGCGGATACCGAGGTCACCCACGGCGAGCACGTCGGGGCGATCGAGGCGGAACATCAGAAACATGTGAGAGCTCCAGACGCCGATGCCCTTGACGGCGGTGAGCTCCGCGATCACCTGCGCGTCCGGGAGCGCATCGAGCCGCTCCAGTTCGAGCGATCCCTCGAGCACGTGCTCGGCGAGTGAACGCAGATATGTCACCTTCGCGCGGGAGAGGCCGGCGGCGGTGCGCAACTCCTCAGGATCATCGGCGAGGATCTCCGCCGGTGTCGGTTCGCGGCCGCCGAAGCGGTCGGCGAGGCGGCGATAGATCGCGGCAGCTGCCTTGGTCGAGAGTTGCTGGCCGACGATCGCCCGCACCAGCGCGCCATAGTGCTCGCGCTGGTCACCCTCGCGGCGCTCGGGAATCGCGTCGGGGCCGTAGCGGTCGATGATCTCGCGCAGAACCGGGTCGTTCGCGCGAAGGTGCTCTACCGCGGTGACGTCGGCACTCACACCGAGGCGCGCAGCACGGCGCCGTCGAGCGCTCCGAGTGCGCGCTCGACCGACATCGTCACGCAGGTGAAGGTGGGCGTGTCGCGCAGCGTGTACATGCTCGACTCGGTGGTGCGCAGTTTCTGGACGAGGTCGACGAAGTCCGCCGGGCTGTCCGCCTCGAACGCCACGACGAACTCCTGGTCGTCGAGCCCGAAGGAGTAGCTGGTGTTGAGGTCGACGCTGGGGAATTCCCTGCCGATGCGGATGTGCTCCTGCATGATCCGCCAGCGCTCGTCAGCGGCGAGGTTGTACCAGGCGCGGGTCTTCACGAACGGGTACACGAACAGGTATCTGCCGTGGGCCGGCCGGACCTCCAGGCGCGACTCCTCCGAGTACTCGGAGGGCTTGGTCATGGCCAGGAATGAGTACGGGATCGTCGACCACTTCATCAGCCCGCTCTGCTGGAGGACGACGTGGAACTCGTGGATCCGCTCCAGATTCTCAGCCTGAGAGAGGACCATCATGTCGGCGTCGCCGCGGGTCCCGACCAGCGAGAACGCGCGCAGCAGGTGGTCCTGGCCAAAGTCCTCGCAGGCGGCGACGAACTCGCGCTTGTGCTCCTCGCGTTCGGAGTCCGGTAGCCGTCGCCAGGCCGGGTCGACGTGCAGGAACGTGTACTTGACGAAGTGGCGCTTGGGCATCACCCAATCATATGGATCGCCCGGATCAGCACGTTCAGCCGAATCCGCAGTGAGCACCGGTAGCCGAGTGGGTAGGATTCCTACACATGCGTATCGCGCTGGTCTCCCCCTATTCGTGGACCTATCCGGGGGGCGTCACAAGGCATATAGAGGCGCTCGCCGAGCAATACCTCGCTGCGGGCCATGACGTACGCGTGCTCGCACCGTACGACCCCGGCGACCTGCCCGCAACGCTCATGCACCGTGGCGCCAGGCCTCAGAATCTGCGCGCGCCTGACTACGTGGTCCCGCTCGGCCGCAGCCTCGGCTTCAGCGCCAACGGCGCGGTCTCGAACCTGTCAGTGGGCCCCGGTGGTATCGCCAGGCTCTCGCGCGAGCTCTCGACCGGCGGGTACGACGTCGCTCATATCCACGAGCCGGTCGCGCCGATGGTCGGCTGGGTGGCGACGCTGCCGTTCGGCGTGCCCCTCGTAGGGACCTTCCACTCCTACTCGCGCAAGCTGCTGCCGAACGCGATCGCCAACGGCTTCGGCGCGACCCAGGTGCTCAACCGCCTGCGCGTGCGGATCGCGGTCTCCGAGTCAGCGGCCTGGACCGGGCGGCGCTGGTTCGGCGGCCGCTACCGGGTTATCCCCAATGGTGTAAGCCTCGACGAGCACGCGCTCGAGCACGCGCTCGAGCAGCGGCGTGACGACGATGTGCTGCGGATCCTGTTCGTCGGCCAGGCCGTCGAGCGCAAGGGCCTGCCGCTGCTGCTGCGCGCCTTCGAGGCGCTGCGCGAGCACGTGCCCACTGAGCTGACGGTGATCGGTCCGACGCAGGAGGAGCTCGCTCCGCTGCTGATCGATCCGCGCGGGGTGCGCGCGCTCGGCAAGGTCGACGACGTCACCAAGCACGACGAGCTGTTGGCCGCCGATGTGCTGGCGGCGCCGTCACTGGGTGGCGAGAGCTTCGGCATGGTCCTGACCGAGGCGTTCGCCTCAGGCGCGACCGTGGTGGCGTCTGACATCGCCGGTTACCGGGACGTCGTGACCGACGGGGTCGACGGCGTGCTGGTGCCGCCCGCCGACGCGCAGGCGCTGGCCGAGGCGCTGCGCGACCTCTATCACGAGCCGGCACGCCGCCGGGAGCTGGCGCAGGCGGCGGCGGACACCGTCAAGCGGTTCGCCTGGGAGCGCGTCGCGCTGGAGGTGATGGAGGCCTACGGCGAGGCGATCGCGATGCCCGAGCCGCAGGGCACGACGCAGACGCTCGGCGTCCAGACGGGTTTCATTCCGGCCGACCTGCAGCCGCGCGTGCGGGCCGCCCGGCTCGAGAGCCTGGAGCGGCCGCTGACAGCCCAGGAATCCCGCCGCAGCATGTTCTCGCACGTGCGCCGAGCCGGGATGGCGCTGATCACGCTTGCAGCGCTCGGGCTCGCCTTCAAGGCGCTCGAGCAGATCGGAATCACCAGCATCGGCAAGACGCTGATCAACTCGGAGCCTTCCTACGTACTGCTCGGGCTCGCGACGATGTGCGCGGCGATGCTGATGCGTGGTGTTGCATGGCACGCGATCCTCGAGGCCGCGCTGCCAAAGGCGCGGATCAGGCTCAGCGACGCGATCCGGGGCACGATGATCGGGGTGCTGATGTCCTCGACGTTGCCGGCGCGCTTGGGCGAGCCCTCACGTGCACTGATCGTCGCCCGCCGGACCGGCCGACCGCGGGAGAACCTGCCGGTGGTGCTCGGTACGGTTGTGTCGCAGACGGTGCTGAACATCGTTGCGCTGATCATCCTCGGCGTGATCATGTTCACCTCGGTCGACTTCTTCAACGACCCGACGGCGCTGGTGGTGGCGGCGATCGCTCCGGCCCTGCTGCTGCTGTTCGTGATCCTCGCGCCGATCGTGCTGCGTTACGGATCCGGCACCGGCCGCTTTGCCCGCGCTCACACGGCGCTGCAACAGGCGCAGCGCGCGCTCGGCCGGGTGCGGGTCGGCCTGGTCGTGTTCCGCAAGCCGCGGCTCGGCGGGATCGCGACCGTCTCGCAGCTGTCGGCCTGGGGGCTGCAATGCGTCTCCTGCTACTTCCTGCTGGCCGCGCTGGGCATTGCCGACGAAACGGGGTTCGCCGCCGCCGCCGCGGTCCTGTTCGCGGTCAACATCACGGCCGTCGTCCCGATCACGCCGGCCAACGTCGGTGTCTTCCAGGCGGCCTGCGCGACCGTGCTGCAGACCGGTTGGCACGTTCCCTGGGGCACCGGCGTCGCCTACGGCGTGATCCTGCAGGCGGTGGAGGTCGCGACCGCGATCCTGATGGGTATGCCGGCGCTGCTGCGCGAGGGCATGTCGTGGCGCGAGGTGCGGCTGCGGGCGATGCACTCGACGCCGATCAAGTTGCCGCCGCGCGGTTCAGGTGGGTCCGCGCGCGGGCGCGCCGGAGACCCGGCCGAAGTCGATTTCTGATCCGAGGTGACGCACGTGCGTGAGATAAGCGTGGTCTTTGACGAGGCCCACAGCCAGGCGTGGACGATCCGGCCCCAGCTCGCCTCGAAGATGCAACCGGCCCACCCGGGAGATGCCTCTTACGCGCGCGCCGCGGACCTGCTCATGGGGCGGGACTTCGATGTGACGGCGAACGTCGCGGAGCCGCTCGGCGGCGAGCTGCTCGACGGCTGCGACCTGCTCGTCATCGCGCACCCGTCGGACCCTGAGTGGGAGAGCACGACCGGCGTCGGTTCGGCACGGATGACGAGCGCTGAGCTCGATGCGATCGAACGCTACGTGCATGGCGGTGGCGGCCTGGTCGTACTCGGTGAGACCGAGCAGGACAAGTACGGCAACAACGTCAACGCGCTGCTCGAGCGCTTCGATCTGAGGCTCCGCAGCGACACGGTCCAGGACTATGAGCACAGCGACGGTGCCCCGACCTGGGTGCTGGCTGAACTGGTCGACGGCGCTCGCGGCAGCGACGGCGACGTGCTGGCCGGCATCGAATCCGCCTGCTTCTACCGGGCCACCACGATCTCAAGCAGCAACGGCGCACGTGTGCTGGCCCGCACGCACCGTTCCGCCTCCGTCCCGGGCGCGCCGCTGATGGTCGCCTCCGAGCACGGCGACGGCCGTGTGGTCGTGCTGGGCGACTCAGACCTGTTCGGCGACGACTGCATCGGCGCGCTCGACCATGCGGCGCTTTGGCTGAACATCGCCAACTGGGCGGCCAGGCGGGTCGGCGGAGAGGGAATAGCGCCTGGCCGGGCTGCGCAGCCAGCAAGCGCGCAGCCCGGGGAGAAAGTCATGACCCTGATCGAGGAGACCGACGCGCTTGCGCTGCTGCAGGCTCCCGACGGTGCTCTGCGTGACGATGCCGATCGCTCGCAGGCGGCTGCGAGGGTCGAGGCGGTCGAGCAGGCGTTGTACGCGCTCGCGCCTGAATACCCGAACCTGAAGGCAGCAGCCGAGGATCTGCGCGCGTGGGCGCAGGGCGGTTATGGCAAACCCGACTTCACCCGGGCGCTGGCTGCCTTCCGGCCCGAGCAGGGACGCGAGGACGGGCGCCTGCACCTCGCCTGCTTCCCGATGTACAAGCAGAACGGGTCGCCCGAGACATGCTTTGAAGCGGTGCTCGTCCGTGTCCCGTGGCCGGACTGGATCGCCGAGCTCGAGGCCACTCGCTACGACAACCCCAAGTTCGTGCCGGTGGAGTTGGTCGCCGCCACGCGGGGCTATGACAGCGAGTGCGCGGTGCTGTTCCCCGAACAGGTCTCCGTTGCCGAGCGGCAGCCCAACAACTTCGGCGCGATCTTCTGCGATCGCGAGTCCGCGCGCCTGCGCCGCGTGGCAACGGCGGCAGCCGATCTCCTGCAGATCAACCTGCCTCCTGACGCTGCCAGGCTGCTTGCCGACCCAGAGGCCGCGAAGCAGTCCTACATCCTCTGGGACCTGATCCATGACCGGGCGCACAGCCACGGCGACCTGCCGTTCGATCCGTTCATGGTTCGCCAGCGAGCGCCGTATTGGATGTACTCGCTCGAGGAGCTGCGCTGCGACCTGACCGCCTTCGGTGAGGCCGTGACGCTCGAACGCGAAGGGCTCGCGTTCGCCCGCAACGTGCAGTACGCAATCCTGTTCGACCGCCTGCTGCGGTTCCCGATCACCGGCTCGCGCGTGCGCAACTACGACGGACTCGGTGGTCAGCTGCTGTTCGCCTACCTGCACAGCGGTGGCTACCTGCACTGGACGGACAACCGCCTGACGTTCGAGTGGGAGCGCGTCGCAGATGGCGTGATCGAGCTGCGCGACGACGTCTACGCGCTGTACCGCTCGGGGATCGATCGCACCAAGCTGCAGCACTGGGCTGCTGCGCACGACCTGGTCGCGCGCTATGTGCCGCCGGCCACCAGCTCACGCTGGATCGCAGGCGTACGCGACTTCGAGGAGGTCCCGGACCCGCGCCCATATTGCGACGCGGTGCTGCCCGACGAGTTCCCGCTCTCGATCTTCTACACCGCGCTGCAGGGCGCTCTCGCCCAGGCATGACATCGGACGGCGCGCGGCGCGGTTTCGCGTCGGACAACGCGGCCGCCGTGCACCCCAGGGTGCTGGAGGCGATCGCTGCCGTCAACGAGGGGCATGCCTTCGGGTACGGGCACGATCCCTACACGGCCTCCGTTGAACGGCATCTGGCCCGGACGCTGGGCGCGCCGGACGCAGGCGTGTTCTTCGTCTTCAACGGCTCGGGTGCGAACGTGCTGTCGCTGCGGGCTGCGCTGCGGCCGTGGGAGGCGGCGATCGTCTCAGAGAACGCGCATCTACAGACCGACGAGGTCGGTGCGCCGGAGGCCGTCGCCGGCGTGAAGCTGCTGGTCGGCGAAACGGTCGACGGCAAGCTGACGGTTGACGGGCTTGCTTCTCTGTTGGAGCGGCCGAATGATGAGCATGCGGTCAAGCCGGGGCTGGTGTCGCTGACTCAGTCGAGTGAGCTGGGGACGCTGTACTCGCTGGATGAGCTGCGCGCGTTGGGCGCGCTGGCGCACGAGGCGAGCCTGCGGGTGCACGTCGACGGCGCTCGGTTCGCAAACGCGGCAGCTGCGCTGGGCGTCTCTCTGGCCGAGCTGGTCGCAGTGGCGGGGGTCGACCTGCTGTCGTTCGGCGGTACCAAGAACGGGTTGATGCTGGGGGAGGCGGTGGTGGTGTTCGACCGCTCACTGCTGCCCGGCATGCTGCACCTGCGCAAGCAGACGCTGCAGCTGGCGTCGAAGATGCGGTTCGTGGCGGCGCAGTTCGACGCGCTGTTGAGCGATTCGCTGTGGCTTGCGAACGCATCCCATGCCAACGCGATGGCCGTGCGGCTGTACGAGGTGGTGTCGGGGATCGACGGCGTCGTCGTCACGCGACCACCGGCGGTCAACTCGGTGTTCGCAATGATCTCTCCGGCGGCACGCGAGCGGTTGCAGCAGGAGTTCGATTTCTACGAGTGGGACAACGCGACCGGCGAGGTGCGGTGGATGTGCTCGTGGGACACGACCGAGGCGGATGTGGACCGTTTCGCGGGCGCGGTTGCGGTCGCAGTCGGTGCGTGAACGGGGCGAGCTGTGGCGTCGCGGCAAGTGCGTGACATCCGGCACACAAAGGTTGGAATTTAGTTTCCATCCCTTGACGTGGCGGGCGGTTGTGCGGTAACAATGGGGTCAGTTCAGGGAGTCTTCGGCATTGAGGTCGTTGATTTCGAAAGGCTAGTTTCCTGAGTCAAGGGGTTGGCTCGGGGTTGGGAAAGCAGCACAAAAAATCGTCGTTGCGGACAGGGCCGTTGCGGTGAAAAGAGGTTGATGGTTTGTCGGTCTTGTGGTGCGTTTTGTGCGTTCCGTGGGGCTGATTAGGCGTCGCTTTGCCGTAGGCGCAGGGACGGTGCCTTGTAGGGGTTAGGACCACACGAACACAACGGATTTGGGGAAAGGTCCGGGAAGCGATGAGTATCACTATCGATGAGCGCGGTCAGGGGAAGACCACGGGTCATCTGGCTCGGGATCGAAGCCATCACCATCATTTGGTTCGCGATCGTAGGTCGATTGCGCGTGAGCGGGAGCGGGAGCGGCGTGACCTGAGTAACAGGCCGACGGTCAGCGCGATCATTCCGACGTTGAATGAGGCGGCGAACCTGCCGCATGTTTTTGAGCATCTGCCGAACGGGATCAATGAGTTGATCGTCGTTGATGGGCATTCGACCGATCACACGATCGCGGTCGCGCGTGAGTTGCGTCCCGATGTGCGGGTCGTGTTGCAGGATCGCAGGGGCAAGGGCAACGCGCTGGCGTGCGGTTTCGCGGCTGCGCGTGGCGACATCCTCGTGATGATCGACGCGGATGGTTCGACTGATCCGAAGGAGATCCCGACGTTCATCCGCCCGTTGATCCATGGCGCTGATTTCGTGAAGGGGTCGCGTTACATGGATGGTGGCGGCAGCGCCGATATCACGGGTGTGCGGAGTCTCGGCAACCGTGCGCTCGGCGCCGGCGTGAATCTGATGTTCGGGACCAGCTACACCGATCTCTGTTACGGGTACAGCGCGTTCTGGCGGCGTTGCCTGCCGCAACTGCACATCACCTGCGACGGGTTCGAGGTCGAGACCGTGTTGAACGTGCGTGCCGCCAAGGCCGGGTTCAACATCGTTGAGGTCCCAAGCTTCGAACAGCTACGGATCCACGGACTCAGCAACCTCAACGCCTGGCGAGACGGCAAACGCGTACTCAGAACGATCTTCCGTGAACGCTTCACCCGCCTACCCGAAGCCAGCGACGCATGGATGCCCGACTACGCTGAGATCGAGCCGACACTCGAGGCCGAGTGGCTGCGGATGCCAACCCGCTCGTTCACCCCTCGAGAGGCGGAGTCGATCACACCCATCCCGCAGGTCATCCAGGCGCTTGCGTAACACCGTTGTCCACCGTTCTGTCGTCAGCGCCGGTCGGGGGCGCTGACGTCAGGACGGCGTAGCCTGTAGTTCAGTGAGGGCCGCGCGGATCGCGGCGATACTTTCGAAAACACTGCGTTTGAGCATGCTGTCAGGGAATTCGACATCGAACTCATCTTCCAGCCCGAGCATCACGTTGACGCTCGCGATGGAGGTCATGCCGGCCTCGTATAGGTCGGAGTCGTCGGTCAAGCGCGCGGCGGCTACACACAATGCGCCGTGCGCGTTGAGGATTTCTCGGATCTTGTCGTCCATGGTCACCTGTGTTATCGGTCGATTCTTGTCAAGACATTACGGGCTGGCGCCGATATCAACGATTGTGCCGAACCAAAGATCGCCCTTCGATGTCACGAACTTGAACGTTTCGCTTGGCAACCTGACTGACAGGAGATTCGCCCGTGTCGATTAACGTGCAAACGGCAAGCAACGATCAGGCGGAGTTCCAGCGTGAGCTATGCGCCGCGGGGTTGCTGATCGAATCTGGCGTTCCCGGCGTCTACGGCCACGGTCAGGCATACGAGCGGGTACGCGATCAGTTGACCGCAGCGGTCAGCGGACTCGCGCTTGCAGGCGGTGCCTCGAAGCTCAGCTTCCCGCCTGTGGTGCCGCGGAGAGACCTGGAGACCAACGGGTACGTCGGCAATTTCCCCCATCTCGCCGGCAGCATCTTCGGCTTTGAAGGGTCGGAGTCTGAGGCTCGTTCACAGGGCGAGCGCGCGGCGGCGCACGAGGACTGGAGCGAATTCCAGAACCAAACCGACCTGATGATGTTGCCGGCCGCGTGCTACCCGGTCTACCCGGCGCTGGCGGCGCGGGGGCCCGTCGCCCTTGAGGGGGTTACCTTTGATCTTGGCGGCGCCTGGGTGTTCCGTCACGAGCCATCGGAGGACCCGGCACGGCGTCAGACCTTCCGCATGCATGAGATCGTGCGCATCGGCCAGGCCGACGACGTCGCGCAGTGGCGCGTGGACTGGTCCGAACGTGGCGTGCAGCTCTTCTCCGAACTCGGACTGGACGGCAAGCTCGAGAATGCAAACGACCCCTTCTTTGGGCGCGTCGGCCGCTTGCTGGCGGCCAACCAGAGCGCGGAGGAGCTGAAGTGGGAGTTGGAGGTGCAGATTGCGGGCCCGACTCGGACCGCCTGCGCGTCCTTCAATTACCACATGGATCATTTCGGGGATGTCTGGGACCTCAAGCTCGCCGACGGGTCGCTCGCACACACGGCATGTGCAGCCTTTGGGCAGGACAGGATCGTGCTCGCGTTGTTCCGGACACACGGTGTAGATCTCGAAAGCTGGCCGAGCGCCGTGCGCCGTAGGCTCGGGGACTGAACGGCATGCGCAGTCCGCGTGCCTCTGTCCTCGCGGTCATCACCGGCGTGCTCGTCGCGGGCGGCGCGGCCCTGGGGCTGGCTCTGGGCATCGCGTCGGCGGCCAGCGGGTCACCTGCGCGAGGAGCCGATCGGATCCCGCACTCCTCCACCGCCGGCACGGGTGGAATGCAGACATACACAGTGACGGCCGCCGGGCGCCTCAGGACCTATCTGCTCTACGTTCCGCCTGGTGACACGTCCAAACATCGGCTGCCACTCGTACTCGTGTACCACGGGGCATACGACACGGCGGAGAATATCGCCGGCGAGACCGGGCTGCTGAGTTACGCCGAGCAGCACCACAACATGATCGTCGCGTTTCTTCAGGGCTATGAGGACAGCTGGAACGACGACGCCGGAAACCCGCCCGCGGAGGCTGATCACGTCAACGACGTCGCATTCACAGAGGCTGTCTTGAATCGTGTGGAGTCCAGTCATTACGTCGACATGCATCGTGTGGCCGCGACTGGGATTTCCAACGGCGCGATCCTGGCCGAGCTGCTTGGCTGCAGGGCCGCGGCCTACCTGACCTTGACGGTCCCGGTGGAAGGGCAGATGTCGCCGGCCATCTCTTCCAGCTGCCGCCCGAGTAAGCCCATCTTCGTCTACGAGATACACGCGACGTCTGATCCGACAATCCCATACGACGGCGGCACCTTTGGGGGGTACGGAGGTCCCGTGACGGTTCTGTCCGCACATGCGTCGGCTGCGCGGTGGGCGCAGGTCGACAAGTGCAAGGCACGTCCGTCGACCAGGAGGTCGACGACCAATATTTTCACCACGTACACACACTGTAAGTCCGGCGTCACGGTGACGCTGCAATCTATCCAGGGCGGTTCACATGATTGGCCGCCAGGTTTCGCGATGCTGATGTCGAGGCTTGTCACGTCATCGTCGCGAACGCCAAAGGCGGTGAAGCCATGAGTCTTGAGGTTTTTGAAGAGTGGGAGTCAGAGGTTCGGGGATACATACGGTCATTCCCGACGATGTTTGACACCGCGAGCGGGTCGGTGCTCATCGACGAGGGCGGCAGGCGGTACATCGATTTCTTCGCAGGCGCGGGAACACTCAACTACGGACACAACAACCCGCTCTTCAAGCCGGCGTTGATCGAGTATCTCGAGCGTGATGGCATCGTGCACGGCCTCGACATGGCCACCACCGCCAAGCTCGAGTTCATCGAGACGTTCCGCGACCTGATCCTGACGCGGCGCGGGCTCCGCTACAAGCTCCAGTTCACGGGTCCCACCGGGGCGAATGCGACCGAGGCCGCGATCAAGGTTGCACGGCTGGCAACCGGACGGACCAACGTGATCGCCTTCACGCGGGGATATCACGGGCTCAGCCTGGGCGCTCTGGCCACCACTGCCGCGCGGCAGTATCGCGAGGCAAGCGGCGTGCCGTTGGGCAGTGTGACGTTTGCGCCCTACGAGGGTTACCACGGCCCGGACGTCGACACGATCGCTCTGTTGGCCAAGCAACTGGACGACCCGTCGAGCGGGGTGGACAAGCCTGCTGCGATCATCGTCGAGTGCATCCAGGGTGAAGGTGGCGTCCACGCGGCCAGTGCCGAATGGCTGCGAAGCATCACGGCACTCGCGGCGCAACACGGCATCGTCGTGATCGTGGATGACATCCAGGCCGGCTGCGGCCGGTCGGGGGACTTCTTCAGCTTCGAGGAGTCGGGGATACGCCCGGATATCGTCGTGCTGTCCAAGTCGCTGTCCGGGTACGGGCTCCCGATGTCGTTGGTCCTGATCCGTCCTGAGTTGGACGTGTGGGAGCCCGGCGGACATACGGGAACGTTCCGAGGAAACAATCTCGCGTTTGTGGGGGCGACCGCGGCGCTACGGACCTATTGGTCTGACAACGCCTTCAGCGCGGACACCAAGCGCAAAGCCGCCCTGCTGCGTGGCCGACTGGACGCGATCGCCGCTCGACATCCCGGATTCCTCGAAGCGCGTGGACGGGGCATGTTCCAGGGAATCGCCTCACTCAGCGATCTCGACTTTGCCGCGAGGGTCTCACGTGAGGCGTTTGCGAACGGCGTGCTGATCGAGACCGCCGGCTCTCACTCCGAGGTTGTCAAGTTCCTGCCGCCGCTGACCACCGATGACGAAACGCTGCTGGCCGGCATTGATGTCGTCGAGGCGGCTGTGGAAGCTCAGGTCGGCGCCATCTGCTGACGGCCGGCTGGTCGTTGTCGCCTTCGGCCGGCTGGTCGTTGTCGCCTTAGACCGGCTGGTCGTTGTGGCCCTCGATCCGGACCAGGGTCGGAATCGCCGCAATCAACTGCAACAGTTCATCGTGATTAGCCGTGGTTCCGGTCAGGTGGAAGACGTGCGCCTCTGAGCCTTCGCGCCAGTCGACCCGCTGTCCGGGTCCTCTGACGAGCACAACCTCATCCACCCCGTCGCGTTCACCCAGGTGACCGAGGCCCTCCACGCCGTCGATCCACTCGAGGTCGGTCTGCGGAAATGCGTAGAGCAGGTAGCCGACGCGTGAGCACTCGATCGGGCCCGTGAGCCCCACGTGTTCACCGACAGCGAGTCGCAGGGCGCTCTTGACGATGCTGAAGCTGCCGTCGGATGCGCGCTCGAGCATCTCTGACATCCCACCCCCGGGTCGGCCATTGACCTCGATGATCACCGGGCCGTCATCGGTCAGCTTGATCTCGGTGTGCAGGCACGAGGTCTCGACCTGCAACGCTCGGGCAGCGTCGCCGGCGACCTTCAACACCTCTGCCTGGAGGGCGGGAGCCAGCGCAGTCGGCGTGCAGTATCCCGTCTCGAGGAACGGCCACCGGAAGGGCGTCCGAGCACTGATCGAGGCATGCGCGACCTGGCCGTGCTCGACGACGCTCTCCACTGACACGAAGCTGGCGAAGCCATGTCCACCCAGTTCACTCGTGGCGTCGGGGATGTATCCCTCGAGGACGAAGTCCTCCACCGGCGCGCCCGGACGCCGGCGCAGGTCGAGCAGCGTTGCCTCCAGCTCCTCATAGGATGCGATCGGCAGCGTATCGCGACTTGACTGGCCGTTGCGCGGCTTCAAGACGGCCGGATATCTGAACGTCGAGCCGATCTGGCTGATGGCCGCTGGATCCGCTGCGGCCGGGATGATGGAGAACGGGGGGACCGGCAGCCCTGCGCGTGCAAGCGCAGTGCGCTGTGCGTTCTTGTCGGTGAGCGTAACCGCGGTCGCGTGACTGTGAAACGGCAACCCGAGCAGTTCCGCGAGCTCAGCCGTCCAGACCAGATCAGCGTCATGCATCGACAGGATGCCGTCAGGCTCGTGTTCGCGCACCCGGACTGCGACCTGTTCGAGCGTGAGGTCCGCGGAGTCGATCACAGGGCCGAACCTGCGGAGCAACTTCGCGATCGTCCGAGCGTCAGGCTTTGTGCTGTCGATCACCCAGATGAGATCACAGATGCCGTCGGCGGCCTCCGTGACCGATAGCGGAGCAAAGGACAGCGGGTCGTAAACGTATGCGAGCCTCGGCATGGATCACCGAGCCAGATCGGCTGGCACGGCTGGATCAGATCGTGCTGCGGACCGGCAGGATCTGTGCGTTCTCAGCGAGATATCGGTCATTGCCGACCATGATCAGGCCTCCGTATGCGTCACGGAGGATGCGTTCAAGTGGATGATCAGGGCCCCGCCTGTAGCCGTTGATGCTGCAGATCTGAAGCGCCATCCCGGCGACACGCACCGCGGTCGTTGTGGTCACGATCTTGACATTGCGCAGGTTGGTGATCAGGTCGATGTCCTCAAGCGTGTCCGTTTCGAGCGCGACCTCGATGCGACGCTGGGCGTCTGCGAGCGTGGCACGGGCGACCTGGACATCGGCCATGATCTCTGCCAGACGCATCGCTGACTGGCTGGTGGTCCCGATGTTGCGTCGCGCCGCGGCCCGCACGGTCTTATGTGCCTCGCGCATTGCTCCTTCGGCCAGGCCCGTCCAGACAGCTGTCAACAGGATGTGCCGCATCTGGCCGCCGCCCTGGCTGGCCATCTCTGCAAAGGGGACGGGGAAGAGGTCGTCAGACGTCACGTGGCCGCTGATGTGCAGCCCGGAGCTGCGCGTCCCGCGCAGCCCGAGGGTGTCCCAGCCCGTGGTCTCCTCCAGCATCATCTCGGAGGCTCGAAGCATTGCGACCGCCTGATCTGTCTCAGCCGCGTCAGCGGAGCGCCGCGCGGTTGAGAGGATCAGATCCGCATGGCTGCCATACGAGGCCGCGAGCGCCTGCTTGTCGAACCGCCAGCCATCCCCCTCCGGCTCCAATGGGGCCAGGCTTCGCATCACGTCTCCACCTAGTCCAACCTCGCTGTTGGCGTTGGCAATCAGGAGTTGGCGCTCGACGATCTCATCCACGAGCCGGCGCAGGGCGGGCGTGTTGCCGTGCCTGAGCAGGAGAAACATCTGCTCCATATGCATCGCGAAGACCGACCCGGTCGCGCCGCAATAGCGGGCGACCACTCGGATCGTGTTGCTGACATCCGTCATCCTCGCTCCCATGCCGCCCTGCTCGACGGGAACGAGCGCGGACAGCAGCTTCGCGTCCTTTATCGCCGCCAGCGACTCAGATGGGAACCTTGCCTGCGCGTCGACGTCCCACGCGGCAGGGCCGATAACGGTCTCGCCGAGCTCCTCAGCGATTTGGATCATTCGATCGCCGACGGGCTCCAGGCTCGGATCAGATGAGTCAGTTGTCAAGGTCATTTACCGTGGATTCCTTGTCGCGTATGCGCGTGCACCTGAATCTGCGAGCGCCCGGTGTACGGCGTGGTTCAGTTGAACTTGGTATCGGCGCAAACCGAGGTTTCATTTAATACCGCGGCGACGCGACCGGCACAACGACTTATCGGGTCCGGTCAAAACGAGTATTTGTATTCGGCGTGGGATGACCGTGGCCCGGCCGGCTGCCAGACTCGCACGTATGCGACCTTCATGGTTGCAGGCCTCGCCGTCTGCGGCCATTTCCCAGACACCGTGTTGACCAGAACGATGTACATCGGCGCCGAGGTCACGCCCTTGGTCTCATGCAGGATCTTGACACCGTCGTAGTACCAGGTGATCGAGTTTGGAGCCCAATTGGCCGTAACCACATGCCAGCCGGGGGTGAATCCGGGATCGCAACCGCCCACTCCAGCTGCCGAGGTCACCGCACTATGAAATCGCGAGCACTGCGTGCCGGCGATGCCTTCGACCACGTCATCCTCACCGGTGACAGGCCAGTGTTGCCCGAAGGTCGTGAACGCCGGCCAGTTCGAGATCAGGCCACGGTAGCCAGGAACATAGATCTCAGCCTGGAGAACGCCGTAGGTGTATTGGAAGCCGCCGCTCTTGCGGCCGTCCCCAGGATTGGTCGAGATTATGCCGCCCGTATATGGGCGGGTGGTGCCTGCGCAGGCCGAGGGCACATGGGTGACATTGAGGTTCAGGGCCCCGTTGCCTGGGAGGGTGACGTTGCTCCGGCTGTAACAGGCCAGCTCATGCCCATTTATCGGACCCGTGATCTGACGGCCGGTGCCGAACCAGTTGGGGCGCCAGATCTTGGTATCGAGCGAGGTGCCGTTGAAGGTCGTATTGAGCACGAGCTGCCAGTGACCCGGGACACCCATCGGCCCTGCCGTGACGGGCTGTTTGGTCTTTGACGTCAGCGCGTGAGTGCGCGCGGGCGCCGTGCCGCAGCCCGCGAGCAGGACGAGCAGTCCGGTCAGCAGGACGCCAAAACGCGGTGCGCGCCAAGAGCCCAAAGCGCGTAGCTGAAGCAACATCTCTCCCATACGCCAGAAGGCAACCATACACCGAGGTCGGGCGTTTTCCGGCTGGGTGCGTTCAACCTGATTTCGGCCCGGGTTGGTATGCGCACGAAACCCGATTACACGGAGGATTTCGGCCTGTCCGGCGAGCTGCGGCGCTGGTAGCCTCACCAGCTTGCAGTTCGACACGATTAAACTGGATATCGGTCGCCGATGCGCCAGCACCAATACCTGTTCTGCGACCTGATTGCCGGTCAGTCGAATCTATGACGAAAAAGACTGAGGTGCCTGCTCCTCTCGCTCCGGAGGAGGCCACCCCGAGCACTGGCGCGCACGGACCAGGCCTCAGGCTCGACGGCCCCAACGGGGTGCTCCTCTGCTCTGGCGTGGCCATCGCTGCGCTCGTGATCGCGGTGATCGGCAGGGTCGCGAGCGTGGAGGCCATGAGCCTCGGCGGGGCCTTTGTAGTGGTTGTGTTCGGCATCGGCGCCTCACCGTTGCAACTGCTCACGCGGCTTGACATCTATGCCCGATTGTCGGGAGCGATTCTCATCGGCCTGAGCGTGATCGTGGCGGTGGCCGCGCTGATGGCGGACGTGCGCGGACTCTGGCAGCCGGTGCCCGCGGCGATAGTGGTCGGGGTGGCCACGGTGGTGCTCCACGCCTTGGGCATTCTCAAGCTCCGGGCAGAGCCCGCTCGTCGCGGTCGTCGCGGGCGGGCGCAGCTCCCGCCTGAGACGGCTGAAAGCGCCGCTGATACGAATGCTGGTGAAGCCGGCGCGGCTGAGGAGGGCTCGTCTGAGGAGGAGTCGTCTGAGGAGGAGTCGTCTGAGGAGGGTGCGGCTGAGGAGGGTGCGGCTGAGGAGGAGTCGGCTGAGGAGGGTGCGGCTGAGGAGGGCGCGGGTGAGGAGGGCCCACCTGAGCCGAGCGCTGCTGGCGGCGGCGCAGGCCGGCTGAGTGCTGCCCTGAAGCGGAAGACCAAGCACGGAAAGAAGACGGCTGGTCGCGGTGATACATCTGCCGGCTCGGGGACCGGGGCGCAGGACGGTGGCGAGCAGACATCCAGCTCCGGTGAGGACCCGGAGGACGGTGATGAGCAGACATCCGGCAGTGGCGAGAGCGCGCTCGCGCGCGACCGGAAGCGCGTACGGGCCAGCCGGAAGCGCGCACGTGCCAACCAGAAGCGCGCACGTGCCACCCGGAAGCGCGTACGCGCCAGCCTGTTTCTCACGTTCGTTGGCACGGTGCTGTGGCTGGTTCCAGCGCTCACCACCCATGATCCGCAGCCGGGGATCTGGGGATTCCTGACCGTCATAAGTCCGATCTGGTACGTCGGCCTGACGATGGTGGTCTTGGGTTTCGTCGTGGGCCGCCGCAACGAACTCTCTGCGTTCCTGGCGACCTCCGCGTTCGCTCTGGTGGGCACGCTCACGCCGTCGCTCGTGTACGCCACCCCGCGCAATTCGACAGCCGGAAAGCAGATGCTGCTCACGCAGTACGTGCTCACCCACCATCACATCGATGCGCCCGCAGGGATCTACCAAGCCTTCTCAGCGCTGTTCAGCGGCATGGCCTGGCTCAGTCAGCTGATCGGCGTTCACGGCATGCTCGGCCATGACAGCCTCCTGGGGTTGGCCACCTATTGGCCGGTGATCTTTGCCCTCGCTCGGGTGGTGACGTTGCGCTTCTTCGCAGGGCGACTTCTCGACACGCCTGGCCGGATCTGGACGGCGGTCATGCTCGTGATGCTCGTCGACACGATCAACGACGCGAACTACTACTCGCCGCAGTCCGCGGCCTACGTCCTTGCGATCGGTGCGTTCGGCTTTGCGATCAGCGGAGTCAAGCCGAGACCTCTGGGTAATCGCGCACTGTTCTGGTTACTCCTGGTCGTGGGCCTGGCCCTTGCACCAATGCACGAGCTCACGCCGTATATAGCCGCGGGTGCGCTCTTTGTGCTGGCCGTGTTTGGTCAGGCGCCGCTGTGGTCATGCCTGCCCATAGGCATCCCCGCGTTGGCATGGGCGGGTCTCGTACACAAGGCCGTCAGCTCGAACTTCTCGTTTACTCAGCTGTTCGACCTGGGCAACCTTCTGCCGCCCAAGACGCGGGGCACGCCTGGCCTCGAGCGGTTCGCCGCGATCGGTTACCAGTCGCACGCCCTGCTGGTGGCGCTTCTGATTCTTGTCGGACTCGCAGCAATCGGCTTCTTCCCGAACATCAGGCGCAAATGGGCTTGGGGTTACGCACTCTGCCCGGCCGTCGGGATCGGACTGATCCTGATCAACCCGTACGGCAACGAGGGGATCTTCAGGTCGTCGCTGTTCGCGATCCCCTGGCTTGCGATCCTGGCGATGAAAATGCCGCGTCCCGGCCGGATGCTGCCGATTCTGCGACGCCCGCTCGCCCTGAACGCCGCGATCACGGCTGTCCTGCTTGGTCTGCTGGGAACGTATGTGGTCGCCGAATGGGGGGTGGACGGGGCCTACATGCTGTTGCGCTCAGACGTCGCCGTTTCGGACTACCTGATCTACAACCCAGCGAAGCACGCGTATGTGGTGAGCCTCGGAGCTCCCACTGGTACAGCGCTCAATCTCCCGCCGTTCCTGGTCAATTACACGCCGATCAGTTGGCCGTTGGTTGCGGGACAGCGCCTGCAGGACGTCAAGAGACCGGGTCCTGAAGATCTCGTCGCGCTGACCGATCGCTACGGCGCCATCGCCGTGGGCATCGGCGCCACAAACTCGAGCCCGCTGTACATCTTCTGGTCGGCTTCGACCTCACTGAACTCACAGGCGTATGGAGTCCAGAGCGCGCAGCAGATGAACGGCTGGCTGGCACAGCTGAAGGCGAGTCCGGATTGGCGGCTCGTGAAGCGTGACGGCGACACATATCTGTTCAAGCTCATCCACGGCTGAGGTTCGGATTTGGTAACAAGATCTCTGGGCTATACCCTTGCGGCTCGGGCGCACGCGTTGGCCCACATGTCGAACGGAATCGCCATTTTCACTCGCTGCCGAGGCATCACCTCATGAACATCACGGATGTGCGCACGCTTCCTGAGAGCGCGACGGTGACCGCCGACGTCTGCATCGTCGGCAGCGGTCCGGCTGGGCTGACACTCGCGACTGAGCTCAATGGATCAGGCCTGAAGATCGTGTTGCTGGAGAGCGGTGACCTCGCCCGCAACGCGTGGACCGAGTCGATGAATGAGATCGTCAGTGTGGGCGTCCCTCGTGTACTGGACACCGGCGAGGTGCGTAACAGGGTCTTTGGTGGCACATCCGCCACCTGGACCGGCCGGGTCACCCCGTTGGATGATCTGGACTTCAAGAACCGTGATTGGGTCCCAGGCTCAGGCTGGCCGATCACACGTGAGTCACTGAAGCCCTATTACCGACGTGCTGCCGGACATCTCAGAATGAGCATCATCGACCCCAACGACGTCCTGGATGTGCTCGCTACGCATGTACCGCCACCGGACGATGACGCCCTGGTGCCTTACCTCTGGAGCTACAGCATGCAGGACTCCTGGCGACCGGACTTCCTGCGGTTCGGTCCCAGAGCGGCCGCACAGCCGCTGCGTGATGTCGAGTGCTTTATCAATGCCACCGTCACTCATATCGACACCGATGAAGCGGGACGCCTGGTGCGCGCTCTGGAGGTGAAAGGGCCAGACCAGAAAGCCCGACAGGTCAGCGCGCGGCACATCGTGTTGTGCGCCGGCGGGATTGAGAATGCCCGCCTACTGCTCGCGTCCAACCGGATCGTTTCCGGAGGTGTCGGTAACAGCACTGACCTCGTCGGCCGGTACCTCATGGACCATCCGCGAGGCGCTGTCGCATGGTTTCCGCACGGCACCGAGGCTCCGGCCGAGCGGGTGCTGGGAGACCTCCTCGTCAAGACCTCGGCGGCGCCTGAGAGCTCCCGCGTCCCGGGTGGCGGGCGCTGGAGTTGGCTGACGCCTGGCTACGCGCTCGGCGAACGCATCCAGGAGACGGAAGGACTGTTGAACTGCGCCCTGTTCCTCACGTTGGAGGTGGCAGACGACGATCCGCTGACTGCGCTGCTCGACCTCGCAGGCGGTCACGATCCCGCGGGCAACGCCAGGCATCTGGTGGCTCATCCCCGTATGGCGGCGGAGTCCGTCAGCAGGCTGCTGCGCGGCCGACATCCAGCGCGGCGACTGTCCGGGCTCTACGCGCAATGCATCGTCGAGCAGGCTCCTGACCCAGACAGCCGCATCACGCTTGCGGATCGCACGGATGTCCTGGGGGTCCCGCTCGCGCGCATCGACTGGCGTGTCGGGGAGCAGGAAGCTCAGACCGTCCGGCGGATGACCAGGCTCTTTGTCGATGAGACCCGCCGACTGGGGCTGACCCCGCCCGAACCCGTGGGGATGATCGCCGACGCGGAGAGTGAGTTCTTCCTACCGGATGTGGCCCATCCCAGCGGAACCACGAGGATGTCGACGGATCGAGCCAGCGGCGTCGTCGACATCGACTGTGCGGTGCATGGAGTGGAGGGCCTCCACGTTGTGGGAGGCTCCGTATTCCCGACGAACGGGCACGCAAACCCGACTTACACGATCGTCGCGCTTGCGGTGCGGCTCGCAGACCATCTCAAGGAGCAGATCGCGCATCATGTCTGAGATGAATCCGCTTCGAGTCGGCGTGACAGGGGCTCAGGGCTACGTCGGCAGTGCCGTCGCGCAAGCGCTTGCCGACGCCGGCCACCACGTCGTTGCCTTGACCCGGAAACCTGACGGCGTCCACGAACCTCGGCCATATGAACTGACGTCGCCTGTGCCGGCGGGCCTCCTTGGCGGCATCGACGTCGTGATCCACTGTGCCTACGACTGGACGCCGCGGACCTGGGACGACGTCGTGCGCGTGAACATCGAGGGCACCCGCCGCCTGCTCGACGCTGCAGTCGCAGAGCGGGCCCGCTTCATCCTGATCTCCTCTGTCTCTGCGTTCGAGGGGACGCGTCAGATGTACGGGAACGCCAAGCTTGCATCGGAGCGGCTGACGCTCGAGGCCGGTGGCAACGTCGTCAGGCTGGGGACGGTCTATGGTGGGACCAACGGTGGCGTCTTCGGACTGCTCCTGCGGTTTGCCAAGCTGCCGGTGATTCCTGTGTTCGCGGCCGGTAGCCGCCAGGCACTCATCCACCTCGACAATGCGACCACCGCCGTGGTGGCACTCGCTGAGGCTGAATCGGTGAACGGGCAGCTTCTGGGCCTCGCCAGTCCGTCGACCATCCGGTTTGGAGACCTGATGCGGGCGATCTCCTCTGCCAACGGCAGATCCTCGGTGATCCTGCCGGTCCCGTGGCTGGCCGTCTACCTCCCGCTGCGAGCCGCCGAGCGGCTGGGTGTCAATCCGCCGGTGCAGTCTGAGACGGTCCTTGGTTTGGCACGCCCGGCACCGACGCTTGCCAGCATCGAGATGTGGACGCAACTCGACGTCCGCATCGACCCGCCGGATCTGGATCCTCAGACCAACGCCTAGTTTCCTGCCGGGGTGCCCTTACTCGGTTGGCGTCTGCCGTGGGGCCAGCCGGGAGATCAGACGCGAAATCGGCACACCCCACCATGTTCGCGCGAGTCGTTCGTCAATCTGCTTCACCGAGTCCGGTTTGATCAGCGTCACCAGCTCCGCTATGAAAACCAGGCCGGCCGCTATCGCCACCACCATCCGCAGTCCAAGCACGACTCCGGTGATGGGCACCGCAGCTGAGCTCACGCATATCGCGGCCCCGGCAAAGGCGATGCTGAACGCCTGAAGACTGGTGGTGGGCCCGTGCGCACCGGCGATCCGGCGGAGCATCAGTGCATAGATCACGTAGCAGGAGAACGAGATCCCGGCCGAGCCGTCTATGCCCAGCGTCGGAACGAGCCACAGATTCAGCAGCAGATTCAATGCAGCCGCGACGATCGTCGCGACGGCCACCGCTCGCGTTCGTCCCGCGAGGATCAAAGCCTGCGTGTAGACCACGGCGTCACCGAAGGGCAAGGCGCTTGCCGCGATGATGGCTATCACCGGGATGAGCTCGGAACGGGGGTAACTGGGCGGGGCCCAGAGCCAGAGAATCACGGGTGAGGCGTAGGCGATCGCGATCGCGAATCCGGCACCCAGGACGTAGAGGCCGTTCCGGCTCGCGCCCAGGACGCGCCGGCGGGCAGTCTCATCCTTGATCGCGAAAAGGCGTGGCAGCCAGACGAAGTCGAGGAAACCCAGGAGCGCGAGCGTGAAGCTGCCGATGTTGCTGGCGACCGCGTAGTGAGCCGTCGTCTTGGCTCCCAGGTCCGCGTGGATCACGAGTCGATCCGCTGCGGCGTTCACAAACGACGCTACCAGGGCGGGAACGAGTGCGATCGAGAATCGGAGCGCGTTCGCGTACATTCGCGCTCGTGCACGGCTCAACCATGCGGGTTTGGTTGCGGCCAGAGCGATCACGACGGCCAGCAGCTGTCCCAGCACCTGGCCCAGGAGGTATTCCGATGCCGTTGCGCTCACGAAGATCAGCAGTGCGAGCGAAAGGGCCTGGGCAAAGATCGACTGCGCGAAGCTGATGGCGACGAACCAGTGCAGCTGGCTGCGGCTGCGGGTAAGGCCAAGCGCCGGATTGGTGGCCGCAATCAGGACCGCCCAGATCACCGCATAGCGAACCGCAGCAGGGAACGGGCCAAGGCCGATCAGCGGGCTCCACCATGATCCGGAGGCGTAGGTGATCAGTCCTGCCAGCAGCGAGAGAATCGCAGCGAGCGTCACCAGCTGACGAGCGCCGGAGTCGCCGTGGTCGCCGGAGTGTTCACGCTGAACGGCGGTCTGGAGCCCAAAGCCGAATACCACGTTGAGCAGCTGCATGACCGCCAACGACGCAGCGACAAGCCCGAGTTCGTTCTGGCGTATCAGGCGCGTCAGAACCGGGGTGACGCACGCGACCAGGATCAGCTGAACCGCCCAGAAGGCCATGTATACGAAGTCACGCCCAAACAGCCCACTGACGGCCTCTGCGTGGACGTCGTCAGTTGTGGGCGCCGCCTGGTTCGTGCGTGCCTCGGGATTCGTGGTTTGCGTTGTCACAGGGATCCGCTGTCTGGTGCGCGGGCCCTGAACGGATCTATCGGATCTGTCATCGAACTAGTCCAAGCGGCCGGCGGGCAGGCTGCACCGCCTGGACTAGTATGGTCGATGACGAAGCGGCTAACGTCGCCCTAATGTAAGGGAGTAGCCGCCTGCTGGGCCGCGTTCAGTCCTGCCACACACGGACGTACTGGACCTGCATAGTGGTCGCAGCTTCGATGCCCAGGTTGGTGGTGCTGACGGTGTTGTTGAGGATGATGTACATCGGGCTGCTGCCGATTCCCGACGTGATCGATCCGACGTCCTTGCCGTCGTAGTAGTAGGTGATCGACCCGGGCTTCCAATCCGAGGCGAAGGTGTGCCAGCCAGGGGTCAGGGTCGTATCGCAGGCACCGGGAGCTTCGGCGGTGTTGTGGAAGTGGTAGCAGGCCTGGCCCGCGAGCCCCTCGAGGAGATCGTCCTCACCGTAGGTTTCCGATGGCGTTGTAACAGCCCATACCGCCGGCCAGTTTGCGATCTTCCCGTTGGCTGCAGCCGGAACGTACACGCGGGCTTCGAGAACCCCATAGGTGTAGAGGAAACCTGTGTTCTTGCCGTTCGGGTTACTTGAGATCAGCGAGCCGGTGTACGGGAAGGTCTTCCCGTTGCAGGTCGAGGACTGGTTGGTCACGAGGAGATCGAGCGCCGAGGTGGTCGGCACGACGTTGTTCGAGCTGTAACAGTCATCCTCGCCGCCGTTGACGGGATCGGTCACGCCGGTCCCGAACCACCCCGGCGTCCAGATGTTCGTGTTCAGGGACGAGCTGTCGAACTCCGAGTCCATCACCATGTTCCAATTGCCTGCGATTCCGACCGGCTGGGTGGCCGCCGTGGAGGGGGAGGTCGTCGGGGTGGTTGTGGTCGTAGGCGTCGTGGTGCTGGACGGGGTGGTGGTCGTCTTGGCTGGGGTCGTCGTTGTCCGGCCGGGATTCGGTGTGGTCGGCCGCTGCCTCTTGTTCTGCGTGGCCGCGGCGGCATTCGTGTTCGATGTCGTCAGCACGGCGTGGTTGGCGGCGACCTTCGTCCCGGAATGCTTCCTGTGGCTCTTGGTCCTGTTCTTGTGGTGGCGCTTGTGCGCGACGCTCTTGTGGTGCCGCTTGTGCGTGGCGCTCTTGTGGTGGCGTTTGTGGGCGACGCTCTGGTGGTGGCGCTCCTGCGCCTTGGTGCGGCGCTCATGCGCTTTCAGGTGGTGTTCGTGCGTCTTCTTGATCGAGTGGGCGCGGGCTGATCCAGCTGCGAGTGCGACGCTGGCTCCGAGGGCGAGTACCAGCGCAGTGGCCAGACCGATGAGGAATGAGATCCGGCGGGGGAGGGTTTTGGACATCCCTCCTCATCGGGACGCTGCGCACCGGTCCCCGACCGGCTCGGTCTGGGTGTGGACGCCTGTACGAGCGCAGCACAATGCCCAAAGCAGGCCCGATCAGGGGCGAACCGCCCGCAGATGCTGCTTGTCCTGCCGCCTGCGCTCGCGCAGATATACAACGGGGCCGGCGAGCATCCCTCGTACCTCTACACGGGCCACGTCACTCCTTATTGACGCGTCTGCGCTGGCGGTGCGCGATCCGCGGATCAGCCCGAAGGCGTACCGAGACCCGCCCACAGCGCGGCTGAGCATCGCTCGACGCGACCTGCGCGAAAGCATGTGCTTCGTCAGGTATGCGGTCAGACCGAGCCCATACGCGTACATCTGAGCGCTGAGCGAGCCCTCATCGACGCGATGCTCATGCCAGGCGAGCGCTGACGGCTCGTAGCTGAGCGCGTACCCGTGCAGCAGGATCCGGACGAACATGTCGAGGTCTTCGCCTCCGCGTGTGGGCGATCCGGCGCCCAGAGACTCATCGAAACCGCCGAGCGATTTGAGCACTGAGAGCTTCGCCGCGAAGTTTGCGCCTGCGCCGAACGTGCCTGCCGTGTACGGGTGCAGCGGCGAGTCGAGCGGACCCCGGCCGAGCGTGTACAGGCGCTGTTGGCAGGACGAGGCCCAGCCGGCGCGACGATCGAAGAACTGCTCAGCGGGACGGGCAAGCGAGGCGCTCGCCACCAATCCGGTGACGCAGGCCACGTCGGCCCGGCGGTTGAAGCCGCGCAGCAGGCCATGTATCCAGAGTGGGTCGACCCGGACGTCATCATCCGTGAACGCCACGAGTTCGCCGGTCGCCTCCTGGAGGCCACGGTTGCGAGCTCGAGATAAGCCCTTACGTGGTTCTCTGACGTAACGCACGCGCGGGTCGGTCGCCGCAACCGCGTTCACCACGGCAAGCGTCGAGTCATCGCTCGGGGCGTTGTCGACGACGATGATCTCAAGGTCCTGATAGTGCAGGCCCTTGAAAGACTCGAGCGTCCGCTGCGCACCAACCGCACGGTTGTACGTGCAGAGCACGAGTGACACCTTGGGGCCGGGAGCGGATCGCCAGGCCTGATCGGCGTCAGCCTCTGCCGCCTGATCGGCGAAGCTTGACCGAGCGAGGGCGACCGCGTGTTCGAGATCGATCCTGCCGTCAACCGCGTCCACCTCCAGAGAGCCCAGCGGTGTGCCGCTCGCACGGACGAGCAGGCGAGCGCGGTCGAAGGTCTGACCGTCGGCATTTTCAAGGCGTTCCGGCAGAGCTGGAACCGCGAGCTCCAGCTCACCGCTCCAAATCGGGGTGAACTCCGGCGGAGCAGCCGTCAGGTCTGCGCGGATCGCGTCGGCCATGGCAAACGGAGGTGTTTACGACAACCGGTCGGTTGCATGAACGACCGGTTCAACGACGGCGGCCGACTCAGGCGTTGTGCTGTTGAAGCTGGAGCTGACGTCACGAAGCACTGAGGACACGCGGTCCAGGACGAGCTCCTGAATTCGCAGCGGCCGCAGATTGTGGTCGCCGGTCTGCAGATGCTCGAGCGCGACGTTCGGGCTTCGGTCTATCCTCGCGGCGAGTCTCGAAAGCCCAAGGATGCGTGGCACCGTTTCGTTCCCGGAGAACAGGAAAAGCACCTTTGCGCCATTGCGGTCGAGCTGGTCGAGCGTCTTCGACGCCCCGGAGATGTTGGCGCGATGTTCAAAGCGCCAGAGCAGCTCGAGATGCATCGCCTTGTTCCCCAAGCGGAATTCGATTGCTCGGCGCACGTGCCCGGCGTGGCGCGCGATCCCCCGCAGCAGGCCCGAGCGGTCCGGATCTGCAGACCGCTCAGCCACGTCCAGCTCCTGAGTGCCGCTGACGGACGCAAACCACCTGACGCCACGCTTCGCGTGTGCGTTCGTCCACAGCAGCGCCGGCGAATTGATGCTGATCCCTCCGATCACGCGTTCGTCTTCGAGAATCGTGCGAATCGCGAAGTAGCCGCCGAGACAGAGGCCGGCGCCGACGAAGCGATCGGCGAACCCGAGCGCATGGAGATGGTCGTAGACCTCGCTGAGTGCGGTCAGGGGACCCGGGTCGTCCGCCGGCCGGCGCTCATAAGCCTTGACCCGGCCACCGTCAGAGTCGCCAACACCCGGGAAGTCAAAGCGGGCCGCGGGTATCCCGCCTGCGGCGGCGTGGCGTGCCATCTCCACATAGATACGACTCGGACCCGTGCGCCGCAGCGCCCCGGCGCTCAGGAGAACAAGGCATAAGGGGGCAGGCCCGCCGGCCACGGGCTCGCTGATGACGCCGGTCAGGCGCCCTTCGGACGTGTTCACCTCAAACAATCGCTCACGGATGCGGACGCCGTCAAAGTCGAACACCACCGAGTCGCGGACCTTGGGTGTCTCTAGCGTCGGCTCGCGGTGGGTCGGTGTGTACGCTGCGTCGGGCGCCGCCTGCAGCCACTCGATCGACGCCGAGATGGTCTCCGCCGGCGACCATCCCCAGTCGGGTTGTGAGATCAGGAGGCGATAGTCGTCGGCGTCGATCACGGTCAGGTCCGCTCCGGACTCAGTGATGCCGCGCGCCAGTTTTTCGTCCACGCCGTGCGCATCGCGGCCCACCAGCAGCACTCGTCGCAGTTCGGCTTCTGGCAACGGCGCTTCCAGGAGATTGAGGCCGCTCAAGGCCTCAGCCGTCTCCGTGCTCATCATGTGACCACCGAGCCAGAAGTCGCCGGCGGCCGTCCGCGTGTTCTCGATCGGCTCGACGATCTCTCCGGCGATCATGGCTGCCAACGCTCGCAGTTCCCGCAGGTGTGCGCGGCCGCTGGCCCGTACGCCCCAGAGGATCAGGTCATCGAACGGAGCCCCCGCAGAGATCGCCTGATATCCGATCAGGCCTCCCACGGAAATCCCAACGACGACGAGACGATCACACCCGGTTCGTTCGCGCAGCCAGTGCGCAACCTGCACCGTCGCATCCACCCATGACCCGAGGCGGTTTGACGCGAACGGTGAGCCGACGCTGTCCTCGGTGCCCGGAAAGTCGATGCGCGCGGCCGTGACCCCGGCCTCAGCCAGACTCGTCGCCCAGTCGCGGCGCGGGCGGTAAGAGTATTCGTCGTCGACCCCGAACGGCGGCAGGATCAGCGCCGCGACCCGTGTCCGAGCGCTGCTGCGCGGAGCGTGCAGCACGCCGTAGATCGGCTCCGGCTCGATATCAAGCCAGAACGAGCTTCCGGTGACACAACCCTCACCGTCCACATCGACTCCAGGGGGCGTCGTCGAGCGGTCGGCTCCCGCCAGCCGGTCGATCATCCCACCCCCCTCGTATGGCCAAAGGTCCCAGGCATAACGAACAGATAAGTTTCCATCATAAACGGGCGGGCATCGAGGGGGGAAACGCAACAGCTCATCCACGGTGTATGTCGGCAGACAGGTGGCAAAGCTTTCGGGTTGCCATGCACGTGCTGTTGCGGCACCCGGATCACGCTCCCGTTTCGGATCGCCGATCCGCCGGCCGATCTGCTTTCCGCGTCCTGGCCTCTGGCTACCCTGATCATGGTGACTCGACTCCGGTGCCGACCCGGCCAACGCCGGCCGATCTGATCGCCCCATCCGGATCTATCGTTTTGTGGGTTCACGTCACACAGCCGCTGACGGGTGACAGCAGCGCCGTCAACAACGTGATTCGCGAGGTGACCCGCGTGGCCGCCGATAACGGCGTGAGATCGGCGGTCGCGTCGTCAGATAACCGCGACGTGCATTTCCCACAGGCGGAGATCCTGCCCGTGGAGTTCTCCAGGTACCTCGACCACGAGGGCCTGCTGTTGCGTGAGCGGTTCGCGGACTCCTTCCGGGGCTGGGCCGGTCTCAACCGAAACAACGTCGAGCGCATGTATCGCTCGATTGGTGAGGCGGTGCTCGATTCAGAGGGGCCGATCATCGTGCACGACGGTTACCTCGGCGCGGCCGGCCTGGAGACGCTGCACCGCATCTGCCCCGACCGGAGGCTCTTCCTCTGGATGCACAACAAGCTCTCCCCGGCGTACTCGCCGCGTGAGGTTCGCCGGTTCATCTCGCTGGCGGACAAGGTGATCTGCGTCAGCGATTGGATTCGAGATTCGGTACGGCGAGCTGCGCGTTCGCCGAGCGTCGACAGCCGGCTTGTGACGGTGCTCAATGGCGTGGATGCCGATCGCTTCACACCACGGGATACCGATGCATCACGAGTTCCGTCGATCCTGTTCGTCGGCAGGATGATGAGAATCAAAGGACCACAGGTGCTGGCGGCGGCACTCTGCGAGCTGCATGCGGAAGGAGTCGACTTCCGGGCCACGTTCGTGGGTATCTCCAACCCCGATGTGGCCCGTGCATCGAAGTTCGAGCAGACTCTCAGGGGGCGGACGGCCGAGTTCTCCGGCAAGGTGACATTCGCTCCGTTCCGGCCCAACGCGGAGATGCCGAACGTGTATCGCGAGCATGACATCCTGGTCGTGCCATCCCAATTCGAGGATCCGTGCCCGCTCGTGTTGCTCGAGGGCATGGCATCCGGATTGGCAACTGTGGCCGCGCGGCGTGGGGGGATACCTCAGCTTGGCGAGGGGTCGGTGCAGTACTTCGAGCAGCAGTCGGGACTGACAGGCATGCTCAGAGCGCTGCTTCATGATCCGGAGGTTCGAACCCGGTGGGGAACGCTGGGACGGCGTCGTGCGGAGCAGCTCACCTGGTCACGGACATTCGAGGGTGTCAATGCGCTCGTGTCGCCTGCCGCGCCCACCTAGGCGGCCACGACCATCGCTACGCTGGCTGCGTGAGCTCTGAAAACGGCGGGTCGGAAATGGCAGTCCGAGAGGACGGCTTCTCAGTCATTGTCTGCGCGTACACCTTCGATCGCTGGGACGAGCTGATCGCGTGCATAGAGTCCGTCGCCGGCCAGACGCGGCAGCCGCTCGAGGTGATCCTCGTGGTCGACGGCAACGACGAGTTGAAGGCGCGCGCGGAGGCCACCTTCAGCGGCGTCCGTGTGGTCATGAACGACGAGGTGAGAGGCCTCTCCGGTGGTCGCATGACAGGTTCGAAGCTTGCGTGCGGGCGGTACCTGGCATTCCTGGACGACGACGCTGTGGCCAGTCCCAGTTGGCTCGAGGGTCACCACAATGCATATGCGGACCCGAACGTCCTGGGCGTTGGCGGTCCGACCATGCCGCTCTGGCAGACCCCGAGGCCGGCCTGGTTCCCGGAGGAGTTCCTATGGGTCGTGGGATGCTCGTATCTGGGCCTGCCGATGGATGGGAATCGCATCCGAAATCCGATCGGAGCCAACATGTCGGTTCGGGCCGAGGTCGCCGATCGCGTCGGATCCTGGGCTGCTGCCCTTGGACGTGGGAGCGGTGCGGCCGGCACGGCGGACGAAACCGAGTTCGCGATCCGAGCGGCGAGAGCATACGACGGCGGCTACTGGGTCTTCTCGGAGCAGGCGGCAGTGCTGCACACGGTCACGCCCGAGCGGGCGCGGTGGGCCTACTTCGTCAGTCGCTGCAGACTCGAGGCCGGCGGAAAGGCGCTGGTGGCCACGCTCGTCGGTATCCAGGATGGGCTCGCGTCCGAACGGACGTACGTCATGCGCACCCTGCCCTTGGGCGTTCTGCGTGGCCTGAGCGAGGCAGTCCGTGGAGACCGGGACGGGCTCCGGCGGGCGGGCGCGATCGTTGCCGGCCTGGGGATCACAGCCGCCGAATACGGCCGGCTGCGGCTCGCTGCGATGATCAGGCAACGGCGCGCGTCTCCTACCTGAGGCTCTGGCGATGCTCCGCCCGCGCCTTGGCCACCTCCGGCGACGGCACCACAACCACCGGCACGTCAGCGTGCTGGAGGATGTGGGTTGAGACGCTGCCGAGCATCAGTGACTTGATCCCGCTGTAACCGCGGCTGCCGCAGACCACGGCGTCCGCGCCGATCGTCGCCGCCTCGTTGAGGATCGCGTCGGGGATCGTGGTATCCACCACGGCGATCGCCCCGACCGCTTCGAGCCCGGCCTCCGAGGCGATCTTGGCGCCCTCTTCAGCGCGGTCACGGGCGCTCGTCTGAGACTCCTCGTCGATCCCGTCGTAGTCGACGACCATCCCCATCCCGCTACCGACACGAGCCATCGTGTCGATGAAACGCTGCCACACGTTCAGGACCGTTGCCGACTGGCCATGGAACAGCTTGGCGGCCTGCTCAATCGCGGCCTTGGCGTCTTCAGAGCCGTCATAGGCGATCAGAATCACAGTTGCTCCTAGGAAGTTCGGTGCTCGGATATTGAAGGGCCCAAGGAGAAGCTATCCAAACTGAGCCGGCGGCCGCGGGTGGTCAGCCGCGACCGGCACGGTGAAGAGTCGCATCGGGGCGCCGGTGGTACAACTGCGTGACCACGGTTAACCCGATCGCCGCCGCGCCAAGGTGAGAAATAGCATCGGCCCATGAACGCGCTCGACTTCGCCCGGCTGCAGTTCGCGGTCACGACGCTGTTCCACTTCATCTTCGTGCCGATGTCGATCGGCCTGGCGCTGTTCGTCGCGATCTGCCAGACGCGATATCACCGCTCCGGCGACGAGCTCTGGCTGCGCGCCACGAAGTTCTGGGGGAAGTTCCTGCTGATCTCGATGGCGATCGGCGTGGTCACAGGACTCGTCCAGGAGTTTCAGTTCGGGATGAACTGGTCGCTGTACTCGCGCTACGTCGGCGACATCTTCGGGGCGCCGCTGGCGATGGAGGGCCTGATCGCGTTCTTCCTCGAGTCGACGTTCGTCGGCCTCTGGATCTTCGGCTGGGGCCGCCTGCCCAGGCGCGTCCACCTGGCGACGATCTGGCTCGTCGCCTTCGGCACGATCATGTCGGCCTACTTCATCCTGGTCGCCAACTCATGGATGCAGCACCCGGTCGGCTACACGATCGACCACGCCACCGGCAAGGCCCAGCTGACGAACATCTTCTCGGTGCTGTTCAACAGCACGGTGCTGGTCGCGTTCCCGCACACGGTCCTGGGCGCCTTCACCACCGGAGGCATGCTCGTCGTCGCCGTTTGCGGCTTCCTGACGCTGCGCGGCAAGCAGAGCGATGTCGTCTCACGGTCGATGCGGATGGCGCTGCCGTTCACGCTCGTGGCGGTGCTGGCAACGATGACCCTCGGTGACACCCAGGGCCGCGTGATGGTGAGCCAGCAGCCGATGAAGATGGCCGCCGCCGAGGCCGTCTGCAACTCGGGCCACGGCCAGAGCTTCTCGATCTTCTCGGTGGCCGGTTTCCACACGAATCCCTGTCCCAGTGACCTCAGATCGATCCGGATCCCGCATCTGCTGAGCCTGATCGAGGACCTCAGCTGGAACGGCGACATCAAGGGCATCGACCAGATCCAGGCGCAGGAGCGCGCGCAGTATGGGCCTGGTAACTATGTCCCGCCCGTGGGTCTCCTGTACTGGACGTTCCGGCTGATGATCGGCGCCGGCATGGTGATGATGCTGGTCGCGTTGATCGGCATCCTGCTCGCGCGCAAGGGGCGGCTCGAGAAATCACCCTGGTTCCAGCGCCTGGCACTGTCTGGCCTGGTCCTGCCGATCCTCGCGAACTGGTGCGGCTGGATCTTCACGGAGGTCGGCCGCCAGCCCTGGGTCGTGTTCGGGCTGCTGAAGACCTCGCAGTCCAACTCCCCGAACGTGTCGAGCACCGATGTGATCATCACGCTGGCCGGGTACATCGTGATCTACAGCGCGCTGATCGCGATCGGCGGCTGGCTGATGTGGCGCGAGGCCAAGGAAGGACCCGACGATCACGACCCTCAGCCGCCGGACGCGGGCGGCTCGGCGAACCTCATCCTCGCCTACTGAAAGCCCGCTCGAGCAATGCACAGCGATCCAAGTTTCCTCCAGACCCTCTGGTTCGTTCTGATCGGCGTCCTCTGGGCCGGGTTCTTCGTGCTCGAGGGCTTTGACTTCGGCGTGGGTGTGCTGGTCAAGCTGCTTCCCCGGGACATGGTCGAGACCCGCATGACCATCCACACGATCGGACCGGTCTGGGACGGCAACGAGGTCTGGCTGATCGTCGCCGGAGGCGCGACCTTCGCGGCCTTCCCGGAGTGGTACGCGAGTGCCTTCTCCGGGCTCTATCTGGCCCTGTTCCTGGTGCTGGCGGCGCTGATCGTGCGCGGTGTCTCCTTCGAGTTCTGGGGCAAGGTCGACTCACCCGCGTGGCGTTCCGCGTGGGAGTGGGCCCTGGCGCTCTCAAGCGCCGCCGCTGCGTTGCTGTTCGGAGTCGCCTGGGCCAACTTCGTCCACGGGGTGCCGATGGGCCCGCAGCACGTCGTGCACGCCTCGCTGCTCGACCTGCTGCACCCCTACGCGCTGCTGGGCGGCGTTGCCACGCTCGTGCTCTTCACAGCGCACGGCGCCGGCTTTTTGTCGCTGCGGGTCAGGGGCGAGCTGCAGGAACGAGCTGCCGCCACCGCAGCACGTCTCACCCCGGTGGCGGCGATGATCGCGGCCGGGTTCCTCGTCTGGACGATGTCGGGCCAGTCGTGGAATGTCGCCGTGGTCGTCGTCGGTGCGCTCACGATCGTCGCGGCGCTCGTCGCGACGGCGCAGGTCCGGCGGGGCCGTGGCGGCGTCGGATTCGTATTCACCGCGGCCACGATCGTGCTGTTCACCGGGACGCTCGCCGTCGCCCTGTTCCCCAACGCGCTTCCGTCAACAACAAATCACGCCTACGACCTGACACTGGTCACCGCCTCCTCCAGCCACTACGCACTGGTCGTGATGACGGTGGTGGCGGTCATCTTCGTGCCGATCGTGCTGGTCTACCAGTCCTGGAGCTACTGGGTGTTCCGGCACCGCCTCGGCCGCGACGACTACGAGGGGTCGCTGACCCCGATCGCGGTGATCGAGCATAAGTTCGGCGATCAGAAAGGCTGACGGTTCCGTCGGTGGTCCGCTGACCACCGACGTCGAGCGGCCCCTGCATGTGTCCGAATGTCCAACCGACAACCTCGCATGTTGTTCCTGGCGGAGCGTCCGCTAGGCTCGACGCTGCATTAGGCTCTGCCCGATGTTGCCGACGGTGAGGGAGGGAACACTGCAGGAAGGCGAGCAAGGGACCGCTGCCGCAGATGTGGCTCTGCGGAACGTGGTCAAGATGTTCGGAGACACCGTCGCCGTCGACGATCTGACGCTGGATATCAACCACGGTGAGTTCTTCAGCCTGCTCGGGCCCTCCGGCTGCGGGAAGACCACGACGCTGCAGATGATCGGCGGCTTCGAGACGCCGACTGAGGGCCAGGTCTACCTCGGCGACCGGGACGTGAGCCGCGTCCCGCCCTACAAGCGGGACGTCAACACGGTATTTCAGTCCTACGCGCTTTTCCCGCATCTCAACATATACGAGAACATCGCATTCGGGCTCAAGCGCAAGCGCCTGCCGAAGGCTGAGATCGAGCAGCGCGTGACCGATGCGCTCAGACTGGTCGACCTTCCCGGCCTACGAGCATCGCAAGATCGCCCAGCTCTCCGGCGGCCAGCAGCAACGCATCGCGCTGGCGCGCGCACTCGTCAACCGGCCACGGGTGCTGCTGCTCGACGAGCCGCTCGGAGCGCTGGATCTGAAGTTGCGCAAGGCGATGCAGACCGAGCTCAAGCGGATCCAGCGGGATGTCGGGATCACGTTCATCTACGTGACCCACGACCAGGAGGAGGCGATGGTCATGTCCGATCGCCTGGCCGTGATGAACAACGGAAGGATCGAACAGCTGGGCACGCCGACGGACGTCTACGAGAACCCGAGCACTGCGTTCGTCGCGGGCTTCCTGGGTGCCTCCAACCTCCTTGCCGGCACTGTCAAGTCGCGCGGCCGCGCCGGGACGCCGGCCGAGATCATGCTCGCCAGCGGGCACTAGGTCAGGGTTGACCCGGACCGCATTCAGGGCTCCGCCACCGACGTCGAGGTCGGCGTGCGGCCTGAGAAGCTCATGATCCGCCCCCGGCTCGGCGGCGATACCCGACGGCCACAATGCGCTCGTCGGCACGGTTGTGCTCGCGACCTTCGTCGGTGTCAGCCATCAGTACACGGTGGAGAGCCCGGCCGGCGGCCAGCTGGTTGCCTACGTCCAGAACCTTGGCAGCGGGTATGTCCCGACGCTTGGCGAGCAGGTACGCCTGACCTGGCTGCCCGAACACACCTTCGTCGTCTAGGCCGAGGAGACCGGATGGACATGGCGGACGGACAGACCCAGGCAGCCGCGAGCCGGAACGCGAGCAGCGCGCCGATCGATCCCGCGTTGCTGCGGGGCCTGACGCGAGCACCGCCACACCCGCCGCAGACTCCTGCGCGGCGCCGGCTTGGGCGCTGGCGCGCTTGCGATGAGCGCTTTCCTCTCGGCCTGCGGAATCAAGGGCACGGAGGCGACGGGCAGTGCGCCGAGCTTCGACTGGACCGCGTGGTGGTCACGCCAGAAGCAGCACGGGGTACTCGACTTCGCCAACTGGCCCCTGTACATCGACACCGACCACGGCAAGCACCCGTCGCTCGAGCCTTCACCGCCAAGACCGGGATCAAGGTCAACTACTTCGAGGTGATCCAGGACAACGCGCCGTTCTACGCCCAGATCGCGCCGACGCTGCGGGCCGGCAAGTCGATCGGCTACGACATCATCGTGATGACGAACAACGACTGGACGACGATCGAGCTGTTCCGGATCAACAGGTGGGCGACGCCGCTCGAGCACGGCCTGATTCCCAACTTCTTCATCAACGCGACGTCGCTGGCGCGCAACCCGACCGTCGATCCGGGCAACGAGTTCACGATCCCGTGGCAGTCGGGCTTCACCGGGATCGCCTACGACCCGACCAGGATCAAGCGCGAGATCAACAGCTACCACGATCTGTGGGACCCGGCCTTCAAGGGCCACGTCGGGATGATGAGCGACAACACCGAGCTCGGCTCAGCGGGCCTGCTGGCGATCGGCGTCGACCCGGAGACCTCGACCCAGGCGGACTGGAAGAAGGCCGCGGCGCTGCTGCAGAAGCAGCGCGACGCAGGCATCGTCCGCCAGTACTACGACCAGAGCTACATCAAGGCGCTTGAGAGCGGTGACATCTGGATCACGCAGGCCTGGTCCGGGGATATCTTCCAGGCCAACAACAGCGGCTACCCGCACCTCAAGTTCGTCGTTCCCAAAGAGGGGATGATGGTCTGGACCGACGTGATGATGATCCCTCTGCACGCGCAGAATCCGGTCGACGCGATGGCCTGGATGAACTTCTACTACAAGCCCAGGATCGGGGCGATGGTGGCGGACTGGGTCAACTACGTCACGCCCGTCGGCAACACGCAGCCGATCCTCCAGAAGTCGGATCCTACGGTCGGCAACAGCCCGCTCGTCTTCCCCACCAAGGCGATGCAGGCGCAGGCGAGGCAGTACTACGCCTACAAGGACTACGACGACTTCAACGCCTGGAACAACGTCTTCAATCCGATCATCCAGTCCTGAGGACGGAGCCCTCGCGTGGTGACCTGGAGACAGCGACTCGTCCCCTACATCCTGGGTCTGCCGGCGGCGTTCTGGCTTGCGGTCTTCTTCGCGATCCCGATGATCTCCGTGCTGTCGGTCTCGCTGATGACCGGCAACCCGGAGACCGGCTTCAGCCTGACATGGCATTTTGCGACGTTCTGGGAGGGACTGCAGTCCTACCACACCCAGTTCCTGCGTTCGTTCGAGTACGGCGCGATCTCGACCATCGCGGCGCTGGTAATCGGCTATCCGATGGCGTACTTCATCGCCTTCCGCGGCGGCCGCCACAAGTCGACCCTGCTGTTCATAATTTTGCTGCCCTTCCTGGTCTCGTACGTGATCCGCATGCTGTCCTGGAACTTCCTGCTCGCGGACCAGGGAGCGATCCTCGGCACGCTCAAGGACATCGGGATCCTGCCGCAGAGTGCCCGTGTGCTGTCGACGCCGCTGGCGGTGATCACCGGCCTCACATACGACGCGATCCCCTACATGGTGCTGCCGGTGTACGTGGCGCTCGAGAAGATCGACCGGCGCGTGATCCGTGCGGCCGGCGATCTCTACGCGAACCCCGCGGGGACGTTCATGCGGATTGTGCTCCCGCTCAGCTCGGCCGGTATCTTCGCCGGCTTCCTGCTCGTGTTCGTGACCAATGTCGGTGACTACGTCGCCGCATCAATCCTCGGTGGCCCCGGCACGACGATGATCGGCAACGTGATCCAGACCGCGTACCTCCAGGATCTGGACTACCCGACGGCGGCCGCGCTGTCGTCGATGCTGATGATCGTGCTACTCGTGATCATCTGGCTGTACGCGCGGACGTTCGGCACCGATGCGGTTGAGGAGGCGGTCACGTGAGCCGGCCGCTCGCACCGCCCCCGGAGTTCCTGGAGCCACCGGAGCCCGAGCCTGAGGGCGAGCCGCCGGTCAGGAAGGTCAATCGACACCGTGAACGCCACGGGCCGAGCTATTACATCCTGCCGATCTGGACTGGCCTGGTGATCTTCTGGACGATCGTCCCGATCCTGGTGATGATCGTCTACAGCTTCAACAAGTCGCCGAATCAGCGCGAAACCTTCCATTGGTATGGGTTCACGACCTATTGGTACCGGCACGCGTTCCAGATCTCCGACCTCACGCACGCACTGGTGAACTCGCTGATCGTCGCCTGCGCCTCGACCACGATCGCGACGCTGATCGGCGTGCCGATGGCGCTGGCGCTGGCGCGTCACCGGTTCCTCGGCCGCACCGCGATCGAGTCGACCGTCTTCGTCGACATCGCGGCGCCGTCGGTCGTCGTCGGCGCGTCCCTCCTGGCGCTGTTCCTGACGCTCAACATCGACCGCGGCCTGGTCACCATCATCATCGCCCACGTGGCCTTCAATGTCGCGTTCGTGATCATTGTCGTGCGCGCTCGCATCGCCGGGCTCGATCGTTCGATCGAGCGCGCGGCGGCGGACCTCGGCGCCGGACCCTGGACCACCTTTCAGAAGGTCATGCTCCCACTGATCCTGCCCGGCATCCTGGCTGCGGCGATGCTCTGCTTCGCGATGTCGATCGATGACTTCATCATCACTGAGTTCGTCGCCGGCCAGACGCTCACGTTCCCGCTGTGGGTCTACGGTTCGGTCAAGGTCGGCATCCCCCCACAGGTCTTCGTGATGGGCACGATGATCTTCGTGTTCGGCGTCGCGCTCGCGATGGTCAACTCCTACTTCGCACGGCGCACGGCAAGGGCTGAGGCCGCGGCGATGCGGGTCGCCGCGGCTGCCGCGGCCGCCGGGGTCTGAGCACGGCCACCGGAGCAGTTGACCGCTCGAGCGGTCGCCCAGCTCGTGAATAAGCGTCAGCTGACCAGCTTGCGATCGAGCGCGTACCGCACCAGCACCCCCGAGCTCAGCGCGCTGCGCGCGTAGGCCGGCTCGTTCTGCATCGTCAGCACGACGATCTGCGTGTCAGGGAACTCCGCGTGGAGCTTCGGGATCGCTTCGACGCTCGGCTCTCCGGGCATGTTCAGGTCCAGCACGAGCACGTCAGGGTGGTGGCCGCGCAGGTATCGACGCGCGGCCTCGACGGTCTCCGCCTCAGCGACGACATCGAAGCCGTCCTCGCCTTCAAGCAGCTGGTGCAGGCCACGCCGGACGATCGCATGATCGTCCGCGATCACGATCCTGATCGGCTTCACCAGTGGGTCCAAGCCTCGCATTCCTGGTCGAATTACACGCGGGGTTGGCCGCAAGCGCTGGCCCGCCGTACCGCCAACACTCCGCAATACTCCCCAATATGCCCTCAGGCCGGGATATCAGGCAACTGCCGCTGCAATCGCTCTACCGCCACGGTTACGTGCGCGTCGCGGCAGCGGTTCCCCGGGTTCGGATCGGAGATCCGGCCTTCAACGCCGAGCGCACGATTGCACTGGCCCAACGGGCCGACGAGCAACAGTCGGCACTGGCGGTGTTCCCAGAGCTCGGGATCGCCGCCTACACCAGCGAGGACCTCTTCCGTCAGGACGCGCTGCTCGAGGCGACGCTGGATGCGATCGAGCGCGTCCGCGTCGCGACGGCGGAGCTGGCGCCGCTGACGATCGTCGGCGCGCCGCTGCGCGCCGAGCAGGGCCTGTTCAACGCCGCCGTCGTGATCCATCGCGGTCGGGTGCTGGGCGCCGTACCCAAGAGTTACCTGCCCGAGTACCGCGAGTTCTACGAGAAGCGCCAGTTCCGCGCAGCCCGGGACGTCGTCAGCCCACACGTCGAGATCAACGGGACCGCGGTCCCGTTCGGCAGTGACCTGCTGTTCACCGCTGTCGATCTGCCCAACCTGACGATCCACGTCGAGATCTGTGAGGACGTCTGGGCGGCGATCCCGCCGAGCACGTACGGCGCCCTCGCCGGTGCGACCGTGATGGCCAACCTGTCCGCCAGCAACATCCTGGTCGGCAAGGCCGATTACCGCCGCACGCTCTGCGCCGGCCACTCGGCGCGCACGCTCGGGGCCTACATCTACACCGCGGCCGGCCCGGGCGAGTCGACCACGGACCTCGCCTGGGACGGCCAGGCGCTGATCTACGAGAACGGCGACCGGCTGGCCGAGTCCGAGCGTTACCCGCTTGAGGACGGCCTGATAACCGCCGACGTCGACCTCGATCGACTCGTCGCGGACCGCACCGAGACCAGCTCGTGGGGTGATTCGATCCACGATCACCGTGAGCGGCTGGTGCGGATGCGCCGGATCGGCTTCAGCCTGCTGGCACCATCAGCCGCAGTCACACGTGCCGCTCCGCTGCAGCGCACGATCCCGCGCTTCCCCTACGTCCCGGCCGATCGACGGTCCCGCAACGAGCGCTGCGACGAGGTCTACCGGATCCAGGTGGCCGGCCTCCAGACCCGGATGGAGGCGACAGGCATCGAGAAGCTTGTGATCGGCATCTCCGGTGGGCTCGACTCGACCCATGCGCTGATCGTTGCGGCCCGCGCGCTGGACCGGCTCCAACTTCCCCGCACGAACGTGCTCGCCTACACGATGCCGGGCTTCGGCACCAGCGAACGCACCCTGCAGAGCGCCCGCGAGCTGATGGCTGCGCTCGGCGTCAGCGCCAACGAGCTCGACATCCGTTCCGCATCCCAGCACATGCTGGAGTCGCTCGGGCACCCGGCTGCAACGGGCGAGCCGGTCTACGACATCACCTATGAGAACGTTCAGGCCGGCGAACGCAGCTCGCACCTGTTCCGGCTCGCGAACTTCCACAACGCGCTGGTGCTGGGTACGGGAGACCTCAGCGAGCTGGCGCTCGGCTGGAGCACCTACGGCGTGGGGGACCAGATGTCCCACTACAACGTCAATGCGTCGGTGCCCAAGACACTGGTGCAGTTCATGTTGCGCTGGGCGGTCGACACCGATCAGTTCAGCGAAGCGGCCGGCCGCATCCTCACCACGATCGTCGATACCGAGATCTCGCCCGAGCTGATCCCGGCCACTGACGAGACTCCCCAGCAGCGCAGCGAGCAGACCGTGGGCCCGTACGAGCTGCAGGACTTCTTCCTGTACCACGTGCTGCGTTTCGGAAATCGGCCGAGCAAGGTCGCCTGGCTGGCACACCAGGCCTGGGGCGATCGCGAGCGAGGCGTCTGGCCCGACCTGGTCCCGCCGGAACGCCGCAACCAGTACAGCCTCGAGGAGATCGAGACATGGCTGCGGGTGTTCCTGCGTCGCTTCTTCCAGACCAGCCAGTTCAAGCGCTCGGCGCTGCCAAATGGACCCAAGGTCGGCTCCGGTGGGTCACTGTCGCCGCGTGGAGACTGGCGCGCACCGAGTGACGGCAACGCCACGACCTGGCTCAATGAGCTGGAAAGGGGGCTTTCAGATGAGTGATGAGGCCGCCGACGCGGCCGCCGAGAAGATGCGCGAGGCCGGCCAGAGCGATGCCTCGATCCGAGCCTTCCGATCGGCGATCGAGCGCGTCCGCAGCGGCGCGGCGACGCTGATTCCGAGCTCCGAGCTCGAGCCCGCCGCCGACGTGCCCGAGCTCGAGCGGTTACCCGAGGTCGAGGCGGGGCCGGCGCTCGAGCGTCTCGCCGTGCTGAAGCTCAACGGCGGCCTTGCGACCTCGATGGGCCTCAAACAGCCCAAGTCGCTGCTCGAGGCCCGCGAGGGGCGCTCGTTCCTGCAGATCATCGCCGGCCAGACACTGGCGCTGCGCCACCGCCACGGCGTGCGGCTGCCGCTGATCCTGATGAACAGCGAGGCCACCCGCGAGCCGACGCTGGCGGCGCTCGCGGAGTTTCCGGAGCTCGCGAGCCCGGGCCTGCCGGCTGACTTCCTCCAGAGCATGGTGCCGAAGCTCGATGCTGGGACCATGCTGCCGGCCCGCTGGCCGGCAGCACCGGAGCTCGAGTGGTGTCCACCCGGGCACGGTGACGTGTACGCCGCGCTCGTCGGCTCGGGGATGCTCGACGCGCTGCTTGAGCAGGGTTTCCGCCACGTGATGGTCTCCAACTCGGACAACCTGGCGGCGGTCGTGGATCCGCGCATCGTCGGGCATCTCGAGCGCGAACAGATCCCGTTCCTGATGGAGGTCGTCGTGGGGACGGCCGCGGACCGCAAGGGCGGGCACATCGCCAGGCGGGTGAGCGACGGCCAGCTGATCCTGCGCGAGACCGCTCAGACACCGCCGGAGGACGCCGATTCGTTCCGCGACTACCGTCGCTGGCGCTACTACAACACGAACTCGCTGTGGATCGATCTGAACGCGCTGAAGGATCGGTTTGCGAATGACGGCTCGCTGGAGCTGCCGGTGATCGTCAACCGCAAGACCGTCGATCCCCGCGATCCCGATTCGACGCCGGTGGTCCAGTTGGAGAGTGCGATGGGCGCGGCGATCGGCAGCTTCCCGGGGGCGCGCCTGCTGCAGGTGCCGCGCACGCGGTTCGTGCCGGTCAAGACCACCGACGATCTGCTGCTGCTGCGTTCTGACGTGTTCACGCTTGACGACGACTGCGGCGTCGAACCCTGGGAGGGTCTGGGCGGGGCGCAACCGTTGGTCGCGCTCGACAAGCGGTACTACGCGATGATCGACGCCTTCGATCAGCGGTTTCCCGCAGGACCGCCGTCATTGCGTGAGGCCAAGCGGTTGGAGGTCATCGGTGACGTCAGCTTCGGGTCCGGCGTCGTCGTCCGCGGGGCGGTCACGCTGGAGGCGCCGGCGGACGGCATGCACATCGCCGACGGCTCCGTGATACGAGGCGAGTGAGCGTGCCCGGCGTCGAGGTCGAACGCAAGTGGCTGGTTGCGGCGGCGCCCGCGGAGGCGCTGACGGCGCCGGCGCAGCGGATCGAGCAGGGCTATCTGACGATCGGGCTCGACGGAGCGGAGACACGCGTGCGCAGGCGCGACGGGCGTTGCACCCTGACGGTGAAGTCGGGCCAGGGGCTGGTCCGCAGCGAGCACGAGATCGAGCTGAGCGACGATCAGTTCGACGCGCTCTGGCCCGCGACCGAGGGCCGGCGGGTCGAGAAGCAACGGCGCGGACTGCGAGCTGATGACGGCCACCTGATCGAGCTCGACGTCTATGAGGGCGCGCTGAGCGGCCTGATCGTGGCCGAGGTGGAGTTCAAGGATCCATGGGGCGCCGAATCGTTCATCGCGCCCTACTGGTTTGGGCCCGAGCTCACCGGGCAGGCCGCCTACAGCAATCAGCGCCTGGCGTTGGCGGGCCGACCCTCACCCGGGTCGCCGTGAAGCTCGTTGCGTGACCTGAGCTCGCGTGTCCACGTCGGCACCGACTCGATCAGCGGCGCTGCCGAGCCATGTCCTTGGGCCTTGCCGGCGCGGGCGATCGTTGCTCTGGTGACGCCCTTGCGCTGGGTCCATTTGACGGACACGGGTGTGTAGCGGTCGAGCGCGTCCCAGGTGGCGCCGTTGATCAGGCCGGTGGCTGCGATCCTGTGCTTGGTCTGGAAGGCCTTCACCGCCTTCTGAGTGTTGGCGCCGAAGACGCCGTCGATCACCAGCCTGTACCCGGCGCTGTAGAGGTGCTCCTGCGCCCAGATCACGAGGTCGCCCTTGTTCCCTCGATACACGCTCGCCGGCGTGCGCTCGACGTAAGACACGAGCAGCGGTGCGCTCCTGGTGATGTCGTTGAAGTAGGAGAGCGGAGCCGATTGCCAATCCCACCAGCTGACACCGCTGGCACCGTACTGCTTGGCGAGCGTGTTGAACTGCTCGATCGAGGTCGCTGAGAGCCTGCCCCACAGCTGGCCGAGCGGGAAGATCGGGCGGCGATAGATCTCGTTGTACTCGTAGGTCACTGCGAACACCGTCGCAACCGTCGTGCCGATGTCGGCCCAGTACATCTGTGGCAGGTTGTACTGAGCGCCGTTCGGGCCCAGAAAGACGGAGTAAGGGAAGCTCAGGTGGTACCCCACGTAGGGGAAGCCGGCCAGCCCGACCGGGAAGCGCTTGCCGATCAGCTGGCGTAGCCGGGTTATGTAGGTCTGCGCCGCCGCGTACTTGCCCTGGTACTGGGATTCAGCATCGATCACGAGGCAGTTGGCCCCGTCCCTGACGGCGCGCGCCCCGAGGTTGGCCTCCGCGGCGGGCGAGACCCCGTAGACGTACTGCCATGCGCAGACCCTGAGGCCGGCCTCGTGCAGCTCTGTTACCAGCTTCTTGGAGAATTGCGACCAGAACCCGGTGCCGTCGCTGCTCTTGATGTAGACAGCCCGGATTCCGTAGAGCTTGGCCTTGGCGATGATCGCGGCGACGTTGCCGCCGTTGCTCTGCGACAGCTCCCAGATCCACATCGCCCGGCCCTTGAACGGGTTGGTCTTTGGGACGGCGATCGTCGAGGGCGGCGGCGCCGCGGTCGTGCATGCCGGCGTGACCTGGATGGTGGTCGTCCCCGGCGTCGTGACCGTTGCGCTCGTCGCAACGGTGGTCGTGACAGGGGTCGTCGTGGTGGTGGTCGAGACGATCGAGGTGGTCGGGTCAGTCGTGGTCTCGACGTCGGTCTCAGTGCTGACGACGGTCTGCGTCGTTGGGACGGTCGTGGTCGTGGCGAGCCCGACGGTCGTGAGCGTGGTCTTGATCGAGCCGCTGCACGGGTTGGTGACCGTGTTCGTAGCCGCGGTCCCACTGCCGGTGCCGCCCAGTCCGATGCCGCCATCATCAGCAACCGCGATCGCCGCGGCCGGGCCGAGCACGGCGGCCATCAGCATCGCGACCGCAAATGCGACGGTGCTACCAGCACGTGGCGACCTTGCCAGTGTCCGTCGCACGCGCGCTCGCAACCTTGACGGCGCGTCTCTCACAGTTATTCGAAACCCGCGCATCTCCATCAAGTTGCGGCGAGGTAGGAACGTCTGGCGATCAGCCTACCTTCGCCGCGCGGCCGCGGGTCCCTCTCGTGCGCGATGGATCTGACCGCGGAAAGCTGGGGGCCCGGCGCAAGCGGCGCCAGGGCCCCCGCAGAGAGCTATTTGATGAACAGGATCTCCGAGTACTTCGGCAGCGGCCAGAGATCGTCTGCGACCATTTTCTCGAGCGTGTCCGCGACCTCGCGCACCTCACCCATCGCGGTGAACACCGTGTCGTGCATGTACTTCGCGTACGCGAGCACGCCCGCGTCGTGCGGGTGGTTCTCGTCGAGGTTGGCGCTCTCGAGCTCACGGATCGCATCGATGAACGAGGAGATCAGCTCGCCGACCTCATTCGCCAGCTCGGGCTCCTCGGAGCCGAGCAACTCCGCCTTGTAACGGACCGCGGCCGGCAGCAGCATCGTGCGCGCGATCGACGCGGCGGTCTCGCCCTCGATGTTGAGCTTGGCGATGTACTGCTCGAGGAAGACCTCGTAGCGAGCGTGCAACTCGCGCTCGCTCAGAACTCCGTAGTTGGAGAACGCGGTGACGGTGTCGTCGCTGACCAGATATGGCAGTGCGTCCGGCGTCGAGGGCACGTTCAGCAGGCCTCGGCGCTCGGCCTCGGCGTGCCACTCCGCGGAGTAGCCGTCGCCACCGAACACGACCTGCTTGTTCGCGGCGTAGCTGCGCTGGATGATCGGCCGCAGTGCGTCCTCGAGCGATGCGCCTCCCTGCAGCGCATCCTCCAGCTCCTCTGACAGGTAGTCGACCGCCTCGGCGACGATCGTGTTCAGCACCGTGTTGGGCAGACCGAGCGACATGCTCGAGCCCAGCGCGCGGAACTCGAACTTGTTGCCGGTGAACGCGAACGGGCTGGTGCGGTTGCGATCGCCGCCGTGCAGCGGCAGCGGCGGCAGCACCGGCGTGCCGAGGCCGAGGAACGACTCAGGTGTCGACTGGCCGGCGGTGCCCGACTCGATCGCCTCGAACAGCTTCTCGAGCTCGCTGCCCAGGAAGATCGAGATGATCGCCGGCGGTGCCTCGTTGGCACCGAGGCGGTGATCCTGGCCGGGGGAGGCGATCGACGCCCGCAGCAGTCCCTGGTGCTTGTTGACCGCCTGGATCACGGCGGTGCAGAAGAACAGGAACTGCAGGTTCTCGTGTGGGGTGTCACCCGGGTCGAGCAGATTCTCGCCCTCGTCTGTGCCCATCGACCAGTTGTTGTGCTTGCCGGACCCGTTCACACCTGCGAACGGCTTCTCGTGCAGCAGGCAGGCGAGGCCGTATCGGCGCGCCACGTTCTGCAGCACCTGCATGGTCAGCTGCTGGTGGTCCGAACCGACGTTGGAGTTCTCGAAGATCGGAGCGACCTCATACTGGGCCGGTGCGACCTCGTTGTGGCGGGTCTTGATCGGGATCCCCAGCTTGGCCAGCTCCTGCTCGCACTCGAGCATGTAGGCCAGCACGCGCTCCGGGATCGAACCGAAGTAGTGGTCGTCCAGCTCGTGGCCCTTCGGCGGCTTGGCGCCGAACAGCGTGCGCCCGGTGGTCACCAGATCGGGCCGCTCGAAGTAGTACTGCTCGTCAATCAGGAAGTACTCCTGCTCGGGGCCGACGGTGGTGAACACGCGGCTGACGTCCTTGCCGAACAGCGACAGCGCCCGGACTGCTGACTTCGACATTGCATCCATCGACCGCAGCAGCGGGATCTTGTGATCGAGCGCCTCGCCGGTCCAGGACACGAACGCGGTTGGGATGCAGAGCAGCGCGCCGTTGGGGTTCTCGAGGATGAAGGCGGGGCTGGTCGGGTCCCAGGCCGTATACCCGCGCGCCTCAAACGTGGCGCGGATCCCGCCTGTTGGGAAGCTCGAAGCGTCCGGCTCGGCCTGGATCAGCTCCTTGCCGGAGAATGACGCGATCGCGGTGCCCTCGCCGGTGGGGGCGTAGAAGCTGTCGTGCTTCTCCGCCGTCAGGCCGGTGAGCGGCTGGAAGACGTGCGCGTAGTGAGTCGCGCCATTCTCGAGCGCCCACTCCTTCATGGCCAGCGCGACGGAGTCCGCCAGCGATGTGTCGAGCGCTTCGCCCTTGGCGAGGGTCTGTGAGAGCGCCTTGAAGACGTCCTTGGGAAGCCGCTGGCGCTGAACCGCGGCGCTGAATACGTTCTCACCGAAGATCTGGTTGTCGGCGACCGTCAGGTCGGGAGCGCCCATGGTCGCCCCGTCCGGGGTCCACTGCGCTGCGAAGACGTTCTGCTGGCGAATCCGAGTCATGCGTTGATTGTTCCTTCCTATTCGCGCCCCGGCGGCGGAGGCGTGGGCATGCAATCGCGCCACGGGCGCGACAAGGCCAAGCTAGCTCAGGTTCCGCCGCAGGTCACTATCCAAATGTCCAAAACGCGTGCCGGCGGCCTGGGGCTGGGTGGTCGGTTGGCCGTCGATCGGCCGCGGGCCGCGGAATGTGCCAATTCCGTCACATTCCTGGACCTGGCCGGGTTGGGGCGCCACAGTCGTGGTCATGTCCACGACCGCGAGCACCGCCGCGGCTGAGGCCACGACTGAGGCCACGGCTGAGGCTACGACTGAGGCCACGACTGAGGCCACGACTGAGGCCACGACTGAGGCTACGACTGAGGCCACGACTGAGGCTACGGCTGAGGCCACGACTGAGGCCACGGCTGAGGCCACGACTGAGGCCACGACTGAGGCTACGGCTGAGGCCACGGCTGAGGCTACGGCTGAGGCCACGACTGAGGCCACGGCTGAGGCCACGACTGAGGCCACGACTGAGGCCACGACTGAGGCCACGACTGAGGCCACGACTGAGGCTACGACTGAGGCCACGACTGAGGCCACGACTGAGGCCACGACTGAGGCCACGACCGACGCCACGACCGAGGCCAGCGCCACGACTCCCAAGTCGACCGAGACCCCTTCCGCGAGCCCGGCCGAGCAGGAGCGATCATGCAGATCGGACAGGCCCGCGCCGATTGTCAGGAACGCTCCTGAAAATCGCCACTCTTTAAGCCAATCGCGTTTGGCTGGGTCGATTGTCAGATTTGAGCCTGTTCGGGGCAGGGGCGACCTCGAGGTGATGCGTCTTGCGGAGCGACAGCACGGGCACGTGCATCTGGCCCAGCTGAGGGCGGCCGGCATCAGGCACACGGCTCGCGCGAGCCGTGTCCGCAACGGCCGACTGCACCGTGTCCTTCCAAGCGTGTACCTCGTTGGCCGGCCCCAGCGGGGGGTCGCCGGCCGGATGATGGCTGCGGCGCTGTACTTCCGCGGTGATGCGCTCGTGACCGGGCGTGCGGCCGCGCAGCTCTGGGGAATGCTGGACACGACTCAGCAATTGGGGCAGGACGACCCGATCGATGTCCTGATCGTGGGGCGGCGGGCGACACCGCCGGCCGGCATTCGCGCGCCCCGGGCCGCCTCCGTGACGCGTCAGGACATCCGCTGGTGCGACGGAATTCCGGTGACCTCGCCGGCCCTGACCGCGCTTCGACTCGCCGCTGAGCTTGACGACCTTGAGCTCGAGGCGGCGCTCATGGCTGGGATGAGAACGAACCAGCTGCGGGTCTCCCAGATCCGCGACGTGATCGAGCGCAACCCGCATGCGAAGCGGGTTGGAGCTCTGCGTGCCCTGATCGAGCGATCGGAATCGCTCCACGACACGCGCTCGATTTACGAGCGCAGGCTGCTCAAGCTGTTGCGGGCGGCTGAGCTGCCGCTGCCGGTCACGAACGTCTGGGTCGGGGGCAAGCTCGTCGACGCGTTCTGGCCCGACCTCAAGCTCGTGATCGAATTCGATGGCTGGGCCGTGCACGGCAGGCGCGGCCAATTCGAGACCGATCGCCTGCGAGATCAGGTCCTGACGGCGTCAGGCCATCACATCATGCGCGTCACCGCTCGACAGATCGATCAGCGGCCCTTCGCGCTGACCGCGCGGGTCGCCGGCACGATCGCGACCTTGAGACTCCGGCAATGAACCAACGCGCAGGCCGGTCGCAAGGCGGGCGACCGGCAACGCGACCTGGTTCAGACCAAGGCGAGCTCGCGCGCCTCGCGCTGCTCGGCTGCGGCCGGGGCGCAACAGCCACTCAGCTGCTCAGCCAGCAGGCGCCGCTGGCGCTCGGTGAGGGCGCCGATCGGCTTGATCTCGCTGACGCCGTTGCGCTCGAGGAACTTGCGGCAGCGGGTGCTGCCCCAACGCCGTTGTGACATCAGCAGCTCGCCGACGGTCCATTTGCGAACAGCGTCAGGACACTCGAGGATCACGTCGGCCGCGGAGGTGTCGCCACCAGCGATCCGTCGCTTCAGCTCGGCGCGGGCGAGACGGATGGCGTTGGCGTGCTCCAGGGCGCGGAGGCGCTGGGGCTCAGTCGGCATCTCTGGGGTTTCCGTCATCGAGCGTCATCTCCGTCTTGTACTTGTAAAGGCGTATGCGTTGACCGTCGCCGATCGGAGGACGCGGGCATACGTCATCCAAGCGGATGCTTCTCAAATCTGTGGTGTCTCGTACGACCAACAGCGTTCCCGGCGCTCCCGCCTTCGACCCCGTCGCTCCATCTAGTAGCGCGTCGTCGCTGTCGTCTGGCCTCGTCGATCTAATGCCACGCTATCGCGCTGGCGCCCGTAACAGCAAGATCACAAATCCCGATCCGTGTGCTTAGAGCGTGTTTTTTCTGTGACCGGCGCGTCAGGAAAATTGCCACCAAATTGGTGGACAATGTGGCGGGCGCCTCAGTCTCCGGACGGGAGCGGGCCGTGCTCGGCCTCGAACGCGCGCTTCGCCTGGCCGAAAATCGCGATCGCCTCGTCGAGCACGCTCTGGTCATGCGTCGCCATCACGCTCGTGCGCAGCAGCGCTCCGGCCGGCGGCACCGCCGGGTGGATCGCGAGGTTCACAAAGACGCCGGCCTCGTACAGCGCCTTCCACAGGAAGACGGCCTTCCAGTCGTCGCCGACCACGACCGGCACGACCGGCGTGATGATCTCAGTGCCGTCAGCCATGTGGGCCGGCGGCAGAAGCTTGAAGCCAAGATCGCCGAGGCCGCGTCGCAGGTAGGCGGCGTTCGCCAGCACCTGCGCGAACAGCTCCCGCCCCTCATCGGAGCGGCAGACCCTGACGGCGGCCAGGGTCGCACCGACCGCGGCAGGAACCGCGGACGCTGTGAAGATGAAGGGGCGCGCGGCGATCCGCAGGTACTCGATGACCTCGGCGGAGCCGGCGATCACACCACCGCATGAGGCGAGCGACTTCGAGAACGTCGCCATCCGCAGATCGACCTGGTCCTCGATACCGAAGAGCTCGCAGGTGCCGGCGCCCCGCGCGCCGAGCACGCCGAAGGCGTGAGCCTCGTCGACCATCAGACGGGCGCCGTACTGCTTGGACAGTCGTAGGATCTCTGGCAGCGGGGCGACGTCGCCCTCCATCGAGTAGACGCCGTCGACCACGACCAGGATGCCGCCGCCGTCGGTCTGGGCCGTCTGAAGTCGCTTCTCGAGCAGATCCAGGCGGTTGTGCCGGAAGGGTCGCAGCTTCGCCTGCGACAGCAGGCAGCCGTCGAGGATCGATGCGTGATCACCGGAGTCGGCGATCACCGTGTCCTGAGGACCCAGGATCGTGCCCAGGGCGCCGAGATTCGCCTGATGACCGGTCGTGAAGACGAGCGCGTCGTCAGTTCCCATCCACTCGGCGAGCTCGCGCTCGAGTTCGACGTGCAGGTCGATGGTGCCGTTCAAAAAGCGCGAGCCCGTGAGGCCGGTGCCGTAGCGGTCCAGCGCGTCGCGCGCGCCCTGCTTGACGCGCTCGTCGCCGGTCAGCCCCAGGTAATTGTTGGAGCCGAGCATGATCCGGCGCTTGCCCTCCATCTCGACTGCGGGCAGCGTCGGGCCCTCCAGCACGCGGAAGTAGGGGAGAGCATCGATCTCACGCGCCGCTCGGAGCTGGTCGAGCCGCTCGAACTCGCGGGCCTTGGCGAAAACGTCAATCGGTGGCATGTGCGCGTTGGCATCGTAACGTTGACACCGCCGGTCGCGCTGTCACCATCAGGACGGTGACGCAAGACGAGCAGACCGAGGGCTATGAGCTCTACGAGGTTGAGGTGCTCGACGGCGAGCTCGTCGAAGCGGTCGACGCGCCGTTTCCTGGGCAATCGCCGGAACTCGGCGGCGAGCGCCTGCCGGCCTGGCTGCCACAACCGAGTGTGCAGACCGCCGTTGCGGTCGCGACCGGCTTCGTTGCCGGCGCCGCGACGCTGGCGCTGCTGCGGCGCCATGCACTGAGTCGGGCCGAGCAGGCGGTGGGGGCTCGCGGTGGCTACGCCCGTCCTGGCCACGTGCGCACCTTCGTGGTTCACGTTCGGCCGCTGTCCTCGCAATCGAATTGAGCGTCGCGGGCGAGTTCAGCGCAGGTGCTCGCGTCGATGCTGCGGACCGCGTCGATGCTGAGGCTGCAGATCGTGTCGATCCTGCGTCTGCGGACCGGCTCGAGGTTCGTGTCGAGGTGCGACCGCCGTGGCCGTTCCGGCTGACGCGCCGCGGCGGTATGGACGGGCTCAGCCCGGTCCGCGGCGGCGTCCTACACCGGCTGCTGCATGAGCGCGACCAGCCGATCCACGTGCGCGTCGCACAGCTCAGCTCAGGAAATGTCCTGATCGGGGCTCGGGCGTCAGAGCGCGAGCTCGGTGAGCGGGCGATCGCGCGCATGCGCCGAGCGCTCGGCGTCGACCTCGATCTCCGCGAGTTCCATGACGAGTTCCGCACGGATCCGCTGATCGGGGCGGCCGTGCGTGCGAACCCGGCCCTGCGCCCGGCCGGACGGCCGGAGCCATTCGAGGCGCTGGCCTGGGCGATCACGGAGCAGCTGATCGAATACGAGCGTGCCGCCGCGATCCAGCGTCGGATGGTGGCGGCGCTGGGGCGCCGCGACAGAACCAGCGGCCTGCGCGACTCCCCGAGCTCACTCGCCTTCGCGCGGGCGGCGCCTGCCCGCCTGGAGTCCTTCGACCTGTCGGCCTCCCGCTCGCTGGCGTTGGTCAGGGTTGCGCGCGAGGTCGCATCCGGGCGGGTCGAGCTCGGCTCGAGCGACCACGAGGAGCAGGCGGCCGGCTGGCGGCGCCTGAGAGCGATCCCCGGCATCGGCAGCTGGACGATCGAGATCCTGGCGCTGATTGGGCAGGGGCGTCTGGATCAGATCCCGGCGGGCGACCTTGGTCTGATCAAGCTCGTCGGGCGGTTGCTGTCGGGCGGCGACCCGTACGCGCGTGCGACCGAGCAGCAGGTACGCGACTTCTTCGCGCGGTTCGGCCGCTGGCAGGGGCTCGCGGCCAGCTACGCGCTGCGGTCGGGAGGCATCGGCGTGAACGCGATCGTCGGGGCCTAGCGGCGTCGGCCGTGCTCAGACGCCCTCGCCCTGCAGAAGCTCATTCGTCGACGCGTCGGTGATGGCATTGGGGTTGTTGATCAGGTGGTGAGTCATCATCCAGGTGCCGAAGGAGTTCCACTCGGCTTCGCGCTGCCAGCCCCAGACCTTTGCCCCGGGCGGGAAGAAGTAGGGCATCGCAGCTTCCAGGATTGAGAGCTGAAGCGCCTTCTGGGGAGCCAGCGCGGGCACCTCCTTGACGAGGTTCGCGATCGCGCCCACGGGGTTCGCCTTCGCAGCTCGATAACCGCGAGCCACCGCCTGCACGAAGCGGCGGGGGAGACCGGCATGCTCGATGATCGTGCGCTTGCGCACGAGCAGCACCATCCCGTCGTAGGTGGGGTGGCCGGGCTTGCTGAGCAGTGTCTGCAGTTGTGACGGCCACAGTGTCGAGTCCTGCTCGGTGTAGGTGGTGGTCGTTTGCGCCTGCGTGGTCCCGGTGCCCGTCGCGGTCGTTGAAGTGTGTGTCCTTGCGCTTGCGGTCGTGGCCGTGGGCGTCGTCGTGGTCGACGTACCGGTCGTGACCGCATGGCCACCCGATGGGCCCGCCTTGGGCACGGGCACGGTGATGTCCGAGAGTGGACCGTGGACCAGAGCCGCGACGCCGACGACCGGCTGCAGCGCGTTGCGATGCAGGAAGATCGTCGGCTCGGATGCGACTCCGATCAGCGCGTGGCCGTAGTGGACCAGGTCGACTGAGTTCTGCCCATGCTTGGGGACGACGATGTGGACGTCGATGTTGGTCTGCTTGAAGTAGCCGAGCGCCTCGGCCTCGTAGATGCCGATGTAGAAGGCGTTGGGTGGGCCAGCGAGCGCGAGCGTTACCTGGTTGGCAGTCCCCGGACTCGGATAGATCGTGTTGGTCACCTCGCCGCAGCCGCCGACCGCGGCGGCTGCCGCCGCCGCCAGCGCGGCAACGACGAGCAACCGCGAGCGGGAAGCTGGGAGGTGGAGTCTCATCGGGGCTGTGTATCTCTCAGGTGTATCCACGGCAGCGCCCGCCGCTCAGCCAGAGTCAGCAACGCGAACAACAGGATCGCCATTGCTGAGAGTACGAACACGGTGGCAAACGCCTCGGCTGTCTCAAGGTTGGCAACGGTGATGCCCAGCAGATAACCAAGGCCGGAGGACGAGCCGGACTGTTCGGCGAACACCGCTCCGATCACCGCGTACACGGCTGCGAGCTTGACGCCGGTGAAGAGACCAGGCAGCGCGCTGGGCAGTTCGACGCGCCAGAACGTCTGGCGCCGGCCTGCGTCGAACGTGTGCATCAGCTTGATCAGATCGGGATCGACGCTCTCGAGTCCGCGCAGCGTCGTCACCAGGATCGGGAAGAAGCAGACCAGCGCGATCACGACCAGCTTCGGCAGCAGCCCGAAACCGAGCCAGACGATCAGCACAGGGATCAGGGTCACGAAGGGGATCGCCTGGGAGGCGACCAGCAGCGGGTAGAGGGTCTTTCGCGCGAGCGTTGAGAGGTGCAGCGCGACCGCCGCCAGCAGGCCGGCTAGCGACGCCAGCAGGATGCCCAGGACGATCTCAGCCGCCGTCGGCTTGAGGTTGTGCCACAGCGTCCCGCGATCGTCGTACAGCGCCTGCAGGATGGCGTGCGGAGCCGGCAGCACCAGTGAGTCGACCCCGGCGGCGTCGACGTAGAGCTCCCAGATCCCCAATACGACGATCACCGCAGCCACAGGCAGCAGCCAACTCATGCGGCTCAGCGCCCGTCGACGGCTCATGGCGCCACCCCCAGCGCCGCCAGCGCCTGTGCCCGCAACTCGACCACGCTCGCGTCAGTGCGCGTCCGCGGCCGGGGACCCTCGATGCTGATGTCCGCGACGACCCGACCCGGACGCGGCGACAGCACCACGACCCGGTCCCCGAGCAGCACCGCCTCCTCGACATCGTGCGTCACCAGCACCACCGTCCGTGGCTCAACCTCCAGCATCCGTGCCAGCCAGCTCTGCATCTCAGCGCGTGTGATCGCGTCGAGCGCGGCGAACGGCTCGTCCAGCGCGAGCACCGGCTTGCCCGCCAGCACGGTGCGCAGGAACGCAACCCGCTGGCGCATGCCGCCTGACAGCTCATACGGTCTCGCATCCTCGAACCCGGCCAGCCCGAAGCGCTCGAACCACGGCGTCACCTGGTCGCGCGCCAGCGGGCGCGCGACCCCATGGACCCGCAATGCCAGGCACGCGTTGTCGATCGCTGAAAGCCACGGCAGCAACAGGTCGCGCTGGGGCATCAGCGCCGCGGGCGCGCTCTGAACAAGCCCTGCGTCAGGTCGTTGCAGCCCGCAGATCAGCTCGAGCAGCGTGGTCTTGCCGCAGCCGCTCGGCCCGACCACTGCCACGATTTCGTCGCCGGCGACCCCCAGCGACAGATCCTTCAGGGCCGGAGTCGGCTCCCCGCCGCGCCGCCCCGCGAATGTTCGGGAAACCCCGTCAAGCTCGATCAAATCAGCGGGCCGCAGGCCGGTCGCACGTCAATCACGCGATAGAACCCTGACGAACTCCTCGAGCTGGTCGGTGCGCCAGCACTCGAACGCCTCGCAGAACTGCTCGTAGACCGAGATCACGCTGTCTCCGTAGTTCCAGTAGAGCTTCGGCTCGGGATTCAGCCAGAACGTGCGACCCGCCCTTGCGCTGATCGCCGCGAACAGATCCTCGCGTGGTGGGCGCCCGTTGGTGCGCGCATCGCCGAGCACGATCACGGTCGCCCGGGGGTGCAGCTCATCCTCGATCTCAGCCAGGAACTCGCTCCAGACGCGGCCGTAGTCGGTGTAGCCGGAGACGTCGGCCACCCCGGCATCGCGCGCGATCGCAGTTGCCGCCGCGCGGAAATCGCGTTCACGGTGGAAGACCTCGGTGACCTCTGAGATGCGCTCGATGAACACGAACGAGCGCTGCTTGCGGAAGGCGTCGTGCAGGGCGTGCAGGACGCTGAGGAAGAAGGTGCTGGCGCTCGTAACCGATGTCGAGACGTCGCAGAGCACGAACAGCTCCGGCCGCCGCGGGCGCTTGGGTCGGTATTTGAGCTCCACCGGGACGCCGCCGGTCTGGAGCGAGGCCCGCATCGTCGCGCGCACGTCCACGTGGGCGTGACGGTTGCGGCCGCGCAGCTCATGGCCCTGTGAGGCGAGCCGGCGGCGCAGCTGTGCGACGACCTTGTGCACCGCCGCCAGGTCCTGGACCGGGCCGCCCGGCAGCGAACGATCGAGATCGGTCAGCGGTCGCTTCGGCGGCAGCGTCTGCGTGCGCTCGATCTGGCCGCGTTCGAGCTCCCGCCTCAGCGCCTGCTCGAACCGGCGCAGCTGCTCGCGTGAGGTGCCGTCATGACGAGGGTCGTCCGCGGGCAGATCCGGCTGCGGCTCGGTGCGCAGACCGAGCGCACGCCGAATGCGCTGCACGTCGACGCCCAGCACACCCGAGCCCTGACCCTTGCCGAATGCCGCGATCGCCAGCCGCGCAAGGTCGCGCAGATCCGACTCCGAGCCGTCCTCGAGCGCCTGCGCGATCTGACGCCGCAGCTCGTCGAGGTCGACCTCGTCGCCGCCGACACGGGTCTGCGGCTCGGACACGTCCAGCCGCACCGCCTGCATCTCCGTGGCGCGGAAGAAGAAGCGGTCGAACACGAGCTCGAACACGCGGCGGTCCTCCGGGGACTTGGCGATCGTCGCCGCGAGCGTCTCGCGGAAGTCGGCCGGCTCGGACCAGTCGACCAGCCTCAGCGCCTCGAACGCGTCGAGCAGCTCTGAGGTGCCGACCGCGACGCCCTCATGAGCGGAGGTCATCGGCGAAGGCGACCAGCTGCCCATCGAAGTCGATCTGGTCGCCGGACATCGCGTTGTCCTCAGCCACCCCGGAGGCGCGGATCGCTAGCCCGCCGGCGCGGGTTCGAGCTTGACGCCGACCCGCTCGGCGACGGTGTCGAGGTCGGTGCGGTGCTTGACGATCACGCTCATCGTCTGGCGGAAGGTGTCTTGGTCGATGTCGCTCGCGCCGAGCAGCAGCAGCGCCCGTGCCCAGTCGATCGACTCGGCGATGCTCGGAGGCTTCTTCAGATCGAGCTCGCGCACCATCTGCACGACCTCGACGAGCTTGCGCGCGACCGTTTCGGACAGGTCGGGGGAGTGCATCCGCACGATCTCGAGCTCGTGCTCGAGATCGGGGTAGTCGAGCCACAGGTACAGGCACCGGCGCTTGAGCGCCTCAGTCAGCTCGCGACTGTTGTTGGAGGTCAGCAGCACGACCGGATGCGTACGCGCCTCGACCCGCCCCAGCTCCGGGATCGTGATCTGGAAATCCGACAGCAGCTCGAGCAGCATCGCCTCGAACTCCTGGTCGGTCTTGTCGATCTCGTCGATCAGCAGCACCACCGGCTCACTGGAGGAGATCGCGGTCATCAACGGTCGCTCGAGCAGGAAGTCGGCGCCGAAGATGTCGTCCTGCACCTCGTCCCAGCCGGTGTCACCGGCCTCGGTCTGGATCCGCAGCAGCTGTTTGCGGTAGTTCCACTCGTACAGCGCCTTGGCCTCGTCGAGGCCTTCGTAGCACTGCAGCCGCACGAGTTCGCGGTCCAGGTACTTGGAGAGCGCCTTGGCCAGCTCCGTCTTGCCGACGCCCGCCGGACCTTCGACCAGCACCGGCTTGCCGAGCTGGGTCGCCAGGTATGAGACGAGCGCCGTCGACGTGCCGGGCAGATAGCCGACGGCACGCAGGCCATCTGCGACATCCTGCACCGAGGTGGGGTTCGCGGCCATGCGGCAAATATAGGGAGACGCGCCGGGGTCTGGTGCCGGCGGGCGAAGCAGCGGCGAGCCCGCCCCTTAGAGGATCGGGATGTCCCGCACCTCGACCGCGCCGGGTCCGGCTCCCCGCTCGAGCCGCGCCACGCACCAGTCGATCACAGCCCGCAGCGCTTCGAGCAGCTGCCGCGCGGCTTCCGTGAGCCGCACGCGCAGCTCCGCCGGGACCAACGCCAGCAGCTGCTCGATCAGCTGCGCGACCGTGTCCGGATCAACCTGTCCGGCCGTGCGCGTGGCACCTCCCACCCGCGCGGTGGGGTGCCGCCTTCTGATCACTCACCACGACTGAAAGCCACCTCCAAGATTCCGTCGACGTAGGTCGCAGACACCGGTTTATACGCCGCCAGCGTCGGCGGCAGCATGATCGTGCGCCGCTGCGCGCCGGCGGTGACGACCAGCTCGAGCCCGACCTGCTTGAGCCCGATCTCCTCCTTCTTCGTGAACGGGATCGCCAGCCGCAGCGTGGCGCCGTGCTCGTCGCTCTCGATCGCTTGGGTGATCGTGTCGTAGAGGATCGCGGCGGGGTCGGTTTCGGTGCCGGGCGGGCGGGTACTGGATCCAGCACCGAACAGCATCTCGCCCAGCTGTCGCCAGCATCTCCGGGCCGATCACCTCCTGCGTCGAAGTACGGCACCTCCAGCACCGGCACCGGCTCGAAGGCCGAGCGCACCAACTCGAGCTGCTCGCCCTGAAGCCCGCGCCAGCGCGCGAAGTAGTCGCCGACATCCTCCGGGAAGACCTTGTTGACGACGACCGCGTCAGTCAGGTAGCCGTACAGGTTCAGGTAGGTGAAGGTCCGCATCGCCTCTCCGATCACCATCCGGTCGGGCGCCATCACGAGCCGGATCGTGCTGTGAGCGGTGTCGCGGAGGATCTGGTCCATCGCGATCAGGTTGGTGGAGAGGCGCTGGATGTCATCGAACACGGCGCCGGTCGGAAGCGGGATGTCGAGCACGGTCCGCGCCAGCGGTGCCGCTGCGGCGAGGATCGCGCGTTCGAAGGGCACGACCTTGTCGAGCCACCAGCGCGCCGCCTCCGGGAACGACAGCAGTCGCAGCGTCTCGCCGGTGGGCGCGCAGTCGACGATGATCACGTCCCAGAGGCCCTCGTCGTGGTGCCGTCGCAGCCGCAGCAGCGAGAACAACTCGTCGACTCCGGGCGGCACCGTCAGCTCCTCGGCGGAGATGCGGTCGAGCCCGCGCTGCATCAGCAGCTCGCCGAACCATTCCTGGACGCCGGCCCAGTGGCGACTGAGCTCGTGCTGGGCGTCGATCTCGGCCGCGTCGAGGTTGTCGACGACCGCGCGTCGGCTCGGCGCCCAGCTCCGCCTGCAGCGAATCGGCCAGGCTGTGAGCCGGATCGGTCGAGAGGATCAGCGTGCGCTGGCCGCCGGCGGCGCAGCGCAAAGCGGTGGCGGCGGCGACGGAGGTCTTGCCGACTCCGCCCTTGCCGGTGTAGAGGATCGTGCGCGGCGTCAAGGCGCGAACGCTACTACCGATCAGCAGCCGCCGATAATGCCCGTGCCGCCGGTGGTGGTCGTGCCCGTGCAGGTCGGCGTGGTCGTCGTGGTCGTCGTGCCGCTTGGCGTCGTTGTGGTGCTCGTCGTAGTGGTCGTTGACGTGGCGGTGGTCTTGGTTGTCGTCTTGGTGGTGGTGGTCGTCTTGGTCGGCGTGGTGGTCGTGACCGGCTTCGGAATCGGGACCGTGACCGTCGGCGGCGTGCCGGTGGTCGGCTGGGTCCCGTCCGCGGCCGCGCACCTGCCCTTGCAGACCGGCAGGGTCGTGATCAGCTTCGCGTAATGACCGGCCGGGTCGGTGATCGACATCGCCAGGCTGTAGGTCCCCTGCCTTGAGCTTCGGCGCAGCCACCGAGCTGGTGCCCGCGTAGAAGCTCTTCTTCGTGTAGACGTAGTTCTTGCCGTGGTCGCTGAGCGTGACCCCGACGGACGCGTACTTCGTCGTCCTGAAGCTGAGGTTGAACTTCTTGCCGGCGCTTGCGGTGGTCGTCTCAAGCGTCAGCTGTGGCTGGCGTGAGCAGATCGGTCTCGAACTTCTGATAGGTCGTGCAGTAGGCCGAGATCTGCGTCTTCTGGCACAGCAGTTTGAGGAAGCCGGTGACCAGCGTGTGGTAGCTCAGGCTGTCGGCCTCGCCTGGCTGGTAGAGCGACCAGCCGCCGATCACGAACGACCTGACCTCTGACTGGGCCTGGCGGTGCCGGCCTTGTACAGCGCCGTGGCGGTGGGATCGGAAGACACCCGCGCGTAGTCGTAGAGCCCGAGCACGCTCTGCAGGAAGGCGTTGATGATGTCTGTCCGCGGCGTGAATGAGTACTGCAGATAGCGCTTGCCGAGCGGCGTCTTCAGAGCCACGCCGGTCGGTGGCGCGGTCTTGAACAACGGCAGCGCGTCGTGCGCGTAGGTCAGGTACTTGCGGTTGCCGGTGGCCAGATACGCGTCCGACAGGGCCTCGAGCCCGGTGCCCTGCGCCATCCCACTGACCCACGGTGGCCTGCCGCCCTCCCAGTTGAAGTAGTACTCCCAGGCCAGCCCGCCGCCGCGCTTGACCGCGAGCGGGACCATCTGGCTCATCAGCGTCGCCAACTTGCCGTAATCGGCGGGGCCGGCCTCGTAGTAGCCGTCACCCTCGCCGAATGTGTGCAGCACCTGGAGTTGGATGCCTGAGCCTGCGTAGTACTCCCAGACCAGCTCCGAGCCCTGGAACTGAACCGAGGCGCCGTCCTGGAGCGAGCCGCCGGACCTCCAGTACTTCACGTTGTTCTGCAGCGTCAGCATCAGCACCGGCAGTCGTGGCGCTGTCACCTGGCCGTCGGTAGCCATCTCCGTGAGCGTGTCGGTCACGCCGGTCAGCTGCGCCGTCCGCCACTTGGTCAGGTGCTTCTCCTCAGCGAGAGCCTGGGTCCAGACTTTCACGTCGCTCCGGTAGGCGGCGCTCGTGAGTGTGCCCCGGGCGCGCAACTTCAGCAGTGCCTGCCCGAACGTGACGGTCTTGGGCTTCTTCGTGCTCCTGATCGGCGCGGCGCTGGCGATGCCGGCTGGGGGCTCGGCGCTGGCGATGCCGGCCAGGGGCCCGGCGCTCGCGAAACCGGCGACACGCGTGAACGCCGCCTGACGCGCGGGCAGGGCGGGATCGGCTGCGGCACCGGTGAGGTATGGGTTGTTGATGACGTGCGTGCGTCCGTCGTGGCCGAAGACGGTCACCATGTCCGCCGACGCTTGTCCGACGGACATCCCCAAGACGGCGATGACGCACACCGCAAACATCAGCGACAGGCGTCTGCGCATCGCAGTCGATCTTAGGTTCGCGCCTGCCGCCCGCTGCATGGTTTCGTGCGCGGCTATGTGAGCGGCGATGTCGCGCGATCCTGTGAGCATGGCCACGCTCTGATAACCGCTGCGCCGGCCGCAGGTTGCGGTGGGCATCAGCAAAAGTCACACGTGTCGATCGCAGTGCATTAATAGACCAAAGACCCATGGTGAACTTGGCCGAGGAGAAAGACCGCGGGACGATGGCACGGAGGAGCGGCGGTTCGATCCTGCCGTACCGACCAGGCCTGGATGGTCTTCGAGCGCTCGCAGTTGCTGGTGTGTTCCTCTACCACGCGAACGTCAGCTGGATGCCGGGCGGCTTCCTCGGCGTCGATCTGTTCTTCGTCCTGAGCGGCTACCTGATCACGTCGCTTCTGCTTCACGAGCACTCCAAGCACGGATCGATCCGGGTTGGATCGTTCTGGGGTCGGCGGGCGCGGCGGCTTTTCCCGGCCGTGGTCGTCGTGATTCTGTTCGCGTTGCTCGCGACGCTCACGATCGCACGCGACGATCTCAGCCGCACCCGGGCAGATGCGCTGAGCGCGCTCGTCTACCTCACAAACTGGCACGAGATCATCGCCAGCCACTCGTACTTCAACCAGTTCGGCCGCCCGTCGCTGCTGCAGCATCTGTGGACCCTTGCTGTCGAGGAGCAGTTCTATCTGCTCTGGCCTCTGATCCTGATCGCCGGGCTGCGCTGGTTGACACGCCGCGGAGTGATCGTGTTGACGGCAGCGATGGCTGTCGGCTCATGTCTGCTGATGGCACTGCTCTACACCCCGAACGGTGATCCCTCGCGGGTCTATTACGGGACCGACACGCGTGCGTTCACGCTGCTGATCGGCGCGTTGCTCGCGTTCGTGTGGTCCGCTGACAAGCAGCCGTTGCGGCGGGTCCGCGGGCACCGCGCGATCGTCGACGGGATCGGCGTCGTTGCGTTGCTCGGGGTGCTGGCGATGTTCGTGCGCGTTCGGGACTTTGATCCCTGGCTCTATCGCGGCGGCTTCCTGCTGATGGCCGTCGCCGGCGGCGTGCTGGTGGCCGCGGTCTCCTACCCGGGCACGATCCTGAGCCGGGCTCTGGGCTGGCGTCCGCTGGCGTGGATCGGCGTGCTCAGCTACGGCATCTATCTATGGCACTGGCCGATCATGCAGTTGACGCGACCAGGGGTGGACGTCCCCTTGCACGGAGCACCCCTGATCCTGCTGCAGGCCGCGGCGACGCTGGCGGCCGCGGTCGTCTCGTTCCACTTCATCGAGATGCCGGTCCGATCTGGCCGAGCCCAGCAGCGCGCCAAAGCCTGGCTCGATCGCCACACGCCTCGCGAGCGGCTTGTCTGGGTGTCAGGCAGTGCCGCCGCGGTCGCATTCCTGGTGGGTATCGCGTTTGGGCTGCCCGCTCCGATCGACGCCGCCACGCTGCAATCCACGGCTACCGCCTCAGCGCAGCGCAAGCTCCCCGCGGGTCCGCCGAGCTCGACAGTGAATCCGGCGGGCACGAACGTACAGCCCGTCGGCGCGGTGATCCAGCAGGCAGGCTCTGGGCCGTCTAGCACTCGTCCAGCGGGTGCCCGAGCACAGTACAGGTCTGGAGAGCTGCCGCCTGGGCCGATCCTCGCGGTTGGTGACTCCGTGATGCTCGGCAGCGCCCCGAATCTCGAGGCAAGACTGGGGCACCGTCTGACGGTCGACGCCATCGTCGGGCGTCAGGCTGAGGACACGATCGACCGACTCGCCCAGTACCGCGCGGCCGGCCAGCTGCCCCAGACCGTTGTCATCCAGATCGGCGACAACGGCCCGGTCTGGTTCTCCGACATGCAGCATCTGCGGAAGGTCCTGCGCGGGGTGCCGCGGGTCGTGCTCGTGAACGTGCGACTGGCGCGTAGCTGGCAGGACGAGGTCAACCACGAGCTCAGCCAGTACGCGCGAACCTGGCCCGAGGCCGTGATCGCCAACTGGTATGCGAACAGCACCCAGGCGATGCTGACCGACGGAGTGCACCCGTCGGTCGCGGCCCGCGACGTCTACGCGCGCGTGATCGTCGACGCGCTGGAGATGGACACGCTCAAGGAGTACAGGCGCACCGGCGAATTCTGACCTGGTCCTGCCGGTCCTGCCGGTCCTGCTGGTCCTGCTCGGGTACCGGCCGGGCACGAGCCGGGCACGAGCCGGGCACGAGCCGGGCACGAGCCGGGCAGGCTACTCCCGGCCGACCTCCTGGTCGTCCTCTTCCAGCTCGTCATCCGTGTCGTCGGGGCCGTCCTCAGACATGGCACCCGCGTGGTAGTGGATCTGGAAGCGCTGAAGCAGCTCGTCGCGACGATCCTCGTCGACTGGCACATCGTCTGAGATGCGCACCCAGTCGGCTCCCTCGAACTCCTCCATGTTGAAGATCTCGCTGTCGAGCTCAGGCGAGTCGTCGACGATGATCAGGACTTCTGTCTGCGGATTGAAGTAGGTGCCCGGACGGTTGACGATGTCGTCGAACTCAAGGCGGTCTGAGTCGGCCATGGACGGCAGCCTACCCACTTTTGCCTCGGACGGACTCCCGCGCCGGCAGCCGCGTGCGAGGCTGCCGGCGCGGCTCGATGCGATACCCTTTGAGCACCATTGACTGACTAGTCAATCAGCCAATTTTTCAAGGAGAATCTGAACCGTGATCGATTTCACGCTCACCGAGGAACAGCAGTCGATGCGCGAGATGGCGCATGAGTTCGCGGACAAGGAGATTCGTGCGGTCGCCTGGGACTACGATCGCGACGGCACCTGGCCGCAGGCGATCATCGAGAAGGCATGGGAGCTTGGGCTGATGAACGGTCATCTCCCTGAGGAGTACGGCGGCCCGGGTCTCACATACCTGGATGGCGCGATCATCGAGGAGGAGCTGGCCTGGGGCTGCTCGGGAATCAGCACGACGCTCACCTGTAACGGGCTGGCATCGGCGCCGCTGGGCTTGGCCGGGTCCGAGGAGCTCAAGAAGGAGTACTTCGGCCGCCTCGCGGAGGCCCCGTTGCTCGCGTCCTTCTGCCTGACCGAGCCCGATGCCGGCTCTGACGTCTCAGGCATGAAGACGACGGCCACCAGGAGGGGGGACAAGTGGGTCATCAACGGCTCCAAGTGCTTCATCACCAACGGTGAATACGCCAACTGGTACACGGTCTTCGCCAAGACCGACAAGGACGCCGGCCATCGTGGCATCTCCTGTTTCATCGTCCCGCGTGATGCGGGAGTCGTCGTCGACAAGCACGAGGACAAGATGGGCCAGCGCGCCTCAAATACCGCGACGATCAGCTTCCCGGAGGTCGAGATCCCGCTCAACCATCTGGTCGGCGAGGAGAACCACGGCTTCAAGCTCTCGATGATGACGCTCGACCGCACCCGCCCCGGCGTGGCAGCGATGGCGACCGGCGTTGCCCGCGCCGCCTGGGAGATGGCGATGGACTACTCCAAGGAGCGCGTCCAGTTCGGCGTACCGATCGCCATGCATCAGGGCATCCAGTTCATGCTCGCCGATATGGCTACCAAGGTGCACCTCAGCCGACTGGCCTACATGAACGCGGCAACGTTGCTGGACCAGGGCAGCCGCAACACGCTCGAGTCCTCGCATGCCAAGCGCTTCGCGGCCGACTCCGCGATGGAGGTCGCGACCGACGCGGTGCAGGTCTTCGGTGGTTACGGCTTCATCAAGGAGTACAAGGTCGAGAAGCTGATGCGCGACGCCAAGATCCTGCAGCTGTATGAGGGCACCGCTCAGATCCAGCGGCTGGTGATCGCACGCGAGACGCTGTTGCCCCGTCAGTGACGCGGCGTCTCAACCGGTTTGGAAATGACCGCCGGCGTAAATCAGCCGCTCGGAACCGTCGTGCATCACCGCGGTCACGGTGCGATCGCTGGTGGAGACGATGTCCGTGTGGACCGCGGTCTTGACGTTGAAGCCGAGCGCATCCCACTCCTCGTCAGTGACCGCGGCGCCATCACCGTCATAGGCATCGGTCAGCGACATCCCGACGGCGAGATGCGTGTTGCCATAGGGCCCGCCCATGTTTTCGTCATACAGCGTGTTGGCCATGAAGCGGTCGATGCGCGAGACGCTCGCGTCGGTCAATGAGAACTCGCCGACCCTGTTGCCGCCCGGTGCCGCGACGATCTGCTCGAGCAACTCCCGGTTCTCCTCGGCACTGACCGCGGTCACGAGTCCGTCGGTGAACTCGAGCCGCGCGCCCCTGATCAGCGCGCCGTGGCTGTAGAGCGGCTCGCTGAAACTGATGTGGCCGTTGGTTCCGCGCCAGTCCGGACTCGTGAAGACCTCGAAGCTGGGGATATTGCGTCCCGATCCGCCCACCCAGCGGCGGTGCTCGCCGAGGGTCAGCCAGAGGTCGGTGCCCTCGGACTCGAGGTGCAGGCGATCGATCGGCAGCGCGGTCAGCCAGTCGCGGTAGCTGTGGATCGTGTCCATCGTTTCGCGCCAGCGAGCGACCGGGTCGGCGTCGTCGAGGAAGCAGGCGTGGATGATCTGTTCCCAGTACTGCCCGAGCGTGAGTCCGGCCTCAGCTGCCATCGCCGCCGTCCCCCAGAGCCCGATCGTCCAGTGGAAGCGACCGGCGCGCTCCTTCTCCTGCCGCCAGCCGACCAGCGGCATGAACGCCGCCTGGCGGCGCATCTGTTTCTGCGGGTCGACGTCCTTCAACGCCTGCGGGTGATCGCTTCCGTCGATGTAGACCGAGTGATCGATCTGGTCAGAAAGCCCGTGCCAGTAGCTGGATGCGAAGTGATCGAGCTGGGCATCGCCGGCCAGTTCGTAGAAATCGCGCTCAAGGTTGAAGCGCTCGTCCTGGGTCATCTGCAGCGCCTGGATCACATTGCCACCGGCACGCCAGACCGCTCGGCAGACCTCAGCGAACAGCGGCTTGGTCTCCTCGCTGCCCGATACCCGCACCGTGTCTCCGGGCTTGATCCCCTCGCCTTCGCCGAGGGCGAACTCCACCAACAGCCGGGCGTAGCGCTCGACGATCTCCTGACTTGGTTCGTAGCTCATCTCGAGAAGCTAAGCAGGGCTTCGCGCTCGACAATCTCCTGCCCGGGCATGGGGCTCATCATCCGCCCAGCTGGAGAGTCATCAGTCGCCGAGCTGAAACTGGCCGTCGGCGTAGATCAGCTGTTCGGAGCCGTCACGCATGACGGCGGTAACCGTGCGGTCAGTGGTCGAGACGATGTCCTCGTGGATCACGGACTGGTTGAACCCAAGTCGCTCCCAGTCGGCGTGGTCCAGCGTGGCAGGGTCGCCGTCGTAGGTGTCCTGGTAGGAGTTGCCGACGGCGATGTGAGTGTTGCCGTAAGGCCCGCCCATGTTCTCGTCGAACAGCGTGTCTGCCATGAAGCGGTCGATTCGCGACAGGCGCGCGTCGGTCAGCGAGAACTCGCCGACGCGATCGGCGTTCTCCGTCGCGAGCATCTCGTGCAGCAGCGGCTCGTTCTCGGCGGCGATTGCGCGGGCGACCCGCCCGCCGCGAAACTCGAGTTCGACCCCGCGAATGAGCGAACCGAACGTGTACAGCGGCTCGCTGAAGCGGATCCAACCCTCGGTCCCGCGCCAATCCGGCGACGTGTAGATCTCGAAGCTAGGAACGTTGACGCCCAGCCCGTCGTTCCACTTGCGATGCTCGCCGAGCGTCACCCACAGGTCAGCGTCGGGCCCTTCGACGTGCAGCCGATTGATCGGCATCGCGTTGAGCTGATCCCGGTGCTGCCGGATCTGTTCACGCACCTCGCGCCACCGGGCGACGGGATCCGGGAGGTCGAGGAAGCACGCCTTGATGATCTGTTCCCAGTATTCCTCGATCGTGAGCCCGGCCTCGGCCGCCATCCCGGGCGTCCCGTAGGTCGTGACCGTCCAGCTGAACTCGCCACGGTTCTCCTTTGCCTGCTCCCAGTCCTGCACCGGCTTGCGAGACTGCCGATGGCGCATCTGCTTGGCGGCATCGATGCCGGAGAGCGAGCGCGGGTCAGCGCTCGAGTAGATCACCAGATCGTGGTCGATCTCGTTGATCGCGCCGCGCAGGTATGTCTCCGGAAGGAAGTCCAACTGTGCATCGTCGGCGAGTTCGTAGAACGACCGCGTCACGTCTGCAAACTCGTCCTCTGCCGGCGTGTACCAGTTGATCACATGGCCGCCCGCCCGCCACACGGCCTTGCACGACTCGACATAGAGCGGCTTACAGGCATCGCTGCCGATGACGCGGACGACATCGCCGCGTTTGATACCGTCGCCCTGGCCGAGTCCGAATTCCACGAGCAGGCGCCCGTAGCGCTCGAGGATCTCAGCTGGAGGCGTATAGCTCGTCATCGCCCCGGGCTTCGAGGACGACCCGCCAGCGGCGCGCGGCAAGCCATGGCTCGAGCTCGTCGAACTTTCGATTCAGCAGGCGGTCGGCGCGAATCTCGAGCCTGGGGCACGCGCGAAGACTAAGCATTCGCGCGGATAGCGTCAGTTGGCGGAGGGTTGATCAGTCGGCAGAGGGTTTGACGATCACGACCGAGCACGGCGAGTGAACAGCGCACTCCTGCCCGACCGAGCCGAGCAGCAGGCCGGTGAAACCCTCGCGCCCGCGGGCGCCCAGCACCAGCAGGTCTGCGTTGACGCGCTGGCACGCCTGCAGAAGGCTCGCGCTCGCGTCACCCTGCGCAACGACGAGGTTGACCTTCACGGCCTCAGGCGGTTGCGTGCCAGCCACCTCCTTGAGCAGAAACTCCTTGGCCTCCTTCTCGAGCTCGTCCTGATCGAATGCCTTTGGCACACCGATCAGCGGGTACTGCCAGGCGAACAGCGCAGTGACCTCGGCGTCCCGTAGCTCAGCCTCTTCCAGCGCGAACCTGAGCGCCCGCTCGGCGTTCTCCGAGCCGTCGACGCCAACGACGATCTGGTAGCTCACATCGTCCTCCCGTTCAGGTCTGGACCACGTCTAGGCGGCAGCCACGGCCGGAACCGGACTGAAGTCCACTCTCGCTTCGGCTTCCAAATCCTCCAGGGACTTGCCTGCCGGTTCCGGCAGGCAAGCGACCGTGAGCAGCAGACCCGCCAAGGCGACACCGGCGCAAACCCCCTCGATCGTGCGTATGCCCCACGCGTCGAGGTTGTCGGTCAGGAGATACACGCCGATGAATGCGCCCATCTTTCCCATCCCGGCAGAGATGCCGTGCGCGGTCGTGCGGACCTCGGTCGGGAAGATCTCCGCGGGATAGATGAACGTGGTCGTGTTGGGCCCGAATTCTGTGAAGAAGTAGCTGATCCCGAAGACCAACACAAACGGCACCACATTCGCTGAGATACTTGGGACCACGGCAATGAGGAGGAACATGCCGGCCATCACCCCGAAGCCAACGGTCTGAATCTTCTTGCGGCCGATCGTCTCGATCTTGGCGATCGCGAGGACGTAGCCGGGCAGCGCGAATACGACGAAGATGCAGAGCGTGATCAGCGTGGATTGGATCAGCGTCGCGGTTGGCGATATCAGGCTGACGATCTCCGGGGCCGCGATCGTGTTGCCGTAGTAAGCGAAGTCGAGCAGGAACCAGCACATCGCTGCGCCGATCAGCCACCTCAGCAGCGTTGGGTTGTGCACGAGCTTGGCCCATCCCTCGGTGAAGCTCTGTCGCACGACCGCCTTCGATTCGCCCTTCGGCGGCGGCGCCGTTCCGTTTGTGGCCTGAGCGATTGCTGCGGCCATCTCCTCGCAGTCTCCTCCTGCCAACGCAAACCGAGGCGTTTCGTGGATCTGGCGCCGCAGGTAGAAGACCGCAAGGCCCGGGATGGCTCCGAAGCCGAGCAGGATGCGCCAGACGACGTCGTCCTTGATCCCAAGGCTCAGCAACAGCACGGCGAACAGCGGACCGAAGATGAGTCCCGCGGCCTGCATCGCGAACACCAGCCCGACCAGGCGGCCGCGGCTCTTGGTGCCGGCGTACTCGCTCATGATCGTCGCCGATACCGGATAGTCGCCGCCGATGCCGATGCCGAGGATGCAGCGGAAGACGATGAGCCAGGTGATGTTCGGGGCAAACGCTGAGGCGATCGCGCCAGCCGCAAGTATCAGGACCTCGAGTCCGTAGATCCGCTTGCGCCCGAACATGTCGGCGATCCGTCCGAACACAAGCGCTCCCACCGCTGAGGCCGCCAGGGTGGCCGAGGAGAGAAGCGCTGTCTGGGAGCTGTCCAGATGCCACTGGTCGGTGACGATCTTGACGACGATTCCGATCACGAACAGGTCGTAGGCATCCGTGAAGAAGCCCATGCCCGAGACGAACATGATCTTCAGCTGAAACCTGTTCGGCTTCGCCTCGTCGAGTTGACCGAAGGGCGAATCTGCTGCCGCGGGCGAAATCGAACCCATGGCCGAACGATCCCTCGAAAGGACCGCACACCTGTGAACGAGCTGTGAACCTCGCGGATTTTTTTGTTACTCGCTGGCGGAGAACTCCCAGATTGCAACGCCCAGCAGCCCCAGCCCGATGACGAGCACGATCGCAGCCTCGAACAGCGCCGGCAGGTGCCAGCCCCACCAGCTCAGGCCGGGGTTCAGGGCGCGGGCCGCCGCGGGTGAGATGTCGAGCTTGCTGAACACCAGCTTGCGCATCGGGTCGACCGCATAGGCGACCGGGTCGAGCCGGTTGAGGATCGCCAGCCAGGCGGGCAGACCGGCCACGGGAAACAGCGCGCCTGAGATGAAGAACATCGGCATCACGATCATCTGCATGACGCCCATGAATGACTGCATCTGCTTGATGCGGATGGCGATCGCCAGGCCAAAGGCGGTGATCGAGAACGCGAGCAGCAGCTGCATCGCCAGCACGCCGACGATCAGTCCGAAGCTGTAGGGCACGTCAACCAGACCCGCGATCGCCAGCACGATCACTCCCTGCATGGCCGCGACGGTCGCGCCGCCGAAGCACTTGCCGATCACGATCGAACTGCGCTTCACGGGTGCGACCATCATCTCTCGCAGGAAGCCGAACTCACGATCCCAGACGATCGACGCAGCCGAGAACATCGCCGTGAACATCACCGTCATGCAGAGGATGCCGGGGTAGATGAAGGTCTTCAGGTTGACGCCGTGGGTCCCTGCAGCGGCGAGCCCCTGGAGGCCGGCACCCAGCACGAACAGGAACAGGAACGGCTGCACGAGCATGGTCACGATCCGGATGCGGTCGTTGGCGAAGCGGATCAACTCGCGGCGCCAGACGATCTTGATCGCCCGGAGCTCGGAACGGAAGCTGCGCTTTGGGACGCGGACGCGGACTACCTCCGGTGGGTCGTCTAAGACGGTGGTCGATCGTCGGCTCCCCGGCCCGCCATCATCTGCATCATCACCCTGTTGCGCATCTTCGACGGATCCTCTTCGGCATCGCGGATCGTCGAGCCGGTGTAGGACATGAACACGTCGTCAAGCGTCGGTCGTGAGACGCTGACGCCACGGATCGCCAGGCCGAGCTCCGCGAACAGCCTTGGCACGAACTGTTCACCCTCCGGCACGCCGAAGCTGACGGTTCCCTCAGAGATCTTGCCCTCGACGCCGAAGCGGTCGTCGAGTGCCGCGATCGTGGCGTCGTTGTCGTCGGTTTGGATCGTGACGCGGTCGGTGCCGATACTGGCCTTCAGCGTCTCAGGGGTGTCGAGCGCGACGATCTCGCCCTGGTCCATGATCGCGATGCGGTCACACCATTCGGCTTCATCCATGTAGTGCGTGGTCATGAAGATCGTGATCTCCTCGCGTTCCTGGAGTTCGCGGATGTAGGCCCAGATCGACCGCCGCGTCTGTGGGTCGAGGCCGATCGTCGGCTCGTCGAGGAACAGCACGCGCGGCGAGTGCATCAGCCCGCGCGCGATCTCCAGGCGGCGGCGCATCCCGCCTGAAAACGTGCCCACGGTCGCGTCCTTGCGGTCCCAGAGCCCGACCATCTTCAGAACCTGCTGCATGCGCGGCGCCACCAGGTTCGAGGGCACGCCGTAGAGCTCAGCGTGAAGCTTGAGGTTCTGGGCTGCGGTGAGGTAGCCGTCAAGCGTGGGATCCTGGAACACCAGGCCGATGTGCCGCCGCACATCGTCACGTTCGCTGAGCACGTCGTGCCCGGCGACACGGGCCGTGCCCCCGCTGGGCTTGATCAGCGTGCAGAGCATGCCGATCGTCGTGCTCTTGCCGGCCCCGTTCGGGCCGAGGAATCCAAAGACCTCCGCGGCGCCGACTTCGAAGCTGACACCCTTCACAGCCTCGAAGTCGCCGAACCGCTTGACGAGGCTTTCAACCTCGACGGCTTTTGTGTTCGTGGTGCTCACCGTTGGGTGGAGGTTAGTCCTCGGCGTTGACCGACTCGTCGTCGGTGCCGGCCTGGCCATTGCTGTCAGCGAGCAGTCGATAGAGACCCTTGCGTGCCTCGTCGATCAACTCGGTTGCCTTGGCGAGATCCTCGGCGTTGCCGGTGAAGCCGACCTGCCGCGCGGCGGCGATCGTTGCGATCACGGTCCTCCGCAGCTTGACGAGGTCTCCGGTCAGGCTGGGGAACGCGTCGCTCGCGTCGCCCAGCTTGTCGAGGAACGCCTTGCCCTCGTCGGTCAGCTCGAAGGCGCGACCTGAGCCGGACTCCGGAGTGCTGCCGGTGACGAGACCGTCATCCTCGAGCAACTGCAGGGCCGGGTAGACGGCGCTCGCGCTCGGGGTGCGGCGGCCAAGGCTGCGCTCGGCCAGCTTCTGGATCAGTTCGGAGCCGCTCAGCGGGCTCTGCTCGGAGAGCAGCGTCAGCAGGGCGATCCGCAGTCCACCGCGCCGGCGCCGGCCACGAGGACCTCTTGAGCCGTGACCGAAGCCGTGGCCGAAGCCCGGTCCGGCAGGGTCGAAGCCGGCAGCGAAGCCGGGGCCGCCTGGGCCGAACCCGGGGCCGCCTGGGCCGAAGCCGGGGCCGCCTGGGCCGAAGCCAGGGCCGCGGCCGCCGTAACCGCCGCGTCCACGACTATCGCCGTAGCCGTCGTCGTAGCCTCCGCGACCACCGCGGCCGCCGCCACGTCCACCGCGCCGGCCATAACCACGCGAGCCGTAGCCGCTCACATCAGGACCATCTGAATAGGGGAATTGTTCGTTGAACATACTTTCTCTTTCGTTGTTGTTCGATATGTCAACGATATATCGTTATGAACACCCTGTCAAGTCGCTTGCAAGTCCAAGAGGCACCGCGTTCAGAAATCCCCCTGCCAGGGGGATTTGCGCACTCGCTACGGGGAGCGCGGTGCCTCGTGGCAGACGGTTGATAAGCGGCCCATATAGCTGTCCACGGAAGTCCGTCTTGGACATATCAATTGCTGTGGTCGATGATCCACCTATGGCAAACGACGATGCGACAGCAGCAGCGGGGGTGCTTCGCTCATTGCGTGACGCGCAGCGGGCCAGCGGCCGCAACGGCCGGCTCGGCGGCATGATCCACAGCAATCTGGTCGCAAGCCGGACGGATGGCCAGGGCCGTATCGCAAATCAGATCACTGCCCGTGATCACCTGGTGGCCCGAGGATCGCTCAGCGCCCGGGCCGACTGATCGGGACGTTCGCGCACGCGGCACGGAAGTTCTGGATCAGCGGATCCAGAACCCCTGGATGAGCAGATCCCGCGTGCTCTGCGCTTGGCGACCCGCAGCAGGGTATTCCGAGGTGTGCGCAGCAGGTGGCCGTCGGACCGGCTGTGCCCGTAACGTGTCCCGTGTTCGTTGAGCGCTGGCGCGACCGCTCCTGCGCCCGGCCGATGGCTGTTCCGATATATCATTATGATACGGAAAACGAACGGCGCCATCGGAGGCTTGATGTCAGAAACTCAAGAGACGGACGGTCGCGGGGGCGGCGGTCAGGTAAGCGGCGGCGGTCCCGGCCGCGGAGAGCAAGGGAGTCGTGGCGCCGGAGGCGGACGCCCCCGCCTGCCAAGGCGCAACGTTGCGGTAAGCGAGGTCTCGCGCGTGACGCCACAGCTGGTCAGGATCGTGGCGACCGGAGAGCTCAACGATTGGAGCATCAGCGGTGGCCCCGGCGGCCACTTCAAGGTCTTCATTCCGCAGGCAGCCGAAGACCATGTGATGCGCACGTATACGGTGCGTGAATACGACGCGCAAGCCGGCCGTCTCACGGTTGACTTCGCGGTGCACGCCCCCGGCCCCGCCACGACGTGGGCCGTAAATGCGGCCCCCGGCGCGCCGTTCCAGATCTCGGGCGGTGCTCGGTCCGGCTATGAGCCCTCGGAACGAGCGGGCTGGACAGTGTTCCTCGCCGACCAATCGGCGCTGCCGGCGGTGGCGGCGATTCTCGAGGGGCTCCCGACCGGGTACCCGGTGAAGGCGCTGATCGAGATCCCGGCGCCCGAGGAACAGCTCGAGCTGACGTCCAACGCGGAACTCGAGGTCGAGTGGATCGTCGAGCAGGGGGCACCCTGCGAACAGCTTGTGATGAGCGCGCTCGCTCTCGGCCTGCCGGACGGCGAGGGCGATGTCTGGGTCGGCTGCGAGGCCGACGCGATGCGTCAGATCCGCCGCAACCTGCTGCACGACCGCGGCCTGTCCCCGCGTTCAGCGCACACACGCGCTTACTGGAAGCGGAACGTCGCCAACCACTCCGACCACGACACCGGGGAGGATGTGGACTAGATGCCGCGAGGGAAGCGAAATGTTTGCTGGGCCAACATTTCGCTTCCCTCGCGTGATGACCTGGGATCAGCGCGCCTGGGACCAGCGCAGGCTAGACCTGGCTGGGCCCAGCAGGGCCTTGACCTGGGCCAAGCGGGGCTAGCGAGGGCCTTGACCTGGGGCCGTCCGCGGGGCTTGGGCTGAGCGTCCGCGGGGTTTGGGTCGAGCAACTTCGCCGTACCCGGCCCGGCCCGGCCCGGCCCGGCCGGGCTCGCGCGCGTCGCGCGACTACCTAATCGTCGGCCAGTAGCCGGTACAGGGCCTGGCGAGCGCCGCGCACGATCTCGAGCGCCTGATCGACCTGCTCCGGGCCGGCGGTGAGCGCGATCTGGCGAGTGGCTGCGCGCAGCTGATGAAGCTCGGCGCGCAACTTCATGTGCTTGGGGTCGACCGGGAAGTGCGTCGCGGTACCCTCGCCGCCCCGGCGCTGCTCAGCCTCGGCGCGGCCAGCCTCTGTCAGGGCGAACACGCGCCGCCCCTCCTGCTCGTCGCTGCGCACGAAGCCCCTGTCCTCGAACATCTGCAATAACGGGTAGACGGAGCCCGGACTCGGACGCCAGCTGCCACCGCTGAACTGCTCGAGCCGGTCCATCAGCTCGTATCCATGTGCGGGACCGTCAAGCAGCGCCGACAGCAGCAGGTTCGGCACCAGCCCGCGGCGCATGCGCCGGCCGTCCCCGGGGCCGCCCCATTCACCGCGATTGCCTGGAGAGCGTCGCATCGGAGCTAAAGATATATCGTAAAACCGGTCTCGGCACGGGATGGTTGCTCGCTGCGCCAGGTTACGGTGGCCGCACCCTGTCACGGTCGCTGTCAAGCGGTAAGCTCGTCACCGTGTCCGAGGACGGAGACGGAATACGCGGCCGGGTCACGGCCCAGGGTCAGGAGGCGATCGGAAAGCTCGCTCAGGATCTCCTCCAGAGCCCGCTGGTCAGCGGCACCGTGACCGTCGCGTTCGATGCTCGCGAACGTGCCACCCGCGCTCAGGAGTTGGCGATGAGCGCACTGAACCTGCCCTCGGCCGCCGACATCGAGCGGCTGACGCGTCGCCTGCGTTCGGTCTCACAACGGATCGAGGGGTTGGAGGACGGGCTCGACCGGATCACCGAGCGGCTCGATACTGCCGGTCAGGCCGTCAGCATCGAGGAGCGCCTGAGTGCGATCGAGGAGTCCCTGGCCCGGCTCGAGCAGAAGCTCGGCTGACGCGCACAGCTGAGGCCCTCAGCTGAGTGCCGCGATAGCCAGCGCCCCAAGCCGCAGTTCGGCCGCATGCAGCGCCTCAGCGCTCAGGTAGTCGGGCTCGGCTGCGACGCGGTTGGAGACCAGCAGGGCGCACCCTGCCTCGACGCCGCGTAGGGATGCGACGGTGAAGACCGCTGCCGCCTCCATCTCGACAGCCAACGCTCCCGCCGCGACCCAGCCGGCGATGCGGTCTTCGGCACCGTAGAACAGATCGCTGGAGACGACCGGACCCACGCTGGGCCTCTGCTCTTCACCGGCGGCTTGCGCCTCCCCGGCCGCGCGCAGTGCCTCCGTCACTCCGCCGGGAGCAGGCACGGCGGCCAAATGTCGGTGCCCGCCAAGCGCGCTGCTCGTACCGTCGTCGGCGATCGCGTGTGTTGCCACCAGCAGCCGGCCGGGACCGAGCTCGCGCGTGAGGCTGCCGCAGGTGCCGATTCGAAGCAGTTTCCTGGCGCCGAGTTCGATCAACTCCGACGCGACGATCGCCGCGCTGGGCCCACCCATGCCGGTGCTCTGGATACTGAGCAGGTGGCCGTCGGCTGCGATTCCGGTGTAACCCCAGAGGCCGCGGTTGTGGTTGAGCATCTTCGGCTCGCTCAGCAGCTGCTGCGCGAGCCGCAACGCGCGTCCCGGGTCGCCCGGGAGCAGCACGCGCTCGGCCAACGGCGCCGTCTGGTGGATGTGAACGAGGTTGCGCACGGGCAGCGAGCTTAGGCCCATAGACTCCCGGCCTGCGATGAAGATCAGCGAAGCGGCGGCCGCGGCCGGGGTCTCGAGCGAGACGCTCCGGCGTTGGGTGAGGGCGGGCGTGGTGCCGGAGTACGACGGTAGCTGGACGGCAGCTGCCGTCGGCAAGGCGCGCGTGGTCGCGCGCCTGCGCGAGCGCGGGTACTCACTGACACGGATCCGAACCGCCACCGAGGAGGGGCGGCTGGCGTTCGGGAGCGTGCTAGGGCTGCTTGACAGCGGCGGTCCGACCTACACACGCCGGCAGGCCACTCGCCGTACCGGACTTGATGCCGGGACCGTCGATCAGGTCGCCGCGACGCTTGGCGTCCCCGCTGCCCAGCGGCTCGACGAAGCAGTGTTGCGGGTGCTCGAGTACGTTGCCGCCGCGATCGGCGCCGGCCTCCCGGCTGAGGCGCTGCTGCAGATCGTGCGGGTCTACGCCCAGGCGATTGGCCAGATCGCGGACGCGGAGGTACGGCTGGTGCACCTGTATCTGCACGAGCCACTGATGCGATCCGGCGGCACTGCGGACGAGATGACGAGTGCGATGCTCGGAGTGTCGGAGAGGCTGCTACCACTCGCCACGCCGTTGTTGGAGCAGTTGCACCGCCGGATGCTGATGCACTACATCGATCAGGACATCGTCGGTCACATGGAGAGCGAGCTTGCTCAGGACGAGCGTGAGGTCGGCCGGATGCTGGTCGCGATTGCGTTTGCTGACCTCGCCGGCTACACGCAGCTGACCGAGCTCCGAGGGGACCTGCACGCCCTTGACGTCGTTGACCGGTTTGTCGGGAACGTCGTCACGACGCTCTCTGGAGATGCGCGTGTGATCAAGACGATCGGCGACGGGGTGATGGTCGTCGGTCCGGATCCTGTGGCGCTGACCGCCTGGGCGCTAAGGCTTGGTGAGCTGATGCCCGAACACCCGCGGCGCGCCGCCGTCCACTACGGGTATGCCCGTTACCGCGATGGCGACTACTTCGGGCGTGAGGTCAACCTGGCTGCGCGGATCCAGGAGCACTCGGGCGCGGGCGAGGTACTGGTCACCGGGGCGGTCGTCGATGCCGCAGCGGGTGACGAACTGCGGTTTGAGCGGGTGGCGGACGTGCAGCTGCGGGGTTTGGACGGGACCACTGAGCTGTTTCGGGTCCTCCCGGGTGCCACCTCGTGAGCGTCGTGGCCGTGCTGACGGACGCGGTACGTGCCGATGCGCTGCTGGCGCCGGGCCGCGCGGTCCTGGTGATGCTCTCCGGGGGGCGGGACTCGACCTGTCTGCTCGATCTGGCAGTCACGGTCGCAGGCCGGGGCTCGGTCACCGCGCTGCACATCAACTACGGGCTGCGTGAGGCCGCCGGCGCTGACGAGCGTCACTGTCGCGAGCTGTGTACCGGCTACGGAGTCGATCTGGCGGTCAGATATCCGGTCGCGCCGACGCTGGGCAACCTTCAGGCGTGGGCGCGGGACGTGCGCTACGGCGCCGCCGCGCAGCTCGCGCTCGAGCACGCGGCGGACGTGGCGGCCGGACACACCGCCACCGATCAGGTCGAGACGATTCTGTACCGACTGGCGTCATCACCGAGCCGTCGGGCGCTGCTGGGGATGCGCCCACGTGACGGCCGACTGATCCGCCCATTGCTCGCCTTCACACGCGAGCAGACCGGCGGCTATTGCCTCGAGCGGGGACTGTCCTGGCGTGACGATGAGTCCAACGAGACGGACGCCTACGCGCGCGGGCGCGTGCGTAACTTGCTGATGCCGGTCTTCCGGGAGATCCACCCAGGCGCCGAACGCAATGTGCTGGCGCTGGCAGCAACGCTGCGTGACGAGGCGGACGTGCTCGACGCGCTGGTCGAACAGGAGCTTGGTGGCGGTTCCACGATCACGCTTGCGCGCCTGCGCCAGCTACCGATGGCGCTGGCGCGGCTGCTCGTGCAGCGCTTGGCCGATGCCGTCCAGGGTCGGCCCACACCTGGAACGGCACGCCGCCTCGATGAGATCCTGGCGCTGCGAGACGTGGGCATGAGCCACATCGACCTGCCGGGCGGCGTACGCGCGACCGGCCTGGACGGAGTCCTGTTCTTCACGCGCAGCCCGACACAGCAGACCTCTGAGCCCCGAGACCCATAAACTGGAACTTGGTGACAAAAGACGCGGCCATCGGTGAGGTGCTTGTCGAGGAAGAGGCACTCGCCAAGCGTGTGAAGGAACTGGCAGAGCAGGTCTCGCGCGATTACGCCGGCAAGAATGTGGTGCTGATCGGGGTGCTGAAGGGCGCCGTCTTCTTCCTTGCGGACTTCATGCGGGCGCTCGACATTCAGTGCGAAGTCGACTTCATGGCGGTCGCCTCATACGGATCTTCGACCAAGTCCTCCGGCGTGGTCCGGATCCTCAAGGATCTGGACGCGGTGATCGAGGGGAGAGACGTTCTGATCGTCGAGGACATCGTCGACTCCGGGTTGACCCTGCAGTACCTGCTGCGCAACCTTGCGGGGCGCAATCCGGCGTCGCTCGAGGTCTGCGCACTGCTGCTCAAGCCGTCGAGCGGTAAGGCCGATCTCAAACCCCGATATGTCGGGTTCGAGATTCCCAACGAGTTCGTGGTCGGCTACGGCCTGGATTACGCAGAGCGCTACCGCAACCTGCCATTCGTCGCGGTGCTCAACGAGCAGCTTGTTGACTAGCCTGCGCGGGCCGAAAGCCCGCTTGCGAGGCCAGAAAGCCCGCAGTTTGGATGCTACGCTTGCCCTTTCCCTGCCTGAGAGTCGTACCAACCACATCGGCGACGGCGACCAGGAGCGAGGACCGAAATCATGAGTCGTTTCTTCAAGAGCGCCGCGTTTCCAATTCTGATCGTGGTGGTGCTCGCCTTCTTCGCCTCGAAGCTGGTGGGAACGACGGACAGGAATCCAACGCCGACCTACGGGCAGACGATTCAGAACATCCAGGCCGGCAACGTCAAGAGCCTAACGCTCGACCAGAAGGACAACAGCATGTCCGTCGTGCTGACGAACGGCACGAAGTATTCGACCGGCTACCCGGATGCCGCCGTCAAGGAGATCCAGAACGACGTCATCAAGCAGTCGGGCGGTGCGGCCCTTAACGTCGAGGACACGTCGAGCAGCGGCTGGCTGTCACTTCTGACATACCTGCTGCCGTTCGTGATCTTCATCGGTTTCTGGCTGTTCCTGATGAACCAGGTTCAGGGCGGCGGCTCGAAGGTGATGTCGTTCGGCAAGTCGCGCGCCAAGCGCATGTCTGTCGACTCGCCGAAGATCACTTTCCGTGACGTCGCCGGGGTCGACGAGGCGGTCGAGGAGCTCCACGAGATCAAGGAGTTCCTGGAGAACCCCAAGAAATTCCAAGCCCTTGGTGCGCGCATTCCCAAGGGCGTACTGCTCTATGGCCCTCCCGGTACCGGCAAGACGCTGCTTGCGCGCGCTGTCGCGGGTGAGGCGGGTGTCCCGTTCTTCTCGATCTCCGGCTCGGACTTTGTCGAGATGTTTGTCGGCGTCGGCGCGTCGCGAGTCCGCGACCTGTTCGAACAGGCCAAGCAGAACTCCCCGTGCATCATCTTCATGGACGAGATCGACGCAGTTGGTCGCCACCGTGGCGCCGGCCTGGGTGGGGGTCACGACGAGCGCGAGCAGACGCTGAACCAGCTGCTGGTCGAGATGGATGGCTTCGAGATGAAGGACAACATCATCCTGATCGCCGCCACGAATCGGCCTGACATCCTCGACCCGGCGCTGCTCCGTCCCGGCCGCTTCGACCGCCAGATCGTCGTCGACCGGCCCGATCGCACCGGTCGCAAGAAGATCCTCGAGGTTCACACGCGTGGTAAGCCGCTCGCGCGCGAGATCGACGTCGATGTGCTCGCCGGGCAGACGCCGGGCTTCACGGGCGCTGACCTGTCGAACCTCGTCAACGAGGCGGCGCTGCTCGCAGCCCGTCACGGTAAGCGCGAGATCACCCAGCTGGAGCTTGAAGAGGGGATCATGCGCGTGATCGCCGGCCCGGAGAAGAAGACCCGGGTGATGAGCGAGAAGGAGCGCCGGATCACCGCCTACCACGAGATGGGGCACGCGATCGTCGGTCACTACCTGCCCAACAGCGATCCGATCCACAAGATCTCCGTGATCTCTCGCGGCCAGGCGCTGGGCTACACGATCTCGCTGCCGGGTGAGGACAAGTTCCTGACCACGCGCGCAGAGCTGCTCGACACCATGGCGATGACTCTCGGCGGCCGCGCCGCCGAAGAGCTTGTGTTCAGCGAGATCACCACCGGCGCGTCCAACGACCTGGAGAAGGTCACCGCCACCGCCAAGCAGATGGTGATGCGGTTCGGGATGTCCGAGAAGCTCGGCCCGCGCGTGTTCGGCCACGATCACGGCCAGCCGTTCCTCGGCCGCGAGTTCAGCTCCGAGCCCGACTACTCGGACGAGATCGCGCGTGAGATCGACCTCGAGATCCGTCGGATCGTGGAGTCGGCGCACGTAAGGGCGCACGACATCCTCAATCAGCATCGCGAATCGCTGAGCCGCATCTCCGAGATCCTGCTCAAGCGCGAGACGATCGAGCGCGACCAGTTCGTGGCGCTGCTGGACGGCGATAGCGAGGAGGACGTGTTCGGCTCCGAGGCGCCGCCTCCACCGCAGCTGCCGCCCGCCGCCCCAGAGCGCACCGGCGGTGAGCCGGCACCGAAGCTGTTCCCGCGGCCGGGTCTGGCCGGCGGCACAGCCGAATAGGCTGGATCCAGGTGTCGCAGGCCGACACCCAACCTGTGCCAGCCAAACAGCTGCCGACCTGGCTGCTGTGGACCATGCGTCTTGGCCTGCCGCTGCTGATCGCGGCGATAGGCATCGTGCTGATCATCATGGGTCACGGCCGCTACACGTCGGTGTTCGCGAGCCGCGACTCGCTGCTTTCCGCCGTTGGCGTCGGCTTCATCATCATCGCGATGATGGTCGCGTTGTTGAACTGGCTGCTGCGATTGAACATGGATGACGCGGGCGACCGCGCCAAGGAGGAGGAGGCGCGGCAATACTTCATCCGCACCGGTCACTGGCCGGGCGAAGACTGATCTCGGTTCGTCTGAGGGATCGATGACGTTCCGGGGCCTTCCGGCGGTAGGCCCGAGCAGAGCTCCGACGGTCAGCGCTTGGCGCTGCGGAACACCACGCTCTTGCTGGCCAGAGTGCGGCTCTTCCCCGCCGCGGTCTGCTTGATCAACAGGGTCGCATGCAGCGTATGAAGCTTCTTCAGCAGCGCTTGGCCGCCGGCGTTCAGCTTGAGCTTGACTGTTCGGTGCGCGCCGGCCGCGAGAGTCGTGACCGCCTTGCCGACCACGACCCTGACCGTCTTGCGATGCTTGCCGCTGCCCACGACTTTCTGGGCTGTCAGTTGGAGCGTGACGGTGCCGCTGGCGCCGCCGGTACAGCTCAAGGGGACGTTGACCGCCAGGCCACTGACCTTGACTGAGCCTGTCTTCACCGAGCCTGTGGGGCTGCCTGAGCTGCCGCCGCCACTGCCACCGGTGCCGCCTCCCGTGTTGCCGCCTCCCGTGTTGCCGCCGCCGATGCTGGTGCCGCAGGTGCCTGCGGGCGGTGTTCCGATCACCGTGTACGTGATGCTTGCGGTGGCGATAGCCCCGTCCTTGCTCTTCGCCGTGACCGTGTAGGAGGAGGTCCCCGGTTGGCACGTGTCGAGCAGGCCAGGGCTCGGTGAACCGTCGGCGTCGGTGCAGCTGGCGATCCCAGGGCCGTAGGGGTCGCTGCACGTGAACGCAGTCGCCGCGGCCGAACCGCTCGACCCGGCGTAGAAGGTATCGCCGGAGATTGGTGCGCTGATGGTCGCGGTCGGGACACCGACGCCTATCGGCTGCATGACGGATGAGCCGGTGAAGTTCGCGTCGCCCGAGTAGAAGACAGTGATCTGGTGGTACACGCCGGCGGACGGGAACATGGTCGTGCATATGGCGTTGGCCGCTCCGAAGAGTCCAATGGGAGTCAGGGGAACCGGGTTCTCACCGGTGTTCTGGCAGTTGATCGGCCCATCTTCGTCCGTGAACGCCACGGTTCCGGTTGGAATGATGTACGGCGATGCGAGTGTTGCTGCCTGATCCGAGAGGATCGCAGTGATGTGGGTGGTGAGCATCACGGGGACACCGGGTCCGACACTGGAGTCGCTGAGCAACGAGGCGGTGGTGCCGTCCTCTGTGGTCGCCGGGAGCGCCTGCGGGGACGAGCTTGATGTCACCTCCCATGCGTCCGCAGGGTCGTAATTGGCGACGACCGAGGCGCCGGAAGGGTCTAGCGGGATGGTGCAGGTTGCCGTGGCGTTACTGGTCCCAGGGGTCAGCGGTTGAGCGCTGCAGCCGCTGATCGCATCGCCACCCTCTTCGAACGCGACCGTTCCCGAGGGTGTCGCTGGGCCGGTTCCATGACCGAGCGCAACGGTGGCCGTCAGAGTCACGGGCTGGTCGATCGCCGTCGTGCCGGAAGGGCTGACCGCCAGGGTGGTGGTCGACGCGGTGACGGGCGTGGCCGTGATCGCGGAACCTGTGTAGTTGATTTCGAACTGGGGCTGCGGGTCGCCGGTACCTGCGGTGCAGTTCATCGTCACGAGGCTGTCGTTTGCGGCGTTGGTGAACGTCCCTGTGATGCTTGAGCCGGCGGCACTGACAAGCGTGAGCGGCACGCCGATGGAGTCGTCAGCGAACGTGGGGCAGACTCCGCCCCAATCGAGTGCCAGCGCCGTGCCGCTGAGCGTGAGACTGCCGGCATCAACATTCAGCTCGGCCGCGTTGGGCTCGGTCGGGCTTGTGCCGCCGTCGATCTCGAACGTGAGCGTGCTGTTGGTAGCGTTGACCGAGCCACCGGTGGCGGTCGTGGCCCCGCCGGGGATCGAGCCACCGATCACGATGTTGCTGTCGTCGGTCGCGGTCAATGTCCCGAGCGTGTTGTCATCGTCGAGCTGCACGGTCGCATCGTCCACGGCCAGATTCGCGCCCACGTTTCCGGATACAAGAAGCAGGTTCGGCCCGGTGCCGCTGCCATCGAACGCGACTCCGGCCGTGTCGCCGGCGTCTGAGAGCTCCAGCTCGGCGGCGTTTTTGGCCTCGACCGTGATGTCGTCGCCGGTGAGAGCACCGCTCAGGTTGAGCACCGCCGAGCCGCTGGTGCCGTCCCCAGTGAGCGCCCAATCCTGGGTGGCGCTCGCGTTGAGCGGCAGCGCAATCGTATTGTTGAGCGCTCCGCCCGACCCGTCTTCGCTGATCCCGCCGCTGAGGCTGGCCGTTAGGTCGCTGCCACCGATCGTGTAGCCGGTGCCGCTCAGCGTGATCGAGTCGAAGGATGCACCGGTGAGGTCGTCGTCAGCCTGGTAGCACGCCGTGTCGCCGGCGGGGCACGTGACGGCCGGAAACACAAATGTGCCTGGGGTGCCCGCCGTTGGCGCGGTTCCGCCGTCCCAATTGCCGGATGACGAGAAATCGAACGGCGGCCCGCTGACGTCGCCCCCGGACCACGTGTAGGGGGTCGGGTCCGCAGCTGCCGAGCCCGCCATCACTGCAAACATCAGCAACGAGAGCGCAGCCCCCGCGCGCAAACCCAGCCCCAACCTCGGTCCCATCGATCATCTCCCCCTCGCGGTCCCACGCGGTAGGAATGACGTTGCGGGCAAACGTAACACTTTCTTGACCGCTAGACCAGCCGCGAGTTCAAGGTAGGGTGCGGCTTGAGATGAGCAGAAGCTGGGATACCCACGCGCCGTTCACGGTTATGGGCGTTGTCAATGTCACGCCGGACTCGTTCAGCGACGCCGGTCGTTACCTCGACCACTCGGCCGCGGTCGCGCATGCACTGGCGATGGAGGCCGAGGGCGCCGCGATCCTCGACGTCGGCGGTGAGTCGACCCGGCCCGGCGCCGACCCCGTGGCGGCCGACGAGGAGTCCCGGCGGGTCGTGCCCGTGATCGAGGCCCTGGTCGCCGCCGGTGTCGGTGCTCGGATCTCTGTGGACACGTCCAAGCTTGAGGTGACCCGGAGAGCGCTGGCGGCCGGTGCGACGCTCGTCAATGATGTGACCGCGCTGCGAGCCGCCCCGGAGATGGCGGAGTTGACCGCCGAGGCGGGCGCCGACCTCTGTCTTGTGCACATGATCGGCACCCCGCGAACGATGCAGAAGGACCCCCGATATGACGACGTCGTCGCGGAGGTGAAGCGCTTTCTGGAGGAACGGATGCGGTTCGCGATCGCTCAGGGCGTCAGCGAGGAGCGGATCATCCTCGACCCGGGAATCGGTTTCGGCAAGACGGTCGACCACAACCTCGAGTTGTTGCGGCGGCTGCCCGAGCTGGCCTCGCTCGGTCGACCGGTGCTGATCGGAACCAGCCGCAAGTCGTTCATCGGCAAGCTCACGGGGCGCGACGTCGACGATCGGCTGGCCGGAACGATCGCCACCAACGTGCTTGGATACGAGCGTGGCGCGAGCATCTTCAGGGTGCACGATGTTGCACCGCTGCACGACGCGCTCACGGTCACAGCGGCAACACTCGCGGGCCCCCAGATCCTTTAGAGTCGCGGCGATGGACGCCGAAGATCACGAGGAGTTCGAGCACGATGACCCGGACGAGCTGGAGGAGTCCGAGGACGAAGAGTTTGACGACGACGATGAGGAAGAGGGCCACCCGGAGCCTGAGATCACGATCGAGATCAGTGCCCTCTCGCTCTACACGCACATGGGTGTCAGCGCCGCTGAACGCGAAATCGGCCAGCGCCTGTTGGTCGATTTGCGGCTCGACGTCGGCGAATGCGACGCAACGGTCACCGACCGCATCGAGGACACGATCGATTATGGGCAGGTGTGTGAGCTCGTGTATCTGGTCTCGCAGCAGCGGGAGTACCGCACGCTCGAGCGCTTCTGCGCCGCCGTGGCCGATCGCCTGATCGACCGTTATGAGCTGCACTCGGTCTGGGTGAAGGCGGCCAAGCCTGAGCCGCCGATCGCGCTCAATGTCGGCGAGGTCTCGGTCGAGCTCTGGCGCGAGGGGTGAATGCCACCCACCCACCCGCCCCCGCGCACCGGTTACCTCGGGCTCGGGTCCAACATCGGGGACCGTCGCGCCCATCTGCAGGCCGCAATCGATGCGTTGCCGGCTCAGGGCGTCACCGTGCTGCGCTCGTCGCGTACCTACGACACCGAGCCCGTCGGGCTGATCCTCGACCAGCCTGAGTTCCTCAACGCCTGCATCGAGATCGAAACCAAGCACGAGCCCGACGAGCTGCTCGCTGCCTGCAAGCAGGTCGAGCGCGAGGTCGGCCGTGCGGCCGGAGGACCCCGTCACGGGCCCCGTGTGATCGACGTCGATGTGCTGCTGCTCGGCGACCTTCGCTGCGAATCCGAACGCTTGACGCTCCCGCACGAACAGGTCACCAGCCGCCGGTTCGTGCTAGTGCCGTTGCTCGAGCTCGACCCTGATCTCAGGCTGCCCGGCGGCGAGCGGCTCGCCGGCTCGCTCGCCGCCCTGGGAGGCGGTCAGCAGGTCCGAGCCACCGGGGCGCCGCTGTCCATATAGTCACGCGCTGATGGAAGTCAACTCCGAGGGCAAGCTGCTGGTCGTGGACGTCGGCAATACGCAGACGCACGTTGGCGTGTTCGATTTCGGCGGCACGATCGTGACCGAGCACTGGCGGTTCACGACCGCTCGCGGGTCGACCTCAGACGAGCTGGGCGTGATGCTCGCGAGCCTGCTGGCGCTGCGCGGCCTGTCCTTCCCCGATCTGCGCGGCTCGATCATCTCCTCGACCGTCCCGCAGCTCTACGACCAATGGCGGACGCTCGCTGAGCGCTATCTGGGCCAGGAGATGCTCGCCGTCGGCCCATCGCTGAAGACCGGCATGCCGATCCGTACCGAGAACCCGCACGAGGTGGGGGCCGATCGGCTGGTGAACTCCGTGGCCGCCTACGACCGCTTCCATTCCACCTGCGTCGTCGTCGACTTTGGCACCGCGATCACATACGACGCCGTGTCGGGCGCGGGCGAGTACCTGGGTGGGATCATCACGCCCGGGATCGAGATCTCGCTCGAGGCGCTGTCGGAGCGGGCTGCGAAGCTGCCGATCGTCGAGTTGGGCGAGCCGCGGGCGGTGATCGGCCGTTCGACCGTCGAGGCGATTCGCAGCGGCATCGCCTTTGGCTTCGCCGGTCAGGTTGACGGCATCGTCGGTCGCCTGCGAGCGGAGCTTGGCGAGGCGACGCAGGTGATCGCGACGGGCGGCTTCTCGACGGTGATGTACCCGTTCATCAAGGACTCGATCAATTCGATCGACGAGTTACTGACGCTGACCGGCCTGCGCCTGATCTGGGAGCGGAATACCGGCGACCGCTGATCATCCGACGGCTGTCGGGAGCGGGACGTCAGGAGTCCGGGCGATCGACATTGCGAGCATCAGCAAAGCGCGGGCACGGCGATCTTCCGGGGCGGCCGCGTGGGCGACCTCGTAGACATCGAGCAGGCGTCTGATCGCGGCGAAGATCGGGGCGTCGTCGATCTCATCCGGGACGTTGCAGGCGAGCTGAGCGAGCGCGAACATCTCGCTGCCGTCGCCCATCCTGAACTCGAGCATCACCGCGAGCTGCAGCGTGTCGGCGACGCGGTCCAACAGCAGGTGTCCGGCGTGCTCGCGCTCGCCAACCGCCGGCCCGGCGACCGCGAGTTCGTCTCCGGCAGCGATGCGCAGCGACTGCGCGGATCCGATCAGGGTCAGCTGCTCGGACGACAGCCCGGCCTGCAGGGCGATTCTCAGCTGTGACGCGGCCGAGACGGCGGTGTGGCCATACGGAGCGTCGGACGCGAACAGGATCTGTGCCGGCGGCACCAGCGTGAACAACGTCGCCAGGTCGGACGGGAGCCACCAGGCGCTGTCGAATAAGACATTCGGCAGATCGGCCACAGCCCGCCAGATCCAAGCCAGGTCGGTCACGCCCGCGTGGGCGAGGATCACGCGGGCACCTGGAAAGCGGCTCGCATGGGCGATCACGTGCTCGCCCAGGGCAGGGATCCCGCGACCCGCGTGAATCAGGATCGGCAACCGCCGTTCATCTGCCAGCGCGAAGAGCCTGGCGACATCCGGGTGGTCGAGAGTGAACTGCTCGGCCCGGGGATGCAGCTTGATCCCCTTGGCGCCACGAGCCAGCGAACGCTCGGCCTCCTCCAGTGCGTTCTCACCGGGCTTGACGCGACAGAACGGCACCCAGCCCGCATTCGCCTCAGCGGCCGCCTCGATCACGAAGTCGTTGGCCTCCGGATAGCCCTCCGGCTCATGCATCGGGAATACGAAGCAGCCGCGCGCACGGGCTGAGCCCAACACCGCCAGCAGCTCCTGCGGGCTCTGATGCATGCCGTCAGGGTCGTTCTGGCCCAGGTGGGTGTGCGCGTCGAAAAGCTCAAGGCCTGGCACCTGCTGACGGATGGCCTCGAGCCAGGGCGAGATCACCGGTCCGAGGTCCATGGCCTGATTCGTACCATGAACGCCATGGAGACGGAATTGCGGTCACTCACGGAGTCCTGGACGCTTGGCGGGATCACGATCCCCAATCGGGTCGTGCTGGCGCCGCTCGCGGGTATCGGCAATTGGTTCGTGAGGCTCCAGGCAAAGCGATATGGCGCCGGGCTCGCCGTCTCCGAGATGGTCTCAAGCCATGCCGTGCATCATGGCAACGAGCGCACCTGCACTGAACTGCTGCGTATCCATCCTGACGAGCACCCGGTCGCCGTGCAGCTGTTCGGCGCGGATCCGGACGTGATGGCGTCAGCCGCCGAGCGCGTGGCCGCAGCCGGGGCCGATCTGATCGACATCAACATGGGCTGTCCCGTGCCGAAGGTCTGTAAGACCGGCGCCGGCGCGGCGCTTCTGGACGACCCCGATCGCGCCGTCGCAGTGGCGCAGGCGGCAGCCCGGGGCAGTGGCCTGCCGGTGACCGTGAAACTGCGGACGGGGTTGCGGCCCGGCGACGGCAAGGGTGTTGCTCTGGCCCGCGACCTCGCCGAGCGGGGCGGGGTCGCGGCGGTATGCGTACATCCCAGGCACGCTTCGCAGCGCCATAGCGGCAAGCCGGACTATGAACTGGCCGCCGAGCTGGTCCGCGAACTACCGGTGCCGGTGCTGCTGTCCGGCGGGCTGCGGTCCGCCGAGCTGGCGCGCGAGGCGTTTGAGCTCACCGGGGCGGATGCGGTACTGCTCGCACGCGGGTCGCTTGGAAACCCATGGCTGTTCCGCGAGCTGATCGAGGGCGACGCCCAAGAGCCGACGCGAGCCGAGATTCTCGCTGAGCTCGATTGGGTGCTCGATCGCGCGATCGAGCACATGGGGCCCGAGCGCGCCAACCGCTACCTGCGCAAGTTCTATCCGTGGTACGTCGAGCGCCTTGGCGGAACCCGCGGGCAACAGGCGATGCTGCAGGCCGCGCTGCAACGGGCGGACAGCATCGAGCATGTGCGCGAACTCCTTGAGCTGCGCGAGCTGGCCACCGCCGCCTGACACGGCGCGGATGTGACCACGGGCAACACTCGTGCTCAGGCAAGCATGTAGGCAAAGCTGAGTCCGAAGGTGCTCACCGCGAGCACCGTGAACAGCAGCCTGCCCCACCGTCCTCGCAGCCAGCCGATCAGCGCCAGGACCATCAGCACCGCAACCGAAAGGCCGTAGCGGCCCTGCAGGGTTGTGTTGTATCCGTATGTGACGAGGATGCTCACGCCCAGCGCCCAGCCTCCGAAGAACAGCGTCAGCAACGACCCCGCGCCAAGCCAATGTGCCCAGCTCCGGCGTCTGGTCAGCAGCGTGGAGGCGCCTACGGTGAGCAACAGGACAGCGATCAAATCGGCATTGAGGCTCTGAATCGTGGAGAGGATGCCAGCGCTGGGGACCAGACTCGTATTCGTCCATTGGTAGTCCATGTGATGGGCGCTGGTGAGCGGGAAGAGCATCGTCAGTGCCTGATTCGCGAGATCGACCAGGCCGGTGTGACCGTCGGTATCGAGCTTGATGGGCTGGTAAGTGCTCGGATTCACCAGCGCGAGCGCATGGAACGCAATCGCCCAACCTACTATCCCGATGCATGCGCCTGCCAGCAGCGCGCCGCCGCTCGGCAACCAGGCGGCAACCATTGCTCGGAGCAGCTGGAGGCGTGACTTAGCCTGCCCGGCGGCGCCGGACATGTTTGCCGCAAACAACATCCCCGATACGGGAACAACCGCGAGCGCGCAGGAAACCTTGATCAGCGCGACCATCAGACCCGCCAGCGCGAACGTCCACCAGGGGAGCCTGCCGGGCATCCGCCACGCCACCGCGCCGAGCGCCGCGATCATGCCGCCCGCAAAGACGGCAGCGGCGTCGTTGCCGACCGACGACGCTGCGAGCACCACGTTTGGCGCTGCGGCGACGAGCAATACGCCGGCCGCCGTGAGCCGCCAGTCAAGGCCGATGATCCGTGCAGCGGCCCACATCAACAGGAGGCCGGCGGCGAGCCAGACCGCGCCGATGACTCTTGTTCCCGCTAGCACAGCAAGGCCGAGCCGGATCATCGGCCAGCGCAGCACAGCCGTGACCGCGTAGTAGAGCGGTGGCTGCTGCGCCTCGTACTGCGGGTTCTCGCCGGAGTGGAGGTATTGGTTCAGCGCGCGCTTGGTGGCGCCATGGCAGGCTGGGATGCGGACTGCCCAGCGCGGATGCCCCACGCAGCGGAGCAGCTCATCGGTCGTGCGGACCAGCTGTTCGCCCAGGCGCGGGATGCTTCCATCGGCGATGCGCTGCACGTAGTCGAGGTGAGCCTGCTCGTCGAACACCGAGAGCGCCGGGCTGCGCCCGACGTGCACGGCGACGATCGCAACCGGGGCCACGACGCATACCAGAGTGCACACGAGCGCGGCCACGCGCGTCGGGCAGAGGTACCTGAGAGTCTGAAGAAGACGCACGAAAACGAACTGCCGCGACCGCGCGATTCGCGGCTCAGCCACGGCCCGAATGCTCATCGGCTTCGGCATCGGCTTGATCGTCGGGCGCCTTGAGCGTGGAACATGTGTTTGCGGGCCCGCCAGACTGGGAACTGATCCTGGGGGCTCTATACTGCTCCGCCCACGCAACAGCGTGCCGTGACCATCCCGCAATTGCGGGCTTTTTTCTGGCCTATCGACGAGAACTCACATGCCCAAGGACGTCATCCTCACTCCCGAAGGACTCGTAAGCCTCAAGGCTGAACTCGAACACATGTCGACCGTCCGCCGGCGGGAGGTCGCCGCCCGCATCAAGGAGGCGCGTGAGTTCGGGGACATCTCCGAGAACGCCGAGTACGACGACGCCAAGAACGAGCAGGCGATGATCGAGGCGCGGATCGCGACGCTGGAGGAGAAGCTGCGCTCGGCGACCGTGATCGACGCGACCGACCTTGACAACGATGTCGTTCGGGTCGGCACCGTCGTGCACGTCGTCGACGGGGACGGCGCCAAGCACAAGTACACGATCGTCGGTTCGGCCGAAGCCAAGCCGGCTGAGATGAAGCTTTCCAACGAGTCGCCGGTCGGCAAGGCGCTTGTGGGCCGGAAGAAGGGCGACACGGTGAAATTCGCAACGCCCCGCGGCCAACGTCAGCTCAAGATCTCCAAGATCGAAGTCGCCTAACCCGCGGGGGCTTTGGTCCCGTGAGCGAGCCGGACGACGAATTCTCCCAGAGGAGCAGCCCGACGTATTCGCGGCGCGCCGCCAGAAGCTGGCGAATCTGCGCGCCGATGGGGTCGAGCCGTTCCCCCACAGCTTCTCCGATGCCGAGCCGATCGCCGCCGTGCGCGCTTCGCATGTTGGGCTTGAGGCCGGCCAGGAGACGGAGGTCTCGCATCGTGTCGCGGGCAGGCTGGCGGCGCGGCGCGGCCAGGGCAAGATGGCGTTCCTGGACCTTGTTGACCGCTCGGGCCGGATTCAGCTGCAGGCCCGGGTCGACGAACTCGGGCCGGAGCGCATGGCGCTGTTGCTCGACCTCGACCTGGGCGACCTGATCGGCGTTGACGGCACCGCCTTCAACTCGCGCCGCGGTGAGCTGTCGCTGCGCGTGACGGATTTCAAGGTGCTGGCCAAGTCGCTGCGGCCACCTCCGGACAAACACCACGGCCTGACCGACGTGGAGACGCGTTTCCGCCATCGCGAGGCCGATCTGATGTCCAACGAGGACGTGCGCTCCGTATTCATCACGCGCGCGCGAATCATCAGCGCGATCAGGCGATATCTCGACGACGAGGGTTTCATCGAAGTCGAGACGCCGATCCTGCAGCCGCTGTACGGCGGCGCCGCGGCGCGGCCGTTCACGACCCATCACAACGCGCTCGACAGGGATCTGTACCTGCGGATCGCCAGCGAGCTCTACCTCAAGCGGTTGATCGTCGGCGGGCTCGAGCGCGTGTACGAAATCGGCAAGAACTTCCGTAACGAAGGCCTGTCAATCAAGCACAACCCCGAGTTCACGATGATCGAGTACTACGAGGCTTACGCCGATTACATGGACGTCGCTCGCAGGCTCGAGCAGCTGATGGCTTACGTCACCAAGGAGATCGCCTACGACGGTCCGTTGGACTTTCAGAAGCCGTGGCACCGCGAGACGCTGGCAGGCTCGATCGAGGCCCGCACCGGGATCGACATCGGCCTGCATCGCGACCGCGAGGCGCTGGCGGCGGCGATGGCGGCCAGAGGCCTGCCAGTCCCGGAGACCGACACCTGGCCGCAGCTGGTTGACGAGCTCGTCTCAAAGCACGTTGAGCCGACCTTGATCGAGCCGACCTTCCTGTTCGACTACCCGGTCGAGATCTCGCCGCTGGCAAAGCGCCACCGCAGCGAGGAGGGGTTGGTCGAGCGTTTCGAGGCGTTCATCAACGGCATGGAGATCGCCAACGCCTTCACCGAGCTCAACGATCCCGACGACCAGCGCGAGCGCTTCGAGGAGCAACGCGCGCTTGCAGCCAGCGGTGACGACGAGGCCCAGCCTTACGACGAGGCCTACATCGAGGCGCTCGAGTACGGGATGCCGCCCACCGGCGGGATCGGAATTGGGATCGATCGAGTTGCGATGATCCTGACGGGACAGAAGACGATCCGCGAGGTCGTGCTGTTCCCGGCTATGCGTGACTGACGCCTGGCCTCCGCGACGCGGAGCGTTGAGCGTTTCACGCCGAAAAACTGGACATTTGGCCTACGCCGGGCGACGCAAGGCGACCAAGGCGCCGCTGGCTCCGATGTGGGAATGTGGTCTCGAAGCTGATCAGAAAGGCTCGCACCGAGGACGGGCAGGCGGTTGTCGAGCTTGCGTTTGTGCTGCCGATCGTGCTGCTGATCCTGTTCGCGATCGTCGACTTCGGCCTGGCGCTGAACCAGCAGAACTCCGATACGGACATCGCGAACCTGGCTGCCCGCCAGGTGTCGGTGATCGGCTCGTCGTCGAGTCTCCCGTGTAAAGGCGCTCCGACCGCGCCGACGACCCTGCTCGCGTGGGTTCGTTGCGAGGCGACGGTCACGGGCGCCGAGACCGGTGTCGTCGGTATGCGTGATGGACAGCTCTGGCGGAAACTACGCCGTCGGAGATGCTGAGACTGTCGAGGTCAAGTCGACTTTCGGTTGGCTGAAGATGCTGACAGGCAGCGTCAACGATCTGAGCTCGACGCTCAACTCCAGCGCGACGATGCGCGTGGAACAGCCGGCCAGCTCGAACACGTTCTTGAGTCCGGTCTGTTCCAGTTCCACCTGAGCGCCGAGGCTGAACTCGACGCCGGCGCCCTCCCTGAAAACCAACATCAGCGGCCCACGGGGATGCAAGAAGGATTTCCAACTGTCAAGTCCTTCGCCGATCGGGCCGATAGCTGATCTCAAGGAACCGGAACGGAGCATTTGAAATGGAAGCCAAAGGTCACTTCGGCAGGTTCGGCTCGCGCCGTTCCAGCCAATCACTCTCAAACCGTCGGACTTCGGTACTGATCGCGGTCATCTCGGCCGTGCTTGCCGCAGTCCTGATCTACCTGTTCGTGTCGCATGACAAGAACACCGCCGCTCCCGCTGCGCCGGCGCAGGCGACCGTGTTGGTCGCCAAGAAGTACATCCCGGCGGGCGTCCCTGCGGCAACCGTAATCTCGGAAGGGCTGTTGAAGCCCGAGCAGGTTCTGGCCACATCCGCGCTCATGGGCGCCGTGGCTGACACGTCCGCGCTCAGCAGCGAGGTTTCCGCGGCGCCGATCGCGGCCGGTCAACAGATCACCGGAACGGACTTCAGCCACGAGAACCCGACGATCTCGGCCTACCTCGCAGGCAACGAGCGTGCGGTCGCGTTCTCACTTGACCCCACCCACGGACTGACCGCATACGTGCAGCCCGGGAACACCGTGGACGTCATGGGGCTCAACGGTGGCAAGGCTGAGATGCTCGCGCAGAACGTGAGCGTCATCGCCAACGAGAACGGCGACGTCATCCTGCGGCTCACCGATAAGCAGGCGCTTCAGCTCACTTCCGCCACCGGAGTGTCAAGCCTCTGGCTGACTCTTCGCCCGGCAGCGGGCGCGAAGGATTCCGTAAAGGTCGGCACTGTGGAGAAGCCCTGATGGCACGTCGAATCTCAGCAATAGTCGCTCACGACACCACCGCCACACCGCGGCTGATCGCAGAGCACGTCCCGGATGATGCCGGCATCGAGCTCGTCGAGTTCTTCGACACCCTGAAGCTCAGCGCCGAGTCGCTCCTTCACCTGAACGTGGACCTCGTGATCATCGCGTGTCGCGAGAACTCCCCGGAGGCGATCGATCTGATCCGCCTGGTGCGGACGACTCGGGGTCAGCTCCCGGTGGTGGTGCTGTCGCACGGCACCGACAACGAGTTCGTGACGGAGGCGTTCAGCGCCGGCGCAGACGACCTGATCGTTCTGCAGCCGGGGCCGTACATCCCCGAGCAGGTTCAACGTGACGTGGAGTTCACGATCCGCAAGGCGGTCACGCGTAATCGCACCGTCGGCGAGCGTTCACCTGATGCCGGCACGCTGATCTGCGTCCTGGGGTCGAAGGGCGGCGTTGGCAAGACCGTGTCGTCCACGAACCTCAGCGTCTCGCTGGCCAAGCGTGGCCGACGGACCGTGCTGATCGATCTCGATCTGCAGTTCGGAGACGACGCACTGGCGCTCGGGCTTGTTCCTGAGAGCACGCTGTTCGACCTCGCGGTCTCAGGCGGGAGTCTCGACGCCGAGAAGCTCGACGACTTCATGCTGCGCCACTCCAGCGGCCTGCGGCTGCTGGCGGCGCCGGCACGCCCCGACCAGGCGATCAACGTAACCGCGGAGATGGTGTCCTCGATTTACGCGATGCTGCGCGAGGAGTACGACTTCATCGTCGTAGACACGCCTCCGTCGTTCACCTCGGAGGTGATTGCAACGGTCGATGCGGCCAACTGGATCTGCATGGTCGCGATGTTCGACGCGCTCTCGCTGAAGAACACGAGGCTCGGGCTCGAGACCGTAGAACTGATGGGGCATTCGCCCGAACAGATTCGGGTGGTCCTGAACCGTGCCGGAACGAACGTCGGGATTTCTGATTCCGACGCCGTTGAGATCCTCGGCCGCACGCCCGATGTATTCGTGCCGAGCTGACGTGAGATCCCGATCTCGATCAACGACGGTGTGCCGGTTGTGTTGTCCAGCAATTCCGACGCTGCCAAGGCGCTCGACTCGCTGGCCGATCTGTTCATATACACGCCCGAGGAGTCTGAGGCGGAGAAGCGGTCGTCTGGTCGCCGCGGTCGCCTGAAGCTGCGGCGCGAGAAGCATCCGGTCGGCTCCCCTCAGCTCGCCCGTGAGGGCTAGGAGCCATCATGGAACTGCGTGAACGCCTCGCCGGCAATCAGGCGCCTGCCGTCTCTGAGCCGGTACAGGTTCAGGGGGACTCGTTCGTCGAGCTCAAGGACCGTATTCATATGGCCGTGATCTCGGAACTCGGCCCCCGGCTCTACAACGAGGCGCTATCGCACGGCGCACTGCGCGACGTGGTGCTGGCGGATGTCCGCAACCGGCTCTCTCAGGAGCGCGGGCTGGCGACCGCCGACCGCGAGCGCTTGACGCAGGAGATCGCCAACGACACGCTCGGCCACGGCCCGATCGAGCCACTGCTTCAGGACGACACCGTCACAGAGGTCATGGTCAACGGGCCCGGCGACGTGTGGGTGGAGCGCAGCGGCCGGCTCGAGAAGACCGGGGTGCGATTCACCGACGACCACCACCTGCGCCGGATCATCAACAAGATCGTGGCTCAGGTCGGCCGTCGCGTCGACGAGTCCTCGCCGATGGTCGACGCGCGCCTGCCTGACGGCAGTCGCGTCAACGCGGTGCTGCCGCCGCTGTCACTCACCGGGCCGCTGCTCACGATCCGCAAGTTCTCCAAGCGTCGCTTGGACCTGGGCGATCTGGTCGCGATCAACTCGCTGCCTGCGGAGGGCAAGGAGTTCCTCGAGGCGGCGATCCAGGCCGAGCTCAACATCCTCATCTCTGGCGGCACCGGCTCGGGTAAGACGACCTTGCTGAACGCGTTGTCGACGGCGATCCAGTCGGATCACAGGATCGTGACGATCGAGGACGCCGCTGAGCTCAGGCTCAACCAGGACCATGTGCTGCGGCTGGAGGCGCGTCCCAAGAATGTCGAGGGCCAGGGAGAGATCCCGATCCGCGAACTGGTCCGCAACGCCCTGCGTATGCGTCCCGACCGAATCATCGTCGGCGAGGTTCGAGGCTCTGAGGCATTTGACATGTTGCAGGCGATGAACACGGGCCACGACGGCTCGCTCAGCACCTGTCACGCCAACACTCCCCGTGACGCGATCGCGCGTATCGAGAGCATGGTGCTGATGGCCGGCATCGACTTCCCGATGCGAGCCATCCGTCAGCAGGTTTCGCGAGCGCTCGACCTGGTCGTCCAGATCGAACGCTTCTCCGACGGCACCCGCAAGATCACGAGCATCACAGAGGTCCAGCGGATGGAGGGTGACACAGTCACGCTGCAGGACGTCTTCGAGTTCCAGCTCGACAAGACCTCGCAGGACGGAAACGGCAAATTGGCGTACACGGGCCTGCGCCCGGTCTGCGGCAAGTTCGAGCGCCACGGGGTCGCATTGCCCTCGTACATGCAGGACCACAGCTTTGGCGGCGACCGTCTTGCAATGGCAGCGCCCGGCCGCCCCGGAGCGCCCTGTGCAAGCGGCGTTCAGCGCGCGGCCGGCACGCGTGGAGAGGCGGTTCGGGCGATGAGTGGCGGGTCAGGCACGGCGCTCGTCATCAGCATCGCCGCCGGCCTGCTGATCGGCGTTGCGGTGCTGATGCTCGTGACTCGCCGCGGCAGTGTCGCGGACCGGGTCAGCGTCTATGTGACGTCCTCAGACGTGGTCAGCGGAGGGGGACAGCGTTCATTGATCGAGCGAGCACTTGGTGACAAGCAGGCACGCACGATCGCGCGCTCGCCGTTCATCACGAGGCTGCGCCTGGAAATGGAGGTCGCCGACCTCAATTTCGGACTGGAGCAGCTGTTCGCCATGACGCTGCTGGCAACGGTGCTCCTCGGCTGGCTGCTAGCTACCAGCACACACAGCCCGGTGGCTGCGCTGCTCGCGCTGTTCGTACCGTTCCTCGCCAAGTTCGCGATCGGCTTCAAGGCCGACCGCCAGCGACGCCAGTTTTCCGAGCAGCTCCCTGACAACCTACGCGTGATCGCCTCCGCGATGCGCTCGGGACAGAACTTCGTGGGTGCGCTTGCAGTCGGTGCTCGAGGACGCGCCTGAACCGTCCAAGCGCGAGCTCACGCGCGCGGTGATGGACGAGCAGATCGGCATCCCGCTGCCCGACGCGCTGGGTGGGGTCACCGAGCGGATGAAGAGCGAAGATTTCCAGCACATCGCGATCGTCGCTTCACTGCAGCGCGAGACCGGCGGAAACACGGCTGAGGTCATCGATCTGGTCGCGGAGACAGTGCGTGAGCGGATCGAGCTGCGCCGGATGGTTCGCGGGCTGACGGCACAGGGGCGACTCTCCGGTGGCGTTCTCTCGCTGCTGCCTGTCGGCCTGCTGATCATCATGTCCGTCATGAACCCGAGCTACGTGCACCCGCTGTTTCACACCACGGTCGGCCTGGTCGCTCTCGGGGTCGGTATCGGACTCGTCATCGCCGGCGGCCTGGCGATCCGGAAGATCGTCACGATCGAGGTATAACGATGTACATCTACCTACTTCTGGCTGCGATCTTCGTTGGGATCGCCACGACCGCGGCGCTGAGCGCCGCCCGCACGCGACGGCAGTCCACGGTCGAGCGCGTCACCGCGATGATCGACTTCGGAATGGGCGGGCCGATCCCGTCGACAGACGTCAGTGCCTACATCGACAACTCGCCACGTCAGAGTCCGTTCGCCTCGCTCGCGACACGACTTGGCGGTCTGTTCTCAGGTCGGTTCACGGCCGTTGGTGAGGAGGCGATCCGCGAGCAGCTGATGGCTGCCGGCCTGTACGACGTGTCACCGCGTACCGTGATCGGCTACCGGGTTCTGGCGACGATCGCTGCTACCGACATTGGTCGTGTTGCTGGTCGGCGTACACAGCATGCTGGGCATCGTGATTCTTGTCATCGCGCTGTTCGCCGGCTGGGTGATGCCACTGACGTTTGTCCAGCGCAAAGCCCGCAAGCGCATCGACGCGATCGATCGCAGTCTGCCTGATCTGATCGACCTGATGTGCGTGATGATCGAGGCGGGCCTCTCATTCCCAGCGGCGATGCGCCTGGCGGCGGAGCAGTTCGGACCGCCGCTAAGCGACGAACTTCGCCTCACCCTGCAGGAGCAGACGATGGGTCTGTCCGTCGACGAGGCGCTGTCGCATATGGCAGAGCGCGCCGACACCCCGGCGGTGAAGTCCTTCGTCCGGGCTATGTCGCAGGGCGAGAAGATGGGCATCTCCACCGGGCAGATCATGCGCAACCTCGCGCACGAGATGCGCCACCGTCGCCGCGCATCGGCGGAGGAACGCGCCCAGAAGACTCCGGTCCTGATGCTCTTCCCGCTCGTCTTCCTGATCTTCCCGGCGATGTTCATCGTGCTGATGACGCCGGCCGTGATCAGCCTGGTCCACAACCTCAAGGGCGTCTGAGCAACGTCGCCCGGCTGCGGCTGGGCGACGCCACCTCGATCCCTACGCGTGCCGGCTCCTTCGGCTCGTTGCATGACAATGCCCCTCAGGGTACGTTTCGCGCTGCGGCAATGATGCGGGACCGGCGGGGCAGCTCCGGTACAGGGCTGGCGCGGCGGATGTGACGCGACACTGGTCCGGCACCTTCTCAGAACAGGGTTCGCATGTGTTGCAGAAGTGTGCCGCGATGTGACAAATGTGTGTCATAGGCGCCCGCTGTCACAGATTCGTGACGCCACGTGACACTTCTGCGACATGTGCGAAGGTCGCCTAAGGACACGGCACGCCCCCGGCCCAAAGCCAGACGCCTCGCTTGGCCGGCAGAGGCGCGCGCGGGCTCGGCCGCAGAGGGTCGCGTGGGCTCAGCCGCAGAGGCACGCATGGGCTCAACCAAACGCCCCAGAGAGCCTGGGGCGGAGGGCCGTCCAGACGACCTCTCGAGGTCCAGGACGGAGGCCCACGACCGGTTAGCCGCATATGGCTCCCGCTCGCGGGATTGAGCTGCGTTGTGAGCCGGAGCTCAGCCGTGCGTAAGGCTGCTGCCGGCTGTCGACAGCGCGCCTTGCGTTGGGCCGCTCACGAGCGACAAGGCGACGATCGCGGCAACGGCGATGACCGCGAGGATCAGTGCGTACTCGGTGAGGCCCTGACCGGCGTCCTCACGGGTGAGGCGGTCGATGAAGAGCTTCGCGTTGATGGAGATTCGCAGCATGGTGGTGTCACGGTCGACTTGAAATCAAAAGCGCGGAGACGGCGGTCGCGCGTTCACACGACGCGCCTGTTCCACTGTCGGTCTCATCGGTACGAAGGGCGGCGGGCTTGAATTAAGACGCGCGACGACCGCGGTGGTTAAACGTGTGAGGGGCCGGCCCTGGCAGGAACCGACCCCTGGAGTTGTGAGTCACACGTTCGTTCGGACTTCGAACTCAGGTGCTGGTAAGGCCGTTGGCGACCGTGGACAGCTCGTTGTTGACGCCACTGCTCAGGAAATGCAGCGCGGCGATTGCGACGATGGCAATGAGAGCCAGGATCAGGGCATACTCAGTAAGGCCCTGGCCCTCGTCCTCCTCCATCAAGCGGGTGATGGCGAGCTTCATGTTGATGAAGAGCTTCAGCATGTGTTTGTCACCTCCCTCCCGAAATTAGGTGGTTGATGGATTCGGAAGCTTGATTTGACACACATCCCCCGACGCTGCTTCCTTCGCATCGTTGGCACCTCATCGGTCTAAAACCGAACAGGCTTGAGCCCTGATTCCGGGGACCCTAGACGGGCGAACTGTGCCGCCACTCGAATGGGCCGGAAAAACCCTGCAAAACAGGCAAAATGGGACCTAAGAAATAATTAATTCAGGGTTAGACAGGTGACTGAGCCTGGACGGATGTCTGGGCGAACCCGCCCAGGAATCGACTTTGCTCGCGCGCGCGACGAGAAGATGAGCATGCCCGTCGAGTTCTCCACAGGTTCAGCCGCGGCCGGAGTTGGCGACGCGACGCCGACGACCCCAGCGGGTGTACGCACGCCGGGTGCACGGATCGCGACTGACTCGACTGGTCGAGCGAGCGCTCTGAGGCAGTGGCTCGAAGCTCACGCCCTGTTCGTCGTTGGTGTGTGTGCGCTCGTGAGCCTCACGCTTTTGGGCATTCCCTATCACTTCAGTCAGGACGGGTGGCTGGCGCTGATCGCAGGCCGTGTGATCGCCGAGCACGGTGTGCCTCACCACGATTACTTCACGAATATGGCCTACGGCGTGCGGTGGGTCGATCAGCAGTGGCTAGCGCAGCTCCTGATGTATGAGCTCGTGCGTGTCGGGGGCATGCAGTTGCTAACCGTTCTCTACGTGCTGCTGACCAGCGCTGCCTTCGCCGGGGCGATCGCCGCGGCCCGCAGCCTCGGTGCAGAGGATCTGCACGTGCTGGCGACTCTGCCGGCTTGTGCCTTCTTCTACCTGATGACGGCGGTCACCATTCGCACCCAGGGGTTCGCTTATCCACTGTTCGTAGCGACCATGTGGCTGCTGGCCTCCGAGGCCCGCAGCCCGGTGAGGCGCACCAGGGCCTATTGGATCTTCCCGATGCTTGTCCTATGGGGCAATCTGCACGGCTCGGTGACGCTGGGGATCGGGCTGTCCGTGCTTTATGGGCTGACGCTGCTGTTCAGCGGTCTCCGTACGCGCGGGATTCGCGGTCTGGCTGACGGCCGCGGCCTGGCATTCGTCGTGCTCTCGCCGCTGACGCTGCTCGCTACGCCCTATGGCACGGAGATCATCCATTACTACCGCGTGACGCTGACGAATCCAGAGTTCAGCCGGCTGGTCACGGAGTGGAAGCCGGCAACCTCGATTCCGTTCCTGGCGGCGCTGCTGTTCATCTTGATCGCGGTGACGGCGCTGGCGTTGGTTCGCGTCGCAATGAAGGCACGCATCGGCCAGGCACGGGCGACTCCTCTGTTCGACGTGCTGGCGTTGCTGGTGCTGGCGATCGGGGCCGTCACCGCCGTGCGCAACATCACGTGGTTCGGGATGGGCGTGATGATCCTGCTGCCGGCGTCGTGGACGCAGATGCGCGGGGGTAAGGCGGCGCCCCTTCGTCGCGCCCGTCTGAACAGCATCTTCGCGATCGCGATGATCGCGATCACGGCCGTGACGGTTGTGATCGTGCTGGATCGCCCCTCAACCTGGTTCACCAGCACCTATCCCGCCAAGGCGATCCCGGTGCTGCAGCGATTGATCAAGCGCGATCCGAAGGTCAAGATCTTCGCTGATGTCCGCTACGCAGACTGGCTGGTCTGGGAGGATCCGCAGCTGTTCTCGGGTCGGGTCGCCTACGACACCAGCCTGGAGCTGCTGACACGCTCGCAGTTGGCGGCGATCTCCGCGCCGGCGGTGATTCCCAAGCACGGTGCCTCGGCGCTGAAGCCGTACGGCATCTGGATGCTGTACCCGATCAACCACTCGACCAACAGGTCGCTGCTGAAACGTCCGGGAGTGCGGGCGATCGTCAGGAACAAGAAGGTGATCATCGCCACGCAGCCGGTCCGGGGCCGGTCGTGAACAACTCTGCAGCCCGCCTCGCGCGAGCAGTGGTGTCATGAGTGTCGCCACCCTGGATCGAGGGCTTCGCAAGCCGCCGGCTGAGCGGCGGGCAGAGTTCAGGCGGGCCGCCGAACGGACTGGTCTGGCGGTGGTGCCGGTGGTGGTCACGCTGTTGCGGCTCGCCCAACTGTTCAAGGCCAACGCGGTCGCCGTCGACTTCCACGCGTCGTACTACCCGGCGGCAGAGCGCCTGCTGGATGGCGCCAACCCCTACGCGGTGACACATCACGACATCGTCGCCGGCACAGCGTTCGTGTATCCAGCCCTGTCGGCGCTGGTGTTCGCACCGTTTGCGCTGATCGACCGCGGTCCGGCCCAGGTCATCTACACGCTGCTCTGTATCGCCTGCGTCCCCGCCATCCTGCGGACACTGAACGTCAGGGACTGGCGTGTCTATGGGATCTCGCTGTTGTGGCTGCCGGTCTTCAGCGGCTGGCAGACGGCGAACGTGACGCTGCCGCTGACGCTGCTGGCCGCGCTTGCCTGGCGACATCGCGACCGTCCGCTCGCGGCGGGGCTGATCACAGCGGTTGCGATCAGCATCAAGCCATTCATCTGGCCGCTGGCGCTGTGGCTGCTCGCGACTCGCCGCTTTAGCGCGGCGGCTTGGATGCTGGCCTGCGGCCTCGCGGTCAATCTGCTCGCGTGGTGGCTCGTCGGCTTCGACCAGATCGGAACCTACATGCGTCTGTCGGGGCAGGTCACCGATGCTCTGTGGCGGGGTGGCTACAGCATGCTCGCGGTCGCGCACCAGCTCGGGTTCGGCCGGGGCGTCGGCGAGGCACTGCTGCTCGCGGTGTCGATACTCGTCGGCCTCGCGGTTCTGTACCTGGGTCTGGTCAGGTGCGACGAACGCAGGGCGCTGACCGCGGCTGTCGCACTGATGCTGGTCGCCTCGCCGCTGGTCTGGAGTCACTACTTCGCGCTTCTGCTGATTCCGCTCGCGCTGTACCGGCCGCGCCTGGCCCCGATCTGGGTCGTGCCGGTGCTGATGTGGCCGATGCCGCCGTCGACCGCGGCGGTTGGCTGGCAGGTGGCGCTCGCCTGGGTCCTGGCCACCGTGTGCGTGTGTTCCAGCCTGGCGCCGGCACGGCCGCGTCCTGGCCATATGACCAAGCACGCCACGATGCTCGGGCTCCACGCAGGTAGCTGAGAAAACGGCGAACGACGGGGGCGGTGGGAGGGCGGATGTTAGACTTGCTCATGGCCTCAGCTCGAACACATCGCGCGCTCATCAAGCGGGACAGGTGCCGGGTTTCGGCCCGCCGGCCGATTACTACCATCAGTGATCAGCCGATAGTCCAGGACCACGAACCGACCGACCTTCTGCCCCGCGACGGAAAGACTTGAAATGTTCGAGCGATTTACAGAACGCGCCCGTCAGGTGGTCGTCCTTGCTCAGGAAGAGGCCCGGACGCTCAAGCACAACTACATCGGCACCGAGCACATCCTGCTGGGCCTGCTCCGCGAGGAAGAGGGTCTGGCCGCTCGTGTACTCGAGTCGCTCGAGATCACCGTCGAGCGGGTCCGCGCTCAGGTCGTCCGCATCGTCGGCTCCGGCGAGGAGGTCACCTCGGGCCAGATACCGTTCACCCCGCGCGCGAAGAAGGTGCTCGAGCTGGCGTTGCGCGAGGCGCTGAGCCTGGGTCACAACTACATCGGTACCGAGCACATCCTGCTCGGCCTGGTCCGTGAGAACGAGGGTGTGGCCGCCCGCATCCTGCTCGACTTCGATGCAGACTCCGAGAAGATCCGCAACGAGGTGATCCGCATGCTGTCCGGCCCTGGTGGCCGTCAGCGCAGCGGAGCAGGCGCCGGCCCGTCATCCAGCGGCAGCGGCAGCGGCAGCGGCGAGGGCAAGAAGTCCTCCAAGCTTCTGGACCAGTTCGGCCGCAATCTGACCAAGCTGGCAGCCGACGGCAAGCTCGACCCGGTCGTGGGTCGTGAAACCGAGATCGAGCGGATCATGCAGATTCTCAGTCGGCGCACCAAGAACAACCCCGTCCTGGTCGGTGAGCCCGGTGTGGGTAAGACTGCGGTGGTCGAAGGCCTCGCCCAGCGGATCACAAACGCCGACGTGCCGGAGCTGCTGAAGGGCAAGCAGATCTACACGCTCGACCTGGCGGCGCTGGTCGCGGGCTCCAAGTACCGCGGCGAGTTCGAGGAACGCCTGAAGAAGGTGATGAAGGAGATCACCCAGCGCGGCGACATCATCCTGTTCATCGACGAACTCCACAACCTCGTCGGGGCGGGTGCCGCTGAGGGCGCGATCGATGCGGCTTCGATTCTGAAGCCGGCCCTCGCCCGCGGTGAGCTGCAGACGATCGGTGCGACCACGCTCGAGGAATTCCGCAAGTACCTCGAGCGCGACTCGGCGCTGGAGCGCCGCTTCCAGAAGATCGTCGTCGACCAGCCGTCCAAGGACGAGACCGTCCAGATCCTCAAGGGTCTGCGTGACCGTTACGAGCAGCACCACAAGGTCAACATCACCGATGAGGCGCTCGTCGCGGCGGCCGATCTGGCCGACCGCTATATCTCCGACCGCTTCCTGCCAGACAAGGCGATCGATCTGATCGACGAGGCCGCGTCGCGGATGCGGATCAAGTCGATGACCTCGCCTCCGGTCTACCGCGAGCTCGAGGACGAGATCGAGGAGACCCGTCGGGCCAAGGAGGCCGCGATCGAGGCTCAGGAGTTCGAGAAGGCCGCCAACCTGCGCGACCAGGAGCGCCGCCTGAGCCAGAAGAAGCGCGAGCTGGCCGAGCAGTGGGAGGCCGGCGAGGCCACCGAGCGGCCGTCGATCGGCGAAGAGGAGATCGCCGACATCGTCTCGATGTGGACTGGCATTCCGGTGTTCAAACTGACCGAGGCCGAGACCGCCAAGCTGATGCGGATGGAGGAGGAGCTCCACAAGCGCGTGATCGGGCAGCATGCGGCCGTTGAGGTGATCTCCAAGGCGATCCGGCGCAGCCGCGCCGGGCTCAAGGATCCGAAGCGGCCCACCGGCTCGTTCATCTTCCTGGGCCCGAGTGGCGTCGGCAAGACCGAGCTGGCCCGGACGCTCGCGGAGTTCCTGTTCGGCGACGAGGACACGATGATCCGCATCGACATGTCCGAGTACATGGAGAAGCACGCCGTCAGCCGTCTGGTCGGCTCGCCTCCTGGCTACATCGGGTACGACGAGGGCGGCCAGCTGACCGAGGCGGTGCGCCGCAAGCCATACAGCGTCCTGTTGCTCGATGAGATCGAGAAGGCCCACCCCGACGTCTTCAACATCCTGTTGCAGATTCTCGAGGATGGGCGGCTGACCGACGCTCAGGGGCGCACGGTCGACTTCCGTCACACGATCGTGATCATGACGTCGAACATCGGCGCGTCGGAGATCGCCAAGAACTTCCAGATAGGGTTCTCGACGATCGAGGACGAGACCGGCGTCAGCTACGAGGAGATGAAGAGTCGGATCATGGGCGAGCTCAAGCGCGTCTTCCGACCCGAGTTCATCAACCGTATCGACGACGTGATCGTCTTCCACAAGCTGGCCAAGAGCGAGATCAAGGAGATCGTCGATCTGCTCCTGCGCCGGATCCGGGAGTCGATGGCGGAGCGCGAGCTGCAGCTGGAGCTATCTGAGGACGCAAAGGATCTGCTGGTCGAGAAGGGCTGGGACCCGGCGATGGGCGCGCGTCCGTTGCGTCGGGCGATCCAGCGCTATATCGAGGATCCACTCGCTGACTTCGTCCTGCGCTCCCAGGTCCCGGAGGGTTCGACCGTGCTGGTTGAGCGCGACGAGACCAAGGGCGGTCAGGGCGACGAAGATCCTGAGGTCAAGCTCACTGTGGTCGAGCCCGCGCCGAAGCCGACTCCCGTGGGGGTCGGTGCCGAGGGCGGCTCCGAGGAGGCCGAGGAGGGCGACTCGCACGAGTCGGCCGACGGCGGCACCCCCGAGACTCCCGAGGGTTGATCAGGCATATTCACGGTCGGGGGTGGCCAGGTCTCGCCACCCCCGGCGCCGTGATCTCGCGGTGCGCCGACCGCACGCGCTCAGAACACGGAGATCCAGCGTGAGAACTGGACCGTGTAGAGGATCAGCAGGACCGTGCTGATCGCCAGTGCGGAAGGGAGAAGCTTTCGCCGCTGCAGCCACGCGCCCGCGCCGATCCACAGTGGGAAGATCGGAAGCACGTAACGGTCGAACCCCTTCAGTGGCTGTCCCGCTACCGAGCTCGACGTGCAGACCAGGATCGCCAGCAACGCGAACACGAAGTAGTGCCTCGGCAGCAGTCGCCACACGTTGACGAGGGACAGGACCGCGATCATGAAGACGAGCAGGTAGATGCCGTTCTGGACGCCGGGCGCGAATCCGTAGGTCCCGATTTGCGGCGCACCATGCAGCATCTGGCCAACGCCTGTGACCACGTCGCCGATGGTTTGGGCGATCGTCCCGATCGGGCCCGCCATCGTCCTCCCGGCGTTGGTCACATTCTGGTTGGTGATCGGCGCGAGCCAACCCCAGCCCTGAGAATGCATGTACGTGAGGAATCCTGCGAGCGCCGCCGGAGGCAACGTCAGGGCGAATAGGTCACGGGACCAAAGTTTGCGCGGCTCGAACGTCCGACCGCAGTTGTTCCAGTAGATGATGGCGAGCGGCGCCACCATCAGAATCCCCTGTATGTGTGTCAGCGTCGCGGCTGCGGCAACCACACAGGCCCAGCCGAAGCGTCCGCGATCGGCCAGATAGAACGAGCCGGCAAGCAGCGCCAGCAAAAGCGACTCGGTGTAGACCGCGCTCAGCACGAATGACAGGGGCGAGAACGCGATCAGCAGCACCGTTGCGTCCGCGGCGCCTCGCCCCAGCCGCTCGCGTGCGATCCTGTGAACGAGCGTCAGCCCGACGACGAAGGCGGCCAGGCTGATCAGTTCTCCAGCGATCACGGGAGACGCCACAACGATCGTCAGTGCACGCACCAGCAGCGGGTACAGCGGGAACAACCGGGTCGAGCTGACCGTCGTATAGCCGTGTTGCGCGAGCGTCAGGTAGCCGACGCCATCCCACGGCACGGCCGACGCGCTGAGGACATTGCCGACGGCGCCGAGACTGGAGCTGACGCGGTCTGGGTCATAAACCGTCCACCCCGGAACTCGCTGGGTGAACAGTGCGCCATAGGCCCCCGCAGCGAGCACGACCACGCGTGAGAGCAGCACGGCTCCCCACAGCGGCACGCGAATCGCAGACCGAGCAGTCGCAGAGCGGCTGGCCGGAACGGCTGTGACGGTGGTCGTCGCCATCCCTGCCCTTATCGGCACGTCTCGCCGGTTTCGCCACTTTGCAGGCGATCACTCATCCAGGTCTGGTGTCGCTCCACGTCGCAGGGACGTGATAGATCGTGATCCCGCCCACGCGCGCGGTCGGACGGAGTCCGGCGGCACGAATCGTCTGCTGCCAGCGGGCGACGGAGTCGTTCTCAACCACGACGTCTGAGACGTGCCGCTTGATGATCATGTCTCTCAGGAGCGGACCGTCACCGGGGCGTGGGTGGTTCATCCAGAGATCCATACCGACACGGTTGCTCCAGCTCGCGGGCGGCCCGAACAGCCAGTATCCGTTGGCCATCTTCCAGTACATGTGGTCTTCCGCCTGCCACATGAGCGATTCACCAAGCCGACCCCATTTTATCGGTAGGATCGTCTCGCCCGGCCTCAGATAGTGCTGGTATGTCGTGGTGCTGAAGAAGGACGGATTCGTCCACGTGCCCACGTTGTTGTCGCTCGGTCTCGCAAGATTGGGCAGCACGCAGATCAGCGCGATCCCCGCACACATCCAGGCTGCCAGCATGTGTCTGCGCGGCTGGGCCAGCCAGATCGCAACCGCGATGGCGGCGACCAGAGCCAGGAAGGCTGAGGCCCGTCCCGGGATCGACTGCGCCAATAGCGGCAGGCCTGCCACGAGCTTGAAGGGGAAGGGGGTCACGGCCTTGCCCGCCACGTACAGCTCCGGTCCGAGGATCCAGAAGGCGAGCAGGATCATGAGAATCCCGATCAGCTGGGCGGCACGCGTGTGTCGCCTCGTGACCAGGTAGCGGAGCAGGATCAGCAGCAGCGGCAGGCCTAGGTAGGCACTGTTTTCAGTCAGGTCGCTGATCAAATGCCTGTTGACGCTCGCGAACGCGCTGCCACCGACCCACGTATAGGGCCTGGGCACGATGAACGACAGGGCGTCAGTCGGGAACCAGTATGTGGCCCCGGGTGAGGAAGGGGGCGCTGTGAGCACACCCACGAGGAACCAGGATGAAACGAGTGCCGCGATGACCCAGGGCACCAGGATCAGGCCGAGCCTTCGCTTGAGCTCACGTCGTTGCCCGGGCGTGGCGGTCAGCCAGTGCGCGACGAGTGCGAGGACCCCAACGACGGTCATCGTGAACATGACCTCGACCGAAAGGAGCATCTGCGCGGTCAACAGGAGGCTGAGCTGGACCACGAACCGGCGCGACGACAGCGTGCCGTCGAGCAGCCTGATCACGCACAGCGCTGCCAGCGGGGGGCCGACCATGACCGCCATGTGCGGGTGGCCGACGAGCTGCGCGACCTCATATGTCGAGAAGCCGAAGAGGGCGCCCGCGAGCAGTGAGGGCCACGCCGCTCCGGTGATATGCCGGCACAGGCGGTTTGCAGCCCAAGCCGACAGAGCCGGCGCGAGCATCATCATCACGTTGTAGGAGATGACCGGACCCCAGAGCAGGGTGGTCGGGGCCAGCAGAGCCGCCAGCAAAAGTGACGCGCTGGTACCGAACATGTTCAGACCGGTGGACGCCCAGATCACCGTTGGGTGCATCAGTGCCCCGCCGTGCTGTAGGGACTGCACGAACCACTGGAGCCACCACACGTACTCAGCCGGGTCGCCCGGATACCTGCTCAGTCCGCAGGCGCAGTTCGTACCGATGTGTGCGACGACACTGCGATACCAGACCACTGATAGCGCCAGGTACACAAGCAACGCGAGCACGCCGTCGTGCCTCAGCAGCCCCGGGCGCGCGCGCACCCGCCGCGTCGTGCTTGGCGGTTCGAGTGTCGGTCTGGCGCGGGTAGCCGTCACAGTGCGATCACCCGCTTATCGGCACATCCGGACGGTTACGTCAGCCTGCACGCCTAGTCTCATGGGATGGCCGCTCCCAAGTCAGTCCACGTTTGCTCAGCCTGCGGGCATGAGTCGCCGCGCTGGTCCGGCCAGTGCGCTGGCTGCGGTGAATGGAACACGCTGGTCGAGGAGCTGCGCGCACGGCCTGGAGCGTCAGGCCGCGCCGGTGGAAATGGATCGCGCCCAGCCGGCGGCACGGCGGTCACGCCGGTGCCGTTGGGCAGCGTGGCCGCGGAGGAGCATGCGCGACTCAGCACCGGGATCGGCGAGCTCGACAACGTGCTCGGGGGCGGGCTGGTGCCGGGGTCGCTGGTCCTGATCGGAGGCTCGCCCGGGGTTGGAAAGTCGACGCTCACGACGATGGCGCTGGCGCATCTGGTGGCCGCCGGACGCCGGACGCTATACGTCTCCGCCGAGGAATCGGCGGCGCAGATCCGGCTGCGGGCGGAGCGGCTCAGTGCCGGCTCGCCGCTTGAGATCCCGGTGATCGCGGAGACCGATCTGGGGACCGTCCTGGCGACGCTCGAGCGGGAGCGGCCGGAGGTGTGCGTCATCGACTCCGTGCAGACGCTGCACTGCGGCGAATTGACCAGTTCCGCCGGGTCGGTCGCGCAGGTTCGTGAGGTCGCCACCGAGATCATGCGGGTCGCCAAGGTCAATCGCATCGCGGTGCTGCTCGTCGGCCACGTGACCAAGGACGGTGCGCTGGCCGGTCCCCGGGTGCTCGAGCATCTGGTCGACTGCGTGCTTCAGTTCGAGGGCGAGCGCGAGCGAACTTACAGGACGGTGCGGGCCGTCAAGAACCGCTTCGGCTCGACCAACGAGGCGGGCGTGTTCGAGATGCGCGACGACGGCCTTGTGGAGGTGCTGGATGCCTCGGCGCGATTCGTTGCCGAGGCGACCCGCGCGGCCGGCAGCGCCGTGCTCTGCGCGATGGAGGGCACGCGCCCGCTGCTCGTCGAGGTGCAGGCGCTGGTCTCGCCCTCTGAGCTCGAGCCACCGCGTCGGGTGGTCGCCGGGATCGATCGCAACCGGCTTGCCTTGGTGTTGGCGGTGCTGGGACGGCACGCTGGAATCGGCCTCGGCAACGCCGACGTGTTCGTCAACGTCGTCGGTGGTGTGAGGATCGACGAGCCGGGGGCCGACCTGGCAGTCGCGCTCGCTGTCGCGAGCGCTGCCAAGGGGGTGCCGCTGCAATCGGCGCCGGGCCAGCCGCTGGCGTGCTTTGGTGAGCTGGGGCTCACAGGCGAGCTGCGTACGGTTGCGCACGGTGACCGGCGGCTGGCGGAGGCGGCGAAGTTCGGGCTGGCGCCGGTGGCTGAGCCGGGGCGCTTCCGCACGCTCCGTGGCGCCGTGCGGGAGTCGGTCGGGCGCGACCGTATGGCACTGGCTCAATAGCGCGTAAAATCAAGCTTCTTATGGCCTCGCGATCCGGGGAAGAGCTCAAAGACGAGCTCGAGTCTCGCCAGGAGTCCCGGATGGTTAGGGCGCTCGAGATGGTCGCGCCCGGAACCGCGCTGCGTGACGGGCTCGACAACATCCTGCACGCCCACACCGGCGGGCTGATCGTGATCGGCGATGCCGATGATCTCGCGTTTCTGTTCTCCGGCGGGATCAAGCTCGACCTCGACTATTCCCCGGAGCTCCTCTATGAGCTCGCGAAGATGGACGGGGCGATCGTGCTCAGCTCCAATGCAACCAAGATCGCGCACGCCAACATCCAGCTGACCCCGGATCCGACGATTCACACGCTCGAGACCGGAACGCGCCACCGTACCGCGGAGCGCGTGTCAAAGCAGACTGACGCGACCGTCGTGGCCATCTCCGAGCGGCGCGAGGTGGTTTCGCTCTACGTCGACGGCGACAAGTACATCCTGGCTGAGATCCCAGTTGTGCTCGCCAAGGCCAACCAGGCGCTGGCCACGCTCGACAAGTACCGCAGTCGGCTGGACCAGGTCTCAACGCGCCTGACAGCGCTCGAATTCGAGGGCGGGGCGACGCTGCACGATGTCCTGACCGTGCTGCAGCGCGCCGAGCTGATGACGCGGATGGCGGTCGAGATCGAGCGCTACATCGTCGAGCTCGGGACCGAGGGCCGTCTCATCGAGATGCAGCTCGACGAGACCATGGTGGGCGTCTCCGCCGATAAGGCCGCGCTCGTGCACGACTATCTGCTGGATGACCGCGATGAGGCGTTCTCAGTCGCGTTTGACCAGCTCGTGCGGTTGCCGCACCAGGATCTGCTCGACTTCGGGCGGTTGGCTGAGTTGCTCGGCTACGACCGCAAGCTGAACACGCTCGACTATCCGATATCGCCTCGCGGGATTCGGATCCTGGGGCGGATTCCGCGGCTACCCAAGCTGGTCGTGAGGCGCATCATCGATGAGTTCGGGGGCCTCGAGGAGCTGCTCGCAGCGAACGACGGCGAGCTGGAGACCGTCGATGGCGTCGGCGAGATCAGGGCGAAGGACATTCGGGAGGGTCTCCGCCGGCTCCAGGAGATCAACCTGGTCGACCGCTATCTACAGACTTGAACAGTGCAGTCCTGGCGGGGCTGTAACCCCGCCGCCCGAACAAGGAGAACACCATCACCGAAATGATCGAAGAGCAATTGGAAGACGACGTAGAGCTAGAGGACCTCGATGACATCGAGCCGCTACCGCTGATCGAGTTCGAGGTCGGCGACAACGTCGTTTACCCACACCACGGCGCTGGACAGGTGCTCAAGAAGGAGATGAAGGACGTCCTCGGCGAGAACCGGGAGTACCTGACGATCAAGATCCTCCACAACGACATGACCGTGATGGTCCCGACTGAGAACGCGGCCGTCGCCGGACTGCGGCGGGTGATTGATCCTGAGACCCTTGAGAAGGTGATCGCCGCACTTCAGGACGAGTGCTCGGACATGCCGAACAATTGGAACCGGCGCTACAAGCACAACCGCGACAAGATCAAGACGGGCGACATCTACGACCTGGCGGACGTCGTTCGCAACCTCGCGATCCGCGAGCATCAGAAGGGCCTCTCGACCGGCGAGAAGCAGATGTACACGCGCGCGAAGAAGGTGCTCGCGTCGGAGCTGATGTACGCGTTGGAGATGGACGAGGAGCAGGTGGAAGCGCATCTGATCGCGATCATCCTCGAGGGCGACGGCAACTCTGATCCGGTCGCGGTGTCGGCGTCCGGGGAGTAGCCGGTCGGCAGGTATGGCGGTCGCGCTGATCGTGGCCGCGGGGCGTGGAGAGCGCCTTGGGTCTGGGGGACCCAAGGCGCTCCTCACCGTCGCCGGCCGTCCGATGCTCCAGTGGAGTCTGCTCGCACTGCGCGAGGTGGACGTGGTGCGTGCGATCGTGATTGCGCTTCCGGCCGACCGGCTGGCGGAGGCGCCGGCGGGCGTGACGGCCGTGGCCGGCGGATCGACGCGGTCAGAGTCGGTGCGAGCCGCCCTGGCGGCAGCGCCGGATGACGGCATCGTGATCGTCCACGACGCCGCTCGGCCATTGGTGACGCCGGCACTGTTCGCGCAGTCGGTGGCGGAGCTCGAGCGATCCGCTGCGCGATGCCGTGGTCGCTGCGGCGCCGGTGACCGACACGATCAAGCAGGCCGGCGATGCCGGATTCGCAGGGCAGAGCGGGCTCGTGGTCGAGCGGACACTCGACCGCTCACAGCTGTGGTCGGTCCAGACCCCGCAGACTTTTCGGCGCGCGGCACTCGAGCGGGCGCTGGCCGCACCCGCGGAGTTGCTGGCCGCGGCCACGGATGATGCGTGGCTGGTCGAGCGTCAAGGCGGTACCGTCGCGGTGTTGCCCGCGCCACCTGAGAACTTCAAGATCACCACGCCGCTTGACCTGCGGGTCGCGGAGTTGATGCTGGGCGCCCGGAGCGGGACTTGAGTGTCGCCACCGGCATCGGCTATGACTGCCACCGACTGGTGGAAGGCAGGCCGCTCGTGATCGGCGGGATCGAGATCCCTCACACCCACGGTCTGCTCGGGCACTCCGACGCGGATGTGCTCACCCATGCGGTGATCGACGCGCTGCTCGGAGCTGCGGCTCTGGGGGACATCGGCCAGCACTTCCCGGACACCGATGAGCGTTACCGCGGAGCCGACTCGATCGTGCTGCTGCGAGTGACGGTCGAGCTGTTGGCGGAGCGCGGTTGCACGATTGACCACGTCGACGCGACCGTTGTCCTGGAAGAGCCGAGGCTCCTTCCCCATCGCGACGCGATCCACGCTCGCCTGGCCGATGCTCTCGGGGTGTCTGACATTCAGCTCAACGTCAAGGCCACCCGCGGTGAGGGGATGGGGTTCATCGGCCGGCTCGAGGGCGCGGCCGCACTGGCTGTGGCCACGATCACGCGCCCTGATCCTCGCGCCGTCTAACGTTCGCAGCTCCATGCGCGCGATCACCCTGCATGACACGCTGTCCGGCGAGCTGCGGCCGCTGCGTCCGCGTGAGCCCGGCAAGGTCGGGATCTACACCTGCGGTCCGACGGTCTACGGGCCCGTGCACATCGGCAACGCGCGACCGTTCGTGGTGTTCTCGCTGCTCAAGCGTTTCCTCGTACATGAGGGATACGAGGTCACATTCGTCGTCAAACATCACCGACGTCAACGACAAGATCTATGCGGCGGCCGGTGCGGCCGGGATCGATTCGGCGAGGCTCGCAACCGAGATGACCGCCAAGTACATCGCAGGACACTGACGGCCTCGGGCTCGGCCGGCCCGACCACGAGCCGCTCGCGAGCGAGACGATCGCGGAGATCATCGCTCTGATCGAGCGTCTGATCGAACGCGGCCATGCCTACGCCGTTGACGGCGATGTGTATTTCGCGGTGCGAAGCTACGACCGCTATGGCGAGCTCTCGCACCGCCGCCTTGCTGATCTCGATCAGGGCGAAGGCGGGGAGGGCGCAGATCGCAAACGCGATCCGGTCGATTTCGCGCTGTGGAAGGCTCAGAAGCCTGGCGAGGACACGGCCTGGGAGACGCCCTGGGGCCGCGGACGGCCCGGTTGGCACATCGAGTGCTCGGCGATGGCGGAGAAACTGCTGGGGCTCGGCTTCGAGATCCATGGCGGTGGCTCTGACCTCGTCTTCCCCCACCACGAGAACGAGGCGGCCCAGACCTGTGCCGCCCACGGTCAGCCGCTGGTCAGGCTGTGGATGCACAACGGCATGGTTCGGATCGCGCAGGAGAAGATGTCGAAGTCGATCGGCAATACGTTCCTGTTGCACGCAGCGCTCGCCGCCTACGGGCGCGATGCGCTGATCGCCTACTTCTGCGCCGGGCACTACCGCCAGCCGATCGAGTTCGATGTGGAGCGCCTGAATACCGCAGCGGCCAGCGTCACGCGGTTCCGGGAGGTTGCGCGACGTCTTGTCCCGGGTCCGTCGCCGGTCTGGTCCGAGCTCGTTGCGGGTCGAGTTCTTCGACGCGCTGGCCGAGGACTTCAACACGCCCCGCGCGCTGGCCGCCGCGTTCGACTGGGTGCGAGAGGCCAACCGGTCTGACGGCACGGTCGGCGACGCCGACCTGCGCGAGATGCTCGCCGTTCTGGCACTCGACAACCTGCTGGACGTCGAGCAGGTGGAGGCGCCCGCGGAAGCATGGGCACTCGCACTGGAGCGGGAGGCGGCGCGAGGCGAACGTGACTGGGCTCGCGCCGACGCGATCCGTGACCAGCTGCGCGAGCTCGGGTGGGAGGTCCGTGACGGTGGCGACGGGCCCGAGCTGCTTCCGGTCAGATCTGACCTGAGCAACCTGAGCTGACCGAGCGAATCTGAGCGAGCGACCGATGATTGTCTACGGACGTAACGCCGTACATGAGGCGATCCGCGGTCCGCGCACGGTGAGTCACGTCTGGGCGACGCAAAACGCCGCGCGTGAGGCCTGGCTTGCCGGCGGGACCGTGCGGGTGACGCTCGAGCCGGTCGAGGAGATCGCCCGGCGAGCCGGGTCCGACGGGCATCAGGGCGTCTGCGCCGACGTCTCCGAATATCGCTACGCGCCGGCCGAGCAGTTGCTGGAGCAGGAGCAGGCGCTGATCGTCGCCCTCGACCAGGTGCAGGATCCGCAGAACCTCGGCGCAATCTGCCGTTCGGCGGAATGCGCCGGCGCTGCCGGGGTGGTGCTGCCGGAGCGCCGTGCGGCCGAGGTGACGCCGGCGGTCTGCAAGGCCTCGGCCGGCGCAGTCGAACACCTGCGGCTGGCCCAGGTGCGCAACCTCACGGACTTCCTGACGGACGCGAAGGCGCGCGGCTTCTGGTGCTACGGAGCTGACGGCGAGGCAAAGCTCGACTACCGCCAGGTCGACCTCGATGGTCCGGTCGTGCTGGTGATGGGCTCGGAGGGCAAGGGCCTGCGCCCACGTGTCGCATCGGCCTGCGATGCGCTGATCTCACTGCCGCTGCGCGGTCGGATCGAGTCGCTCAGCGTCGGCGCCGCAGCCGCGGTGCTGCTGTACGCCGCGGCAGCCGCCCGCGACTGATCGCAGCGCAGGCCGCGGGGACTCAGGCTTCGCGCTTGACAGCAGCGAAGTGTTATGCGAAGCTGCGCGCGAGCTAAGGATCAAGTTAAGCTTTAGCCTCAACGATGAGGGCGCGGTTCTGGGGAGGACACCGCCCAGCAGTACAACTGAACAGGCTGCGGCGCCAGGGGAGGTGACGCGCCACGCAATTCCAACCGTCGCAGACCAGGAGGTCGCGGCGTAGCAAAGGAACCCAGTCGTGGCTCGAATTTCATCAAACCCAAAGGGTCAACTTCAGGTTGAGGATGGGTATCTCATTGCGCTTGCCAAGCTCGGCAACGCTGACGCCTATGACCGCCTGGTTCGTCGTTACTACGGTTTCGTCAGGCTCAAAGCCTCGTCGTACTTCCTCGCCGGCGGCGACGCCGACGACCTCATTCAGGAGGGCCTGGTCGGGCTCTATAAGGCGATTCGCGACTACCGAACCGACAGGGAGTCGAGTTTCCGCAACTTCGCCGAGCTGTGCATCACGCGTCAGATCATCACGGCCGTGAAGACGGCCACCCGCAACAAGCACACCCCGCTCAACCAGTATGTGTCGTTCTCCAGTACGCCTGCCGGCACCGGCAGTGATACCGAGCCGACGCTCGACGAGATGATCGCCGGCTCGCCCGTTCACGATCCGGTCAATCAGGTGATCAGCTCGGAGGAGCTGCGCGCACTGGTCGCCTGCATCTCGACCTCGCTGTCCGAGCTCGAGTCGCGGGTGCTGTCGTTGTACCTCGATGGCCGCTCCTACGAGGAGGTCGGGCAGCGGCTCGGGTGTGACTGCAAGACGGTCGACAACGCGCTGCAACGGGTCAAGCGCAAGGTCGGCCAGCACATCGCGTCACGGGCGATCGCCGCATAGCCGCGGCGATCGTTCACCCACCGATCGGTCCGAGGTTGGCCTGGTGCCCGTAGGTTGAGAACTGCCGGAAGCTGTTGAACTGCCGGTGATCCGGGCCGTGATAGTCCGAGGAGCCGGTTGTCAGCAGACCCAGCTCTGAGGCTCGCCTCACGAGCAGGTCGGTCTGCGGCTGCGTGTGGGTGACATAGAAGGCCTCGACCCCGTCGAGACCCAGGCCGGTGAAACGCTCGAGCGTCGCGATCACCTCCGCGTCGTTCTCGACATCCCAGAACGGGTGCGCCCAGACGGCGAGCCCGCCGGCGCCGTGCACCAGTTCGATCGCGTCTGTGATCGAAGGCGCCTCGCGCTCGCTGAACGCCGGCCTGCCCTCGATCAGATAGGCGACAAGGAACTCCGTTGAGTTGGTGAGTTTCTCGCTCCGCAGGCGATCGGCGTTATCCGGATGTGTGAATACCGCCTGGGCCAGATGTGGACGGCCGACCGTGGCGCCAGTCGCGAGTCGCTCGTCGAGCGGCTGTTGGTCCACCGTCCAGCCGTTCTCCTCGAGCGCCGCGATCATCCGCTGTGCACGGCGACCGCGGTCCGAGCGCGAGCGCTCGAGCTGGGCACGCAGCGCCGGATCGGTGTGATCGATCAGATAGCCGCAGAGGTGCAGGTCGCTGGCAACGGGGTCGAGCACGGAGATCTCGACACCCGGAATCAGCTTCACCCCGGTCTCCGCGGCAGCCTGGATCGCCTCGGGCACGCCCTCGACGCTGTCGTGGTCGGTCAACGAGAAGAGCTCGACCCCGGCCCGGCCGGCCGCGGCCACCACGGCGGCTGGTGGGAGCTCGCCATCCGAGTAGGTCGAGTGACCCTGGAGCTCGAAGGTTGCTGTCGCGAACGTTGGTGTCGCGGATGATGTTGTCTGAGGCATTTGACCGAGGCTAATCGGTTTGCCCGTCTCGGCTCGGCCCACTCGGCTCGCGCGCAGCTTCTTAGGGAGCCCTAACTTCTGGTACCGTGCGGCCCCACGGCGTTCGACTGGGCAGCCTATTAGGGCGGCCTAACATGTGCTAGGGTCCGCGCCTCAACGTATTCCGACTCGGCCGGTCGGATTACGGGAGACCCGGACAGCAGAGAGCATGACCACAACCACCGAGACGACCCAGCCGCGCAAGGCGCGCGGCGGCCAGAACTGGACCTTCTTCCTCTGGGTGGGCATTGTGCTTGCCGTCGCCGTCGCCGGCGTGATCCTCGGGTGGCACTCGGGTGGGGGGACGATCGACCCCAGCGACCCAGCCAACGCCGAGCACATGAGTCGAACGACCGCCGTGATCAACAGCGGCATCCTGGTCTTCCGCGAGGGACTCGAGACGATTCTCGTGCTGGCTGCGATCACCGCCAGCTTCCGCGGCGCCAACAGCGTCTACAAGCGGCCGGTCGCGATCGGCGGCGGCATCGGACTGCTCGCGACGGTTGCGACCTGGTTCGTGGCCGTGGGGCTCATCAGTCTGCTCGGAGGCAGTGGCCTCGGCCTGCAGGCCGCCACCGGGATACCGGCGATCATCGTCCTGCTGATCGTGATGAACTGGTTCTTCCACAAGGTCTACTGGACCGGCTGGATCTCCCACCATCACAAGCGCCGAAGGGGCCTGCTGAGCACGGACAGCGACACGAACACCCGTCGCGTGCTGCTTGGCTTCGCGCTGCTGGGCTTCACCTCGATCTACCGTGAGGGTTTCGAGATCGTGATCTTCCTCCAGAACCTCCGGGTCACGTTTGGCTCGGGCGTTGTCCTTGAAGGCGTCACGCTGGGCCTGCTGTTCACGTCGGCGGTGGGCGTCATGACCTTCTCGCTGCACCAGAAGCTGCCCTACAAGCGGTTGCTGATCATCACCGGCGGCATGCTCCTGGTGGTGCTGTTCGTGATGGTCGGCGAGGAGGTCAACGAGATGCAGCTGGCCGGCTGGATCGGCACGACCTCGATCGGAACGTGGCCGGGCTGGCTGGGCGAATGGTTCTCGCTGTTCCCCAACGTTCAGACGATCGTCGCCCAGGTGCTGGCCGTCGGGGCGGTCGTGGGCTCCTATCTGCTTGCCGAGTACCTGCGCGTCTGGCGCCCCCGGCGTCAGGGCCAGAGGGCAGCGTCCGTCGCTTCCGAGCCGCCGGTCGCCGTGATGGCTGAGGTCTGCCAGACCGCTGACGAACTGGCCCAGTCGGCTGCAGCCGCTGACGCCGAGATGAACGCGACGCTCGCACAGGCGGCGTCCCGGCCGGCCTCCGACCGCGACCCGACACTCGCCAACCCGGCAGTCGCGAACCCGGCTCAGGGCTCCGACTCCTAGGGCCGGGATCGCCGCCGAGGGCGGTCGAGTATTCGATCACACGGCGGCGGCGCATGCAGGCGTGGCCGTGCAATGTCCGTGCCGCCAGTGTTGGCAGAGGATTAGCAACGCCCCTCAGCGGTTGCTCCGGGTTCCCAGCCTGCGAAGATTCGGGCACGCCCGCTTGGCGCAACTGGTAGCGCACCTCACTTGTAATGAGGCGGTTGTGGGTTCGAGTCCCACAGCGGGCTTTTCGAGGGAGAACATGCGTCCGATCATCACCAAACTCATACTGTCCAGCGCCGCCATCGCGGCGCTTCTGCTTGCGGGGATCAGCGGCTTGGCGACAACCGCTGTGGCCGGGGCACACTCCCACGCCGACCCGATCTACTACCAGCTGGTTCAGTACCCCAAGGCCGGCTTTGGTGGCTTCTATGCGCAGATCGCCGGGGCCAAGCGATCAATCGACATGGAGATGTACGAGCTCAGTGACCCAACCGCGGAGCGGGACCTGGGTCAGGCGGCGGCGCGTGGAGTGAACGTCCGGGTGCTGCTCGACCGTGACTACTCCGGCGGTGAGGTGAATGCTGCCGCTTACTCATACCTGTCCTCTCACGATGTCAAGGTCAGGTGGGCGCCATCGAACTACATCTTCCATATCAAGGCGACGGTCTTTGACGGACGCACCGCGGACGTCTCGACGGCGAACCTCACCGCGGCGTACTACGCGGACACACGTGACGCCGAGGTGATCGATACCAATCCCAAACAGGTGCAGGCGATTGATCAGACATTCGACAACGACTGGGGCAACGCGCCCCACGGCGCCCCCCGCACTCAGACGGTGCAGGCCGCCGGTCTCGTATGGTCGCCCAAGACCGGCACGAGCTCGGCTGAGACCGCGATGGTCGGCCAGATCAAGGCGGCTCGCCATATGGTCGAGGTCGAGTCCGAGGAACTGAGTGACGCCGCTGTGTATAACGCGCTCGCTGCTGACGCGCGACGGGGTGTCACCTGCCGGATCGTGATGACCAACTCGTCGGACTGGCGCACCGCGTTCACCGAGGTGACCAGGGCCGGGTGTCGTGTGCATGTGTTCCCTGACAGTGCCAAGTCGCTCTACATACATGAAAAGGTGGTGATCGACGACCCGGGCACGAGTCGCGGATCATTGCTGATCGGCTCACAGAATGCCGGGTGGGAGTCACTGCACACCAACCGTGAGCTCAGCCTGCTGATCGGCCAGGATCATGGTGGGGCGACGGTCATCAAGCAGGTGGCCAGCGCCCTCCAGTCTGATTTCTCGCAGGCCCCGGCGTGGAGACGTTGACGGTGGCGCCCGAGCCGGCCGAGCAGGTCCCGCCACCCGTCGTTGCTCTGGTTGGCCCGGACGGGTGCCTGATCATGCTGGACTGCAAGCGCCGACACCCGTTTCATTGAGCTCTCCCTGGCCGACAGCACAACCCAGCGCCGCGGACCGCGCGGCGTTTGCCGACGCCGAGCCGCGGCCGTATTGGCCAGACACGGTTCCGACGCGCGACCCACACCTGCCGCTGGAGCGAGCGATCGAGTCAGACCTCTGCGTCATCGGCGGCGGCTACACCGGCCTCTGGGGTGCTCTTCACGCGAAGCAGGAGGATCCGGGGCGGCGGGTCGTCGTGCTCGAGGCTACGCGCTGTGGCGCCGGCGCGAGCTCGCGCAACGGCGGTTTTCTGAATTACTCGCTGACCCACGGGATCGAGAATGGGCTGGTTCGTTTCCCCGATGAGATCGCCGACATCGAACGGCTGGCGATGCGCAACTTCGAGGAGCTGGGCTTCGATCTCGAGCGCCACGGGATCGACGCCGAGTTGGAGGCGACCGGGGAGCTGGATGTGGCCGTCTCCATCGATCAGGCCGAAGATCTCCGCGCGGGCGCGGCGGTCCTGACCGACTACGGCCAGGAGGTCGAGTTGTTCGATCGCGACCGGATTCAGGCCGAGGTGCATTCGCCGCTGTATCTCGCCGGGCTCTGGCAGAAGACCGGTGCGGCGATGGTGAACCCCGCCAAGCTCGCCGATGGCCTGCGGCGGGCGGCGCTTGCTGCAGGCGTCGAGATCTTCGAGCACTCGCGCGTCCGCAAGCTCCACACGCGAGGCGGCGGCGCGGGCGGGGACGGGCCCGTGGGACGAGTCGCTCGCCTGGAAGCCGTCACGGACGCCGGTGTCGTGCGCGCGGCCAAGGTGCTGGTCGCGACCAGCGCCTATGAACCGTTGCTTCCGGCGATGCGCCGCTACGTGGCACCCGTCTACGACTACGCGCTGATCTCCGAGCCGCTGTCTGCGGCGCAGCTCGACTCGATCGGCTGGCGGCGACGCCAGGGCATCGGCGACTCCGGCAACCAGTTCCACTACTACCGCCTGACCACAGACAGCCGCATCCTCTGGGGTGGCTACGACGCTGTGTATCGCTACGGCGGCCCGGTCAGGCCGGACCTGGATGACGACCGTGCCACGTTCGCCCGCCTGTCCGCCAACTTCTTCACGAACTTCCCTCAGCTCGAAGGCCTGCGCTTCACACACCGTTGGGGCGGTGCGATCGATACCTGCAGCCGGTTCTCCGTGTTCTTCGGGCGAGCGTTCGGCGGCGACGCCGTCTACGCGCTTGGCTATACGGGGCTGGGGGTGGGCGCCAGCCGCTTCGGCGGCCGAACCGCGCTTGACCTGCTCGACGGACGCGTCACAGATGCCACTGCGCTGGAACTCGTGCGCCGCCGACCGGTTCCGTTCCCGCCGGAGCCGCTGCGCACCGCGGTGATCCAGCTGACGCGCAACCGTATCGCTGCCGCGGACCGCAACGGAAGCCGTGGAATCTGGTTACGCACGTTGGACCGCATGGGTCTGGGATTCGACAGCTGATCGATTGATCATGGAGAGGGAGAGTTGGAGTGAGCAGTAAGGAGAGGCGATGAATGAGACCGTGACATACGAGGTCGAGCACAAGGGCCTCAAGGAGGGCGCGCTCGGCTTCCTCTCGAGCACGGCGGTGGGGGTCGCGTCCACGGCACCCGCCTACAGCCTGGCCGGCACGCTCGGCTGGGTTGTCGTGACGGTCGGGCTCCAGGCCCCGCTGTTCGTGATCCTCGCGTTCATACCGATGTTCATGGCCGCGTGGGCGATCAAGCACATGAACGCGGTCGATCCGGACTGTGGCACCAGCTTCACCTGGGCCTGGCGTGCAATCGGCCCGCGGACAGGGTGGTGGGCCGGAGGCTGGGGCACCTGCGCCTCAGACTTTTTGGCGATGGCCAGCCAGTCGCAGATCGCCGGTCAGTACCTATTCTTCCTGATCGGCGCCTCGGCGATCGGCAGCAACGCGGCGAGCATCTGGGTGCTGCTGGTCGGCGTCGCCTGGATCGTCGGCCTCACCTGGATGTGTTATCGCGGCATCCAGGTCTCCGCCCGCACTCAGGTCACGCTCGTGATCATCGAGGTGATCGTGCTGTTGGTGTTCGCCACGGTGGCGCTGATCAAGGTGCTGAATGGCAGTGCGCCGATCACCCACGCCACCCCCTCATGGGACTGGCTGAATCCCACCCACATCGGCTCGTTCTCGACCTTCATGCAGGGCATGCTGCTGATGGTCTTCATCTACTGGGGCTGGGACACGACCACCTCGATCAACGAGGAGACAGAGGACCCGGGACGGATCCCCGGAATCGCCGGGGTCGTCTCGACCTTCATTCTGCTCGGCACCTACTTCTTCGTGACGTTCGCGGTGCAGGCCTACGCGGGCATCGGCGCGAAGGGGATCGGCCTGGGCAACTCAGCCCACATCAACGATGTGTTCTCCGTGATGGGGCATTCCGTCTTTGGCACGAGCACGCTCGGCGACATCCTCACGAAGCTGCTGTTCTTCATGATCCTGACCTCAGCGGCCGCGACCACGCAGACCACGATCCTGCCGAACGCTCGCACGACGCTCTCGATGGCCTTCCACGGCGCTTTGCCGGAGGCGTTCGGCCGTGTACATCCGAAGTACATGACCCCGACCGTGTCAACGTTCGTGTTCTCAGGATTCTCGATCGTGTTCTACGTCGGAGTGAACTTCCTGTCGCACGGGAACGTGATCTCCGATTCGATCACGGCCGCGACATTCTTCGTCTCGATCTACCTCGGCATCTCTGCAGCCGCATGCGCGTGGCACTTCCGCTCGTCGCTGAGCGCCGGCTGGCGGCCGGCCGTGTCGCGGGTGATCGTCCCGGGCCTCGCTGCCCTGGGCTTCTACGCGCTGCTGATCTACAACGTCATCTACTACGGCCATGCCGTCAACAGCTACATGACGGTCGACCTGCCGCTGCTTGGGACGGTCGGGGGGACCGAGCTGATCGGTGTCGTCACGGCACTGCTGGGATTTGCAGCGATGCTCTACTGCCGCGTGAAGCTGCCGGACTTCTTCACCGACAAGTCAAAGCGTTACGGTCCGTCGCTGACCGAGGAGGGCCACATCGTGGCGCTCGACTCCGGGCTCTGAGGCTTGCTCCGGTGCTGCCCGGCCCGCTGGCCGGCAGCACCGCCGGGGCCCCCGGTCGTCGGGTCCGGTGAGGTCGCGCTGTAACAGCGTTGCCGGCGACGGGTACCGACTCTAGATGGATACGACCGATCCTCATCAGCGCGTCCGCGCGGGCGGCGTCAACCTGGTCGTCTACTGGTTGGTGAGGGTACCGCTGCAGGTGTTCTTCTGGACGTATCTGCGGATGTCGAGGGTCGGTCGCGAGCACTTCCCCGGGCAGGGGGCGGCGATCGTCGCAGCCAACCATCGCAGTTTCTTCGACCCGTTCATCATCGGCACGATGACGCGGCGGCGCATGTTCTACGTGGCCAAGCGCGAACTGTTCGAGTTGCATCCGGTGCTGAGCTGGCTGCTGACCGCACTCGGCGCCTTCCCGGTTGACCGTGGCCGCGGCGATCAGGACACGATCGCGACCGCCAAGCAGCTGCTTGCCCGCGGTGAGCTGGTGCTGATCTTCCCCGAGGGGACACGCACGCGCCCGGGGCCGCTGGGGAGGCCCCGGCGCGGCGTCGGGCGGCTGGCGCTCGAGACCGGGGCGCCGGTGATCCCGGTTGCGATCATCGGCACCGAGGCGATCCGGCGCGGCTGGCGCCTGCGACCGCACAAGGTCCGCGTACGCGCCGGAGCGCCGTTGCAGTTGCCGGGCATCCAGAACTCGACCCCGGCCGCAGCCGGCGCTGTCACAGACCGTGTCTGGGCCTGCGTGAGGCTCCAGTGGGCCTGGCTCGGCGGAGCCGTCGAAACCGAGGTCGAACCGGTGCCGGAAATCGTGCACGCAGCATGACCTCAGCGCCGCAAAAGGTAGGCTCCGTGCTGTGGAGGACCAATATCCGACGGACAAGGCGGAGCTCGACCGACGCTTCAGCGAGCTGTACCGCGCCCACCTCCGCGACGTCTATTCATACAGCTACTACCGGGTCGGCAACCACCACGATGCCGAGGACCTCACCGAGCAGACCTTCCTCCAGGCCTACCGGCACTTCGAGCGCGCCCTGCGCGAATCCGACGGCCGCCCGCTGCGACCGTGGCTCATCCGCATCGCGCACAACCTCGCCGCCAACTTCTACCGCGACCGCTCACGCAAGCCGGAGTCCGCGATCGAGGACGCCGGGACGATCTCAACGCTGCACACGACCGAGTCGCTGGTCGAGGGGCGCGAGGAGCTCAAGGCGATTCTCGACGGCGTCCAGCAGCTCCCCGACGATCGCCGCGAGGCGCTGATCATGCGGTTCGCACTGGGCATGGACAACCGTGAGATCGCCCGCGCGCTCGGCCGCTCGGACGGTGCGACCAAGGTTCTGCTGCATCGGGCGATCCGCCAGCTGGAAGGGATCGTGAACACATCGGGCGAAAATGGAACGCAGCCATGACCGCGAACGTCGAAGCTCTGCTGCGTGAGGCGCTGACTCCGGTCGAGCCGCCGGTCGCGCTCTCCGAGCAGATGGCGACGACGCTCACAGTGCTGACCGAGGCTGCCCAGGAAGAGCTTGACGGCTGGGAGCTCGCCGCGATGCGCGATCCTCGCAACTGGGTCCGTCCGATGCTCGCGGCCGGGGTGACGGTCACGGCCGGCAGCGCGCTGGTGGCGCTGCGCGTTCGTGCCCGCCGGCACACGCGCCGTGGCGAGACAGCGACCCTGATCGAATACGCCGAGCGCACGCTGCACGACATCGCCGAGGAAGCGCGCCGGGTCCTGCCGGACCGGTAGCCCTCCACGACCGTGCCGGTCTGTTACCGACACCCATCGCGCGAGACCGGCGTCTCGTGTTCGAACTGCGGGCGCCCGATCTGCCCCGATTGCATGACGCCGACATCCGTCGGCATGCGCTGTCCGGAGTGCGCCGGCGAGCGCACACCGGTCCGGCGCATGCGGGGCAGCGGCACCAGTGCGACCTTCTCGCGCCCGCAGTCACTGCTCGAGCCGTCGAGCTGGTCGGTCACGAACGTCCTGATCGTGATCAACGTGATCGTGTTTCTCTGGGAGGTCGCCGGCGGCGTCTCGCTCGGAGGCAGCTCGCTGGGGGGCTACGCGTACGTCCATGGCGTGCTGTTCGGGCCATTCGTGGCCGGTCCGTACCACCAGTACTGGCGGCTGCTGACCTCCGGCTTCCTGCACGAGAGCATCTTCCACGTCGGCCTGAACATGGTCTCGCTGTGGTTCGTCGGCCGCTCATTGGAGCCGGCCATCGGCCGTCTCTACTTCGCGGCGATCTACTTCTCGTCGCTGCTGGCCGGCTCGTTCGGCGCACTGTTGTTGACCCCGCAGACCCCGACGCTGGGTGCCTCCGGCGCGATCTTCGGCCTGTTCGCGGCGCTGATCATGGTCGCGCACGCACGCCGGATCCCGCTGTGGTCGTCCGGCCTGTTGCCGCTGCTGCTGTTCAACCTGATCTACACGCTGACGGTCGCTGGGGTCTCGATCGGCGGCCACCTCGGCGGCATCGTCTCCGGCCTGATCGGCGGCTGGCTGGTGACCGAGTACGGCGAGAAGCGCGACAGCCGCGCGGTGGTGCTGGGCGGCTGCCTGCTGATCGCGATCGTCAGCGTGGTCGGGGCGATCGCCGTGGCCGGTGGCACCGGGCTGCTGCCCGGCGGCTCGACCATCTGACGACCGGGCCGTGACCCAAACGGCGCCAGGCCAGCAGCTCCGCTCGCACACGGTGCTGGCAGGCGTCGTCGCGGCGCTGGTGGGTTTCACCGGCGCTTCCGCCGTCGTGCTCACGGGCCTGCGGGGCGTCGGCGCGACCCCGGCCGAGGCGGCCTCCGGCTTGATGGCGCTGACGGTCACGCAGGGGTTCGGCACGATCTGGCTGACTCGGCGTCACCGGATCCCGATCCTGCTGGCCTGGTCGACCCCGGGAGCAGCGCTGCTCGCCAGCACCGGAGTGGTGCACGGGGGCTGGCCGGCCGCCGTCGGCGCCTTCCTGGTGGTGGGCGTGTTGATCACGCTCACCGGACTCTGGCCGCGACTCGGGGCGCTGATCGCCTCGATCCCCGTCCCGATCGCGCAGGCGATGCTGGCCGGAGTGGTGCTCGAGCTGTGCCTCACGCCGGTGAAGGGGTTCGTGGCGCACCCGTGGGAGGTCGGACCGATCATTCTCGTCTGGCTGTTGTTCCGCCGGCTCGCTCCGAAGTGGGCGGCGCCGGCGGCTTTCGCGACGGCGCTGATCGTGATCGCGGTTGTGGCGGCCGACCATGGAGGCGTCAATGGAAGCCTGCTCCCGCACGTGCGCTGGACGTTGCCGCGCTTCACCACCGCCGGCCTACTCAGCCTTGCGCTGCCGCTGTACATCGTGACGATGGCCGGTCAGAACGTGCCTGGAACCACCGTGCTTGCGAGCTACGGCTACAGGGTTCCGTGGGCCGAGACGATGACCACCACCGGGCTTGGCACGATCGCCGGCGCCAGCGCCGGTGGGCACGCGATCAACCTCGCCGCGATCAGCGCGGCCCTGGTGGCCGCGCCGCCCGCCGACCCAGATCCGGAGACCCGCTGGATCGCGGCCGCCTCAGCGGGCTGGTTCTACTTCGTTTTGGCGCTGTTCTCGGGAGCGCTGGCGACTCTGATCGGCGTCGCCTCGCCGGATGTGATCGGCGCGGTCGCCGGGCTGGCGCTGCTCGGCACGCTCGCGTCCTCGCTTGCGGGGGCGCTCGGCGGCGAAGAGGGGCGCGAGGCGGCCGCAATCACCTTCGTCGTCGCGGCATCGGGGACGACGTTCCTGGGTGTCGGCTCGGCCTTCTGGGCGCTGTTGGCGGGCCTCGGGGTGCTGGCCGTCACAGCTCGACGCTGATCGCCTTGGTCGCCAGCTCGTCGCTGATCGCCACCAGCTCCGGGTGGATGATGTGGGCCAGCAGCTCGAGACCTTCGATGATGCGGGGTCCGGGGCGCGAGAAGTAGGAGCTGGCGTCGACGGCGACAACCTCGCCGGCGCCGACCGCGACCAACTGGTCACGATGCATCTCGGCCTCGCGGTGCGCGATCTCCGCGTCGAACCCGCACGGCATCACGATCACCAGATCGGGCTCGACGGCGGCGATCTCCTCCCAACTGCGCTGTTCGGAGGGCTCGCCCGCGAACCCGAGCATGTCCTCGCCGCCCGCGTAATCGATCAGCTGTGGCGTCCAGTGCCCCGCCGCGTACGGCGGGTCCAGCCACTCCAGCGCGACCACACGCGGTCGCCTGGCGTTGCGCACCGCCAGCCGGACGCGGTCGACTCGCTCGGAGCTCTCACGGATCAGGTCGACGGCCTCATCCTTGGCGTCTGTCGCCTGTGCGATTGTTCGAGCATCACCGAGAACCTCTCCGACCGTGTGCGGGTCCAGCGCGATCACCATCGGCTGACTCTCGATCTCCTCCGCGATCGCGCGGACGTCGTCGTAGGAGACGGCACAGACGCGACACAGCGCCTGCGTCACGATCAGGTCCGGCTCGAGCTCGTGGAGCCGCTCGCCGTCGAGCTCGTAGATCGAGCCGCCGTCCAGTGTTCGCTCCTTCACGGCTGCGTCGATTTCAGAGGCAGAAAGCCCCTCCGGAAGCGTGTCGCGTGTGACCCGTGGCAGCTCTCTGGCGAGCGGCGGATAGTCGCATTCGTGCGTGACTCCGACGATCTGATCGCCGAGGCCGAGCGCGAACAGCATCTCAGTGGCGGACGGTACGAGGCTGACGATGCGCATACTGCAACTGTATGCCGAGCGACCTCGGGGAGCGTTGAGACGTGACCACACCACAGCTGTTGACCGGCGATGAGATCGCAGCCCGCCTGCTCGGGCTCGACTGGACCGTTGAGGGCGATGCGATCGTGCGCAATCTGAAGTTCGACGATTTTTCGGCAGCGATCGAGTTCGTCGACCGTGTCGCCGGTGTCGCCGAGACGCATAACCACCACCCCGATATCCTCGTGCACGGGTGGAACAAGGTGAAGCTCAGCCTCACCAACCATGCGGCCGGTGGGCTGACGGAGATCGACTTCGACATGGCCGCACGCTTCGACGCACTGCTTGGTCGGCAGTAGCTGGATGAACGCCGTTCCCGGACGAAGTCCCAAGCAACATCGCGTGCATCCGGCTCTGGGCCGGTTGCCTACGGATCGGTGCTCGGCGTGACGGCGCTGCTGATCGTCCTCACGATCCTGCTGGTCCTGGTCAACGCCTTCTTCGTCGTGGCCGAGTACGCGCTCGTGCGCTCGCGGCGCGCACGGCTCGAGGGCATGGCAGAGGAGGGTTTGCGCGGAGCCCGCATCGCGCTTCGCCACATGGACGAGATGGGCGACTACATCTCGGCCTGCCAGGTCGGGATCACGATGGCGTCGATCGGTATCGGCGCACTCGGCCAGCCGGCAATCGCCCATGCGCTCGAGCCGCTGTTCGGTTCGGGCATCAGCCACGCCATCGCCGTTGCCGTCTCCGTGGTGATCGCATACTCCGTGATCACGTTCTTCCAGAGCACGGTCGGGGAGATCGTGCCGAAGCTCTACACGATCCAGCACGCCGAGGGTGCGGCGCGGCGGATCGCTGCGCCGATGCGGTTTGTCATGACCGTGTTCAGGCCCTTCATCGTGGCGCTCAATGCCAGCTCAGAGTGGATGCTGCGGCGGCTTGGGGTCGACCCTGACGCCGAGCCCGAGCACGGCACTCCCGACGAGCTCAAGCGGATCATCGCCGAGTCCCAGACCGGCGGCCATCTGGACGCCGGCGAGGCCGAGATGCTGACCGGTGTGTTCCACCTGCACGAGCAGGAGGCGCGCCAGGTGATGACCCCGATTCCCGCGGTGGTTACCGTCGACATCTCCTCGTCTGTGGGCGATGCGCTGCGGCAGGCGGTCGCGACCGGCCATTCGCGTCTGGTGGTGGTCGAGGACGATGACGAAAACCTGGTGCGCGGCATTGTCCACGTCAATCAGCTGATCAAGGTGCTGATGGACAGCGGTGAGGAGTCGAGTTTCGAGTCGCGCGTCCGCGAGGCGCCGATCGTGCCGGAGACCAAGCCGCTTGACGACCTGCTGGCCGACCTGCAGCGTGAGCGTACGGAGATGGCGATCGTCGTCGACGAGTACGGACGCACCGCCGGGATCGTCACGATCGAGGACATCATCGAGGAGGTGGTGGGCGAGATCTCTGACGAGACCGATCCGGCCGGTGGAGCCGTGCGCCGTCTGGCCAATGGCGACTGGTTCGTGCGCGGGCACGTCGCGGTCAGCGACCTCGAGGACTACGGTCTGACGCTTCCTGTCGACACCGACGCCTACAACTCGATCGGCGGCTTCGTGTTCGCGGAGCTCGGGCGGCTGCCCAAACGTGGCGACACGATCCAGGCCAACGGCTACTCGATCCGCGTCGAGTCGGTCCGCCAGAACCGGATCGAGGCCGTCCGCGTCCGCGAGCGGCGTCATCCGGTCGCCTGATCTCGCCGCCGGCCACGGCTGAGCCGGCGGACGGCGCTGCAGAGCGTTACGGCGTTTGCCGCGCGCCCGCCCGCCCGCCCGCGCGTGGCCACACCCTCTGGACACGGCCTCACACATGTCACGAAAGTGTGTCGGGCTCGTGACGCTCCGACACATATGTGAGGGCCCACCTAAAGAGCTGGGTCGCCTGGCGGCGCGACGGGGATCCGCGAGCGATCCGCGAGCTTTGTTCGAGCCATTAGTTACAATTGCGAAATCGCAACACCGGTGAGCCCCGTCGTGTCGAATCGGGGCTCCAAGGATTTTCCCGGTGGTTGAGAGGAGAGAGATGAAGCCGGCCCTCGGGCCGGCTTCAGCACTTCTGGGGCCGGGCGGGGCGGACGAAGTGATAGCCGATTGCGCCCTGTTTACAGGGCTTCTGGTGTATCGCGCCGGCCTGGCAGGCTGAGGCCAGAGCCGGCTGGGGGCCACGTGTGAGGCTCGAAGCTTGTGCAGTTGGCCAAAAAGGAAGCCGGCCCGCTTGTCTGCGGGCCGGCTTCGCGCTTCTGGGGAGGAGGTGCTGCTATGAGGTACGTCGCGCCATCAAAGATGAGCCCGCGACATGAATCTAGATTAAATTCATGTTAGGGATATGTGTAGAAAACTCAATCAAGCGCGGTCTGAGGGCCTGGATTCACGGCGATCTGGCATCGGCCGAGCGCCGAGGTTGACGCCGGATCGGGGTCATACGTTTGTCCAGGTTTGGGCGCCGGGCTTCTCGGTCAACGCCCACGGCCGAGATCTGAAGTGTCGGTTATCCCGCTGACGACGAGCCTCCTCCTCCGGGCATAAGGGGTGGCTAGCAAGGATGGTTCCACCGTCGGGGCGCCGCCCAGCGCGGCCCCCGACGGAGGGCAGATCTTCGTCAGGCGGCACTCCCCGAGCGCTGCGGGCGCCTCGCGATCCTCCCCCTTTCGCGAGGCGCCCAGCGGCCGGCCCCAGCACCCGACCGTCCAGCCTCAACCGCCGGGGGACCGATGCCGCTGGGGTGTCGTCAGTGAGCGGTCGGCTCGGCGCCGGCCGCGTCGGCCGTGACGCTGGGCAGCGGCGTCAACCCGTCCTCAGCCGCGTGGCCGCGAATCTCGCCGTCGAAGGCGATCTCGTCGAGCCGGACGATCTCGCGCTCGCCCTCGAGCCGAGCGGGATGGTCGGCCGGAAGCTGCTTGATCAACGCACGGATCCGGGTCCGCAGCTGCATCGCGAAGTGAGGTGTCGAGGCCCCCATCAGTGCACGCACATCCTCAAGCGTGACCTCGTGGTCAGAACTCAGGAGTTCTGGGTTCTCTGATTGGCTCATCGCGCGGTGAAGCTTATTCAGATGCGTGGCCGGAGGCGTTGCCGGGGCTATTCTGCGGCCGCCGCCTGGCGTCCGTGTTCGATCGCCTCGCGCTCCGCCAGGCGATGGGCGCGACGCAGTTCAGCCTCGCGCATGCGGCGCCGCTCCTCGTCCGTCCGCGGCTCAAGTGGCGGTACCGCCGTCGGCCTGCCCTGTTCGTCGAGCGCGACGAACGTCAGGTAGGCCGTGCTCGCATGCTGAATCTCCCCGGTCTGCGGGCTCTCGGCCTCAACCCGCACGCCAACCTCCATCGAGGTATTCCAGGCGGCGTTGACGGTCGCTGTGAAGGTCACCAGTTCGCCGATCTTGATCGGCACCAGGAACGACATCCGATCCATGCTGGCGGTGACCGTGCGCCGCCGAGAGTGCCGCACCGAGGCGATCCCGGCGGCCTCATCGACCAGCTTCATGATCGTGCCGCCGTGGATGTCATGGCTCGCATTTGCGTCCGCCGGCCCCATCCAATGGGCCAGGACGGTGGTCGATTCAGAGGGCGCGCGGGGCTTCATTTCGAGCAACGTTAGATGCTCGCGCGCATCACCGCCGCCCAGCGGCGATACGCTTGAGGCCAGATTTCGATACCTGCCAAGGAGGATGCGATGCCGGGCCTGACCGGACGCATGTCGACCGTCGTCAAAGCGAAGATCTCCAAGATGCTCGACAAGGCCGAGGATCCGGCCGAGACGCTCGACTACAGCTATCAGAAGCAGCTCGAGCAGCTCCAGAACGTCAAGAAGGGCATCGCCGACGTCGTCACGGCCAAGAAGCGCCTGCAGGCGCAGGAGTCGAGCCTCCAGCAGCAGGTGGTCAAGCTGGACACGCAGGCACGCCAGGCGCTGGCGGCCAGCCGTGAGGATCTGGCGCGGACGGCGCTCGAGCGCAAGAACGTGATCCAGACCGAGCTGCAGACGCTGGACGCTCAGGTCACCGAGCTCGAGCAGCAGCAGCAGCAGCTGACCGACTCCGAGAAGAACCTGCGCGCAAAGATCGAGCAGTTCCGGACGAAAAAGGAGGTCATCAAGGCGCAGTACTCCGCTGCTGAGGCGCAGGTGCGGATCTCCGAGGCGGCCACCGGCGTCGGAGACTCGATGGCCGATGTCGGCCTGGCCATGCAACGCGCGACTGACAAGACCGAGCAGATGAAGGCTCGTGCCAACGCCGTGCAGGAGCTGGAGGCCGCCGGCACGTTCGACGACCTGACCACGCTCGGCCCGGGCGAGGACGACATCGATCGTCAGCTGAAGGAGCTGTCGAGCACGAGCGCCGTCGATGACGAGCCTCGAAGCTGAAGGCGGAGCTGGGTTCGGGCCCGGCTCCGACGGGCGAGATCGGTGCCGGCGGGCAAGGCGAGATCGGTGCCGGCAGTGGTGAGCCAGCTGAGCCGGCCACCGAGCACCAGTCCGAGGCATAGCCGGAACAAGGTTCTCGCATGCAAGCCGATGTGAGACCAGCCGCCGATGTGACTGCGCCGGGCGCCAAGGGGCTCAAGACCGACGCGATCGGCTACATCTCGAACCTTGTGATCTCGGTCGCGTCGACCGCCCCGGCGTACAGCCTGGCGGCGACGCTCGGATTCATCGTCGCCGTACGCGGCGTCGGCGTACACGCTCCGGCCGTCCTGATCGTCTCGTTCATCCCGATCCTGTTCGTGTCGGTCGCGTACCGCTTCATGAATCTGGCCGATCCCGATGCGGGCACGACGTTTGCCTGGACCACGCGCGCATTCGGACCACAGATCGGATGGATCAACGGCTGGGCCATCTTCCTGGCCGACATCATCGTGATGGCCTCACTGGCCGTGATCGCGAGCCAGTACACGTTCGATCTCTGGAACGGGCATCCGCACACCTGGGCGATCATCATCGGCGCCGTCATCTGGATCGGTTTGATGACGTGGATCTGCTACCGCGGGATCGAGCTGTCGGCGCGGATCCAGACGATGCTCCTCAGCCTTGAGATCTTCACGCTCGCGCTGTTCGCGGTGGTCGCCCTGATCAAGGTGTACAGCGGCCATCCGGTGGGCTCGATACGCGTCTCCGCGGAGTGGTTCAACCCGTTCAACCTGAGTTGGGGGGCGCTGATCGACGGCGTGCTGCTCGGGATCTTCATCTACTGGGGGTGGGACTCCGGTGTAGCGGTCAACGAGGAATCGCGCGATCGCCACCGCGGGCCCGGCAAGGCGGCCGTGATCTCGACCCTGATACTGCTTGCGATCTACATCATCGTGACCACGGCGGCGCAGTCCTACCACGGCACCAAGTTCCTCGCCAACAACGCCAACGACGTTCTCAGCCCTCTGGGACATGGCGTGCTCGGCTCGCCGCTGTACAAGCTGCTGATAATCAGCGTGCTGACCTCCGCGTCGGCTTCCACGCAGACGACCATCCTGCCGACGGCCCGAACGACCTTTTCGATGGCGCGTTGGGAAGCGATCCCATCACGGTTTGGGGAGGTGCACCCCCGCTTCTACACGCCCACGTTCTCGACGCTCCTGATGGGCGCCCTGTCGATCGTGTGGACGGTCCTGCTGGTGGCGTTCAACCCCAACCAGGACGTGCTCGGCGACACGATCTCCGCGCTCGGTTTCTCGGTTTGCTTCTACTACGGATTCACGGGGTTGGCCTGCGCGGTGTACTTCCGGCACGACCTCTTCAAGAGCGTGCGCAACTTCTTCTTTGCCGGTCTCATGCCCGTCGTGGGAGGCATCATGATGGCGTACGTCGCGATCAAGGCGTACGGCTACTACAACACTGCCGGCAACAACTATTCGAAGCCGGTGCTGGGCATTCAGACGCCGATCTTCGTGGGCGTCGGCGGACTGATTCTGGGCGTGATCCTGATGTTCGCCTCCTGGCCGTTCTTCACGGGCTTCTTCCACCGGCGCTGGTGGGAGACCGCTGACCCCCAGGTACTGATCGACGACGTAGCGCACCGCGAGCCTCCGCACTACCCCGGCGAGCCCGGCACTCCGTAGCCCGCGCGACGACGCTCAGGCCTCCGCCGGCCCAGGGCCGGCCTCGGTACCCGACTTCATCGGACACCTGTCGCCGGGTCGGGCGCGCAATACTGGAGCTGATGGCCAGCACCGCTTCAGAGCGCCCCGCGCGCCGCCGGCGTCGGTCGCGCTCAGCAGCGGACGACGGCCGCCAGCCGCTTCCGCGTGAGGCGTGGACCCGGCTCGCCGCCTGCACAGCTGCAGCCGCGCTGCTGCAGCTCGACGGCACCGTGATCACGGTCGCTTTGCCATCGGTGGCGCGGGACCTGCACGTCTCGAACTCCTCGACGGCGCTCGTGTTGAGCGCCTACTTCGCCGCCTACGCGCTGACGCTGTTCCCCGGCGGGCGCCTGGTCGACCGGCTTGGTGCCCGTTACGTGGCGTTGCTCGGTCTGACGATCTTCGCGATCGGGGCAGCGCTCGGCGCCGTCGTCTCGAGCTTCGGACTGCTCTGTGCCACGCGCGTGCTGCAGGGGATCGGGGCCGGGCTCGTCAGTCCGGCCGCGCTCGCCGGCGCCGTCAGTGGCTTCCCGCCGGATCGACGTGGCTCAGCGCTCGGCATCTGGGGTGCCAGCGCGGGTATGGCGAACCTGATCGGCCCATTGCTCGGCGGCGTGTTGACCGTCACGCTCGGCTGGCGGGCGGCCTGGTGGGCGCTGGTGCCGTTGGCGCTGGCGGCGGCCTGGGGGGTCGCCACGCACGTGCCGCGGCTCGTGCATGAGGTCGGCGAGCAGGGACGCGGGCGCGTGCTCAACGCGACCGTCGCCGCCGCGGCGATGGTCGCCGGGCTCACTTTCGCGGTCATGATCGGAACCTTCTACCTGGCCGAGCAGTACCTGCAGAAGGCGGTCGGCTATTCGGCGCTCGGGGCCAGTGCGGTGCTGGTGGTGGTGGCGCTGCTGGTGGGTGCCGCCGCCCCGCTGGCCGGCATTCTGGTCGACGCCCGCGGTGAACGGCTGCCGACCATGCTCGGCTTCGTCGGTGCTGGCGCCGGACTCGCGATCCTGGCGATCCCGGGCATCTCGCTGCACGGGATCGGCACGGCGTTCGCACTGATTCCGATCGGCCTCGGGCTCGGGATGCTGTTCGTACCGGTCTCGCGTGCCGCCCTCAACGCGACGCCGGAGTCGGCGCACGGGCGCACCTCGGCGGTGCTTTCCGCGGCGCGGCTGGTGGGTGCCGCCGTCGGCGCCGGCCTCGCCGGTGTGGCGCTTTCAGGCGGTCCCAGCGCCTCCACGATGCACACGGCGCTCGGCGTGGCCGCCGCCGCCTGCCTGCTGGTCGGGCTGCCGCTCGCCGGTCAGTTCGGCCGCAGCGTGGCATGATCGGCGCCCTTGCAGAGACCCGATCGACACCCGTTGCCTGATCCTTACCCGCTGTCGCACGTCTATCCGCTCGGCAGCCGGATCAACGACAGGGGCCATCTCGAGATCGGTGGCTGTGACGCCGTGGAGCTGGCGGAGGAGTTCGGCACGCCGGCGTTCATCGTGGCCGAGGACGACCTGCGCGCCCGTGCTCGCGCGTACATGCGGGGTCTGGCGACACGAAACCCCGACTGTGACGTGCTGTTCGCGTCCAAGGCGTTTCCCTGCACGGCCGTCTACCGGGTTCTGGCGGAGGAGGGCCTCTCCTGCGATGTCGCCTCCGGCGGCGAGCTCGCGCTGGCACTGAGGGGCGGCTTCGACCCGGCCCGGATCTATCTGCACGGCAACGCAAAGTCGATTGCAGAGCTCGAATTCGCGGTCGACTCGGGTGTCGGTCACATCGTGCTCGATTCCCTCCACGATGTCGACCGACTCGAGCAGGTGGCGGCCAAGCGGGCCGCCACCCAAGGGGTCCTCATCCGTGTGACCCCGGACGTCTCCGGCGAGACCCACGCCGCGATCTCGACCGGCCAGGCCGACTCGAAGTTCGGGTTCGGGCTGGCGGAGGCGCCGGCCGCGATCGAGCGCGTGGCGGTCTCGCCGCACCTGCGGCTCGTCGGGTTGCACTGTCACATCGGCTCGCAGCTGCTCGCGCTCGAGCCGTTCATCCGCGCGATCACGGCGCTGTCGTCGCTGGGCGATTTCGAGGTCTACAACCTCGGGGGCGGGCTCGGGGCGGCCTACCTGGAGACCCAGGAGCCGCCGTCGATCGCCGACTACATCGCGACGCTCGTCAACACGGCGCAGATCGCGCTCGGATCCGGCAAGCGGCTGCTGATCGAGCCGGGGCGGTCGCTGGTCGCCAACTCGGCGGTGACGCTCTACACGGTCGAGACCGTCAAGCGCAACGTCTCGATGTGGGTCGCCGTCGACGGCGGCATGTCCGACAATCTCCGGCCGATGCTGTACGGCTCGCGGTATGAGGCGGCGCTCGCCAATCGCATGCTGGAGATGGGCGGCGAGATCTGCCATCTGGCCGGCAAGCACTGCGAGTCCGGCGACGTGATCGTGCGCGACGCGCACCTCTCAAATCCTGTGCCGGGCGACATCGTCGTCACGCCCGCGACCGGTGCCTACGGGTACGCGCTGGCGAACAACTACAACGGCGTGCCGCGCCCGCCCGTGATCTTCTGCCGCGAGGGGGATGCTCGCGTCGCCGTGCGGCGCGAGACATACGACGATCTGATGAGTCGCGATGTCGACTGATCAGATCCCGCCCGCCGACCCCCAGGCCACCGTGTTCCGGATCGGCGTGCTGGGGCGGGGCACGGTCGGTTCCGCGTTCGTGGAGCTGGTGGCCGAGCACGCCGGCCGAATCCAGCGGATCACCGGAATGCGCCCTGAGGTCATCGGCGTGCTGTCGCGCTCGAGTGGTGGGTTCGAGGAGATCCTCGCGGCCTCCGATCTGATCGTCGAGCTGATCGGCGGGATCGAGCCGGCTCGCAGCCACGTGCTCGACGCGATGCGCGCCGGGCGCCATGTGGTGACGGCCAACAAGCAGCTGCTCTCGCAATACAGCGACGAGCTGTTCGCGACCGCCGGAGAAGCGGGGGTGCAGCTGCGGTTCGAGGGCGCCGTGGCAGGTGTCGTGCCGGTCGTGCGGGTCCTGCAGGAGTCCCTGGCAGGCGCCCGTATCGACCGTGTCCACGGGATCGTGAACGGGACGACCAACTACATCCTCAGCGAGATGGCGCGTCGCGGGCTGACCTTCGAGCAGGCCTTGGCCGAGGCCCAGCGGCTCGGTTACGCAGAGGCGGACCCCACGGACGACGTCGACGGCGGCGACGCGGCCGCGAAGATGGCGATCCTGGCGCGTCTGGCGTTCGGTGCTCCGGTGCGGCTCGATCAGGTCCGCTACGAGGGCATCCGCCAGATCACTCCCGACGACATGGAGTACGCGCACGAGCTGGGGCTGGCACTGAAGCTGATCGGGACGGCCGAGCGCATCGGCGAGGCGCTGTCGGTGCGCGTCTACCCGGCCTTTCTGTATCCGGGCCATCCGCTCGCATCGGTTGGCGGGCCATTCAACGCTGTCACGGTCGAGTCGCCTGAGATCACGGAGATCACGATGTCCGGCCCGGGCGCCGGGGGTCCGCAGACAGCGACGGCGGTCCTGGGTGACGTTGTCAGCGCGATGATCCCTCCGGCAAGCCCGCCCGAGGAGATCGTCGAGCTGCCGATCCTGGACGACGTCGTCTCCGGCTTCTACCTGCACCTCGAGGTTGCAGATGAGCCCGGCGTGCTGGCAGAGGTCGCGCAGGTTCTGGCCCGGCACGAGGTCTCGGTCAAGTCGGTCGTGCAGCGGGGCCTGAGCGAGCAGGCCCGGCTGGTGATGGTCACCCACCCGGTGCTGGAGTCGCGCTTCTTCGCCGCTGTGAGGCAGATCGGCGGGCTCGACGCAATCCGGCGCCCGCCGCGCGCGATCCGTGTGATCGAGGAAGAGTTCTAGCGGCCTGGGTCGGTTCGGGTGCTTGGGTCTGAGTCCCACGTGCCCTGTCTGGCATCCTGCGAGCGGATGCCGGGACTGATCGAGCGCTACATCGACCGCCTGCCGTTTGCGCAGGGCGATCCGGTGATCACCCTGAACGAGGGCTCGACGCCGCTCGTGCGCGCGCCGCGCCTGTCCGAACGCGTCGGCGCCGACGTCTGGCTGAAGATCGAGGGAGCCAACCCGACCGGTTCGTTCAAGGATCGTGGCATGACCTGCGCTGTCTCGGCCGCTGTGCGCGAGGGCGCGGAGGCGGTGATCTGCGCGTCGACGGGCAACACGGCCGCCTCGTTGGCCGCGTATGCGGCACGGGCCGGGATCCGCGGCGTCGTGATCGTGCCGGAGGGCAAGATTGCGATGGGCAAGCTCGCCCAGGCCTTGATGCACGGCGCGCAGGTGATCGCGATCCAGGGCAACTTCGATCGCGCGCTACAACTCGTGCGCACGATCGCAGACCGGCACCCGATCGCGTTGGTGAACTCGGTCAATGAGTTCCGCATCGAGGGACAGAAGACCGCTTCCTTCGAGATTGCGGAGGAGCTCGGCGGCGACCTCGACGCACTCTGCATCCCCGTGGGCAACGCCGGCAACATCACCGCCTACTGGCGCGGGTTCCGGGAGATCGGACTCGAGCCGAAGATGTTCGGCTTCCAGGCGGCGGGAGCGGCGCCGCTGGTGCTGGGCCACCCGGTCGAGCAGCCGGAGACGATCGCCAGCGCGATCCGGATCGGCAACCCGGCTCGCTGGGAGCAGGCGATGGACGCGATGACCTCTTCCGGCGGGGGCGTCAACGCCGTCAGTGACGAACAGATCCTGGACGCGTATCGATTCCTGGCACGCGAGGAGGGCGTGTTCTGCGAGCCCGCCTCGAGTGCGTCCGTGGCTGGCCTGATCGTGCACGGCGCCGGGGATGCCGAGCGCGTTGCCTGCGTGCTCACCGGACATGGGCTCAAGGACCCGGACACGGCGCTGATGCAGGTCGGGGGCGTGATCCCGTGCGAGCCCGAGCTGAGCGCGATCGAGCGGGCGATCCTGCGGTGAGCGGCTTCGTGCGCGTCCGCGTGCCGGGCTCGACGGCGAACCTCGGCCCAGGCTTCGACGTGTTGGCTGCCGCCCTGGGGCGGCATCTCGAACTCGAGGTGGCCGAGACCGGCAGCTTCGCGGTGCGGACGGATCTCAGCCTGCGCCGCGACCGCGAGAACCTGATCGTGCGTGCCTTCGAGCGCGTGCATCCGGCCGACGGCTTCGAGTTCAGGGTGCAATCGACGATCCCACTGAGTGGTGGCTTCGGATCGAGCGCGGCCGGGGTCGTGGCCGGTCTGATGGCCGCCGATCAGCTGTTCGGCGGGGGGGTCGACCTGTTGGCCGCCGCGACCGATGTCGAGGGCCATCCGGACAACGCGGCGGCATCGCTGCATGGCGGGTTCGTCGTCTGCGACGGTGCTCGTGTGGCTCGGATCGAGCCGCCGGCCGGGCTCGAGGCGGTACTGGTCGTACCGGGTCGGGCGGTGCGCACGGCCCAGGCGCGGGCCGTGCTGCCTGCGAGAGTCCCGCTGGCTGACGCGGTCTCGAACATCGCATCGGTGTCGCAGCTCGTGCTCGGGCTGGAGCGCGGCGACCTGGAGCTGCTCGCGCGCGGTCTGGACGACAGGCTGCACCAGCCCTACCGGGCGGACCTGTATCCGCGTTCAGCCGAGGTCGTCTCGCGAGCTGTCACGGAGCACGAGGCGCTGGGCGCGACGATCTCAGGCGCGGGTCCCACGGTGCTCGTGTGGGTGCGGTCAGCCGACGCCGAGCGCATCGCTGTGGAGCTGGCTTCCGAGACCGACGGCTGGGCATCGGTGATGCGGGCGCCGTTTGAGCCGGCCGGGGCTCAGGTGCTCAGCTCATGAGCTGCTTGAGCCGTTGGCGCGCCGTGTTCAGCTCGAGCCGCTTGAGCAGTTCGTCGGCGACGGCGACGTAGTCCGCTCCCAGCTTCGGCCGGTAGTCGATGATCGAGCGGGCCCGCTCGGCCGACTCCGAGTAGGCGATCGACTGCCGGATCGTGGTGTCCAGCAGCCTGTCGCCGTAATGCTGCCTGAGCGAGTCAAACGCCTCACGCGAGTGCCGCGTTCGCATATCCGCGATGTTGAGCACGATCCCGAGCACCTCCAGGGTGGGGTTGAGGCTGTCGCGTGCAAGTTCGATCACCTCCAGCGCCTGCTCGACCCCCTGGACCGCGAAGTACTGCGCCTCGGCCGACAGCAGCGCGTAATCAGAGGCGACCAGGGCGTTGACCGTCAGCAGGCCAAGTGCCGGGGGGCAGTCGATCAGCACCAGGTCGTATCCGCCGGCAGGGGCGCCGTCAGCGCTGTCTCTGAGCGCCCGGCGCAGCGTGAGCTCACGGCCGATCTTGCCGCCCAGCATCAGCTCAGCCTCCGCGAGTCCGAGGTTGGCCGGAACTATGCCGCCGTGGTCGGCCTGGGCGATGCTCGCGGTACCCGACAGCACATCACCGATCGTCGGTGTGGCGTCGGGCTCCACGTCGAAGTAGTCGGAGAGGTTCCCCTGCGGATCCAGGTCGATCGCCAGCACTCTGAGACCGCTGCGACGGAAGACGTCCGTGAGCGTGCGAACGGTCGTCGTCTTGCCGGTGCCGCCCTTCTGCGAGAGCACTGTGATGGTCCGGGCCGCCATGCGCGGCGGACTATATGCGCTGGTGCCGGCTGAGGGCCACGCGGCCGCGGAGGAGTCGGCGGAGCCGTCGACGAGGGTCGACGAGGGTCGACGAGGGTCGACGAGGGTCGACGACCTCCCCGAGCCCGACCGTCAGGCCGGGCTCGGGGCCGCAGCGGGCTCGAGCTCGAGCGCCGCGGCCATCGCAAGGTCGCAGAAGTGCAGGTGATGCCGTCCGATCACGATCTCATCGCCATCGGCCAGCGTGCTCCATTCGACGCGCTCGCCGTTGACGAACACGCCGTTGAGGCTGCGGTCATCGACGACGCGCAGCCCGTCGGGCTGGCGCACGATCAGCGCGTGACGGCGTGAGACCGTCGGGTCGTCAAAGCGGATGTCCGCCGCAAGGCTGCGGCCGATCCGCGTCCATTCGCGTTCAAGCGTGAACGCCACAACATTGCCGTCGCTGCCGCGATAGGCCAGATACTGGCCGGGAACGTCAATTCCCCCACGCAGCTCCGCAATCCAATCCTGGTCGACTGAATCGTGCCGCACGCTCGAATCCGAGGGCAGCCCGACCCTTGCCGTTGCGTCTGTAGTCCAGGCTTCCATGGTCATCTCCTCTGGGGCGGGGAAGACACCTCGCGCCTAACCGGCACGTAACAAGATGATAGTCGGCTGGTCAATCTGTTCAGCCCTCGAATCTCGCTTCTTCGATACTTCTTCGCAGAAATCCCCGGCATTGCAGGGGGTCTGCAGGAACCGGTGCATCCCGCGCGAATTTCCCCTGCATGGAAACTCCCACCGGGGACATGCCGGAGCTCGAACTTGCCATCCTGCGCCGCAGTCTGGGCGGTCTCGCCGACGCGGTCGAGCACTGCGACGGCTGCCAGCGCGCGATGTTGATCGGTGAGCGCGTCTACGAGTACGACAGCGGCGAGATCCGCTGCGCGCTATGTCGCGATCGCGAGCGTCGCGCCCCCTCCGCCTCGCATACGGTGCACACCGACGCACACGGCAATTCGATTCGGATCTTGGACCGCCGCGGCGCCAAGCACGCGGCCTGACCAGGCCGAGGTGGCGGCCTGAGCGCCTAGGTGGAGACGTTCGCGCGGCCGGAGATTTAGACTCCGGTTCGCCGTGGATCCCTTCACCGTCTCCACCACCATCGACCTGCCGCGTGAGCAGGTGTTCGAGTACCTCTCGGACATCGCCAACCATGCCGAGTTCACCGACCATTACCTGGTCGACTGGCACCTGACGCGCGTCGACAGCCATGGCGAGGGTGCCGGCGCGCGCTTCCGTGTGAAGGCGCCGTTGAACCGGTTTGCCTGGGCTGACATGACGCTGGCCGACCTGCAGCCTCCGCACAAGCTTGTGGAGCGCGGCCGGGGCGGGAAGTTCAACCGGATCAAGATGATCGGTACCTACGAGCTGTTTGACGCGCAAGGCGGCGGGTCGCGCGTGGAATACACCTTCGAAACCGATGCACGCCTGCCCTCGGACACGATCCCTGAGATCCTCGGCGGTCGCAGCTGGACCAAGCGCAAGGCCAAGAAGGCGCTCAAGCGGCTGCGGGCGATCCTCGAGGAGGACCGCATGCGCGGAAAGCGACCAACTGTCGCCGCGCAGTGACCCGGCCTCTCTATAGACTTCCGCGCTCGTGAGCCTCTCCATGAAAAAGCGCATCGTTCGCCTTACGGTGCTGCTGGCCGTCGGTCTGCTCGCGGTGGGTGTGGGTGGCTGCGGATTTGAGCACCGCACCGATCAGACAGACGTCTCCGCGGATGAGCTCGCGGCCGGCGGCGAGCCCTATTTCTGGGTCGGTCCGGTCACCTATCAGGTACAGCTTTCACGTCAGCTGAACCCGTTCGACCCGATCGACGTCGAATACCTCGCAGGCGTCCCGCGCGCACAGAACCTGAGCGCGCAGCAGTTCTGGTTCGGCGTGTTCATGTGGGCCAAGAATCAGTCCGGCCACCCGGCAACGACGGCCGACACATTCAAGATCGTCGACTCGAGTGGCCAGGTGTTCACGCCGACACAGCTGAACGCGAACCTCAATCCGTACGCATGGACGGCGACGAGGCTGGCCAACAACGGCATCGAGCCGCTGGCCGGCAGCACCGCCAGCAACGGCGCCGCCGGCGGCGGCCTGATCCTCTTCAAGCTCAACCAGAGTGTCTACTCGAACCGCCCACTCACGCTCGTGATCGATGGGCCTGGCGCGACCAAGCCCTCGCGCGTCTCGCTCGACCTCTAGCGCGCGGTTGCGCTCGCGGGCGAGCGCCGCGCCCGCCGCGACGCCCGCGCCCGCGAAGGTTCTCGGCAATCGGCGCCAACGAGTCGAATCGTCAGGTTCGCGCTGCTCAGTCAGCGGCGTGATTCACCTGCAGAGCGTCTCGAGAGCCGCTCGCACGCAGCCCGGAGCTTCGAACCAAACGAAGTGTCCGGCGGATGGGATGACCGTCAGGATGGCGCTCGGAGAGAGCTCGGCGCTCGTCCGCGCGGCCTGACCCCAGGGAATCGGACTCGCTCCCCCGGCGAGGATGCCATAGCGAACCGCGCCGGTGGCCAGCGCCGCCACCGCCGCATCAGTGTCGTTGCCCATCGCGGCCGCAAGTCCAGTGAACGCCTCCGCCGAGAATCGCTGCGGTGGCATCGGCGGGACATTCTCGGGATCGGCGAAGTAGAAGGGCCACGTGATCGTTCTCGCCTCATGGGTCTCAGTCGGCGTCGCCTCTCCGGCCCGCTCGCGTTCCCTCAATTCGCGCAACCGCTTGAGTTGATTCGTCGGTACCCGAGCCAGGAGCTCGGTCTCGAAGGAAGCTCTGCCACCGTCACCAACGACCCCGATCGGTTCGACCGCGAGGGCCGCAGAGAGTCGCTCTGGGTGCGCCGCCGCGAATCGCAACGCGAGATGGCCTCCCCATGAGTGGCCCACGACAAATGCGCGAGCCCAACCGAGTGCGTCCAGGACCGCAATCACATCGTCGATCGCCTGAGCGATCGTGAAAGGGCCCTGAAGCGTCGAAGGCTCGAGGCCTCTCTGCTGAAAGGTCGCGACCCGAAAGCTCGACCGCAGCTCATCGACGACCGGATCCATGTACTCGTAGCCCAAGCCCGGTCCGCCGTGCAACACGAGTACCGGCGGGCCCTGGCCGGCGACGCTGCCGGCAAGCGCTCCCGTCTGGGTGGGCGCCGAAAGACCATCGGGCTGAGACACACGAGCAGCCTATTGGCTGTGTGCGGCGGGCGGGTGGCAATTCCGTTCCAGGTCCGGGGCGGGCCGCAGTTCCCCCCAGATCCGCGGTGGTCCAGCTTGCGCTCTGCAATCGCTTGCCCCTGCGGTCGCTTGCGGTCCTGCGGTCGCTTGCGGTCCTGCGGTCGCTTGCGGTCCTGCGGTCGCTTGCGGTCCTGCGGTCGCTTGCGCCCCGGCAATCGCTTCGCCCCCCGCGCCGAAGTGCGTGAGGACCTGACCGCCGTCACTGAGGGAGGGGTTTTGTTGCGCTAGGCCACAAAACCCCTCCCTCGGTATGGATGACGGTCGGGGGACCGTGGTAGAGGATCGCGGTAGGGGGCTCGTTAGGGGATTGGGGTCGGGGGATCGCGGTCGGGGGATCGTGGTTAGGGGTCGTGGCCGGGAGGAGTCAGGCCGTGGTCACACCCGTGCGCGGAGAGGTCCTCACCCGTGTGCGAAGCGATTGGTTCAGGAGATCCCGAGGGCGGTTTCGAGCACCTGCCTGACCGCCGGGGCGGCGGTGTCGCCGCCGTACCCCTGGTTGGGGAACAGCGCGCAGACGACGACCTTGGGGTTGCCGGTCGGGGTGTAGCCCACGAACCACGCGTCGGTGTCCTTGGCCGCGTTCTGCTTTCCGGCGGTGTCCTTCAGCTCTGCCGTGCCGGTCTTGCCCGCGACGGTCACGCCCGGAATCTGGGCCGCGGTGCCGGTGCCGTATGAGACGACGGCCTCCATCATCGACTGGAGCTCGCCGGCGATCTTGCCGCTGGTGACGCGCACGTAGCGAGGCTTGGCGCCGGCACGCATCGTCGGGAACGGCCGCCGCCCCCCGTCGGCGATCGTCGCGCCGACATCGGCCATCTCAAGTGTGGTGGCCTGCACCTGACCCTGCCCGATTGCAGAGGCACCGACCGCCAGCGGCCCGCCGATTGCGTCGGACCCGGGGATTGTGCTCTCGAGAGCGCTTGCGATCCCGGTCGGCTGGTCGAAGCCGAACCGCCGTGCGGTGGCGACCAGTCGCGACGCGCCCAATTGCGCGCCCAGCGGTGCGAACGTGGTGTCGCAGGAGGTCGCGAAGGCGTTCGTCAGTGTCCCGCCGCACGATTCTCCGCCCGCATTCTGCATCTTGAAGCCGTCCAGCTCGACGCTCGATTCGTACGGGTACTCCTTGGTCGGGCTGGTGATGCCGGCGCCCAGCGCCCCGGTGGTGGTGACGATCTTGAAGGTCGAGCCTGGGGGTTGCGCAGCCGTGAAGGCGATCCCAGCGGCAGCCTCGACCGCTCCGGTGTGCGCGTTCAAGGCCGTGATCCCGCCGTAATTGCTGCCGAGTGCGTCGATCGCGGCCTGCTCGAGCGTCGGATCGATCGTGGTTCGGATCGTCGCGCCGTTGCCTGGCGCCGCTCGGGCCAACACCCGAGTCCCGGCGAGCAGCTCGCCGCCGAGCCTGCCGGTCAGCCTGCGTTCGAAGATCTCCTCGAGTCCATCGACGCCGACCTTCGCGTTCGACGGATAGCCCTCCTCCGCGTATTTGGTCGCCTGGGCGGCCGGGATCGGTCCGAGCGTCCCCGCGATCGCGTTCGCGACCTCAGGGATCGGCGTGTTGAGCGACGTACCCTCGGCGAGCGGCTGGCCGTCGGCGGCCAGCAGCGTGCCGCGCTTGCCGATCAGGGTGTGTCGCGACAGCAGTTCGCCCGAGCGCAGCCCGGGGAACAGCAGCGAGGTGTTGAACACGACGCGCGTGCCGCCGCCGCTCCCCGAGAGCGGAATCAGCGCCACCTCAGGCAGCCGGCCGAAGACGTGCGTGTGAACAATGAAGTCGATCCGTGCGTGATCGGTATGGATCGTCAGTCCGTGCTGTGCCTGCAGCGAGCTGAGCGTCCCAGTCTCCGCAGCGCTGCTCATCTCGGCGGCGAACTCGGTCCGACTGATCTGTTTCTGCGACGCGGGGCTGAGCACGGTCCACATCGCGCCGTAATCCCCGTGCTGCCAATCGGTCACGTAGCGCGTCACGATCGCGCGCTGATCCCGTGCGGCGGCGCCACCCTCATAGATGCCCACCACCAGCGCTCCGACTGCGACGACCGCGATCGGCAAGGCGCGCGTCAGGACGCGTCGCGAACGAGACTGCCTCCTGGGCGGTGGATTCTCCTGAGCGGTTATCGGCTAAAGGTAAAAGAAGGCCGATGACCTGTGGAGTCAGGCGTGCGCGATTTCGCAAAATTCCCTGCACGAAAGAGGAATCGCGCGAAGCCGCTCGACAAGGCCCGAAACCGCTCCCTATCCTTCACCGTCCACGGAACGTGCGCACGGACGGTTCGCACGGGGGGCGTATGAACAGGGGCAACAAGCGGTACGAGTCGCGTCGGCGTGCACGAAGGCGCGGAAGCAGCGGGGGGATCAACCTGACCCAGGTGACTGGGCCCAGTTCGGGCATCGAGCTGACCAAGGTGGATCCGAGCACCGCGGGCATCGAGCTGACCAAGGTGGATGGAAGCAGCGCCGGCACCCAGGTGACCAAGGTGGATGGAAGCAGCGCCGGCACCCAGGTGACCAAGGTGGATGCAAGCACCGTGGGCGTCCAGCCGAGCCGGGTGGCTGGAGGCAACGCGGGTATCCGGCTGGCCCGGGTAACGGAACATGATGGGCTGGACTCACCGGGCGACTCGGCGGATTCCAGAGGTCAAGGGGCGGATTTCACAGGTCGATCCACCGACTCCAGAGGTCAATCCGCCGACTCCGGCTCGCGCGGCGTCAGCCCCGCGGCAGGGTCACCGCGGCCCGAGTTCACGAAACCGCTCACAACGGTCGCCCGGAATCCGCAGCTCGAGACGCGATTGCGTGGTGCTCCCCTGAGCCAACGGTTGATCGGCGAGTACCTGCTAGACCTTGGGATCATCGACACAGCCGTGCTAGAGGCAGCACTCACAGAGCAGATAAAGACCGGCGGACTGCTCGGTGAGATTCTGTTGTCACGAGCTGATATCGATGCGGCGTCGCTGCCGCTGGCCCTGGCCCAGCAGCACGATCTCCCGTCGTTCGTTCCCGAATATCAGGCGATCGCCGCGCTTCCGCGTGCGACCGCCTACCGCAAGCGGGTGGCGGTGCTGGCCGGGCCCGCGGGCGGTAGAGATGATTCGATGACGCTCGTGGCGGTGACTGACCTGCGTTCGCTTAACAGCGCGTCCGCGGGCTTGGACGGCCCGCTCGCGCCTCGCCTGGTCGATTCACGGACGATGGATCGGCTGCTTGCCGACGCCTACGCGGAAGTCGACGGTTTGGCCACGAACGGAGCGCTCCGCGCGGCTCGACGGCGCCGCCTGGGGTCGCTCGGGCTGGCCGGCTTCAGCGCGCGACGCCGACGGACAACGGGCCAGGTGGCTCTGTCCGGTGTGACCGCGTCCGGCGCGCTCGACGTTCCACCCGAGCACTCCCTGTTGATGATCCTGAGCGGCGAGAGCACCAGTTCCCTGGCGCACCTGCACGATGATCTGGCAGGCATCGAGTACCCGCGACAACGACTGCAGGCGCTGGCCGTCTACCACCCGGCGGACCGCGCAACGCGGCGAGCGTTGCGTGAGCGGCCGTTGCCGCACTGGGTGGCCGTCCTGGCGGCGCCGCACAACCTGTCCCGCGGACCTCGCTCGCTGGCGCTGTACGCGCTACGGCAGGCGCGCGGTGAGACGCTGACGCTGGCACAGACGCAGTCGAAGCTGGGCCCGCGAGCGCTGCACCGCCCGGCTGAAACCCGTGAGCCGGTCCGCGAGCGGTTCCTGAGGCGCGCGGACCCGCGGCTGCTCCGGCGACAGCCGAGTTCCTTCGAGACTGCTCAGCTGTTGGCCGCCTTCGGCTGGACGGCCGATACAGCGTGCGCTTCCCGGAGGAACCCGTCATGACCATGCTCCCAGCTGCTCGCACGCGGGATGGGCGTTCCGGCAAGTTCGTGACGCCGCTGATGAACATCAGCGACCGGCTCGTGTTTGCGGCGCTTGTTCTGATGTGGCTCGGGGCGCAGGTGTTCTTCTGGTCCTGGTGGTTGCAGTCGGCGCACACCGTAACCGTCGTAGGGATGGCGCTCAACAGCGTCCTGCTGGTCTGGAGCCTGGTGTTGCCGGCCGTATTCCTGCTCCATCTGAGGCGCGCGGCTCGACCGAATCCGGCGATCCCGTTACCGACTCTGCGGGTGGCGATGGTCGTCACCAAGGCCCCCTCCGAGCCCTGGGACGTTGTCCGACGCACACTCTCCGCGATGCTCTGCCAGGACATGCCGTACGCGTACGACGTCTGGCTCGCCGACGAGGCACCGGAGCCGGAGACGCTGCGGTGGTGCGACGCAAACGGGATCCGTGTCTCGACCCGACAGAACCGGGCCGACTATCACCGCGCCGAATGGCCGCGCCGCACCAGATGCAAGGAGGGCAACCTTGCGTTCTTCTATGACCACTGGGGTTACAGCGACTATGACGTCGTCGCCCAACTAGACGCGGACCATCGGCCGTCCCGCACATACCTGCGCGAGATGGTGCGTCCGTTCGCCGACCCGACCGTCGGCTACGTTGCGGCGCCGAGCATCTGTGACCTGAACGCCAAGGCTTCCTGGTCGGCACGTGGTCGTCTGTACAAGGAAGCGACCTTCCATGGACCGCATCAGTCCGGCGGTCACTACGCAGTCCCGCCGATGTGCATCGGCTCGCACTATGCGGTGCGCACATCCGCACTGCGGCAGACCGGCGGGATCGGTCCTGAGCTGGCCGAGGACTTCAGCACCTCGCTGATGATGAACTCGTTCGGGTGGTTCGGCGTGTTCGCCCCCGACGCCGAGGCGCACGGAGACGGCCCCGAGACCTTTGCCGACTGCATCACCCAGGAGTTTCAGTGGGCGCGCAGCCTCACCGCCATCGCGCTGCACTACAACAGCGCCTACTGGAAGAGACTGCGATTCCGGGCCAAGTTGAAGCTGGGCTACGGTGAGGCCTGGTACACGCTGCAGTCGTGCTACATGGTTGCCGCATGCCTACTGCCGATCGTCGCGCTGGCCACCGGTACACCTTGGGCCAACGTGCCGCTGCTCAGCTTCTTCGCGCACGTCTTCACGATCGGATTCGTCATGTTCCTAGCGGCGGCGTGGACGCGCAGTCGCCAATGGCTGCGCCCGCGTGACGCCCGGATCGTGAGCTGGGAGCTGGCGCTCTACACGATCGCCAAGTGGCCCTGGATTCTCTGGGGCGTGGTCCATGCGGTTGCGGGCAAGGTGACAGGACGGCACTTCGCGTTCAAGGTGACGCCCAAGGGCATTGACACGGCGACCCCGCTCGCGCTCAAGGCTGTGATCCCGTACCTGATCGTGGCGATCGCCAGCGCGGTGACCGCAGTGCTGACCGCAGGCGCCGGACGTGCATCGGGGTACTACTACTTCTGCCTGCTCAATGCGCTGATGTACACGTTTGTCGCAATCGCGATCCTCTGTCTGCACTTGCGTGAGGCGTCCCAGATCAGCTTCCGCGAAGCGTGGCGGCTCGCGCCTGGAGCGACGGTCGCAACGGTGCTGGGGGGCACTGTCGCGCTTGCCAGCCTGGTGCTGCGTGGCCGCGCGGCAGCTGACACGCTTCTGCCCCCTCACGACTGGGGTCAGGTGGAAACGGTCGCGCGCCAGGGCCTTCAGTTCGTGGTGCCAACCGGCCGGATGGACACGGCCGCGCTACTGCTGATCGGCGCGGCGGTGGGAGCTGGACTCTGCTGCCTCTGGTTCACCTCTCCGGCGCGTGCCGGCCGTATGCGGGGTCGTCTTGTGCTGCGCAGGGTCGGCCACGAGCGGCACCAACCAAGCATCGAGCTCAACGTGCCGTTCGATGTCGCGGTGGACCTGGCGCGACTGATCGAGACCCTTCCCAGCGCGGTGGTGATCGACTGGCTCGGAAACGGCGAACGCTCGGGTTTCGGGTTGACCATGGACGACCGCGCCGTCGGACCGCTCCTGACCTCGCCGGGGTCAGCTGAGCACGATGCACCTCCCTCGCGCACGCCGGAGACCTCGCGTGCACACGCGATCCTCTATGACCGGCTCGTGTCCGCGGGCTGGGAGCCATATGGGCGCGGCGGGTCCTGGTACAACCATCGCTTCCGGCGTGTCGAGCCGAGCTGAGATGGTCCGCCGGGCATAGACCTGTGGCGCGTGCTCGACGGCTGGTCCTACTCTCAGCCGTCAGATGACGGTCGTCGATCTTGTAATTCTCGGGCTTGTCGTGCTGATGGCGCTGCAGGGCTACGCGCGCGGCTTCCTGGTCGGCGTGATGGCGCTCGTCGGCTTCATCGCCGGAGCGTTCCTCGGCACACGGATCGGTCCGCTGGTGCTCTCGGGGGGTGCCGGTTCGCCCTATGCGCCGCTGTTCGGGCTCGGCGGGGCGCTGCTCGTCGGCAGCCTGTTCGGCGCGATCTTCGAGGGGGTGGCCCGCCGGCTGCGGCGGTTTCTGTGGCTGCCCGGCCTGCGACTGATCGACGGGTTGCTCGGGGCCGTGTTGACAGCCTGCATCGGCCTTGCCCTGGCCTGGATCATCGGCGCGGCGCTGCTGCAGGCCGCCGACGAATACCACCTGCCGCAGAGCCTGCGTCGCAGCATCCAGCAGTCGACGATCCTGGCCGACCTCGATCGGGCACTGCCGCCGTCCGGGGCGATCCTCAACGCGATCGGCCGGATCGATCCGCTGCCGAGCGTTGGTGGGCGCGTCGCCGACGTGGCGGCACCGGACGCGTCGATTCTGTCGGCGCGCGGCGTGCGCGCCGCCAGGGGCTCGGTGGTACGAATCGTCGGCGATGCCTGCGACTTTGGGGTCGAGGGCAGCGGCTGGATTGCCGGCGACGGGCTGGTGGTGACCAACGCGCACGTGGTTGCCGGCCAGCACGACCCGACCGTGCAGGTGAACGGAGCCGGCGGCGGGCTGCCGGCACAGGTGGTCCAGTTCGATCCCCACAACGACATCGCGGTCCTGCGCGTTCCAGGGTTGAGCGCTCCAGCCCTGGCACTGGCCAGCGGGCCAGAGCCAGGGGAGTCGGCGGCGATCCTCGGGTACCCGGAGAACGGGCCCTTCAACGCGCAGCCGGCGCGGTTGGGGCAGACGCGCGTGACAGCGACTGAGAACGCCTACGGAAACCCGGCGGTGCGGCTGATCAGCTCGCTGCGGGGGCTCGTGCGGTCGGGCAATTCGGGCGGGCCGGTGATCGACGCTGAGGGTCAGGTGATCGGCACGATATTCGCGGAGATCACGAACGCGCCCGCCGGTGAGCCCGGCGGCTTCTCGGTCCCCAACAGCGTCGTCGATGCCGAGCTCGGCAAGGCTCGCGAACAGCGCGTCGCCGTCAGCACTCAGGGGTGCGCTGACTGAGGGGGCGCGGGTGGGCGGCTTGACGGGTCGCTACTGTGCTGACCGCATGAGCAAGACGCTGGTGATCGCCGAGAAGCCGTCCGTCGGCCGGGACTTGGCCAAGGTACTGCCGGGCCCCTTCACACAGGGGGCCGAGAAGCGCGTGCTCGAGGGTCCGGAGCACATCATCACCTGGGCGGTGGGCCATCTGGTGCAGCTCGCCGACCCTGACGAGTACGACGAGAAGTACGCCAAGTGGCGGATGCCGGACCTGCCGATCGTGCCCAAGAAGTTCAAGCTCGTGGTCCGCGACGAGCGCTCCAAGCAGCAGATGACGGCCGTCAAGCGCGAGCTCGACCGCGACGATGTCGAGCTTGTCGTCAACGCGTGCGACGCCGGACGTGAGGGCGAGCTGATCTTCGCCTACCTGTATGAGAAGGCCGGCAGCAAACTGCCGGTCCAGCGCCTGTGGCTGAACTCGATGACGACCTCAGCGATCAAGGACGCGTTCGGCTCGCTGCGGCCGGCCGAGGAATACCAGACGCTCGAACAGGCGGCGCGCTCGCGCTCGGAGGCCGACTGGATCGTCGGCATGAACGCGACTCGGGCGGCGACGATCAGACTGCGGTCGAGCTTCGACGGTGCGGTCTCACTGGGCCGCGTGCAGACACCCACGCTGGCGATCCTCGCTCGGCGCGAGCAGGAGATCCGCGATTTCAAGCCCGAGCCCTACTGGGTCGTCGACGCGCGCTTCCTGGCGTTGCCGGAGGAGCCACGCCGCGCCTATGACGGTCGCTTCCATGCCGGCGCCAACCCACGGATCAAGAGCGCCGAGGAGGCAGCGACGATCGTGGCGGCCTGTGAGGGCAACAGCGGCACGATCTCCAAGGTCGAGAAGCGCGAGAGCCGGGACCGTGCGCCGTTGCTCTACGACCTGACGTCGCTGCAGCGCGACGCGTCGTCGCGCTTCGGCTTCACCGCCAGCCGCACACTGCGTGCCGCACAGCGCCTCTACGAGGAGCACAAGGCGCTCACCTATCCACGCACCAATTCCCGGTACATAACCAGCGACATGATCGCCGACATCAAGCCAATCGCGTCGCTGGTCGGCGGCCAGCGCGAGTATGCGACCGCAGCCGCATACGTGACGGGGCTCGACATGCTGCCGCTCGGACGTGTCGTCAACAACGAGAAGGTCACCGACCACCACGCGATCATCCCGACGCTGGCCGATCGCCACCCGGTCGACAAGATGGATGACGACGATCGCCGCATCTACGACCTCGTGGTGCGTCGCTTCCTCGCGGTCTTCCACCCGGAGGCTGTGTTCGAGAACACGCGTGTGGAGACGACTGTCGCCGAGTATGTGTTCCGGACGCGCGGCAAGCTGCTGATCGTCCCCGGCTGGCGCGGTGTCTACGGCGAAGGCGTATCCGCGGACGCCGTCAGCGGCCAGGACGACGATGACGAGGGCGGCGACCAGCAGCTGCCGAAGCTCGAGCAGGGCGAGCAGTCGAAGGTTCACCGGGTGGCGTCCACGGCCAAGGAGACAAAGCCGCCACGGCGGTACTCGGACGGGTCGCTGCTCGACGCGATGGAGACCGCCGGCAAGCTCGTCGACGACGAGGAGCTGCGCGAGGCGATGAAGGAATCGGGAATCGGCACCCCGGCCACCCGCGCGGCGATCATCGAGCGGTTGCTGCAGGTCGGCTACATCGAGCGGGATGGTCGCGCGCTGGTCGTGACCGAGAAGGGCATGAACGTGATCCGCCTGCTGGGAGAGCACGCGCTGACCTCACCCTCGCTCACCGGCGAGTGGGAGCACCGGCTGGCGAACATCGAGACCGGACAGGACACGCGCGCGGCCTTCATGGCGGACATCGCCAAGTTCGCCGACGAGACCGTGCACCAGCTCGACACGACGCTGAAGGACGTGCGGATCCCGCGCGCCAACCTCGGACCGTGTCCGGTATGCGGCCAGGACATCATCGAGAACCGCAAGGGGTTCTCGTGCTGGTCGCGCAGCGATCCGGGCTGCGGTTTCGTGATCTGGAAGGCGAAGGCGGGCAAGAACCTGACGACGCAGATCGCCAAGGAGCTGATCAAGACCGGTCGCACCGAGCGTCCAGTGACCGGGTTCAAGAGCCGGGCCGGCAAGAACTTCCGCTCGCGCCTGGCGCTGATGCAGACCGACGAGGGGCGCTGGCGCGTCGAGTTCGACGAGCCGTGGGCCAAGGAAGGCGCCAAGCCGCCGGAGTCCGACGAGGCGGCGGCGACCGACTCCGCAGTGGCCAACGGGGATCGCGGTGCGGACGCGTCCGGGCAGGGCGAGTCGGCTGCGGCTGCCTGATTCGGTCATGGCTGAGTGGTTTGAGGAGCTGGCGGGGTTTCTGCGGATCGAGTCGATCAGCGCCGACCCCGGGCACGCACCTGACGTGGTCCGCGCCGGAGAGTGGGTGCGCGAGCTGATCCGCGGCGCCGGTGGTGTCGCTGAGGTCGTCGACTGGCAGGGCGCGCCGCTGGTCGTGGGCGAGATCGCGGCGAGCGCGGGTGCCGACTCCGCGCCGACGGTGCTGTGCTACGGCCACTTCGACGTGCAACCGCCGGATCCGCTCGAGCTGTGGGAATCGCCGCCGTTCGAGCCGGAGATCCGCGACGACAGGCTCTACGGCCGGGGTGTCGCCGACGACAAGGGTCAGCTCTACCTGCTGCTCAGCGCCGCTCGTGAATTGGCGCAGGCGGGTGCTCTGCCCGTAAACGTGCGGTTCGCATGCGACGGCGAGGAGGAGACCGGCGGGCAGTCGATCGTGGAGTTCATCGAGGCCGACGAGCGTGGAGCTGATGCCGCCATCATCTTCGACTCGGACATGATCGGTGAGGATCGGCCGGCGTTCAACGTCGCCACCCGCGGGTTGCTCTACTTCCACGTCGCGCTGTCGACCGGCAGCGTGGACCTGCACTCCGGGATGTATGGGGGCGCGGCACTGAATGCCGCGCACGCGTTGATCAACACGCTGCAGCAGCTGATTGCGGTCGACGGGCGGCTGGCAGCGCCGCTGCGTGAGGGGATCATCGCACCGACGGCCCAGGAGCTCGAGGACTGGAGGCAGTTGCCGGCGGGAGCGGATGAGCTCGCGCAGCAGGGTGCGAACCCGGCTGACCCGGCCGCCGCCGACGAGTTCTACGTGCGCACGTTCGCTGAGCCGTCGCTCGAGGTCAACGGGATCGAGTCCGGCTCGCCGCACTTGGAGAAGACGGTGCTGCCGGTTCGGGCACATGCCAACGTGTCGGTGCGACTCGCGCCGGGTCAGGACCCGGACACGATCCGCGCGGCGTTCGAACGGCTGATGGGTCAGGCGACACCGGCCGGTGCCGAGCTCGACCTGCAGCTGCTGTCGGCCGCACGGCCCGGGATCGTGCCCCCGGACGCCGACGCGATCAGGCTCGGCCAGGGAGCGTTCGAGCGTGTGCTCGGAGTGCGTCCGGCGCTGATTCGCTCCGGCGGAACGCTGCCGATCGTCTCGGCTCTGGCGGATCGGGGAATCCCGACGATCATCAGCGGCTTCGCACTGCCGGACTCCAAGATCCACGCCCCCAACGAGAACCTCCGGGCCCGCTACATCCCGCTCGGCATCGAGACGGCCAAGGCGCTGTTCGAGGCGCTGGGCGATCTTTGACTGACGCCGTTACGCGGAGCTCCGCCGCCGTCCAGCGCGGCATCGTTGACGGATGCCGCTGACTCTCGTTCTGGGACCGGCCAACTCCGCCAAGGCCGGCGAGGTACTGGGCGCCTATGCCCTGGCGGCGCGCCGCGATGCGCTGCTGGTCGTCCCAACGGCCGCGGACGTGTCTCATTACGAGCGCGAGCTGGCGGCGCCCGGGGTGACGCTCGGACGGGCGCTGACGTTCCCTGGCCTGATCGAGGAGATCGCGTTCCGCGCAGGTCATCGCGGCGGGCGTCTGACACCGCTTCAGCGTGACCGTGTCGTGCGCCGTGCAATCGCCGCCGTGCGGCTCGAGTCGCTGGCCGGCTCGGCCGCGGGCAACGGCTTTGCGCCGGCCGCGGTCCGCCTGATCGCGGAGCTCGAGCAACGCCGGGTGACGCCGCAACGCTTCACCGCCGCGCTTCGAGAATGGGCGGGTGGCGCCACCTCGAGGGTGGCATTTTGCCGCGATATCGCCGCGATATATCGGCGATATAGGGACGAACTGGCAGTTCTGGACATGGTCGATGCCGAGCTGTTCGCCTGGGGCGCGCTGGATGCGCTGCGCGAGCGGCCGCCGAGCTGGGGAGGAACGCCGGTGTTCCTCTATGGGTTCGACGATCTGACGCCGATCGAGATCGATGCGGTCGAGACGCTGTCGCGCCTGGCCGGCGTCGAGACGACGGTGTCACTGACCTACGAACCGGGCCGGCCGGCACTGGCGGCCCGGGCGACCGTGGTCGAGGATCTTCGTGCGGTCGCGCAATCGGTCACGCAGTTGCCCGCGCTCGACGACCACTACTCGCCCGGATCGCGCTCGGCCCTGCACCAGCTCGAACGCAACCTGTTCGAGCCAGGGCCGCCGGTAGTCGAACCCGGTGAGGCCGTCACGCTGATGGAGGCTGGCGGCGAGCGCGCCGAGGCGGAGCTTGTGGCCGCAGAGGTGCTGCAGGCGCTTGCGGCCGGAGTGCCAGCGCATGAGATCGTCGTCGTCTGTCGCTCACTGGCCGGCTCCGGAGAGCTGTTCGAGCGCGCACTGAATCGCATGGGAATAGCGGCCACCAGCGCGCGCCAGCTGCCGCTTGAACACACGGCGCTCGGTAGGGCGCTGCTGGGATTGGTTCGCTTTGCGCTGTCGCGGCCGGAGCAGCGCGCCGTGCGCGACCTGATCGCCTACCTGCGCCACCCGGGCGTGGTTGCCTCGATCGACGCGGTCGACGAACTGGAGGCTGAGCTGCGTCGTGCCGGTGTGGCGAACGTCGCCGGCAGCCTTGCCGGCCCGGGCGGCCCGGGCGGCCCGGGCGGCTCGGGCGGATCCGGGGCGGATGCGTTGCGCCCCGCGTTCGAGCTGCTCGAGCGACTGCGTGCCACCGCCGATCCGGGCGTCGCACTCCCGGACCAGGTGAGCCGGCTGCTGGCCGCTCCACACCGCGGCACGGCCAGCCTGCTGACCGGCGCCCAGGAGCTGGACGCGCGCGCCGCCTCGACCGTGATCGAGGCGCTGATGCAGCTGCGGCAGCTGAACGAGGGCCCGCTTGCAGCGGCGGACATGATCGAACTGCTGGAGGGCCTGCGGGTGCAAGCTCATGGGCTGCCGCCGGCCGGCGCAGTGCTGGTCGCCGAGCCGCTCGCGATCCGCGCGCGACGCTTCCGGCGCGTGTTCGTCACGGGTCTGTGTGAGGGCGAATTCCCAAGTCCGCAGACGGCTGCAGGCGATCCGTTCCTGGGAGACGAGCGCCGCCGTGAGGTGGCGCTGGCCACCGGGCTGGTGCTGCCGCAATCGACCGATCCGCTCGACCGCGAGCGATATCTGCTGTACGCCTGCGTGTCGCGGGCGACCGAACGCGTGAGCTTCAGCTACCGCAGCTCCGACGAGGACGGCAACCTCGTGATCGCTTCGCCGTTCCTCGATGACATCGCGGAGCTGTTTCCGGGGGACTGGCGGCAGCGGCGCCGGCGGCGCCTGCTGGCGGATGTGGTCTGGAGCCCGGAGGATGCGCCCAATGAGCGGGAGCGAACGCTCGCGGAGGCGTTCACGGCCGGGGTTGCCGCGGACGCGTCGCACTCAGCGGAGCCCGAGACAGGCGTGGGCATCGGTGACATCGATCCGGCGCGCGTCCTGTCGGAGGCCGCGCTCGCCCACGTCCGCCACCGGCGGATCGTCTCAGCCGGGGCGCTTGAATCGTTCGGCGCGTGTCCTGTCAAGTGGCTGGTCGAGCGTCAGCTGAGCCTTCGCGACCTCGAGCCGGATCCGGAGCCATTGGCGCGCGGCGCGTTCATCCACGCAGTGCTCGAGCGCGTATTCGCTCGGCTTGACGGCGCGCTGAACCCTTCGTCGGCGGCCGGCGCCGAGGAGCTGTTGCGCACCGAGATCAGGTCCAGCGCACTCGTTGCCGACCGTGTTCGCGTTGCGGCCGGCCAGGCGCCGGAGGTCCGGGCCGCGGTGCTGCGCGGGATCGAGGCGGAGCTCCGCCGCTACCTGATCGAGGAGGCGGCCGACGGCTGCGAGTTCGTACCGGTTCGGACGGAGCTCAGGTTCGGGTTGGAGCCGGACTCGCCGACGGATGAAGCTGACGCGCCGGAGGGCGACCCCGGCGGGTCAGAGGCGTTCGCACCGGTCGAGCTCGACGATGGCAGTGAGCAGGTCCTGCTGAGCGGGATCGTCGACCGGGTCGACGTCGATCCGGCGGATGCGCGGCGCGTGATCGTGCGCGACTACAAGAGCGGCGCTCGGCGCGACTCCTGGCCGGCGGCGCACTGGCTCGAAGATCGCCAGATTCAGGTGGCGCTCTACATGATCGCCGTCCAGCGACTGCTCGGCGTGCGCGCGGTCGCGGGTTTCTATCAGCCGCTGGCCGGTGAGGACCGGCGCCCGCGCGGCGCGCTTGCGACCGGCACGGCCGCGGGCGGCCGAGTGGTCGTTCGCGACGAGCTGGGCGAGGGCGAGCTTGAACAGCTGCTCGATCAGATCGAGGCTGAGGCGGTGGCGCTGGCGGCGACGCTGCGTCGGGGCGAGCTCACGCCCTGTCCTGACACCTGTTCGGTTAACGGCACCTGCAGCCACCCCGGCATCTGCTGGGCTGACGAGCTGGCTCCCGCCCGACAGCCGGTGGAACGCTGATGCAGTTCACCGCGGAGCAATCCCAGGCGATCGAGCGGCGGCGCGGCGAGCTGCTGCTCGACGCGGGCGCAGGCAGCGGCAAGACCTCGGTATTGGTCGAGCGGTTCGCGCGCGCGATCGAGGAGGACGGAGTCGGCGTCCATCAGATCCTGACGATCACCTTCACTGAGAAGGCGGCCGCAGAGCTGCGCGAGCGGATCCGTGCGCGCCTGCGCAGCGCCGGCCTGATCGAGGAGGCCCGAGCCACCGAGTCCGCCTGGATCTCCACGATCCACGCCTTCTGCGCACGGCTGCTGCGCAACCACGCGCTCGACGCCGGGCTCGACCCCGATTTTGCCGTGATGGACGACGGCGACGCCGCAGAAGTGCGTCGGATCGCCTTCGATCAGGCGTTGGCCGCCTGCGCACGCACGCCGGCCGGCTCGGAGCTGATCGCCGCCTACGGTCCGGCGCCGCTGCGCGCGGCGATCGCCGGGATTCACGACGAGCTGAGGGCACGCGGCGAGCTTGCCCCCAGCCTGCCACGGGTGCCCGAGCCGCCGCTGGCCATCGATCTGCAGGCCGCCAGTGGTCTGGTCGAGCAGCTCGCAGCGTCCGTGCTGCGCGAGCTCGGCGAAATCGATGAGCCAGGCCGCAGGGTGAGCGAGGCACTGGCACAACTGGAGCTCGTCCCCGAGGTGCTGGGCTCTGGGGCGCCGTGGCCGGGCGAGCTTCAGCCGATCCGGCTGGGGACTGGCGCGGCCGCGTTGAAGACCCAGGTCTGCGACCACTACCGCGCGGCGCTTGAGGAGCTCGCCGAGATGGCGGCCGCGACCCATGCGGTCGGCGTCCGGGCGGCGCTCGACGCACTCCTGCAGGAGTACGGCCGGCGTTACGCGGCGCTCAAGCACGAGCGATCCGCGGTCGACTTCTCCGACCTCGAGCTGCTGGCGCGCGAGCTCCTTCGCAACCCGGAGGTGGGCGGCCGCTACCGGGAGCGGTTCACGCGCGTGATGGTCGACGAGATGCAGGACACCAACGGCGTTCAGCTCGAGCTGATCGATCTGGTGGCCGGCATCGACCTGTTCATGGTCGGCGATGCTCAGCAGTCGATCTACGGCTTCCGCCACGCTGACGTCGAGCTGTTCGAGCAGCGCGGAGCCCGGCTCGAGCAGATCGGCGGGCGTGCTTCGCTGCAGACGAACTTCCGCTCGCAGCCGGCAATCCTCGATGCGCTCAATGGGGCCTTCACGACCACGCTCGGAAGCCGCTTCAGGCCGCTGCGCCCGGGCCGGCCAGCGGACCCGGAGCCGGGCCCGCTGGTGGAGCTGCTGGTCGTGGACAAGGACGCGATCGCAGCCAGTCACGATCCGATCCTCGAACAGCCGGCTGCGCCATGGCGCGTCGCCGAAGCGCGGGCGCTGGCCGCGCGCGTGCGCCAGCTGATCGATGCCGGCGAGGCCGGCGCGGCGGAGATCGTGGTGCTGCTGCGTGCGACCACGGACATCCATGTGTATGAGGCCGCGCTCGAGGCCGCCGGTGTCCCGACGTATGTCGTCGGGGGCCGCGGCTACTGGTCGCATCCGCAGGTGATCGAGCTGACCGCGTACCTGCGGGCGCTGGCCAACCCGCTCGACACCGAGGCGCTCTACACGGTGCTCGGCTCTCCACTGTGCGGGCTCTCGCTCGACGGGCTGGTGCTGCATCGAGCGGACGCGCTCGACCAGCTTGCGGAGGCCGATCGCGCGCGGCTCAGGGTCTTCGACGCCTGGTTCAGCGGTGAGCGCCGCGAGGCCGCATGGCTCGGGATCGAGCAGTTGCTGGAGCGTGCTCTTGCCCACAGCGACTACGAGCTACGGATCGCGGGACTCTCGGATGCGCGCCGGCGACTTGCGAACGTGCGCAAGCTGATGCGGCTCGCGCGGGAGTGGCAGGCGGGGCACGGCAACGACCTGCGCGGCTTCGTCGACATGCTGCGCTCGCGCTCAGGTGGTGGAGGCGGCGCCCGCGAGAGTCAGGCGCCGGTCGAGAGTGAAGCGCTCGATGCGGTTCGACTGATGACGATCCACCGCTCCAAGGGGCTCGAGTTCAAGGTCGTGTGCGTGGCCGACCTCGGCCGCCAGGTGATGCCGCGCCGCCGGTGCGATCGTGAAGCTCGGCCGTGACCGCCACAGGGTCGGGCTTCGGCTGCGCCGGGCCGGGGCCGGCGTGCGCGTCGACACGCCCGACTATGACGCCGTCAAGCTCGAGGAGCGCGAGCTCGAGGCGGCCGAGGAACGGCGCCTGTTCTATGTCGCCATGACCCGCGCGCAGGAGCGCCTGATCGTCTCCGGCGCCGCGAAGCTCGGGGCATGGGAGGAGGGTAATCGGCTGGCGCCGATCGGCTGGGTCGGCCCTGCGCTGGTTCCGGATATCGCGACTCGCGCCGCGAGCGCCGCGGTCGCGGCGCTCGCCCCGGAGCCGTTCATCAGCGAGTTCGGTGTGGTCACGACCTTCGTGACGGTCCCGCCACCGGACTCGGGCGACGTCGAGCGACTCACCGGGGGCCAGGGTCGACCGCACCTCGGTCTGGCGCCCCCACCGCCCGAGCCGGACGGCGGCCCGACGCTCTCCTCGCTCTCCTACAGTGCCTTTGCCGTCTACGAGCAGTGCGGCTACCGGTTCTACGCCGAGCGGGTGCTCGGCCTGCCCGAGCGGCCGGCGGCCGCGGACCCTGCGTCCGAGGCTGAACAGCGAGCCGCACCGCTGCAGCCGTCGCGCTCGGCGCCAGGCCTGAGCGGCGCCGAGCGCGGCACGCTGATCCACGAGCTGCTGGCCAGCCTGGATTTCCGCGAACCCGCGCTGGGCGATCCGATGCCGCCCGATGTCCGCGGAGTGCTGGCCGCGCTTGTGGGCAGTCTCACCTTTGCTCGGCTCGCGGCGCTGCGCGACGTTCGCCGGGAGCAGCGCTTCGCGTTTCACCACGGCGAGCTGCTGATCACGGGTGTGTTCGATCTGCTGGCACGAGAGCAGGCAGATGGCCTGCTGGTGCTCGACTACAAGAGCGACCGGCTCGCACAGGCCGATCCGGCGAGGATCGTGGCCGAGCGCTACAGCGCGCAGCGGACGATCTACGCGCTGGCGGCGCTCAAGCTGGGCGCCGCCACGGTGGAGGTCGTTCACCTGTTCCTGGAGGCGCCTGAGGAGCCGGTCAGCGCCACCTTCACGGCGGCAGACATCCCTGCCCTGGAGCTTGACCTTGCCGAGCGTGTCGCCGGTCCGCTGACCGGCGACTTCTCTGTGACCGGCGCCCCAGGCCGCCGTGTCTGCGAGGGCTGCCCGGCCCAGGGTGGCCTGTGCTCGTACCCGCTCGAGGTGACGAGCCGCTGAAACCGATTACGAGAAGAACTGCTTTGGCCAGGACCGCCGCGCAAGCACGCTGTTGAACTCCGCGCAGTAGACCATCATCTGCGTGCCCAGGTGCAGCCATGCGAGGAAGCCGAGGATCAGCGCGAAGGTCCCGTAGGCGCTGTGGTTCTTGCTGATGTGGTTGATGTAGACGCCCGCCGCCAGCTGCAGGATCTCCCACAGCACCGAGGCGATCGCCGCGCCCGGCGCGAGCTCACGCAGAGGGATGTCCGCCGTGCACAGCAGCTTGAATGACGCCATGAACAGGCAGAAGTTGAGCAGGATCGATATCACCACCCCGAGCGCGAACAGCAACGTCCCGCCGATGCCGTACGCGACGAGTCCTGACGCGGCGGAGGCGATCACGAACAGGACCCCGAGCACCGCCAGCAACACGACTCCGCGCAACTTGGTTCTGAGGAACCCCTCACGCTCGTCTCGGGGGATGTCCCAAACACGGTCGAAGGTCGTCTTGGCGGCGCCGGTCACGCCCAATCCCGCCCACAACGACAGCAGCACGCCGACCACCAACGCCACGCCGCTGCCCGCGAGCTGCTCGTGCTTGAGCGTGTCGCCGATCACCGGAAAATTCCCCAGCACCGAGTCCTTGACCGCCTTCAGCGCAGTCGGATCGCCGGCCAGCACAAAGCCGAGGATCGTCATCAGCACCAGCAGCAGCGGGAACAGCGAGAAGAAGGCGTAAAAGGCGATCGAGGTGGCGAAGTTGCCCGCCGAGTCCTCCCCGAACTTCTTGATCGTGGCGGCGAGGACGGCCGGCACATCGTGCTGTTGTTGAAAACGGTCTAGCCTCCTGACTGGTGCAAGCAGGTCCATCGCTTGACATTGACACATGACGCTGCTGCTTGAACGCTCACGTGAGCTGGATGTGCTTCGCGCTGCAATCGAAGATGCGCGCGGCGGTACGGGCGGGGTGGTGGTGATCGAGGGGCCGGCGGGGATCGGTAAGACAGCTCTGCTCGCGCGGGCTCGCGAGGCCGCCTTCGACGCGGGACTCAATGTGCTATCGGCACGCGGCCTCGAGCTTGAGCACGAGTTCGCCTTTGGCGTGGCCCGGCAGCTGTTCGAGCTACCGGTGGCCCGCGCGGGCGCGCGGCGCCGGCAGCAGTTGCTGGCCGGCGCCGCGGGCTTGACACGGCCGTTGCTGAGCGGCGAGCGCCGCCGTGAGGATCGGTCAGGCGTTGGCTCGGGCCGATCCTCACGGCCGGCGCCTGACATAGCCTTCACGATCAGTCACGGCTTCTACTGGCTGACCGCCAACCTCGCCGAGACCGAGCCGCTGCTGCTGGCGCTCGACGATGCGCAGTTCGCCGACCGCTCCTCACTGCAGTGCATCGCCTACCTGGCAGCACGCTGCCAGGAATTGCCGGTGCTGCTGGCACTGACGGTGAGAACTGACGAGTCCAGTGCGGACGACGAGTTGCTGACGTCGCTCCGAGCGGCCGCGGGGACGACGATCCTGAAGCCGCCGGCGCTGACTCCCGACGGCGTCGCACAGGTCGTCCGCGGGCGCCTGGGAGATGACGTCGACACCAAGTTCTGCGACGCCTGCGCCGGGGCCACCGGTGGTAACCCCTTCCTGCTCGGCGAGCTGCTGACCGAGCTGGCCTCCACGCAGATCCCGCCGACGGCGGCCAACGTCTCCAGAGTCGAGCAGGCCAACCCGGACTCGGTCAGGCGCGTGGTGCTCAACCGCCTCGGGCGGCTGGGCCCGGATGCCGCCGCGCTGGCGCGGGGCGTGGCGATCCTCGAGCACGCGAGCCTGCAGAACGCAGGCGATCTGGCCAGGCTCGAATCGGCCGCGGCTGTCACGGCCGCCGACGAGCTGCTGGCGGCCGGGATCCTGACGGCGGAGCCGTTGGCGTTCGTGCACCCGCTGCTGCGGGTCGCGGTCTACGAGGAGATCCCGCCGGCCCAGCGTGCCGACGACCACCGCCGTGCGGCGCTGATGCTCGCCGCCGGACCGTCGACTCTGGGCGTCGGCGCGCATCTGTTGCGCGCCTCGCCGAGCGGCGATGCGCGGATCGTGGCGTTGCTGCGGCAGCTGGCAGCCAGCGCGTTCGCCGGCGGCGACCTGAATGCCGCCCTGGCGCTGTTGAGACGCGCGCTGGCTGAGCCCCCGGGGCCGGAGGATCGGGGTGCGCTGCTCGGCCAGCTCGGCCAGATCGAGGCGCTGGCCCACGATCCTGCCGCGGTCGAGCACCTCAGCGCGGCGCTGGCCGTGACCGAGAAGCCCGACGCAAGGGTTGCGATCGCGGCGGCCCTGGGTGAGGTGCTGGTGTGGGGCGGTGGCCACTCGGTGCGCGCCTACGAGATGCTGACGCGCGTGCTGGAGGAGCTCGGACCGGAGCTTGAGCCGAGGCTGCGCGCCACGCTCGAAACGCTGCGGATGGCGACCGCGTCGGTCGACGTACGACTGGCGCCGAGGTTTGCCGAGCGCCGTGAGGACCTGCGTGCGCTGGCGGACGCGGCCGGGCCGGCCGGCCGCGGGCTGAAGATCTTCGACGCCTGCTGGTCGATGCAGACGGACGGGCTGGTCGGCGACTCGCTGGAGCGCCTGGACGAAGGGCTCGACGACGGGCTGTTCGTGGCCGAGCAGACCGGCGGTTCGCCGATCGTGATCTATGCGGCCCTGGTGCTGGTGCTGAGCGATGAGGTCGAGCGCGCTTCCGCATTGCTCGCAGACATCCGCGCCGACGCTCGCGCGCGCGGTTCGATCGTCTCGCATCTGGTCGACCTCGCGTGGGGAGCGTTTCTGCATCTGCGCCGCGGCGAGTTGCAGACCGCGATCAGTGATGCGGAGGCGGCGCTCGCGCTGGCGCGGCGGCTGGAGGCCAGCTGGGTCGAGATCTGGATGGTCGCCTGCCTATGTGAGGCGCGCCTTGCGCACGGCGATCTCGAGCAGGCCCACACGCTGATCGAGGCGGTGCCACTAGAGCGCGCGGTCGGCACCGCGGCGGCGCTGCACGCGCTGCTGGCCCGTGCTCGGGTGCGACTCGCCGCCGGCGACCGCGAGCGCGCGCTCGCCGACTTTTGGCTCGCCGGTGAGAACGTGATCATCAACAATCCGAGCTTCCTGCCGTGGCGGCCCGAGCTGGCGGCGGCGCTGGCGCCGACCGACCCTGATCGCGCACGGGAGCTGGCTGACGCAGCGGTTGTGCGTGCTCACGCGCTGGGTCAGCCGCGCGGGATCGGGATCGCGCTGCGGGCGCAGGGACGCGTGCTCGGCGGCAGCGAGGGGATCGAAGTGCTGTCGGAGTCGGTTGCGGTGCTGCGCGAATCGCCGGCACGGCTCGAACTCGCGCAGTCGCTGCTGGCGCTGGGCGGCGCGCTGCGGCGAGCCGGGCAGCGCGCCGCGGCGCGCCAGCCGTTGCGGGAGGCGCTGGCGCTGGCGCAGCGCTGCGAGGCGCGCACGCTCGCCGAGCTCGCGCGGGAGGAGCTGGTTGTGTCCGGCGCCAAACCGCGCCGGCAGGTGCTCGCCGGGCCGCAGTCGCTGACTCCATCGGAGTGGCGCGTGGCGGAGCTCGCAGCTGCCGGGATGCAGAACCGTGAGATCGCGCAGGCGCTGTTTGTGACCACCAAGACGGTCGGCACCCACCTGGCGCACATCTACCAGAAGCTCGATCTGAGCGGTCAGCACGCTCGCGAGCTGCTCGCCGAGCGCCTGCAGGCCGACGGCACCGGCGTCTGATCGCCAGCCGGCGTCAGGTCCTTGTAAGTCCCGCGTCAGATCGGTGTACATAAAAGTTCAGGAGGGGCACCTGATGTGCTCGCGCCGTTTATCTGGCGTCATATGGGTACGAGTGATGCAGCGAACGGAAGCGAAGTCGAACGTGCGGGTGGGGGCGACAATGCCGGGCATGGGTGTGGCCGGCATTGTCAAACAGGCACCGCACGCTCGAAATTCGCACGGGACCGGGGGTTGCACCTCTCTCACTAGGCGCGATCGAGGGTGTCCGGAAGGACACCCTCGATCGCCAGAAGCCGCCGCTTGATCCGCAGGCCGCCGGTGTAGCCGCCGAGTCCGCCACCCGTGTGCAGAACGCGGTGGCATGGGACGACGATCGGCAGCGGGTTGGAGCCCAGTGCGGTGCCGGCGGCCCGGAAGGCGCGCTCGTTGCCGGCGCGACCGGCGACGCCCTTGTAGCTGACGGTTTCGCCGAATGGGATCCGTGCCGTGGCCCGGAGCACGGCACGGGTGAAGCCCGGCTTGGTCAGCGACCAGTCGAGCGCAAGGCCGAACTCGTGCCTGCGGCCGGCGAAGAACTCGTCGAGCTCGCGGCGAACCGGGTCAAGCCGCTCTGGCAGCTCGACGACGCGCGGCGAGAGCTGGTGTGAGAGCTGGACGAGGATCTCAGACTCCGACTGCAGCTCCTGCGCGTCGAGGTAGGCGACACGCGCCAGCCCGGTCCGCGTCGCGGCCAGCAGCAGCGGTCCGACCGGGGTGTCCTCGATCGCGTAGGCGACGTCCACGAGGCCGCTGCGGTCCAGGGCTGCTCCAAGGTCGGGTAGGTCGCCGCCGGCCAGCGGGCCGGCGGCAGAACGCAGACGCTTCTTGATGTCGGTCATCGCTCGTACTCCTCTCGCAGGCGTTTCAGTCCCTCGTGCACGTTGCGACGGGCCGCGTCCTGGCTGATGCCCATCGTCTCCGCGATCAGCGCGTAGTCGGCGTCGATGCCGTAGCGCATCGCGATCGCGGTGCGCTGCTTGCGCGGCAGCGCACGGACCGCCGGCCACGGGTCCTCGTCGATCGGCTCGGCACCGGTCGGCGCCGGTGACTCGGGCAGGCTCTCGACCGCGATCGGCACTCGCGCCCGCGTCCGTGCGCAGTCGATCGCCTTGCGAGCGGCGATCGTCAGCAGCCAGCCGCGCAGGTTGCCGGCGTGCTCCAGGCGCGGATAGCCGCGCAGCGCCGCGATCCAGGTCTCCTGATAGCAGTCGTCAGCGTCTGTCGGGCCGACGCTCGCCACCAGGAAGCGGTGGACGTCGCGGCCATGGCTGTCGATCAAGAGCTGGAACGGGGGCAGGTCCATGCGTGTATTGAACGCTGCGGAAGCCGCAGCTGTGAGAGCGACGGATGAAATACATGCCAGGACATGTATTTGGCCCGTCGGTGAAGACGTCACAGACCGAGTTCCACGCCGCAAACCCTGTAGCCTTAAAGGCTCTCTCCTGTCGTGAGCCTCTCCTATGAATCAAGCACCCGCAACACCGGGGCCTGTCGGCCTCTACGACCCGACCAACGAGCACGACGCCTGTGGTGTCGCGCTGGTTGCCAAGCTCTGGGGCGAGGCCACGCACGCGGTGATCGAGAAGGGGCTCGATGCGCTCGGCAACCTCGAGCATCGTGGCGCCGCCGGGGCCGATCCGAACACCGGTGACGGCGCCGGCATCCTGCTGCAGATTCCCGACGCGTTCTTCCGCGGCGTCGCCGCCGGCGTCGAGCTGCCGGCGGCCGGGCGATACGGCGTCGGCGTCTGCTTCCTGCCGACCGCGCACGAGCGCCGGGCCGAGATCGAGCAGCTGATCGAGGAGACCGTCGAGGGCGAGGGGCAGCGTGTGATCTGGTGGCGTGACGTGCCGACCGACGACCGCTACGCCGGCGACACCGCGCGCGCGTCCCAGCCGTTCATCCGTCAGGCGCTGATCGCGGCCGCGGACGACATCGCCGACCAGGATGCGTTCGAGCGCAAGCTCTATGTGATCCGGCGGCTGGTCGAGCACGCGGCCGGCGACGAGCTCGCGATCGCAAGCTTCTCGTCGCGCACGCTCGTCTACAAGGGCATGCTGACCGCGCCGCAGTTGCCGCGTTTCTTCACCGATCTGCGCGACCCGCGGCTGGCCAGCCGGCTGGCGCTGGTGCACTCGCGCTTCAGCACCAACACGTTCCCGAGTTGGACGCTCGCGCACCCGTTCAGGATGATCGCCCACAACGGCGAGATCAACACGCTGCGCGGCAACGCGAACTGGATGCGCGCGCGCGAATCGCAGCTGGCCTCCGAGCTGTTCGGCGAGGACCTCGCCAAGGTGATGCCCGTGATCCAGTCCGGGGCATCGGACTCCTCGTCGTTTGACAACGTGCTCGAGCTGCTGGTGCTCAGCGGCCGCTCGATCCCGCACGCGATGATGATGATGATCCCCGAGGCCTACCGGACCAGGAAGGACCTCGACACCGACGTCAAGGGCTTCTACGACTTCCACTCCTGCCTGATGGAACCCTGGGACGGGCCCGCGGCGGTCGTGTTCACGGACGGTCGCGTGGCCGGGGCCACGCTCGATCGCAACGGCCTGCGCCCCGGTCGTTGGATCCAGGACACCGAGGGCTACGTGGTACTCGCCTCCGAGGCCGGGGTCCTGACCGTCGCACCCGAGCACATCCAGCGCAAGGGTCGCCTGGCGCCGGGCCGGATGTTCCTGCTCGACCTCGAGCAGGGCCGGATCATCGAGGACGAGGAGGTCAAGCGCAACGTCGCGCGCCAGCGTCCGTACGGAGACTGGTACCAGCAGTCGGTCGTGCATATCGACGACCTGCCCGACCGTGAGCCGCGGACGCCGCGAATCGAGCCGCTGCGCTCCAAGCAGCTGGCGTTCGGCTACTCCCAGGAGGACCTGAGGCAGGTGATCGCTCCGATGGCGGCAAAGGGTGAGGAGCCGGTCGCGTCGATGGGCAACGATGCCGCGCTGGCGGTCATGTCCGATCGCCAGCCGCCGCTGTTCGCCTACTTCAAGCAGCTGTTCGCGCAGGTCACGAACCCGCCGATCGACCCGATCAGGGAAGCGGTCGTGATGAGTCTCCAGGTCGGAGTCGGCCGCGAGCGCAACCTGCTGATGGAGGATCCCGGGCAGGCCCACCAGCTGGTGATGGATCAGCCGATCCTCCGCAACCACGAGCTCGAGAAGCTACGCCAGGTCTCCCACGAGGTGTTCAATGCCGCCACGCTCGACATCACCTGGCCGGTTGAGGGCGGAGCCGACGGCATGCAGGAGCGGCTCGGGCTGCTCTGCGACGAGGCCGCCCGCTACGTCGACAACGGCGCCAACATCCTGATCCTGTCGGATCGCAACCTCGGCGCCGAGCGTGTCGCGATGCCGTCGCTGCTGGCGGTCGCCGCCGTGCACCAGCACCTGGTGAGCCGCGGCACGCGCCTGTCCACGGGCCTTGTGATCGAGTCGGGGGAGCCGCGCTCGATCCATGACATGGCGACGTTGATCGGCTTCGGAGCCTCCGCGATCAACCCGTACGTGATGTTCGAGTCGCTGGACGAGCTCGCCGATCGCTCGCTGCTGCCTGAGGATCTCGACCGCGAAGAGGCGGAGAAGCGGATCGTCAAGGCGATCGGCAAGGGGCTGATGAAGACGATCTCCAAGATGGGGATCTCGACGATCCAGTCCTACTGCGGCGCCCAGATCTTCGAGGCGGTCGGGCTCGACTCGGAGCTGATCGACCGCTACTTCACCGGCACCGCGTCGCGGATCGGCGGCATCGGCCTGGGCGAGCTCGCGGAGGAGGCGACTCGAGCGCCACTTCCGCGCCTACCCGCGCACCGAGCGCGACCTGCTGCCCGTCGGAGGGTTGCTGCAGTGGCGGCGCGACGGCGAGTTGCACAACTGGAACCCGGACACGATCGCGAAGCTCCAGCACTCGGTTCGCGGCGAGACCGGCGACGGCTGGCAGACCTACGAGGAGTTCTCGAGGCTCGCCAACGACGAGGCGATCAAGCGCTCCTCACTCCGTGGGCTGATGCGATTCAAGACGCTGCCCGAGCCGCTCCCGCTCGACCAGATCGAGCCGGCCACGCAGATCGTCAAGCGCTTCACCACCGGCGCGATGTCACTCGGCGCGCTCAGCCGCGAGGCGCATGAGACGCTCGCGATCGCGATGAACCGGATCGGCGGTAAGTCCAACACCGGCGAGGGTGGCGAGGATCCGGCGCGGTTCACGCCCGACGCCAATGGCGACGAGCGTCGCTCGGCGATCAAGCAGATCGCATCCGGGCGCTTCGGCGTGACGACCCACTACCTGGTCAACGCCGACCAGCTGCAGATCAAGATGGCTCAGGGCGCCAAGCCGGGTGAGGGCGGCCAGCTGCCAGGTCACAAGGTCGACGCCTACATCGCGCAGATCCGGCACTCGACGGAGGGCGTCGGGCTGATCTCGCCGCCGCCGCACCACGACATCTACTCGATCGAGGATCTCAAGCAGCTGATCTACGACCTGCGCTGCGCGAACCCGACGGCGTAGCGTCTCCGTCAAGCTCGTCAGCGAGGTCGGCGTCGGCACGGTCGCCTCCGGCGTGGCCAAGGCCAACGCCGACCACGTCACCATCTCCGGCGGCGAGGGCGGCACCGGCGCCTCACCGCAGTCCTCGGTCCACGGCGCCGGCCTGCCATGGGAGATCGGGCTGGCAGAGACGCAGCAGACGCTGATGCTCAACGACCTTCGCAGCCGGATCACGGTCGAGGTCGACGGGCAGATGAAGACCGGGCGCGACGTCGTGATCGCGGCGCTGCTCGGGGCAGACGAGTTCGGCTTCTCCACGGCGCCGCTGATCGCGATGGGCTGCATCATGATGCGGGTCTGTCACCTGAACACCTGCCCGGTCGGCGTCGCGACCCAGGACCCGGTCCTGCGCGCGCGCTTCGGCGGCACACCTGATCACGTCGTCAATTACCTGATGAACGTTGCCGAGGAGGCCCGTCTGCTGATGGCGCAGCTCGGAGTGCGCCGTTTCGAGGATCTGATCGGCCGCGCCGACCTGCTCGACACCGATGACGCGATCGACCACTGGAAGGCGCGGAAGGTCGATCTGTCGATGGTGCTGGCGAGCCCCGACGTCCCCGCCGACGTTGCCCGGCGCCGCACGCGCGGAGCTGAGCCGGTGCTCGAGGACGCACTCGATTGGGCGCTCGTGCGTCAGTGCTCGCCGGCGCTCGAGCATGGCGAGGAGGTCAGGCTCGGGCCGATCGCGGTCCGCAATGTCAACCGCACGGTCGGCGGCATCCTGTCCGGCGAGGTCGCGCGGCGCTTCGGCGCTGACGGCCTGCCCGAGGGGACGATCGAGATCAGCCTCACCGGCTCCGCCGGCCAGAGCTTCGGCGCCTGGCTGGCGCCGGGCGTCACGCTGCAGCTCAGCGGTGAGACCAACGACTACGCCGGCAAGGGCATGTCCGGGGGGACGATCGTCGTGCGCCCGCCCGAGCAGGCGCTGTTCCGGGCCGAGGACAACATGATCGTCGGCAACACCGTGCTTTACGGGGCGACCTCGGGCCGCGCCTTCTTCCGCGGCCTGGCCGGCGAGCGCTTCGCCGTGCGCAACTCCGGCGCCTGGGCGGTCGTCGAGGGTGTCGGCGATCACGGCTGTGAGTACATGACCGGCGGCCGGGTCGTGGTGCTCGGCCGCACCGGCCGCAACTTCGCCGCCGGCATGAGCGGCGGCGTCGCCTACGTGTACGACTCCGACCACCGTTTCGCGACGCGTTGCAACACCGAGCTGGTCGACCTCGAGCCGGTCACCGACGATGACAACGAGGAGCTGCGCGCGACTGATCGCAGAGCACGCTCAGCGCACCGGCTCGCTGGTTGCGCGTAACGTCCTTGCGCAGTGGGAGCGGGGCTCGCGCGATCGCTTTGTCAAGGTGATGCCGCGCGACTACAAACGGGCGCTCGTGCAGCGGGCCGAGGCGGAGGCGGCCGCTGCTGCTGCCGGCCCGCTGGCCGGCAGCAGCGCCACAGCGGCAGGATTGGGGGCGTAGGCGGTGGGAGAGCTCGGAGCGTTCCTGAAGATCCACCGCGTGGGCTTCGACAAGCGCGACCCCAAGCAGCGGGTCGCCGACTACAAGCAGTACTTCTCGTTGCCGTCGGACGAGGAGCTGAGTCGCCAGGGCGCACGCTGCATGGACTGCGGGGTTCCGTTCTGTCACGAGGGCTGCCCGCTGGGCAATCTGATTCCAGACTGGAATGACCTCGTCTATCGCGGCAAGTGGCGCGAGGCGATCGACGAGCTGCACGCCACCAACAACTTCCCCGAGTTCACCGGCCGGATCTGCCCGGCGCCGTGCGAGTCCGCCTGCGTGCTCGCGATCAACGACGACGCGGTCACGATCGAACAGATCGAGATGGCGATCGCGGAGCGGGCGTTCGACGAGGGCTGGGTGCTGCCGGATCCGCCGACGCGGCGCTCCGGCAAGACCGTGGCCGTGATCGGTGCCGGTCCGGCTGGGCTGGCCGTCGCCGACGAGCTCAACCACTGCGGGCATCTGGTGACCGTGTATGAGCGCGACGAGGGACCCGGCGGTCTGATGCGGTTCGGCGTGCCGGACGCGAAGCTCGAGAAGCCGATCATCGACCGCCGTGTGGCGCTGCTCGAACAGGAGGGGATCGAGTTCTTCTATGACACGGAGATTGGCGACGACCTCGCGGTCGAGGATCTGCGGGAGCAGTTCGATGCCGTGGTGATCGCGATCGGCTCGCGAGTGTCGCGAGACATCGTCGTGCCCGGGCGTGAGAACACCGGCATCCATCTGGCGATGGACTACCTCTACCAGCGCAACCGCTGGGTCGCCGAGCACGAGGGCCGTGCGTTCCGCGCGACGCCGGCCGAGGAGGTGATCACGGCGGCGGGCAGGAAGGTGATCGTGATCGGCGGCGGTGACACCGGCATGGACTGCATCTCGAACGCCCAGCGCGAGGGCGCGGAACACGCGACGATTCTCGACGTCTACGCGGAACTGCTCGAGTCCGATCCGCGCCACCCCTGGCCGCTTCCGCCCAAGCGCACGCTCAGCACCTATGCGCTGGACGAGGGCGGCCAGCGTCGGTGGGGCACGGAGGTGACCGGCTTCGGCGGGTCGGGCGGCGCCGTCACCCACGTCTATGCACGCAAGGTCACGGGCTCCTCGTCCAGGGACCTGACGCCCGTCCCGGGCAGCGAGTTCGTGGTCGACGCCGATCTGGTGCTGATTGCGATCGGCTTCGAGCATCCCGAGCATGACGGTCTGGTCGCAGATCTGGAACTGGATCTGGACCGCCGCGGGAACATCCGCACCCGCCAGACCTACAGAACATCGTCTGAGAACGTGTTCGCCTGCGGCGATGCCCGCATCGGCCAGTCGCTGGTGGTCACCGCGATCGCCGAGGGCCGCAAGTGCGCACGCGTCGTCAACAGGGCGCTCGGCGGCACCCCGATGGACCAGGACCGCGAGCTGCTGTCGATCGGAGCCTGGAGCGGCGAGGCGGACAGCACGTTGAGGCATGAGGCCGAGGCGGCCGGTACTGTGCGGCCAGGCGAGCAGTTCTTCACGGGACCTGGCAGTCGCCGCGACGATTGAGCGGAGAGCTTTATCTGATCCGAACTTGAGTGAGCCACACTCGCCAAGTCAGTCAGGGAACTGCGCCCCCACTTCCCTGACCGGCTGGGGGGCCCAGATGGATCTGGGCCCCCCAGCACTCCTCAACCTCTCAACCAGCCGACAACGTCGCGCGACGCCGCCTGTCAGGATTGATCTGAACGATGCCGACCTTCTGCCGACACAACCGTCTGCTCCAGAACTGCACGATCTGTGCGCGTGAGCAGAACTTCGAGGCGCGGGCGGTGGTCTCCTCAGCCGCGCCCAAGTCATCTGAGCCGCGCGAGCGGACTCCGCGCGCGCCCGCCGAGCGTGCGTCGCGCACGCGCGAGCCACGGGTCCAGCGCGCGGGCGGCGGTGGCAACGCCGTGCGCGTGCGGCGAATGGCGCGTGGCGTCGAGGACGGCTTCCGCTCGCCACTGGTTCCGGGCCTGAAGTCCAGCGAGGACGCCGAACGCCTCGCCGACGAGATCGCCTTCGCCACCTGGCGACTCTCGGTGATGGAGCAGGTCGCCGCCGGCGAGTCGATCGCCGAACGCTCCACCCAGCTGGAGCGAGATTGCGACCTCCGGAGACATCGATGCCCGCACCCAGTTCGCGTTCCGGCATGTATTGGACGGGCCCCGAGGCCTCAAATCCGGCAATCGCGACAGCGTTGTTGACGGATTTGAGGCCTGGGGTGCCCGCTCCGGTTCGTTCGCGGAGTCGTTCGGAGGCGAGCCCTCATGGACCCCGGAGCGCCGCTTCGAGCGGATCTTCGAACGGCTCGGCGGCGTCCGCGGGCTCGACCGCGACACCCGCTACGAACTGTTGACGCTGCTGGGGCGACTCGGTCGTCTACGAGCTGCGCCCGGCAAAGCTCTTCCTGAGTGGCGAGAACGAGGCCACGTGGGCGGCCAAGCGTGCGCTCGGCATCGGCGATCCGCTGCTCCTGGAACGGCGGGCGGCCGACCTGGCCGCAGCCTGCGAGGTGCCACTCGAGTCGCTCGATCTGGCGCTGCACAACTGGGGATCGGGCACGCGCGTGACCGATGGGCTGTCTGAGGATGTGCGAGGGCGACGCGCTCGCACTGGAGCGTGCGCGCGCGGCGATGGGGCTCTGACCCAGACGCCAGATCTGGATCGGCTCCGTCCGAGCCCCGGCCTACATTCTGCGGATCCACCTGAGAGGTTGGAGCCTTCATGTCACTTTGCTTTATCGAGCCGCAGGACGCAATCCGCGTGATCGCCGATTCGGTCGGCCGGGAGGCGCGCCGCCAGATCGTCGGTGAGGTCGTCGGCGCCTGGGTCGACGAGATCCCTGAAGCCGATCTGCTGTCGCACTACTCGAAGGCGGTCGCCGACCTCGACGAGCATGACCTCTCGCTGCTCGCGGCCTGGCATGCGTCGCTGGAGGTCGGCCACCCGGTCCCGAGCAAGGAGTTCCTGGTCAACGTGTTCCCGTCGCTGGGCGAGAACCGTCGTGAGGCGCTGCGGATCGCAGCCGGCTTCCGCGGCGAAGACGCGTTCGACGCCGGCGTCGGCGAGGATGAGGCGCTCGACGCGGTGCTGCCGTGGCTGTCGGAGGAGCGCTGCATCCAGCTCGCCGGCGAATGCCTGGAGCTGTACTGCTGGGACCGTCTCGGCACCGAGAACTAGGGTGCCGGCCGCCGGCTCTATTTGAGCAACAGGTAGACGCCGGCGCCGGGCTCGCCCCGGCTGGCGCATTGCAGCGCGTAGGCGCTCAGGCTGCGGCCATCGAAGGTGGCCGAGACGAACGAGCCGGTGGCAAGTCCGGCGACCCGCCGCGAATGCTGGTTCTCATCGTCGTCGGCTCCGAGCCACAGCTCGACGCCGACGCGCCGTGGTGTGCCGCGTCCGTCGTACGTGGTCGAGAGGCGCGGGTCGACCGCTATCTCCTGGTCCTCGCCCCGCGCGATCACCGCCACGGCGTCGTGGTCCTGGCCCTTTGCCCTTTCGTGGTCGAGCCGAGACCAGCGCGACCTCGTGTCCGGCCGGGAACCAGCTGCCCAACAGCCGCAGGGAGTCGAGCTCAGCCGCGGTCAGCGAGTCGCTGCGCACACCGCCGAGGTCGAACTCGCGTTCGGCTCCATCGACCGTCGCCGAGCCGCTGACGCGACAGGGCTCGATCGAGCGCTCGCGCGGAGGATGTGGTCGTTGCGGCGGCGCGTTCGATCCGCAGCGCGCAGGCCGTTCCCGGTCAGCGTCCAGACCTCGCCGTCGTCGAGGTCGAGATCGGCGCGCTCGAAGCTGACGTCCGCCGTCAGCTGACGCCGGCGATCGCCGCGCGCGGCTCCTCGCCGCCGACGACGATGCCCCAGAGGTCGGCCTCGCAGGTCGCCGAAGATCGCGACTCGCTGCTGCACGCGCCGTCATCGCGCTCATGCTTCCAGCTGCGGCCCGTCGACGTCGACCGCCGTCGAGTCGACGTCGTAGTCGCCGGCGCCGCGATCGTCGCGGTCGCCGCCTCCGGCGCCGCGTACACGCCCCAGGTGAGCATGCCGAGCGCGCGCGCAGCCAGACGCTGCGATGGTGGCGTGCAGCGGCCAGGCGGGCGAGGGCGCGGGTCGGGCGGCACCAGCAGCAGCAGACCGATCGCGTCGGTGATGAACCCGGGCACGAGCAGCAACAGACCGCCGACCAGCACCAGGGCGCCGTCGAGCACCTCGTTCGTCGGTTCGCGGCCGGCCGCGAGCGCCTCACGCAGACGACGCAGCGCCGCGCGGCCCTCATGCTTGATGATGCGCGTGCCGATCGGCCAGCTGATGATCAGCAGCAACAGCACCCACAGGAACCCGATCGCCTCTGACAGCTTGACGATCACGAACAGCTCCGCCAGCGGCCAGAGCACAAGTAGGACGAACCAGATCATCTGTCACCAAGCCTAGTGGGTCTCGCGGGAACGTCGCGCCGGAACATGGCGAGGTCCGGCGCGGGCCTGCTCGGCGAGCGCCGGTGCCGGACGTCCCTGCGACCAGCTGCACGCCGGGCAGCCGGTGCAGCCCGACGAGCTCGATCAGACTCATGATCTGCGGCTGCGCTCCCTGCAGCACGAGCGCGCGTCCCCGGCGCCGCAGCCGGTTCGAGAGCATCGCCAGGTCGATCATCAGCGTCGTGTCCGCGAACACGAGGTCGCCCAGGTCGACGATCACGTCGCTCTGCGCACGGAACGCGAGGACCAGCGCCCGCCTGCGCAGGCTCTGGGTGCTCCGATCCTCGTCGCCGGCGCACAGCAGCACCGGCGGGTTGTCGGCGAACTCGATGATCGCGAGAAACCTACAGAATTGTGCGGCGGCGTAGCGAACCTGATCTTAAGACCGTCGTCGCAACCTCGTAAACTCGAAGAAATGGTCACCATCGAAGAGGTCAACGACGCACTGCGCGAGGTCATCGATCCGGAGCTGGGCCTCGACTTCGTCGAGCTCGGCCTGATCTACGGCGTCGATATCGACGCGGCCGGCGCGATCAAGGTCATCTACACGCTGACGACTCCGGGCTGCCCGATCGGCCCACAGGTCGAGGGTCAGATCCAGGAGTTCGTCAGCGAGATCGAGGGCGTCAGCTCGGTCGAGTCAGAGCTCGTGTTCACGCCGCCGTGGTCCCCCGACCTGATGAGCGACGACGCCAAGTTCGCGCTCGGCTTCTGAGCCGGCCTCTCGCCTCTGAGCCGCTCGGCCCCGAGTTGCGTCGGCGTTCGCGTTTCAGCTCACGCTCGCGCTGAGCTGCGCGCCGAGGTTGCGCGCCGCCTCGACCAGGGCGGGCGGCTCGAGCACCTCCAGCGGCTCGTCGAGCATCGCCGTCCAGAACAGGAACTGTCGCGACCAGGGGCCGCGTGTCTGGACGATGCAGGCGTCGCTGCCATCGGGCTCGACGGTCGCGTACGTGCCGGGCACGCGTCCGGAAATCCGCTGGGCGGGTGCGAGTATCCGAATCCTGCCAGGGACCGGGTCCTCATCGGCGGACCGATGTCGCTGCAGTTGGCGTTGCAGGTAGGCGGCCGGATCGCCACCGGGCACTGTGCGTGGGGTGCCGCGACGGCCCAGTCGCAGGGCGCTGTCGATGCGGTCGATCCGGAACGTGCGCCAGTCCTCGCGGTCGAGATCGAAGGCCACCAGGTACCAGTGGCGCCCGCTGTAGACGACGGCCACCGGATCGACGGCCCGGGTCGAGCCGGCGCTGTCCTTGGCGACATACGCGAAGTGGACCTGAACCGTGTCGCGGCACGCACCCGCCAGCGTGGCGAGCGTTTCAGTGTCGATCTGCGGCCCATCGACGGTCAGCGCCGAGGTCACCCGGTTGAGCGCGTTCACGCGGCGGCGCAGGTGCGAGGGGAGCACCTGCTCGAGCTTGGTGAGCGCGCGCACGGAGATCTCCTCGATGCCGGCGATCGGGCCTGAGGCGCCGATCCGCAGACCGACGGCCACGGCCACAGCCTCGGCATCGTCGAGCAGCAGCGGCGGCAGTTCGGCGCCGGCGCCGAGCCGATAGCCGCCGGCCACGCCGGGAGCCGCCTGGACCGGATAACCGAGCCTGCGCAGCTTCTCGACATCGCGGCGAACGGTGCGCGGGCCAACCTCCAGCCGCTCAGCAAGCTCCTGGCCGGTCCACTCGCGACGCATCTGCAGCAGCGAAAGCATCGCCAGCAGTCGCGCGGAGGTCTCGATCATCCGATGCGGACGGGGCTAGGTTTGGCCACGGACGCAAGCTTCGCACCGATTGCGGACATTATCTGACCGCAATGCATGGCGTGGGGGTGACATCCTGGTGGCTGCCAGTCCACCAGGACGCCAACAACATATCTCGTGACTCACGTACGCCAGGGAAAGAAATTGGGCGGGTCCGAGTCATTCGGACCCGCCCAACGGGGTCACCACCCGCCGGTTCGTGGCTCAGGGGGGCGGACTACGAACCGGCCGAGACTGGGTGGATTCCTACTGGAGCTGGGGTTGGGGAAGCTCCATATGTGCTTGGTATACGTCTGGCGATGTTTGAAGTGTGCAGGCAATCTTGAAATTTTTTCGAGCCGGTCAGCTCGATTCCTGCGGTGGCCGTCGATTGCGCCTGCGCTTGGCTCGCATATCCGCCGCCGGCCCGGTCGCCGTGCGCGTACGTGTGCTCGGCAGCAGCGGCGTGGTGATCGGCGCCGGATCCGGGAGCGGCTCTGACTCCGCGAACACTGCGGACTCGGGGGACGCTGGAGGGCGGGGCGCGGCTCGCCGGGCGCCGGCGGGCGTACGCGCAGGCGCCGGGGCGGACGCGGCGAGCAGCTCGGCCAGCGCGGTGTCGATTCCCGCGGCCACGACGTCGATGTCCGGCATCGCGTCGAAGTCACCGAGCAGGCCGTAATCGACCCGCCCGTCGTAGGACATGATCGCCACCGCCAATGCGTGCCCGGAGGGCAGGAACGCCAGCGGGAACAGGTCCTGGAGCCGGTGGCCGAGGATGTAGAGCGGTACCTGCGGGCCCGGTATGTTGGTGACCAGCAGGTTGAACAGGCGCGTCGAGAACTGAAGCCGCGAGGCCTGCGCGAGCACCGCCGGCGGCGCGATCTCGTTGACGGCGACCAGCGTCGAGGCACCCACAGCCTGCTTCGAGCTCTTGAGATCATCCATCGCGCGGCTGACCCGCTGCAGGCGCGTGACCGGATCCCGGATGTAGACCGGCAGTGGACCGCGCATCGCCGTCAGTTGATTGCCGAGCGCCTGGCGCTGATCGCCGCCGCGCACCGACACCGGCACCAGCGCCCGCATCTCGACGCCGTCGGTCTGGATCCCGCGTGACCGCAGCCAATCGCCGAGCGCCCCGGCCACGATCGTCAGGACGACGTCGTTGACGGTGCCGCCGAGGCTGTTCTTGACGGTCTTGTAATCGGCCAGCGGCTGCCGCACGACACGGAATCTGCGGTGCGGGCTGATCGGCACGTTGAGCGGGGTCGCCGGCGCCGGGTTCAGCGCCGCCCAGGCGATCTCGCCCACCCCCTCTGCGGCGTCACGGAGCGCCTGCAGGCTGCGGCCCGGCTGAGTCGCGGCGGTCAGGCTTCGCAGGGCGAAGCCGGCGGTCGCGCCGAGCGTGCCGCGCGCGCCCGCGACGAGCAGCTCGATCGAACTGGGCTCGGGCTGGGGCTCCCATGGCCCGAGCTGATCGGTGTCCATTGGCGGCGGCGACGGGGTGAAGTCCAGCAGCACCGTGGCGAGGTCGACTCCGGAGACCCCGTCGACAAGCGCGTGATGCGTCTTGAACAGCATCGCGAACCGTTCCTGCCTTGATCCCGGCGCGGGCTCGATCCCCTCGACCAGCCAGAACTCCCAGAGCGGCCTGCGGCGGTCGAGCGGTTGTGAGGCGATCCGTGCGGCCATCTCGAGCAGCTGCTGCTCGCTCCCCGGAGCGGGGAGCGCCGAATGGCGGGCGTGGTATTCGATGTTGAAGCTGCTGTCGTCGACCCACAGCGGCCGGCCTGTTCCAGCCGGCGGCGTCGCCAGCTTCTGCCGGTACCGCGGCACCAGGTGCAGGCGACCGCGGATGTGCTCGACCACGGCATCGAAGCGCGGCGCGGGCCCCTCGAAGAGCAGCAGGCCGCCGATGTGCATGTGCGAGGAGGCGCTCTCCTGATGCAGGAACCCCGCGTCCGTCGACGTCAACCGATCCAGGTGCTGCTGAGCCAAGTCTCTGCTTCCCGTGCCCGCGATTGTGGCTGGGAATCGTACGCGCTGATGACCGCGGAGCTGTCGGCGCGGTTCGGATCCCGGTCAGCTGACCACGTAGAGGTCCTGCCGGCGGGCAAGCGCGCCCGCCGGCAGAGGCTGAGGTTCTAAACTGCGCGCCTAGATGGCCGCGACCCCTGAGAAGCTGTTGCTCGCGATGCCGCGCGGGTACTGCGCCGGTGTCGACCGGGCCGTGCAGACGGTCGAGCGCGCGCTCGACCGCCACGGTGCTCCGGTCTACGTGCGCAAGGAGATCGTGCACAACAAGCACGTCGTCCAGCAGCTGCGCGAGCGCGGTGCGATCTTCGTCGAGTCCGAGACCGAGGTGCCCGCGGGCGCCACCACCGTCTTCTCCGCACACGGTGTCGCGCCGAGCGTCCACGCCAACGCGGCCGCGCGCGAGCTCAACGTGATCGACGCCACCTGCCCGCTGGTGACCAAGGTCCACCGCGAGGCCCTCAAGTTCGCCGCCGACGACTACACGATCGTGATGATCGGGCACGAGGGCCACGAGGAGGTCGAGGGCACGATGGGCGAGGCGCCCGACAACATCGTGCTCGTGCAGAGCGAGGAGGAGGTCGCGACGCTGGAGGTGCCAGATCCGGAGCGGGTCGCCTACATCTCGCAGACGACCCTCAGCGTCGACGAGACCCGTTCGATCATCGTGCGGTTGCGGGAGCGCTTTCCGGCGATCGTCGGGCCGCGCACCGACGACATCTGTTACGCCACCACCAACCGCCAGGCCGCTGTCAAGGAGCTCGCCAAGCAGTGCGATCTGGTGCTGGTGATCGGCAGCCGCAACTCCTCCAACTCGAACCGGTTGGTCGAGGTCGCGCGCGAGAACGGCACCGACTCCCATCTGATCGACAACGAGTCCCAGGTGCAGGAGCAGTGGCTCGACGGGGCGCGCGTCGTCGGCATCTCCTCAGGCGCCAGCGCCCCGGAGGAACTGGTTGCGCGGCTGGTCCAGTTCTTCCGTGACCGCGGGACTTCTGACGTGCAGGAGCTGGATGTGATCCGCGAGGCGGTGCGCTTCATGCTCCCGAAGGCGATTCGCGTCGCGTAGTGCGGACGCTGGTCATCTCTGACCTGCACATCGGTGCGGGTCACGGACGCGCAGCGCTTGATGACCCGCTTGTCGTTGCGGGGCTCCGCAGGGCCGTCGCACGGGCTGATCGGCTGGTCCTGCTCGGTGACGTGATCGAGCTGCGGCAGGGGCACATCAGGGAGGCGCTCGCCGCTGCTTCGCGCGTCCTTCCCGAGCTGGCCGGCGCTCTGGAACCGGGGCGTGAGGTGATCCTGCTGCTGGGCAACCACGACCACCAGCTGCAGGAGCATCCGGATGCGCTCGGGCAGGTCGAGTGGATGCTCTCCGGGACCGGCGCGAAGGTGCGGTTCGAATATCCGGGCGTATGGCTGCGCGGCGATGTCTATGCGCAGCACGGTCACTACCTCGACCGCCACACCACGACGCCCGCGTTCGAGCGGGTCTTTGCCGGCGTGATGTCGCGCTTCCTGCGACTGCCGGTCTCGAAGATGTCCTCGGATTCCGATTACGAGCGGCTGCTGGCGCCGATCTACGCCTGGATGTACGCCGTCTCACAGACCAGCGAACGTGAGATCGACGCCGCCGATGGCGGCGGCTCGGCGAATGCGCTCAAGCTGATCCGCGAATCGCGCGGCCTCAAGCGCCTGGCCGTGCAGGGCGGTCTGCGGACGCTGCTCGGGGTTGCGAATGTGGCCGGGATCGGGCCGTTCAGTCCGGACCTGTCGGGACCGGCACTGCGCCGTTCATCGCTGGTCGCGTTCGGAGAGGTGCTGAGCGTGCTCGGCCTGCGCCCGGCCTATGCGATCTTCGGCCACACGCACAGGGCTGGGCCGCTGCCGACTGACGATCCGGCCGAGTGGGTGACGCCCGCTGGCGTGCACCTGATCAACGCCGGCTGCTGGGTCAACGAATCGGTTGCCTTCATGTCTGGGGAGCCGGGCGACAATCCGTACCGGCGGGGCTTCGCGGTCGAGCTCGATTGGATGAGGCCGCCCTCCGCGGCTTGTGAACCTGCTCGATTCAGAGGTCACAACCGCGTAGCGTCTCGCGATAGCGGAGGCGATGAAGGCTCATCGCGAGGATCACGCGAGCTGGGGGGATTCCAGGCTGCTGGCGGCGGTAGCCGCCCGGGATGGCGCGGCCTTCTCCAGCTTCCAGCCGCAGTCATTCACAGCGATCAGCGAGTTCACCTGGTGGCTGCTCGGCCGTGCGCCGTGCGGCGGTCACAGCTGTCTCTCGATCGTGCGCACGACCGATGGCGGTCGCCACTTCACGCGGATCCCCGCACCGCCGACCCGTGGGGTCAGTCAGGTGCGGTTCGCGAATGCGTCTGACGGCTACGCCTACGGACCTCAGCTCTGGACCACGCACGATGGCGGCCGCACCTGGCGAGAGGTGCACATGGGCGCCGGCCAGCTCGCCGCGGCAGGTGGTTACGTGTATGCGCTCGCATCCAACGGCGGGCCTGTCTTCGGGCTGGTTCGCTCACCGGTCGGGCGCAACCGCTGGACCGGCCTGAGCGGGCCCGGGCGGGCGGGCCTTGAGGGCCGGGCGGGTCCGGGCGGGCTCTGGGTCCAGGGCGACACGGTCATCGTCCAGGTTGGTCGGCACGCCTGGATCTCCAACGACAACGGCGGGCATTTTGCGCGCGCCACAGGCGCTGTGCCCGGCGAGTGCGGGTGGGATGCGACCGTGGATGCCGGCGTGATCTGGGGGCTGTGCATGGCCGGCATGGCGCCCGATGAGGTGATCCGATCCGTTGACTCCGGAAGCAGCTTCAATGCCACCGCGACCGTGCCGGACGGGCCGCTCCAGGCCTTGGCGGCATCGTCGGGGACCTCAGCGGTCGTTGCTGCTCAGGGTCCCCTGTTCGGAACCACGGACGGTGGTGCGAGCTGGGCCCGGGTTGACGCCCCGTCCGCGGACTGGACCTACCTCGGGTTCACGGACTCGACCCACGGCGTTGCCCTGGGTGACTTCGGGACCGGCGGGCACCAGCACTGGCGGCTCTACTACACGACCGACGCCGGCGCGAGCTACCACTACGTGCCGATCGGTTCCGCGTGAGTCGTGTGGTGGCTCGTGCACTGGCCGCGGCAGAGCGTCTTCGGTCGGCGCGATTTGTCAGATTTCAGCATGCCGGTGGCGCGCGAGCTGTCGCCGCTAGCCCATCCGACGATGACTGTGTTCCCGGTCGCGTTGGGGTTCGCCAGCGCCTGATTGATGTCGGCTCTGGTGAGGATGCCGTGGGTTAGCGGAGCGCAGGCGTAGGCCGCAGGCTTGACCGCGGGCTGCTCGAGGTCGATGCCTGCCCTGGTGATCATCGCCAGTGTGAGTTGGCCGCCGCTGTCAGGGTCGGGGAACTGCGGAAAGCCGTGCTCGCGCATGCACCTGGCGAACGCCAGGATCGCCTCAGTGTGCGCTTGTCGCTGTACCTGGGTGGGGCCGGACATCCCACCCGGCAGGATGTGTGCGCACGCATGCTGTGCCGACTTGAAGTCTGGGGAACTGGTGATCGCCGGGTCGACATGGATCGCAATCTGGACCTGGTTACCGCGTGAGCTGACACGCGGGTCCTGGAAGTTGCTGACGCCGTGCTCCCGCATGCACGCGGAGAAGTGGTAGGCGGCGGTCGCGCCGGAACCGTGACCCGGACCGCTGGAGCCCGTCGCCTGAGGCTTCTGTGAGCTTCCGCAGGCGGCCAGGAGGATGGCAACGCCCGCGGCCAGTCCTGCTGCGGCGAAGCGTTGCGTCAGAGCGAGGCGCGAATTCATGGACGCAGTTGTATGCGCCGACCGGTCTCAGGACCGTCACGTGAGCTGTCACCACGCTGTGACCATGACGCGGCATGCTGTTGCGCGGATGCGCGTACTCGTCGTCGAAGATCACGAGCGCCTGGCCACAGCGATCGCGAGCGGCCTACGGCTCGAGGGCATGGCCGTCGACCTCGCGTTCGACGGCAACGACGCGCTGGCACATGCGGCGGTCAACGAGTACGACGTCGTCGTGCTCGACCGCGACCTGCCCGGCGTGCACGGGGATCAGGTCTGCCGCTCGCTCGCCGACAGCCGCAGCGCGACGCGCGTGCTGATGCTGACCGCATCCGACGCCGTCCATGACCGCGTCAGCGGTCTCGAGCTGGGTGCCGACGACTACCTCGGCAAGCCGTTTGACTTCTCCGAGCTGGTCGCCAGGGTACGAGCGCTGGCGCGGCGTGCGAGCCCACCGCTGCCGCCGGTCTATGTCCACGGCGATCTCAGATTGGACCCAGCCCGCCGGCTGGTTTCGCGGGGTGAGCGCCGGCTCGAGCTGAGCCCCAAGGAGTTCGCCGTGTTGGAGCACCTGCTTGCTGCAGACGGCCGCGCGGTTTCCGCCGAGGAGCTGCTCGAGCGGGTCTGGGACGAGGCCGCCAATCCGTTCACGACAACCGTCAAGACGACCGTTGCCCGCCTGCGGGCCCGACTCGGAGAGCCGCCGATGATCCAGACGGTCCGCGAGGGCGGGTACCGGATATGAAGCTGCCGAACCTGGATCTGCCTCAGCGAGGGAGCGCTCGGCGCAGACTGGCGCTGACCTACTCGGCGCTGTTTCTCGCACTGGGAACGGTGCTGATCGTGGTCATTCTGCTGGCAGGACGCACCGGTCCGACCGTATCCGTGGCCGCGCACCCCACGCCTGGGGCCGGGCACCGTCTGCGCGTGGTGCCGCAGTTCATCAGCGAGCCGGCCTTCCTCACCGCGCAGCACAACGCCGACATAACCAGGCTTGCGGTGGTCTGCTGGATCGTGCTGTTGCTGACGGCCCTCGTCGCGCTCCCGCTGGGATGGTTCGCGTCGGGCCGAATGCTGGCACCGATACGCGAGATCACCGCGCGCACGCGCATGATCTCAGCGGGGAACCTGCATGAACGGCTGGCGCTCACCGGTGCTCGCGACGAGTTCACCGAGCTCGGCGCGACCCTCGACGATCTGCTCGCCCGCCTCGAGGCATCGTTCGATGCCCAGCGCCGATTCGTGGCCAACGCCTCGCACGAGCTCCGCACGCCGCTGACGCTCGAGCGAACGCTCCTGCAGGTGGCGCTCGCGGACCCCAACGCAACCGCGGCAACACTCCGCGCCGCCTGTGAGGAGTTGCTGGCGAACGGCCGTGATCAGGAGCAGTTGATCGACGCGCTGTTGACGTTGGCTCGCAGTGAGCGGGGGCTCGAGCGCCGCGAGCGCGCCGACCTCGGCGCGCTCGCCGCCCGCGTCCTCGAGCAACCACACCCTGAGCTCGAGCAGCACGGGCTCGAGCTCGTCGCGCAGCTGGAGCCGGCCGTCACCGAGGGCGACCCGGCGCTGATCGAGCGGCTGATCTCGAACCTGTTGGAAAATGCGGTGCGCCACAACGTCGACGGTGGCAGCGTCGTATTCAGCACCCGGCAGCAGGGCGACCGCGCGCTGCTGCTGATCGAGAACAGCGGGCAGATGATCGCTGGAGATGAGATCGAGACGATGTTCGAGCCGTTCCGGAGGCTCGGTCCTGCGCGCACCGGAACCGACTCGGGACAGCACGGCCTGGGTCTGTCGATCGTTCGCGCCGTCGCCGATGCTCACCACGCTGAGATCGAGGCGCAGCCGCGCTCCGGCGGTGGGCTGATGATCAGAGTGAGCTTCCCGGCGCCCGGGCCTGGCCGAGACCCGGGTCTGCCAGCCCAGGTGTGAAGCAGACGGCCAGCACAACCAGCCCGTCGCTCACCTCGAGGTCGAAGACACCTTCGGTGTGGCGCTCGTGCGAGATCAGCTCGTAGGCGCCACCGGCAGGGATTGCGACCACGTCACCGTTGATCGTGGCGACACCGGAGCCGTCGAAGACACCCCAGACCCCGCCCGCCTCATAGGGGCCGCTGTAGGGTCCGGTGACGTCCTCGGTCTGCGGCACCAAGACCGCGTTGGGCAATTCCTCAGGCCTGACCGGCTCGACCGTCTCGCGATCGATCCCGAGCAGCTCCTGGATCGCCAGCTCGGTGTCCGCGTAGCCGCCCTCGCCGAAGTGGTACTCGAACAGGAAGTGCTCGCCGTTGAAGAGGTAGCGCGCGGGCCAGCCGACATTCTCATATTCGAGCCAGATCTGATGGTCGACATCGACAACGACCGGGTACTCGATGCCAAGCCGCTCGACCGCGGCGGCCACGGCCTCAGGCGCCTCGGATGGCTCGAAGCCGCTCGAGTGCACGCCGATCACGCGCAGGCCGTGACCGGCGTAGCGCTCGTGCCAGGCCTTCAGGTAGGGGAGCGTGCGGATCGAGTTGGGGCGGCAGAAGTCCCAGAACTCGATCAGGACCGGCCGGCCCCGCTGCTGGTCAAGCCGCAACGAGGCGACGTTGATCCACGGCAGCCGGGGTGGAAACGGGGGGGCGGGGATATGGTCGACGGGAGCGCGGATCCGGTGAGGTTACGAACTCGCGAAGCGATTGCCGCGCTCAGTGGCGTGCCGGCCCGGCAGATGTCGGCGTCAATAATCCCCCGGCCAGGGGGATTTGCGACCTCAGTACCCCATGAACTGGTCCCAGATTGAGCAGCGGCCTGCCTATACTGGACTAACACGCAAATCCCGAGCGTATTTGAGGAGTTTCAACCATGAGTCCGTCTGGAGCGGAGGTTCTTCGCCAGATCAAGGACCGGATCGAAGAGGTCGACCCGGCAGCTGTGCGCGAGCAGCTCCAGACCGGAGCGCTCGTGGTCGATGTGCGACAGGACGAGGAGTGGGCCGGCGGGCACATCCCCGGCGCGCGTCACGTACCCAAGAGCCACTTCGAGTCGCGGATCGAGGGCATCGCTCCGGACAAGGAGCAGCTCGTCGTCCTCTACTGCGCGTCCGGGCAGCGCTCTGCCTGGGCTGCGCGCACCCTGCTCGAGGACCTCGGGTATCAGAACGTCAGCTCGATGACCGGCGGTTTCACGCTCTGGAAGGATCGCGGCTATGAAGTCGAGGTTCCGCGCTTCATGAGCGCCGAGCAGCGCGACCGCTACTCGCGGCACCTGCTGCTCAACGAGGTCGGGATCGAGGGCCAGCAGAAGCTGCTCGACGCCAAGGTGCTGCTGCTCGGTGCAGGTGGCCTCGGCTCGCCCGCGGCGCTCTATCTGGCGGCGGCCGGAGTCGGCACGCTCGGCATCGTCGACGACGATGTCGTCGACCTCTCCAACCTGCAACGCCAGGTGATCCACAACTCTGAGCGTGTCGGAGTTGCGAAGGTCGATTCAGCCGAGGAGACGATCGCCGCGCTCAACCCGGACGTCAACGTCGTCAAGCACAGGCTGCGCCTTGGGCCCGACAACATCATGGAGATCCTGCCCGACTACGACATCGTCGTCGACGGGCTCGACAACTTCCCCACGCGCTACCTGCTGAACGACGCCTCCGTGCGGCTGCGGATCCCGGTCGTATCGGCCGCGATCCTCGGCTTCGACGGGCAGTTGTCGGTTTTCAAGCCGTACGAGGGGCCGTGCTACCGCTGCCTGTTCCCGGTCCCGCCTCCGGCAGAGCTCGCACCCTCATGCGGGGCCAACGGAGTTCTCGGCGTGTTGCCGGGCACGATGGGCCTGCTCCAGGCGACCGAGGTGATCAAGCTGATCCTGGACGTCGGCAACCCGGCGATCGGTCGGCTGCTCATGTATGACGCGCTGGCCGCGACGATGACCGAGGTCAAGATCCGGCGCGACCCGGAGTGCCCGATCTGCTCCCGCGATCCGGACGAGATCAGGGACGAGGAGATGGGCGTCTTCCCGGACTATGAGGCGTTCTGCGCCGGCGCCCACTGACACAGCTCGCAGACCAAGACCTGAAAGGCAACATGGCCACGATTCGCATCCCTCCCGTGCTGCGCCCCGCCGTCGGCGGCGAGCGCGAGATCAACGCCGACGGTGACAACGTCGGCGAGATCCTCCGCGCCGTCATCTCCGACCACCCCGGGACCGAGTCGCAACTGTTCGGCGCCGATGGCGACCTCAACCGATACGTGAACGTGTATCTGAACGATGAGGACGTGCGCGTGCTCGACGGACTGCAGACGGCGGTCGGCAGCGGCGACACACTCGTGATCCTGCCGGCCATGGCCGGCGGCAGCTAGCGACCGCGGGTCGGCTCTCCGCATGATCCGGCGCCGCACGAGCCGACCGCACTACACTTTGTGAAGCGATGCCTTCAGACCTCAGAAACAAGCCCTGCGGCGGTCGCTACGGCGACATCATCGAAGCGATCGGCCATACGCCGCTGGTCGAGCTCAAGCGACTCAGCCCCAAGCCCGGCGTGCGGATCTGGGTCAAGCTCGAGTCTCGTAACCCGACCGGCTCGGTGAAGGACCGGGTCGGGCGCTCGTTGATTCTCGACGCCGAGGACAAGGGTCTGATCCGCCCGGGCCAGACGATTCTCGAGCCGACCTCCGGCAATACCGGCATCAGCCTGGCGATGATCGCGGCTCGCAAGGGCTACAGGCTGAAGGTCGTGATGCCTGACAACGTCACGCCGGAGCGCACCGACCTGCTGCGCATGTACGGCGCTGAGATCGTCTACTCGGAGGGCGCCAAGGGCTCCAACGGCGCCGTCGAGATGGCGCTCGACATGGCCTCCAAGGACTCCTCGTACTACATGCCCTATCAGTACGGCAACGAGGCCAACCCGAATGCCCACTACAACGGCACGGCGCTCGAGATTCTCGAGGAGCTCGACGAGGTCAGCGCCTTCGTGGCCGGCCTCGGGACCGGCGGGACGCTGATGGGCAATGGCCGGCGGCTCAAGGAGGAGCTCGGCGACAAGGTCAAGATCGTCGCCGCCGAGCCGATGCAGGGCGAGCCCGTGCAGGGGCTGCGCTCGCTCGACGACGGCTTCATCCCGCCGATCATCGACCTGTCGCTGCTGGACCGCAAGATCTTCGTCACCAACCAGGACGCGATCACCTGGACGCGCAAGCTACTCGACGAGGAGCAGCTGTTCGTCGGGGTCTCGACCGGCGCCATCGCGAGGGTGGCAATGCGGATCGCAGGCGAGCTCGACGAGGGCAACGTCGTGTTCATCGCCGCCGACGACGGCAGCAAGTACTTCTCCTCCGGGATCTACACGCGCCCGATCGAGGAGATCGAGAACCTCGACTCGACCGTCTGGTGGTAGTCGCCGGCCCGGCGACCCAACGTCCGGCCGACGTGGGCGCGGACTAGAGAGCGCCAGGCGACATGCGGATCTCCCGGGAGCTCTACGACGAGATGGTCGCGCACGCCGTTGCGGACGCGCCCGACGAGTGTTGCGGAATCATCTCGAGCCGTGAGGGCGTGGCGGTCGAGCTGTTCAGGATGGAGAACATCGCCCACACCTGGATGCGCTACGAGATGGACACCATGGAGCTCTACCGCGTTGTCACCGCGATCGAGGACGCCGGCCTGGACGTGGGCATCATCTACCACTCGCACACCCGCACGGAGCCCTATCCGTCACAGACCGACATCAACCTCGCCTTCTACCCGGACTCGCTCTACGTGATCGTGGGCACAGCCGCAGAACCGGGCCCGCTGGTGCGGGCCTACACGATCCGCGATCAGCGGGTCGAGGAAGTGTCACTGAGCGTCGTCTGAGCGCGAAGCTCGGGATGTAATGCGTCAGAAATGACGGAGAACGTCCCGAGCCAGGTGGTCGGCGAGTTCGGCGTCGCAGGCCATGGCCCTATGGTCCGCCGTCGGACAGCCGGCGCAGCCGGGAGCGCCACTCGGCCTCGATCGTGCCCAGCGCCTGTCCGGGGAAGGCGCTCGAGAGCGCGATGTGAGCGCCGCTCGTGTGCAGGCGCGCGGCCAGTCGCACGACTGCGGCCTCCCCGTGCTGCTGTGCCAGCAGGTCGATCAGCGGTGGCGCGGTCAGGGCCGCGTCGCGCGCGAGCGGCGGGAAGTGCGGGCGATGGCCTGCGCGCAGGTACTGACCGAGCACACCGCGGGCGTAGCCGCTCTCCCCGGAAAACCACCGCGCGGCGCCGTCAAGCAGCCAGGCCCAGCGAAGCCCCTGCCACCCGCGCGAGAGCGCGCGTGCGGCGTGCAACTCGCGGTTGGACTCGATGATCACGCGCCGGGCATAGAGCGAGGCGGGCGCCAGCGCCAGCATCTCAAACGATCCTGATACCCCGGATGCGCGCTCGCGCAGCGCCTGCGGGGAGAGCACATGCAGCTCGTGCTCACCCACCCAACCGGCGATGTAGCGTCGCACCGGACGGGCCGTCATCGCCCAAAGCGGCGGCATCAGCGGGTTCGAAAGCGCGAGCGCGTGCGCGCTGTCATGGAGGACCACGGTGAGCTCGAGTGCGGAGGTCCCAAAGCGCTCGGACAGCCGCCCGCGCGCGTGCTCCAACAGTCCCAGCACCCGCGCCGCGTCGGCCGCTCGCGCCGACGAATGCCGGCAGGCGAACGACGACGAGGTTGATTCGATCCAGGACATGACCACAGGAACTGCGCGGGCGGCCTGAGTCGAGGGGGCGGCCCGCTGGCCACCCCCTCGAACAAGGTCGGCCTCAGACGAGAACCGGCTGCCGGTCCCCGGCGGCGATCGACGCGATCTCCTCAGAGGCGCGTTCGAACTCCTCGTCGGAGAGCACAGGCGTGCCCTCGAACGGGAGATCACGGGTGATCTCCAACCAGGAGCGGCAGCCCCCGTATTCGTCTCGCACCTTGACCGTGACCGGACGTGGAATCCGGTAGGTGCGAAGCACCACCACGTGCAGCGGGTGGCGGCGCTTCCAGTCGAGGCGCTTCTCGGCGTAGTCGGGCGTCCACACGTAGAACGGCGACAGTGCGTCAACCGCACGTCGGTCCGTGATCGTGTAGTGGGCCGCCACCTCCGCCCAGGCGCGGATACGCACCCGGTCGGGCTGGTGGATTTCAGTACCGCGCAGCATCGAAGCTGCAGACGGCTCACCGTCGCTCCAGACCCCCTCCTCCAGTGCCCGGGCTAGTTCCGGGCGATGCGACTCACGCACCAGATCGGTGCGCTGATGGTCGAACGTGGGGTACAGAAAGAAACGGTCATGCTCCAGCTGAAAGTGCTTATCCGGCTCGCGGATTCCACCCTTGCGGAGCGTCAGCAGCTGCTCGCCCTCAGCGAGCGCGCGGACGGTGACCGCCCATTCTTTGAAAGCAATCGGCATGTTTACTCTGTCGGGGTTGTCAGGGATGGGCAAAAACTGCCCGGCGGAGACACTTCTGTTGCCGGGCGCGAAAAGCGATTCTATGTCCGTTCACCAGAATCTCCAAATTTCCCCGGAAATTCGCGACAACGTGAGCGCCCCGAGGGCGTCATTTCAGGTTGACGTGGCCCTCCAGAGGTCGGCGCTGGTTGCTTGGCGTTGACTGGCTGGCGGGGTTCAGGCCGCGGCGCGATGCTCACTGAAGTCGTGGAAGTCCTCGGTCTCGGCGAGGTGCTGGTGCGACGGGCAGTAACCGTTGTGCGCCAGGGGGACGCGCTGACACTGTGTGCCCTTGCGGGTGCTGGCGCGGCACTGCAACGGGTTGCCGTAGATGTCAAATCCGTTCTCGCTCTGGCTGCGCAGGAACTCGTCCGCGAACGCGAGATAGCGCTTGACCACCAGCAGCACGCGCTCCTGTGCTGACATCGGGAAGAAGACGCGGATATCCGTAAACAGCGTTCGCGACGGTCGCGCGAAGTAATGGCGGTCCGTGGCCAGGCGTTCGACCGCCGCCTCGCACGCTCGAAGGACGCGCTCGTGGTTCAGATATGGCTGACCGGGCGAATTCTCGAGGATCTCGTCGGCCAGTTCGCGGTAGATGGCTCGGCTGAAGCGGTACATCCCGACTGCATCTCCTTTTCGGCCCCTCCATCCGGTCCCCGGCGAACATTACTTCCAGAGTTCGAAAACTGACTCCTCGTCAGTGATGAGCGTCACATGACGGTCATCGAAGGAGGGATCGGCGGCCGGGAAATCCGTACGCCAGTGCGCCCCACGGCTCTCGGTGCGGGCCAGCGCCGCGGTCGCTATCAGCCGGACCAGCGGGTGCGGATCATCGAGCAGATGGCTCAGGCCCTCACCGTTGCGCTCGAGCCCGGCGTACCGCCAGAGGCGCTCGCGTGAGGCGAGCGAGGGTGCGTGTCGCTCCGATGTGCCGGTCAGCGGACCGGCAGATCGGGACCCGCTCGTGTCCAGGCCAGACAGTGCCGGCTCGCCGAGCGCCGCGATCGCCGCCCGCGCCCCGAACACGAAGCATTCGCTGAGCGAGTTGGAGGCCAGCCGGTTGGCGCCGTGGAGGCCGGTGCAGGAGCACTCTCCGACCGCCAGCAGACCCGGCAGGGTGGAGCGCGCCAGCAGATCGGTCTCGATCCCGCCCATCATGTAATGGGCAGCCGGCGCCACCGGGATGACGTTGCGCTCGGGGTCGATCCCGACCTGTCGCAGCGCTGCGATCACGTTCGGGAACAGGGCCGGGTTGACGTGGCGCATATCGAGGCCGACGGCCTCCGAGCCGGGTCGGCCGACGATCTCGGAGTAGATCGCGCGGGCGACCTCGTCGCGCGGCGCGAGCTCATCGACGAAGCGCTCGCCGTCCTGATTCAGCAGCCGCGCGCCCTCGCCACGGATCGCCTCGGTCACCAGCAGTCCGTCGCCGCGTCCGCCGGATACGACCGCCGTCGGGTGGAACTGCATGAACTCGATGTCCGCCAGCGCCGCACCGGCGTCGTGAGCCAGCAGCAGGCCGCTGCCAACCGCGCCAGGAGGGTTGGTCATGCGCGCCCACAATGCCGCCGCGCCCCCGGTGCCGAGCACCGTTGCGGGTGCAAGCAGCTGCTCGCCGTCGTCCAGCACGACACCCGTGCAGCGGCCGGAGTGGGTGAGCAGCGAGCTGACACGACGTCCCTCGAGCACGGTGATGCGCTCGTCGGCATCGGCCAGCGCCGATAGCCGGCGCACGATCCGCTGGCCCGTGGCCGCTCCACCGGCATGGACGATCCGGCGCAGGCTGTGCCCGCCTTCGAGGCTGAGCGCCAGGGCGCCGTCGCCATCAGGATCGAAGTCGACGCCGAGCCGGGCCAGCTCCGCGACCGCCGCCGGGGCCTCGTCAACCAGCACACGCGCCGCGGAGACGCGAACGGCACCGCGTCCGACGCGCAGCGTGTCCTCGAGGTGCAGCTCGGCGCTGTCCTCGGGCGCAAGCGCGGCCGCGAGGCCACCCTGGGCCCAGTAGCTCGAGGTCTGAGCCAGCCCGGTGGCCGAGATCAGCGTCACCTGCGCGCCCTCACGGGCGGCGAGCAGCGCCGTGTAGAGCCCTGCGGCACCGGCACCGACTACGACCAGCTGCCGCTGGGCGCGGCCGGACACGGTGGGCATGGCCCGGTACGGTACCGGCCGATGGCTCAGGCCCCGGTCTTCCTATCCCATCCCTCCTCCCGCGAGCACGACACCGGCCAGCATCCTGAGCGCAGCCTGCGGATCGAGGCGATCGACGCGCTGCTCGAGCGCGAGCGCTGGTTCGGGTACGAGCGTGTCAGCTCTCCGGCGGTCGAGCGGGCGGTTCTGGAGCGCGTGCATCCGGCCACTCAGATCGAGGAGATCGCGGCCGTGGCGGCGGCCGGCGGCGGCCAACTGGACGTCGACACCGTTCTCAGTGCCGGGTCCTATCGGGCAGCGCTGCACGCGGCCGGGGGCGCCGTCGAGCTCGTGCGGCGGCTGGTCGGGGGCGGTGCAGGCGCGGTCGGCTTCAGCGCCCACCGCCCGCCGGGGCATCACGCGCTGGGTGCCCGCGCGATGGGTTTCTGCCTGTTCAACAACGTCGCCGTCGCGGCACGTCACGCGCTTGACGTGCTCGGACTCGAGCGTGTGCTGATCCTCGATTGGGACGTCCACCATGGCAACGGCACCAACGACATCTTCTGGGAGAGCGACGAGGTGCTGTTCGTGTCGATCCACCAGTCGCCGCTGTATCCCGGCAGCGGCTCGCAGCTCCGAGCTCGGCAGCGGCGCCGGTCACGGCTACACGGTGAATCTCCCGGTGCCGCCCGGCTCCGGCGATGAGACGTTCGTCTCGCTCGTCCGCGACGTCGCGTTGCCGCTTGCGCGCTCGTACCGGCCGCGAGCTCGTGCTCGTCTCCGCAGGCTATGACGCCCACAGCGGACGATCCGCTCGCCGACTGCCGCGTCACGGATCGAGGCTTTGCGGCGATGACCGCGCTCGTCCGCGATCTGGGGGTTGAGCTCGGCGCGCCGGTCGGCTGCGTGCTCGAGGGCGGCTACGACGTCGACACGCTCGCCCGCTGCGTCGGCCTGACGATGGCAGAGCTGGCGTCCGCGGGGCGACCGGCAACGGAATCCGAAGCCGGCGCGGGAGCGATTCCCGTTCACCAGCTCGCGAGCGCCGCGCTCGCTCGTCTCGCGCCGCTGTGGCCGGATGTAACCTCGCAGCAATGAGCGATCGCAGCTACGGACGCGCCGCCGATCAGATGCGACCGGTCACGATCGAGCCGGGCTTCGTCCGCACCGCCTCGGGCTCGGCGCTGATCTCGGTCGGGGAGACGCGCGTGATCTGCACCGCGTCGGTGCAGGAGAGCGTCCCGCGGTGGATGCAGGGCCGCGGCCGTGGCTGGGTCACCGCCGAGTACGGGATGCTGCCCGCGTCCACCGGCGAGCGCAAGCAGCGTGACATCTCCAAGGGCAGGGCCGACGGCCGCTCGGTCGAGATCCAGCGGCTGATCGGTCGTTCGCTGCGCGGCGTGATCGACTTCGAGGCGCTCGGCGAGCGCACGATCTACATCGACTGCGACGTGCTGCAGGCCGACGGCGGCACGCGCTGCGCATCGATCACCGGCGGCATGGTCGCGCTGCGAGCTCGCGATCGCAAAGCTGATCTGCGACGGGAGCCTGATCGCGCAGATCGCCGCTGACCGGCACGGTCGCCGCGGTCTCCGCGGGCGTCGTCGACGGCGTGCCGCTGCTCGACCTCGACTACTCCGAGGACTCGAGCGCAGAGGTCGACGCCAACGTCGTGATGACCGGCGAGGGCGGCCTGTCGAGGTTCAGGCGACCGCCGAGCGCACGCCGCTGTCACGGGCCCACCTGGACGAGCTGCTGGCGCTGGCGGAGATCGGAATCGGCGGATCTGCGCAGCGGCCAGCAGGAAGCCGTCGCGGCCGGCTGCCTGAGCACGGTGCGATGCGATGGAGCTGGTCCTCGCCACACGCAACGCGCACAAGCTGGCTGAGGTCTGCGCGCCTGCTGGCCCCGTTCGGACTGACTGTCGGCGCCGCTGCCGCGCAAGGTCGAGCTGCCTCCCGAGGACGGCGAGACCTTCGCCGCCAACGCTCTGCCCAAGGCACGCTGCCGCGTCGCACGAGCTCAAGCGGCCGGTGATCGCCGACGACTCCGGGATCGAGGCGCTCGCGCTCGAGAGCGCGCCCGGGGTGCGCTCGGCTCGCTTCGCCGGCGAGCACGCGACCGACGCCCAGAACCTCAGCAAGCTGCTCGCAGAGGCTCCGGCCGGCAGCGGGCTGCGCTACGTCTGCGCGCTCGCCTTCGTCGACGGCGTCGACGAGCGTGTGTTCTTCGGCGAATGCCGGGGCCGATGGCAGCCGGCGCCGCGCGGCGAAGGCGGCTTCGGCTACGACCCGGTCTTCCTGCCCGACGCGATCGCCGGACCGGACGATGGCCGAGCTGACCGACGCGGAGAAGGATCGGATCAGCCACCGCGGCAACGCGGTGCGCGACTTCGCCTGGTGGTATCCTCGTCTGAGCGCCTCGGCCTGAGGTCCTGAGGTCGGTCGCTCCGAGGTTTTGCAATGAAGCAGCGCACGGCCATCCTGTCGGTCGCATCGAACTCGGCGCTGATCCTGCTGAAGCTGATCGCGGGCACGCTGACCGGGCTCGGTCGCGATCCTGACCGAGGCGGTGCATTCGAGCATCGACCTGATCGCCTCGCTGGTCGCGTTCATGTCTGTGCGGATCGCCGACGAGCCGGCCGACGAGAGCCACCGCTACGGGCACGAGAAGGTCGAGAACCTGGCGGCCGCGTTCGAGGCGATCCTGATCCTGGTCGGGCTCTGCCGCGATCGCGTTCGAGGCGATCCGGCGCCTGATCGTCGGCGGCAGCACGCAGCGGCTCGGGATCGGCATCGCCGTGATCGCGCTTCTCGGCGGTCGCGAACCTGGTCGTGTCTCGACGATCGTCGCGCAGGGCGGGCGGCTGACCGACTCGCCGGCGCTCGAGGGCGACGCCGCGCACCTGCGCACCGATGCCGTCAGCTCAGTCGTCGTGCTGTTCGCGCTGGTGCTGGTCCAGATCACCGGCGCGCAGTGGATCGACCCGGTGGCCGCGCTGCTGGTCGCGGCGCGATCGTCGTCACCGGCATGCGACTGCTGGTCCGAGCCGGTGAGGTGCTCGTCGACCAGTCGCTGCCGGCGGAGGAGACGGCAGCGATCGCGCGCGCGATCGAGAGCTTCGCCGACCGGGACGTGATCGGGTTCCACGAGCTGCGGACGCGGCGTGGCGGTTCCCAGCGCTACGTCGACGTCCACGTCCAGTTCCGCAGCGGAACTTCGCTGGAGGAGGCGCACCGGGACGCGCACCAGCTGCAGGACGTGATCGCGGCTGCGCTCGGCGGCGCCGACGTGCTGATTCACCTCGAGCCCGAGGACCGCCTGCGGCCCGGGCAGCTGCAGGCGCTCGGCACGGTGCCGCCGCGGAGTCAGAACAGGTTGATCGCGGCCGAGATCGCCACCGCGAACGCCACGGCGGCGTAGCCGCGGTAGCCCTCGACCAGCACCACGGCGGCCGCCACCAGGCATGTGACCGTCGTGACCAGCCACGCGATGCGACCCAGTTCCATGCCTGCAGGATGCCACGTGGCCCGGCTGCGGGGCCGCTGAAGTTCCGGAAATCTCGGGGCCGGTTTCAGGCGCTTCAAGCCCCGCAACGTCCGCAAACCGTGTTAGCTTCGGCGCTTCCTACCACCTCGAAGGAGGAGTGAAGTGACGAAAGCCGAGTTCATCGACCAGGTCGCAGACCGCGCCGGCCTGAGCAAGAAGGACGCCTCGGAGGCGGTCGATGCGGTCCTGGAGACGATCGAGGACGCACTCAAGCGCGGCAGCGACGTGGTCTTCTCCGGATTTGGCAAGTTCAGCGTCTCGGATCGCGCGCGCGCGCGAGGGTCGTAATCCCGCCACCGGCGAGAAGATCCAGATCGCGGCCTCGAAGGTTCCGAAGTTCAGCGCTGGCGCTGCTCTGAAGAAGGCGGTCAACTGAAAGGGGCCATGACGAGGTTATTGGCAGGATCTGAGAGTGGCTGGGCATGGCTGACCGCGGCCGCGACACGAGACATACCGGTGGTATGGCGGTGTCGCGGCCCAAATCGGACGCCTCCAGACGCCGTCAGATACGTCATGACCTGAGTCGTGGACCCGCTAGCCGCAGCGCGGCTACGGTTTCGCATGTGACTTTCGGGGACCGGTTGGCCGAGTTCGTGGCGCGGCGCGAGTCGCAGCTCGTGCTCGGCCTCGATCCGGATCCCGCGCGGCTGTGGCCACGTGCGCTCGAACTTGTGGGTGGGGTGGACGGTGCGTCCGCTCCACCCGCCGTCCGAGCCGCGCGGGCTGTCAGTGCGCACTGCGCGCTGGTGATCGATGCCGTCGCTGAGGAGTGCGTGGCAGTCAAGCCACAGGTCGCCTGCTTCGAGCGCCTGGGGGCGCCCGGCTGGGAGGCGCTGGCAGAGGTTGTCGCGCAACGCCCGCGCCGCCGGGCTGCTGGTGATCGCCGACGCCAAGCGTGGCGACATCGACGTCACCGCGCGCGCGTACGCGCAGGCATTCCTCGGCGAGACGCCGAGCCCGTTCGGCGCGATGCCGGGCCTGGGTGCTGACGCGATGACGGTCAGCCCGTGGCTGGGGCGGCGACTCGCTCGAGCCGTTCACGGAGACCGCGCGCGAGTCCGGAGCGGGCCTCTTCGTGCTCGTGCGCAACTCCAACCCCGGGGCGGTCGAGCTGCAGGAGCGCGAGCTCGGCGGACGGCAGCCTCGTCAGCGACGCGGTGGCGCGGATGGTCGCGGAGCTCGGCGCCGACGGGATCGGCCGGTCCGGGCTGTCCGACGTCGGCGCGGTCGTCGGCGCGACGGCCCCGCACCGGCTCGAGCGTCTGCGCGAGCTGATGCCGCACGCGGTCTTCCTGCTGCCCGGAGTCGGCGCTCAGGGCGGCCGCATCGATGACCTCGCGCCGGTGTTCACGATCGGTGTGGCCAGCGGCATCGTCTCCGTGTCACGCGGAATCGTCCAGGCGCACCGCATGACCGGCGGCGACCCGGCTGCGGCGGCGCGCCGCGAGGCGGCGCGCCTGCGCGAGCAGGCCTGGGACCTGTCTTCATGAACCTTGGTTTTCGACACGACCCTGGCGCTCGTGATCGGGCGGGCATCGTGATCCGGCGGCAGCTTGCAGCCTGGCCGTGCTGCTGACGGCGCTGCTGCGCTGTGCTGCGCCAGCGGGCGCGGCACAGCGGGCACGAGCGTTGCCCGGCGCCGCCGACGCTGCCGGTGACCGGCGCCAGCCTGATCGCGGCGCGGCAGCCAACACGCCGCTGTGGAGCGTTCACGGCAATCGCGAGCTCGCGATCGCCAGCACCACCAAGATGATGACGGCGCTGGTGGTGCTCCAGCACGTCGAGGACCTAACACCGTCTTCACCCAGAACGACTGGGATGCGGCCAGCGGCCGACTCGCAGATCGGGCTGGATGCCGGGCGAGCGGATGACGGTGCACGACCTGCTCGTGGCGCTGCTGCTGCCCAGTGCCGACGACGCGGCCGAAGACCTCGCCTACAACGTCGGCGGCGGCTCGATCGCGCGCTTCGTGGCGATGATGAATGCCGACGCGCGCAGCGCTCGGGCTCGACACACACGCACTACTCGACCCCGATCGGGCTCGACACGCCCGGCAACTACTCGAGCCCTGACGATCTCGTGCGGCTGGGCGACTACATGATGCGCAACTGGCCGTTCTTCAGGCGCACGGTCGGGCTGGCTTCGGCGACGCTCGAGAGCGGCCGCTACGTGCGCCACGTGGTCAACACCAACGACCTGTCGGGTCGCTATCCGTGGATCGACGGAATCAAGACCGGGCACACGGCCGACGCCGGCTATGTGCTCGTCTCGGAGGGGACCCGTGACGGGCTTCACGCTGGTCGCCTCCGTGCTCGGCACCTCGAGCGAGTACGAGCGCGACCAGAGCGCGCTGGCCCTGCTCGACTGGGGCTTCTCCGAGTTCCATCTGGTCACGCCGGTGCGGGCCGGAGAGGTGTTCGCGCGGCGGGACGTGCCCTACGAGGTGGCCCCGGCGATGATCGCGGCGCAGCACGGGTATCAGACGGTTGTGGCTCGCAACGCGCACGTCAGGATCCAGACCGGTCGGCTGCGCCGGCTGGTCGGGGCCGATGCCCAAGGGCGCCGTCGTCGGACACCTCAGCGTTGTGATCCCCGGTCGCGCGACCGTACGGATCCCGCTGGTGCTGGCGAAGAGGCTCCCGGCGGTCTCCGAGCTGACGAAACTTCGGCATCGCGCTCAAGCGACCGTTTACGCTGCTGATAGTCGCGCTGCTGCTCGTCGGCGTGGCGATGGCCGTCGCCAGGCGGCGGCGTAGACCCCGAGTGCTGGCCTCCGGCCACCTGGAGGAGCGATGATCATCACCGTAACCCTCAACCCCGCGCTGGACCGCACGCTTGAAGTGCCGAGCTTTACGCCGGGGCGCAGGCATCGCAGCGTCGATCAGCGCGCGATCCCGGGCGGCAAGGGCGTGAACGTCGCGCGTGCGCTGAAGCTGCTCGGTCAGCCCGTGATCGCGACCGGGATCGTCGGCGGCGCGACCGGCACCAGGATCGTCGACGCGCTCGGAGACGAATCGATCCTCAACGCGTTTGTGCGGATCCGCGAGGAGTCGCGCACCAACATGGCGGTGCTCGATCCGACCACCGGCATTCACACCGAGATCAACGAGCGCGGCCCCTCGGTCTCGGACCACGAGCTCGAGTTGTTCGAGCAGAAGCTGCTCTACCTGGCGCGCGGCGCGAGCGTCTGCGTGTTCGCCGGAAGCCTGCCGCGGGGGCTTGAGCCCGACACCTACGCGCAGCTGATCCGTTCCGTCCGCAAGCTCGGTGTGCTGACCGTGGTCGACACCGACGGCGAGCCCCTGAAGCTGGCGGTACGGGCCGAGGCCGACGTGGTGTCCCCGAACGAGCTGGAGGCCGAGGAGTTGGCCGGACACGAGTTCACGGACGTCGACGACCGCGCCCGGGCCGTTGTCGAGCTCACGCGCCAGGGACCGTCCGAGGCGATCATGACCGTGGCCGACGGCTGTTATGCGTATGTCCGCGAGCCGGCCGGTCACGCGCTCTACAGGGTCACGACCGAGCCGCTCGAGGCGCAGTCACCGATCGGCTCCGGCGACTCCTTCCTGGCCGGCTACGTCGCGGCGCGCTATCAGGGCAGGACGCCGGTCGAGTGCCTGCGGTTCGGCGTGGCCTGCGGGGCCGAGTCGACCCAGCACGTCGGCGCCGGGATCCTCGATCCGCCCACCGTCGAGCGCCTGCTCGAGGGTGTCGTGGCGGAGACCGTGACCCTGCACGCGAACGTCTCCTGACGGCCGCCGCGCCGCTGCTGCGGCGGCCTCCCGCGAGCGCTGCCGGAAGGCCGCGAATCCCCCGCTGCTAAGGTCCATTGCAGCCGATGGTTGCCGCCGTCGTGGACGTGCGTTCTCGCCGAAAGTGGGGTTCTCTGTGTCATCCGTTCGACCTTCTACGATGCGCTGATGGAAGTAGAAATTGGGCGTGGAAAGAAGGCCCGCCGGGCCTATGGATTTGATGACGTCGCGATAGTGCCGTCGCGCCGGACGCGCGACCCTGACGACGTCGACATCGCCTGGACCCTCGGTCCGTACCGGTTTGAGCTGCCGCTGCTGGCGGCCGCGCTCGATGGCGTCGTCTCGCCGACGACGGCCGGCATGCTCGGCAAGCTCGGCGGTCTCGCGGTGCTCAACCTCGAGGGCATCCAGTGCCGCTACGAGGACGCCGACGAGCAGCTCGCGCGGATCTCGACCTTCTCCAAGGACATCGCGACCCGCGAGCTCCAGGACATCTACCGCGAGCCGGTCAAGCCCGAGCTGATTGCGGAGCGGATCAAGGAGATCAAGGCGCAAGGCGTGGTAGCGGCCGCGTCGCTGACGCCACAGCAGGTGCGCAAGTACTACGAGGTGGCACTCGACGCCGGCCTCGACATCCTCGTCATCCAGGGCACGGTCGTCTCCGCGGAACACGTCTCCCAGGACACCAGCCGGCCGCCGCTGAACCTCAAGGAGTTCATCCGTGAGCTCTCGCCGATCCCGGTCGTCGTCGGTGGCTGTGCCTCGTATCACACGGGTCTGCACCTGATGCGCACGGGCGCCGCTGGGGTCCTCGTCGGAGTCGGGCCGGGCGCGATCTGCACGACCCGCGGCGTCCTGGGCCTGGGTGTTCCGCAGGCCACGGCGATCGCCGATGTGGCGGCGGCACGCTCGCAGCACATGCTCGAGACCGGCGACTACGTACGCGTGATCGCCGACGGCGGCATGCGCAACGGCGGTGATATCGCCAAAGCGATCGCCTGTGGTGCTGACGCGGTGATGCTCGGCTCCGCCCTGGCTCGCGCTCAGGAGGCCCCCGGACATGGTTTCAACTGGGGTATGGCGACCTTCCATCCGACGTTGCCGCGTGGCACCCGGGTCGCGACCCAGCAGAACGGAACCCTCGAGGAGATCGTCAAGGGCCCGGCTCGCGAGAACGACGGCACCTTCAACCTGATGGGTGCGCTGCGGACCTCGATGGCCACCTGCGGCTATCGGGATATCGCCGAGTTCAACCGCGCCGAGCTGATGGTCGCGCCGTCACTGCAGACGGAGGGCAAGCACCTCCAGCGGGAACAGTCCGTCGGGATGGGCGCGAGGGGCGCCGCCGCAACCGTCGGTGCCTCCGACTGAGCTGGACAACTCGGCGATCGTCGGTGGCCGGCGAGCCACTGACGACCTGTTGCAGCCCCAAGAAGTCGTTGTCCTCGACTACGGTGGGCAGTACTCCCAGCTGATCGCGCGCCGCGTGCGCGAGTGCGGCGTGTTCTCGACGCTGCTCCCGCATCACGTCGGCCCGGCCGAGGTCGCGCGACGGCGCCCGATCGGACTGATCCTGTCGGGTGGTCCGGCCTCCGTCTACGCGGATGGTGCGCCAAAGCTCGATCCCGAACTGCTGGAGCTCGGCATCCCGGTGCTGGGGATCTGTTACGGGATGCAGCTGATCGCGCGCGAGCTCGGCGGCCGGGTGGAGGGCGCCGAGGTCGGCGAATACGGGCGTTCGCAGCTGACCGTTCACAGCCGGGGGCGCCTGCTGGCGCAGACGCCGACGGAGCAGTCCTGCTGGATGTCACATCGCGACACCGTCTTCTCGGCGCCGCCCGGATTCGACGCGCTGGCATCGTCGACGGCCTCACCGGTCGCCGCGATCGAATCGGATGCGCGCGAGGTCTACGGCATCCAGTTCCACCCCGAGGTGGTGCACACCCCGTACGGCCAGCAGGTGCTGCGCAACTTCCTGATCGACATCTGCGGCGGCGCGGGGACCTGGAGCGCGCGCTCCGTGATCGAGGAGCAGGTGGAGCGGATCCGCGAGCAGGTCGGCGAGGGTCGCGCGCTCTGCGCGCTATCTGGCGGTGTCGATTCGAGTGTGGCGGCGCTGCTGGTCCACAGGGCGATCGGCGATCGGTTGATCTGCGTGTTCGTCGACCATGGGCTGATGCGCAAGAACGAGGGCGATCAGGTGGTGGCCGCCTTCCGCGACCACTTCCATGTGCCGCTGATCGCGGTCGACGCCGAACAGCGCTACCTCGAGAAGCTCAGGGGCGTGATCGATCCCGAGCAGAAGCGCAAGATCATCGGCAACGAGTTCATCCGCATCTTCGAGGAGGAGGCGGCCAGGCTCGACGGGATCAAGTTCCTCGTGCAGGGCACCCTGTATTCCGACGTGATCGAGTCCGGCGGTGGCACCGGCACCGCCACGATCAAGTCACATCACAACGTCGGCGGCCTGCCCGAGGACCTCGAGTTCGAGCTCGTCGAGCCGCTGCGCACGCTGTTCAAGGACGAGGTGCGGGCGGTCGGGGCCGAGCTGGGGATGCCGGAGCGCATGGTCTGGCGTCAACCGTTCCCCGGTCCCGGCCTCGCGATCAGGGTGGTCGGCGGTGAGGTCACCAAGGAGAAGCTCGATGTCCTGCGCGATGCCGACGCGATCCTCCAGGAGGAGATCCGCAAGGCAGGGCTCTACCGCGAGCTCTGGCAGTCGTTCTGCGTGCTGCCCGATGTTCGCGCTGTCGGCGTGCAGGGCGACGAGCGCACCTACGGGAACGTGATCGCGATCCGCGCAGTGACCTCGGATGACGCGATGACCGCAGACTGGGCAAGGCTCCCATATGACCTGCTCGAGCAGATCGCCAGCCGCATGATCAATGAGATCTCAGCGGTCGGACGGGTGGTGCTCGACATTACGTCGAAGCCGCCCGGAACGATCGAGTGGGAGTAGCCGGCGGCGCCTGAGATCGGCCCGGCGGTTTCGGCAGGGATCGTCTACCATCATCAATCCCGCGCCGACGCGCGGCATAAAACCATGCCATGAAGACATACGTAGCCAAACCAACTGATCGCGAGCGTAACTGGCTGATCGTGGACGCAACCGGGCAGACGCTCGGGCGGCTCTCGACCCAGATCGCTGACGCGCTGCGCGGCAAGCGCAAGCCGACCTACACGCCCCACATCGACACCGGGGACTTTGTGGTGGTCATCAACGCAGAGAAGATTTCGGTGACGGGCAAGAAGCTCGAGAACAAGCGTTACTACCGCCACTCGGGCTACCCCGGCGGACTCAAGTCCCGCACCCTGTCAGAGATGCTGGAGCGCCGTCCGGAAGAAGTGATCCGGATCGCGGTCAAGGGCATGTTGCCCCGCAACCGCCTCGCTCGTAAGCAGATCACCAAGCTCAAGGTGTACGCAGGGCCCGATCATCCGCACGCCGCCCAGCAGCCGCAACCGATGGAGATCGAGTCGTGACCGACGAACAGAACGAGACCGAAGAGACCCGCGAGTACGTCGAGCCGGAGGTGCCGAGCGCGCCTGAGGTCGAGCACATCGGTCACCAGGAGGTCGCCAAGGGCACCTCTGGCGATACCGATGAGCCGCCGGCAGTCGCCGAGCCAGTCGCGGTCGATCCGGCTGAGATCGTCGAGGGGGACCTCGAGTACATCGAGGAGGCCCCGCGCGAGAAGCCCGCGATTCCGGGCGCCGATCTGATCCCTGACATCGTTCAGGAGGGCAGCGAGTTCCTCGATGCCGAGACTCGCGCCGCCGCCGAGGCGGAGGCCGAGGAGGCCGCAGCCCGCGCCGAGCGGGACGAGCCCGGGGATGCGGCCGAGCCGATCGCGGCGGTTGAGATCAACCTCGCAGCCGGTGCCCGCTACACCGCCACCGGCAAGCGCAAGACCGGCGTCGCCCGTGTGATCCTGAAGCCGGGAACCGGCAGCTACACGATCAACGGCAAGACGCTCGAGGAGTTCTTCCCGCGCGAGACCCTGCAGCGGGTGATTCGTCAGCCGCTCGAGGCGGTCGGTTACGACGCTCGCATGGACGTGATCGCACGCATGCATGGCGGCGGTGTCTCCGCTCAGGCGGGCGCGCTGCGTCACGGCATCTCACGCGCGCTGCTCGAGGCCGACCCCAACCTTCGCGGTGAGCTCAAGCGCCGTGGCTTCCTGACGCGCGATCCGCGTGTCAAGGAGCGCAAGAAGGCGGGGCTCAAGAAGGCCCGCAAGCGGCCACAGTTCTCGAAGCGCTAGCGGGAGCCCCTCGGGCGCTCAGCAGCAGAGCGGCTTCGACCAGCATGTCGCGGCAGCTGTTCGGAACAGATGGCGTCCGTGGCCGGGCCGGCGACTTTCTGACGGCCGACCTCGCGGTCGCGCTTTCACGCGCAACCGTCGAGCTCGGCTCTGAGCGGGGATCGGACCGGCATCCGCGGGTGCTGATCGTCCGTGACACGCGTGAGTCCGGAGACATGCTCGAGGCGGCGATCGCCGCCGGCGTGACCGCCGCGGGCGGCGATGTGCTGCTGGGCGGTGTGCTGCCGACCCCGGCCGCGCCGCTGCTGGTGCGCCGCCACGGCCTGCAGCTTGCGGTGGTGATATCCGCCTCGCACAATCCCTACGAGGACAACGGCATCAAGTTCTTCGCGGCCGACGGCTTCAAGCTGTCCGACGAGACGGAGCTCGCGATCGAGAACCAGATGGACACTGCCGCGCGGCCGCCGGACCGGATCGGGCGGATACAGCAGCTGCGCGGCTCGGCTGAGGACTACCTGAGCGAACTGCATACCCGCTTCCAGAGCCTCAACCTGAGCGGGATCCGCGTGCTGCTGGACTGCGCCAACGGCGCCACCTACCAGGTCGCTCCGGAGATCTTCCGGCGTCTGGGTGCGGAGGTCGAGGTGATCGCCGATCAGCCAGATGGGCGCAACATCAACGACGGCGTCGGCTCGACGCACGTCGACCGGCTGACCGAGCAGGTCACGAGTGGCTCCCACAACATCGGTTTTGCGTTCGACGGCGACGGCGACCGCGTGCTGGCCGTCGACCACGCGGGCTGTGTCGTCGACGGCGACGAGCTGGTCGCGCTGGCCGCGGTGCATCTCAAGCGTGCGGGTCTGCTGGAGGGCGGCGGCGTCGCCGTCACCGTGATGACCAACTACGGCTTCCATACCGCGATGGCCCAGGCGGGGATCGAGGTCGTCAGCACGGCTGTCGGCGATCGCTACGTCAACGAGGAGCTGCGCAGACGTGGATGGCGCCTGGGCGGCGAGCAGTCCGGGCACATAATCGACCTCGGGTTCGGCCCGTCCGGAGACGGGATCGCCAGCGCGCTGCTGACGCTCGAGGCGCTTGGCGGTTCCGATCTCTGTGCGCGCCAGGCGATGCGCAAGCTTCCGCAGCGGCTGGTCAACATCCGTGCTCGCAGCCGCGACGCGGTCAACGAGGCGATGGCGGCCGCGGAGGTCAGGTTGGCGATCGACGCCGCGGGCGAGGCGCTCGACGGACGCGGTCGCGTCCTGGTCCGTGCGTCCGGCACCGAGCCTTTGGTCCGGGTGATGGTCGAGGCGCCAAGCCAGCAGGAGACCGATCAGGTCAGCGAGCAGCTCTCAGGGGTCGTCGAGCGGGCGCTCGGTTAGGGAGTCCGTCCGCGGTTGAACCATGAGGACCAGCACTGAGGTCAAAAGTGTTCGCCGGCGGGCATTTGTGACCTCGATGGCTCTGTTCTATAGGTTTTCCTCCCTATGGGGAGGAGATCGCTGCGCCTGGGAGCGGACGGAGTCGAACTGATCACGCTCGGGAGCGAGCACGTCGAAGCGCTCGCTGACCTGCGCGTCGCCAACCGCGACGACATTCGGCTGAGTTCGGCAACCCGGCGTGCGTACGCGTTCAGCCGAGACGATGTGAAGCGGTCGCTCAGCCACCGCGTCGCCGATGCCTCCCCGGGCCTGCACCCATTCGTGATCGTCGTCGACGACGTGCTGGTGGGCGACCTGAACCTGACGCAGATCGTCCGCGGACCGGCAGAGAGCGCCAACGTCGGACTGCTCGTCGATCGCGCGGTGCGGCGACGTGGGATCGCCACGGCGGCGATCGGACTGGCCTGTCGCCTGGCGTTCGGCGAAATGGCATTGCATCGGCTTCAGGCGGGTGTTCAGCCGGCCAATCTCGCCTCTCAGACGGCCTTTCTGCGTAACGGATTCGAGCAGATCGGCCTGGCACGCGGCCTGCTGTTCGTGGACGGACAGTGGCGCGATCACCTGCTGTTTCAGAAGCTCGCGCCCTGACCGCATCGGGCGGCGATCGCCGAGCGGCCGGGGGGCGCCTGGGTAGACTCGAAGCCTCAATGTGCGGAATCGTCGGCTACGTCGGGCCGCGGCGCGTACGGCCGCTGCTGTTCGACGGACTCAAGAAACTCGAGTACCGCGGCTACGACAGCGCCGGGATCTCGGTGCTGGACGGAGACCGCATCGATCTGATCCGTGCGGTCGGCAACCTCAGCCGGCTGCAGGCGGCGATTGACGAGCGTGACGCCGCGCTCGTCGGCGCGGGCGCAGGGGCCGGCGACGCCGGGCGTGTCAGCAGCCTCGAGCCCGAGCCCGAGCCCGAGCCGGACGGCGAAACCGAGCCGGGCACCGGCATCGCCCACACGCGCTGGGCCACACATGGGCGTGTCACCGAAGCCAACGCCCACCCGCACTACAGCACCAACAGCCGCGTCCACATCGCCGTCAACGGCATCGTCGAGAACTACATCGTCCTGCGCGAGAGCCTGCTCGCGCACGGCTCGGTGTTCACCTCGGAGACCGACGCAGAGGTGATCGCGCACCTGATCGCCAAACACTATGACGGCGACCTGGCCGAGGCTGTTCGCCTCACCTACGGTGAGCTCCACGGTCACTACGCGTTCGTCGCGATGAGTGCCGACGAACCCGGTGTGCTGGTCGGAGCGCGCAAGGAATGCCCGCTGGTGGTGGGCCGCGGAGACGGCGAGCAGTTCATCGGCAGCGCCGTGCCGGCCTTCCTCGCCCAGACCAACCAGGTTCAGTACATGAACGACGATGAGATCGTGGTGCTGCGTCCTGACGGCGTCGAGTTCATGACGGTCGGCGGCGAGCTTCTGGAGCGCGAGGTCAGCGAGGTCGACTGGGACGCCGACACCGCCGAGAAGGGCGGCTACGACACCTTCATGCTGAAGGAGATCCACGATCAGGCCGACGCCGTGGCCGAAACGATCGGTGAGCGCGCGGCGCAGCCCGACAGCATCGACCTGGGCGACCTGGGCACGATCACCGACGGCTTATCTGCGCACCATCGACCGGATCGTGATCGTCGGCTGCGGCACCGCGTATCACGCGGGCCTCGCAGCCCGCTACGCGATCGAGGAGTGGGCGCGGATCCCGGTGGATGTCGAGATCGCCTCCGAATACCGTTATCGCAATCCGGTCGTGAACGAGACCGACCTCGTGATCGCGATCTCACAGTCGGGCGAGACCGCCGACACGCTGGCAGCCCTGCGAACCGCAAGGTCCGGAGGCGCACGGGTGCTGGCCGTCACCAACGTGATGGGATCGCAGATCACGCGCGATGCCGACGGCGTCCTCTATACACGCGCCGGCATCGAGATCTGCGTCGCCGCGACCAAGACGTTCGTCACCCAGGTGGCCGCGTTCTACCTGGTGGCGCTGCGTCTGGCCGAGTTGCGCGGAACGCTGCCGACGGCCGATCTGGCCGATCGCATCCTCGAGGTCAAGCAGCTCCCGCACCTGATCGCCGAGGTGCTCGCAGCGGACACGACCGAGCTCGAACGGATCGCGGCGGACGTCCAATCCCGAGATTTCTTCATGTATCTCGGCCGCAACGCCGGGTTGCCCTTTGCGCTTGAAGGGGCGCTCAAGTTGAAGGAGGTCTCGTACGTCGCGACCGACGCATACGCGGCCGGCGAGATGAAGCACGGCCCGATCGCACTGCTGGACCCTGGGGCGCCGGTGGTGGTGATCGCGACAGCCTCGCCCGTGCTCGACAAGCTCGTCTCCAACATCCAGGAGGTGCGCGCACGCGGCGCGCGCGTGATCGGCATCGCGACCGAGGGCGACACTGAGATCGCGCAGCACTGTGACGAGCTGATCCGCGTGCCGCGCACGCACTGGATGCTGAACCCGCTGCTGGCCGTGATTCCGCTGCAGCTGCTCGCGTATTTCGTCGCGAGTCGCCGCGGGCTCAACGTCGACCAGCCGCGCAACCTCGCCAAGACAGTCACCGTCGAGTGACGCCGGCAGGTCGCCGATGACCCTGCCCGGCTGGCTCACACCGCTGCCCGACGCGGGGGAGCAGCACGCGCTCGACAGCTGGGCGATCGAGACGCTGGGGATCTCCGGCGAGACCTTGATGGAGCGGGCCGGGACCGGTCTCGCGAGGATCTGCGCCGAGCAGATCCCGACCGGCAGCATCGCGATCGTGTGCGGCAAGGGCAACAACGGTGGCGATGGCCAGGTGGCCGCACGCGTGTTGCGCGAGCTGGGTCGGGAGGTGAGCGTCTTTGCGCTGTCCGGGGATCAGGCCGAGCTCTCCTCCGCTGCCCTCGCCGGGTCAGCGGGGATCGTCGACGCGCTGCTCGGAACCGGCTTCAGCGGGATACCGCGCGAGCCGATCGCGGGCGCGATCGCCGCGATCAACCAAGCGCGTGCCGCCGCCCCGCACGTGCGAGTGATCGCCTGCGACATCCCGAGCGGCGTCGACGGCTCGACCGGGGAGGTCAGCGGCCAAGCGGTGATCGCCGACCTGACGGTCACCTTCCACGCATCCAAGCCCGGGCTGTGGATCGCGCCCGGCAAGCGCCACAGCGGCAGCGTGCACCTGGTCGACATCGGGATCCCCGCCGATGATCAGCCGGTGGCACCCGCCGTCGGCCTGATCGGCGATCGGGTGCGTGACGCGATCCCGCGCCGCGACGCGGGCTCCACCAAGTTCAGCGCCGGCAGCGTGTTGGTGGTCGGCGGCTCGCGTGGGCTCACCGGCGCTCCGGTGCTGGCCTCGATGGCCGCCGCGCGCGCGGGGGCGGGATATGTGACGGTCGCGGCTCCGGCCTCAGTCGCACCGGCCCTGGCCGCGAAACTGCTCGAGGTGATGACGGTCGAGATCCCGGATGACCCGGAGACGGGCCCCAGACGCGGCGCTTCGCGGCTGGCGGTCGAACGGGCCGGCCGCAGCCAGGCGCTCGTGCTGGGACCTGGGCTCGGCCGCCTGCCCGCCGCCCAGAAGTTCGCGCGTGACGTGGCCACGCACGCGAATCTGCCGCTCGTGCTGGACGCGGACGGTCTCAACGCCCATGCGGCTGAGGGCGGCCTTGAGCAGCTGGCACGACGCAGCGCCCCCACGATCCTGACGCCGCATGCGGGCGAGCTGGGGCGCCTGCTGGACGTGCCGAGCTCAGAGATCGACGCGCGGCGGCTCGAGCATGTCAGGGAGGCCGCGTCGCGCTGCGAAGCGATAGTCGTGCTGAAGGGCGACGACACGCTGATCGCGGCTGCCGATGGTCGCGTCGCCGTGAGTCCGGGCGGCGTACCGGCGCTCGCCACCGCCGGCACCGGAGACGTGCTCTCCGGTGTGGCCGGCGCCTTTCTCTCCAAGGGCGTGGACCCGTTCACGGCGGCCTGCGCGGCGGTGTCGACGCATCTGCGTGCAGGGGCACTCGCCGCCCAGGCGCTGGGCCCCGAGGGAGTGATCGCGAGCGACGTGATCGCCGCGCTGCCGCGGGCCAGGGATGGCTGGGAGCTCTGAGATGGCGTTGCGGGCAGTTGCCGAGGTGAACCTCGCCGCGATCGAGCGAAATGCTGCGTTGCTGCGCTCGCGGCTCGGGCGGCACACACGCCTGTGCGCGGTCGTCAAGGCCGAGGGCTACGGACACGGTGCCGTGCAGTCGGCCCGCGCGGCGATCCGGGGAGGCGCGACGTTTCTGGCGGTCGCGACAGCATCGGAGGCCGCCGAGCTGCGGCGAGCTGGCCTGGAGACGCCGATCCTGATCCTCGGGGCGGTCAGCGTGGACGAGCTGCCACGGGCGCTCGAGGCCCGGGCCGAGTTGGCGGTCTGGGATCAGGGCTTTGCCGAGTTGGTGCGCAGACACGTCACCGCCAACGCCGAACCGGTGCGGATGCACGTCAAGCTCGACACCGGTCTGGGCCGGCTCGGCACCCGCGCGCCGGACGAGGCGCTTGCGGTGGTGCGCGCGATCATCGCGGCCGCGCCGCAGCTCGAGCTGGCCGGGGTCATGACCCACTTCGCGACGGCCGACGACGATCACGAGTTCGTCGCCAGCCAACTGAAGATCTTCGATCCGTTCGTCGCCGAGGCTCGGGCGCTCGCGCGAAACGACCTGATCGTGCACGCGGCCAACAGTCCCGCGATTCTGCGCGAGCCGGCCAGCCATTTCGACATGGTGCGTGCCGGCATCGCGCTGTACGGCGGTGACCCGATGAACCGTGACCCCGGCGAGCACGGCCTTGAACCGGCATTGGCGCTGCGCTCCTACGTCGCGGCGTTGAAACCGATCGCGGCGGGGGAGAGCACCGGTTACGGGCGCCACTTCATCGCCGACCGTGACAGTTTCATCGCGACGCTGCCGATCGGGTACGGAGACGGCCTGCCACGTGCGCTCGCCAACAACTGCGACGTCCTGATCGGCGGGCGCCGCTACCCGGTACGCGGGATGGTCAGCATGGACAACGTCACGGTCGACGTGGGCCCGACGCCGAGCGTCAGAGGTGGCGACCGCGCCACCCTGATCGGCGTCGACGGCGACGAGCGCCAGACGGCCGAGGACATCGCTCGCCGGCTCGGCACGATCAGCTACGAGGTGCTCTGCATGATCTCGAGCCGGGTGCCACGCGTGTACCACCGCGACGGGAGCCCCGCATGAGTTCCGAGCGCGGCCCCCTGGCCGCGCTCGTCGAGCTGGCGCCGCGTCACGGGCGCTCCTGGCTGGTCGGCGGCGCGGTGCGCGACGGATTGCTGGGGCGCGAGACCCCGGACCTCGACCTGGCCGTCGACGGTGACACGCGGGGTCTGGCGCGCGAACTCGGACGGCGCGCCGGCGGCCACGTGTTCCAGCTCTCGGATGCGTTCGGCGCCTGGCGGGTGCGTGCGCACGACCAGGACTGGCAGGTCGACCTGACGCCACTTATGGGGGAGACGCTCGAGCAGGATCTGCGCCGGCGCGACCTGACGATCAATGCGATCGCGCGCGAGCTCGATGCACCCGCCGGCGAACTGATAGATCCTCTGGGAGGCGTCGCCGATCTCGAGGCCCATCGCCTGCGCAGTGCCGGCCCCGAGGCGTTCAGCGATGATCCGCTGCGGGTCCTGCGGCTGGCGCGGCTCGCGGCCGAGCTCAGCTTCAACACCGAGGAGGCGACCAGGCGTCTGGCGGCGGCCTCTGCGCCGAAGCTGGCGGAGGTCGCGCAGGAACGCGTGTTCACCGAGCTCAGGCTGATCCTGGCGACGGGCAGGGCGGCGGACGGCATCGCATTCGCCAGCGAACTCGGGGCGACGGCGGCGGTGCTGCCGGAGCTGGAAGCGCTTCGAGGTCTCGAGCAGAGCGACTACCACCACCTCGACGTCTACGACCATACGATCGCGACACTGCGGGCCGCGATCGAGCTCGAGCGCGACCCGGCCGCGACGTTCGGCGACCAGCTCGGGGCCGAGGTCAGCGCCGTCATGTCCGAGCCGCTGGCCAACGAGATGACGCGTTGGCAGGCGCTGCGGTTGGGCACGCTGCTGCACGACATCGCCAAGTCCCGTACCCGCGCGGTTGCCGACAGCGGTCGGGTGACGTTCTTCGAGCACGACCGGGTGGGCGCCCAGCTGACCGGCGAGATCCTCACCCGGCTGCGTGCCAGCGAGCGTCTGACGAGTCACGTCGCGGCGCTCGCGCGCCACCACCTGCGACTTGGGTTCCTGGTGCATGAACGGCCGCTCACGCCCCGAGCGATCTACGGCTACCTGGCGGCATGCGAACCGGTGGAGGTGGACGTGACCGTGCTGAGCGTCGCCGATCGCCTGTCAACGCTCGGACGGAACTCCGAGCAGGCGGTGGAGCTTCACCTAGGGCTGTCGCGTGAGATCCTGCGTGACGCACTCGCCTGGCACGGACAGCCGCCGCGGCCACCGATCGCCGGCGACGAGCTGGCGAGGGCGGTGGGGATCGAGCAGGGGCCGCAGCTCGGACGCCTGCTGGCCGAACTGACAGAGGCGTCCTACGCCGGCGAGATCGAGACCCGGGAGCAGCTGCTTGCACACTCGCGCGAATGGCTTGCGCAGGACCCGGATGGCGCGCGCGGATCAGAGCGGGACCGGTAGTCTGGGGCGATGGTCGCTGACTGCATCTTCTGCAAGATCGTGGCGGGTGAGATCCCGGCGCAGATCGTGGCAGAGGACGAGCACACGCTGGCCTTCATGGACATCGCGCCGGCCACACGCGGCCACGTGCTGGTGATCCCCAAACGTCACGCGGCCGACCTCTGGGAGATCGAGCCCGAGCAGCTCGACGCGGTGACCAGAGCCGCTCAGCGGGTTGCGCTGAGCGTCCGCGACCGGCTCGACGCCGATGGCGTCAACCTGATCAACTCCTGCCGGCCCGAGGCCTGGCAGACCGTCTTTCATTTTCACATCCACGTGATCCCACGCTACGCGGGCGATCCGTTGAGGTTGCCATGGGACCCGGTGCCGGGCGACAGCGAGCAGATCGCCGCGGCCGCGGAGCAGCTGAGAGCGTCGACCGGCTGAGCGCGCCGAAGACGAGCCGAGCCGTCCACGAGCCGAAGCTCGGGACGTAATGCGTCAGATCTGACGGTAAACGTCCCGAGCCACAGCTGAGCGGGGTGGGCGGGCGGCCGCGCGGGTCTTTCTCAACAGAATTCAGCGCGCCGATGGCTGGACATTTGTTGGGTCGCCATTTAGGTCTTGATACGGTTTGCTTTATCTGTCCGGGCGCCACAGGGGCGCCCGGCGACTATCGCGAGCAGCGCCGAAGGGGATTCAACACATGGCAACGGGAACCGTTAAGTGGTTCAGCGACGACAAGGGCTTCGGCTTCATCACGCCTGACGACGGCGGCCGGGACCTTTTCGTTCATTTCAGCGGCATCGACGGTGACGGTTATAAGTCCCTAGCCGAGGGCTCGAAGGTCTCCTATGAAGAGGAGGCCGGCCCGAAGGGCCCCAAGGCAGTCAGCGTAACCAAGATCTAGCTCGATCTGGGTCGCGTCAACGCTCGCGTTACAGGGTGGCCACGGAGCCACCCTGTAACGAGCCGCTAACGCTTGCGTGCAACGAATCGCGCAACTCGAACGCGCGTCTCGTGTTCAATGGCAGTATGAAACGCGCCGTCTCGATCTTGGCGGCCACGGTTGTGGCCGCGTTGACTCTGCCAGCTCTCGCCTCCGCGGCGAACCTCCAGGTGGGGGTCACGGCCAGCCCGCTGATCTCTCCCACATGTCCGTCTGACGCACAGGGGACGAACTGCAAGATCGTGCTGACGCAGGTGACTGCGTACGAGAAGCGCCGTGACGGTGCCGTCAATCCGACGCAGATCAAGCAGTCGGGTGAGATCGTCTCATTCTCGCTCGGCCTGGCCGGCACCAACACCGTGACCGCGAAGGACCTTGCGTACCTCAACAAGGTCTACGGAGGTCCTCCTGAGGCGGAGCTCACGGTCCTGCGACAGACGGGCAGCTCGAAGGTGCCCGCCTATCGTGTCGCGGCCCAGTCCCAGATCTTCAAGCTGCGCCCGTCGCTCGGCCAGGTGGCGGAGTTCCCGCTGGTCTCGCCGCTGCCGGTCGTTCGCGGGGAGATCCTGGCGCTGACGATCCCGACCTGGGCGCCGGTGCTGTCGTTCGAGCTGGATACGTCGAAGTTCTCATACGCGCAGAGTCGCTCACCGCTGAAGTCGACCACGACCGGTGCCGTCAGCTGCAACACCGCGGCCTCCGCCAACCTCGCGCAGATGCTGATCGGCCAGCTGTCCAACTACAGCTGCAGCTTCCCGGGCACCCGGATCGAGTTTTCCGCGCTCGAGGTCACCACGCCGCTCGGTTTCAGCAGCCAGCTGCGTCGTAGGTAGGCACTGCCGCGCAGCGCGCGGCAACTCACTCAGATCGGGTCGCTAGGCTTCGGCGCCGACCACGTCACCAGGCGCCGTCGGCGCCGGGGTGTCGCGTAGATACCACTCGGCATCCAGGGCTGCCTGGCACCCGGATCCGGCTGCCGTGACCGCCTGGCGGTAGGTGTGGTCAACCAGGTCGCCGGCTGCGAACACACCGGTCACGTTGGTCCGCGTCGAGCGGCCCTGGGTGACGACGTAACCATTGTCGTCGACCTCCACCTGCCCTGCGACCAGCTGTGACTGCGGGGAGTGGCCAACGGCGATGAACGCGCCCGCGATCGGCAGATCGCGCGTCGACCCATCGACGGTGTTGCGCAGCCGTGCGGAGCGGAGCGCGCCGTTCTCACCAGCGAGGAACTCGTCGATCGTGTACGGGGTGAGGAACTCGATGTTGGGGACCGCGCGGGCGCGCTCGAGCATGATGCTGGAGGCTCGGAACTCGTCACGACGATGGATCACAGCGACCTTCGAGGCGAACTTCGCCAGGAACATCGCCTCCTCCATCGCCGAATCGCCGCCGCCGATGATCACGGTCGGCACGTCCCGGAAGAAGGCTGCGTCGCAGGTTGCGCAGTAGCTGACCCCGCGACCTGAGAGCAACTCCTCGCCCTGGGCCCCGAGCTTGCGGTGCTGAGCGCCCATGGCCAGGACGACGCTGCGTGTCAGGTGCACGTCGTCTCCGACGAACACCTTGTGCAGGCCCCCGTCGGTTGACAGCTCGATGTGGGTGGCCTCGTCGGTCTCCAGGCGCGCGCCGAAGCGTTCGGCCTGATCGCGCATCTGCTGCATCAGCTCCGGTCCCATGATGCCCTGGGGAAAGCCGGGAAAGTTCTCGACGTCGGTCGTCTGCTGCAGCAGGCCGCCCCACGCGAAGCCCTCGATCACGAGCGGATTCAGATTGGCGCGCGCGGTGTAGAGCGCAGCGGTGTAGCCGGCCGGGCCGCTGCCGACGATCACCACGTTCTCGTAAGGGGTCTCAGTCACTTCACTAAGTATAGGGCGGAGGACCTGCGCCGGCCTCCCAGGCGGGCTGCGAGTGCTCGTCCTGCTCGGCCCAACGACGGACGGTATGACGCAGCTGGATGTAGGCGATGCCGCCCGGGATCGTCGGTAGCCAGAACGAGAATGCTCTGTAGGCGAGCACCGCCACCACAGCCGCCTGCACGTTCACGCCAAACGCCGTGAACGCTCCGATCAGGCCGCCCTCGACGCCGCCGAGGCCACCGGGCAGCGGCAAGGTGTTCGCGATCCAGCCGACGAAGTACGCCATCACGATCACACCCTTGTGCGGGGAGTAGCCGAACGCGTGGAAGCACGCCCACAGCGTCGCGATGTCGAAGCCCCACCACGCGACCGCACCCAGGAGCCCCGGATTGCCGGCGCGCAAGAGCGCCATGGCGGTGCGGATCCCGGTCCCCGTGGCGCTTGGGATCGTCGCGAGTTGGCGGGCGAGGCGGCTGCTCCAGCCATCGCCGCGGACCTCAGCGGCGATGATCTGATCGAAGTTACGCGGCAGCAGTGACATGCCGACGAACATCGCGATCACGGACGTGCCGAAGATCGCCGGCACGATCGTGATCGCAAACGGCGCGGGGCCGGGCCACGCATTCAGGTAGAGGCCGAGGCCGTCGATCACCAGGGCGCCCATGTAGACGCCGTAGAGAAGAACCATGAAGGCGATCATCCGCGAGGCCACCAGCCGCGGCTCCATTCCCGAACGGCGCAGCGCCCAGGCCGTCAGTGCGATCCCACCGGCGCCGGCGGCCGCAAACAGCCGGGTCGCGGCCAGGCCCGCCATCGTGATCTGGTAGCTGGCATTCCAATTGATTCGCGAGGTGCGTTGCACGAACACAGCCCGGAACAGAATGATGTAGCCGCCGAACGAGAGGCACTCCAGCAGGGCCGCGCCGGCAAGCCACCAGGCGTTGCCCTCGCGCAGACGCTTGACGCTCGCGCTGAAGCCGACGAGCTTGGGCAGTCCGAAGTACAGGAATGCGACGATCCCGACGACGAACAGCACCGAGGCGATCACGCGGCCGCGCGTGACCACCACGCGCGGCATCTGCTCCGGACCGGTGCTGAGCTGGGCGGCGGTGGCGTCGTCCGACTGGCCAGCTGCGCCGACCTCTGCACCGGCCTCAGCGTCGCTGCCGGCCAGCGGGCCGGCAGCAGGCGAGACCCGCTCAGTCTCGCGTTCTTCGGCCATCAGCTCTCGGCCAGCGTGCGGAGTCGGCGCAGGATTGCGGTCAGGACGTGCACGGCCGGCGTCACCGGTCGGGCGCTGCGGTGCACGGCTTCAGCCAGCGCGGCGCCGGCGATCAGATCTGCTGCGTAGTGCTCGCCCAGATAGACCAGTGCGAGTCCCAGGGTACCGGCGTAGGCCCAGCCGGCAGCACCGGCGACAGGATCCACCTCGGACAGCAGCCGCGCAGCCATCAGCGAGGTTGCGAAGTGAAGCGACGGCATTGCGGCCAGCGGATTGCCTCCCAGGACGTCGTACATGCCGTTCCAGCGGCTGCCCCAGAAGCGTTCGCCGTACTCCAGCATGATGCGTCGCACCGGCAGTGGCGCGCCGCTGATGTCGTTGCGCCGCCCGAACTCGCCGATCTCGACCTGGCCGTCGAGCTCCTCGAGCTGGCCGTGCGCAGCGGCCCACCAGGGCGGGGCCGTCGGCAGCTTCCAGTAGACGACGGCACCCAGGTCGAACACCGCGTACATGCGCGCCGCGGCCGTGCCCAGTTGCTTCGGCCGGCGCACCGCGACATAGGCAACGGCGAGGTGCGGGACCGCGAACCAGGCCCAGTGGCTCCAGATCAATGCCCGCTCGAATTTGGTGACCTCGCCATCGTGGGAGAACCAGGCCTGCAGGCGCTCGCTCGGGATCTTTCCCAGACCGAGCGTGCGATCGATTCTGATCGGATATTCGACGTGCACCCGCTCGCGCAGCCGCTGCGGATCATCGTTCGGCATCTCGTAGGCGGCCACATAGGCGAGCATCTGCAACAGGCACACGCCGACATCGCGCGCCCGCCCGCGTGGAGCGGCCACGCACAGGGCGACAGGCGCTGCCGCCGCGGTCGCAAGCACCGGTCCCTTGGGCAGATTCAGCCTGCGCCGGAGTACGGGAGCAGCGGCACCCGCGGCCACGAGCGCCCACGCCGTTCCTCGGATGGCCCTCGACAGTCGCAAGCGCGGGGAGTATAGAAAGAGCTTGTGTTGTTACCGCTGCGACCAGGTTGCCTCGTACCTCTATAAGATGCAGCGCGCTGTGAATCTCGTTCGTTCAATCCTCAGCGCCGCGCTGCGAGCACGCGGCAGATGGTTGGCGTTCGTCCCGGTGGTCGCTGTGGGGCTGTATCTGGGCCTTGCACAGAGCGCGTCGGCGCGTTGCTGCACGCTCAAGTCGGGCGCGTCGCCGAACGCGAACAGCATCGCCAGCCTCTACGACATCATCTTCGTGCTCGCGATCATCGTCTTCCTGGGCGTGATGGGCTTCATCGTCTACTCGGTCTGGGCGTTCCGGGCCGACAAGAACCCTGTGGCCCTGCAGATCCACGGCAACACGCGGCTCGAGCTGGGCCTGACTGTGACCGCCGCCCTGATCCTCGTGATCATCGCCACAGTGACGTTCGTCAAGCTGCCGAGCATAATCAACCCGCCCGACTCGGACGCGAACGCCGCCACGGTGCTGTCCGCGTCGCTGACGGCGCCGAGCCCGCCCAATGGCAAGAAGCTGACGATCTGCGTCACCGGGCGCCAGTTCATCTGGCGCTACACCTACGGCCAGGACTGCAACCAGCAGGCGTGGATCAACAAGCTCCCGTACTCCTACCAGGAGATGGAGGTGCCGGCCGGCGTGACGGTGGATCTCCTGATCCAGTCAAGCGACGTGGTCCACGCATGGTGGGTCCCGGCGCTCGGCGGTAAGGTCGACGCGGTGCCGGGAGACACCACCTTCACATGGTTCAAGGCGCTGCATGCGAACGAGCTCTACCACGGCCAGTGCGCACAGCTGTGCGGTCGTCAACACGCGTTCATGACCGCGCTCGTGAAGGTGGTCACGCCGGCTCAGTACACGGCATGGCTGAAACAGCAGACGCAGCTGATCCACGAGCAGAACAATCAGGTCGGCGCTGTCCGCCAAGATCTGATCAAGCAGGGCATCCTGACGCCGAGCGGCAACTTCTAGACGAGCGGATTCGAGTCACATGAGCACCACCACTGTCGAGCAGCCGATTCGCCCGGTCCCCCAGATCCTCCGCCACCAGGTCGTGCGGCCGCGGAAGTCGCGTTTGTGGCTCGACTGGGTGCTGACCACCGACCACAAGAAGATCGGGATCATGTACCTGGTCCTGACGTTCGTGTTCTTCATGCTCGGGGGCGTCGAGGCGTTGCTGATGCGCTCGCAGCTGGCGGTGCCGAACAACACGCTGATCAGCGGCGAGCACTACAACGAGCTGCTGACGCTGCACGGAACCACGATGATCTTCCTGTTCGTGGTGCCGGTCATGGCAGGGTTCGGCAACTACTTCGTGCCGCTGATGATCGGCGCACGCGACATGGCTTTCCCGCGGCTGAACGCACTGTCCTTCTGGCTGCTGCTGATGGGCGGGATCGTGTTCTACGCGTCCCTGTTCTGGCATCCGCCGGAAGCCGGGTGGTGGAGCTACCCGCCGCTCTCCAGCATCCAGTATTCGCCGAGCGGTGGCCAGGACGCGTGGATCTTCCTGATCCACCTCACCGGCATCTCCTCGCTTGTCGGCGCGATCAACTTCTACGCAACGATCGTCAACATGCGCGCTCCGGGGATGACGTGGGGGCGGATGCCGCTGTTCATCTGGTCGGTCCTGATCTACGCGGTGCTGCTGATCATCGCGTTGCCGGTCGTGGGCGCGGCGGTCACCATGCTGCTGACCGACCGACATTTCGGGACTCACTGGTTCAACCCGACCAACCATGGCTCGCCGGTGCTCTGGGAGAACCTGTTCTGGTTCTTCGGACACCCCGAGGTCTACATCATGATCCTGCCGGGCTTCGGGATCATCTCCGAGGTCATCCCGGTGTTCGCCCGCAAGCCGATCTTCGGCTACAAGGCGATCGCCGCGTCGACGATCACGATCGCGTTTCTGGCGACCCTGGTCTGGGCGCATCACCTGTTCACGGCGCCGATGCCGCTCGTGGTGCTCGGGTTCTTCATGCTGAGCTCGTTCCTGATCGGAATCCCGACCGGCGTCAAGATCTTCAACTGGACGGCGACGCTATGGCGTGGCTCGCTCGTGATGACCGCCTCCATGTGGTGGGCGGTCGGCTTCATCATCGTCTTCCTGATCGGTGGCATCACCGGCATCTTCCTCGCCACCTTCCCGGTCGACTGGCAGCTCAACGACACTTACTTCGTGGTGGCGCACTTCCACTACGTGCTGATGGGCGGCGCCGTCTTCACGATCATGGCGGGCACCTACTACTGGTATCCGAAGATGACCGGGCGGATGTGCAGCGAACGACTCGGCAAGGCGTCATTCTGGGTCACGTTCGTCGGCTTCAATCTGACCTTCTTCGTCCAGCACGCGCTGGGCCTCTCCGGGATGCCGCGACGGATCTACACCTACCAGCCGGGTATGGGCTGGTCGACCTACAACCTGATCTCCACGATCGGTTCCTACATGCTCGCGCTGGGCATCCTGATGTCCGTCTACAACTTCGTGACCAGCTACAAGAACGGCAAGATCGCCGGGCCTGACCCGTGGAAGGCCAACACGCTCGAGTGGTTCACGACGTCACCGCCGCCGGTCAACAACTTCGACTCGGTTCCCAGGGTTCGCTCGGTCGAGCCGATGCGCGACATCCGGCTCGAGGTCGAGGCTCAGACCGGCCAGCTTCAGAAGACCGGCGGGTCGGAGCAGTTTGCGCGGGTATAGGCAGCGCCTGGGTTTTCCTCGGTCGCTCGTGCGGCGTGCCAACGCGCGGTTGACGTCGCCGCCGATAAGCTAGGCGGGTCGTGAGCACCTCGTCTTTCAGCGCGACTCCGCCCGTCGCCGCCTCCTCACGCGCGCGGCAGGTGATCTCGGACTACGTCGAGCTGACGAAGCCGAAGGTCCAGTCGCTGCTGCTGTTCACGACGATCACGACGATGGAGATCGCGGGCAGCCCTTCAGTGGGGAAGATCGCGTTGACCTGTGTCGGCGGCTACATGTCGGCGGGCGGCGCCGGAGCCGTCAACCACTGGTATGACCGCGACATCGATGCGCAGATGACGCGCACGGCGTCACGACCGATCCCTGCGGGTCGCGTGTCGCCGCGTGCTGCCCTGATCTTCGGCTGTGCGCTGGCGTTCGGCTCATTCGTGCTGATGTCGCTGACGCTCAACGTGCTCGCGGCGAGCCTGGCGCTCGCGGGGTTCGTCGGGTATGTGGGTGTCTACACCGTCTGGCTCAAGCGCCGGACCTGGCACAACATCGTGATCGGCGGTGCGGCAGGAGCGATGCCGCCGCTGGTCGGGTGGGCGGCCGTTCATGGTTCGCTGTCATGGACCGCCGTGTACCTGTTCGCGATCGTGTTCTACTGGACGCCGCCGCATTTCTGGGCGCTCAGCCTGCTGATGAAGGACGAATACGCCGAGGTGGGCGTGCCGATGCTCCCCGTCGTCAGGGGCGAGGCGATGACGCGCCAGCAGATCCTGCTTTACACGCTGCTGCTGTACGCGGTCACGCAGTTGCCGTTCTGCGCAGGGGCCTTTGGGGGCGTGTACCTGGTCGCGTCGATCATCCTCGGCTTGGGTTTCATCGCGCTCGCGGTGGTGCTCTACCGGCGCAAGGATCGGGCAAGCGCGCTGCGCCTATACCTCTACTCGCTCGCGTATCTTGCGCTGCTGTTCGGCGCGATGGTGGCGGACGTGAAGCTGTGACGCCCGGTCAGGCGGGCGGCCCGGGCATCCAGCCAAACAGGTAGGATTGAGGCAGATGGACAAGAAGCTTGCCCGCAAGAACATCCGTGCCGGTCTGATCGCGGGGGCGATCTGCGCGTTCATGTTCGGGGCGACCTTCATGGTCGCTGCGATCTATCTGCACCCATGAGCACCGTCGAATCAGAGCACGTTGAGCCGGTCGCCGTCGAGGCGGACTCGGCGCCGCCGCCCGGTGAGGAGATCCACCTCCCAGGTGGGTCGATCATCCCGCTGGTCGTTGCGTTCGGCACCACATTGCTGGTGATCGGCACCACGATCTGGTGGGTCTGGTCGGCGCTCGGTTTCGTCATCCTCGTCGTTTCGATCGGGCTATGGATCCGTGATGTCCGTCGTGACGTCGACGAGCTGCCCGAGGATCACCACCACTGACGCGCATGAGGACGCTCCAGAGATACCGCATGCGGACTCCGTCCACGGGGCGCGAGTCAGTCCTTCTGATCGACCCTGACAAGGTGTACGTCGACAAGGACACGGGCGAGCGCCTGGAGGTCATCGCGGAGCTGCTTCCGTTGGCGCCGACCGAGTCTGAACTGCCGTGGGCGATCGAGAACCTGCGGTTCTGCAATCACTGCGACCAGCTGGCGCAGAAGGATCTGCTCGACTGCCCCTGGTGCGGGCAGCGGATGGATCCTGTCGCCCGCTAGGCCTTCTTGAGCCTGTGGAGCGGTTCGCGTTGCGCACCAGAACTCACAACCGTTCGAGACTGATCGCGTCCGCCTGCGCGGCCGTGCTGACAGCGCTCGCGCTGGCCGCATGCGGAGGCGGCGGATCAGGCTCAGGGGATACGACCGGCGCGCCGCCGCTGACCGTGCCCACGACCGGCCAGGCGACGCCGCCGGCGTCGACCACCGCCAGCGCGAACAGCAACACGACCACGACGGACAGCTCGAGCGCGAGCGACTCGCCGGCCGATTCGACCTCTTCAGAGGATGCCACCGCCGGTTCCGATTCGAGCTCGAGCTCAGCCTCGGATACCGCTGCCACCAACACGCCCACCGGAGGTGGTGAGACCGGCCTGGGTGGCACCACCACCACGGCCGGGACATCGGACACCACCGCCGGCTCAGACACGACGCAGGCCGGGACGTCGACGACCGGCGGCTCGGGCCTGCCGTAACCGCGGCCTGCTTAGCTGCGGTCTGCGGTCTGCGGTCTGTGGTCTGCGGTCTGTGGTCTGTGGTCTGCGTTGGCTGCGGTCTGCGGTCTGCGGTCTGTGGTCTGTGGTCTGTGGTCTGCGTTGGCTGCGGTCTGCGGTCTGCGTTGGCTGCGGTCTGCGGTCTGCGTTGGCTGCGGTCTGCGGTCTGTGGTCTGCGTTGGCTGCGGTCTGCGGTCTGCGGTCTGCGGTCTGCGTTGGCTGCGGTTCCGTTAGCTGCGGCCTGCGTTAGGTCGGGAAGAAGTAGGCAGGTTTCTGCCTACTTCTTCCACAGCTTCGTGCTGTCCAGCCGGCCTAGTCGGGGATCACGACCGCTGACCCCTCGAAGCGGCCGGCGCGCAGGTCCGCCAGGGCCTGTTCGGCCCGGTCGAGCGGGTAGATGCTGACGGTCGTGCGAACCGGGACGCGTGGCGCCAGCGCCAGGAACGCCTCAGCATCGGAGCGGGTGAGGTTTGCAACTGAGCGGATCACTCGCTCCTGCCAGAGGTCGTCGTAGGAGAACGGCGGTATCTCAGACATGTGGATGCCGGCGCAGACGACCGTGCCGCCACGGTCAAGCGCCTTCAGCGCCTGCGGTATGAGGCTGCCGTCGGAGGCGAAGATGATCGCGGCGTCGAGCTGCTCGGGAGGAAGCTCCGTGCTGGCACCGGCCCAGGCGGCACCTAGCGACCTTGCGAACTGCGCGCTACGACCGTCCCCGGGCCGGACGAACGCGAACACCTCGCGTCCCTGATGCACGGCGACCTGACAGATCATGTGCGCCGCTGAGCCGAATCCGTACAGCCCGATCCGCGCAGCGTCGCCGGCCATCACCAAGGCGCGATACCCGATCAGGCCGCCGCACAGGAGCGGGGCGGCCTGCTCGTCGCTCAGCTCTGCAGGCAACGTGAAGCAGTAGCGCGCATCGGCAACCGTGCACTGCGCAAAGCCACCGTCGATGTCACGGCCGGTGAACCGGGCGCGCACGCACAGGTTCTCCCGGCCGGAGCGGCAGAACCTGCACTCGCCGCAGGTCCATCCCAACCAGGGCACACCAAGGCGCCGGCCATCGTCGCTGACGCCGACGATCTGGTGTCCGAGCACCACGGGCAGCCTGGGCGCATCGATCTCAGCGTCACGCAGGTGGAGATCGGTCCTGCAGACAGCGCACGCGCGGACGGTGAGCCGAATCTGAGCGGCTGTGGGCTCCGGGTCAGCGAGTTCGCGCAGCTGCAGCGGCGCGCCCTGCTCGGTGAGGACCGCGGCGCGCATCGCCTGCCCTACGCGGCTGCTCCCAGCGTTCCATCGAGCCGCTCGAGCAGGTCGGACACGATCCGCGCGGTCGCGCCCCAGATCATGTGTCCGTCGGCAATGTAGGCGTCAGTGTGGATCGCGACGCCGCGCCGCAGCATCCGCCGGCGTTCGTACCCAGCTGCCACCAGCGGCAGCGGCAGGTCGATGACGGCTGCGACCTCGCTGTCGCTGGGGATCCAACGGAATCCGCTCGGAACGAGTCCGACGAAGGGATAGATCGCGTAACCGGAGACGACGGTGGGAGTCGGTTCCAGTGCGCCGATCACCTCAACCGCTTTGGCCGGCAGACCAAGCTCCTCATGGGTCTCACGCAACGCGGTTGCGACCAGGTCGCCATCCTCAGGGTCGCGACGCCCGCCCGGAAACGAGATCTCCCCCGCATGGCGCGGAAGCTGATGGTGGCGTTCTGTGAAGACGGCGTGCAGAACCCCATCCTGGACGTGGAGCGGAACCAGTACCGCCGCCTGAACGGTCGCTCGGATCTCGATCTCCGCAGCCCGGACAGGATCCAGCAAGCGACTGCTCAGATCGTCCCTGACCGACGCGGTGATCTTCGTCATCGCTCTGACTATATGAGCCGCGAGCTTCCCAACGGCCCTTTCAGCCGGTGGTGACCGCGTACTCGAACAGGACCTCTCCCTCGAGCACACGGTGCACGGGGCATTTGCCGGCGATCGCCCGCAAACGCTCAAGCTGTTCCTCGGTGCAGCCTGCCGGGAGTTCCAAGGTCATCTTGAAGCGCGTCGGCTGGTCGCGCTCAGGCGCGTTGAATTCGACCGAGACCGCGATCTCCTGCAGATCCCAGCCCTTGCGCTCGGCGTACATCTCGAGTGTCACTGCGGTGCATGAGGCGAGGCTCGCCGCCAGAAGCTCCTGTGGGGCGGGGCCAGCATCGGAGCCACCCATGGCCACGGGCTCGTCGACCACCAGCTGGTGGTCACGGATGTCGATCTGATGGGTCCAGATCCCGGGGCCGGAGCGGCGGGCGGTCGCCTTTATCGGATTGCGCTCACCGCCCAACTGACAGGCTCAATCAGTCAGCGGGTTGAACAGCAGTCCGGTCGGCACCTTCGGGACGAAGTACGTCGACTTGGGCGGCATGCTCTCTCCGGAGGCGGCGACGTCCTGCACCCGATGCACCGGTGTCGGCGCCATGAACAGGGCGGCGTCGTAATCGCCTGAGAGCACCTGCTCGATCGCCTGCGCGTCATCGCGCGCGTAGCCGAGTCCGTCGAGGTGGTCGATCTGATCGTCGGTCATTCCGAGCGCGCCCTTCAAGAGCAGAGCCTCGGCCACGGCGGTGTCGAGCCGCCGGTAGGGCTCCGAGCGGTCCGGCAGGGCTGCGTCGGCGACGGCCTGATTCCGGAGCGTCAGGCGGAACGGCTGACGCTCGCGGGCATCGATGAAGCCGATCGCGAGCTCATCGTTCTCTGCGGGCGGCAGCTCGTCGACCGCCTCGAGGGGGGTCATGGTGAACTCGGCTTCGATCGCGTGGCGCAGGGCGCGGCGCCGATCATCGCTGAGATTGCGCAGCAGCCGGTGGGTCGGGAATACGGTCAGGCCGGGATCCTCGAGCGCGACCAGGCACATCAGGACGTAGCGGTGCGGCCCCTCTCCACCGATCTCCTCGGCGTAGACGCGCGCGGTCTCGTACCGGTGATGGCCATCTGCGATCAGCAGTTCGGCACCGCCTGCGGCATTCTGAACGGCGGCAATCGCATCCGAGTCCTCGACGCGCCAGAGGCGGTTCACGGTTCCGTCAGGATCGACCGTTTCCGCCCACGGGGTCGGGCTCGTGGCCGCTTCGAGCGCGTGCCAGGCCTTGGCCTCCGGGTCAGAGAACAGCGCGAAGATCGGCGAGAGGTTGGTCTTCGTCGCTCGTGTGAGCCGTAGGCGATCCTCGCGCGGACCGGGGTGAGTGCGCTCGTGTGGCCGGATCCGGCCGGGACCGTAGTCCTCGATCCGTACTCGCGCAAGGAAGCCTCGGCGCGTGCGAGCGCGACCGTCCGGACCTTCGTAATCCTGCTCGAGCGGCCAGATCGCCGGCGCCTCGTCGGCGACGACGATGCCGTCTGCACGCCAGCGCGCGAGGACAGCCGCCGCATGCGCGTAGGGGTCGCCACCGTCAGCGGCCACGGGCAGATCAACCTCGACGACGTTGTAGGGCGACTGCGCCAGCAGCCGCTCGCGAAGTTCGGGGTAGATCACGTCATATGGGGGAGCGACCACGGGCTGCAGCCCGCCGGTCCGCTCAAGTTCGTAATGCAGAGCGTGCAGCGGTTGGACTTCGGCCATGCGCGGGAGGCTAGCGGGCGGCGAACGATCCCGGCGCTAGCCTTACACTTCGGCTGGCGGGGCGTGGCGCAGCCTGGTAGCGCGCCTGCTTTGGGAGCAGGAGGTCCCCGGTTCGAACCCGGGCGCCCCGATGTGCTGTGGGCTGGGCGGCCCGCCTTGCCGCCCAGCCCACAAACCCCGTTCCCAGCTGCACGCCCACCCCAGCGTGCGACCCTGAACCGATCATCGGCGGCTCGTGGTCTCTTGCCTCAACCTCCAGACGGAGAAGTGAACGGCAATCTTCCCGCCGTGCCGAACATTTCCTCGCTAATCTGCAGCGAGCAGTAGCAGCAGGGGGTCAGTAACCACATGGAGTCTGAGGCAGGGCCTGAGGGCCACCCATCCGGGCTGAGCGACGGCGCTCTGGTTGCGAGCTGCCGTGGTGGGGACACGCGCGCCTGGGATGAGCTCATCGAGCGCTTCGCTCGCTACGTGTACGCGATCGCGACCCGTGCGTACGGTCTCTCAGAGGCTGATGCCGAGGATGTCTTTCAGGACGTGTTCGCCCGGGTCTACGTGCACCTGGCCACATTGCGAGACGATGAGGCGATCAGACCGTGGATCGCGCAGACGACACGGCGACTGGCGATCGACCGGCTGCGCACGCTACGGCGCCTCGAGGCACTGGACCAGCTGCCCGAGCGGGCCGAGCCGGATGCCGAACTCGAGCGGATCGATCTTGCGCTCGACGTCCACCGGGCGATGGCGACCCTGCCGGAAAGCTGTCAGGAGATCCTTGACCGATTCTTTGCGCAGGATCAGAGCTACAGTGTGATCGGCGAGGCGCTTGGGATCGCCGCGGGAACGATCGCCAGCCGCATCTCTCGCTGCCTGGTCAGGCTGCGGATGGCGCTCGATGGAACGGCGAGCACCACCGGGCAGGATCATGCAAGAACGAAGGTGAAGGCCTGACGTGGAAGATTTCTGCCTGCTAATTCGTCCTGTTGTCAATGACCGGTAATCCGGAAGAACGAATCAACGATATTGCGGACCTGATCGGCGCATTGTCGCCCGTCCCCGCCGGCTGGATCGAAGCAGCCCAGCAGCTGCCGATGGCCCGGCACGATTTCGACCCGAGCCCGACGCTTGGTCGGCTCAGGGCACGGCGGCTGTCGGGCTTGGGCGCCACAGAGGCGGATGGCGACGTCTCACGGGCCCGCTGAGCACGATCTCCTCGATCTCACCGTTCGAGAGCTGCTCGAACGTCTGGAGTCAGAGGATCTGAACGTGGGGAGTGGCGCGAGCTGTGGTGTGGTGGTGGCGCTCGCCGCGGCCCTGGTCGTTTCCTGCGCGCGCTCGGCGGCCGGGCATTGGGACGGCGCGGCGGGTGCGCTTGCGCAGGCGGACGTGCTCAGACGGCGTTCGGCGCCGCTCGCCCAGACCTGCGCCGACGCCTACCTGCACGCCAGAGCCATGTTGTTGGATGCCGACCCGAGCCGGCGCGAGGCGCTCGCGCTGGCGCTCGATGCAGCCGCGCTGGCGCCGCTGCGGATGGCTGAGGTGGCTGCGGACGTGGCGCTGCTGGCGGCGGAGATCTGCGATCACGGACGGCCGGAGTTGGCGCCGGATGCCGCCGGCGCAGCGGCGCTGGCTCAGGCCGCCAGCAGCACGGGTCGGCACCTGGTCGCGGTCAACCTGCTCACCCGTGCCAACGACGAGTACCTCGCGCGAGCAGAACGGGCCGCCGCGACGGCGACCGTCGCAGCCGAGCGGGGCCTGACGCGCCAGCTCTGAGAGCGGACGCCAGGTCGCCATTCGACGTCGCAGGCGGTTCAGTTCGCGAGTTGACGAGAGCGTTCAGTCGACCGCGACGGGTGGTTCGGTCTTGGCGCGGAGCTCGTCGATGGTGACCTCGGGCGCGAGCTCGATCAGTCTCAGTCCGGTGGCTGTGATGTCGAGTACGCAGAGGTCGGTGATGATGCGCTGTACGACGTTGCGGCCGGTGTAGGGCAGCGAGCACTGGTTGACGATCTTGTGGCTGCCGTCCTTGGCGACGTGCTCCATCAGCACGATCACGTGTTTGGCGCCGTGGACCAGGTCCATCGCGCCGCCCATGCCTTTGACCATCTTGCCGGGGATCATCCAGTTGGCGATGTCGCCGGCGGCGGATACCTGCATCGCGCCGAGGATCGCGGCGTCGATCTTGCCGCCGCGGATCATTCCGAAGCTGGTCGCGGAGTCAAAGAAGCTCGCGCCGGGCCGGATCGTGACCGTTTCCTTGCCGGCGTTGATCAGGTCGGGGTCGACCTGATCCGGGGCTGGGTAGGGGCCGGTGCCGAGGATCCCGTTCTCTGATTGGAGGACCAGCTCGACGTCGTCGGCGACGTAGTTGGGGACGAGCGTGGGCAGGCCGATCCCGAGGTTGACGTAGTCACCGTCTTGAAGTTCGGCCGCGGCACGCGCGGCCATCTGTTCGCGGGTCCACGGCATCAGTCTTTGGCCTCGGTGACCGTCACCCGTTCGATCCGTTTCTCCGCCGCCTGCTCAGCTGTGAGCTCGAGCACCTGGTGAACGTATGCGCCGGGGGTATGGATCTCGTTGGGGTCAAGCTCACCTGGTTCGAGCAGGTGCTCGACCTCCGCGATCGTCACCCGGCCGCAGATCGCCGCCAACGGGTTGAAGTTCCGGGCCGCGGCGCGGTAGACGAGGTTGCCGTGACGGTCGCCCTTCCACGCTCGCACCAGACCGAAGTCAGCGATGATCGCACGCTCGAGCACATGCTCGGCCCCATCGAACTCCTGTATCTGCTTGGCCGGGGAGGACACCAGCACCGTCCCGTCAGCCGCGTAACGCCACGGCAAGCCACCGTCGGCGACCTGTGTGCCGACCCCGGTGCGGGTGAAGAACGCGGCGATCCCAGACCCACCGGCGCGCATCCGTTCAGCCAGCGTTCCCTGCGGTGTCAGCTCAACCTCAAGCTCACCGGCCAGATACTGGCGCGCGAACTCCCTGTTCTCACCCACATACGAGGCCACCACCCGCCGCAACCGCCCAGCGCCCAACAGCAGCCCAAGGCCCCAATCGTCGACACCAGCATTGTTGGAGACAACCTCAAGCTCATCGACGCCCGACGCCAGCAGCGCCCCGATCAAAACCGACGGGATCCCGCAGAGCCCGAAACCACCAACCGCCAGCCTCGCGCCGGAGCCGACCTGGGCCATAGCCGCAGCAGCTGAACCCACCACCTTGTCCATGTCGCCCAGCGTATGCGCGCACGTCGCACTGTTCAACTGCAAACTGCATCGGACTGCGAGCTGAGGGTGCGCGCCGCCGCCAACGGGGCTCCGGGATCTGGGGTTGTGGCCTCCTGATTTCGGTGGGTTGCATCGTGATCGCCGCCAGTTGCCTCCTGATCGCGAGCGTGCGCGGGCAGCAGCCGGGTCAGCACGATCAGGACGGGCATCGCGGCGATCACCACCACCAGGCAATGGTTGATCGCGACGACGTAACCGCCATGGACGAGCGCTGAGAAGAAGATCGTCCCCAATGCAGCCACGCCGATCGCGCCGGCCAGCTGCTGGCCGGCGTTCACGACGCCGGAGGCGGAGCCGACCTCTGCGTCGGTCACCGCTGCAAGCACGAAGTCAAACAGCGGTGCCACCAGCATGCCGATCCCCAGGCCCATCAAAACCTCCGGGCCGGCCATGGACAGGGTGTTGACATCCAAACCGTGGGCCGCGACCACCTGATGCAGCCAGAACACACCAGCCGCCATCGCCAAAGCTCCAACCTGGAGCACGGTGCGGCCGAGCTTCGGCGCCAGCAATGTTGCGGCGAGCACGGCGCCGAGCGCCGAACCGAGTGCCAGGGGAGCCATCGTGAGTCCGGCGTGGATCGGTGTGAAGTGCGCGCCGAACTGAAGGAACAGCGTCATCACCAGCAGGACTCCGCTCATGCACGCGAAGAACACGGTCAGGCTGGCGATGCCTGCAACGTAGGCGCGGTGCGCGAAGATCGTCGGCTCGACGAGCGGGTCCCGACCGGACTTCCGCCTGTGCCTGGTCCACACCACCAGCGCTCCGAACGCGGCCAGGCTGGCCGCCAGCATCAGGAACGTCCATGCCGGCCAGCCGGCACTCCGACCCTGGATCAGCGGATAAACCAGCAAGCCCATCCCAAGGGCTGCCAGGATGCTGCCCACGAGATCTAGCCGGGGGCTGTGCGCAAGGCGCGACTCCGGCATAAGCCTGGCCGCACCGATCGCGGCCACCAGGCCCAGCGGCAGGTTGATGAAGAACACGAGCCGCCAGCCCGTTCCCAGCAGGTTGGCGCCGATCAACGCGCCGCCGATGATCGGCCCGAGCATGGCCGATAGGCCGATCACCGGCCCGAACGCGGCGAACGCCGAGCCCTGCTCGTCCTGAGCGAAGACGCTGCGGATGATCCCCAGGCCCTGAGGTACGAGCAGGGCGGCCGCGGTGCCCTGGGCCAGCCTGCAGGCGATCAGCATCGACTCGCTGTCTGACAGTCCGCAACCGACCGAGGCCAGGACGAAACCGATCGAGCCGATCAGGAACAGCCGCCGACGGCCGTAGATGTCGCCCAGCCGGCTGCCTGTGATCAGTGAGATGGCGAACGCGAGCGCGTACCCACTCACGATCCACTGCAGCCCCGAGGCGCTCGCATGGAGGTCGTCGTGGATTGTGGGGGCGGCGACATTGACGATCGTCCCGTCGAGCATGTCCATGCACTCGGCTGCGAGCACGAGCGCGAGGATCGCCCACCGCTTCGGGTGACTGGTGATGGCTGTCATCTGGTCCTTTCCGACTTTCTGAAGCAATATGCCGACGCACGTTCCGAACGATGTTCGGAACGCCGCTTGTTATACACTGGCCCGATGCCGGCGTCAAGTCATCTGCCTCCCGCACCGCGCCGCCCCTCGCCGGAAGGGGGCCGTGCATCGCGACGGTCAGGCCTGTCAGCGGATGTGATCGTCGCCGCCGCGATCGACGTGCTCGACGAGTCGGGTTTCGAGCGGCTGGCGATGCGACAGGTGGCTGATCGCCTTGGAGTCGGTGTCGCGTCCCTGTACGGATATGTCTCGAGCAAGGAGCAGTTGCTCGAGCTGATCTTCGACGAACTGGTGGGGCAGGTACAGCTTCCCGAGCCCGATCCGGAGCGCTGGCGCGAGCAGGCCTTCGAGATGCTCGACGGCCTGCGGCGCGTTCTCACCTCACACCGCGATGCAGCGCTCGCCGGCATGGGCCGAGTCCCGACGAGCGTCAAGACCCTACGCGCCGCCGAGGTACTCTGCGCCACCCTGCGCGCCGGTGGGCTCACCGATCGAGCGATCGCACTGGGACTGGATCAGACGTTTCTGTATGTCTGCGCCTTCGCGTTCGAGGATGGCCTGTTCGTGAACTCAGGGATGACACCCGAGGCCGTCGAGGAGTACTACGACCAGGTGCACACCTTCTTCGGCGCGCTTCCGGCCGGCCAGTACCCGGTGCTGTCCTCGCTGGCTGGCTCGATGAGCGGTCCTGATGGCGACGAGCGCTTCGCCTTCGGCATCAGCGCGTTGCTGGCCGGCATCGAGGCGATCAGCGATCGCGAGCGCGCGAGCTGACCACGGCAGCGATCCGCCCCACGTCCGCTCTGAGGTCGTCAGAGCGGATCGTGAGCGCGTCCTCATCGGACGCCGGCGGCTCCAGCGTGGCGAGCTGGGAGTCGAGCAGGCTGGCCGGCATGAAGTGCCCCTGGCGCCGGGCCAGTCGCCGCTCCAGCTCGGCGCGAGGGACGTCGATGTGGACGAACAGCACACCGGGCCGACTCAGCTGGTCGCGGTAGCGCCGCTTCAGCGCCGAGCAGGTGATCACGCCGTGGCGCCCGGATTCGAGCTCCGCGTCGATCCAGGCGGCGACGGCCTCCAACCAGGGACGGCGGTCGGCGTCGGTCAACGGCTCGCCGACCGCCATCTTCGCGACGTTGGCTGCCGGGTGCAGCTCATCGCCCTCCTCGAAGTCCCATCCGAGTCGTTTCGACACCCGCCTGGCGACCGTCGACTTACCGGCTCCGGCGACGCCCATCACGACGATCACCGCCACCGGCGGTACGCGCGGATTTGAAGCTGTGTCAGTCGCGGCGCACACGCTCGAGGCTCGCCCGGAGCGCGTCCATCAGGTCAGGTGCCGTCTCAGCCTCCGGCTCCTCGACCGGAGCGGGCTGGGGTTTGCTGCGCTTGCGCCTGCGCTCGATCAGCTCTGTGAGGGCCATGCGGTCGCGGTCCTCGTAGCTCGAGGGATCGAACTCGACCGTCATCGCGTCAAGCAGCTCAACAGCCGCCGTGACCTCGCCGCGCTTGGGCTCGCCGACGGAGCCGCTTGGGATCGTGTCGATCTCCGAGACGTCGCGGAGCTCGTCGGCGAACAGCATCGTCGTCAGCGACAGCAGCTGCTCGCGTTCACGCACCGCGACGAGATACTCCTTGGAGCGGAGCACCACACGACCGATCGCCACCTGGTTGGACCGCGACATCGCGTCGCGCAGCAGCCTGTAGGCGCGGGTGGTGCCCTCGGAATCGGATCCGGGAATCAGGAAGTACGGATGATCGAATTGCGCCGGGTCGATCTCGTCGAGATCCACGAATTCCTCGATCTCGATCGTGTGCGTGCGTTCCGGCGCCGCCGCGGCGAGCTCATCGTCGGTGAGCGTCACCAGTTGGTCGTCGAGGTCGTACCCGCGGCCGATGTCCTCCCAGTCGACCTCCTGGCCGTCCGCCTCGCAGACCCGCCGGATCTGGATCCGCTCACCGGTCTCGGCATCGACCTGATGGAAACGGATGGTCTGATCGCGCGTGGCGCTGACCATCCTCACCGGCACGGCAACGAGCCCGAAACTGAGCGTTCCGTTCCAGATTCCCTGGGGCATCAGTGCGACCTGGTACGTGATCGCGATCCGGGCTTCGAACCGCCACCGAGCTTCGGTTTGACGCCGGCGCCGGGGGCCCGCTTGGCCCCCGCGCCCGGCCTTCTCCGCTGCGGACGCCCGGCGAGACTCGCCTCGAGCGCGGCCAGCAGGTCCGGCGTCGGCTGCGGTTCGGGCTCGGGCATGGCCGCGACCTCCTTGCCGGCGGCCTTCTGCTCGATCAGCGCCATCACAGCTTCGCGATGACGATCCTCATGACGCCCTGGCTCCCACGGCGCCGCGAGCGTTTCGACCAGCCGCTCGGCCATGTCGAGCTCGCGTTCAGACGGCTCGCGGCCGAGCGCGGGGACGTCGAGCTCCGCGCTCGGGACGAGCTCGTCGGCGAAGCGCAGCGTGTACATGCGCAACGCCTCGCCGTGTGAGGCCAGCGCGACCAGCTGTTCACGCGTGCGCAGCACGACGCGCCCGATCCCGACCTTCCCGGTTCGCTCGAGTGCCGCGTTCAGCACCCGGTAGGCATGCTCACCGCCGTCCTGAGCGCCGAGCACGTAAGGACGGTCGTAGTAGATCGGGTCGATCTGCCCGCCCGCCACGAACCGCTCGATCCGGATCGTCTTGCTGCCGGCTCCGGTACGCGCAGTGGCGATCTCCTCGTCATCGAGCAGTACCTGACGGCCGTCACCCCACTCGTAGGCCTTGCGGATGCGGTCGTTCGGCACCTCCTCACCGGATTCCGATCCGACGCGTCTGTGGACGATGCGCCCGCCGTCAGTGAGATGCACCTCGCGAAAGCGCACGCGGTGCTCCTGGACGAGTGCGTAAAGCTTGATCGGGAAGATCACCTCGCTGAAGGCGACGGTTCCGTTCCACATCGAGCGCGGGGCCAACTCATTCCTCCAGACGGGGAAGGGTCTGCTGCAACGTGAGTATTTTGGCGAAGCGGTCGCCATGTCCTGCAATTCGAGTCAGCACCTGGTCGGGACCGAATCTCAGCAGCTCCGCGTCGCCCCGGTCGCGGCAGGCCTCCACCTCATGCCAGTCCAGCGGCGTCGAGACGCTCGGCTGCTCGGTCGCGCGGAGCGAGTAGACGCTGATCGTGGTCTTGTGCTCATCGTTCTGGCTCCAGTCGATCAGCACCTTCCCGCTCCGCCTGGCCTTGGCCATGCTCGACACGATCAGCTCCGGGTGCCGCTGCTCGAGCAGGCCGGCCACCGCATGCGCGAACGGCTTGGTCTGGGCATAGCTCGTCGCCTCGCCGTTCAGCGGCACATAGACCTGCAGGCCCTTGGACCCTGAGGTCTTGGCGAACGCCTCGAGATTCAGCTGACCGAACAGCTCACGCAGCTCCACGGCGACCGCGCAGCATTCGACGAGTCCGGCGGGCGCACCAGGATCGAGGTCGAAGGCGACGATTGTCGGAGGTCCGGCACCCTGCCCCGCGGACAGGGACGGGTGCAGCTCGATGTCCGCCAGGTTGGCAAGCCAGACGAGCGTCGGCAGATCCTGGCAGAGCGTGTACGGGATCGTGCGGCCGCCGTGCTCGTTGGCCACGGCGACGGTCTGCACCCACTCAGGCCGGTGTGGCGGCGAGCGCTTCTCATAGAAGAATTCGCCCTCAACGCCGTTCGGATAGCGCTTGAGCGTCAGCGGCCGGTCGCGCAGGTGCGGGACCAGCACCGCTCCGACCGCCGCGTAGTAGGCGATCAGATCGCCCTTGGTGAAGCCGGTGCTCGGATAAAGCACCTTGTCGACATTCGTCAGCTTCAGAACGCGGCCGTCGAGCTCGATCTCGATCCCGCCCCGGACCGCACGGCCCGCCGACAACAGCCCGTCGAGCTCGGCCCTCGGCTCCCCGTCCGATTCACCGCGACGAGGTGACTCGCCAGCGGGCGAGTCACCCGAATCACTGATGAATTCGCGCACGACCTCCGATGCTCGCTTGTCGTCACGGAGGCCCTTGTAGGAGGGTTGGCGCAGCGTGCCGGTCCGGGTCCATTCGCTGAACTCGACCTCACAGACGAGCTCCGGCTCGACGAAGTGCGACCCTCGCGGCGGCTGCCGGCCCGTGAACGGGGTCGTCGGCCGTGCCAGCGGCTCAAGCAGGTTGCCGAGCCTCGCGAGCTCGCTCGTGTCGAAGCCGGTCCCGACCCGGCCGACATAGCGCAGCCGAGCGTCCGCATCGGCGACGCCGAGCAGCAGCGCGCCGAGGCTGGCTGAGCGCGCGCCCTGGCCGCTGGTCCAGCCACCGATCACGACCTCCTGCCGGTTGGAGTTCTTGACCTTTGTCCAGGCACTCTGGCGGCCAGAGGCGTAGCGGGAGTCGAGCCGCTTGCCGATCACGCCCTCGAGCCCGCGTTCACGGGTGGCGGCGAGCAGTGCCGAGCCTTCGCCGATGAACGAGTCCGGAACCCGCCAATGCTTGCCCTCCAGCCCAAGGGTCTGCAGCCTCGCCCGGCGCTCGCTGTAGGGCAGTTCCATCAGGCTGTGCCCGTCGAGCCACAGGAGGTCGAAGATCATGTACGTGACGGGCGTGCTCTGCGCCAGCCGCCGGACCGCTGCGTCTCCACGCAGATGCATGCGCCGCTGCAGCGCCTCGAAACTGGGACGGCCCGTGGCGTCAAGCGCGACGATCTCACCGTCGAGGAACGCCGGCCGCGATCCCAGGTCGAGGCCGAGCGCTCGCAATTCTGGATAGGCGGGCGTGATCTCATTGCCGTTGCGACTGAATACGTGGAGCCGACCGGGCTCCGACCGGGTCAGCGCGCGGACCCCGTCCCACTTGACCTCGAACGCCCACCGTTGCTGATCGGCGGGAAGCTTGGAGAGCCTGGCGAGCATCGGTGCGATGAACTCGGGCATCGGCTCGGCATCGGGGTCGACCGGGGGATCCATCCGATGGATCATCCAGTCGCGCGGCTCGCGGCCGGCCTGGAACAGGACGTAGCGGCCGTGCAGTCGCTCGCCGTGGAAGACGACGATCACCTCGTCCCTGCGCCACTTCTCGCACTCGTACGTGCCACGGTCCCAGATGCTGACCTCGCCGGCGCCGTAATTGCCCGCCGGAATCTCGCCGCGGAAATCGATGTACTCGAGCGGGTGATCCTCGACATGGATCGCCTTGCGGTTGCGGCGCGGGTCGTCGGGGATGCCGTTGGGGATCGCCCAGGAGGCCAGCGCGCCGTCTCGCTCCAGGCGCAGATCCCAGTGGAGCCTGCGGGCGTGGTGTTCGTGGACCACGAACCGCGGCCGGGCCTCTGACGCGCTCGGCGTCCGTGCGCCCTGGGGCTCGGGCGTCTGTGCGAATGCTCGCTTCCGGCGGTAGCCGGTGAGCTGATCGTTGGCCTTTTGCCTATCGGTAGCCATCGTCAAGCAGTCGCTGCGCCGCCCGCCACTCAGCCCTGTGCGGCAGCCTCCGCTTCGAGCGGGAGCTGTGGGTAAGCCTCCGGCGGGAAGGTCTCGCGTGCGAGCGCCAGGAACTCGGCAACCGCCGGTGGCAGGCGCCGTCCGGCCCTCCACGCCAGTGTGATGTCACGGGCGAGCGCCGGCTCGACCAGGCGCGCCACCGCAATCGGGTCGTTGGTGCCGACACCGATCGCGTGCGATCGAGGCAGGATCGCCACCCCGAGCCCGCGTCCGACCAGACGCCGGATGCGGCGGCTCTCGTTCGACTCGAGCACGATTCGAGGCTCGAACCCGACCTCATGGGCAGCACCCACCAGCAGCTCGCGCAGGCGTGCGCCCTCTCGGTAGCTGATGAAGTCCTCACGGGAGAGCTCGACCATCCTGATCACGTCGCGGTCGGCGAGCGGGTGACCCTCGGGCAGCACGACGACCAGCTCCTCCATCAGGATCTGCTGAAGCGCCAGGCCGTGGCTCTCGACCCGTTCGGTGACGGACAGGAACGCGAGATCGAGCGCGTCCACACGCAACAGCTCGGCGAGCTCGTCGCTGTTGTTCTCGCGGACGGTCATCTCGATCTGGGGGTGGCGATCATGGAACTCGGCGATCACACGCGTGATGTCGACAGGCCCCATCGTGTTCATGGCCCCGACAACGACGTGGCCGGTCTGGATGCCGCGCACGCGATCGAGTTCCTGCCGCGCCGACTCGAGCTCCGTCAGCACGCGGCGTGCCCGGGCGACCAGCAGGTTGCCCGCGTCCGTGATCGACACGCGGCGGGTCGTCCGCTCGACCAGCGGCAGCCCCAGCTCCTGCTCGAGCTTCTGAATCTGCTGTGACAGTGCCGGCTGCGCGATGTGCTCTCGCTCCGCCGCGCGTGTGAAGCTCTGCTCGTCCGCCAGCGCGACCAGGTACCTGAGCTGACGAAGTTCCATAGCCTTAGCTTATATGTCTTTGTCACTTCTCGTCTTGGACTTCTGGGATGGGCTGAGCGACTATTTGCAGCGCAGCACCCTCTCCTCCCTCAGAGCGCGCTCCGAAACCGGCCTCATATCCCGCCGGTCCGGGGCGCTCTCGCTTTAAGGACTCGCCACCGCTGCGCAGGCTCACGTCACGCAGGATCTTCCCAGCGCCGTGCGCGCGACACAGATGCCGGAGATCACGCTTGCTCCGGCCATCCCGGCTTTGCGTGGATCCGCTACCGGCGGACAGTGACCTTCCAGTCGACGTGTTGGGTGCCGTATTTGGGGACCGTCACGACGATCCGCACTGTGAGCGGCTGACCGACCGAGGTGGCAGTGAACACCAGCTGGTCGGTATATACGCCGTTCTTGAAGGTGTACCCCTTCTCCGTTTTCACGACCGTGCCGCTGAACATGAACTCGTACTTGACGCTGCCGCTGAGCTTCGCCTTGCCGCGGGTGACGTCAATCGTGATCGGCCACTTCTTGTTGACGGTCGGCGTGTGGTTGGCGATGTGCGGGGTCAGTTTGAACGCAGCCGCCATGGCGGAGCTCGGAAGCGCCAGCGCGACGAGCAGTGCCAGGCCGACGGCGGCCGCGCGGCGCCGCTTGCGAGGTTGGGGTGGAGTGTTCATCAGATGCCCTCCCTCATAACTAAACGCTGGTCGAGAGCCTACCGCGTGCGCCACCCCGGTCCGCGGGCATTGACGCACCGGCGAACCCTTTGGTCCCAGCAGGACACACGGACAGCGACGCCAGGGCCTGGCAGACGTCCAGCAGACGTGGCAGCATGGCCGCCGATGCCAGTATCTGAGACAACTGAGAACACACTGCCCCGCCGGGTTGAGAAGCCCTGGGGTTATGAGATCTGGTGGGCCGCCACCGACGAGTACGTCGGCAAGATCCTCCACGTCAACAAGGGCCACCGCCTGTCGCTCCAGTATCACGAGCAGAAGGACGAGAGCTGCTATGTGCTCTCAGGGCGTCTGATCCTCGTCCAGGGTGAGTCCGCCGAGGCTCTGGGCGAACGGACCGTCAGCGTCGGCGACGTCTGGCACAACGCGCCGGGCGTGGTCCACACGATCGAGGCGCTCGAGGACGCCGACGTGCTCGAGGCATCGACCCCCTACCTTGAGGACGTCGTCCGCATCCGCGACGACTACGGTCGCGAAGGCACCAACGCCATCTGAGCTCGACCCACCCCAGCGGGCTCCCTCACACCGGGTTCGCGACCCGGCACAATCAACGGGTCGCACAACGCCCCCGTAGCTCAGCTGGATAGAGCGGCGGACTTCTAATCCGCAGGTCGCAGGTTCGAATCCTGCCGGGGGCGCTACGGGAGACGGTTGAAATCGGTTGGAAACCGCTGGAAAACAGGTGGTTTTCGTAACCGTTCAGTCCCTGGGCTCAGGTAAGTGCTGGGAGGGGATCGCCGCGGTTGTGGGCGGTGATCAGTTCGGCCAGGAATTCGAACAGGGAGCGGTGTTGTTGGCGGCAGGTAGCGGCGGCGGAGAGCGCACGCTCAGCGAATCGTTCACCGTTCTGGGATCGGGTGCCGTGTGAGAGTTTTCGGTGAATGACGGGGCCGCGGAGCGCGCGCTCGGCGGGGTTGTTGGTTGGCTGCACACCGTCGATGGTCACGAACGTCCAGAGCGCCGGCCAGATCTTCAGGAGGTTGTTCGCGAACACGCGATGCAGTCGTGTGCGTGGACTCTTGCGGCCAGCGTGGGTGAGCAGTTCCTGTAGCTCTGTCTGGACCGGCTCGATCTCGGTCGCCAGCCGTTCCGGGTCCTGGTGCTCGTGCTGAAAGGCGCGCCACGCTTTGAACACGCGGCCCGTGAGTAGGAGGCCCTGCTCACCGAAGATCTTCTGCTCGGCGAGACCTTCTGAGTGGCGACGGAAGTCGCGTTGCAGGTGAGACCAGCACACCTGCCGGCGGTTCGGATCAAGGTGCTGGTAGCCGGGCCAGCGGTCAGACACAACGATTCCGTCATAGCCGGCGATCAGCTGATCGAACTGTTCACGGTTGCAGTGCTCAGCGACCTGGAAGATCGACGCGTCTGGAGTGCACATGCCCCACAACGCGCGAGAGTCCCCGGCGGTCCGCCACCCGGTCTCATCCACGTGCACCGCGTGCTGGGTGAGGATCCAGTCACGCAGCGCCTCATGCCCGTCAGCCAACGCGGTACTGGCGTGCTGGCAGATCGCATCAACGCTACCGGTCGATAGGCGAGCGCCGAACAGCTCGCCGGCGAGTTCCGCGATCCCCCGCCGGGAGATCCGGTTCCGTGCGGTCAACGTCACGATCGCCGCGCGCAACCTCGGCCCGAACGCCGAGTCGCCGACACCCGCCGGCAGCGCGGCGGTCGTCCGGGTCCTGCACTCCGGGCAGTGCAATCGGTGCGTTCGGTGCTCGACCAGCACCACGCTGATCGGCGGCAGCTCCGCGACCTGGTGACGGCCGAACCGCCCACCCGGCGAGCGCTCATCCAAAGTGAATTCATGCCCGCAACCCCGGCACTCCTGCGGATAGTGCGCGACGATCTCATCAACCTGATCCTCGGGGGCAAGCCTGCGGCCCGTCCCGGCGTGCCCCTCCTGAGCGCCCGCCTCACGCTTTGCGCCCTCCTTGGCCAGCAGCTCCTTCGCCTTCAAACGCGCCTCAGCCCGCCGCTGCTGCCGTGATTTCGGGGGATCCTGCGACGGCGGCTTGGAGCTCGTTCGTGAGTCCTGCCGCGCCTGAACCTCCAGCCGACGCAACCGTTCCTCAAGCCCCGCGATCTGCGCGTCATACGCAGACGTCAGCTCCAACAGAAACGCGACACAACCCTCACGCCCCTGGTCATAGACCGCCTCGGCCGCAGCCCGATCCATACCCACAAGATTCGCCGGAAACCACGCCGAACCTTGTTATGGAGACCAACAACTGAACGGTTACTGGTTTTCGCGTTTGGGTGGGTCGGGAGACCGTGCAGCCGATTCCAGCCGTTTCCCGGGTTCTCCACAGGATCTGTGGGTCATTCGTGGGTCATTTTGGGTCGCGGCAGTGAGTGGCTCCGAGCTGGAACGACGAGACGCCACGATGAGGAGCGAGACGTAAATCCGACGTAACTGGGCCGCGGTGTGCGGCTCGGTCGCGGGTTTAGCCGTGGCTGACGGGGCGTGGGAGGCCAGCCCCGGCTGCTTCCCCACTCGCCGTCTCGCGCGGCAGCTGGTCGACCTGGTCGGCGAGCATTTCGGTGAGGGTGTGGTGTTTCTGAGTCAAAGCCACAGATCGGGGAGCGAATCAGTCCACATCGGTGGGGCTCCGGCGGTTGGCTTTGGCTTTCTGTAGTTGATGGTAGGTGATCCGTGCCCAGCGGGCTTGTCGGAGTCCGCGTTTGCGGGCGGCGCGGATCCGTGGGCCGCGGCCGTGGTGCTCGTCGGCCGGGGTGACGTATCCGATCCCGGCGTGCAGTCGGATCGTGTTGTATTGGTGGCGGACGTCGGCGAGTTCGGCTCGGAGGATCTCCGGGTCACGGATCCGATCCAGGTGCGGCCATTCGGCTTTGAGGTGGGAGAACAGCTCTCGATCCAGGCTTGGTCGGTCGGGGTGCCGGGCCGGCCGAAGTGCTGCGCGATCGCGCACATCGCCATGAACTCCCGCGTCGAGCCCGAGGTCATCTGCGGCCCGTTGTCGGAGACGGCCAGCAGGATCGGTGCTAGCTCGGCTCTCGAACGTCCGCATCGAAGGGGAACGTGTCGGCGGGCACGCTGATCCTGGCGGGCCTCGATCAGCCCCATCAGCCCTTCTGACTCGAGCGCGTCCATGAACACGACCTGCACCTGGGTCGAGGTCTCCTCGATCGAGACGAGCTCGCAGATCCACTTGCGGGTGACGAGGTCCATGATCGCGAACACGGCATGCTTTGGGCAGCCGACGAAATGCGTCACGTCGTAGATCCAGATCGAGTTGCGGCGGTAGTCCGCCCACTCCGGGAACGGCCGGCGCTCCGACTTGATGCGCCTCGGCCTCTTCAGAACAAGCCCGTGAGCAGCCAAAACACGCCGCACAGTTGCAGGCGAGACCCACACCTCGTGCGTGTAGCTGCCGCGGTGCGCGAGCTTGCGGTGCGAACGATCGATATCGCCCCACTGTTCGAACAGCTCCAGGATCGCGGTCACCTCCTGCCGGTCGCAGGCCGTGCACCGCCGCACCCGGCTTGCGATCATCAAGGCAGCGCTTCATCGCGCCGACGGCGCCACCGCCACGCCCGCCCCTCGTCCAGCTCGAGGTAGTTGCAGACACGGCGGTGATCCCAGCCGTCCAGCACGGCGTTGTCGATCAGCCCCAACAACTTGTGCTTGGTGGCCGCGTCGACCCGGCGAGGGACCCGGCCACTCAGTCCCAGCGCTCTTTTCCCTCCGCGAGCATCAACCGCACGCCCATCTCCTTCAGCGCCTCAGAGAGCCGGGCGACCTCCGCCCTGGCGGCCGCGAGCTCCGGGTCCGGGCCGGCCTGCCGAACCCCGGCTTGGACGCCGCCAGCGCGTCAAGCGCTCCCTGCTTGGCGACCTCCCGCAGCTTCATCACCGTCGAGCGATCCACCCCCGCCCGGTCAGCCGCCTCCCGTGTCGTGACCTCCCCGCGCAACAGCGCAAGCCAGATCTCATACTTCTGCGAAGGCGAGAGAAACCGCTTCCCTCGCCGACGCCCATCACTGCCTGTTGAACATCCCGGCTCGGTCATCAAGACCCCCTGCTGATCGTGCCGGAAGCCTCGCAGATGCGGGCTAATCAAAACCCGAAAGTGTGGCGTTGACTCAGACGCAAACCAGTGAGGGTTGCGAGTCTGCGGAGTGTTTGTGCGACGGTGGTGGTTGAGCCGCTTTGCCATGCGTTTTGCCATTGGTGGATGGCGTCGTCGAATTGGGTCCAGGTTTGTCGGTTTCCGGGTCTGTTGGCGGTGGGGGAGAGTTCGTGTGGGGGGTGGCGTTTGATGGGGTCCTTCGCCAACTCGGAGGCCGGTTTCTGCGGCGCCTCCGAGCGCTGATCTCGCTTCGGCCTACGGCCTTCGCTCGACAGCGCCCGGACCGGATGAGACGATGCGACAGGTCAGGGGTGGTGCACCGACCAGTTGAGGCCAAGTGTCGGCGCGTGCATCTGCAGCCTTCTGGAATTGCCCTTAGCGGAAGCGGTGCTGGCGCGCGCTGCGGTGGCGCCGTTAGCGTCCGGATAAGGGACTGTCTGGAGGGCGCACTCGATGGGTCAGCTCCGACGCGTCGTGTCATCTCCATCCCGGTTCTCTCGGGTGGTGGCACCTGATCACGCGGCAGGCCCTGCCTCCGCCGGTCGGGTTCTCGTGATCAAAAGTTCCGGTCATGCGTCGTCGGGAGGCGTCTGCTGCGCGAATCCTTTGGCGGTTTCAATCTGAAATGATCGCCCTCGGTGCGGCGCGGGCGGTATTCTGCCCCGGTGGGACGTTTTGGTCGCGGAGGGGGTTGGCGTAGCTCACGACGGCTTGTGGTCGTGGGTGTTGTGTCGGCGTTGGCCGTGTGCCTGTACGGCCCTTCGTGCGTGTACGCTGCCGCACCGCCGCCTGGTGAGGAGACCATTTTCGTTCCGCCGAACGACAGAGCCGTGATCTACGGCACACTCGGCAGTCTGGAGCGGCCTGTAAAGCCGGGCTCGCTGAGATGGGCAGATCCTCGAACAGGAGGGCTACCGGGTTCAGCGTTACGCACCGGGTTACGGGGGGCTCGACTCTGTCGCCAACTTCCTCAGCATTGCTAAGCGGCCCCCGGGCGTGCTCGTGATCGCGAGTATCGATACCCCCGACGACGGCTATCAACTCGCCATTGAGGCCGACAGGAACGCGAAGGCGGCAGAGGCCGGTTATCGATCGCTCATCAGGCGTTACGGCGCGCATGGCTGGTTCACTCGAACTGCCAGTGCCGTCGCGATCACCCGGGCTGGTATCCGCCATTTCTTTGGTCGGGGACCGAAATTCGATAAGGCGCTGGTCGTGAACATGGCCTGCCACTCGGCGACGGTCAGTCGTGAGTTCGGGTCGATTGACTACTTCGGTTTTGCACCCAACGGGACGGGGTGCGATCGTGATCCTCGGTCGGCGCTCGACACGTCGATCCACGATTCGGTCTTGCTGTTCAACCGCTTGGCCGGCCGCAGCGGCGTCCAGAACCGCAGCCTTGTCTGGGCGTATCACCTCGGCGGCTTCGGTGGCGGCGCGGACCATCCGGCGCTCAATCTGTTTTCGCTTGGCGGCGACGACGACTTCTTCGCTGTTGCCCTCTCACCGGCGGTTACCTCGGCGTCGGTTGAAGGGGAGAACCGCGGATTGGTCGCCGGCGGCGACTACTCGGGATCGGTGCAGTTCGACGCGCTTATGGACCCTGGTCATCCAAACCGCGTGGTGCGCGTGTCGGGGTGCGGCGCGTCGATCTCTCACGGGAAATGGCTGAATCCCAGCACGCTCGATTTCACCGTTCACGTCCCGGACGGCTCATCAAACGGCAAGATGACGTTCACCGTCGAGCACACCGCTGCGGATGCGTTCACAACGGCTTCCGATGAGGCCGCCAACGACGAACTCGATGGCAACGAGGCGCCATCACCAGACTCTGGCGAGGCGCCGAACCGTACTAACTACTCGTGGCAGGTCTCCTGCGACCCGGACATGTATCCCGTCAAGATCGTCTATTCGGGCAAGTTCACCGACAGCTTCCAGAGCCCGTGCGACAACATCCCGGGTGGCTGCAACTCCACCCTTGAGAAGACCTACACCTGGACTGAGACCCAGTTCTCGCAGGCGGTCTTCCACGGAAGCGCCGCTGAGATCATCCCTGGTTCCGGGACGGTGAGCGTATCCGGGGGTATCACCAGCTCTAGCGTATCCGAGGGCATCAGTTCTAGTGCGAGCTGCTCCGCAGCCCCGGCGAGTTCAACACCGCAGGCTGGCATCGAGTACGGCCAAGAGTCTGTCGTCGGTTCGACGACGACGAGGACGCTCGGTGTTTACGCCCGCATACCGCAGGTCGCGATGTCCGGCGACCAGGCGTGCCAGTCCGACGACGGCGGCGAGCCGGACTTTCTAAGCCAGGCCACCTACACGCCCGCTGACGGGCCGGCCGCATGGACGAGCGCTCTGCTCGGGACAGTTACCCTCAACCTCGCAAAGCTGGAGGTCGGACCGGTCGCAACCAGCTTCCCTGTTGACTACACCGCGGACGCCACGGACGGCACCGGCGCCGTCGACCACCTTCTGGTGAGCGCCACCGAGACGATCAGCCTGGCCACCAGCTGACGACCCAGTACCCACGAGCAGCGGTCTGCTCGCCCGCGATCGGCGCGCACAGGGGGCCAGAGCATGCCAGAGCATGCGCCTCCTCTGCGATCCGGAAACCGGAGGCGCTCGGTGCCCGGTGCCGATGCCTGTTCCTCTACCTCGTCGCCGACCTGCTCTTCCAGCGGCACAACCATCCCGGCGTCGCCGCACCGCACCCCGCTTACTCTGAAAGCAGACGCCACCGTCGGAACCTAAGAGTGATGCTTCGATCGAGGACTAACAGCCTGGTCGATCTCGAAGCCTGGCTGGTTATCGCTCGTAGATATCGCGACGGTGCCCGAGCGTGACAATGACTACGAGAAGCACGCCATCTTCGATCGTGTAGATGATCCGATAGTCGCCTACGCGTACCCGCCATGCTGGACGGCCACGCAGGGGCCTGGAAGCTGGCGGGCGGGGATCCTCAGCAAGCAGCGCGATCGCAGCTTGTATTCGCCGGGCGACTTGTGGATCGAGTTTGCGTAGCGCTCGCGCCGCAGCGGGTCGCAGCTCGATCTTGTAACGGCTCACTCCCAGCCCAGGTCAGCCTTGGCTTGGTCCCAGGGAATGTTCGGACCTTCTTCGGCCATCGCGGCGTCAAAAGCCTCGGCATCCTCTGCATCCTCAAGCGCGGCCACAAGCCGGGCATAGTGCTCCGGGCTGATCAAGACTGCGGCGGCGCGCCCATAGCGCTCGAGAATCACGGGCTCGTCGCGGGCCTTGTCCACTGCATCCGGGAGGTTCTGACGAGCCGCACTTACGGTCATGGTTGTCATACCAGGTATTGTACAAACTGAGTCTATCTTGTACGGCTTCGATGGCGAGCTGGGCCGAGAGCAGAGTGCCGCATCGATCGAACACCAACACTCTGCGGGCACGCGACGAGGTGGCTGCTTGCGTGGCCGAGCGATCGTCACGGCCCGCCTCATCGAGACGAGTGCAAACCGGCTTAGCGCTCGTGCGACGACGCGCTGGAGTTGCGCCACTGCCAGATGAGGCGTCCCGCCTGAGATTCAGACCGTGACTGCGCTCGCTCGTTGGTCGGTGCGTCGTGCCCCGACATTCCGGGGGCAGTCCTCTTGACACGCCGCGCGAAAGGGCCAGGCCGCGAGTCGCGGCGTAACCGTTGTGTTACCGGGGCGAAGGTATAACACGCCTATCGTCACGCCGTTCTATCTGGCTCGCGGTCGCGTACTGAGCGCGGTCGTTGTCGTGTCCGGCGTGCTGGTGGTCGCAGGCTGTGGGTCTTCGAGCAAACCGACCACCACCAGCAGGAGCGCGTCAACCCTGGCCTCGCCCGGGGTCGGCTTCGCGGAGTGCATGCGGTCGCACGGGGTGCCGAATCTGCCGGATCCGACCACCGCCGTCGGCTCCTACAGGATCAGCCTCTCTGGGATCAACCCGGGATCGCCGTCGTTCCAGTCGGCCCAGAAGGTCTGTGGCATGTCGGGTGGCGGTCATGGGTCCGCAAAGCCGTCTGCCGCCGCCGTGAGACAGATCACGGCGATCGCCAGATGCATGCGCGCCCACGGCGTCACCGGCTTCCCAGACCCCACAACGAGAACAATCACCAACCCGGTCGACTACGGCGCCGTAATCACTCACGACGGCGTGTACTTCGCGATTCCCTCGACAGTCAACCTCCAGGCGCCCGCAGCCAAGCGGAGGGCGTCAGGCTAACTGTGTAGGCGGGTTGACTGGTTAAGTGTAACGGTGACTCGATTGATGGTGGATGGGTGACGGTCAGTTTGCATCTGGGACGCGGTCACCGAAGTGGATCTTGAGCGCCAGCAGCGCTGCTGTCCAGTTCCGGCTGCGGGTCCATTGCGGGACGGCGTTCTGCAGGGCGAGGTAGATGAGCTTGCGGGCGGCGTCCTCGTTGGGGAAGCTGCCCTTCGTTTTGATCGCTTTGCGTAGCTGCCGGTTCAGGGCCTCGATCGCGTTTGTCGTGTAGACGATCCGGCGGACCTCGGCGGGGAACGCGAGGAAGGGGATCACGTGCTCCCAGGCGTTCAGCCATGCCTGGGTGATGACCGGGAACCGTTGCCCCCATTTCTCATCGAAGGTCTCGAGCTCGGCCTGCGCGGCCTCAGCGTTGATCGCGGTGTAGATCGGTTTGAGGTCGCGGGCGACCTGCTCACGCTCGCGTCTGGGCACGTATTTCAGGCTCGAGCGAATCAGATGCACTATGCATGTCTGCACCGTGGTTGCCGGGAAGATCGCTTCGATCGCGTCCGGGAACCCCTTGAGGCCGTCAACACAGCAGATCAGGATGTCGCGGACCCCGCGGGTCTTCAGATCGTTGAGGACCTGCATCCAGAACTTCGCGCCCTCGGTGTCTTGGAACCACATGCCCAGCACGTCACGGTCGCCGTCGAGCGTGACCCCCAAGGCGAGGTAGAGCGCTTTGCGTTGAACCGTGCCGCCGTCACGGATCTTCAGGACCATGCAGTCCAGGAACACGATCGGGTAGATGTCCTCCAACGGTCGCTTGGCCCACTCGCGAACGTCGTCCATGACCGCGTCGGTGACCTTTGAGATCAGGTCGCGGCTGACCTGCACACCGTAGATCTCCTCAAGATGCGCGCTGATGTCACGGGTGGAGAGCCCACGGGAGTAGAGCGCCAGGATCTTGTCATCAAACCCCTGAAAGCGGCGTTGGCGCTTTCTGACGATCCTGGGCTCAAAGCTCCCATCACGATCACGCGGAGCGTCGATCCTGACCTGCCCATGCTCAGTCAGCAACGTTTTCGGGCTGGTCCCATTGCGCTGGTTCTCAGCGCCGCCGGGCGGCTCCTGGTGCGGCTCATAGCCAACATGGTCGGTCAGCTCAACCTCCATCGCGCGCTCCACCAGCCGCTTGGTCAACTGCGCGAGCACACCACCGGGCCCGGCGATCTCCTGCTCGCTGCTCGCGCCGGCCAACAGCTCATCGAGCAGCTCGTTAGAGATCCGCCGATCCTTGGGCATCCCCAGAGCATCACGGACGCGGCGGCGGTCAAGCGCCCGGTCAACCGCCGCCCCAACCACCCCGCGCGACGGGCGCGCCGCGCTAGCGCTGGCCAGCTCCTCGCTGCGCTCGTCGCTGTCCAACGCCAGCGCGCGGGAACCAACCTCAAGCTCCCCGAACCCCGGAGAGCTCTCCAACTTCTCGGCCCTGCTACGTGTCTCGATAGGCATAGCGAACTCCTTCGCTGATGCCTACACAGTTCCTATGACGATCCCACGTGTGTCTCGATAGGCATAGCGAACTCCTTCGCTGATGCCTACACAGTTCCTATGACGATCCCGCCAAGCGCGCCGCGAGCGCCTGTCAGCTCAGCGGCTTGGTCGGCGGCGGTCCGGTCTAGGCCGAAGTTCTGTCGTGTGAAGCAGCGAGATCTGCGGGTTTCATTGGGCTTGGTGGCGGTTTGAGGTGTTCCGGTCGTGTCTACTTGACGAGGACCGGGGCGTTGGCGGCGAGTTCGAGTGCGCGGGCCTGGAGTGCGGTTGGCTGGGTGAGTTTCTCGAACGTGTCAGTCCGGCCGGCCAGGCGCATGGTGTTCCGGGTCTGGGTTGAGAGCTCGCGCAGCAGCGTGCGGTAGCTGTGGGCCGGGCCGCCGTCGGTGGTGCGTTTCGTTCGGGCTTTGTGCTCGGCGGCGGGTGAGCGGACGGCTTTCGCGACGGGGTCGACGTTGACGGGCCGGTGCTCGTCGGTGAACAGCATGGGTTTCCACGCGGCTTTGAGGTGCCAGGTGAGGTAGTAGGCGAGCATGCAGATCAGCACGTGGGTGCGGACACGGTTCTCGAGGTGGTGGTGGATCGGGCGGATCTGTAGGTCGGGGCCTTTGATCGACCCGAATGCCCTTTCGGCCTGTTCGAGGTTCTTGTAGGCACGGACCACATCCCCGGCCGGTAGTTGCTCTGCGGGGTGGTTGGTGCGCAGGATGTAGAACCCGTCAAGCGCGGCTTCCTCATCGATCTGGTCGCTCTTGCGCTGGTAGGTGAAGTCCATGTCGGTGATGGTCACCTCGAAGTGCTTTCTGACGTGAAAGCGCTTGAGCGCGGGGCCGACGGCGAGGCCGATCTGGGCGGCGCCGAGCAGCGTGCCCTTGTCAACACGTATTTTGATCAGCTCAAGCTCCGTCTCGGTGGCGTCCAGCAGCTCCTGGCGTTTGCGGGCACGCTGCGCACCGACCAAGGGGTTGCGGCACACGATCAGCCGCTCACCCGGGAACTCGTCCGGGGCCTCGATCTCACCGAGGTTCTGCTGATCAAACAGCGACGGCTGGAAGATGCCTTCGCGGACGAGCTTCTTGATCGTCGGGGCCTTCAGCGCGGTGATCCACGACACCCCTTCGGTGTTTGAGAGCGTCTCGATGTTCGCGCGGGTGACCATCCCGCGATCAGCCACGACGGTTACCTTCTGAAGACCGAAGCGGTCCTTCATCTTGGTCACTTGCGATGGAAGGGTCTTGTCGTCATGGGTTTCACCGCTGAACACCTCAACAGCGACCGGCCGACCCTGGCTGTCACACAGCAGGCCGTAGATGATCTGCGGCAGATTCTTCTGACCGTCACGCGAATACCCCAGGCGCCCAAGCGGGCAGGACCGGCCCTCGAAGTAGCTGGAGGAGACGTCGTAGAGCACCATCTCCCCATCGGCCAGATGACGCTTGGCGAGCCGGTCCTCGATCCGAGCCTGACGGCCTGCCAGCCAGTCCATCGCCCCGTAGAGATCATCCTCGCAGGCACCCTGCACACCGAGCTCTGAGGCCAGCGTCGACTGCGAAAGCGTCCGGACCGTCGAGAGCTTCGAGCCTGGTGCGATCACCCTGGAGAGGATCATCGCCATGCACAGATCCCGCTGACGGACGGCGCGCGGTCCAGCAGCTCCGCCAGCCCCAGGCGCCTGGCCATCGCAAGCGCCGCGTTCACATGCCCCGCCGGCAGCGACCGCTCGACCTCAAACGCCTGATCTGCGCCCAGCAACGTCTCACCGGCCAACACGCGGCGGATCGCGTCGATCGCCTCCACCGGCAGATGCGAGAGGTTCGCGAGCGTCTCCTTCTTGACCTTGCCGTCCTCGCGGTAGGAGCGACGCAGCAACGTAGCCGTGTACTCACGATCCCCCGACCGCCGCCTAGTCGTGGTCACGTGCATCGCACCCATCTTCCGAGCCGGACGCCCCATACCACGACAATACCGCACCCATCGGACAACTAGTCGTGGGTACAGCCGAACACAACAAAAAAGCCGGAATCCCCCACCAACACAGGGATCACGGCCCCCACAAACCCTGACTACAAGCGGAACTTCGGTCTAGGACCAATACCGTAAACTTAGGCGGCGAGGATCTTGATTGTGTCCTTGATCGGCCTGGACGGTTGGGGGCAGCTGCGGTGCTCTGGCCGTTTGACAGCCCAGTTGCTCATCTTGCGTTTGATGACCCTCGGGTTCTGGCGTGGGCGGCGTGGCGGGAGCGGCTCAGCGAGGATCTCAGCGACCGCCCGCTGGAGGGCTGGTTGCGATGTTCTGGGGGGAAAAGACCCGGCTGCGTGCGGGTCGAGCGACGGGCGGCGCGGAGGCTGCGTATGAACGACAATCGGTGCGGGATCAGGTCGGCTCTGAGCGCGGCGTCGTGCATCAACCTGCGGATCGCGTAATGGGTGGCAGAGATGCCCGTAGGCCTCTTGGTAGACGCCGTCGGGGGCCTTTGAGCGCAACACGACCCTTGGTCCGCGCTGATGGGTTTTCAGCTCGTCCAGGGCGGCCTCGAGCTCCCAGCGCTGTGGGTAGAGGCCGGCCAGTTCCTCAGCAGGCGCTTGGTCGGGGTCTAGGAGCGTCGTGATCAGCCGGTAGTGCTGTCCTTGTCTGGGAGAGCCGGGTCATCGAGTCGGTACTCGATCACGCGCACCTGCGAGCCGTCGCGTCGGCGTTGTTGTCCTTGGCGATGCGGGTCAGATACGAGCCGTCTGGGAGGGTCTGCTCGCGCGGCAGCTTGACTGTGGAGTTGACCCGCCAGAGCAGCTCAGCCCCAGTCCTGCGGCGGTTTTGAACCGTTCGTAACCATAGAAACCGCGGTCAGCGAGGCACAGCATCCCTTCCTCGAGCGATCCCCAGAGCCGGTCAGCCAGTACCCGCTCAGAGGTGGTGTATGACCCCATCGCCGCATCGAAGATCGCGTGCGTGCCCGATTCGGCCAACGCCACGATCCGCAGCTGCGGGAACGCTCCGCCACCCTCGCGACGATGCGATCCAGGCCGGCCGAACTCCGTGTCATTCGCCGGGGTGTCAGCGACGTCCAGGCACGTCCCATCGACGCTGACGAGCCGCAACCCGCCATAGAACGCGCCGCGCGTGGACTCGTCGGCGACCGGCACGCACGCAGCCCGGAACAGAAGCTCCAGCACCTCTTTGCCAAGCCGCGTCCGAGCTTTGGAGATCGCCATCTTCGACGGCACCTCCCAGACGCGTTCCCACCCGGAGTCCCACGCCAGCCCCTCGACGAGCTGGCGCATCACCTCCTCATAGGAGCAGTCAGCGAACAGCGCGAGCGCCAACACGTAGTAGACAACAACCCGGGCGGGCAGAAGCCTCTGGCGCTGCTCCCGCCGGCCCGCCTCAGCGACCACACCATCAACTAGGGCGGGCGGGAACACACTGGTCAGAACACCGATCGAAACGTGATCGGTCAACCGTGAATCAGAGATGGGCTTACGCTGCCCGGCCCTCGGCATACCGGCACAATACCCCCCAAGCCGGACACTAAGTTTACGGTATTGGGTCTAGGACACCGCCGTTCCAGCTGAGCCCTGGGGCACGTGACGAGAGTGCCGCAACGATCGATTACCGGCAGGCGGTGGCTGCACCGTTTTGGTCTGGTGCGGACACTACGGGGTGTGGAGCTTGCCGCGAACGCCAGCGATGCACACAACGGGCTGCAGAGCGACGAGTTGCCGTGGCGTCGCAGTCTGTCGGGCGATGGCGAGGCATTCGGTGTCCTGTTTGACAGGCATCGCGAGCGGGTGTTTCGCCATGCGTGTCGTATGGCCCGTACACGCCAGGACGCGGAGGACGTGCTCGCGTCGGCGTTTTTGGAGCTGTGGCGGCACCGGGACAAAGTGCAGTTGGTGGACGGCTCGGTGCTCCCATGGCTACTGGCTACTGCCACCAACCTGGGTCGCAACGCTACGCGAGCCAGCCGCCGCTACCGGGAGCTTCTGCAGCGACTGCCGCGCGGCGGTGAGCAGGCTGACACCGCCGAGGTGGCGTTGGACGCTCACGCGCTCGGTGTCGATGGGCGGTTGCGCGACGGTTTGCGGGCACTGAGCAAGACCGACGCGCAACTGTTCGCGCTGGTGGCCTTGGAGGGCTACCCGGTCGGTGCTGCTGCCGAGCTACTGAATCTCAGCGTTCCGGCCGCTCGAACTAGGTTGCATCGAGTCCGCTCACGCCTTCGAGCGCAACTTGACCACCTGCCAAACGGGGAGGGACACGATGAGCCCGCAAATGGATGAGACATTCGCGATAGCGCTACGGGAGCTTCTGGTCCAGCAAGTTCAGAATCCCGGCACTGACCGCTCGTGGCTGTCGAGGCCGAGGCGAAGGGTTAGCGGCATCGCAGCTGCTCTGATTCTTCTCGCCGCAGGTGGCGGTATCGCCTATGCGACCGGTGTCTTCACGACGCCACCCGGAGGTCCCGTGATCACCCATCTTCAAGCACCAGTCACGGTCACGGGGAGCGGAAACAAGACGATCCTGCTCGGCGCTCAGCCGACGGGCACCAACGCCATCGACTACAGCTTCACCTGTCTAACCGCTGGGGACTTCACCTTGGCCGACGGCCCTCGACTCGTCTGCGGGTCAGCTGATGCCAGCACAAAGTCCGCCACAGCGACCGGCACCTTGCCGACAGAGGCCGGCCAGAACAGCACGACCGTCACCGCCAGCCCGGGCGAGCGCTGGCAACTGACAGCAACCTATTCCCGCGTTGTCACCAGCCAGTGGGGCGTCAACGCCAGCGGCCAGACCTACGGCGTAGCAAACCAACACGGCACACCAGACCTGATCGCCGTTCAAGCCAGCAACGGGCACGAAGGGTACGTGTACGCCGACCAGCTGACCTCACCCGCCCCAAAGACACCCACCCAGGCCGCCGCCGAAAACAACGCGCCACCGAGAACTCTGACGGTCTACGAGGCCGACGGCGAAACAGCAATCGGCGTATTCCGCACCGGCACCGGACCTATCCCGAGCCAGACAACCACCACCGTCGCGCCCTGATCGACCGCCAACGGCGAGAGTGCCGCAATGATCGATGAGGGGCAGCAGTGTGCAAGCGCCCGTAACGTAGCCTGCTGTGTCCGATGAATGACGAGATCGGCGATGCATCCGACACTCCCGCTCCGCGAGTGTCGGAGAGTCAGCTACTAGAGATCGCGCTCAAGATGGCTGCGGACGCAGACGAGCGCAACCCCACTCTCATCCAGTACAGCCAGGGCGATCGCGTCCTGGCAAACCTCGTGGCCTCGGGCGCCAAGATATTCGAGCACCGGACGATCTACCTGATTGCAATCCGTGGCCAGTTCATCTACCGGATGGCGAAACGACCAGCTGGACAGCCGCCCCCTGAGGGAACTGTCATGACCCTTATAGTCGACGCCGATACCGGCCGGATTCTCGACGTCGGGATCCACACCAGGTATCCGCGGCTTGAGGAACTCGGACCCGTGATGACCGCCCTTTCCTAGGCCGAGGGCCGCTGCCGCTCAGATCGAAAAGCATCGAGGAGAACGAGCGTCGAGGTCGCCCAACGCGCGGACGCTCAAGCTCTTGCGATGTCCGTATCGCAACGTACGGTTTGTTTTGTGCCGACTCTGGAGGAGATCACGTACGAAGCGGGCCGGGCCGCTCTTGCCGATCAGGAGGCGATTGTGGCTGGGGTCCGGCAGCGCACCGGAACACAACTCGCGGCGCACGCGCTGGTGGCCTCGTTCCTTGGCGCTACGGTGGTCCATGCTCGCGGGCTTCACACGTGGGGTTGGGTGGCGCTGCGATGCTGGTCGGCGGCTTGGTCATATCGGCTGTCTTGCTCGCGCCGTGGCGCCTGAAGTTCGCGGTCGATGCCGTCGACCTCTACAAGGAGCTCTATCCACAGGCTGCCGCTGAAGCGAACACAGACACGCTCGGCTGGTTGGCCTCGGCTGGCTTTGGCTACCAGAACCTCCGTGCCGTCAATCACAAGAAGGTCCAGAAGATGTCGCTGCTGTCGGGCTTGGTCGGTGTGCTGATGGTGTTTCAGACACTCGCGTGGATAGCCGCGCTGGCGATACACTGAAGCCATGGCACCTAAGCCTCTTCCGCCTGAACAGATTCAGACACCGCCGCCTTCGATCGGTATCAGCGAGGGTCGTGGCGGGTCTTCGCCGAACCCGGCCCCACGGCCCGGTTCGGGAAGCTAGCGCTCAGGCGCTGGCCGACAAAGGGGCTGCCTGATCGAGGCACCCGACAGTGCCGCCTTGATCGAGGACCAGTAGTCGTCAGCCGGCGCTGAGTCAGTTCGGATCGTCGGGATCCTGAGTACCAACATCTGACTGTTCCTCAATTTCCTTCTCTGCCGCAAGTACGTCAGCGAGCCCGTACACGGTCTTCTGATTGCGAACTGCGCGTTCTGCTGCCGCCATCAGCAGCCGACGCAACTCTGTGTCAGGTCCGGCGGCCGCTCGGACCGGGCCGTCTCGGAGCATGGTGATACTTGCCCGGTTCGCAAACCGAGCCGTTGATGGGTGGTCAGGTTCGCTCAGCATCTGCAAAACCGCCCCGCGAATCTTCTCCGGGTCTGCCTCGAAAGAGGTCAAGACGCGTGACGCGACACTGTCGCCCTGTTGCAGCAGAGCGAGCAGGATGTGCTCAGTACCGATGTAGTTGTGACCGAGGGCGAGTGACTCCCGAAGCGCGAGTTCCAAGCTCTTCTTCGCACGCGGGGTAAAAGGGATAGCCCCGTTGTGGCCTGGTCCGCCGGAGGTCTGGTCAGCCGGAAACACGAGCCCCGCCAGCTCAGCATGCGCGGCCTCCAGGGTGATCCCGATGGAGGCCAGTACCGTCGCGGCGGTCCCATCTCGTTGATGCAGCAGGCCTAGCAAGATTGCTTCGGTGTCGACCCGTGTGTACCTGAGCTCTCTCGCCTCCTCCTGAGCCAGGCGGACGACCTCACGGGCGCTCTCAGTGAATCGCTCGAACATCCCGAACAAGCATCCCACTAACAGCCAGACCCCACGTCGCACAGGACGGAAACGAGCTAGCCCGCGACCCGCCCGAGTGCCGGATTGATCGAGTACCAGCAGTCCGGTCGCTGCTGGGTGGGCTCCTGCCTATGCACGCCTAGGGAGTGAGTTTGGTGTGAAGCAGCTTGCCGAGCGGGGTGATGACGTTTCCGCTGAGGCTCGGATAGCTGTGTTGGGCGAGATTGATCTTGATCGGGAAGCAGGCCCATGCTGCGGCAGATGGTGACATTCGTGGGTTCGCATCAGCAGGCGAATTCGCCGTCGCGATCACGTTCGTCGGGGAGTCGTAGAACCTGAGCGCAAGCACTCCCCCCAGTTCCGGCGGGCAGCCCATGATCGTGGCTGGCTGGATCACACCAAGCGAGTTGTAGAGCCGAACTACCTCGCCCACGGTCCGGGGCTTTGTGATCGTCAACCGGTGCACAGCGTGGCCGTGTCCGTCGGTGACGCTGATCGTGATCTTCGTGACGTTGGACGGGATCCGTTCGCTTGGGTCGCGTGTGATGATCCATTGGGACTGCGCACGGGCAGTGAGGTAGGTGTGGCCCGCGTTCGAGTAGGCCTGGAGTTGTAGCCAGCGACCGTCCAGGACACCCTTCACCGATGGCCAGGACCGGATCTGTGACTCGTCGTTATCCCCGCTGCCTGTGCTCTCGATCTTTGACCCCGGATGCAAGTGAGCAACGACGTAGCGGAGCGTTTGGTTGGCAGTGCCGTGCACGATCCAAGTACGCGATGCGGTCGCACTCGCCAGCACACCGATGAAGTCCTGCGACTCGTCGAAACCGGTGATATGCGCTGTGGACGCCAGACTCGATCCAGAAGGGACGCGAACCATCGCCAGCAGGTGCTGAGCATCAGAGTCCGCTTCGGCGCGGTTGGACGCTGTGCTGACTGCACCCGAGGACGGCTGGCCAGCCTGTCCGCAGCCGGTCACGACGGAGGCGAGAATCACAGCAGCAAATGCGACCACGGCACGACCCATACGCGTGGAGACTACGTCGGGCACGCGCGTTTGTCACGGTCGCCGGGCTGTCCGAACGCATCGGCACGAAACCAGAAGCCTGGAGCGGCTGCCGCTTCGCGAATGCTCTGGGCTGATGGGAAATGCGTTCAGGTCAGGCAGCCGCTGGTTCGAGGGTGACGGCGTGGCCGAGTTCTTGGAGTTTGGCAACGAGCCGTCGGGTGGCGCGTTCGGGGTCGCGGCGCTGGAAGTAGTCGCCGCCGAGTTCGCGGTAGGTCTCACCGGTGGTGAACATGTGCCAATAGGCGGTCAGGATGGAGTGTTTGACGGCACCGAGCGCGCGGCCGTGCCCGATCCGGGGACGAAGGCGCTGGTATTGGGCTTGGAGGTAGCTGCCTTTGACGCGAGTGGCGGCGAGCGCGGCTTCTTCAAGCGCGATTCCGAGCCATTTGGAGCCTTTGCGGGTCCGTCCGGAGCGGCGCTTGCCGGCGGAGCGATCGTTGCCGGGACATTGGCCGGCCCACGAGGCGAGGTGGCCTGCTGTGGGGAACACGGTCATGTCGACGCCGATCTCAGCGACCATCACCTCAGCGGTTCGTTTGGCGACGCCGGTGAGGGTGCTCGCGAGCGCGACGCCGCCTGCGAAAGGGCCGAGCTGTTCCTCGATCGCTTCAGAGAGCCGGCTGACCTGCTCGTCGAGAAAGTCGAGGTGCTGAAGGATCGCGCCGATCACGAGCGCGTGATGTGGCTCGAACCGTCCCTGAAGCGCCTCACGGAGCGCTGGGATCTTGGTGCGCAACCGGCCTTTGGCGAGATCGGCGAGGACCTCCGGGTCGGTGGTGCCGTTCACGAGCGCGTCGAGCATCGCCCGGCCCGAGGTGCCGAGGATGTCAGTTGCGACGCAGTCGAGCTTGATGCCGGTGTCCTCAAGCGCCTTGTGCAACCGATTGGCTTCGCGTTGACGCTCCGCGATCTGCGTCTTGCGATACCGGGTCAACGTCCGCAACTGACGCTGGGGCTTGGGCGGCACGAAGCTGCCGCGCAACAGCCCCGCTTCCATCAACTGGCACAACCACTGAGCATCAGACACGTCGGTCTTGCGACCCGGGACCTGCTTGACGTGCCGGGCGTTGCACAACGTCAGCTCGAAATCATCCTCCAGGACGTGCCAGACCGGCTGCCAATACACCCCGGTCGCTTCCATCGCGACATGCGTGACCCGGAACGCCGCCAGCCAGTCCCGCAACGCCATCAACCCCGCGACAGTCGTCGAGAACTCCGTCACCTGCGGCTCACGACGCCCACCGTCGTCGGTCGGGTGCGCTCGGCGTCGAGAACGCTGCCTTGATCGATCAGCAGCCGGGTCTGCACGGCCTGCTCGTTCAGGTACGCGACCTGGAGCTGTTCGACACCGTCCTTCACACCAGCTCTAGCGACCGCGAGCTCGTCCATCTGATCGGACTTGCCCGCCTCACGCTCGCCCTTGCGTGATGCGGCCATCCAGAGCCGAGGTACCCTCACATCCCGCTCCCCGGCCGCCAACAGCGCCTGCTCAACCCGACGAGTTCACGACCTGCGATCCGCGATCGCGCACACACGCTCTTCAGCGAGCTCGCGCTCCCACCGACCGCGGCGAGGTTCTCAGCCTCCTCCGCCTTGATCTGACTGCTCCCGCGCACCTTGCCGGTGCCGTCGCCGACCGCCACAAACACGATCCGACCCCGGGATCGTGTCCCCCCGATCACGATCGGGAACGCGAACGCAGGCTGTCACCTGCGCCTTGTGCACATCGAGCGCGCCGACACGCTCATAAATCGTCTCCACCACGCCTCCCACAATCGATCACCGGTCAGGACCGTTGCCCGCAGGGGCTTCCAAACAGACGAGTCTGATGGTCGCGCTGAAAGCGGCAGTCCGGGAATCCGGGGGAAGCTCCCACGCCAAACTAATAACGGGCGCACAGGCACCAAGCACAAAGCGGCGTCAGCAGGCAACCAGCGAATCCTCGCCCATTTCACCCGCCCGCGGAAGGCCGAAGGCCAAAACAACTAATAGCACTAATAGCACTCGTCTGAGGCGACGAACCGTGACGATCGCTCCGCCACCCATGCGCCGTCGCGCCAGCGGTAGGGTCCCGCAGCGCTTCTCGCTCCGCCTCAGACCACGGCCACGTCCAGTCCTCTAACGGCGTGGGATCTGATGCGTCCAGGACCTGCCGTCGCCGGAACAGCCCTTGTCACCGGCGACGATCAGTCCCAATCCGCCGGTCGCGAGGGTTCCGCTCTTGCGCTATTCGGCCTTAGCGCGGCGTCGTGGCGGAACCGGGCGCGCGGGCGCTGCCACCTGCGTGTCGGCAGCAGGACTTGCGAGTCTGCGTTCGAGGTCGGTGAAGGCATCGATGACGGCCGGCGCTTCGTATGCGCGGTTGCGCCGACCAATGGTCACTTGGCGAAGTACCCCGGCGCTCACCAGGTTCTGGATTGCCTGGTTGGCTGCCGGGAACGAGCGTCCTAGGAGCTCGGCTGCAGTCTGTCCGCCGATGATTGGCCTGCCGGGCAGTCGGTCCAACAGCAGGTCTGTGGCTGAGTTGCGGCGCACGGGCGCGGCGGCCTTCCGCCACCTGGCCTGTATCTCGCTGACGGTCTGCTCGAACGCCTGAGCGTCCTCGACCGCACGCGTGCACACGCGAGCGAACCATCCCATCCACTCGTTGAGCGCGTCGTGCGCCTCCGGGCTGCCGGGTTCCGCCGCATGGCGGTAGGCGGTGAGTCCGCCGACGTACTCGCGCGAGAGGGTGGCGAGAACGAGGGACACGGGCGGGATAACCCGTTCGGCGAGGCCACGGCGCTGCAGGATCGTGCTTATGAGCACCCGACCGGTTCGACCGTTCCCGTCCGCGAAGGGGTGGATCGTCTCGAACTGTGCATGCGCGACCGCAACGAGCGCAACCGTCGGCAGCTGCGCCTCCGCCAGGAACTGGCACAGGTCATCCATCAGATCCTCGACGTGCTCCCACGGCGGCGGAACGAACTCGGCCGCGCACGGGTTGTAGTCACTCCCTCCAAGCCAGTTCTGCTCGGTGCGCCAGCGCCCCGCATGTTCGGCCTGGAGTGTGCCCCCCAGCAGCCGCGAGTGAACCTCCAACAGCAGGTCCGGTGTGACCGGCCCGGTTGTCTCAAGCGCGTAGGTGGCCGCGTCGATGTTGCTGAGTACCTCGCTCACGGTCGGATCATGGCTGGGGTCGCCCTGCTCGCGGGCGGCGTCAGCGCGCAGGAGCCTTCGAGCGCCCACGGACAGGCCCTCGATCCGCGATGAGGCGACCGCCTCAGCACGCAGCAGTATCCGGGCGAGCGCGTCAAGGTTTGTGAGCGCCACGGCGCTGCGGTCGAGCGAGGCGATGGCCGCCTCGGCTTGGGCGACCTCCGAGGCGACCTCACCGTCCAGCGTCAGTCGTTGACCGGCGAGCCCGTCGGGAAGGTAGGCGTCGTAGTCGCAGCCGCGCTGGTCAGCGCGCGTCTGGCCGCTGCCGTTCGGTGCCCAGTGCAACCTTACATAGCTTCCCATGCTATGTAAGGTTAGCGCATAACCTTACATATGAGGAGTTTCTATGAAAGGTTGAGGTTTCGGGGGCCCCGCCGGGCGGCTCGCGGACCAGAGTAGCTGGCCTTCTTGTGATGGCTGATGTACGCACCGGTCAGATGTGCTGAAATAGAGACATCACGCACTTTAAGAACATCACGGTCGACAATGATGCTCGCTGGTCGAGGGAGCCGCTGTCTGTCAACTGCGTCACTCGTCGTCCAGAAGCAATCCGAGCCGGGACCTCCCAGTGAGCGCGACCACACACACACGCGCACGATCCGGATCGCGGATGAGCGCGAGCGGCCGTTCTATTCGGTTGCAGCGTTGGCGAAAAAGCTCGCTGTTAGCGAGCGAACGGTGCGGGACATGCTCAACCGAGATGAGATTCCGTGGTATCGAATCGGGCCTCAGCGACGAATCGACCCAGCTGACGTTGACCGTTGGCTGGCCGAGAGGAGGCATGGCTGATGACGCTGACCTGGAGGCCGAAGCGCCGCGTGAAGCCTGAAGGAAAGGTGAGATGGGTCGCCCGCTACCTCGATCCCGTCACGGGCAAGGAGCGCATCGCCAGACCGGCATGGAATGGCCGGAAGGGCACGTTCGATCTCCGGAAGGACGCGCAGCGCGCGATCGACGAGGCCGTGAGCGCCCGCATGCCCGAACGTGCCAGCACGGTCGAGGCCTACGTCGAGGACCGATGGCTACGAATGCACCCGCGGTCCGAGCGCACAACGAAGAACTACGACGGACGGGTCCGGAACGTCCGGGACCTCAAGCTGGACGGACTCGAACTCAGGAATTGGGATCTACGCGAGCAGGACACCGCGTGCTCCGCCCGGCGCGCGGCCCTGTTCGGTGAGCATCAGGTGGACGAGGTCATTCATCTGGTGACGCTTTCCACGCCGCAAAAGGACGCGAGGACGATTCGCGTGTGGTCGTGGCAGGAGATGCACCACTTCGCGTCATCCGCGTCGTACCGTCCAAAACGACGCACCGGCCGACCGAAGGCGGAGATCCGCCGCGCTCCTGAGTATGAGGGGATGCTCCGCGTCATCGCAGACTGCGGACCTCGGATCGGCGAGGTGTTCGCAATGCAACGGTACGGGCTCGACCTCAACCTCGAAGAGCTCGTGGTGAAGGGGTCGCTCTGGGAAGGGCGATTGGTCGAGTCGTCTGAAGAGAAGGATCACGACAGGGCGTTGCCATTGCCGCCGGGATGCGTACAGGTGTTGGGCGCTCGGCCACCCAGGATCGACACTGCTGTCCTGTTCCCGACCCCACGCGGGAAGGCCTGGCTCTACTCGAACTTCATCGCCCAGGTGTGGGAGCCCACCTGCGAGGTAGCTGGCATCGAGCCACTCCCGCACGAGTTCCGCCACTCCTGGAACACACATTTACGCGCCGCCGGCATCGATCCGGCCGACCTCGCACAGGTCGGGGGCCACACGATCGAGACCGGGACGAAGCACTACACGCACGCGCTCGGTCGCAGCGACGATCGCATCAGGAAAGCGATCGGCTGACGGTCTGTGCCGGCGCACCACCGGTGTCAGTCAGCACATGTTGTTGCTGACTCGTGGGTCATTTGTGGGCCATTCTGGCCAGATGCGCCGTGCCTACGCCGGTTAACGCCCGACTTCTAATCCGTAGGTCGCAGGTTCGAGTCCTGCCGGGGGCACTGGCCTGAGGAGCTTGAGCAGATCATGTGACAGAGACGCGCACCGTCGCCGTTACCGCCGCTGGGGCGGTGCGTTGGCGTTGCTTGGCGCGTTGGCAGCTGGTGGGTCAGTGGTCGTAGAAGTCGGTCATTGAGATGTAGGTGACTACCTGTCCGACGTTGTGTAGGGCGGCTAGGCGGTCGGCGTGGAACCGTTCGTATGCTGGGAGGTCTTTGACTTCGACGCGTAGGAGGTAGTCGAAGTTGCCGGTTACGTGGTGGCATTCGGTGATCTCGGGGGATTTGCGGGCCCCGTCTTGGAATTTGCGGATGTGTTCGCGTTGGTGTCGGACGAGCCGAACGCCGACGAAGGCTGTGAGGCCATACCCGTCGACTTCAGGATCGATGATGGCTTTGTATCCGCGGATGACATGGCGGTCTTCCAGCCGTCGTAGGCGCCGGGAACACGCGGAGGCTGAGAGTCCGGTCGTGGTTGCGAGCTCGGTAACGCTGGCTCGGCCGTTTTCGCGGAGAGCGTTCAGGATCAGCCGGTCGGCCTCATCGATGGTGTCCATGCGGCAGAGTGTTGCACGGAGACCAGTTTGGCCGCAAAAAGTATGCGCTCAATGAGGGATCCTCCCGAGATGCTTGCGCTGTGAAGGGGCGGTGCGCATGATCCTGCCTATGTCCGTAGCTCCTCGGAGGCTCGCGACGGCGGCCATTCACACTCGCCAGGCTGCAACCTCAGCGCGTCCTATCTCTTCACCGATCTTTCAGTCGACGGCGTTCGCATCGGCGTCCTCGGATGAGCTTGGGCGTGTTGCGGTCGAGGTCGCTACACCGGACTTCTATACGCGTCATGGAAATCCGAACCACGTCGAGTTGGCTGACGCGGTGGCGTCCCTTGAAGGGGCGGAGACCGGTCTGGTGTTCGCATCCGGGATGGGAGCGCTGGCCACGACTGTGCTCGGGTTGGTAAGTCGCGGGGATCACATCGTCGCGCAGCGCAGCATGTACGGAGGTTCGCTCAGCCTTGTACAGAGCCTGCTCTCGCGCTTCGGGGTCGACCACACGCTCGTGAATCAATCCGACGTTGCCGCATGGCAGGCCGCGATCACACCGGCGACGCAGCTGTTCCTGATCGAGTCGCCAAGTAACCCGTGTTTGGAAATCACGGATCTGCGTGCCGTGGCAGACATCGCGCATGCACACGGGATCATGACCCTGGCTGACAACACATTCGCGACCCCGGTGAACCAGAGACCCCTGGAGTTTGGCGTTGACCTGGTCTGGCACAGCGCAACGAAGTATCTGGCCGGGCATTCGGACGCATCCGCAGGAGTGGTCGTAGGGTCACAGCATCTGATTGACCGGATCTGGACGACATCATTGAACATCGGTGCGGTGCTCGGGCCGTTTGACGCCTGGCTGGTAACCCGCGGGGTCCGCACATTGGACCTGCGGGTCAAACGGCACAACGACACCGCCGCGCTGATCGCGGAGCATCTCAGCGGCCGTCCCGAGATAGGCCGAGTCCATTACCCGGGGTTGCAAACCGATGCCGGTCACGAGGTCGCGGGCCGCCAGATGTCGGGTTTTGGTGGGGTGCTCAGCATCGAGCTGATTGGCGGGCTCGAGGAGGCTGCGCGATTCGTTGAGCACCTAGGGCTGTTTCAGCTATCGGCCAGTCTCGGGAGTGTCGAGAGCCTGGTGGTGCACCCCGCCTCGATGTGGAAGGCGATGCTGACCGAACAGGAGCTGGCCGCCGCCGGCCTTGAGCCTGGGCTGGTACGGCTCGCCTGCGGGCAGGAGGACATTGCGGATCTCATAGAGGACCTGGACAACGCCCTCGACTCACTGACGGCCGCGGTGCGCTGAGCACCTGTGGACCGGCGCTTCACCCAAATCGACGTGTTCGGAACCAGCGCCGCCGCCGGCAACCCGGTCGCGGTCGTTCTCGACGGAACCGGGATCGACAACGCGTGGATGCAACAACTCGCCGCCTGGCTAAACGTCGCCGAGACGACATTCGTGCTCCCGCCCGACAATCCGGACGCGGACTATCGCGTCCGCATATTCACAGTCGCCGAGGAGCTCCCGTTCGCCGGACACCCAACACTAGGCACCTGCCACGCGTGGCTGGCGGCAGGAAACCATCCGCGACACGACGACACGATCATTCAGCAGTGTGCTGCGGGCCTGATCCGCATTCGGCGCACACATGCTGGGTTCGCGTTCGCGTCCCCGCCGCTTCGCCGCTCAGGCCCTGTCGACGAACAGACCCGCGCGGCTGTCACTGCCGCGCTTGATGTCAGCAACGACGAGGTTCTGGGCATGGAGTGGGTTGACAACGGCCCCGGCTGGCTCGGCGTTCTACTCGGCAGCCCCGACCGCGTACTGGCACTCAACTGCCGCCCGATCAATCAGTTCATAGGCGTTGCCGCCGCACGCGATGACGGCGACCTGGAGGTCCGCGCCTTCTACCCCGTGCGCGGCACGATGGTCGAAGACCCCGTGTGCGGCAGCCTCAACGCAGCACTCGCACACTGGCTACCGCGACTCGGTGCCGTGGAACTCCCATACGGCGTCTACCAGGGCTCCGCCGTTGGGCGCTCCGGCCGCCTGAACATCAGCACCGAGCAGGGCGAGATCTGGGTGACCGGAACTACCCGCACCCTGATCGAAGGCACACTCCACGCCTCAACCGCTCACACCGCCAGCCCGGCAAATGGTTAAGAAACCCGCTCGCATCGCTAGCCATTCGCGCGCCGAAGCTCGACCGCCCGATTGGGTTCACCGTCGATGATTGGGGAAGCGGCAGTTGGTCGCTGCGGGCGGTGCTACGAGATGTCCAAGACGAGAGAGAGCCCGTCTTCAACGCGCTTTAGTTCGTCGCGGCTGAGATGACCGACGTGATCGCCGAGGTTGCGTGCGTCGACGGCACCGACCATCTCGCAGAGCACCTGTGTGCTCTGCCCGTCCAGGCCGATCTCTGGGTGGAAACCTGCGGGCGGTGTCGATGTTGAGGTGGGACAGATCACGACCGTGGACAGCGCCATCAGGTCGTCTGCCTGCACGATCACCGCGTAGCGCCGGCCGTGTTGCACCCGACCGCGGCCCTTCGGCAACGTGATCGCGTGTACGTCACCTCGGACCACGTAGTTCCTCCATCAGCGCGGCCACCTCAAGGGCCTCTGCCACGTAGGACTCATCAGACATCAAGCTGCGCGCCTCCGCGGCGAGCCCACTGCGCCGCCGGTCTCGCAACGCGGTTTCTGCGATCGCTTGGCGGGCTGCCTCAGAGCGACTCACGCCGCGTGTTCGTGCGATGTCGTCAAGCGCATCCAGACCATCGGAACCAAGCCGCAGAGACAAAGGAGTGGTCGCCGGCACCGAAACCAGTGTAGCGCAAAATGCACTACGTCCGCGGCAAGCTGTGGGCGCTAGCGTCGAGGCGACGAAAGGGATTGTCCAAGGCAGCGATGGTAGGTTGAGAAGATCCACCGCGGCACTGTGGCGATCGTTACCGGTGCGCAGCAATTTCCCTGCTAATCGGCGTCTTCTAATCCGCACTCGCATGTTCGAGTCCTGCCGGGGCGCCTACGAAGCTTCCTGCAAAAGCTGCGTTCGCCGGTTATCGCAGGAGGTGTTCCGTGCAGGTCGAACTCCGACCCGTGAGCCTGCGGCCGTTGTTTCGTGATCCTGAGCAATGGCTTGAGCGTCGTGCCGAGCGGAAAGGCCTGCGTCCGAGGGACGCCGCGTACCTGATCGCCACGTTCTGGCTCATCGGTGTGGTGGTGCTGGCTGTGATCGAGCGCATCGTCGATCACAAGACGTTTTCCACCATCTGGTTGGCGCTCTGGTGGGCAGTGCAGACTGTGACAACGGTCGGATACGGGGACGTCGTGCCCGGTCAGCCCATCGGCAAGATAATCGCTGCCTTCCTGATGCTCGGAGGCCTGTCCATGATCGCCGTGATCACCGCGGCGATCACCAGCGGCTTCGTGTCACGTGCGCAGGACCAACGACGAGCCGCCGGGCAGGATCCGGTGATGCTGAAACTTGAGGAGCTCTCCGGCGAATTGCAGGCCGTCAAGGCCGAACTCGAGCAAATGCGGGCCGGCTCAGATGACGACGGATAGTGATTTCGATCGGGCCGCAGTCTTCGGCGACGTGCGCAGGTTGCGGCCGTTGCTCAGACGGCGACACGACCTCCGTCGACCGGGAGGATGGCGCCGTTGACAAAACTGGCGTCGTGAGATGCGAGATAGACGATGGTGTTGGCGATCTCGTCGGCGTCGGCTGCGCGTCCGAGTGGCAGCGTTGCGGCGAGCTGGTCGATTCCGTCGCCCATCGGCTCGGTTCCGGGCGTGCGGGTGGGACCGGGTGCGACTGCGTTGACGCGCACGCCGGCCGGCCCATACTCGGCTGCCCACGCCTTGGTCAGGAGCTCGAGCGCTGCCTTTGATGCGCCGTAGGCCGACATTCCCGGCAGGCCGAAACTCGCGACCATCGTTGACACGTTTACGATCGCCCCGCCTTTGCGCTGCACCATCCCTGGCACGAGCGCGGCGACCAGAGTGAACGGCGCCAGCACGTTGAAGTCCAGCGCGGCCTTGACATCGTCGATTGCGATCTCGTGGCTCGCGCCGAACGGGAAGATGCCCGCGTTGTTGACGAGCACGTCCACGCGCTCTGCCGCCTGGCCGAGTTGCTGCGCGCCACCGGGAGCGGAGAGGTCGGCGGCGATGAATCGTGCCTTCCCGCCGGCGGAAGCGATCGTGTCGACGACGTCCCGCCCGCGCTTCTGGTCGCGGCCAGTCACGATCACATGGGCGCCGGCGCCGCCGAACTGCTCAGCGGCCGCACGACCGATGCCTGAGGTCGAACCGGTGACCAGCACTGTCTTGCCTTCGAAGCGCATATGCCCTCCTGATTGACATGGACCGAAGAGTCCAAGTTGGGGTGGGCGTGAGCTTAGCACCTACTTGGACTAGGCGGTCCAAGTTGAGTTAGACTATGGCAGTGGAAAAGGAGCCGAGAACAGCTCGAGGCCGTGCGACACGGGCCCGGATCGTGAGAGCCGCTACCGAGTTGGTCGGGGAGCGTGGTGTAGCCGGCACTTCGCTCGATGGCGTGCGCGAGGTTGCCCAAGCCTCCAAGAGCCAGCTGTATCTCTATTTCGCCGATCGTGACGAGCTTCTGCGAGCCGTGGCCGAGTCGACTTGCGACACCGTCCTTGAAAGCCAGGCGGACGCGCTTGCGGCCTTCGACTCGATCACCGGTATCGAGCGTTATGTCGATGCGATCGTTGCACTACAGGTCGAGCGACACACCCCTGGCTGCCCGATCGGCACACTCGCCGGGCAACTGGGCGAACACGATGAAGCGTCTCGCCTGATCCTGGCTGATGGGCTCGGACGCTGGGAGCATTCACTGCAGGCTGGGCTGGAGACGATGGCGGCGCGCGGAGAGCTCCGACCTGACGCGAACCCGGCGCGACTCGCAACGCAGACGCTCATGCTTCTTCAGGGCGGACTGCTGCTCAGCCAGGTTCACCACAACCCGGGACAGATGCGTCTCGCTGCGGACACCGTGCTCGAACTGATCCGAGCGGCACTCGTTCCACGGCACTGACTGCCGTAGGCGTCGTCTTTCAGCGGGTAATGCGCGGACCGTTCAACGGTCTGCCTGCAGTCGAGGGTTAGTTATTCGCTCGGTCAGCCCTGATAGACGGTACGCATCGGTCTCGTTTTGGACCGTAGCCGATGGTCTCACATCGGCCGAATTGCGGGCACTTCGTTTACGCAACATCGACCTCACCACGCAGACCATGATCGTCCCGCACAGCCTGACACACGGAAAATCAGGCCCGCGGGTTCATCGTCGGTCCATCACGAGTCCGGTCGACGAATCTGACCGTCACCTTTCCGCGGAAAGGTGACGGTGAAACAACATTGGTTCGCCAGGGGAAAGAGACGACGTTGGATCCGGCTCGCGACGTGGCGCAGGCGCGGACGGCACTCGTGATCACGTCCGCGACTCCCCCCGGGTGAGATCATGGCGACCTGAGAAGCGCCCTCGATCGCGGCAGGGACGCCGGCGCAGAACGACTCGTGGAAGCCATTTACCAGCGGGCGGCCTCTCACACCTGCCCGCGCGCGTAGCCGGTCGGACCGTAGGACTGCGTAGAACTGGCCCCATGTGAGCGTAGGATTGGCCCATGTCAGCGGGTCGGCGGTTTGCTGTGGCTGCCCGGGCGCGGACGGATCGTTGCGCGATCTCTTTCCTGGTGACGGTCGTGGTACTGGCCGCGGCAGCGGCTGGGGCGTCATCCGCGTCTGCAAGCAGGCCCCGGATCAGTGGGGTGGTCGGGGTCAGGTGTCTGGTGCCCGGTGTCGGTCAGCCGCTGGGGCAGATCTGGCATCCCGACCTCCGCCCGGCGATCAGTTACATACGCGGCCGCCAGGGTGACATCACGTTTGCGGTCAGGACCGCAGCGTCGTTCCGTGGGTACCGGTTCGATCGCCCCGAATGGTCAGCCAGCGTGCTCAAGGCGATGCTCTTGGTGGCCTATCTGGATCGGCGATCGGTTGCCGAAAGGCCTTTGAACACTGACGATAGGCGCCTGCTGTCTCCGATGATCAGGTGGTCGGACAACGATGCCGCTGACTCTGTGGACGAGATTGTCGGCGCCAGCGGACTCGAGAGCCTTGCTCGGCGCGTCGGTATGACCCATTTCGCAGCGGCGGAGCCGATCTGGGGAGAGTCCGAAATCACCGCCCGTGACCAGACCAGGTTCTTCCTGAATATCGACCGGTACATCGTTGCGCGCCATCGGGCCTACGCGCTGCATCTTCTGGAAAGCATCGTGCCCTCACAGCGCTGGGGCATCGGTGAGGTCGCGCCCAAGGGTTGGCAGCTCTACTTCAAGGGTGGCTGGGGCTCAGGCACCGGGCTGATCGACAACCAGGTCGCGCTGCTGACGCGAGGCTGCGCGAGGATCTCAATCGCGGTATTGACGATGCACGACGGCTCGCACGCGTACGGGGAGCAGACGCTGAAGGTCGTCTTTCACGATTTGCTCAAAGGCCTGCCGACCGGCCCGCACAGCCGCTATCCATGACCACAGGTCACGAGTTGTCGGCGGCGCGCCGAGCCAAGCCCAGCGCGTACGCGGGCCACCAGTCACCTGAGGTCGGACCACCGTTGCAGGTTCCGTCGGAATAGCCGGGCGGCTTGATCCACAGGTACGCGTCGGCAAGCGGCGAACGTGTCGTCGTGGTCGGATCGGGACCGATGCCGCGGCCCGACGGGTTGCACCACCAGTTCGGCCCGTTCTGGGGTGGTGGCCCACGCCCGTTGCGACCGGTGTCAATCACGAAGTGTTTGCCGCCCAGCGCCCTCGCGATTCGGTTGCCGTAGGCGAGTGAGGCGGCGGTCGTCTCAAACTCGCCGGTGTTGACGGCAAACCCGCGTACGCGGCTCACACCGGCGTGACGCAGCCGCGCAGCGATTGTGTGAACCGGCTGCCACGCCGAGTCGCCGGCGTCGATGTACACCGTCGTGTTCGACTTGCTCGCCAACGTCCTGGCAGCGAAGCGGATCAGGTTGTAAGCGGACTTCTGCTCAGGCGCGGGCCAGCAGGTCATCTCAGGTAGGGCGTTCGGCTCGATGATCACTGCCACTGGGGTCGAAGCGATACGCGCCGCTATCTGCCGCACCCAGGAGCGGTATGCCGATGGAGACGCCGCACCGCTATCGGAATGCGGGATGCAATCCAGGTCCGGAATGTCATAGACGACGTATGTAGGTAGCTGGTGCTGAGCTCTGGCCCACCTCAACGTCTCGTTGAGGGTGCTCAGGCTGCTGGGTCCACCGGTCAGCCATATTGCTTCCGACTGGCTGGCGAGCCGCCCCATCAGGTCTGCGTCGACAGCATTCCCAGCGGCACGGTACGAGTGCTCGGCGGTCGCGGCGTCCGAGCTCTTCTGAACGAAGAACGGAAGCTTGCTGAGCGGATTGGCGACATCAGATCTGTTGGCCTGAGCAGCACTGCTCCCAGCCGCCGAGGTGGCGATCAGGACCGGCGCGATCAGGAGCGCGACGAGGAAGGGTCGCAGTGACCATGTCGAGTGGCGTCGGGTCAAGAGCGGAAGCGCGAAGGGTACCGAGGGTGGGTTGGGACCGGCGGGCTAGCTGAGGTGGTTCCGGGTCGATCCTCAGCGCCGGCTCCCGGGGGCGCCCGGTCGCGCGTTGCTGCGAATGGCAGGCATCTTCGCAGCGTCTGCGGCCCTGGGGCCGCACCGGGCAAGGTAGTCAGCGGCCCGGACGTGTCCGTATCCGAGCTGTCAGTAGCGTCGGCCGGGGGGAGTGGCCGAGCTGTCAGCGGGGTCGGTGGGGAGCGTGAAGGGGATGGCTGCCCACGGACGAAAACGAAAACGCGGTCCGGGGGCGATGACCGTGCCTGCCCTCGTGCGTAGCCTGCGCACGGAATAAGCCTTGTCGCTCGCCTTTGGGAGCCGCTCCGCTTTGGCTTTCGCGAGCCTGCTCCCTCCCGAACCGCAAGCAGAACCCTACATCCACCCCAGGGGTTGATTGCAAGTCGATCCAAAGGCCAATCCCGCAATTTGAAGAAAAAACCGTCCGACCGGGCCGCCCATTCAACCGATCCGCTGCGCCAACTCGACGATGATCCCCTCGGGCCCGCGTACGTAGCACAGCAGATAGCTGTTCTCGTAGCGCTCGAGCTCTCCGACCAGGTCAAAGCCCCGGGCTCGCAGGCGGCCGAGCAGCGGTCCGGTCTCATCGACGACGAACGAGATGTGTCGTATGCCAGGCGCGTTTGCAGGGAGTTCCGCTGTGCTCCCAGTGTGCGCCGGAGCATCGAACCTCGTCAGCTCGATTCGTCCATGGCCGTCAGCTGTTCGCATGATTGCGAGCTCCGCACGGACGCCCTCGAGGCCGATGATCCGGTCTACCCAGTCCCCGTGCACAGGCCCGCGGTGCTCGACCTCGAGTCCGAGCAGGGCGAAGAAGTCAATCGCGCCGGCGAGGTCCTCGACTACGAGTCCCACATGCTCCATCCGCTGGACCGCCATGGCGGAATCGTAAGCCCGGGCGCAGATTGCCATCTGGTCATTGCGGTTCAAACGCCGATACGGCGTCCCGCCGAGGCCGGCCATGGCCTCGGCGGGACCAGCCGCGCTGCCCCCTGATGCGCAGCTCGATCCGCGCTACCCCCATAGACGCGGACCTCGGTCGGCTTGGTGACCCCCGTGCACTCAAGCCAAACCTGGTGGTTGAAGCTCACGGCTAGCTCGCTCCGGTGAACTCCGGCCGCCCAGACGGCGCCGGGCCAATCACCTTGTGCGAATGGATGCTCACGGCCGAACGCTCGTCTGAGTGATCGAGTCGGGGTTGCGTCAGCACCCGGTGGACCTGTCCCCAGCTCCTGGTCAGCGGGATGTGGGTCCGCGAGATCTTCGACATGTCTGTGAGCCTCCTAGACGAGTTGGCTTCCCTGTGGACGGCCACGAAAGGGCTGTCGAACTAGGAGAGCACGAACTCGCCCGCCTGATACATACCGCAACGGGACTCAGCCGGTGCCGAGGCAGACGAAGCCGCTGAGCGCGAGATCACGCCGTGGGAGTGCCGCGTGTGCCCGGGCAAGCGCCGCTGCGGGAGTCGCTCCGGCGACGAGTTCGCGATGTAAGCCGACCATCAGACGTTTGGCTGGAGCGTCCGGGACGGGCACGGTGCTGGCGATCACGGTGCGCGTGCCGACGTCGAGCAACGCGGCGGCGAACCCGAGGAGTTCATCGCCCGGGCCGGCATCGGATACCGCGAGGTCGCAGGCTGACAGGACAATCAGCTCCGGAGGCCGTTGCAGGCGCTGCAGTGTGTATGCGTTGAGCGAGCCGTCGGCCAACTCCAGTGAGGAAAAGAGCGGGCTATCAGCACGAAAGCGGCCGTGACAGGCGAGATGAGCGACCATGGCACCATCCAGGTTGCGCAGCACCTCGTCGACGGTCGCTTTCCGGCCTGTCAGTCGCGTCGAGCGGGTATGAACGTCCGCAACGGCGGCAATTTCGGCTGATGCATGAGGCAACCGCGGGCCGGCAACGAGCACCACCGCCGCGCGCCGCGTCCGGGGTCCCTGGAGCGCCGCCCAACTGGTCGCCGACGGGGTGACCGTCACCGGACGGCCGCGCAGCGCAGGAAGCGCTGCCCAGGGCAGATCGTGAAGCGCGCCGGTCGGCACGATCACCAGCTCACGTTCTCCGAGCGCGTGCGCGAGCGGAGCGATGAGGCGCGACTCGAGAGCGGCTGCCGATGCCTCTGTGCCAACGAGGAGCGCGTCGACCTGGCGAGCTTCACGTCCGACATGAGCTAGGCGGCCGAGCCCGAAGCGCAACCACTCGAGCTGCTCGGCGACAGGCCCGAGCGACCCCAGCGGACGCAAACTCAGCCGCCCTGATACCAGCACCACGGCAGTCAGCTGATCATCGAGCGCAACGTACTCGACCAGCGCGCGCTCGCCCAACAACGGCGGGAGCGATGCGAGATCGAGCGTCGCACCCGTCACCTCACCAGCGCCCACACCGTGGCGTGAGAGCCGGCGGATGCTGGTCTCGGCGCGAGCCTGACCGGCGAGGAGCGCGCGCGTCGACCGCCCACGCCGATCGGCGCGAATGATCTCCGCGTCCAGCCGGCGGAGCGCAGCGATGCTTTCACGCATCGCTTCGGACCTGGGCGGGGTGACCGGAGTCAGTCGAAGCGCGCTCGCTCTCAGCGCCTCGGCCCACTCGAGTACGCGTGCGGCTTTGCCGTCGGCCAGGGCGACGCCGAGACCGAGCTCGGCCAGCTCCGTTCCGATCGACGATGCCGTCGCCCGTAGATCCCACGAACCGAGCGTGGCCCGGTGCGCCTCGAGCAGCCGTAGGCCGGACCGCGCCGCGCGGCGAGCCTCCGCGTCTATCGCCACCTGCCAGTCTGATCAGCGCCTCGACGTGCCAAGCCTCCACTCGGGCTGCGACTGCACCGGTACGGAACAGGGACGCGCATCCAGCCAGTTCTCGGCGGGCCACGCGAATCGATCCAAGCTCGGCTGCGCCGCGTGCCACGGCGAGGCGGATACGCCGAGCCTCATCGCGATAGCCGGCCGCGGCCAGCGTGCTGGCGGCTCGACGACCGGAGCCGAGGTTGCCTCGATGCAGCGTTCCCGCAGCGATCGCGGCAGCCAGCACCAGGCCCGCCGCTCGCGCAGCGAAGAGTGAGCGGCCCTGCGCCGCGAACGAGCGCTGGGCACGAAGCGCGGCCGCTTTCGCGCCGGCCGCGTCACCCGCCAGTAGCGCGAGTCTGACCATCTCGAGTCGCCCTTCGTGGTCCTCACGACCGGCCTGCTGCCAGCTGACCTGAGCGGCCGTGAGCGCCTCAAGCGCCTCTGTGACGAGCCGACCAGCGGCGAGTGCCTGAGCCCGGAGCAGGTCGCGCTCGGCGTGATCGATCGCGGGCAGCACGTCGCCGTCGATCGCGTCGAGTCGCGCGAGACAGGCCGGGATGTCACCGCGGGCGAGCTTGATCCGCGCGAGTTGGAGCTCGAGGCTCAGCGCGCCGGCCCGCGCGCCGGCCGCAGCGAACAGGTCGCGAGCACGGATCAGGTCCGGCTCGGCCGCGCCGATCTCACCCCGCTCGGCCAACAGAACGCCGCGGTTGCGCAGCAGTTGCGCCTCCCAGAAACGATCGTCGGCCTTACGCAGCGTCCTCAGAGCAGCGTCGGTCCCGGCGAGCACCGAGACATCCGAGCCCGCGTAGACATGGATGATGATCCGGAACACCTCCGACCGCGCCTGTTCATGGCGGTCAAGCCCTGCGGACGCCGCCCCGAGTTCGCGCAGCGCCCGGGCGAAGAATCCGCGCCCTGCCAGGTCCAGCGCGAGCCGGCGGCGTGCAAGCGCGGTCCGACGCACGAGTCCGTGCCGCTCACCGATCCTGATCGCGTCCTGCACGTAGCGGATGGCCAGCGGGTCGCCCTGCTCGTGTCGTGCGTAGCTGAGCGCGTGCAGCGCTGCGACCTGCGCCTCAACGTGGCGTTCGCTGCGAGCCCTGTCGAGTACCCGTTCGCTGAGCCCCGCCGCCGCGGTGGCGTCGACCTCGACCATCGCAAAGGCCTGCTCGGCGAGCCCGAGCAGATCCTCCCTGCCATTCCCGGTCACCATTCGTCCAGATGTATCAAGGGCACCCTTGCCCGGCTCTTAAATGTCCATAGGATTCCCATCATCTCAGGCTCCCGAAAGGACCGACATTGAGCCCCAATCAGGTCTTCCCGGCGGAAAGCGGGCCCCGCAACCCGATCGCTGAGCGGGTTATCGCGAACCCCAACCTCACCTATGAGGTCGGCTGCGACGACCTCGTGATCGCAGTCAAGGCGGAGCTGCTGGCGAGCAGGTCGGCGGTCGTGGCCTCGCCCAAGCTCCGCGAGGCCCTCGAAGCCGTCGCTGTCCGCTCCGGGTCACTCGCGGACATCCCCGCAGCCCGGACGTCGTCGGGGCGCAACCGGGATGGCGAGGGGATCGCGCTGAGTACCTACGTCCCGGACCCAAGAGGGCCGGCCGCCGACGTTGAGCTGTGGCAGCTCAGGGATCCGACGCGTAACTCGATCGACGAGGCCAGGCGACTGCGCGGCCTGGTGGAGGGCCGCACGGTCAAGGCCGCGGCCACTCCCGCGCAGCCACCAGCGGTCTCGCCCAATCACGTGGCGATCCTGTCGATCCGCGGGGGCGGCTGTCCGGCGACACCGCCTCAGCCGTCACATCGCCCCGACGAACCGTTCGTGCTGCCTGCGCGCGGGGGCCCGACCGTGAAGGTGACCGAGCTGGACAGCGGCTACATCTACATCGAGCCGCCGGAGGAACCCCATCTGACGCTTGATCAGCGGGTGACGCTCGTGGACGGCCAGCGACTGGCGGTCGCGCCGGATGGCACGGCGACCTGGGTGCCGGACGAGCCGGACGCGCTCTACCTCAACGCGGCGGGAGCGCTGGATGGCATCACCGGTCACGGCACCTTCATTGCCGGGCTGATCGCGCACATCTGTCCGGCGGCCGAACTGACCGTCGTCGGGCTACGCAATCAGGAGGTTGAGTTGGGGAGCCTCGACCCGACTGAGCAGCTGGGCCTGTTCGAGACCGAGCTGGCGATCACGCACGCGCTGCTCACGCACGCGGACACGGATGTGATCCAGTGCGGATTTGCCTTCCCGACACTCGATGACTACCCATCGTTGCCATTCGCGGCAGCGATGCAGGAGCTACGACAGCCGGGGGCGCCGCGCGACGGCCAGGTCGCCGTCGTGGCTCCGGCCGGCAACGAGCAATCTCGCCATCGGTATTGGCCGGCGGCGCTGGACGAGGTGATCGGTGTTGCCGCCACCAACCGTCGTGGGGATGGCCGTGCGTGGTTCTCCAACTGGGGTGACTGGTGTGACTGCTGCACTCGCGGGGAGCACGTGTACTCGACCTTCGTCTACTTCGACGGACCGATCGAGGGCGAGCCTCCGTCTGACGTTGAGCATTTCCACGGCTGGGCGAGGTGGAACGGCACCTCCTTCGCGGCCCCGCAGGTCTCCGCAGCCATCGCATGTGTCGTCGCGGACGAGGGGTTGCTCCCGATGAACGCCTGGGATCGCATCATCGATGACGCGATCACCACCCGCCCGCCGCTGGTCGACTACACGCTAAATCCGGCGGGTGTGCCCCTGCCCCACCTGGACCTCGACTGAGCGAGCGCCGATGACCCTCCAGCAGCTAATTGAGTCGGCTAGCGAGGGGGATCAGGGCGCGTGGGGTGCCTTGGTCGACCGATTCGAGGGCCTCGTGTGGTCGACCGCCCGCGCACACAGGCTGTCGAGAGCCGACGCTGCGGACGTGGTCCAGACGACCTGGCTGCGACTGATCGAGAACCTCGACCGGATCCAGGATCCGGAGCGCGTGGGAGCGTGGCTCGCGACGACAGCACGCCGGGAGTGTCTGCGTCACATCCGACTGCATGGCCGGGAATTGCCGGTGGAGGATGACGGCATCTTTGAGACGCCGTCCGAGGAGCCAGTCGAATCCCGCATGATCGTGCGCGAGCGGGACGAGGCGCTACGGCGAGCGTTCGCCAAGATCAGCGGCCGGTGCCAAACGCTGCTGCGGTTGCTCTCGGCACCGGAGCCACCGAGCTACGAGGAGATCAGCGGCGCCCTGGCGATGCCGATCGGTGCGATCGGCCCGACCCGCTCCCGGTGCCTGGACAAACTCCGTCGCCTCCTCGAGCTCGCTGAGACTGAGGTTGGCTAGAGGGGCAGAATCGAGGTCCGATGACGACACATGACGATGAGCAGAACGACCCGCTGGTTGCGGAGCTCCGCGAGCTGTTCGCCCACGGCGATCCCGTGCCACGGCTGGTTACGGAGACCGCCAAGGCGTCGCTGGGCTGGCGACGGCTTGACGCTGACCTGGCCGAGCTGCTGTCCGATTCGCTGGACGTCGAGTCCTACGCGGTCGTCCGCGGCGACGCCACGCTCCGCTCCGTCAGCTTCGCGGCGGACAGGCTGACGATCGACCTGGAGATTCGCGGCGACGGCCCGCAGCAGACCCTGCTCGGGCAGCTGTCGCCGAGCGCAGAGACGAGGGTCGAGGTACAGACGGCCTCTGAGCCGAAGCCGATGGAGGTGCGATCGGATCGCCTGGGTCGTTTCCGGGCCACAGTTGCCGCGGGCAGCTCGATCCGGCTACGGGTTGCGATCGGCGATCCGGATCAGTCGTCGGGTTGGATCGAGACGAGCTGGATCTCGGTCTGAGACGCTCGCGGAGCGTCTGTCTGCGCTTGCAGCATGTCTTCTGGTGATGGTGAGCGTGACCCGCTCGAGCTGCGGGATCGGAGCGCTGCGTAATGTCAGCCGCCGAGTAGCAGCCGCAGGCCCGTCATCAGCATCAGCGCCGCAACGGCCAGGTCCAGGATCTGGCCGGCTCGAGCGTGCCGAAGCAGGGGGGCAAGCAGGCCTGCGGCGTAACCGAGGCCGGAGAACCAGATGCAGCTCGCGACCATCGCGCCGGCGGCGAACCACCACTGGCGGCCCGGATGGGTATTTGCGACCGAGCCGAGCAGCACGACCGTATCGAGGTAGACCCACGGGTTCAGCCACGTGAAGGCCAGGCACGCGGTGATGGCGGTGACACGACCGGCCCGGTCTGTGGTTCGGCTCGGAGCCGAGATTGCGCTTGCTCCATCCGCTTCGGGCTGGGACCGCCAAGCGCGCCGCGAGGCCATGCCGGCATACGCAAGAATGAAGGCGGCGCCGCCCAGGCGCGCTGCTGTGAGCACCCACTGATGGTCCGCGATCAGAAGCTCCGGCGCCGGCCGTCCCGGCCGCGATCAGGATCACGTCGGCGGACAGGCAGATCAGCACGACGCTTGTGACGTCGCGACCGATGGCCCCCTGCTGCAGCACGCATGCGTTCTGAGGGCCGATGCTGACGATCAGCGAGAGGCCGAAGATCAGACCGGCCAGGGTCGCGGCAAACATCCAGTCAAGGTAGGTGTCGGCTGAACGAAAGCCAAGCGAATGATTCTGGCCAAGCATTAGCATTGCTAATCATGGACCTGGACCTCGACCTGGACCCCGACCGGCTCGAGGCGCTCGCGGCCGCCGTAAGCGAGGGGACCTTCGAGGCGGCTGCGCGCAAGCTGCATGTGACCCCATCCGCGATAAGCCAGCGGGTAAAGGCGCTGGAGTCATCGCTCGGTAGGGCTCTGGTGGTCCGATCAAAGCCGGTGCGGCCGACCGCGTCCGGCACGGTCGTACTGCGCGGGGCTCGTCAGATTCAGGCGATCAACGCTGATGTCGCGGCCGAGCTCGGCGATGTTGCAGAAGATGGGGGACCGATCAGCCGCGTGCCCGGCGCCGCTGGCAGGCCGGTGGTGATCCCGATCGCGGCCAACGCCGACAGCCTTGACACCTGGCTGATGCCTGCGCTGGCGACCGTGAGCGCTCCGATCGTGTTCGACATCGTCCGTGACGACGAGGGCAGGACCGCGGAGTTCCTGCGCCAGGGCGAGGTGATGGCGGCTGTCACAGCGTCAGCCGATCCGGCGCCCGGATGCACCGTGACGCGACTGGGCGACATGTGGTACCGGCCGAAGGCAACGTCTGACTTCTGTTCGCGATGGTTCGCGGACGGCGTCACAGCTGCCGCTCTGGCATCGGCGCCGGTGGTGGTGTTCGACCGCAACGATCACCTCCAGGACGGCTATCTGCGGCGGCGCCTGCGGCGAGAGCCGGATCCACCGCGCCAATACGTGCCGGGGTCGCACGCCTATTACGAGGCCGTGCGGCTCGGGATCGGGTGGGGGATGGTGCCCGATCTGCAGGACGAACCCGGAGGTGGTGCAGCTGTCCAGCTCGACCCATCGGGCGCGACCGCGGTCACTTTGCACTGGCAACAGTGGCGCCTGCGCACCCGCGCGCTCGATCTTGTCGCGAGCGCCGTGCGAACCGGCGCGGGGCTCGCGCTCGGTTGACCGAGGCTCGGCGGCGCGCAAGCAGCGCGCCGCCACTATGCTGCCGTCGTCGATGTTCAGAGTGTTCAGGGGCGGAAGGGCTCGAAACGCCGTGATCAATCGCTTCAGCGCGCGCGGAGCGCTATGGGTCGTGGTTGCCGCGGCGCTGGTCGCCGCGACCGGCGCGGCAGCAGCGGGCGCCGCCGCGGCCGGAAGCCCCGTGGCGATCACCGTCAGCCGTGCTGACGTCGGCCCATCGGTGAGTGCCGGCTTCGTCGGGATCGCCACGGAGCTTCTGGGATGTCGAGAAGGAAACCGGCACGGACCCTGCGGAACCGGACGTCCCATTCGAGCAGCTCATCCGCAATCTGTCGCCACACGGGGGCCTGACGCTGCGAATCGGCGGCGACAGCACGGACTGGTCGTGGTGGCCGGTGACGGGCATGAAGCAGCCGCCCTGGGTGCGCTGGACGATGACCCCGGCCTGGGCGGCGGTGACCAAGCGCCTGGTCGACGATCTGCACGCACACGTGATCATCGGGGTCAACATGGAGGCTGACAGCCCACGGGTCGCGACGACCGAGGTCAACCAGATCCAGTCGCGCATCGGTGGCTCCGTGCCGATCACCTACGAGCTCGGCAACGAGCCTGAGCTCTCACTCGCACTTCACCTTCTACACCAAGCAGGGTAAAGCCGTACTGGGCCGACCCAAGGGCTATTCATACCCGGACATCACGTCGCAGTGGAACCAGCTTGCCGGCACCCTGTCGAGTGTCAAGCTCGCGGGTCCGGGTTACTCTGGGCTGAGTGCGCTGCCGTACGCCGGACAGTTCCTGAGCGCAACCCGCCGGCTGTCGCTGCTGACGGTTCACACCTATCCGCTCAAATCGAGCCGTTGCGGCGCCGGTGACCTGCAGGAGGACGACCTCTTCCAACAGCAGTCGATCGAGACGCTGGCAGACGACCTTGGCAACTGGGCGAGCACGTCGCATCACTACGGGGTGCCGGTTCGCGTCGACGAAATGAACTCGGTCACCTGCGGCGGTTCGCCGAGCTTCAGCAAGACCTTCGGTCCGAGCCTGTGGGCGCTGAACATCCTCCCGCTGTACGCGGAGGCCGGCGCCGTCGGAGTCAACTTTCAGACGCGTCCGTATACGGCTCAGAACCTGATCCAGCCCCACGAGGAGGCCGCGGGCTGGCAGGTCCAGGTTCAGCCGGAGTACTACGGGATGCTCGCCTTCGCACAGCTGACTCCGCCCGGGTCGCACCTGCTCCGGGTCTCGACGACACCGGTTGGGCTCTATGCCTGGGCGGTGCGTACACCGAAGGGTCAGACGCACGTCGTTGTGACCAACGTGACGGCTCGACCCGGCGCCGTCGCGATCAACGCGGCAGGCGCGGGCGGGCCTGCGACCGTCGAGGCGCTGCGCGCGGGCTCGGGTGGACTCAACGCCACAGGCGGCGTCACGCTCGGCGGGCAGAGGCTGTCCTCGACGACAGGCGCACTGACCGGCAAGCTCGTCACGAGAACCGTGCATTCCGCGCACGGGGAATACCACCTGACGATCCCTGCCGCGAGTGCGGCGATCGTCACGCTGGGCTGATCAACCCACCGGCCCGGGCGCTCTGGCGCCAGCTTTGCGCCGGCTGACGGGAACCTTGCAGGCCCGCAACCTTGGCCTGCGCATGCTGTTGGTATTGAGGTCGTGACCGCCACCCGCCGCTGCCGAAAGTGTTCGCTCAGATAACAGGATCGATATATGCACATATGTGCATATATCGACGAGGGGGGTTGGCGGTCATGGCGGCGGTGATCGCCGTGCTGCTCGTGCCCGCCGGCGCGCTCGCCGCGGGCACGAGGGTGGTCCGCTACCGGGGCGCCGAGGTGACCGTGCCCAGCACCTGGCCGGTGCTGCAGCTCGGAGCCCGCTCGACCGTGTGTGTGCGCTTCAACCGCCATGCCGTCTATCTGGGAACGCCCGGTATCTCTCAGGACTGCCCGATGCATGCGATCGGCCGCACGGAGGCGATTCTGATCGCCCCGGAGTCCGGCGGCGCGGCGGCGGGCGAGCTGGCGTCCTCGAGCGTGCTCGGCGCGGCGCCGGCGGGCGGCTCGATGGCCCGCCTGGTCGAGCCCACGCACCATGTCGTGATCACGGCGACCTGGCGCCACGATCCGGCCGCGATCAGGCGCGCTCTGGACCTGCGCTCGCTGCGGCCGGCGATGCTGGCCAGCAACGGCCGCCGACCGGCGTCCGCCCGCGTCAATGGCACCGATCCCCGCGACCTGGGGCGGGCGGTCTCGGCGGCGAGTCCGGCCCTGCCCGGGCAGGTGTACACGGGCCTCGGGTTCGACACCTGCACAGCGCAACCGCAGAGCACGATGTCGGCCTGGAGCGGAGCCTCGCCGTACGGGGCCGTCGGCGTCTACATCGGCGGGGCCAACGCTGCCTGCCCGTGGGGCAATCTCAGCGCGTCATGGGTGCAGGCCGAGTCTGCATCCGGCTGGCACCTGATGCCGCTCTACGTCGGATTTCAGGCACCGAAGGTCAGCGGCAAGGCGACGAGTTCGTGCGGTGGCTGCAGCGCGATGTCGGCCACCGCGACGACCGCGGCAGCCCAGGGCACCGCGGCGGCTCTGGACGGGGTCGCCCAGGCGCAGGCGCTCGGTATCGGCGTGGGGAACCCGATCTACTTCGACGTGGAAAATTACGCGCGCGGGACAACCGCGAGTGCCGCCGTGCTCGCGTTCCTGCAAGCCTGGACCGTGCAGTTGCATGCCAGTGGCTACCTCTCAGGTGTCTACAGCAGCGGATCGTCGGGAATCACAGACCTGGTCGCGGCGCAGGGGACCGGCTATATCGAGCCCGATGACATCTGGGTGGCCGACTGGAGCGCCAGCAGCAGCTACGTCCCGACCAGCGCGGCCGACCCCTACGTTCCGGCCTCGGACTGGGTCGATAACCAGAGATTGATTCAGTATTACGGAGCACATGACGTCACTTACGGCGGCGTCAAGGTCAACGTCGACAGCGATTACCTCGACGCGGCGACCGGCGCCTACGGCAGCGGCGCGGCGACGACCAGCACCAGCCCGTCGCTCAAGCTTGAGCCTCAAGCTGACGGTTCGGTAAACGTCACACCCAGGTGGGCCGGGGGTTTGGGCGTGGCCCGGTACCAGATCCTGGCAGGCGCTTCGGCCACGAAACTGACGCTTATCCAGACGGTGACACCGAGCAGAAGTTTCCCTCTCCGCATCCGCGGCGTGTACGCCTATTTTGAGGTGCAAGCGCTCAACTCGAGCGGACAGTTGCTCGGCAGTTCGCAGCCGGTGGCGACGCCGGCGAGCGTGGCGATTTTCGGCAACAGCGCCTTTGTGCCAACACACGGCTCACTCGCCATTCCCGTCAGTTGCCCCAACACTGCGTCGTGTCGGGTCCAGGTGTCGATCTACGACGGCGGGCAGCGGTTGACGCGCTCGCCGATGCAGGGCGTGTCAAAGCGGGGCACGCTGGCAACGCTTCCGTTGACCGCCCGGCTGAGCCGACTTGTGACCACCGCTCCGGGGAGGCGCCTGCCGGTGTCTGTGAGCGTGGTCAGCAGTGCCGGGCAGCGGGCCAGCCGGACGCTCAAGCTGATTCCGTATAAGACCGTGGGCGCGCCGCCGGCACGCAGGGTCCTTTCGAGCTCGTCGATCCACATCCTGGGCAGGACGAGCTTCGTCTCCAACGGCTGGGTCGGGGGTGTGCTGGTGGTCTGCGCCGCGAACACGCCGTGCAGCGCCGGCGTGCGAGTCACAGGCCGGGCGGGTGCCGTGCTCGCGACGGCGCGCACGCAGTCGCTGGGAGTTGGTGAGCTCGGCTACCTGACGTTCACGATGACCAACAGAGGGCACGCTCTGCTCGAGCAGAGCAGGGGCAACCAGCTCGGCGCCCGCGTCGATGTCAGCGCCTCTGCCTCGACCAGCGGTGGCGTCGCGCCGGGCGCCGGCACGGTGAGCACCTCGAGCGCGCTGGTCTCGCTCGACGCCTTCCGCTGACCCGCTCAGCGACGGCGGGCCGCAGCCCGGGGCCAAGCGCGGCCCCGGGCGGAGTGAGATGCTGTGAGATGCTGTGAGCTGGTCAGTGCTCCGGTTCGCCGTCTGGGACGGCGAGGACCTGTGTCTCGGTGAAGCCGAGGATGCCCTCGCGGCCAAGTTCGCGGCCGATGCCGCTCTGGTTGAAGCCGCCGAACATGGCGCGTTCGTCGACGGCGGTCGCGTTGTGGTTGTTGAAGAAGATGTGGCCAGCTCGCAGCTGGCGGCCGATCTTGACCGCGTGCTCGTCATCGCCTGACCAGACCGATGCGCAGAGGCCGGCCCAGGTGTCGTTGGCCAGCCTGACAGCCTCCTGCTCGCTGTCGTAGGGGATGATCGGCAGTGCCGGGCCGAACTGCTCCTCGGTCACGATCCGCTGATCCGCGGAGGGGTCGAGCACGAGCGCGGGCTTCATGTAGTGACCCTGACCGGGGTCGGCGTCGAGGAAGGAGCCGCCTTGGACCAGCTCGCTGCCGTTGGCTGCCGCGTCGGCGAGCAGCTCCTGCACGTAGTCACGCTGGCGTTGCATGTTCAGCGGGCCCATCGTCACATCCGGGTTCAGTCCGGCGCCGATCCTCTGGCCCTCGATGAACGCGCGCAGGCCATCGACCGCCTCCCCATACAGAGCACGTGGGACATACAGCCGCTTGATCGCCATGCAGACCTGTCCGGTGGTCATGAACGTGGCCAGGCCGATCTTGGTGATCGTGCCCTGATCGAGCACCGCGTCATCGAGGATTACGGCCGGATCGTTGCCACCGAGCTCGAGCGTGACGTTCGTGACGTTCTTCGAGGCCATCTCCATAATCCGCTTGCCGCCGGCCGTCGAACCGGTGAAGGCGACGTGCTTGACCCGCGGATCGCCGATCACGACTGGCCCGAGCACCGCATCATGGCCGGTGACGACGTTCAAGACACCGGGGGGCAGCAGTTTCGCGAGATGCCGCAAGGTCATCACCGAAGACAGCGGCGTGGTCGGCGGCGGCTTCGCGATCACGGTGTTACCCGCCATCAACGCCTGCGGAAGGCTCGCGGCGAGGATCGCCAGGGGCCAGTTGAACGGGTAGATGATCGTGACCACACCCTGGGGCAGATGCTGGATCGTCGTGTTGTACGGCGGCCCCGCGATCGTCTCGACATCGTCGAGCTCGCGCGCGTACTTCGCGGCCTCGTGGAAGCGGCCGACAAACACGTGCAGATCGATCTCGGCCTCAAAGCGGATCTTGCCGTTCTCGCGCGAGAGCACCTCGGCACGCTCGGCAAAGTCCTCAGGCAGGGTCTCAAGCGCCTTCAGGCAGATATCGATCCGCTCGGCGGCCGACAGCGCGGCCCACGCGGGCCAAGCGCGCTGGGCCGCCTCGACGGCATCAAGCGCATCGTCGGTCGTGGCTGCGGCAGCGTGCCCGATCACAGACCCGTCATGCGGATCGAGGACGGCGAACATGTCCGCCGTCGAACGCTCCTCACCGTTGATCACAAGCGGCGTAGTCAGCGCCTCGCTGATGGCCATGGTGGCATCACCCCTTCTCGTTCGGGACGGCACCCGCGGCGACCGTCCGGCATGGCTGGACTCACAAGACTCTAGGACTTGCAGGATCCGAGGGTTCGGCGATCGGGGTGCTCAGGCGCGCCGGGTCATCCGCGCGTGGCGTGCGACCACTGAAGGGCGCGTGGCGGTCACGACCACCGTGCTTTGCCTCATACATCGCCAGGTCGGCCCCCACCATCGCGCCATCCTCGGAGAGCCGCTCGACGTCGTCGAAGCAGAAGATCCCAACGCTCGCCGTGACCTTCGGCCCGTCCTCCTGTGGGATCTCGCGCACGGATTCGACGAGCGCGCCCGCAACGATGCTCGCCTGTTCGGAGGATGTCTCCGGCAGCAGCACGGCGAACTCGTCACCGCCGATTCGCCCGATCATGTCGCCGGCTCGCAGGCGCCTGCTGAGGCCGGTGCTCACTGCTCGCAGCAGTTCGTCGCCACCGCCGTGCCCGTGCGCGTCGTTGTAGCGCTTGAAGTTGTCGAGGTCGAGCATCAGCAGCGCGCCCTTGGTGCCGTAACGTGCGAGCCGGCTGATGTGGCGCCTGAGTTCGCGCCCGAACCCGCGACGATTGAGCAGCCCCGTGAGCGCGTCATGATCAGCGAGGTGTTGGAGCCGCTGTTCACGAAGGTGATACTCGGTGAGATCGTTGGCCTGGGCCACGAAATACAGGGGCATGCCGTTCTGGTCCCGGATCAGCCGCACGGCCACCAGCACCCAGATGACGGTGCCATCGGCCCGCACGAGCCGCGTTTCGCGGGTGAAGCCCTCGCGTTCGCCGGTGAGCATCGACTCCAGGTCTCGTAGGTCCCCGGCGCGTTCATCGGGATGCGAGAACTCGGCTGCCGGCTGGCCGATGAGCTCATCCTGAGACCGGTCGAGCATCTCGCAGAGCGCGTCGTTAACGTCCGTGTACCGCTGCTCCAGATCGCATATCCAGGCCGGGAGCAGAGCGTGCACGAACGCGCTGCGGAAGCGATCCGCTGGCCCCTCTGACTCCGCAGGCAAACTCGGCTGCATCGCAACGCACATTTCTGTTGAGCTTGCGTCAAACCGAAGCTGACGCACCAACCCCGCCGACAGCGATGGTAGTGAAACCTCCGGTGCAGATTATTGCGAGCCCAGTGGCAGCGGTGACAAGGACTTCAGTTCCTCGAGTCGCAGCAGTGTCGTGACGCGGATGGCACCGGCGCGCGTGGACAGACGCGTGATCACACGCTGGAGCTCGGCAACCTCGCGTGCGACCACGACCAGGATCGCGTCGATCTCGCCGGTGACGGAGTCGGCCAGGATCACCTCCGGCATCGCTCTCACCGCGTTGATGAACTTGCGGTGATGGGCGTCGTCGTGGCGCTGGATCGTCACCAGCACATAGACGTAGAGAGGGAAGCCGGCAGTAGCCGCGTCAAGCTCGGCGACGACGGCCCTGACGATTCCGGAGGACTTGAGGCGCCGGACACGATGCAGCGTCGCCGCCGGCGAGAGCCCGACGATCCGCGCCAACTCGACGTTCGAACGATCAGCATCGGTCTGCAGCTGTTTGAGCAGCTCCAGATCAATTAAATCAAGCGAAACTGTCATCGGACACAATATTTCATCGTGATCTGGCGAAGATGTCAAACCATCGTCCGTCGAGCGCCATAAGTGCGTCACTATCGATTGTGTGAAGCATCGCACCGCCATATTCGCTCTGTTCGTCGCCGGAAGCCTCTGGGGAGGGTCGGTCGCGCTTTCGAAGCTGTCGCTGACCTGGCTCGACCCGAGCTGGCTCTCAGTGATGCGCTTCCTGGTGGCCGCTCCGATCCTCGCGGTAGTCGGCCGTCGAGGGCTTCGCCAGGCCTTCACCGCGCCGGTCCTGATGCTGGGCGCGATCGGATATGGCGCCGTGATCCTGCTCCAGAACGCCGGCATCGATCGCACAAGCGTCAGCCACGCGGCGATCATCGTCGGTGCCCTGCCGGTGGTGGTCGCGCTGGTGACTGCCGCCGTGGGCCGAGGCTCGGCCCCCAGGCTGGCCTGGCTCGGCTATGGCGCTGCGCTGGTCGGGGTCACGCTCGTCGCCAAGGGTGGCGGCGGCGGCGCCACCGTCTCAGGTGATCTGATGGTGTTCGGCTCAGTGGTGCTGTCGGGGGCGTTCATGGCGATGCAGCCGCTGGTACTGAAGGACACGCGATCCCGCGGCCGTGACGGCGGTCCAGTTCTTCGCGGCGATGGCGTGCTCGCTGCCGGTGGCACTGATCGCCGGGGTTCCGCACGCTCCGACGGGGGCAGCGCCGGTTTTCGCATTCCTTGCACTGGCGATTGCCGGGACGGTGCTGCCGTTCTGGCTGTTCGCCTACGGGCAGGCGCGCGTCTCACCCGAGTTCGCAGGCGCGTTTGTGAACCTTGAGCCGCTGGTAGGTGCGATGGTTGGGTGGGTGGCCTTCGCCGATCCTGTTGGCCCATGGCAGATAGCCGGTGCGCTGACGATCGTCGCGGGGATCCTGTTGAGCCTGGCGCCACGAGACGTCGATCTGCTCCCTGGGCCGCGAGGCTAGGCGCATCCTGGCCGTTCAGCGCTCGTAGCCGCCCGGACGCTGTTAGATTGCAAGACCCGCGGTGGGCGTAGCTCAGTTGGTAGAGCTCCTGGTTGTGGTCCAGGCGGTCGCCGGTTCGAATCCGGTCGCTCACCCTCTCCTGAAGAAGCCTCGCTTTTGCGGGGCTTTTCTTTTCGGCTCAGGACCGCTCACTGACCCGCACGCGACTTCGTTGTACCACTTCGTTGTACCACTTCGTTGTACCACTTGAGGCTCGCGCGCTTCCGAGTTCGGCGGCGCCCATTCCGAGCCCGGGGCGGGTGCCGGCAGGTGTCGCGTTAGCCTTTTGCCGATGATGTTGGCATGGTTGTCGGGTTCAGCGGCGCGAGTGGAGCGGGCGCGTGCGGCGCTGCCGTTCGTGCTCGAAGGCTGGCTCGATATAGACGGGGTGCCGCTCGCAGGGTTTGGTGTGTCGCAGCCGGCGGTCGGGTCGGCCGCTGCGTGGGTGAGGATGCCCACGCTTCTACGAGAGGCGGCGGAGGCCGTCGCTCGGTTCTCGCAGACGATGCGGACAGGACTCGGTTCCCGCGGGGATGAGTTGCGGTTGCTCGCTGAGCATGCGGCCCGCGAGGTCGACCGGCTCGCAGCTTGGGTGGTCATCGAGCTCGGTTTGCCGGTGGATCGTCCGGCGGTCGTCGTGGAGGCGGATGCGTACCTTCAGGAGATTGAGGCTGAGGACGACGGGCTGCTGCACGCCACCGACGCGATCACAGGGTTGCTGCAGGCGCGCCTTGGCGGCCGTGACCGAGGTTTCTCTGAGCAGGACTTCAAGCAGCACGCGGTCGCGATTCTGGCGCCGCTGCTTGCCCAGGCAGCGTGCCTGCGTTGGAGTGACGGTGGCACGTAAGTCCCTCGAGCCCGAGGTCGACGTCGGGCAAATCCTCGACGGGCTCTCGGCTGGGGAGCTACGGGAGGTGCTGGCGTGGGCCGCGGACTGGCACGAGGATGTGGAGCGGCGCGTCCGCTTGCTGGCGGCGCGAGCGACCGGTGACCTGAGGGCGCTGCGCGCCGAGGTCGACCGCGGGCTTAGGACGCGTCGGTTCCTCGGTTACCGCGAGTCGGTCGAGTGGGCGCACGCCGCCAGGCCTGTGCTGACGGAGCTGGACGCCGCGGTCGGCAGCGCTCCGTCTCGAGAGCTCGTGGAGTTGCTGGAGCGGGCGGTATCGCATGTCGTGAAGGTGATCCAGGCCAGGGCCGACGACTCTTCCGGGCTGATCGGAGATCTGGCCCGTGATCTCCTGGATCTGCACGCCCGCGCGTGCGACACGGGCGCGGCTGACCCGGTCAAGCTCGCGCGCTGGATGATCAGGTTTCGGTTCGTCGAGCAGGATTTCTTCGAGCCTGATCCCGTGCGCTATCGCAATGCTCTTGGAGGTCAGGGCATGGCCGAGTATCGGGCGCTGCTCGACGACGGCGACGATGAGCTCGCCTGGCAGACGGCCACCGCAACCAGTGGTCCGGACCTCGGCGATCACGCCTGGCTCAAGCTCGCCGAAGCCCGGCAGAAGACCCACCCAGCCGATGCGCTCCCAATCTACTGGCGGACGATCGACACCGTCCTGGAGACGGCCGACCGTCGCGCCTACGCCAGCGCCATTCGCCTCCTGAAGCGAGCTCGAGACGCAGCCGGTGAGGCCGGCCAGGCCGCGGAGTTCGAGACGCGGGTACTGGCGCTACGTGAGCAGCACCGACGCCGGCCAGCCTTGATCTCGATGCTCGACAAGGCGAAGCTCAAGCCGGCCTGAGCGGCGGGCGCAAGCCGAGTCCCACGTGAGCCCAGCTAGCGCTCGCGCGGCGGACACACCTCGGGCGGGATGCTCGCGTACTCGGTGTCAGCACCACGGTAGAAACGGACCTGATAGGTGTCCGTCCAGCGCTCCCCGACGCGCCTGGCCAGCGCGACCGGGAGATCACGCTCGCTCGCCATCCATGAGTACGCCGGGAGCGCCACCTCGCCGTCGAAGCGCTCGAATCCCAATTCTGAGGCCCAGAAGCCGATCGTCCCGTCCGCCAGCTCAGCGCAGCTCACGGACGCCGGCTCATCATCGCTTGCCGGCTCGAGGCAAACCGTCGAGCCATCTGGCAGCGATGCCGTCCAGAACACGTCCGTGAGCCTTGCCGTCACATGCGTACGCCCGGCTGCACGGAGCTCGCGGATCCGTTCTGATATCGGAGCGCACCGCTGGTCCTTCTCGGCCAGCAGCTCCCAGCTCGACTGCAGCTCAGCTGTCAGCAGCAGCTCGAACGGTTCGCCCGCGTTCGGCACCACGAACCATCCGTGGTCGCCCACACAGTAGTCGTAGGCGAACTCCTCGACTGGGCCGCGTATGTTCGAGCGCAGCATCGCGACCACGTCACTCAGCTTGAGCGAGTCGGGATTGGGCAAACCGCGGGCAGAGTCGCCCACCGCCGCGTGCCGGAGCGCGTTGGGCGGGCTCGCTGACCTCCGCGTGCGCGCCTTCCGCCGCTCAGTTTTGCGTTGACGTTTGACACTCACGACCTCACCGTAGCGCCGCCGGCGGCGGCGACCTAGATCGCGCGAGACCCGCTCCGGCACCATCTAACTCCGCGGGCGGGAGCACGTCTCACCTGCTTCCTCGGACCGCAAAAGTAGTAGTGATTGCAGCATCGCGAACGGCTCCTCCCGGTTGCGCTCGCCGCGCAAAGCGCGTCCCTCGGCGGACAACCGTCGAGGCGCGTGCCAAGCCGGAAGCGGGCTCCCCGGGGGCGAAGTCGGCCCCGCTCAGGCGTTCGGTGAGCGGGCCGATCGGGTGGCGGGGTCTAGCGTCTGCGATGAGCGACGACGTACGGGGCTTCGCTGCTGAGCAGCAGGATGAGGAGCCCGCTGCCGCGTGTGGCGATGCGGATGGTGGGCAGGTGCGGGAAGCGGGCGCCGATGCTCAGCTGACTGCGCACGTACGTCAGCAGAGCATGTGGCGGGAAACAGCACACCGCCACATGCTCTGCGCGAACGGATCGGGGGGTCAGTGTTGGAACGCTGGAATGGCGATGGGCGGAACGGTCTCCGGCCGCTCGCCCGGAACGGTCTCCAGCGGCTCGCCGATTCGTGCGACGTCGAGGGTGATCAGGCCGAGGTTCGCACCGCAGCCTGCTCCGACGATCGTGGTGATGACCGCCATGATCCCGGATGTTGCGTTGAACCCCAGCACCGCGCCGATGAGGGCGCCCGTCAGCGCGACCCAGATGCCGATCCTCGTGGCCCTGGCCGGCCGGTCGCGGTTGACCCAGCCCCAGTAGGTGCCGAGGCCGATCGGCGTGCCGATGGAGAGAACAGCCATGAGTTCGCTGTTGAGGGGCACTGTCGGCAAAGCCACCAGCACGATGATCAGGCCGATGAACCATCCGCCGAGGCCGAGCACCAGCAGGTAGACGGAGCGCAGCATCGCGCTCGCCTTGCGCCCGAAGCCGCCGCGCTTGTGCGCCCGGCGCCACATCAGTAGCAGTGACAGGATCGTGAGGAGTCCGAGGCCCATCATCGCGCCGAGGCCGTCTTCGGCGTAGGCGCCTTGGCTGGAGCTTGGGCTGAAGTCGACCTTGTTGTGGGTGTAGAGGGATGTGTCGACCTTGCCGGTGTCGAGGTAGGTGTTGATCAGACGGGTGCCGGCTGCTGGTTCGTAGGGCCAGAAGTCGTCGGAGTGGCCGAGGTTCGAGAGCACGACCTCACGGCCGTTCGCGAGGTGAGGCAGGAGCTCGCGGGTCGCATTCTCGGGCGGCGTTGCGAAGTCGAGGTTGCCGCCGATCAGCAACGTCGGAACGTTTGAGTTTTGCACGTGGGTGTACTCGTTCTCGTCCGGGTTCGCCGGCCAGGCGTCGAGGATGCGGCCGCCGGCCCAGATCAGGTTGTTGCCGGCAGCACTGATCAGCGATCCACGGTTTGCTCCCGACGCGTAGAAGTGCTTCGCGTAGGTGGCGTCGCTGCGGCCGATCGCCGCCAGGTCGCCCCAGACGAACGCGCTCGGAAAGGTGAGCCGTGCCATCACCGACAAGAACCACGCACCGCTTGCGTTGCCCTTGTCGGCGGAGAGGAGTGAGTTGATCGTCAGTGGCGAGGCGATCGAGTTGCCGCCGGCGGAGGTCTCGTTGATCAGGCCGAAGAACGCGGCGGCTTGGAAGTCGCCCTTCTCGATCGGCAGGCCCAGCCAGTGACTGGGAACGTGAGCGACCGAGGACTTCAGCGACGCGGCGAGATTCGGCGTCCGGCTACGACAGCTCGTCGCCTGGGCGCAGAGCGCGGAATAGCGCTGGATCTGCTCGTTGGTCGTCTTTGCGTTCCAGAGGAAGTTGCCGGGTGGATTGACGCCGATCATCACCGAGCGATGGATGCTCTTGGGGTAGCGCCAGGCATAGATCATCGCGACGCGGGTGCCCGCGCTTTCGCTAACCAGGTCGATCTGGTGGTAGCCGAGGGCGCGGCGGGCCGCCTCGAGGTCGTCGACTTCTTCGGGGATCGAATAGCCGGCGAGATCGACACCATCGCTGCGGAGCCGGTTGGCGCACGACCGGTATGCCGCGGCGACGGCGCGGTAGGACTGCTGGCTGAGGAGGTCAGCCGAGTGCTCCATCGCCGAGCTCACCTCCGGGCAGTCGAGCCGGCGTCGATCCGTCGACGCCGCGGTAGCCGACGAGCACGACGTCGTGGTTGGCGGTGAAGCGGCTCGCGTCCGGGAACACCATGTTGGTGATGCCGGGGCCGCCTTGCAGGCGGAAGATCGGATCGCCCGGGTGTGCCGAGTGCGCACGGATCACGATGACCGGAAGTGCGATCAGCCGCGAGTGCGGATCAGCGCGGTTCTCGGGCACCACGAGCGTTCCGCAGTCGGCGGCGTAGGCGCCCTTTTCGGTGTTGTACGTACAGTTCTTGAGCGTCGTCAGCTGGCCTGCATGCGCGCCGGCAGGCACGGAGACGGCCGTAGAACTGCCGGCGAAGTGGAGGTAGCCGAGCGCGAGCGTGAGGACGGCGATCAGCGCAAGGCCCGTGATCCGGCCTCCCCCGCAGTGTTTTGCGATGGTCTTCTTGCCTACACCGGGACGAATAGTGAAACTGACATCGTCAACGGCTGTGCTATCGCCGTAACGCTTGCTCAGACGGTGCGCTTCGATCATCGCGATCGGCTCCTTGGTGTGTGAACTTCGTCGCCGAGGCCAATACATGGCGTGCCATCGAGCTCGACACCGCGGCGGATCCGCGAGATGACACATCCTCGCTCGGACAGACCATGGCGCCAAGGTCTGATACCCCACGTATCCAGCCAATCCAGCGCGCGGCTGCGGACGATCGCGCGTGGCCGGATGCGTGGGCCATCTGACCTTGGCGCTCAGGGCCCGGTCACGCCAACATGTGCGAATGCGAACGACTCGTCACATCCTCGTCCTGGCGCTCGACGGATGCCAGTCCCTCGATGTTCTCGGACCCGTCGAAGTGTTCGACCACGCGCAAATCGAAGTCCCAGGCGCCTACCGCGTCGAGCTCGTCGCACCCACCGACAACGACACCGTCACGATGAGCAGCGGAATACGACTCGGCGTCGCATCGCTGCCCGAACCACCACCGCGCCACGACACGCTGGTCATCGCAGGTGGCGCGGGAGCGCGCGACGGGGTCACGGACGCCGCGCTGCTTGACTGGATCGCGCGCGCGTCAGGGCGAGCGCGACGGACCGTCTCGATCTGCACCGGCGCCTACCTCCTCGCCGCTGCCGGCCTGCTCGACAATCGCCGCGCGACCACACACTGGGAGTACTGCGACAGCCCTTGCTGAGACCTACACCAACGTTCAAGTGGAGCCAGATCCGGTGTTCATCCGCGACGGCGACGTGTGGACCTCCGCCGGGATCACCGCCGGCATCGATCTCACACTCGCGCTCGTCGAAAATGACCTCGGGCCCGACGTCGCGCTCGCAGTCGCGCGCCAACTCGTCGTGTTCCTCAAACGCCCAGGCGGCCAATCGCAATTCAGCAGCGCTCTCTCAGCCCAACAGGCTGCACGACCAGAACTACGAGAGCTCCAAGCCTGGATCGCCGGACACCTCAACGAAGACCTGTCCGTCAGCACGCTCGCGGACCGCGCAATCATGAGCGAGCGCTCATTCGCACGCGCGTTCAGACGCGAGGTCGGGCAAACACCCGCGGCCTACGTCGAAGCGCTCCGCATCGAGCACGCCCGCTCCCTGCTTGAAACCGGCGCGCCATCGCTGAACGCCGTCGCCCAATCCGCCGGGTTCGCCAGCGCCGAAGTCCTCCGCCGCGCATTCCACAGGCACATCGGCATCCCACCCGCCGACTACCGCGACCGCTTCCGACAAACCGCCAGCACATAACCATTTCCGATAGTCGACAGCCTGCATCCAGGCGAACGCCCCTATCGGTCACCACAGACCTAGCCCGACATTGCCCGCCGGCCCCTCGACAACCGAGCCGCTCACGCGCCGAGTCCCGATCAGCCACCAAGACGTAACCCTTGGCTTTGCGCCCAGCGGTCTTCATCTGCGCGAGACGGGCGGACGGACCTCGCTATCCCGTCCGTTGCGGGGTGGCCGCCGGCCGCCATCGCAATGGCGACGCACCAGCGGCCAGGCCTCGCCCGACGCTGACGAGCGTATCGCCACGGTTGCGCAATCCGCGCGAAGGAGGGATGTCTGAAAGAAAGACCTTCCAGATGCGCGCACCGACGGGATAGGAGGTCTGGGCATGTCCCCGTCCGCGCTTATGTGCAAGCTTGAGTGATGCCCACGATCAGCCGCTTCTACGGGATCGTGATCCGCATGTATTTCGCCGACCACGCTCCACCGCACTTTCACGCGGTCTACGGCGGCGAAGAAGCTGTGGTGGCGATCGCTGACGGCTCCGTGCTTCGCGGCGGCATTCCGGACCGAGCTTTGCGGCTGGTGCGAGAATGGACCGAGTTGCACCGACCGGAGCTGCTGGACGACTGGCATCGAGCCCAGCAGCCCGACCTGCTGCTACCGATCGACCCTCTGCCATGAGCGACCCGCACTTCACCATCACCACCGTTGAGCCACTCGCGGAACGCTGGGTCCGGCTCACCTTTGCCGATGGAGCGGTGCACGAGGTCGATCTCGCCCCGATGCTCGCATCGGGCGGTGTTTTTGCGCCCATTCACGACGACCGCGCTGTATTCGAGGCAGTGTCCGTAGATCCTGAATCGCACACGATCTGCTGGCCCGGGGATGTCGATCTGGACCCCTACGTTCTCCGAGGCGAAGAGTCGCCGGCCTCGGCGCCGGCATATCCGCGGCGCGTAATTACGCCAGTCTGACCTCAAACGCTTCTCGGATTCCGCGCATTCCGTGTCTCGCGAGCGGTGATCGCCAAAGCACCGTGCTGAGACGAAAGCAGGTCTGGGGTTCGGGTTCAGACGTGTGGCCGGTGCCGACTGCGGGCACCCGGTCCCCGCCGCCGTGTCAGCGCGAAAGAGAGCGGTCTGTCTTAGCAGGGGGTGTCGGTTCTCTGGTCCGCCCGCGCCGCCTCTCACCGCGATCATGACCTTCCGAGACGGCACGATCGCGCGCACGCATTAGGCCTGGGTGCGGGGCTCAAGGCGGCAACACCACGGGATGCAGCAGCCGTAGACCTGCGAGTGTGACCTGACCTGCTTGACGCGTTGTGCTGTTGGATTGCGCGGGGCTGGGTTCATCCGGTCGCCGCGTCGGCGACGATGGGACGGCACCGCGCCTCGCGTCCAGGTCTCAGCGGCGCGCCGGCGACGGCGCACGAGAAGTCGTGCAGCACCCCGGTAGGCAGGTCCCCACCCGGAACCGCTTCGGACTCGCGTCTGCGCGCAGTTCCTGAGATGGTCAGTTGAATGCTGCTCCTAATTCTGCAAGTCAGGCTGACCGAGGACGAATGGGTGCAGGTCCGCGGCCCCGCTGCGGCCGCCACCTACGAGGGTTACCGAGCCTGTTTGGCCCGCGGGGCAGATTGGGCCCTACACGACGTGACCTTGGCGCAAGGTCACGGACCAACGGGCCTCCAGATCATCGCCTCAAAGCCCGAGTCGAGCCTTGAGCGCGTAACGCTCGGACTACAGCGCCTGTTCGACGAGGTGCCCTTCGGTCAAATCGTGGCGGTCTCGCTTCAGGTTCTTGACGAGCCGCCTGTCGAGCGTCCAGGCGCATATCCAACCCGTATCCGGAAGTGCTCGATCTGCCGCTATCCGGACGGGCTACATGCCGTTGACTGCCCTGGCCAGTCGGTCGCTACTTCCCCTGTTTGAGCGCGCTGAGCCCGCGACCTTGGAACCCGCCTCTCTGTCCCGCCGATCGAGCTAGCAGCGGAGCAGTGGTCCAGCGCTCGCACGCTGCCGCCACTGCCTGGTCGCCAACTCGACCGCGACCAGTCGGACCCGTCATTGGCAGAAGCGATCGTGGTCCAAAGCGGCTCTTGCGCGCATTGCACGTCTCTCGCTCGCGTAGCCGTGATGCCCGCGCGGCTGCGAAAGCGTGGGTTTGGCTTGTCAGGGCTCGCGTCGCGTGACTGCGCTGACGCGATCAATCGATTTGTCGAAGGACAGGATGATGTCGACGCCGGTGGCTTCGGCCTGCGCGACCAGATAGGCCTCGGCAAAGTCGAGGCGGTCGACTTCGTAGACCTCGAGCGCGCGGAGCAGCGTCGCTGGGTCGAGCGTCTTGATCGTCGGCAGCGCGATCGCCGCCCGCATCAGCTCGGCGACACGTTCGCGAGGAACTTCATAGAAGGACTCGAGCACGTACACGCACTCAGCGACGATCAGATCGGCGAGAAGCAGTTCAACCGAACCTGCCAGTGCCTTGGTAGCACGGGCGGCCATCTCCGGCGGGTCGCCGGTCAGATGGCGGATCAGCACGTTGGTGTCCAGGAACTCGGTCAGCGTCGCCGTCCCACGCGCGCAGCTCGCGTCTGGCGCAGAACCTCATCCCACGGGGTGCCACGCTTCCCGGCAGGGACCGCGACGCTGCCCGCAAGGTCGAGGAGGTCCGGTGTCTTTGCCACCACGGCACGTGAGCGCTCGACCCTGAACAGGAGTTCGTCTCCTTCATGCAACCCAAGCGCATCCCGGACGCTCTTCGGGATGGTGACCTGCCCCTTCGAGGTGATCCTGGCGCTCGAGTCCATCACGTCTCCTTACCGAGTTAGAGAAGTAAGGATAGCTCAACCCGGCTGCGGGCCCGCGCGATGCGCGTCTCTCGTCCGCGGGGCCGACAAGGATCCCCAAGCGGTGTTGCGCGCCAGCAAAGCTAGCGTGAGACGGGCTCGAGCACCCACTGAAGTCGGCGGGACCAACGTTGCTACCGCACAGAATCGTGGTGACGCGCCGGCCCGCGAACCGCTTAGGTCTCTCCAGGCATCCCGCCAGCGCAGCGCGAACAGCGCCCCTGGTGCCGGCACGCCGGATCAGCGTGCCGCTTCCATACCGCGCGTCGCGCTGTGCGCGTACGACCGCCGTTCGCTTTGCGTCTGTGGAAGCCATCTCGTTGTACCACCCGCTGTACCACTTTGCCCGGAAGTCACCGGAACTTCGCAAAACTCGACGCCGCCTGAAAAACGCGCCTTTGCTGCGCAAATGCTGCAAAACCTGCGACCGGTGTCAGACCTTGGAATCTATTTGTGGTCGAGGCGGCCGCCGGTTCGAATCCGGTCGCTCACCCTCTTGTGATGAACCGCGACACGTGTCTCAACTCGTGTCGCGGGGCTTCGCGCCTAACAGCCCGCCGGGAACTCTCAGGAAGACGCCCCGCCCGCACTTGGTAGGAGGCGGGACGCCCCCGCCTATTCTCTACCCAAAACCCGTGCGATCCAAGCTGACGCGACCAGCGTGCCCGTCAGCTCTCATTCGTCGTCGATGACGGCAAAGACATTCTCGGGCTGGACCGGGGGATCGAGCGTGGCGAGGTCTTCTCGTAGCAGGCGCTCCCCGGCGGCGCAGGCCCGCTTGGCGTCGGCAGCCTCGATCTCATAGAGGACCCAGAGCATGAAGATTGGAATGGCGAACTCCGTGTTGTCGTGCATGCCCCAATCGATCCAGTGCTCCGGCGAGGGGTTCTCGCCGCTCGTCAGATCGGCCCACCAGCCGTTCATGGCGAGGTAGCTCTCGGGGATCGCCTGTCCCAATCCCGCGAGCCCTGGACTTGGGACGCCGTAACTGGCAGTGGCCTTGACCTTGAACGTGCTCATGCGGGCAGCTTATGCCTATTCGCGCCCCGACCGCGAGCTGCTCTTCTGATGAGTTCGCCGCTATCGTCGCTCCGGTGAGTTCCGCATACGTCTACGAGGCGATCCGGACGCCGTTTGGCCGCTATGGCGGAGCCCTGTCCGGGGTGCGCCCCGATGACCTTGCCGCTGAGGTGTTCAGGGCGTTGCTCGCACGCATGCCGGCTCTCGATCCCGCACGGATCGATGACGTGATCTACGGCACCGCGAACGGCTCCGGGGAGGACAACCGCGACGTCGCCCGCATGGCTGTGCTGCTCGCAGGCTGGCCGACCTCTGTGCCGGGGACGACCGTCAACCGGCTGTGCGGTTCGAGCCTCGAGGCTGCGATCCAGGGCGCGCGAGCAATCGAGACAGGGGACGCGAGCATCGTGGTCGTCGGCGGGGGCGAGGCGATGAGTCGCTCGCCCTGGATCCTGCAGAAGCCGTCCCGCGCGTTTCCCGCGGGCAACGAGACGCTGTACTCATCCGCGCTCGGCTGGCGCATGATCAATCCCAAGATGCCGGAGCAGTGGACGATCTCACTCGGTGAGAGCACGGAGAAGCTGGTTGCGATTCACGGGATCACGCGCGAGCAGCAGGACGCCTTCGCGTTGCGCAGCCACCGGCTCGCGGCCAGGGCGTACGACGGGGACGCTCTCAAGGAGGTCGTCTCGTTCCCGGGCATCGAGCTGACGCGCGACGAGGGGATCCGCTCGGACACCTCGCTGGAGAAGCTCGCCAAGCTCAAGCCGGCCTTTGTCGACGGGGGCACCGTGACCGCTGGCAACTCCTCACCGCTGAACGACGGCGCGGCGGCGATACTGCTCGCCGATGAGGCCAGCGCCGGGGCCGGTGGGCTCAATCGCGCACCACTGGCACGGATCGTCTCGCGCGCGGCTCACGGAGTCGACCCTGACGTCTTTGGTATCGGCCCAGTTGAGGCGGCGAACGCCGCACTGCGGCGCGCCGGCCTCAGCTGGAGCGAGATCGACGTCGTGGAACTCAACGAGGCTTTCGCCGGCCAGTCACTCGCATGTCTTCAGAGCTGGCCCGAGCTCGATCCTGAGAAGGTCAACCAGCGCGGCGGCGCGATCGCAATCGGCCATCCGCTCGGCGCATCAGGCGCGCGCGTACTCGGCCGGGTCGCACACGAACTGCACGATCGCGGTGGCGGTTATGGCGTGGCCGCGATCTGCATCGGCGTCGGGCAGGGCCTCGCGGTCGTGCTCGAAGGCTGTTGAGTAGCCGTCTCCGACCCGGCTAGGACGACTCAGCGACTCCAGTTGTCGTGGTGAGCGCTCCAGCCGGCGGTCTGGCTGGTCGTCGTCGTGCCCGGCGTCGTCGTGCCCGTCACCGTCGAGTCGGCCGTCGTGGAATCGGGCGTCGTGGAGTCCGTGCTCGTGTCGGTCGCCACCACTGACGAACTCTCGCTCGTCTGTGTGCCCCCGTGGTTGCCGCGGCCGGATCCGTGTGTTGGCCAGGTCATCGCTGACGCCGGCGTCAAGGTGGTGATGGTCGGCGTCGGGGTCGTCGGGGTCGTGGGGGGCACCGAGGTCACCAAGGTAGTCGCGCTGTCCGCGCCGGCACCGCTGTCCGCGCGGTCCGCGCCGGCACCGTAGTCCCCACCGCCCGTGTGGACGATCCCGCTCGGCGGGCTGATGCCGAAGGTGCCCGTGCCGGTGGTCTGCGTCTGCGAGCCGGGAGTGGTGGAGGTGGTCGGCGTCGAGGTGGTGGCGGTCGATGTCGACGTGGTGATGGTCGATGTCGACGTGGTGGTCGGCGATCCGGACGACGCCCAGCTGGCGCCGTAGCCGGTGGATCCGGTGCCCTGAGTGTTCTGGCTCGCGGGCTGGTTGCCGTAAGTGGACGTGGTGCTCGTCGGGTCCGTCACGGTGCTCGAGACCGGGTTGGTCGGCGTCTGCGACGGGGAGGTGACGGTGCCCGCCGGCACCAGTGCGGACGTCGGATTGACGGCGCCTGCTGCCGGTGTCGAGGCGGCCGCCGGAGCGTTCGTGGTCGCGCCGGGAAGATGGGTCGGCAGCTTCACCCTGGTGGTCGTCAGCTTGTGGTGCTGGTGGCGCCCGGCGGTGCTCTTGCGGTCCGCGTCACGAACCGCTGAGGAGTTCTTGGCGTGATGGTGCACGACCGAGCGTCCGGTCGTTGCGCTCGCGGTCGCGGGAACGGCTGTGCCCGCTGCGTGCACGCTGCTTACGGTGACGACGGTGGACTTGCTCACCGGCTTGCTGACGAGATGCTTGGGGGCGGGCGCGGACTTGGCGGCAGGCCAGATCGGTGGCAGCCCCAGCCGATGTACCGGAGTGACGAAGACCATGCCGCCGATCGCACCCACCGCACACGCCGATGCGGCGCAGGTGGTGGCAGCCTGTGTCAGCCCGTAACCGATCAGAGTGCCCTTGGCAGCGGTCAGCATGCCCGTCGAGATTCCGCCGGTCGCCACGCTCCCGGTCTGCAGCGGCAGCGCGGCGCGCAGCACCTTGGCGTCGTCACGCAGAGCCGCGCGGTACGAGCGGCAGGAGGCGCAGGTACGCAGATGGCGCCTGATCGTCTTGTCATAGCGCCGACCGTCCGGCTCGGCGGCGATCGCTGTGCGCGCGGTCGCGCAGGGGAGCTCGGTTGCTTCGCGGTAGGTCCGCAGCCCCACGCGGGCGCGTGCGATCAGGCCCTTGACCGCTTCCTCGTCAGTTTCGAGGAATTCAGCGATCTCCGTGTACGTGTGGCCGCCCAGCTCACGCATGAGCAGCGCCATCCGTTGCCCCTCGGGCAGCTCGCGGATGCCGTCGAGCACGACAGCCAGCTCGGCCTGCCCTGCCGCAGCCTGCCTGGCCGGGATCTCCGGGATCTCACCATCGAGCGTCAGCAGGCGATGCCGTCGTCTCCGCGTCGTGTCAATCGAGGCGTTGCGCGCCACCCGGATGAGCCAGGGCCGGAGCTCCGCCGGTGGCTTGCTCCGCAGCGCGAGCGCCAGGGCTGAGAAGGTCTCCTGGGTCGCGTCCTCAGCGTCCTGAGTGGTGCCGAGCACGCCCATCGAAACGGCGAGCACCACCGAGCGGTGGCGCTCATAGATCACATCGAATGCCGTCTCGTCCCCGGCGGAGAAGCGCTCGGCCAACGCCGAATCAGACCGCATCCGAAGAAGCCGTCGCGGAACCGCAAGCGGCGGCTTGACGCCTGGCGCCCCTGCCCGTCTGGTTTGTCCGCCCGTTACCGCGCTCATCTAAAGACGCTGCCCGCCCAGATCGAAGTCCCTTTTGATCCAGCCTCGACAAGCTTACCGCGGTTGACGAGCAGCCGCGGAGATTAGTTAGTACAAACGTCCACCACGCCGATGGCGGATCAGCCAGCCGAGCAACAGCACCACGTCGAGCAGGCCGGCCACCAGAAATGCCACCGGTCCGGTCACCAACCGACCGGCGAGCCGCTCCCGGCGGGCGGACGTAGCTATCGTCTCGGGCCACATGTCAGCAACAGTTACCACCAATGTCACCGAGCTGCCCGAGTCGCGTGTGCGAGTCGAGGCAGAGGTCGCTCCCACAGAGGTCGAGCACCGCATGCAGCAGACCGCCAGAAAGCTCGGCGGTCAGCTGAGGATCCCGGGTTTTCGCAAGGGCAAGGTCCCGCCACCGGTGGTCATCCGCCGGCTTGGTCGCGAGTACGTGCTTGACGAGGCGCTGCGCGACGCGCTCGGCTCCTGGTACGTGGATGCCATCGATGTCTCCGGTATCGCTCCCGTCGGCGAGCCCGACATCAACGTCGGCGATCTGCCTGAGGAGGGCTCCCCACTGACCTTCTCGATCGAGATCGGCGTGCGCCCGGTGGCAAAGCTCGGCGCCTACAAGGGCATCGAGGTCGAGCGCCGGGAAGCCGGCGCCGATCAGGAGGCGATCGACGCTGAGATCGAGCGCCTGCGTGACCGCTTCGCCACGCTGGAGACCGTCGATCGCCCGGCCGAGCTGAATGACCACGTGGTCATGGACTATTTCGGCAAGCTCGACGGCGAGCCATTCGAGGGAGGCGAGGGTCGCGACCAGCTGCTGGAGCTTGGCTCGGGACGTCTGATCCCGGGGTTCGAAGAGCAGCTGGTGGGTGCCAGCGCCGGTGATGATCGACTCGTCGAGGTCACGTTCCCGGACGAGTACGGCGCCGATCAGCTTGCCGGGAAGCCGGCAACCTTCGACGTGAAGATCAGCGAGGTCAAGGTCAAGCGACTGCCGGAATTGGACGACGACTTCGCCTCAGATGCCGCGGGCTTCGACACGGTCGGAGAGCTGCGCGAGGACATCGCCGCTCGGCTCGCGGAGAACGAGGAGCACGCGATCGAACACGAGTTCGAGCGGGCCGTGCTCGATGCGGTGGCCGCGGACGCCACGATTGAGGTTCCTCACCAGCTCGTCCACGCGCGCGCACACGAGATGGTCGAGGAGACGATGTCATCGCTGGCGCGGCAGGGCATCTCCAAGGAGATGTACCTGCAGATCTCCGGACAGGACGAGGAGCAGCTGGCGCATGACGCCGAGCAGGAGGCCGAGGCCACGCTACGCCGCGACGCGGCGCTCGCGGCAGTCGTCGAGGCCGAGCGGATCGAACCCTCGCAAGCCGATCTGCTCGAGGCTCTGCAGCCGACCGCGGAGCGCAGCAAGACGACCCCGGAGAAGCTGCTCAAGAAGCTCGACAGCGGTGGTCGCGCCGAGCGGCTGCGCGCGGAGCTCGCCAGCCGTCAGGCGATCGAATGGCTGGTCGAGCACGCCAAGCCGGTCGTGCCGGGCGCCAGGAAGGCTGCGAAGCCGGCCGCGAAGAAGGCCGCGGCGAAGACGGCAGGCGACGACCAACCCGCCGCCAAGAAGCCGGCCGCGAAGAAACCGGCGGCGAAGAAGCGGGCTGCCGAGAAGCCCGCTCAATAGCAGGCCCAGCACCCCCGTCGGGCGCAAAATTGCGATTGCTAGAGTCGGCAGGAATCCGCCGTTGGAAGCGAAAGAAGCGAGGAGCATGAGCCCACTGGTACCGATGGTCGTTGAGCAGACTTCTCGCGGGGAGCGCGCTTTCGACATCTATTCCCGGCTGCTGAACGAGCGGATCATCTTCCTCGGTACGCCGGTGGACGACCAGATCGCGAACCTGATCGTCGCTCAGTTGCTGCACCTGGAGTCCGAGGATCCGGACAAGGACATCTCGCTCTACGTCAACTCTCCGGGTGGGTCGGTCTACGCCGGTCTGGCGATCTACGACACGATGCAGTTCATCAAGCCCGACGTGCAGACGATCTGCGTCGGCATCGCGATGTCGATGGGCGCACTGCTGCTGGCAGGCGGCGCCGCCGGTAAGCGTATGGCGCTGCCCAACGCGAAGATCCTGATCCATCAGGTCTCGGCAGGCTTCCAGGGCCAGGCCACGGACATTGAGATTCACGCCCGCGAGATCATCGATCTGCGCGGGCGGCTCGACGAGATCATTGCCCACCATTCGGGCAAGCCGGTCGAGGAGGTCAAGAAGGACACCGAGCGGGACTACTTCATGAGTTCCGAGGAGGCCAAGGACTACGGGATCATCGACCGAGTGATCACGCAACATTAGGTTGCCGCTTGGCCTCCGGCCCGCGGTCGGTTAACCTTGTGCGTGGTTTCACCGGTCCCAGGTGGCCGTAGAACCTTCCAGAGAGGGAATCGATGGCACGTCCGACCGACTCCAACGAGCAACTGCTCTGCAGCTTCTGCGGCAAGTCGCAGCGTCAGGTCAAGAAGCTGATCGCCGGCCCCGGCGTCTACATCTGCGACGAGTGCATCGATCTCTGTAACGAGATCATCGACGAGGAGCTCACCGCTCCGCCCAACTTCGACATCCAGAATCTCCCCAAGCCTCGGGAGATCTACGACGTCCTCAACGATTACGTCGTCGGCCAGGAGCAGGCCAAGCGCACGCTGTCCGTGGCGGTCTACAACCACTACAAGCGCGTACAGATGATGCAGTCCGACGATCAGGACATCGAGCTGCAGAAGTCCAACATCCTGCTGCTCGGCCCGACCGGCTGCGGCAAGACGCTGCTGGCACAGACGCTCGCGAAGATCCTCAACGTCCCGTTCGCGATCGCCGACGCGACCGCGCTGACCGAGGCGGGGTACGTCGGCGAGGACGTCGAGAACATTCTGCTGAAGCTGATCCAGGCGGCCGATTACGACGTCAAGAAGGCTGAGACCGGGATCATCTACATCGATGAGGTCGACAAGATCGCTCGCAAGGCGGACAACCCGTCGATCACTCGTGACGTCAGTGGGGAGGGCGTGCAGCAGGCGCTTCTGAAGATTCTCGAGGGGACCACGGCCAGCGTCCCGCCACAGGGTGGTCGCAAGCATCCGCACCAGGAGTTCCTCTCGATCGATACGACCAACGTGCTGTTCATCTGCGGCGGCGCCTTCGCCAACCTCGATCGCGTGATCGAGCGCCGCATCGGTCATCAGGGTGTTGGCTTCGGTGCCACGATCCAATCCAAGGAGCAGCGTGACCTGGGCGAGATGTTCGAGCACTGCCTGCCCGAGGATCTGATCCAGTACGGCCTGATCCCCGAGTTCATCGGCCGCCTGCCGGTGATGTCGGCGATCCACCAGCTCTCACGAGCCGAGCTGATGCAGATCCTGACCGAGCCGCGCAACGCGCTCGTGAAGCAATTCCAGCGCTTCTTCCAGTTCGACGGGATCGAGCTGGTGTTCGCGGACGAGGCTCTGAACTCGATCGCCGACAAGGCACTCGAGCGCCAGACCGGTGCCCGCGGGCTGCGTTCGATCATCGAGGAGGTGCTGCTCGAAGTTCAGTTTGAGCTGCCCTCCAGGCGAGACGTGCAGAAGTGCGTGGTCACGCGCGAGACGATCGAGAAGGGCACCGCCCCGACCCTGGTCACCCAGGCCGTCGAGGACGAGGATCCGGGCGAGGCCGCCGCCTGAACTCACGCATCCGGCGCCGCCTAAACTGCGGCGTCGATGAGTGACCTGGAGGACAAGACCCGTTACGTGCCGTCGGAGGTCGAGCCTCGCATAGCGCGAGCGTGGTTGCAGTCCGGCCTGATGCACCCGGAGCCTGCAGGTGACGCCGGCGAGAACTACTCGATCGCGATCCCGCCACCCAACGTCACCGGGGTCCTGCATATGGGGCACGCGCTCAACAACGCGGTTCAGGACACACTGATCAGGCGCGCGCGCCAGCGGGGCAAGCGCAGCAAGTGGATCCTCGGCACCGACCACGCCAGCATCGCTACGCAGACGGTGGTGGAGAAGGCGCTCGTCAGCGAGGGCAGCAGCCGCCAGGAACTTGGGCGTGAGCGCTTCATCGAACGCGTCTGGGAGTGGCGCGCGCACTATGGCGGCGAGATCATCGAGCAGATCAAGCGACTCGGCTCAACCGCCGACTTCGCGGAGGAACGTTTCACGATGGATCCGGCCTACGCCCAGGCCGTGCTCAAGGTGTTCGTCGACCTCTACCGCAAGGGCTATATCTACCGCGACCGGTATCTGGTCAACTGGGATCCGGGCAGCCGCTCGGCGATCTCCGACCTGGAGCTCGAGGACAGGACCGTCACCGACACGCTCTACTACATCGACTATCAGCTCGCCTCCGGCAGCGGCTCGGTCACGGTCGCCACCGTGCGCCCGGAGACGATGCTGGCCGATGTCGCAATCGCGGTCAATCCCGGCGACGAGCGCTACCGCCGCCTGATCGGCGAGACGGCGATCCTCCCGATCGTCGGTCGCAAGCTGAAGATCATCGCCGACGACTACGTCAGGATCGATTTCGGAACCGGTGCGCTCAAGATCACGCCCGGCCACGACCCGAATGATTTCGAGATCGGCGATCGCCATGGTCTGCCCCATCCCAGCGTGATCGGCGAGGACGGCACGATGCAGGGGGACGACGTGCCCGAGCGATTCGTCGGCCTGAGCACCGCTGACGCGCAGACGGCGATCGTCCAGGAGCTGGAGGGTCTCGGACTGGTCCGGCGCCGTGAGGAGTACACACACGCAGTTCCGTTCAGCCAGCGCTCGGGCAGCCGCATCGAGCCGCTGATCTCGCTGCAGTGGTTCATGCGCATGGATGAGCTTGCCAAGCCGGCGATTGATGTCGTCAAGCGGGGCGAGATCGGCTTTCACCCGCAGGGGCAGGCGAAGGTCTATCTCGATTGGATGGAGAACATTCGACCGTGGTGCATCTCCCGCCAGCTGTGGTGGGGTCATCAGATCCCGGTCTGGTACCGCGACGGTGAGATCTACGTCGGTACGACCGAGCCCGAGGGCGCTGGGTGGGAGCGCGATCCGGACGTGCTCGACACCTGGTTCTCCAGCGGCCTATGGCCGTTCGCGACGCTCGGCTGGCCCGAGCACACGCCTGAGCTGAAGGCCTTCTACCCGACCGACGCGCTGGTCACCAGCCGCGACATCATCTTCCTCTGGGTGGCCCGCATGGTGATGATGGGCATCGAGTTCACCGGCGAGATTCCGTTCTCAGATGTCTACGTCCATTCGATCATCCAGGCCCCGGACGGGCGCCGGATGTCGAAGTCGCTCGGTACCGGTATCGACCCGCGCGACCTGATCGACGGCGGTCCACGCCCGCCTGTCTTCTCAAAGCAGGGCGAAGACCCGGGTGCGTTCCCTGCCTACGGCGCCGACGCCGTGCGCTGGGGTCTGTTGGCGATGTCCTCCGGCCAGGACGTCCGGTTCAACGAGGAGAAGATCGCTCAGGCGCAGCAGCTCACCAACAAGCTCTGGAACGCCTCGCGGTTGATCCTTTCGCGCGTCGGCGCCGAGGCCCGGCCGGCGGCGGAGCCGTCCACGGTTGAGGACCGCTGGATCAGCTCGCGGCTGCAGCACGCGGCCAAAGCGATCGCCGATGCGATCGACCAGTTCGAGTTCTCGCGGGCAGCGCTGACGCTGTATGACTTCATCTTCTCCGAGCTCTGCGACTGGTACCTGGAGCTGGTCAAGCCGCGACTGTATGACGGCGACGCGCGGACCCAGGCGTTCCTGATGCATCTGCTGACGGAGACCGTCACGGTCGCGCATCCGCTGCTGCCGTTCGTGACCGAGGAGGTCTACAGCCACATCCCCGGCTCGTCAGGTCTGCTCGCTGCCCGCGTCGCCGCTGCTGACGCGGGCATCGCCGATGCGCCGGCGGAGGCCGAGCTGGGCCGTGCGATCGAGGCGATCCAGGCGATCCGGACCTGGCGTGACGCGGCCGACGTGAAACCGTCCGCAGTGCTGGCGGCGCGACTGCACGCCAAGGGGTACGACGGCACGCTCGCCCACGTCGCTCGCCTGGGGCGCCTTGAGATCGTCAGCGACGGTGACGGCGGCGCCCCCGTCGCGATCCCGGGCGGCGCGATCGAGATCCTGCCGTCCGCTGACGTCGATCTGACCGCTGCCGCGAGCAAGCGCGATGCCAAGACGAAGCAGCTCGAGGCCGAGATCAAACGGGCCGAGGGTAAGCTCGGGAATGCCGGTTTCGTCGCCAAGGCACCGGCCGCCGTGGTCGAGGCCGAGAGAGCGAAGCTCGAGTCGCTGCGAGCAGAGCTGGAGGCACTGTGAAGCCCGAGGAGGCTGAGGCCCGGTTGCTGTCGCTCGAGCTGTTCGGAATGCGGTTCGGGCTCGATCGCATGCGCCGACTGATGACCGTGCTTGGCCACCCCGAACGCTCGTTCAGCTCGATCCACGTCGTCGGCACCAACGGCAAGAGCTCGACCACGCGGATGATCGCCGCGACCCTCGCTCGTCACGGCCAGCGGGTCGGCACCTACCTCTCGCCGCACCTGGTCGGGTTCAACGAACGGATCCGGATCGATGACCACGACATCACGCCACAGCAGATGGCGGACGCGATCGAGCGGGCGCTGCGCGGTGCCGAACAGGTCAACCGCTCGAGTGGCGGCGGTGATCCGGTCACACAATTCGAGCTGCTCACGGCCGCCGCCTACTCCGAGCTTGCGGTCCAGGGTGTCGAGGTGGCGGTGATCGAGGCCGGCCTGGGTGGCCGCTACGACGCGACCAACGTGATTCCGTCCAGTGTCCAGGTGCTGACCAGCGTCGGGCTCGAACACACGCGTTGGCTCGGTCCGACGATCACCGCGATCGCTCGCGAGAAAGTCGATGTGGTGCAGCCGGGTGCGACGCTCGTGCTTGGAGCCGGGATGCATCCGGATGCGCTCGCCGTTGCACGGGAGGTGGCGGCCGAACGCGGCGCCAAGATCGTCCAGGCCGACTCCGACCCTCACGCCGCGGTCGGAGCGCTGGGAGCGTTCCAGCGGCGCAACTTCGCGCTCGCACGGGCTGCGGCCGGGGCGTTCCTCGGCGAACTGGACCAGTTGGCTGTTGAGGCGGCTGCGGCTGACGTTCGTGTTCCCGGGCGCCTGCAGATAGTCGATCGGAATCCGTTTACGCTGCTCGACGGTGCTCACAACCCCGACGGGATCGCCGCGCTGGCGGAATCGCTGCCTGAGATCGTCGCCTCGGCGCGGACCGGTGACGGTCGCGTGGTCGCGGTCCTTTCGATCCTCGACGACAAGGACGCGGCCGTGATGCTGCGTTCGCTCGCGCCGCTCTGCGATGCGCTGGTGCTCACCTCCAGCCAGAACCCGCGCGTGCTACCGCCGCCGACGTTGAGCTCGCTGCTCGACCAGCTCGAGCCCGAGGTCAGCATCGAATCTGAGATCGTGCCCAGGCCTCACGCGGCGCTGCGCCGCGCGCGTGAGCTCGCAGGCGCCGGCGGCGTCGTGATCGCGACCGGCTCCCTGTACCTGGTCGCGGACCTGATGCGCGACGAAGCCACTGCCGGTACCCAGCGGGTCTCGATGCTGTGAGCGAGGACCGCGACAGTCGCCCCAGCTTCCCGAAGATGGTCGGCCTGGTCGCCGCCAGCGTCGCGATCACCATCCTGGTGTTCTTCGCGATCGGCTACTTGCTGGGCCGGCTGCTGCTCTAGCTGCCGCCATCACTCGAGGTTGCGCGCCTTGCATGAGAAGATTGCGCACTCGATTGCGCGCAATCTTGACACGGAGATGTCACGAAGGATAGGTTGCGCTCCAGGGATCCCGATGTGAGCTCGAAGTGCGTATGAGGCATGAGGGGGTGCGCACCAGACTCCGGGGGTCGATTCCAGAGAAGAGGAGAGGGAAGTGGTTGCATTCTTAACGTCGCTGTGGCGACGTCGTCCGAGTGCGCACAGGCCGGTCACGGTGGTCGCGATGGCGGCCGCGATGCTGGGCGTGGGCCTGGCTGCATCGGCGACGGCCAAGCCGTCGCATGGCAGACCGGTCGCGTCGGTGCACCGCCACATAACCGTGGGCAACCCAGGCTCCAGCCTGGCCGAGGGTGTCAGCGACAACGACGGCACCAAGATGGCGAACCTGGGCCAGATTCCGGCCAAGGACACATCGACGCAGGGCTGTGCGAACCTCGCAAAGACGACCGAGGTGGATGGTCAGGCGGTTTCGATCGCCAACCACCAGCAGGGCGAGGACCCCAACAGCGGGGTCGTGTACTGCGCACTGACCGGCACGATCGACTCCAACGTCGGGTTCGAGGTCCTGCTGCCCGTGACCACCTGGCGTCAGCGCTATCTGCAGGTCGGATGCGGTGGCCTGTGCGGCAGCATCGGTCTGAACGCCCCGCAGACGACCGGCTATGCCCCGCTGGAGGACGGTGATTTCGTCGTCGCCTCGCAGGACGAGGGTCACAGCGGACAGTCGACCGCGTGGTCGACCAACGGTGCACAGCGGGTCGACTTCGCATACCTGTCGGACCACCTGCTTTCGGAGGTCTCGAAGGGCCTGGCCGCCCAGTACTACGGTCTCAGCCCGAAGTACTCGTACTTCGACGGTTGCTCGCAGGGTGGGCACCAGGCACTGACCGAGGTCCAGCGGTACCCGAAGGACTTCAACGGCGTGCTGGCCGGCTCACCGGCGAGCATCATGACTGAGCTCAACTCGGTGTTCCACGAGTACGAGAACGATGCGGCGCTGGACTCGACCCGCACCAACTCAATCATCGATGAGCCGATGGCGACGCTGGTCTACAACGCGGCTCTGAAGTTGTGCGATCCGACGACCGGGTTGATGCTCGACTACCGGGCGTGTGAACAGAAGTTCAACCTCGAGTCGCTGTTGTGCGCTCCCGGTTTCACGCAGAACCCGAACACGCCTTCGTGTCTCACCCAGGCACAGATCACCGCGTTCAAGGAGGTCTACGCCGGTCCGGTCGATCCTCAGGGTCAGCACCTGTTCCCGGGTGGGTATCCACTTGGCAGCGAGCCTGACTTCACCAACGGCACCAGCGTGCTCGTGCCGAACACCCTGCCGGCGTTGGCCGGCAACGCCGGATTCATCACCGAGTGGTACCAGTACTTTGCCCTCGGAACCCCAGCTGTTGGGACCAATCTCGGTGCCAACGCGGTGCTGGACGAGCAGTTCACGAAGGCCAGCTTCGATCAGATCGAGAAGCTCGCTCCGTTCTGGGATGCGACCAACCCGAACATCGGCTCGTTCGAGCGCGATGGCGGCAAGTTGATCCTGTGGGCGGGCGAGGCCGATTACTCGATCCCCACGGTCAGCTCGCTGTCCTACTACCAGGCGGTCGTGAGGGCGAATGGTGGCATCAACTCCACCCAGCAGTTCGCCCGCTATTACCTGCTGCCGAGCGTCGGTCACTGCGGTGACACCAGCGCCGACGCAGGTGCCGATACGTACAACGGTCTCGGTGCTGTCGTTCAGTGGACCGAGCTGCATCAGGCACCGAACGCGCTGGTCGCATCGAAGTATGCTCCGGCGGCCTCGACCGGTGGCGGTGGTCCTCCCGGCGGTGCGCCGGCGGCTTCGGATCTGACCGACACGATCCCGGCGCTCGGCGCGCCGAACACCAACGCGGTGCAGCGCACGCTGCCGATCTATCCCTATCCGGAGTTTCCGGCGTACAACGGATCTGGAAATATCGACTCCGCCTCCAGCTATCACGGCCAGGTCAGTCAGGCCGTGCAGCAACCCACACCGTGGCTCGGGAAGTTCGACGCGACCACGATGTGGTGCAGCACGCAGGGCACAAATTGCTACGAAACCGGCAATCAGCCGCCCTGGAGGCCGTTCTACCGACGGCACGTTTGACGGTGTGATCGCTGCGCCGACGGTGGCGCAGCGATCACACCTCTGAAGGGTTGGCCCCGCCCTGACATGGCGGGGCCAGCCGTATTTCTGACGAGGAGAGAGGTACCTCTATGAGTTCGTTGTTTACGCGTGGGCGTGTGGCTGTGTTGCCGGTCGCGGCTGCGGTGGTTGCGGCGGGTGTGGTTGGTGTTTCTGGTGCTTCTGCGCATCGGGGTGCTGGTCATGCTGCGGCGGCTGTTTCGAAGTCGACGTTGGCGACTTTGAAGGCTGATGTCGCGAAGGCGCAGTTGCCGCCGAAGTGGTATGCGCCGGGTAAGCCGGTGAGTGCTAGGAAGGCTTTGCGGGGTAAGACGATTGTGACGTTCCCGATTAGTTCTGAGATTGATGCTTGTAATACGAAGGGGCAGCAGGGGTATTACGACGCTGAGGCGAAGAAGCTTGGGGCGAAGGTCGTTGCGTTGCAGTCGAATACGGGGCCGACGGGTTGGCAGGCGAATTTGCAGCAGGCGATTACGCAGAAGGCGAATGCGGTTGTGATGTTGTGCGGTCCGAGTGCTGCTGCGTTGCCGCAGCTTTCGACGTTGAAGGCTGATCACATCAAGGTTGTTGACGGGAATTACAATCAGACGGGCGGGAATCCGGCGTTTCCGTTTACGAATCTTGGTGCTGAGAGTGGTGTGAACACGATTCAGGGTGTTCAGACTGATTTGGCTGATGCGCTGGTGAATTTGAAGGGTCAGGCCGCGCATGTGTTGTTCCTTGACAGCACGCAGGTGGCGCAGGATTCTGGTGCGCTTGGTGGTTTGCAGTCGGCGATGAAGTCTTGGTGCTCGTCGTGCACGATTGAGAAGACCGAGTATTTCGGGACTCAGGATTGGTCGGGTCCGAAGGAAATTTCGGCGGTGACCTCGGATTTGCAGGCTGATCCGAAGATCAATACGGTGATCGTGACGTTTGACGGGATGACTGATGGGATTGAGTCGACGGTTGCGTCTGATGCGTCTTCGCATCCGGGTTTGAAGATGTATGCGTGGGGTGGTGGTCTGGCTGAGATTAAGAATGTTCAGTCGGGCGGCACGTTTGCTGGTGATTCCGGCCCGGATGAGAAGTGGGATGCGTATAACCAGTTGGATCAGACGATTCGTTTGTTGGCTGGTAAGCCGGCTGCTCCGGTTGCTAAGGAGATCGCTCCGAACGTGTTCTTCACGAAGGCGAACGCGAAGATCTTCTCGGTTGGTGGTAACGGCACCGCTTACAGCGATAAGGCGTTTGGTAATGGTGCGTTCGTGAACCACTTCCTGAAGCTCTGGAAGGTCAGCAAGTAGCTGCTGGTTGGTGGGTGTCGCCACGGATCGGTACAACTCTCGTTAGAGCATGAGCAGCGGTACCGATACAGCGACGCCCACCACAACCGTGGGGTATGAACCGGCTGTGACGGACTGACCCTATGGCTGAAACCGCCAAGGCCATCCGGGACGAATGGGTCTATCAGCGCCTTCAGAGCGCGATCGTCAGCGGTGAGCTGTCACCGGGCGAGCGACTCGTTGAGGAGGATTTGGCTGAGCGCCTCGGGGAGACCCGGGGCGTCATCCATACGGCTCTGATCCGCCTCAGTCACGACGGCGTCGTCGTGCGTGAGCGCCACCGCGGGGCTCACGTGCGGCGGGTGTCGACCCGCGAGGCGATCGAGGTTCTCGAAGCGCGGCGCGCGATCGAATCGCTGGCCGCGGGTTACGCCGCGATCCGTCGCACGGACGCGGACATCGAGTCGCTACGTGAGTTGCTCGACCAGATGGAGCAGTTCAAAGCGGATGGTCAGCTCCTGCAGTTGTCCGCGAACAACTCGAGCCTTCACCAGCGGATACTCGAGATCTCAGATCACGCCGTGGCAGCCGAGGTCTCGCGGCGCCTGCGACCCCAGGTCGTCCGCTTCCAGTTCCGGACCGTCCTGGCTCCGGGGCGCGCAGACCGGTCATTCGCAGAGCACTCCCAACTGGTCGAGGCGATCGCTGCCGGCGATCGCAATGGCGCCGAGCAGGCGATGTACGCGCACCTGACGCACGTGCTCGAGGCGTTGGAGGAGATCGTCGCGCACGAACCGATGCTCGCCTGAGAGCGCGAGCAGATGGCGGCCGGCGGGCACGCAGGCGGCACAAATCGTGCGGTGCCGTTCCCGGCGGGGTTTACACTCGGCTTGGTAATGACCCCCTTTGCGGGCATATTCGGCATACACAACCATGCGGCGAGCCTGGCGGTAGAGCTGGCGCTCGTGGTCCTGGCCGTGGTCTGGCTGGCGCTGATCTACTGGACCTTCGCCGATGCACGCCGCCGGATCGCAGACGGCCTGCTGGTTGCCTGTGCGACGGTCGTCTCGTTCGTGCCGTTCATCGGCACGCTCATCTATCTGATCGTGCGCCCTCCCGAGTACCTCGAGGACGTGCACGAGCGCAATCTCGAGATTCAGGCGGCGGAGGCGCGAATCGCCCAGAGCGGCGTGCACGCATGCCCCTACTGCGACTACGAGGTCGAGAGCGAGTTCCTGCGCTGCCCGCACTGCCTGCGCAAGCTCAAGGAGGCCTGCGTCAACTGCGGTAAGCCGCTTGCGTCGGACTGGAAGATCTGCCCCTACTGCGAGACCGACCGCGGCCTCGACCCGACGCTCACGCAACGGCGCCGCCGCACCCGCCGCGATCCGCAGCAGACGATGGTGGCGCCGCCGCCGTCGGATCTCATCTGACCCCCTAACCTGCCCGCGGGCAGTCCCGCCCGTCCAACCTTGAACCTGAAGGAGTGGCGCCCATGGCTGAGCGCACGCTGATCCTTGTCAAACCAGACGCCTTTTCCCGCAACCTGACCGGCGAGATCATCGCTCGCTTCGAGCGCAAGGGCCTCACGCTGGTTGCCCTGAAGCTCGAGACACTGACCCGTGAAACGGCCGAGCAGCATTACGCCGAGCACGACGGCAAGCCGTTCTTCGTCGAGCTTGTCGAGTTCATCACCTCCGGCCCGCTGGTCGCGCTGGTGCTCGAGGGCGAAGCGGCCGTCGAGGCGGCACGCCAGCTGATCGGTGCCACCAATCCACTGCAGTCGGCGCCCGGCTCGATCCGTGGCGACTTCGCAACCTCGATCGGCGCCAACATGGTGCACGGCTCGGACTCAGCGGAATCGGCTGCGCGAGAGATCGGGATCTTCTTCCCTGAGCTCTAGGTGATCCTCGCCTCCGGCTCACCCCAGCGGCGCGCGATCCTCGAGCAACTGGGGATCGCTTTCAGGGTCGTCGTCCCGGATGTGGATGAGCTGACCGCAGGGGTGCCGGAGGAGGTCGTGGTTGAGAACGCCAAGCGCAAAGCGTCGGCGGTCGCTGGTCGATCGGCTTCCGCCGCGCACCCGAGCGGCCCCGCCGTCGACGCGGATGCTGTCCTCGGGGTCGACACGGTAGTCGCGCTCGACGACCAGGTCTACGGCAAGCCGGCCGACCGTGAGGAGGCCGCTGCGACGCTGCGCCGGCTCGGCGGCCGCGACCACCGAGTGCTAAGCGGCGTATGTGTGATCGAGGGTGATGACATGCGCACGGCCGTGGCGGTGACGACCGTCGGCTTTCGCGCGCTGAGCGAAGGTGTCCTCGCCTGGTACCTGGACACGGACGAATGGCGAGGACGCGCCGGCGGCTACGCGATCCAGGGCCGTGGCGCGGCGCTGGTGGCAACGATCGACGGCGATTACCTGAACGTCGTAGGCCTGCCGGTGGCGACACTGCTCGATCTGCTGCCCAGCGCGATCTTTCCAGCGATTTCTTCGCAATGAATGGCGGAAAGCGGGCTTGGGTCCGATACACTCGCCGAGAACGGATGGGAGTTGGCATACGGGTTCGGTCAGGCCGTGCTCGCCACCCGTCTGAACCCCCCTATCCTCCTGTCCAGTCATGGGTTTCTTCACGTACCTAACGGGTTTTGGTGGCCGCGACATGGCGGTCGACCTCGGCACGGCCAACACGCTGGTCTACGTTCGTGGACGCGGGATCGTGCTGTCGGAGCCGAGTGTGGTCGCGGTCGACTCGCGCAGCGGCGAGGTGCATGCCGTCGGCATTGAGGCCAAGCGCATGCTCGGTCGTACGCCCGGGACGATCTCAGCGATCCGTCCGCTCAAGGACGGTGTGATCGCCGACTTCGAGGTGACCGAGGAGATGCTGCGGCACTTCATCCAGAAGGTGCACCAGAACCGCTGGGCGCACCCGCGGGTCGTGGTCTGCGTCCCGTCCGGCGTGACCGGCGTCGAGAAGCGCGCGGTCGAGGAAGCCTGCCTCTCAGCCGGTGCGCGCCAGGCCTATCTGATCGAGGAGCCGATGGCTGCCGCGATCGGCGCCGGCCTCCCGGTCGGCGAGCCGACGGGCTCGATGGTCGTTGACATCGGCGGCGGCACCAGCGAGGTGGCCGTCATCTCGCTCGGCGGGATCGTCGTCTCACAGTCGATCCGCATCGGTGGCGACGAGCTCGATGAGGCGATCATCAACTACGTCAAGCGCGAGTACAAGCTCCTGATCGGCCAGCAGACCGCCGAGGAGGTCAAGCTCGAGATCGGCTCCGCGTTCCCGGTGCCTGAGGAGGTCCAGGCTGAGATCCGGGGTCGCGACATGGTCTCCGGACTGCCAAAGACGGTCGTGCTGACCAGCGAGGAGATCCGGGGCGCGCTCGAGGAGCCGGTGTCGCAGATCATCGATGCCGTCAAGGAGACGCTCGACCGCACGCCGCCTGAGCTCGCGTCCGACATCATGGACCGGGGGATCATGCTTGCTGGGGGCGGCTCGTTGTTGCAGGGCCTCGAGGAGCGCATGCGGCATGAGACCCAGATGCCCGCACACCTGGCCGAATCGCCGCTCACCTGTGTGGCGGTCGGCTCCGGCCGGTCGCTCGAGGAGTTCGAAGCGATCCACCGGTCGAGCAAGAATTCACGTAACCGGCGCCGCCGCTATTAGATCGGTGACCGGGGCCATGGAGTTTTCCAGTTGCATGACAAGCAAATTCGGCGACGGCGCGCGGTCCTCGTGCTGCTCGTCGCCGTCTCCCTGATCCTTCTAACTGACTACTTCGGCGAATCGTCGAACAGCCCGCTGCACTCGGTGCAGCGCGGCGTCGCCACCGTGCTGTCGCCCTTGCAGAACGTGGCGAGCGCGATTGTCTCACCGGTGCGAGACCTGGGCAATGACGTGTCGTCGACGTTCCACGCCAAGTCTGAGGTGGCGAGTCTCAAGCACAGGAACAATGCGCTGACAAATCAGCTTGCAGAGGCCGACTACAACCTGAGTCAGTACAAGAAGGCGGCCGCAATCCTGAAGGTCGACCGTGTCAACGGGCTTGGAGCCTACGGGCCGGAGATCGCCAACGTCGTCGACGAGGACACGCTGCTCTGGTACAACACGATCACCGTCGACAGGGGCTATGACTCAGGCGTCAAGCAGTACGACCCGGTTGTAGGGCCAGGTGGACTGGTCGGGGACGTGTATGCCGTGAACTCGGATACGTCGGTCGTATCGCTCGTCACCTCGCCGAAGTTCTCGGTCGGTGCCGAGATTCAGAACGGCTCCGGGGCCGCCGGGCTGATACAGCCGCAGGTGGGGAATCCGAGCACGCTGACGCTGATCGACGTGCCGACGGACTCGAGCTCGTCGGTCGTGTCCAACCAGCTGGTGGTGACCAGCGGCTTCAAGGATCCGCACGACCCGACGCTCGAGTCCTATGCGCCCGCGGGCATTCCGATCGGCACCGTATCGAGCGCCGATCCGCAGAGCAGCATCCTCACGAACGGGGACGTGCAGGTCACGCCGCTGGCTGACCTTCAGCACCTGAGCCTGGTGCAGATCCTGACGCGACCCCACAACGGCTCGTGACCAGCGTGGAGCACACCGCCTGATGACCAGAGACGCCACCGTCAAGCTGGTGTTAAGGATCGCGATCGTGGCAGTCCTCGCTGTGGTGGTCCAGGTGACGATCGTCTCGCAGATCACCATCTTCGGGGTGACCGCTGACGTGACGCCGCTGGCGGTGATGGCGATCGGGCTGCTGGCCGGATCGATGGCCGGTGCGATCGCCGGCTTCGCGATCGGCCTGATGGTCGATGTGGTCATGTTCCAGACGGTGGGGGTGACCTCGCTGCTGTTCATCGCGGTCGGGTATTGGTCCGGACGGCTACGCGAGCTGCGAGACCCGTCCCACGGGCTGATCCCGATGGGCCTCGGTGCGGTCGCGACCGGCTTCACAGGGCTCGGCATGGCGCTCATCCAGTTCCTGCTGGGGGTTGATGCTCCGGTCAGCTGGTTGCTGATCCAGCAGATCGTGCTGCAGGTCCTGGTCAACACTCTGATCGCGCTGCCGGTCTATGAGATTGTGCGCCGGATCCTCTACCGGGCGCTGCCGCGCGATCCCCGTGCCCGCCGCCGTCGCGCCTACACAACCTCGCTGAGTCCGCTGCAGCGGCCCTCCGAGCGCCTGGGCGGGACCACCAGGGTCAGGACTCGCTGATGCTCGGACCGATCGACGAGCGCACCCCGCCGATGACTCCCCAGCTGGCGCTGCGAGTTGCGATCATCGGCGGCGTTGCGCTGGCACTGTTCGCGGTGATCTTCTTCCGCCTCTGGTTCCTGCAGATCCTCTCCGGCGACCGGTACGTCGCGGAGGCGAACAGCAACGTCGTGCAGCACATCCCGGTGGCGGCGGCGCGAGGTGAGATCGTCGACTCGAGCGGCACGCCGCTGGTCGAATCGGTCGAGGTGCCGTCGATTCAGATCGCACCCCGCAGCCTGCCGGCGCCGGTGACGCTTGACTTTGGCGATCAGCCGCGTCGCGCAGACCACGGCAACGTCAGGCCGCCCGTCCGGATCCCGGCCAAGGACAACGCGATGTTCGGGCGGCTGGCGCGGGTGATCGGGATGTCGACGAGGCCGCGTTCCTGCTCCTACACCGTGTACTGGACCACGGGACCGTTCGTGTACCACGTGCGGCTGACGCCGATCGCGTGCCAGGTCGCAAAGAGCGTGTCGCAGTCCTCCTACGCGAACGCCACGATCAAGACCAACGTCCCGATCTATGTGCAGGACTATGTCTCTGAGCGGAACGCCGAGTTCCCGGGCGTCCTCTCGCAGGACACCTACGTCCGCAGGTACCCTCTGGGTGGTGCCGGCACGCAGCTGTTCGGCACCTACGGGCCGATCAGCGCCCCTGAGGTCGGGACCAAGCCCTACCAGGGCATCAAGTCGGGCAACCTCGTTGGGCAGTCCGGCCTCGAGGCCGAGTACAACTGGGCGTTGCAGGGCGTCAACGGGTCAGAGGGTGTCAAGGTCAACTCGCAGGGACAGTTCGAGGGCTATGCCAAGGAAACCCGGGCGCAGCAGGGAAATACACTCAAGCTCTCGCTGAACGCGAAGCTCGAGCAGGCCGGACAGAACGCGCTTCAGCACTCGATCGAGCTGAACGGCGGAACGGGCGGTGCCTTCGTCGCGCTGGATCCGACGAACGGTCAGATCTACGCGATGGGCTCGGCGCCGACGTACGACCCGAGCAAGGTCTCACCCTCGATCTCCGGCAAGGAGCTGAAGCTGCTCGACGATCCGAACAGCAACCAGCCGCTGTTCGACCGTGCGATCGACGGCGCGATCCCGGACGGCTCGACCTTCAAGGTGATCACGGCCACAGCCGCGCTCGAGAGCGGCAACTGGGCTCTCTCAGATATCTACGACGACGACGCCAAGTTCTGCTTCCAGGGAGGCCTTTGCCTGCAGAACTCCGGCGGCGAGCATTACGGCCCGCTCAACCTCGAGGAGGCCATCGAGGTCTCCGACGACGAGTTCTTCTACAACCTCGGCGACAAGATGGAGGGCCCCAGCATTTACGCCGCCGACTACCACCCGAGCGCCACGGAATGGCCGCTGCAGTGGTGGGCCGGCAGGTTCGGGATCGGCCATACGACCGGCGTCGATCTGCCGGGCGAGACCAACGGCGAGATCGGCTCGCCCAGGCTGCAGGCGGCGCTCTGGAAGGAGGAGCGGGAGTGCGACACCGCGACCGGTGCCTACGCGTACACGAGCAACACTGACCCGCAACTGGTGAGCGCGACCAAGAAGCCCGGGTATCACCGCAGTCAACCGGTCAAGACGGTGCTCGGTGAAGGTGGCGAGTCGGTCGTGTCCGGCGGTTGCGCCGACGCCAGTTCCGAGTACTGGAGTGTCGGCGACAACGTCAACACGGGCGTCGGGCAGTACGACGACCAGGTGACCCCGATGCAGCTCGCGGTCGTCTACTCGGCGATCGAGAACGATGGCACGATCGTCACCCCGCACGTCGGCGAGGCGGTCGAGTCCCGCACCGGATCGATCCTGCACCGGATCGACCCGCCGGCCAAGCGCAAGCTCAATATCGATCCGGCGTACCTCGCCGCGATTCAGAGCGGCCTGCGTCTGGCGGCATCCGCCTCCGGCGGGACGTCCGCCGACGTGATGGGCAACTTCCCTGAGCCCGTGTACGGCAAGACCGGTACCGCTGAGCGCGGCGACAGCGCCTACAGCCCGGAGGATGCGTGGTATGCCTGCTACGTTCCTGCGAGCGCGACGAGCAAGCCGATCGTGGTGGTCGTGAACGTCGACAAGGGCGGTTTCGGTGACGTCGCCGCCGCGCCGGTGGCGCGTCAGATCCTGTCGCAGTGGTTCCTCGGCAAGCCGGGCGCCTACACCTCGGGCTCGAGCGCGGGTGACCAGACATGAGCGTGACCCCGATCCAGATCACCGACGAGTCGGCCACGCCGTCAGCGCGGCAACTGGTGCGGATCGATCCGCTGCTGCTGCTGGCGGCCGTCGGGCTGTCGCTCTGCTCGGTCGTCGTCCTGCACGCGCTCGACGCGCACCAGTACGTCGGCGAGTACAGACGCCAAGCGGTGTTCGCCGGCATCGGCGTGGCGCTGTCGCTGGTGATCAGCCGCTTCGACTACTCGCGACTGCGCGAGTTCCGGTACGTCGCGTACGGCCTGATGATCCTCCTGAACCTGGCGGTATTCGCTTTCGCGGCTCCGGGTGGTGCGGGCGTGCAGGCACAGCGCCGCATCCCGCTGCCGGGTTTCAGCTTCCAGTCATCGGCCTTTGGGATGGTGCTGCTGATCATCGCATTGTCGGCGTTTGCGGTTGAAGGCTCGCGGCGCATGAGCGAGCACCGGACCACGGCGCGGATCCTGCTGCTCGGGCTGATCCCGGCAATGATCGTGATGCAGCAGTCCGACCTCGGCGACGCGCTGATCTACCTGCTGATCGCATGTTCGGTGCTGTTCTTCCTGGGCACCAGCTGGAAGCACCTGGCAGCGCTCGCAGCGCTGTTCGCGGTTGCCGGGGCGATCGTGCTGACGGTGGCGCCGGCGATCGGAGTCAACGTCCTGCAGCCGTACCAGAAGCAACGTCTGACGACCTTCATCGATCCGCCTGCCAAGTGCGTTCCCGCCAAGGATCCTTACTGCTATCAGCTCGACGAGGGCCTGATCGCGCTCGGCTCCGGTCAGAAGACGGGCACCGGGCCAAATGACGCGAGCCAGGCGACCGGTGGCTTCATCCCTGAGGCGGACAGCGACTTCATCTTCGCGGCGATGGGCGAGATCTACGGCTTCGCCGGCGCGGCTGTCGTGCTGTCGCTCTACGCACTTCTGATCTGGCGCACGTTGCGGATCGTGACGATGTCCAAGAACCTGTACGGCACGCTGATCGCCGGTTCGATCCTGGCGATGTTCATGTTCCAGATCTTCCTGACCATCGGCATGAACCTGGGGATCATGCCCGTCACCGGAATCCCGTTGCCGCTGATGGCATATGGCGGTTCCTCGGTGCTCACAACTTTCCTCGCCATCGGGCTGTTGCAGTCGATCCACGTGCAGGCGCGGATCGCCTCAGCCGGTAAGGCGAGGGTCTTAATCGTTTGACGGCGCCCGGATCGGCATACAAGACCGGCCGCCGCCGTCCCACTTAGCCTGAGTGCTACGAGCCTCGGGCAGACAATTCACAAAGGACTGCAAATTGAAGAAGCAAGTGTTGGTAAGCGTCGACCGCGGCGAGACCCGGGTTGCGCTGCTCGAGGCCACCGGCGATCCGGTCCGTAACCCGGCCGCCTCATCCAGCTCACGCCGCCGCAAGAAGCCCGCAAACCCGGCTGCCGGCTACGACGTTGCCGAGCTGTACCTGGAGCGTCGCGGCGCCCGCTCGATCGTCGGCAACATCTACAAGGGCCGCGTGGACAACGTCCTCGCCGGGCTCGAGGCGGCGTTCGTCGACATCGGCCTGGAGAAGAACGGCTTCCTGCACGTCGATGAGATCGTGCTGCCGGGGGTCGAGGCGCCGCGCCGCGGCCGCGGTTCCAGCCGCGAGGGCAGCCAGATCACGGACCTGCTCAAGCCCGGCCAGGAGATCGTCGTCCAGGTCGTCAAGGATCCGCTCAAGACCAAGGGCGCGCGTCTGTCGATGGACCTCACGATCGCCGGGCGCTACATGGTCTACGCGCCCTACGGCGAGGGCATCGGAGTCTCGCGTCGCCTCGGCGAACGCGAGCGCGACCGCCTGCGCAAGGAGGCCGCGAAGCTCGACCTCAAGGGCGCCGGGGCGATCATCCGCACGGCGGCCGAGGGCGCCAAGCGCGCCGACCTCGAGCGTGAGCTGCAGTACCTGTTCAAGCTCAACGACGTGCTCGGCAAGCGGGTCGAGGCGAGCGAGGCCCCCGCGCTGGTCTTCCAGGAGGCCGACCTGTCCGTACGGGTCGTGCGCGACATCTACTCGGCCGAGTTCGAACGCGCCGTCGTCGACGACGAGAAGCAGCACCACCGGCTGGTGGCGTTCTTCTCGCGCACCGCGCCCGAGCTGGTCGATCAGGTCGAGCTGTGGACCGAGGATCGGCCTCTGTTCGAGACCTATGGTGTCGACAAGGTGCTCGATTCCACGTTGTCGCGGCGAGTCGACCTGCCGAGCGGTGGCTACCTGGTGATCGACTATGCCGAGGCGCTGACCGTGATCGACGTGAACTCCGGCAGCTTCACCGGCAAGGGCAAGAGCGCCCGGCTCGAGGACACGATCACCAAGACCAACCTCGAAGCTGCCGAGGAGGTCGTGCGCCAGCTGCGGCTGCGTGACATCGGCGGGATCATCGTCATCGACTTCATCGACATGGCGCGCGCCCGCAACCGCGATGCCGTGCTGAAGACGCTGCGCAAGGCGCTCGACGAGGATCGGACCAAGACCTTCGTCGTCGAGATCTCGCCGCTCGGGCTGGTCGAGATGACACGCCAGAACGTGACTGAGGGCGTGCGAGAGATCATGACCCGTCCCTGCCCGACCTGCAACGGAGAGGGCGTGATCAAGTCCGAGGAGACGATCGCGATCGAGTTCGAGCGGCGCATGCGCGAGCTCGCCCCGACCGTCGACGCGGAGGCGCTGCTGATTCAGATGAACCCGCGTGTCAGCCAGGAGTTCACCGGCCACGACGCACGTGTGCTGCGTGCGATCGAGGCGGACACGGGCAAGTGGTTCCACTTCGAGGGCTCCGAGGGCCTGCCGCTCGAGCACTTCGCGGTGCTGATGGAGGCCGATCGCGAGCACGTGCTCGAGCGTGCGCTGCCGTTCCGTGAGGGCGAGGAGGTCTACCTCGAGATCATCGAGCCGCACATGTACAGCGCCGGCGATGCCGTCGCCAAGGTCGACGGTTACATCATCTCGGTCAGGCAGGCCGACGATGCCGTCGGACAGAAGCGACTGGTCAGGATCGAGGAGGTGGGTCGCACGGAGGCGGTTGCCGTGCTGATCGACCAACCGCCGCCCGTCAAGGTGGTGGCCGAACCGCAGGCGCCCGCTGCGAGTGAGCCCAAGCCGGCCGCGCGCAAACCGCGGACCGCGACCCGCAAGCCGCGGGCAGCCGCCAAGGCCGTCGCCGAGCCTGCTGACGGAGCTTCTGAGGCCGTCGCCGAGCCTGCTGACGGAGCTTCTGAGGCTGTCGCCGAGCATCCGGAGCCCGTGAGCGAGCCGGCGGAGGCGCCGGTCAAGCCGGCCGCGCGCAAGCCGCGCGCGGCCGCCGGCACCGGAACTCGTACCCGCGCGCGCAGGACCGCCAAGCCCGCCGAACTGGAGGGAGCGCCCGCAGCCGCCGCTGCAGCGGGCGGAGATGGGCAGGCCGCTGCTAACGTGAGCGGCGCAGGAACCGGCGACGAAGCGCCTGGAACCGACGCGGATGGCGTAGAATCGCCCGTCCGGCGTCGTGGCCGGCGTGGAGGGCGTCGGCGTTCCACGGCCAAGGCCGGTGCGGCCACGTCGGCCGAAGAATCTTCCTCAGAGTGATCATGTACGCAATCGTCAAGACAGGCGGCAAGCAATACCGCGTCCAGGAGGGCCAGAACCTGCTCATCGAGCGGCTGGCTGTCGAGGACGGCGCGAGCGTGTCGCTGACCCCGCTGCTCTACGTCAACGGCGACCAGGTCGTCGACGGCGAGGACCTCTCCAAGGTTCAGGTCGCAGCGACGGTCCTCGGCCACGAGCGTGGCCCCAAGCTCCGCATCGTCAAGTTCAAGCCGAAGCGCGGCTACAAGCGTCGCAACGGCCATCGCCAGGAACTGACGCGGATCGAGATCAAGAACATCAAGCTGGCCGGGGCGTCACGCTCCAGCAAGGCCAAGGCTGCCGCCCAGGAGACTGAAGATGGCGCATAAGAAGGGCCTCGGCTCATCCCGCAACGGCCGCGACTCCAACGCTCAGCGCCTCGGCGTCAAGGTCTTCGCCGGCCAGACCGTGACCGGCGGCGAGATCATCGTGCGCCAGCGCGGCACGGTCTTCAAGCCCGGCGACGGCGTCGGCATCGGCAAGGACGACACGATCTTCGCCAAGTCGGCGGGCACGGTGCAGTTCAATCGCGGCCGTCGCGGCCGCGTGATCAGCGTCGAGCCGAGCGACGCGGCTTAGAGCCGCCGCCGGTCGGCTCGTTCAGGCAGGGCAGGCAGGCGGGCCGCATCCCGGCCCGCCTCGCGGCCTCACGCCGCAATAACCGCCGTGCACTGTGGACAGCGCTTGGCCTCAGCCGGGATGCTGAGCGTGCACTCCGGGCAATCCTTCACGGATGTGTCCTCCTTCTCCCATTGCTTCTGCAGCCTGGTGTAAGGCTTGACCACGAAGAAGAAGATCACGGCCGCGACCGTGATGAACGTGATCACGGCGTTGATGAAGTAGCCGTAGAGGAAGTGGCTGCCGTTGATCGTGAACGAGAGGCTCGAAAAATCTGGCTTGCCGAAGATCATCGCGATGATCGGCGTGACCAGGTCGGCCACGAACGCCGTGACCAGAGCCGTGAACACCAGGGCGATCACCAGCGCCACAGCCGTGGCCACGAGGTTGCCCTTCAGCAGGAAGTCCTTGAAGTCCGTCAGCAGCGATTTCATGCCCGGTCACCTCCGCCTAGTTGGTCGTTGGGCGCAGCCTAATGGGTCTGGCGGAGGCTCCGCGGGTCCGGAGCGGGAGCGTTCACGCAAATCGCATCGTGTGCTGTCGATTTGCGCAAAAACGGCCGATTTTCAGGAGCGTTCAGGTAAATCGGCGCAGATCGGTGCGATTGTCATGAACGCTCCTGCCAAGCGTCACCGGGGGCCCGCCGGAGCGCGGCGTTGGCGGATTACCCTTGAAACCCGCAGGAAGTGACGTTTCATGAAAGATCGAGCGCGAATCCAGGTACAGGCAGGCGGCGGCGGCGACGGATGCATGAGCTTCCGGCGCGAGGCGCACGTGCCCAAGGGAGGGCCTGACGGCGGCGACGGCGGACGTGGCGGCGACATTGTGCTGGTCTGCGACGACTCGTACCGTGATCTCGAACACTTCCGCAGGCGCTCGCACTTCAGCGCCAAGCGCGGCGTCCACGGTCAGGGCGCTCAGCGCCATGGGGCTGACGGCCAAACGCTGGAGATCCCGGTGCCGCCCGGAACCGAGGTGCTGATCGAGGCCGACGGCACCGAACATGACCTGGTCAGACCGGGCCAGCGCGCGGTCGTGGCGCAGGGCGGCTCCGGCGGCCGTGGCAACCGCCACTTCTCGAGCTCGACGCGCCAGACCCCGCGGTTCGCCGAGCGGGGGCTCGCCGGGGAGGAGAGCTGGCTCACGTTGCAGCTCAAACTGCTTGCAGACGCAGGGCTTGTCGGACTGCCCAATGCGGGAAAGTCCTCGCTGATCTCGCGGCTGACGCAGGGCGACCCCGAAGATCGCCGACTACCCGTTCACGACGCTCGAGCCTGCGCTCGGCACGCTGCATCAGGACGAGCGCCAGCTCGTGATCGCGGACATTCCCGGCCTGATCGAGGGTGCGGCCGACGGCATCGGCCTGGGCCATGACTTCCTCGCGCACGTCGAGCGCACACGGCTGCTCGTGCACGTGCTCGACCTGGCGCCACTCGATGGTTCGGACCCGGTCGACAACTTCGCGACGGTCGAGCGAGAGCTCGAGCTCTACCAGCAGCGGCTGGCAACGCTGCCGCGGATCCTGGCGCTGTCAAAGGCCGATCTTGTGACCCAGGAGCAGGGCGAGGCCGCCCGCGCAGAGTGGCAGCAGCGGCTCGGCTCGGAGGTCCCGGTGATCCTGACCTCGTCGGCCACCCGCCAGGGATTGGATGAGCTGGCGACTGAGTTGCTGCGGCGGATCCCGGTGCTGACTGCCGAGGACGACGCCAGTGGTCAGCGGACCACTGGCGGAGAGACCGCGCTTGAGGACCTGCCTGAGCATCGGGTCTTCCGGCCGGCGCCTGCGCGCGGGTTCACGATCGACCGCAATGACGAAGGTGCGTTCGTGGTCGAGGGCGACGGCGTCGAGAAGCTGGTCGCGCGCTATGACCTCGACAATGAGGACGCGCTTGCGCACCTGGAGCGCCGGCTGCGCGGGCTCGGCGTGATCCGCGCGCTCGAGGCGGCCGGGTTCGAGCCGGGCGACGACGTCGAGATAGCGGGCGTGGTCTTCGATCTCGATCCGTGACGGCGTCTGTCACTAATCTGGCGCGCAGATGAGTTCGGTTGTGATCAAGCTCGGGTCGAGCGTCGTTGCCGGTGACGACGGCGCGATCCGCATGGACGTGCTGAACCGGATCTGCGACGACGTGGCGGCGCTGCACGGAGACGGCCACGACCCGATCATCGTCACCAGCGGCGCGATCGCGCGCGGGCTGGGGGTGATGGGCATTGCGCCGGGCCAGTCCAGCCCGGGCACACATCCGGTGCAGCGGCCGCGACCGATCGACGAGCTGCAGGCGGCAAGCGCGATCGGCCAGGGCAAGCTGTACCGCGTCTACGATGAGCTGCTGCAAACGCGCGGAGTGCCGAGCGCACAGGTGCTGCTGACCTTCTTCGATATGAGCGCCCGAACGCACTACCTGAACGTGCGCCAGACGCTCGCGAAGCTGCTCGAGTGGCGCGTGGTCCCCGTGATCAACGAGAACGACACGACCACCACCGACGAGATCTCCTTCGGAGACAACGACTTCCTGGCCGCTCAGGTTGCGATCCTGATCGGCGCCGAACGCCTGCTGCTGCTGACCAACACCGACGGCGTCTTCACCGCCGACCCGCGCCTGGATCCGCAGGCCGAGCTGGTCGGCCGGATCGAGGCGATCGAGCAGCTTGAGGCGCTGAGGATCAGCCAGCAGACCTCGGTGCTGGGCTCTGGCGGGATGCGCTCCAAGGTGGTCGCGGCCGAGATGGCCACCGCGGCCGGGATCCCGACCGTGATCGCCAACGGTCAGATCGCGGGCACGATCAGCGCGGCGGTGCGGGAAGAGGCGGTCGGAACCACGTTTCCGGCGCGCGTCGACCGCGTTTCGAGCTTCAAGCTGTGGCTCAAGTACGCGAAACCGGCACGCGGGCGCGTGCGCGTCGACGCCGGCGCCGCGCGCGCGCTGCGCGAGGGCGGGACCAGCCTGCTGCCGGTCGGCGTCGTCGAGGTCAGCGGCGAGTTCGACGCCGGTGACGCGATCGAGGTCGATCTGCGGCGACGAGCAGGTCGGCAAGGGCATCAGCAACTACTCGGCGCAGGAGCTGCGGCGCGTGCGCGGGCTGAAGTCCGTGGAGGTGAGGGAGCTGCTGCCGCTCGCCAGCGACGAGGCGGTCCACCGCGACTACTTCGTGCTCGCGTAGTCTTGTGAGGGGAGCCATGGGCACCGTCGCCATATCCACCTCGGTCGCCGAGATCTGCGCGTCCGCCAAGCGGGCGTCGCGCACGCTCGCGACGCTCGGCTCGGATGTCAAGAACGCGGCGCTCGAGGCGATCGCTGACGCGCTGATCGAGCGCACGCCGGAGATCCTCGAGGCCAACGCTCGCGACCTCGCAGGCGGGACGTGCGGCGGGCCTGGGTGCCGCCCTGCTCGACCGCCTGGCGCTGGACCCGCAGCGGATCGCTGCGATCGCGCAGGGCGCCCGCAAGATCGCCGCGCTCCCGGACCCCGTCGGCGAGGTGATCGACGGCTTCCGGCTTCCGAACGGGCTCGACGTCCGCAAGGTGCGCGTGCCGCTCGGCGTCATCGCGGTCGTCTACGAGGCCCGGCCCGAACGTGACGATCGACGCGGCGGCGCTGTGCCTGAAGTCGGGCAACGCGATCGTGCTGCGCGGCTCGAGCTCAGCCGCGCACTCGAACGCCGTGCTGGCGGAGATCGCCGCGGAGGCGGCGGTCGACCGCCGGCCTGCCGGAGGGCGCGCTGTCGCTGGTCGCCGGCGGCGGACGCGAGGAGCTCGACCGAGCTTGCGACCCAGACCGGTGTCCGTCGACCTGATCATCCCGCGCGGCGGCGAGGGCCTGAAGGCCGCGCTCAAGGGCGTTGCCACGGTGCCGGTGATCTTCGCGGCGTCGGGCAACTGCCACGTGTACGTCGATCGCACCGCCGACCTGGCAGTCGGCACAGGAGATCGTGGTCAACGCGAAGGTGCAGCGGCCCGGTGTCTGCAACGCGGCGGAGACGCTGCTCGTGCATGCCGACGTCGCCGACCGGTTCCTGCCGCACGTGCTGCAGGCGCTGCACGACGCGGGCGTCACGCTGCACGGCGACGCGCGCACGCGCGGGATCGTCGGCGACCTGCCGATCCGGGCCGCGACCGACGAGGACTGGGACACCGAATATCTGGCGCTCGAGATGGCGGTTGCGCGTGGTCGACTCGGTCGACGCCGCGATCGAGCACATCAACCGACACGGCAGCGGCCACTCGGAGGCGATCGTGACCGCCGACACGGGCGCGGCCCGTGCGTTCGAGCTGCAGGTCGACGCCGCCTGCGTCTACGTCAACGCGTCGACCCGATTCACCGACGGCGGCGAGTTCGGGATGGGAGCGGAGATCGGCAACTCGACCCAGAAGCTCCACGTCCGCGGGCCGATCGGCCTGCGCGAGCTGTGCACGTTCAAGTACCTGGTCGAGGGCGACGGGCACGTCCGCGCCTGAGCACCGGCCGCTGAACTCTGAGCCAGCTGATCCAGCTCGCGCATCGGCATCCTCGGCGGGACCTTCAACCCGCCGCACCTCGGCCACCTGATCTGCGCGCAGGAGGCGCACCTGCGGCTGGGTCTCGATCGCGTGGTGCTGATGCCGGCCGGGCAGCCGCCGCACAAGCCGCTCGACGACGACCCGGGCGCTCGAGCACCGGCTCGAGCTGTGCCGGCGCGCGGTCGCCGGGCGACGCGCGCTTCGAGGTGTCCGACCTCGAGGTCGAGCGCGAGGGACCGTCCTACACGGTCGATACGCTTGGTGCACTGCACTCTCGGATGCCTGATAGCGAGCTGTTCCTGATCGTCGGCGGCGACGTCGCGGCAGGGCTGCCCACCTGGCAGGAGCCGGAGCAGGTGCTGTCGCTGGCTACACTCGCTGTTGCAAGACGCCGCGGGACCACGCGGAAGTCGATCGATCGAGGCGCTCGCTGGGCTTCGGGGCGGAGACCGAGCCGAGTTCTTCCGAATGCCAAGGATCGGGATCTCCTCGACCGACATCCGCCGATCGAGTGCAGATGCAGGAGCCGATCACCTACCTCGTCCCGGAACCGGTGGCGAGCTATATCGACGAACACCGTCTATACGGAGGTCGCACACCATCATGAAGTCACCCGAAGAGATCGCGCTGGCAATCGCGGAGCTTGCCTCCGACCGCAAGGCGGTCGACATCGTCCAGCTGGATCTGCGGGGGCTCACGTCCGTCGCCGACTACTTCCTGATCTGCACGGGTCGCAGTGACCGCCAGGTCAAGGCGATCCACGACGGCATCCACCTGGGCATGAAGAACGAGCACGGGATGCTGCCGACGCGTGTGGACGGGGTCACTCAGGCGCACTGGATCCTGATGGACTACGGCGACGTGATCGTGCACATCTTCACGCCGGAGATGCGCGAGCTCTACCGGCTCGAGCAGCTCTGGGGCGAGGCGCCGTCACGCAGCTTCGAGCCTGTCGCTGCCGGCCGCCTAGAGCGCTGCCAGCAGCTTCGGCGCGACCTGCTTCTTGCGGCTCATCACGCCGGGCAGCGTGAGCTTGCCGCCGTTCTCTGGCTCGACGCCGAACGCCCGGGCGACGGTCGCGACGTCGCCGTCGACCAGCAGGTCGGTGCCCTTGTCCAGCACGTCGGTGACCATCAGCGCGTACAGCTCCGCGCCCTGCCTGTGGCGCTCGCGGCTGCATCGCCTCGAGCAGCTCCTGCTCGCGGTCGAGCAGGCCCTTGCCGACGACCTCCACCTGCGCGATCAGGAACGGCGTGCCGTTGCCGGACTGGTAGCCCTTGGCGTCGCGCTTGACGAGGTCGTCGGCGCTGACGTCGGAGACATCGGAGGTCTCCTCGAACATTCGGCGGCCGTACTCACTGGCGTCGATCTCGAGCACGCGCTCGAGGTACTCGACCACGGCTGCGTCGCGCTCGGTGGTGGTCGGCGAGTTGAGGATCACGGTGTCCGAGAGGACCGCGGACAGCAAGCAGCATCGCCGTCGGCACGGGTTGGCTCCATGCCGCTGCGGCGGAAGCGCTCGATCACAAGCGTCGCGGTTGAGCCGACCGGGTCGAATGTCGCCGTCGACCGGCACCTTGGTCTCGATCGAGCCGATGTGGTGGTGGTCGAGGATCTCGACGATCTCAGCCTGCTCGATCCCGGGCACGCTCTGCGCCTGCTCGGCGTGGTCGACGAGGATCACGCGGCGGCGCATGGGCGAGACGAGGTCTGAGCGGGTCACGCAGCCCGATCGGGCGCTGGCGCTCGTCGACGACGATCGCGGCGCCGTGGTGGGAGTCCTTGATCTGCTCGGAGACCTCGCTGATCAGCTCGTCGGCGGTGGCGACGATCTGGTCGTTCTCCATCAGCTCGCGGCACGGCGCCGGCGAGCGTGATCATCCGTGCGGACACGTAGGTGTCGAGCGGCGAAGTGATCACCGCGGTGCCCTTCTGGCGCGCCAGCTCGAGCACCCCTGGATCGGGCTGGGCGCCGTTCGACAGCACCAGCAGCGCGATGTCGTGCTCGATGCACCGTGCTGCTGCGCCTTCGACACGGTCGCCGACGACGACGATGTCGCTCTGCTCGATGCCGGTCTCCAGTCGAGCGACGAGGCGTGGACCCAGATGCGGCCGCGTCAGCGCGCGGTCCTCGCCCGTCAGCAGCTCGCCGTCCAGCACGTCCACGACGGCCTGCAGGTAGGTCGCCTCGCGCAGCGACGAGCTTGCGCGTGACTCGCGCACGTAGCGGCGGGCGAGCGAGCGGGTGGTGATGATCCCGATCAGCACGCCCTCGTCGTCGATCACGGGGACGAGGTCGTAGTCGGTGTGGTCGATCGCGAGCCCGGCCTCGCGGATCGGGTCGTTCGCGTTCATGCATCGGGAACTCGGTCTGCATCAGGTCCGCCGCGCGCAGACGGATGTGGGCGAGGAACTCAGGCTCGGGTACGCCGGCCTGCTCGAGCACCCAGCGGGTCTGCGGGTTGAGCTCGCCGAGCCGGACCGGCACGTACTCGGTGTTCGGATCCAGGCGTGATTTCAGCTCGGCGTAGCCGATCGCCGCAGCCGATCGAGTCGGTGTCCGGATTGCGGTGCCCGGAGACGTATACGGGTGGCACAGGCGAATTATCACGAGATTGTCACGAATGTGGCGCATCGCCGGCGCGGCTCGCGGAGCGACTGGCGCGCCGCGCCTGGCGCGATAGCGTGCCGCGCGAGACAGCCGCGACGCGCGGACGCACCTCGCAGAGAACGGAGCAGCGCATGCCCTCGGCACCGAAGATCCTGCCCACCCAGATCCCGGAGGGCACCGTGCACCGGGATCCGCTACCGGCTCGAGGGCGAGCTCGTGCCGGTGCTGCACATGGCGCTGGACGGGAGCATCCCGGTCTATTTCGAGCATCACGTGCTGCTCTGGAAGTACCCGGACCTGCAGATCGGCCTGCATCCGCTGCGCAAGGGCCTGGCCCGGCGGGCGTTCGCCGGCATGCCGCTGCTGATGCTGCAGGTCGAGTCCGGCGGGGAGGTTGCCTTCAGCCGTGATGCGCCGGGTCACATCGCCGCGCTGCACCTCCAGGCGGGCGAGGGCATCCAGGTGCGCGAGCACCAGTTCCTTGGCGGCGACTCAGAACGTCGAGTACGACTTCAGCCGTATGAAGGGCTTCGCCAACATGATCTACGGCGGCGGCTTCTTCATCGACCAGTTCATGTGCACGAGCGGCGAGGGCGTCGTCTGGGTTCACGGCTACGGCAACGTCTTCGAGAAGACGCTCGAGCCGGGCGAGTCGATCGACATCGAGCCAGGGGGCTGGCTGTACTACGACCACTCGGTACAGATGAGCCAGGAGGTCTACGGTTTCAAGACCGGCTTCCTCAGTGGCGGCGGCAGCCTCGTCTTCAACCGCTTCACCGGGCCCGGTCGCGTCGGCCTGCAGAGCGCGTACTTCCACCCGCCCGGAGCCGAGGCCGGGGCCGGTGGCGGTCAGGCAATGGGGCGGTGGCGCGGCATGTCGGCGGGCTGCTCGGCGGCCTGCTGGACAACTAGGCGCCATGGCGTGTCCGCCAGCGGACATCTTCAGGATCACCCGCTTCCGCCGGGGATCCTCGGCGCGCTCACGCTCAGCGGCTACCAGCTGCTGGTCGAGGTCGCCGGCGTCGGCGCCGGGCGGCTCGGCCCGCAGGCTTTCCTGCTGGTCGCGCCCGAGCGGACGGCGTCGGGTGACGAGATGACGCACATCTCACTGCACCAGGGCCGGCTGGGCGATGAGAGTGACGCTCTGGCGTACCAGCAGCTGGCCGCCCAGCTCGGCTATCTGCGGCTTTCCGGGTATCGGTTCGCGCTCGAGCGGGCCGGTCTGCGCTCGAAGATCGGTCTGGTCAACCCGGCGACGGGTGCGATCGCGCTGCAGATCCCGGACAAGCACCCCGGCAAGCTGTTCGGCGGGGGCGCGAGCGTCCGGCACGCTGCTGGTCTCCACCAGGGCGCTGCCGGCCGCCGGGCCGCCGCCCGACCTGCAGAACCCGGAGCTGCTACGCCAGACCTACCTGGCGCTGGCGCTCAGCGACGAGTCGACGACCGGTGCGCAGGCGGCAGAGCTCGCCGATCGAGCAGTCATGATCGCTCAGGCTGACCCGGCTCTGGATCCGGTCGCGGCGCTGGCGGCGGCGAAGAAGCTTCAGCCGTAGCCTCGTCGTCGGCCGGGATCCGCATACCGGCTCGGGCGACCACAACCCCCGGCCTGTTGGCCAGCGCCGTGCTCAACACAAGGTCGAGGTGGTTGTGGAGCACGGCGTAGCGCAGTTTTTCGGGGATCGCCACCGGGATCAGGACGACGACCTGCTCATGCCGCGTGCGACAGATGCTCGTCGATGTACTCGACGATCGGGTCGACGACGGACGTGAACTCGCTGCGCAGTATCTCCAAGCGCACGCCCGGGTGCCATTGGCGCCACTGCTGCTCAAGCTTCTCGATGTGCGGCTCTTCGTCCTCCGAGTACTCGAGCACGACGTGGATCGCCAGCACGTCGTCTGACAGCGACAGCGCCTCGCCGATTCCGTACCCGGTGAGCGTGGACATCGTGACGACCGGCACCACCACCACGGACGTCTGGCGAGCCGGCTGCGGCGGAATCCGGCCGATCCCGAGCGCTGCGTTGGTGTGCTCGTAATAGTGGTGGATCCGGCTGAATGCGTAGATGATCAGCGGCACCGAGACGACCACGACCCAGGCGCCGTGGGTGAACTTCGTCAGCAGGAAGATCACGGTCGCGGTGGCCGTGACTGCCGCGCCCAGCCCGTTGATCGCGGCACGGTAACGCCAGTGTTGAGATCGCTCGCGTCGCCAATGCACGACCAGGCCGGTTTGCGCCAGCGTGAAACCAATGAACACCCCGATCGCGAACATCGGGATGAGCGCGTTCGTGTCCCCGTTGACGGCCATGATCAGGACGCCGGACATCATCGCCAGTACCCAGATCCCGTTCGAGAACACCTGCCGGTCGCCCCGGATCGTGAAAAGATGGGGTAGGTAGTCGTCGCGTGCCAGCAGGCTCGCGAGCACCGGCAGGCCGCCGAACGAGGTATTGGCCGCCAACGCGAGCACGAGCGTGGTCGCCACCGACACGATGTAATAGGCCCAGCCGCGTCCGACTGACAGCGCCATGATCTGGCTCAGCACGGTCTGGCCCGAGCGCGGGCCCACGTGCCAGCGATGAGCCAGGACCGCGATTCCGAGCAACATCACCCCCAGGATCAAACCGAGCAGCATCTCCGTGTGCTTGGCGCGCTGCGCGCGCGGCTGCTTGAACAGCGGTACGCCGTTGGCGATCGCCTCGACACCGGTGAGCGCGCTGCAACCAGCTGAGAACGCCTTGAGGACCAGCAGCACGCCGACCGCCTCGAGTGAATGGGCGGGAACCAGCGAATGCCCTGGCTGCTTGGTGTGAAGTCCGAGCGGATGGATCAGGCCCACGGCGATGATCGCCAGCAGGCCGACCACAAACAGCAGCGTGGGGAGCAGGAACGCCCGCGCCGTCTCGCCCAGCCCACGGAGGTTCATGAAGGTGACGACAGCCAGGATGCCGAGGCAGATCGGCACGGTGGCCGAGCTGCAGGCCGGGAAAGGCGGACACCAGCGACGCGACTCCGGCCGCGATCGAGACCGCGACGGTCAACGTGTAGTCGACGATCAAGGCGGCTCCGGCCAGCTGGCCGGCCCCCCTGCCAAGGTTTGCCCTCGAGACGGCATAGGAGCCTCCGCCGCCTGGATAGGCGTCGATCACCTGCCTGTAGGAGAACACGAGGATGGCCAGCAGCAGGAGGATCGCGATCGTGATCGGGAGGATCAGATGCAGAGCACCGGCGCCCGCCATCGCCAGCACGACCACAATCGCCTCCGGCCCGTAGGCAACCGAGGTCAGCGCATCCAGTGAAAGCGCCGAGAGCCCCTCAATCGGCGTGATCTGCTCTTTCGAGAGACGGCGGAAGGACAGTGGCGGCCCGACCAGAAGTCGCCACGCCCGATTCCACGCCCGCGTCGGGGTGGGGTCTTCCTCAGCCACGCTCAGACTCTAACCAATGTGGTTGAGGCGCACCGTGCGCCGGTGCGTTCATGTACAGATAAGTGGCACGGTGATTCACAGTTAACTACGGCCGACGAACGACGTTCATGACACTGAAATAAGTGCTATGGAGCGTCCGGAAAATGGCTACGAGGTACACAAAATTTTTACCCCGCGCGGCTCGATCGTCGCATAGAGTGGCCGACGCAACATAAACGGCAGTTTCAAATTTGTATACGGCATCGCGGGGGTGATGAACGGGACCAGGGTGGTCACACAGCGCCGTTGTGTTTGTGCGGGGTGGTGAGGGGAAGCGAATCTTCTGACGCTCCGCTTCGGATGGGCGCGTACTGGACGCCCATCAACATTTAGCGTTGTCAAGCGTTAATTAAAAAAAGGGAAGAGCAAGTGAGGAACCGTCTTTTTAGACTCACTCTTGCTCCGCTGTTGGGGAGCATGCTCGCGGGGGCAATCATCATGGCGGCGCCGGCTTTGGCGAGCGCCACCCAGGATCCGCCGAGTGGTGGCGGATATCTGGAGCTTTGTAAGACCTTCGCGGCCGTACCGGCCGGACAACAGAATTACCAAGGAACGTTCAGCTACTCGGTAACCGGAGTCGGCAGGCCGATCGTCATCCATGCGGTGACCGGCGCGCCGGAGGTATGCACGGCGCCGTTCGCCGTGCCGTCCGGGACGGTGACCGTCACCGAGGGCACCAACTCCTGGTCGTCAGTCGCGAACGTGACTGCAACCAACGATCAGCAGAACTCGCTGGCGTGGACGACCGGCAGCAGCACGGCGTCCGTGACTGTGCCGACCAGTAACGATTCGAACACTGCCGTCACCCTGCACTACACCAACGATCCCGTCTACGGGACCGTCGAGCTGTGTAAGGCGCCGGCGACGAACTCGTCGATGTTGACCGGGACGTATACGTTCAACCTGACAAGCAACGAGTCAGGGATCAGCACCTTGGATCCAACCACGGGTGCGTACGATCTGCCGTGGGGAACCACCACCTCGGCGACGATCTCGGCGAATGGGATCGGTTGTAGCGGTCCGACATCCGTTCCTGCGGGTGGGTTGCAGACCGTCGAGCCCGGCAGCACGTACGTGACCGGGATCACGGCAACAATCAGCGGCCAGAACGCGCTGGTCAATCCGGCGCCGACCTACTCGAACGGCACCGCAAATGTGACCGTGCAGCCGTTCAATGCAAACAGCGACAACCAGACGATTGTCACCTACACGGACGCGATTTCGACCGTGAAGCTCTGCAAGTCGTGGGGTAGCCGCACCGTGGCGTCGCCGGTGAGCTCGTACCTGTTCAGCGCGGGGTCGAGCGGGCCAGCCGGTCCGACCGCGGTGAGCAGCTCGGTGAGCATCCAACCTGGCACCTGCCAGATCCTCGGTTACGTCCGCGCAGGTACCACGGTGACGATCATCGAGGGCATCGTGCCCGGGACGAAGGTCTCCAACATCTCGGCGAATCAGGGCATCGTTCCGGGTTCGAACAGCCCTGCCAACCGCAGCGTTCAGGTTGTGGCCGGCGCCGGGGAGACCGATGTCACGTTCACGGACGTGCCGGCTGATCCTGGCCAGCTGAAGGTCTGCGTTGCGCCGACCTCCGGCCCGACCAGCGGGATGGCGACGTTCATGGTGAACGGAGTCGCGCAGACGCTGAACGTCAACGTCAGCAGCACGTCAGTGCAGTGCACGCTCGACCCGACGCTGTTCGCGTACAACTCCTCGGTGACGCTATCGGGCACGGTGACTCCGAGCCCGGACGCGTTCAGCGGGCTACCGACCGCGATCCCGACCAACGTTCAGGTCAGGGAGGGTGGCGTCCTGACGCCGACCACCGAGAGCAGCATTGCGGCGGCGACGGCGTCGACGGCAACGGTGATGATGTCCGAGGGCATCGTGACCGAGGTCACGTTCACGATCGATCCGCCGGCTCCGGCCACGGCACCGACGCAGACGTCGACGCCGAGCGCGGCGCAGGTAACGGCCAACAGCGTCGATCTGCCGAGCCAGAGCGGCTCGAGCGGCTCGTCGTCGCTGTCACCGGCGCAGGTCACGGCCGCGCTGAGGAAGCAGCTCAGCAAGGTCAGGGCTGAGATCCGGTCCTTGGAGAAGAAGCTCTCCAAGAAGCATCACCTCAGCAAGAAGGCCCGGAAGGCAGATCAGCGCAAGCTGTCTGCTCTCAAGAAGCTCGAGCCCCACATCCTGAAGGAACTGAAGTAGGGGGCTCAGGGTTGCAGTAACCGCATAACAGGGTCGGAGCGACTCACCGGGGGACGCTCCGACCTCCGCGGAACCCACGAGGACGGGGCGATGGCTTTGAGGCCGTCGCCCCGCCTCTTTAAGCGTGGATTCGCCCCGTCTCTCAGGCGAGGATCCGGAGCTCCTCGACCGGCAGGTGGACCTTGACGGGCGTTCCGCGCTCATAGCTGAGCTCGCGTCCACTGTTGGTGATCGCGACCTGGATCTGGGTGCCGGTGACGAGCCGCACCATCACCTGGCTGACCGCGCCTACGTAAACCGTGCGCTCGACCATCCCGGGCAGGCAGTTCTCGTGCTCGGCATCGAACGCGAGCAGCCGCACCCGCTCGGGCCGTGCGACCAGCTTCACCGGTCCGGTGGCGGTCAGCGCGCCGCAGCCTGCGCGCAGCGAGAAGTCTCCGACGCTGACCTCGCAGCAGCCTCCGGTGACGCTGCCGGCGTGGGCGTCCATCAGGTTGGAAACGCCCAGGAAATCTGCGACGAACACGGTCGCGGGGTTCTCGTAGACCTCATCCGGGGTGCCGACCTGCTCGATTCGGCCCGCGTTCATCACCGCGATCCGGTCGCTCATGCTGAGCGCCTCCTCCTGATCGTGGGTGACGAACACGAACGTGATCCCGACCTCCTCCTGCAGCGCCTTGAGCTCGATCCGCAACTGCTTGCGGAGCTTGGCATCGAGCGCGCCGAGCGGCTCGTCCAGCAGCAGCACCGCCGGGCGCAGGACCAGTGCCCGCGCCAGCGCGACGCGCTGCTGCTGGCCACCCGAGAGCTGGTTCGGCCGTCGCCTCTCGAGCCCTGACAGCTGTACCAGCGCGAGCGCCTCGGCCAAGCGCTGGTCGCGCTCCGCCTTGGGCACGGATTTGTATTTCATGCCGAAGGCGACGTTCTCCGCGACGGTCAGAAATGGAAACAGCGCGTAGGACTGGAACACCGTGTTGACGTTGCGGCGGTTCGGCGCCCAGGATCCGACATCGACGCCGTCGAGCATGATCTGGCCGCTGGTCGGCGGCACAAAACCAGCCACCATCCGCAAGGTGGTCGTCTTCCCGCAGCCGCTCGGCCCAAGCAACGAGAAGAACTCGCCCGCTCCGATCTCGAGCGAGATGCCATCGACTGCGGTAGCGCCGTCGAACTGCTTGCTCAGCGACACCAGCTGGACATGACCTTCAGTCATCTGTCTCCTCTCACATGCCCGCGATGCTCGTCAACGCCTCGGCGGTGCCCTGCGTTCGTTCGCCGCGGGTCATCGCCCGATAGGCGAAGAACCCGAGCAGCGCGGCGGCAAGCGAGAACAGCAGCATGATCGTAGCCAGCGCATTGAGCGCCGGCCCACTCAGCCCGCCGTGGACATTCGCGTAGATCAGTACCGACATCGGCTGCGTCGAGGCCGTCGACGACAGCTGCTCGACGATCACGAAGTCATCGACTGTGCTCGCGAACACGAGCACCGCGCTCGCGAAGACCGCCGGCATCAGCATCGGCAGCAGCACACGACGGATCGCGCCCAGCCGCGATGCTCCGAGGTCTGTCGCTGCCTCCTCGTAGCTGCGCCCGATGCTCACGAGCCGCGCGCGCACGATCACCGCGGGCCAGCTGAGGTTCCAGACCACGAGTCCGGCGACCTCGGCCTCAGTCCCGAGCCCGATGGACGTCAGCGCCTGGGTCACAAGCAGGAACAGCGCAACCGCGAGCAACAGCTCGGGAATCACGAACGAGAAGATCATCACGAAGTTGAGCGTCGTCGAGGTTCGGCTGTGCCAGCGGTCGATACCGATCGCGAAGCAGACACCGATCGGAACGCAGATCACTGTGGTCAGGGCTGCCAGCACCAGTGTCTGAACCACCGCCTGGTGGAGGGCGGGGTTGTGGAGCACGGAGTTGACGGAGCTGCCGATGTACCACTTCGTCGAGAAACCCTGCCATGTGGACTGCGAGGCGCCCTTGTTGAACGAGAACAGGACCGCAATCCCGATCGGCACGATCGACCAGACGATGTAGAGCCAGGTGAAACCCTCCATCGCCCACGGCCGTCGCCACGGGCTGGGGCGCAGACGGTCGGCCAGGCCGGCCGCGCCGGAGCGTGGAGGAGCGGCCGAAGGCTTGCCGAGCTCGACCGCCATCAGGCGTTCTCCCTCGACGCGCGGGCGGTGCTGACCACGTAGTAGATCATCGGAACCAACAGGACCACGAGCAGCATCAGCGCCAGTACGGCACCCTGCCCGGTCTGTCCGGGCGCGTCGAGCTGACCCTCGATCACGTTTCCGATCATCGTCGTCCCGGGCGCGGCCGACAGCAGCTGGTTGGTGTAGTAGTCGCCCAGCATCGGCAGGACGGTGATGAACGTCCCTGCGATCAGCGCCGGCTTGCTGAGCGGCACCGTGACCCGCCAGAACGTCCGCCACCTGCCTAGCCCGAGATCCTGGGCCGCCTCGATCAGCCGTTGATCGATGCGGTCCAGGAACGCGTACAGCACCAGGATCAGATACGGGATGTAGCCGTACACGAGGCCGAGGACCACTGTCACCGACTTGCCGCCGAGCCAGTCGGTGTTGCCGGGGAGGCCGACCGATGACAGCGCGCTGTTGAACAGGCCGCCCTGCTGCAGCAGGTCGATCCAGGCGAGCATGCGCATCATGTAGCTGACCCAGAACGGCGCGACCAGCAGAACCAGATAGAGCGCCTTTCGGCGACCGGCGTAGCGCGCGACGAAGTAGGCGACCGGGTACGCGATCGCAAGCGAGATCGCGGTGGCGATCGCGGTGTAGATCACCGTCCGCAGCGCCGGCGCGCCGATGAACGCTCCGCTGCCGACGATGTCGTGCCACACGGCGCTGAAGTTCCAGCTCGACCAGTGCAGCGGATTCCAGACCGGGACCACCGTCTGGAAGAACTCGTTGACGCCGCCGCCTGCGACCGCAAGCATCACATAGAACGGGACGACGAACAGGATGATCAGCCAAATGGCGCCGGGCGCCGCGAGCCCGATCCACAGCAGGCGACTGCGCCGGTCGCGGGTGCGTTCGTCGTTGGAGACCACTGCCCTATAGCCCCTTGGAAAAGTCGTTCCACGTGGACTCCCAGACCGCGTCGGCGGCAGCTGGGAGCTCGAGCTGGAACAGGCCGTTGCGGAAGTAGTCCTCCTTGACCACGGTGGAGGTGAGCTGAGGCACCATCAGCTTCTCGGACACGAGCCGCTCCGGTGTGACCTCGGTCAGCGGTTGCATGTAGCCCACGTAGGAGAAGTTCTCGAGTGCGTTGTCGACGTCGAGCATGTAGTCGATGAACTTGTGGGCAAGGACGGGATTTGCGCCGCCGCTGAGGTTGACCATCAGGTCATTGGCGACCGGGCCCCTGTGATCGGGCGGGAACCAGTACCCGATCGTGTCGACCGAGGTGCCCTTGGGCAGGTACTCGTTGGAGAGGGCCATGTCGCCTGACCAGGCGAGGTGAATCCAGGTCTTGCCGGTCGGCACGTCGGTGTAGTCGTTGTTGTCGATCCGCACGTTCGTGAGCGCCGAGAGCTGCTGCAGCGCCCGGCCGGCGGCGTGGATCCGGGGTGTGCTGGTCGTGTTGAGGTTCAGGTTGCCGCCATGCAGGAGCGCGAGGCTGAGCGACTCGCGGTAGTCGTCGAGCACAGCGACCTTGCCTCTGTAGCGCGCTGCCTGCCAGGGCATGTTCCACGACGGGGCGAGATCCACCTTGTCCTTGCGCCATGCGATCCCGGTGGTGTAGATCGAGTAGGGCGTCGTGTACTGCCAGCCCTGGTCGTAGAACGGGTTGAGGTAGTCATGCCAGGCGTTCGCGATGTTGGGGATGTAGCTGTGGTTGAGCGGCCGGATCAGCTTGGATGCGACCAGCTGGCCGAGTGCGCTGACGGTGGGGAAGAAGACGTCGAACTCGATCTCTCTGCTGGCGAGCTTGGCGAGCGCCTCCTCCATCGTGTTGAACGTCGTCACCTGGCAGTTGCAGTTGTACTTCTTCGAGAAGCCCTTGATCACGGCTTCGTTGATGTACGCGACCCAGTTGTAGAGCTGCAGTGTCGCGCCCTTCTCTGGTTCGAGCCCGGACGCGATCGCCGTGTTGTCGCTGTAGATCGGCCATCTGACCGGCCTGTCCTGACGCGGCAGTGGCTGGCTGCGGGTGTTGCCGGCGGGGTTGGTCGAGCTGCAGCCGGCCAGCATCGCTGTGAGCGCTGCACCGGCGCCCGCCTGTAGCAGCTGGCGGCGAGAGAGCAGGCTCTCCTCCACTGCGAGCGCGCGTCGCACCCCGGGCGCCAGCCATCCCTCACGTGGATGCATGCGCACCCACTCTCCCCGCTCGAGTGGCGCGCAGCTCGCAGCCCAGCTCGGCGCTGGCCATCGACAGGCAGCGGTCCACCATCCGCTCCGGTGAGACGTCCGGCTGACCCAGGGTGACCTGCACGCCGAGCCCGTCCATCAGACCGCTCAAGGACAACGCGAAGTCGTCGGCACCGACCTCGCGCCGGAAGTCGCCGGAGGATTGCCCCTCGCGCACGATGTCAGCGATCAGGCGACGCTGGCGGCGGTCCAGCTTGAAGTAGGAGTCGCGCACACCCTCGTGGCGGCGCGCCCGTACCCAGATCTCCATCCACAGCGTGTAGTCGCCCAGGCCGCCCGGGCCCAGGCTGGTCTCCTCGATCAGGTAGACCAGCTTGTCGCCGGCGCGATCAAACTGGTCACGACCCTCGGTCAGGCGCTGGTAGAAGCTGCGGTCCGCGAACTCGACTGCCTCCTCGAGCAGGCGGTCCTTGGACTCGAAGTAGTAGAGGATCGTCGGCGAGCTGGTACCGGCGCGCTCGGCGATATCCCCGATGCGTGTGTCGAACAGGCCACGTTCGTAGAGCACCTCGGCTGCCGCCGCGATGATCTGTGGCTTGCGCAGATGATCGACTTTGGGACGCGGACTCATCCGGTGCTCCTCCAAACGCCGGTTGAGGTTTACTGACTGGCGGTTCAGGAAACTACGCCAGAGCCACCTGCCCTGTCAAGTCGCCCAGGCCGAGATCATGCGCCAGTGAGGCGGCCACGGCGCGCCGTGCGCGCTCCAGGGGCATGCCGCCGTCGCCGATCAGGACTCTGATGCCGTAGCCGTCGAGCAGCGCGACAGTACGGTCGGCGACCTCCTGCGGGTCGCAGCGGCTGAACTCGCCACTTTCGACGCCGGCCCCGATCTCCTCAGCGAACCAGCTGACCAGACGCCCGTACAACTGCTCCCCGACCGGGCGCAGCTCGGCGTGGCGGACGGCTCGCAACCACAGCTCAACCCAGAGCACCCAGTCCTCTTCGAGCGCCGGCGTCGTCGGCAGGCACTGGTCGAGCATCGCCTGCAGGCGAGCGGCGCGCGAGCTGCCGGTCGGCTCACCGGCCTCGATCCGCGCGTCAGCGGCGTGGTGGTAGGAGTATTCGAGCGCCTCGGCCAGCAGCGCGTCGCGGCTGTCGAAGTGGTAGTGGACCAGCGAGCTGGAGACGCCTGCGTCCATGGCGATTCTGGCGATGCGGACGCCGTCGATCCCCTCGCCGGCGATGCGGCGCACAGCGGCCTGCAGGATCCGCTCGCGCGCTCCGCGGTCCGGGCGGGGGCTCACGCCTCGCCGTCGAGCAGCTTGGACGCCAGATCGGCCCGGATCCTGTCCGCGAACCAGGCCACACCGGTCTCCCGCGGTGACAGCGGGCCGCAGCTGTAATCGCGTGTCTGCGCGCCCTGCTGCACGTTGGACACGAGGTCGGTGTCCTCATCGGTCACGAGCGTGTTGAGCCGGTGGTTGGCCCACTGCACCAGGCGCGTGCGCGGGTTGGGATTGGCTGCGCGATAGCAGCCGTAGACGCCGCCGGTGGCATCGACGGCGTCCGGCAGCAGCTGCCAGGTGTCGACCTGGTCTGGGTAGAGGTCGATCGTCGTGTTTGGGTAGATGAAGATGTAGCTCCACACCCGCCGGCGCTCGTCGCCGACGCCTGGCATCGGCTCAACCAACTGCCAGTACAGGCGCTCGAGCCGGTTGCTGGAGGGTTTGTCACGCAGCGGCGCGTCGAACCAGGCGTAATGCTCGTGCGTGTCGGCCCGGTAGTTCTTGTAGTCGTAGAGCCGCATCAGACCGGGGTGCGCGATCGGCACGTGGTAGCCCTCGAGGTAGTTCTCGGCGACGATCTTCCAGTTGGCAGGCTGCAGGTCGGTGCCGGGCGCGAACGACTCGAGCGTCTCGATGCGGTACGGCGCAAGCCGCTGCGGAAGGTCACCGAGCAGCTCGGCCAGTGGCGCCGCGTGCATGTCGAGGTTGACGAACACCAGCCCGCACATCACCTCGACGCGCGCTGGCAGCAGCGGCAATGCGCCCTTGTCAAGGCGCTCGCCGTAGGCGAGGGCCTCCGGCACGCCGATCAGGCTGCCGTCGAAGCGATAGGTCCAACCGTGGTAGCGGCAGCGGATCGCACCCTTGCACTGGCCGCTGCCGCTCAACAGTCTCGAGGCCCGGTGGCGGCATATGTTGCGGTAGGCGTGCAGTTCTCCCTGGTCGTCACGGACAACCAGCAGCGGCTGGTTGCCGGCGCGGCAGGTGATGTAGCTGCCGGCCTGCGGCAGTGCCGAGATGTGGCCGGCGAGCTGCCAGGTGCGCTCGAAGATCAGCCGCTGTTCGGCCTGGAGCACTGCCGGATCGGTGTACAGACCCGGATCCAGGGCCTGGCCGGTTGCGGTGGGCTGGGAAACGCTGATCTCCATCTGCTCGATCCCTGGTCGGTGATGTCACGACGTGCATCTGAGATGACACCTAGTTCCTGACTTTGTAATCAGTTTATACTAAGTCCGTGGTGTCGATGCCAACCCTCAGTCGCCTCAGGTCGGCCTGGCTCTCGGTCACGCCCGAGCCCGAGTACACGCTGCCCGAGGCGGTGGCCACGCTGATCGCCGGCGCCGGCGCGACGGCAGACGCGGTCGATGCGGAACGAGCGCGGATCGAGCGACTGGTGCTGAGAGGGCGCCGGCGCCAGTGGCACGCGTACCTGCACAGCATCGTCGAGCTGATCGTCGCCCGCGAGGACAACCACGATGCCGACGTCGTTCGCGCACGCAGAGTCGCCGTCGCGGTGCTGGAGAACCACCACAACCTCCTGCAGGCGCTGCCCGGCCGCGGCGCTCAGGCGACCGCGGCTGACCGTGAGCTTCTGCACCGGATTCTGAAACAGACACAACCCGCGCACGACCACGGCGCATCGATAGGAGCGGCATGACGACCACGACCGAACCCCGGGCCGGCGAACTGACCCCGGGGCAACTCGAGCTTCAGCAACGCGCACGTGAGTTCGTCGAGCAGGTGCTGATGCCGCTCGAGCAGGCTGCCGAGAGCGCTCACGGACTGCTGCCCGAGGAGACGATCGAGGAGATCAAGCAGCAGGCGATCGCGGCCCGCCTGCACGGCGGCCGCTATCCGGCGGAGCTCGGCGGACAGGGCTGGACGATGCTCGAGTGGTTCCTCGTCAACGAGCAATTCGGACGCGTCACCAACGGCCTGCATTGGCATGTCCCAAACGTCTATAACGTCTGGACGACAGCCACGCCACAGCAGCAGCAGCGCTACGTGGTGCCCGGCCTGCAGGGCGCCGGTGGCGATGCCTATGCGGTGACCGAGGCTGAGGCCGGATCCGACCCCAGCGGGATCGCGACGACCGCCGTCCGCACCGATGCCGGCTGGCGGATCAACGGCGAGAAGTGGTTCGTGACCTCAGGCGACGTCGCTCGCGTGCTGGTGGTGATGGCCAACGTCGTCGAGGGCTCGGATCGGCTCCCGACCCTGTTCATCATCGAACCGGACCTGGCCGGGGTCGAATACGTCGACGATCCCAAGTTCACCCATAACTATCCGCACGGCCATCCGACGATCCGCTTCACCGACGTCGAGCTTGCAGATGACGCGGTGATCGGCGGGATCGGAAGTGGCGAGGAACTGCAGCGGCGCTGGTTCACCGAGGAGCGCCTGGGCATCGCGACCCACGGGCTGGGTGCGATGTGGCGGTTGCTCGACGAGACCACGGACTGGGTGCTGAACCGCGTCCAGGGCGGCCGCCGGCTGATGGACTACCAGGGGATCTCCTTCCCGCTCGCCGACTCCGCGACCGATGCGACGGTCGGGCGCCTGCTCGCACTCGAGGTCTGCCGGATGGTCGACGGGCAGGCCGATCCGAAGCTGATCCACGCCAAGGCCTCGATGGCGAAGCTGTTCGTGTCAGAGGCAGCCGGGCGCTGTGCCGATCGCGCCGTGCAGGCGTTTGGCGGCCGCGGCTACATGCGCTCCTACGCGGCCGAGCGCTTCCAACGCGAGCTGCGCGTTGATCGCATCTGGGAGGGGACCAGCGAGATCCAGCGGCTGATCATCGCCCGCGCACTCGAACGGCGTGGCGTCGAGGCGACGATCCATTGACACTGCTCGATCCCGTTTTGAGCCACACGCCGGAGGCGGACCTTCGGCGCCTGATCCGGCCTGGGTCAGTCGCCGTCGTCGGTGCGACCGAGCGCCCGGGCAGCTATGCCGCCGAGGCGCTCGTCAACCTTCGAAAGATCGGCTTCGCCGGGCCGATCTGGGGGGTCAATCCCGGTCGCAGCGAGGCCTTCGGGCATCGGTGCGTGCCGAGCGTCCTGGATTTGCCGGAAGCGGTCGACGCGGTCCTGATCGCGGTGCCCGCTGCCTCCGTGCCGGAGGCGATCGAACACGCTGGCGCGCGCGGTTGCGGCGGCGCCGTTGTTATCAGCGCCGGTTTTGCAGAGGTGGCCTCCGGTGTCGGAACTCCAACGCCAGCTGGTTGAGGCTGCCGGCCGTCATGGACTACCCGTGTGCGGCCCCAACTGCAACGGGATCGTCTCTCCGCACGCTCGCACTGCGCTCTGGGGTGACGCGTTGGAGCCCACCGAGGCGGGCAATGTCGCACTGATCTCGCAGAGTGGGAACGTCGCGGTCAACGCACTCGCGGCCAGGCGCGGTCTGCGGTTCCACACCGTGATCGCCGGCGGCAACCAGGCGGCCCTGTCGGCCGCCGACTACCTGCGCCACCTCGCCGGCGAGGACGGGGTTGGAGCCGTCGCCGTGTATCTGGAGGATGACGGTGGTCCGGGCCTGTGCGAGGGCCTTGCAGCATGTGCGGAGGCGGCGGTGCCGGTGGTGATCCTGAAGGTTGGGCGCTCAGCTGCCGGGGCGCGTGCGGCCGCGGCGCACAGCGGCGCGCTGGCCGGCGACCAGCGCGTGTTCCGGAGCCTGATCGAGGAGGCCGGGGCGGTGTGGGCGGACGACGCGCACGAGCTGCTCGAGCTCTCGAAGGTGCTGGCGGTGCGGCGTCCGGCCGAGGCCGGGGCCCGCGCCGGAGTCTCCGGCGCCGGCGGGTTGGCGATCATGACCTGCTCGGGCGGTGACTCCGCCCAGGGTGCGGACGCGGCGGAGGCGCTTGGGATCGAGCTGCCGGAGTTGGCAGAGACCACCAGCACGCGACTTGCCGAGCTGTTGCCGCCGGCCGCGACTGTCGGCAACCCGCTCGACTACACCGCGATGATCTGGGGCGACAGTGACGCCCTGGGTGAGCTCGTGCGTGTTGTGGGTGAGGACCCGGCGATCGACCAGGTGCTGGTCTTCTACGACCAGCCGGCGGGGCTCGAGGGTGCCAGCGAGGCGTCCTGGCGAGCGGTGCGAGAGGGGATCGTCGCCGGTGCGGCCGTCAGCCCGGCCCCGACACTGGTGAGCTCGACCCTGCCCGAGCTGCTCGACGACGACGCCGCCTGGGAGTTCGCCCAGGCCGGGGTGCCGGCCGCTGCGGGGTTACGGACCGGCGTGCGTTGTGCGGGCGCACTGCTCGGCACCATCGAAACCGACGGGGCGCAGGGGCGAATGCGCGCCGCCGCAGCGATTGCGTCGCGGCTGCGCGAGATCGGCGCGGCGGCGCGGTCTGCCCGGACGGCCGCGACCGGCACCGATGCCTGGCTGGCCGAGCATGAGGCCAAGCACCTGCTGCGCCTGGCGGGTGTTCCGGTGCCGGACGGCCGGGTGGTGTCGGACGAGGAGGACGCCGTCCGCCTGCGCCGTGAGCTCGGGAGTCCGTTGGCACTCAAGCTGAGCGCCGAGCACGTCCAGCACAAGTCCGAGCTGGGCGGCGTCGCGCTGGGCTGCGACTCTGAGAGCGACGTGCGCGCCGCGTTTCGCCGGTTGGCGGCGCTGGCGGCTGCGCACGACGGCTGCGTGTTGGCCGAGCGGATGGCCGCGCCCGGACTTGAGTTGATCGTCGCCGCACACGCGGACGGCATCGTGCCCGCGCTCGTGGTCGGACTCGGTGGAATCTGGACAGAGTTGCTGGACGACGTGGTGGTGATCCCGTTGCCGGCCGATCCGATGCGGGTTGAGCGCGCGCTGCGCGGCCTACGTGGGGCGCCGCTGCTCTACGGTGGCCGTGGGGCTGAGGGGGTCGATCTCACGAGTGTCGCCGAGTTGGCGGCCGGCGTCGGCCGCATGCTGCTCGAGCAGGCATGGGCAGCGCTCGAGTGCAATCCGGTCGTGGTGGGACCACCCGGCGCGGGGGCGACTGCGCTGGACGCGGTTATCAGGCTCCGCAGTGAGCTCACTGCGGAGCTTCAGCTGAGGGAGGCGGGATGACGGGTAGCTATGACGTGATCGTGGTTGGAGGTGGGTTCGCCGGCGTTACGGCCGCGCGCGAGGCGGCTCTGCGCGGCCGCCGGACACTGCTGCTCGAAGCGCGTGATCGGCTGGGCGGACGCACGTGGAGCGCCGATTGGGAGGGACAGGCGATCGAGTACGGCGGCGCCTGGGTTCACTGGCACCAGCCGCACACCTTCGCCGAGCTCACGCGAGCAGGGCTCCGGGTCGAGGTCGGCGACGAGGCTGAGCGCGCCGGCTGGCACGTGAACGGCGATCTGCGTTGGGGCACGAGCGAAGAACGCGATGCGATCGTGCGGCGCGGCTGGGACCAGTTCGTCGAAGGCGTACGCACCGCCTTGCCGCAGCCGCACGTGCCGCTGGCGGCAATCGATGAGCTGGCGCGCTTTGACCGCTTGACGATCGCGCAGCGCCTCGACCAGCTGGAGCTCACCGAGGAGGAGCAGGCCGTACTGGCCGCAGAGCTCGAGTCGCTCGCCAACGCGCCGCTCGATCAGGCCGGCTCAGTCGCGGTGCTGCGCTGGCACGCACTGTCAGGCCACAGTCTGGCGCTGACGCAGGAGACCGGCGGGCGCGTGACGATCGTTGGTGGTACCGGCGCGTTGTTGGGAGCCATCGGGAGCGCCGCGCCGGTCGATTACCGGCTCGAGACTCCGGTCGCAGCGGTCACCTACGCCGATGCCGGTGTCGAGATTCATACCCGCACCGGCGGCGTGTACAGCGGGTCCGTGGTCGTTGTTGCGGTCCCGGTGAACACGCTCGGCTCGATCACGTTCGAGCCCGGTCTGCCGGAGGACAAGCAGGCCGGTATCGCGCTCGGACAGGCGAGCCGTGGGATCAAGCTGATGCTCCGCGCGCGTGGTGAGCGCGTGGCGCTCAACGTGATCGAGCGCGGGCACCCGTTCGGCTACCTGGGCAGTGAGGAGCTGCTCGGCGCCGACACGCAGCTGATGATCGGCTTTGGCCCCGACGCGGCGCAGTGTGATGTCACGGACAGCGCCGGAGTGGCCGCCGCCCTGGCCGAGATCCTGCCCGGCTACGAGCTGGTTGACGCCACCGCCCATGATTGGCTGGCCGACGAATACTCCCGCGGGACCTGGGCGATCCACCGCCCTGGCTGGTACGAACATCATCATGCGGCGATGGGGCGGCCCGAGGGGCGACTGCTGCTTGCCGGGTCCGACATTGCCAACGGCTGGTCCGGCTTCATCGATGGGGCGATCGAGTCGGGCCTGCGGGCTGGGGCGCGCGCGGCTGAGCTCAGCGCGTGAGCGTCTGCGCCTAGGCAGTCAGCGCTATCAGCGCAATCATTTACCCATGCAGAACTTTCGCGAGGACATCCTGTTGCGGCTCAACCAGGCGCGCCTGGACGCTGATCTGGCCGCCGGCAGATCCGCGAGCTGATCGCAGCCCTGCGAGCAAACGGTCCGATGCCCGCCCGGGGAGTTGCGATGGCCGTGACCCTGCTGGCCGACGGGCTCGGCCCGATCTACAACCCCAACGCTCCCGATGACCTCACGGCCAAGTTGGAGCTTGCGGTCGAGCAGCTGAACCCGTCGCTGCCGCTGACCGAGTAGGACGCGCTGGGTTCTTCAGTGGAGCTGAGGGGGCTCGAACCCCTGGCCTCCGCCATGCCATGGCGGCGCTCTCCCAGCTGAGCTACAGCCCCAGAGAAAGTCGAATACGTCTGCAAGCTTAATGCATGCGCGTGGAATCTTGCTGGAGGGCGCTTTGCGGGAGGAGCTGCGCGTCATTGCCGACCCGGGGTGTGCGGGCGCGACTCTCTAACCTCCGGCCCAGCATGTCGGAGAACCGTTACGACTCACTCCAGATCGAGGCCAAATGGCAGGCCGTCTGGGCTCAGGAGCGCACCTGGGAGGTCCCGAACGGGACCACCCAGGAAGCAGGAGGCCATCGCCCACCCGGTGCCCACATCCGCCCGGACAAGTCATATGTGCTCGAGATGCTCCCGTACCCAAGCGGTGAGCCCCACATCGGTCACCTGAAGAACTACACGATCGGCGACGCAATCGCCCATTTCCGCCGCCGCACCGGCCATCGCGTGCTGCATCCGATGGGCTACGACTCGTTCGGGTTGCCGGCTGAGAACAACGCGATCAAGACCGGCACGCATCCACGCGTCGCGACCGAGCAGTCGATCGCGTCCTTCCAGAGGGCGTTCCGCTCGTGGGGGATCTCGATCGACTGGTCACGTGAGATCGCCTCCCACCAGCCCGAGTACTACCGCTGGACCCAGTGGATCTTCCTGCGGCTCTACGAGCGCGGCCTTGCGTATCGCAAGGAGTCGGCGGTCAATTGGTGCCCGAACGACCAGACCGTGCTCGCCAACGAACAGGTCATTGACGGGCACTGCGAGCGCTGCGGGCATGAGGTCGAGCTGCGTCAGCTGGAGCAGTGGTTCTTCCGCATCACCGACTACGCCGATCGCCTGCTCGACGACCTGGACACGATCGACTGGCCCGAGCACGTCAAGACGATGCAGCGTAACTGGATCGGTCGCAGCGTCGGTGCCGAGGTCAACTTCCGCTGCAGCGAGTTGGACATCGACTATCCGGTGTTCACGACTCGACCGGACACGCTGTTTGGGGCGACCTTCTTCGTGATGGCGCCCGAGCACCCGGACATCGCGCGGCTGGCGGCCGGAACAGCCAATGAAATGGCCGTGCGCGACTACGTCAACCACGCCCTGACCGAGTCCGCCGAGGAGCGCGGCTCAGCCGAGCAGACCAAGACCGGCGTGTTTCTGGGCCGCACCGTCACCAACCCGGTGACCGGCGAGGAGATTCCGATGTACGTGGCCGATTACGTGCTGATGGAGTACGGCACCGGCGCGATCATGGCTGTGCCGGCTCACGACGAACGTGACTTCGCCTTTGCCAGGACCTACGACCTGCCGATCCGGCAGGTGGTCGCGCCCAACGACGGCACCGAGGTCGATGTACAGGCGGGGGCGTTCGTCACCAAGGGTGACGAGGCTGTGCTCGTGAACTCCGGGGAGTTCGACGGACTGACGCCGAAGCAGGGTTTCGACCGGATCGCGGCCTGGCTCGATCGCGAGGGTATCGGCCACGCGTCAGTGAACTTCCGGCTGCGCGACTGGCTGCTGTCGCGCCAGCGCTACTGGGGCTGCCCGATCCCGATCGTCTACTGCGACGACTGCGGGATGGTGGCCGTTCCCGACGAGCAACTGCCCGTCGAGCTCCCGGAGATCGACGACTACCAGCCGAAGGGCCGCTCGCCGCTCGCCACCGCCCAGGATTGGGTCAACACAACCTGCCCGGCCTGCGGCGGGGCCGGCCGCCGCGAGACAGACACGATGGACACGTTCGTCGACTCGAGCTGGTACTTCCTGCGCTATTGCGACGCTCGCAACGACCACGCCGCGTGGGATCCCGCGGTACTGCGCGAGTGGATGAGCGTCGACCAGTACATCGGCGGCGTCGAACACGCGATCCTGCATCTGCTGTACGCGCGCTTCTTCGTCAAGGCGCTCGCCGACATGGAACTGCTCGAGGTTCAGGAGCCGTTCATGGCGCTGTTCACGCAGGGGATGATTCTCGGTCCCGACGGCCAGAAGATGTCGAAGTCGCGCGGCAACGTGATCCCGCCGACCCCGCTGATCGAGCAGTTCGGTGCCGACACGGTGCGCACCTACATCCTGAACATGGGCCCGCCCGACCAGGACGCCGCCTGGAACGACAAGGCGTTGGCGGGAGCGCACCGGCTGCTCTCGCGCGTGTGGACGCTGGCCGAGGAGGCTGCTGACGGTTCCGGGCGCGCCGGGCAGAACGCCGGAGGCGACGCTGACGCGATGCAGCAGCCGGCGGACCCGACCGGAGACGCGCTGACGCTGGTGCGCAAGGCGAATTGGGCGATCGACCGGGTCACCTCGGAATTCGTCGGCAGGTTCGGATTTCACAACGCGATCGCGGCTGTCACGGAACTGGTCAACGAGCTATACCGTCACCCTAAGGCTGAGGTTGAGGCTCGGCGGTTTGCCGTGGCCACGGCAGCCTCGCTGCTGTTCCCGTTCGCCCCGCATCTGGGCGCCGAGGCGTTTGAGCTGCTGACCGGACGCCGGGTCTGGGAGGAGCCATGGCCGGCGCCCGACGCGGCGATGCTGGTTGCCGAGACCTTCGAGCTGGTGTGCCAGGTCAACGGGCGCGTACGCGACCGGCTGCAGGCCCCCAGCGGCGCCGCGCGCGACGAGCTGGAAAGGCTGGCGCTGGCTGCGCCCGGCGTTGTACAGCACGTCGACGGGCATGAGGTGGTGAAGGTCGTGGTCGTGCCCGACAAGCTGGTCAACGTCGTCGTGCGATGACGCCGCGCGGTCCCGTCTACGTCGGCGTGGTTGGGGCTTCGCGGGCGACCGCAGGTGACATCGAGGACGCCGAGGAGGTCGGCAGGCTGCTGGCGGCGACGCGGGCCGTGGTCGTCTGCGGCGGCCGCGGCGGAGTCATGGCAGCCGCCTCGCGAGGCGCGGCTGCAGCCGGCGGGACCGTGCTGGGGATGCTTCCAGGCGATGACCGTTCAGATGCGAACGAGTGGGTCACCGTCGCGGTCCCAACCGGGCTCGGCGAGCTGCGCAACGGCCTGATCGTGCGCACCTCCGATGTGATGATCGCGGTAGGCGGCGCCTACGGCACCCTGTCCGAGGTGGCACTGGGGCTGCAGGCGGGCGTGCCGGTCTTCGGGCTGCACACCTGGGAGATCGACGGGATCGTCGCGGCGACCACGCCGGAGGAGGCGGTCTCGAAGGCGCTCGCCGCTGCCCGGGCTCGCGATTGAACGAGTGGGCGGGTCGGTAGGGTGGGGCCGTGGCCAGCTTCAAGCCCGCCTACCTGATCCACGGCGACGACCACGGCCGCATCGCCGAGCGCCGAGCGAAGCTGCGTGAGATCGCGGAGAGCTCCGGCGGCGCGCATGGAGTCGAGCTGTTCGAGGAGGACCAGGCCACGCCGGACACCGTCGCCGCGGCGCTCAACGCGATGACCTTCGCGATCGGCCGGCGCTTCCTGATCGTCGACGGGACCGAGCGCTGGAAGGACAGGGAGCTGGATGCGCTGACGGCCTCGCTGGCCGGCCTCGATCCTGACACGACGGTCTCATTCTTCGCGCGCGAGGACGGGCGGCTGAAGGCTCCCAAACGCCTGCACGACGCGGTCAAGAAAGCCGGCGGTGACATCTCGGCAGAGCAGTCGGTGAAGCCATGGGAGCTGCCGAAGTGGGCGGTGGCACAGGCGCGCCAGCTTGGGCTCGATCTGACTCCGGACGCCGCCAGGATGCTGGTCGCCCACGTCGGAGAGCGCCAGCAGCGGCTGCTGCGCGAGCTCGAGAAGCTCACGCTCGAGTTCGAACCGAACGCTCACATCGATGCCGACACCGTGCTTGAGCTGACCGCCGCCTCCTCAGAGCGCAGGGCATGGGCGCTGGCTGACGCGCTGCTATCGGGAAGCGCCGAGGCGGCGACGCGGACGCTGCTGCAGATGCGCGCTCAGGGCGAGCGCGTGCCCGGGCTGATCTACTGGATGAGCTCGCGCGTGCGTCAGGCCCATCAGGTGGCCCGGGCGCTCGATCGCGGCGAGCCGCAGGCCCAGGTCAGATCCTCACTGAGGATGCCGCCCTCCGCGGCCGACAAGCTGATCGCCGACGCCCGCCGGATCGGTGCCGAGCGGCTGCAGCACGCGATCGAGCTGATCGCCGACCTGGAGCTCGCCTCGCGTGGCGGCAGCAGCGGCGGCGCCGCGGAGGACACCGAGGCGTTGTTGACAGTGTGGCGGATCGCGACGACCGGATAAGCGGCCGTCGCTACCGGCGGCTACTCGGCTGCCGCGCCGCGACGGACGCGAGCGGCGCGTGACTTCTTGCGCGCACCATTGTTCTTGTGGAGCGAGCCGCGCTTGACGGCCTTGTCGATCGTCCGCACGAGGATGCGATGCTCGGTCTCAGCCGCAGCGTCGTCACCCTCGGCGACAGCGGACTCGAGCCGGTGGAAATAAGTCTTGATGCGCGAGGTGTAGCGGCGGTTCTCGTCGCGCTCGCGGAGCGCACGCTCGATGCGCTTCTTCTGTGAATGAATGTTGGCCATTAGCGGCGCCGTACTATAGCGGGCTCTTGGCAGCCACCGATGAGAGACAGACCCGCCGTGTAGCGGACAACACGGCGATCTTCGCAGTGTTCACGTCCCTCTCACGGATCGTGGGCTTCGCCCGGGAGATCGTCGCGACGGCGATGTTCGGCACAGGGCTCGCGGCGTCGGCGTTCACGATCGCGTCGCAGATCCCGAACCTGATGACGAACCTGTTCGCGCAGGCGGCGCTGTCGGCTGCGTTCGTGCCGGTCTTCACGCAGTTGCTGCAGGCCGGCAAGAAGCGCGAAGCGTTCCGGCTGGCGACGAGCATGTTCTGGATCGTGGCGATCGTGCTGGGTGGGATCACGCTGCTGGGGATCGTCCTGGCCGGCGTGATCCTGCCGCTGTTCGGGGGCCCGAACTTCGACGGGCATGTGGCCGCGACGCTGACGCAGATCATGTTCCCGGTGGTGCTGCTGCTGGGCATGACCAGCGTGCTGGTCGGCGTACTCCAGTCCTACGACGAGTTTGCGATTCCGGCGCTGGCACCGGTCCTGTGGAACGTCGTGATCCTGATCGGCCTGCTCGTGCTGCGCAACCACTTCGGCAAGAACGGGATCTACGCCTACGCCGTCGCCTGGCTGGTCGCGACCGCCGTCCAGTTCCTGCTGATCCTGTGGGCGCTGCGCAAGATCGACTTCCGCCTCTCGTTCCACCTCGACTGGCACGACCCGCGCATCAGGCAGGTGTTCACGCTGATGCTGCCGGTCACGCTGGCGCTGGGGATCATCAACCTCGATGCGCTGATCAACTCGACTCTCGGCGCACTGGTGGCGAGCGCCCACGGCAACGGCCCGCGCGCAATCCAGCTCGCGTTCCTGGTCTACATGCTGCCGCAGGGTGTCTTCAGCGTGGCCGTCTCGACAGTGCTGTTCCCGACACTGAGCCGGCAGGCGGCGCGCCGGGCGCCGGCGGAGATGCGCAGGACACTCGGCAGCGGCATGCGCCAGATCAACCTGCTGCTGATCCCCTCGGCCGCCGGCATGATGTTCCTGGCCAAGCCGATCATGCGGCTGGCGTTCGACCACGGCAGCTTCACGCCGCTGTCGCTGCACCTGTCCTCACAGGCGCTGTTCTGGTTTGCCTGGAGCATGCCGTTTGCGGGGATCAATCTGCTGTTGACGCGCACGTTCTTCGCGCTCCAGCGCCCGTGGATCCCGACCAAGCTCGCGGCCGTGAACATGACCGTTGATGTGATTTTGAGCGTCGCCCTGTACAAGCCTCTGGGTATCGCCGGTCTCGTGATCGGCACCGCCGTCGCGAACATCGTGATGACCTACCTGCAACTCCGCCGGCTCCGGACCGGCTTCAACGGCCACCTCGAGCTCGGCTACACGTGGATGATCACGGCGCGGATCCTGGTCGCCTCGATGATCACCGCCGTGATCGCGAGAATCGTCTGGTCGCTCGTCAACCAGATCGTCGGCATCTCGGTCCCCGGCCAGATCCTGTCTGTGGGGCTTTCGATCGCGCTCGGCGGCGGGTTTTACGCCTGGGCGGTGACGCGCATGCGGATCCCGGAGGCGCATGAGATCGCCGCGCTGATCCGCCGGCGCCTGGGAACGGCCGGGTAGGCTCTCGCCCGTGCTGACGCTAGCTGTCCTCGCCGGACCATGGCCGCGGATCGGTGTCGTTGCCGGCGCTGCGCTCGCCGCCACGACGATGCTTGCCCGCACCGACCGCTGGCGCGCGTGGTCGATGCTCGGGGCGCTGGTGCTGGCGCCGGTGCTGCTGCTCGACGACATCTGGCAGTCCTCACAGCTCGAGTTCGTGCACCGCGATCATGCCGAGGCGGCCGTGGGCATCGTGCTCGTGCTGGTTGCGCTGGGCGCCGCCGCCTACGCAATCCACCGAATCCCGTGGCTGCTGGCGCCGCTGACTGCCTTCACGGTCCCGTTCAGAATCCCGATCCCAACTGTACGGCTCCACCAACTATCTGCTGGTGCCGCTGTACTTCGTGATCGCGGCCGCGGCGCTGGCCTGGATCGTCCCGACACTGAAGGCGGTCCACGCTGAGACGCGGTCGCTGCGCCAGCCCCCGGAACCACGTCCCGAGCGGCTGCTGTTCGAGAAGCTGCTTGCGGCCTTCATCGTGCTCTACGCCCTGCAGGCGCTGTACTCGACGGCATTTGACAAGGCGCTGCAGAACGAGGTCTTCTTCTACATCCCGTTCGCGGTGCTGTTGGCGCTGCTGCGCGACCTCAGGTGGGACCGCGAGCTGCTGGTCCGCTGTCTGGTGGTCACAGCCGGCCTGGCGATCGTGTTCTCGTTGATCGGCTTCTACGAGGAGGCGACCAAGCACCTGCTGCTCAGCTCGAAACTCGTGGTCGAGAACCAGCTGCACGACTACTTCACGGTCAACTCCGTGTTCTTCGACCCGAACATCTTCGGCCGCTACCTGGCGCTGGTGATGGTGCTGGTGACGGCGGTGCTGTTGTACGACCGGCGCACGCGCATACAGCTCGCGGCGATCGGGACACTGGCGATCCTCTGGGGCTGCCTGGTGTTCACGCTCTCACGCTCGAGCCTGATCGCGCTGGCGCTCGGGCTCGCGGTGCTGGCGGCGTTGCGCTGGCGGGCTCGTCCCGTGCTCTACCTCGGGGTCGTCGTGATCCTGATCGGCGCCGTGGGGGTGGCTGTCGACCCCCACAGGTTCGACCCGTACGGCGGCATCAACGGCGCCTCCAGCGGCCGCGGCAGCCTGATCACCAACGGCATCAGGCTGTTAGGCGACCGGCCGGTCTAGGGCTTCGGCTCGGGTTCGTTCTCGACCGAGTACCAGGATCATTTCCGCCAGGCTGCCAAGTCCGTCTCCGACTCCCACAACATCCCGGTCACGGTCGCCGCCGAGCAGGGGATCGCCGGCGAGGTGCTCTACCTCGCGCTGGTGATCGCGGCTATCCTCACGCTGTTCCGCGGCGCTCGCGGCGATCCGTTCCGCGTCGGGATCGCCGCCGCGTTCCTGGCGCTGCTGCTGCACACGATGCTCTACGCGGACTTCCTCGAGGATCCCGTCACCTGGACGCTGCTGGCGATCGGTGGCGCGCTGGCGGTTGCGGCGCAGACCAAGTCCGTACCCGAGCGTCGGAACCGCCGGCTGCGCACGGTCGCCTGAGCGAGCATCGGCGCAGGCTGCTGTTCGTCAAGAGCCGCAGGGCCAGCTTCATCGAGCTCGACCAGCAGCTGCTCGCGGAGCGCTTCGATGTGCACGAGCTCTACCAGCCCGGCCGCTTCAGCGACCCGCTCACGGTCGCGCGCGAGGTGCTCGCAGCCGACGTGATCGTCGGCTGGTGGGCCTCGTGGCACACGCTTCCTGCCGATCACGCTCGCCTGGCTGCTGCGCAAGCCGTCGCTGCTGATCGTCGGCGGCTTCGATACCGCCGCCGAGCCTGAGTTCGGCTACGGCTTCCAGCTCGGCGGCCCGCGCGCATGGCTGAGCCGCTTCACGATGCGCCGCGCCCGCATGCTGATGACCAACTCCGAGTACTCGCGCCAGGAGATCTGGCGCAACACCGGGATCCCGCCGCAGCCGGGTGAGCGTCGTCTACCACGGTGTCCCTGACGCTCGCGCCGCCGGCGGTGAGAAGCGCCGTCTCGCGCTGACCGTCGGCATCGTCGACCGCACGAACCTCGAGCGCAAGGGGCTGCGCGCGTTCGTCGAGGCTGCGACGCACGTGCCGGAGGTCGAATTCGTGCTCGCCGGCAAGCACGAGGATGATGCCAGCTCAGCAGCTGCGCGCGATCGCGACGGACAACGTGCGCCTCACCGGCTGGGTCGAGGACGAGGAGCTCAAGCGACCTGTTCGACAGCGCCGCCGTGTACGTGCAGGCTTCGAAGCATGAGGGCTTCGGCGTCTCAGTTGCCGAGGCGATGCTGGCGCGCTGCGTGCCGGTCGTCGACACGTGCGGGCGCGCTGCCTGAGGTCGTCGGCGATACCGGCGTGATCGCTCGACGACGCCGCAGCCCGCGACGGTCGCGCTCGGCGTGCGCGAGGCGCTGCATCTGCCCACCGGTGAGGCGGCGCGTGAACGCGTGCTCGAGCACTTCAGCGTGCGAGCAGCGCCGGGAGGGGCTGTTCGCACTGCTCGACGAGCTCGTTCGCCTCCTAACCTTGTTCGGGCCGTGACCGATCAGGCCCACATCCGCAACTTCTCGATCATCGCCCACATCGACCACGGCAAGTCGACGCTGGCCGATCGCATCCTCGAGCTGACCCACACCGTCGACCCGCGGGCGATGCGCGCACAGCTGCTCGACTCGATGGATCTCGAGCGCGAGCGCGGGATCACGATCAAGTCGCAAGCGGTGCGCGTCTTCTACACCTCCAAAGCCGACGGCGAGACCTACCAGCTGCACCTGATCGACACTCCCGGCCACGTCGACTTCACCTACGAGGTGTCCCGCTCCCTCGCCGCTTGCGAGGGAGCTCTGTTGGTGGTTGACGCCAGCCAGGGCGTGGAGGCCCAGACGGTCGCCAACACCTACCTCGCGATCGACGCGGGCCTCGAGCTGATCCCGTGCATGAACAAGGTCGACCTGCCCGGCGCCGAGCCCGAGCGCGTCGCTGAGGAGATCTCCGACCTGATCGGCGAGCAGGCCGAGGATGTCCGGCGAATCAGCGCCAAGACCGGTGAGGGCGTGACCGACGTGCTCGACGAGCTGATCGCGCGCGTGCCGGCGCCCGATGGCGATCCCGCAGGCGCCGCCGCGGGCGCTGATCTTCGACTCCGAGTTCGACCAGTACCGCGGCGTGATCGCCTACGTCCGCGTCGTCGACGGCACCTTCACCAAGGGCGACGCGATCCGTGCGATGCAGGCCGGGACCGAGGCGGACATCGACGACATCGGCTTCTTCAGCCCCGAGATGACGTCCTCACGACAGCTCGGTCCGGGCGAGGTCGGCTACGTGATCACCGGCCTCAAGGACGTCACCAAGCTGCGCGTCGGTGACACGCTGACGAGCGCCCGCAGTCAGGCGACCGAGCCGCTGCCCGGCTACCGCGAGGTCAAGCCGATGGTGTTCGCCGGCCTGTTCCCGATCGACTCCGACGACTACCCGGATCTGCGCGACGCGCTCGAGAAGCTGACGCTGAACGACGCGGCGCTCGCCTGGGAGCCCGAGACCTCGGACGCGCTGGGCTTCGGCTTCCGCTGTGGCTTCCTGGGGCTGCTGCACATGGACATCGTGCGCGAGCGACTTGAGCGCGAATACGACCTCGACCTGATGATGACGATGCCGAGCGTCGAGTACGAGGTCACGCTCACCGACGGGATCCTGATGGCCGTGCACAGCCCCGCGGACATGCCCGGACCCGAGCAAGGTCAGTGAGGTCCGCGAGCCGTACATCCGCGCCTCGATCCTGACGCCGAAGGATTACGTCGGCACGATCATGGAGCTCTGCCAGGAGCGCCGCGGCGACCACGCCGGCATGCACTACCTGTCGGCCGAGCGCGTGCAGCTGACCTATGACCTGCCGCTGGCGGAGATCGTGCTCGACTTCTTCGACCAGCTCAAGTCACGCACGCGCGGCTACGCCTCGTTCGACTACGAGATCACCGGGCTGCGCGAGTCCGACCTCGTCAAGCTCGACATCCTGCTCGGCGGGGACCAGGTCGACGCGCTGGCGATGCTCGTGCACCGCACCAAGGCCGAGGCGTTCGGACGCACGCTGGCGGAGAAGCTCAAGGAGAAGATCCCGCGTCAGCAGTACGACGTCCCGATCCAGGCGGCGATCGGCGGCCGCATCCTCGCCCGTGAGACGGTCAAGGCCTACCGCAAGGACGTGATCGCCAAGTGCTACGGCGGCGACATCAGCCGCAAGCGCAAGCTGCTCGAGGCCCAGAAGAAGGGCAAGAAGCGGATGAAGCAGGTCGGCCGGGTCGAGGTGCCCCAGGAGGCGTTCCTGGCCGTGCTCGATCTCGGCGACTCACGTTAGCCCGGCGCGGGTCCGGGGTGCGGTCCAGCGGGACCGCACCCCGAGGAAGTCGGCTCAGGAGGGCTGCGGGACGATCCGGATGTAGGGCTTCGGCTCCTCCCACTCGCCGAAGATCTCCTTGGCCTGCTCGTTGTTGACCGAGCCGGCGATGATCACCTTGTCGCCCTGCTGCCACTGGGCCGGGGTCGCGACCTTGTGGTTGGCCGTCAGCTGCAGCGAGTCGATCACGCGCAGAACCTCGTCGAAGTTCCGGCCGGTCGTCATCGGGTAGACGAGGATCAGCTTGATCTTCTTGTCGGGGCCGATCACGAACACGTTGCGGACCGTCTGGTTGTCGGCGGGCGTACGTGCCTTGGCATCGCCCTCGACGTCGGTTGCGAGCATCTCGTAGAGCTTCGAGACCTTGAAGTCGGCGTCGGAGATGATCGGGTAGTTGGGGGCGTAGCCCTGGGTCTCCTCGATGTCCGAGGCCCAGTTCTCGTTGTCGGCGACGCCGTCGACCGACAGGCCGATCACCTTGACGCCGCGGCGTGCGAACTCGGGCTCGATCCGGGCCATGTAGCCGAGCTCGGTCGTGCAGACCGGCGTGAAGCTCTTGGGGTGCGAGAACAGCACGGCCCACGAGTCGCCGATCCAGTCGTGGAAGCTGATCGGCCCCTCGGTCGTGTCCGCCTCGAAGTCGGGCGCGGTGGCGCCCAGTGAAAGCGTCATGGCTCTCCTTTGTTCAGTGACTCTGTCGAGTTTACCTGCGCCGCGGTGAGATAGCTTCGCACGATCGACGATGGCAGTGTGCGAGACTGCCGCGTCGTGCCTGTGCCCAGCGACAAGATCGGCAAGACCTACGCGCCGGTCATCTACGCGGTCGGCCGCGAGAAGATTCGCGAATACGCACAGGCGGTGGGCGAGACCAACCCGCTGTACCTCGACCTCGAGGCGGCTCGTGCCGCCGGGTATGCGGACCTGCTGGCGCCGCCGATGTTCGTCGTCGTCTACGCCAGGCCCGCGTTCATGGCGCGCGCTGTTCGACCCGGAGCTCGAGATCGACTTCGCGCATCTCGTGCATGGCACTCAGGAGTTCCGCTGGGCGCAGCCGGTGGTGGCCGGCGACGAGATCACGACGACGCTGACCGTCGGCCGACATCAGCGAGCGCGCCGGGCTTGCGGTTCTACACGTTCGAGTCCGTGTCGGTGAACCAGCGCGGCGAGACGACCTGCATCGGCACCTGGTCGACGATCATCCGCGGCGAGGAGTGAGCTGCTCAGCATGGCGCTGCACGAGGGCGATCAGATCGAGCTGCGGGTCACGCCGGACCGCTACGTGACGGTGCGCTACGCGGGCGCCTCCGGCGACTTCAACCCGATCCACATCGACGAGGAGTTCGCGCGGCAGGTCGGGTTGCCGGGCCGCATCCTGCACGGGCTCTGGTCGATGGCTCAGGTCGCGCGGGCGGCGACGGCAGGCCGCGGGCGAGGACCCGACCGAGCTGCGGTCGCTGAGCGTCCAGTTCCGCGGCATGGGGCGGATCGGCGAGGAGATCGTCGTCAGCGGCAGGTCAACTCGGTCGCCGACGGCGTCGCGACGCGCCAAGCTCGAGGCGACTCAGGGCGACACGCGGCTGATCCGCAAGGCGCGGTCGCCGAGCTGCGCGTCGACTGAGGCAGCGGTGGGCCGAATACATCCCCTGGCATGTATTTGACCGACCCGAGAAGGACCCGGGAGGACCGCTCCTAGAATCCTCAGGATGCTCAGCGAGCGTCAGGAACTGGTTCTGCGCCGGGTCGTCGAGGAGTACCTCGACGGCGGCGCGCCCGTGGGCTCGAAGTCGCTCGCGGCCGGCTTCGAGTGGGGCCCCTCGACGATCCGGCACGAGCTCGCGAGCCTCGAGGAGCTGGGGCTGCTCCAGCACCCGCACACCTCCGCCGGGCCGGGTCCCGACCGAGTCCGGCTACCGCTACTTCGTCGACCGGCTGCTGCCCGAGCGAGGTCGACTCGCCGCCGCTGGTGCTCTCACTGGTGCGGCGCGAGGTCGACGAGGCGATGCGGGTCACGACCGAGACGCTGTCGCAGGTCACGAACCTGCTCGCGATCGTCACGGCGCCGCCGATCGACACCGCCACGATCCGCCACATCGAGGTGCTGACGCTGCAGCCGCAGGTGCTGATGGTCGTCGTGATCACCTCGACCGGCGGCGTCAACAAGCGCGCTGTTCACGTTCGAGCTCGCCGGTCGACCCCGGCCTGGCCGACTGGGCCGCCAGCTACCTGAACGAGCGCCTGGTCGGCACCGGGCTCGGCGCCCGGCGGCTCATGCCAGCGACTGCTCGATCCGTCGCTGTCGCGCGCCGAGATCGACTTCCTGACCGCGCTGCTGCCGGTCTTCACCGACCTCTCCGAGGCGGCCGAGGACAGTCGTCTACATCGACGGCACCTCGCGGCTGCTGGCGCTCGACCGCAGCGGCGACGTCACCGAGCTGAACACGCTGATGGACATGCTCGAGCGGCGCGTGACGATGCTCGGGATGCTGCGCGCTCGCGCTCGGTCGGGCACGACGTGAGGGTGCCGGATCGGCACCGAGAACGACCAGCCGGCGCTGCAGTCGCTGGCGCTGGTTGCCGCCGGCTACGGGCTGCCGCAGCGCAACCTCGGCACGGTGTCGGTGATCGGCCCGCTGCGGATGGACTACCCGCGCGTGATCAGCGTGGTGCGCGACGCCGCGGCCAGCTGTCGACGTTCGTGGCCGAGGTCTACGACGAGCGATGAGCGCCGTCGACGCCCAAGCGCGACTACTACGAGGTGCTCGGGTGTCGCGCGGGACGCCGACGACGCCGAGATCAAGAAGGCGTTCCGGCGGCTGGCTCGCGAGCTGCACCCGGACGTCAACACGCGACGACCCCGAGCGCCGAGGGACGTTCAAGGAGGCGGCCGAGGCCTACGAGGTGCTGTCGGACTCCGACCGCCGCGCGACCTACGACCGCTACGGCCACGACGGCCTGCGCAGCGGCGGCTACTCGCCCAACTTCGAGGGCTTCGGCTCGATGTCGGACCTGTTCGAGGCGCTCTTCAGCGGCGGCGGCCTCGGCGGCGCCTTCGGCAGCGCGTTCGGGGGTGGTTTCGGCGGCCCGGCCGGCCCGACGCAGGGCGGCGACATCCAGGCCGGCGGCCGAGATCACGCTCGCGCGAGGCCGCGCACGGCACCGCCGCTCGAGCTCAAGTTCGACGCGGTCGTCCTCTGCGAGAACTGCCACGGCAACGGCGCCGAGCCCGGCACTCCGATCGAGACCTGCCCCAAGTGCGAGGGCGCGGGGCAGCTGCGCACGGTCACGCGCACGCTGATCGGCCAGGTGATGAGCACCACGACCTGCGACCAGTGCGGTGGCGAGGGCAAGATCCCGAAGCGAGCCGTGCCACGTCTGCCACGGCCGCGGCCGCCGTCCCGAGCACCAGACGGTGTCGGTCGACGTCCCGGCCGGGATCGCCGACGGCCAGCGGATCCGCGTCAGCGGCCGCGGCCACGCCGGCGAGCGCGGCGGCCCGCCCGGCGACCTCTACGTGCTCGTGCGGGTCAAGGAGGATGCGCGGTTCGTGCGCGACGGCGACGACCTGATCACGGCGGTCGACATCTCCGCGCCGCTGGCGGCGCTCGGCGCGACGATCGAGGTGCCCGACGATCGACGGACCCGAGCGAGCTCGAGATCCCGGCGGGCACGCAGCCGCACGAGACGATCGTCCTGCGCGGCCGGGGGATGCCGTCGCTGCGCGGCCGCCGCCACGGCGATCTGCGCGTGGTCGTCAACGTGATCACGCCGCGCAACCTCATCTGCCGACGCAGCGCGAGCAGCTCGAGCGCTTCGCCGAGACGCTCACGGACGAGAATCTCGAGCACCGACGAGGGCGTGTTCGCGAAGCTGCGCCGCGCCTTCCACCTCTGAGACGGTGCTGCGGCTGGCGGTGCGGGTGCGCCGCGCCGAGGCGGAACTGGTGCTGGCCGAGCTGCTCGAGCTGGCCCCGAGCGGCGTCGAGGAGGTCGACATCGACGCTCGAGACCGTCGAGTACGCGGTCTACGGCGCCGCCGGGCGAGCTGCCCGAGCTGCCCGATCTGCAGGCGGCGGCGGGCGGCGCGCTGGTCGAGGTCACGACCACTGAGATCGCCGACGACTGGGCCGAGCGCTGGCGCGAGTTCCACCGCCGCTGGTGCTCGGTGACCGGCTCAGCGTGCGGCCGCCGTGGGAGCCGCCGCAGGCGACACGCGCTCGACCTGGTGATCGATCCGGGCCGCGCGTTCGGGACCGGCGCGCACGCGACCACGCGGCTGTGCCTGGAGCTGCTGCTCGATATGCCCCGTGTCGGCACGAGCTGGTGCGGCACGAGCTTGCCGCTGGGCCATCGGCGATCGACCTCGGCTGCGGCTCCGGTGTGCTCGCGATCGCCGCCGCCAAGCTCGGCTGGGCGCCGGTGCTGGCGCTCGACTACGACCAGCTGTGCGTCGACGCGACGCTCGAGAACGCGCTGCGTCAACGGCGTCGAGTCTGTATCGGCGTCGCGGCGCTTCGACCTGCGTGAGCAGCGGTGCCGGCGGCGCGCCTCGTGCTCGCCAACCTGCTGGCGCCGCTGCTGCTGCTCTGGAGCGCAGCGATTGCTCGGCGACGGCGCTAGCGGCCGCGCAGATCATCGCCAGCGGCCTGCTCGACGACGAGGCGGACACGGTCTCCGCAGCCTTCGCGCAGCGCGGCTATGCGCGAGTCACGGCGCGCCTGAGCGCGGCGAGTGGGCGGCGCTGTTGCTTGGAGGCGTCCGACCGCGGGTAGCCTGCAGGCATCAGCCAGCACATCGTCATAGCCGGGGGCGGATTCGGCGGCTACTACACGGCCAAGAAGCTCGAGCGGCTCGCCCCGGCCGGAGCGCGGATCACGCTGATCAACGACGTCAACTTCCTGATGTACGCGCCGCTGCTGCCGGGCGCGGCCGCGGGCACGCTGGATCCGCGACACATCGTCGTGCCGCTGCGCGAGCACCTCAAGCGGACCTCGCTTCGGGTCGGCTACGTGACCGGCGGCGACCCGTCGCGCGACACGCTGCAGGTCGAGATGATCTCCGGCCAGACCAAGGAGTACCGCTACGACCACCTGGTCGTCGCGCTCGGCTCGGTCGCGCGGGTGGTCCCGATCCCGGGCTGACCGAGCACGCGATCGGCTTCAAGACGATCGCCGAGGCGACGGCGCTGCGCAACCGGATCGTGCGCCACTTCGAGCTCGCCGAGGGGCTCGACGACAAGGACGCGCGCGCCGAGTACCTGAGCTTCGTGTTCGTCGGCGGCGGCTACGCCGGGCTCGAGGGGATCGCCGAGCTGGCGGACTTCGCGCGCGACGCGATCAAGCGCTACCCGCGCTGCCGTGAGACCGGCACGCGCTTCACGCTGATCGACGCGGCCGCCGCGGGTGATGCCCGAGATCCAGCAGCAGCTGGCCGACTTCACGGTCGAGCTGCTGGCCAAGCGCGGCGTCGAGTTCCGGCTGGAGACGACGGTCACCGAGGTCCGCGACGACTGCGTCGTGCTCTCCGACGGTGAGACGCTGAAGACCCGCACGGTCGTCTGGACCGCGGGCGTGCGCGCGCAGCCCGGTGGCCGTCGCGCCTGGGGCTGCCGCTCGAGCACGGCCGCATCGTCTGCGACGAGTACATGCGCGTGCAGGGCTACGACAACATCTGGGCGCTCGGCGACATCGCCGCCGTCCCGGACCCGGCGCGGCCCGGCCAGCCGTGCCCGCCGACGGCCCAGCACGCGATCCGCCAGGGCAAGCTGCTCGGCAAGAACATCGCCGCGCGTGATGCGGGGCCAGGCGCCGAAGCCGTTCACCTTCAAGACGCTGGGCGCGTTCGCCGACCTCGGCCGCCACCGCGCCGTCGCGAACCTCATGGGCGTGCGCGTCAAGGGCTTCCTGGCCTGGGCGATCTGCCGCTTCTACCACCTCGCCTGGATGCCGGGCCTGGACCGCAAGTCGCGGCTGATCGCCGACTGGTCGGTCGAGATCCTGTTCCCGCGCGACCTCGCGGAGATGGGCCAGCTCGGCCACCCGCCGCGGCTCGAGCCGTCAGCGACGACCCGCCGACGTACCAGGGCACCTGACCGACCTGGCGCCCGAGTGCCGAGGCTGAGAGCGTGAGCGCGCCCGTGGCCAATCGCGCGAACGCCGAATTCTGTCCAGACGGCCGATGCCGCGCCGTCGCCGGACGGGCATCCTTCGTTCGTGCGATTGCGAACCGGGTAGCTGCCCGAAGGAGGTGAGTCTCAAGTTGCTGAACCCGCTCGCGATCGGCTTCTCCCTCGGTGGCCAACTTCTGGACATCGTCGCCCCTCGGCCAAAGCTTCGTGCCGGCGCTTCGCCAGAGTTCTCTCTCCTCTCTCAGCGTGTCGGCACGAGGACAGCGCCAACTGGGGTCGAGGAGCGCGCCGGAGGTTCGTGGGGTGCAAGCCGGTCGCGAGCGGCCGGAGGATCTGCCGGCCCACAAGCGCGATCCAGCCGTCGCCGGGGCGTCGTATCCTTGTTCTCAGTTGAGCGTTCTCGAACAGGTGCGCGCGGACGCGGTTCGCGCGATGAAGGCAGGCGAGCGGGATCGTCGCCGGAGCCCTGCGCCTGCTCGTCTCCGAGCTCCAGAAGGACGTCAAGGAGGGCGACGGCGACGAGCTGGCGGTGCTGCGGCGCGAGCACAAGCGCCGGCTCGAGGCGGCCACCCAGTTCGAGAACGCCAACCGGCCCGATCTTGCCCAGAAGGAGCAGGCGGAGGCCGCGATGATCGCGCGCTATCTGCCGCCGGATCTGAGCGATGAGCAGCTCGACGAGATCGTCGCGAGCGCGATCGCGCAGACGGGCGCCAGCAGGCCCAAGGACATGGGTCCGGTGATGAAGGTGGTGATGGATCAGGCCGGGGGCCTGGTCGACGGCAAGCGGGCGTCGGACGGCGGTGCAGAGCCGCGCTGGGCGCGATGACGCTCATAGAGGAGTCGGATGCGGACCCAGATCGAACTGGACAACGCCGCCGCCGCCGAGCTGGCGGGGACCGGCGACAGGATCCTCAGGACGCTCACCGAGCACATCGACTGCGACGTGTTCCTGCGCGGCAACCTGCTGACGCTCGAGGGTGAGCCCGAGGCGGTCGAGCGCGGCCGCGGTCGGTCGTGCGCGAGCTCGTCGGAGCTGGTCGAGCAGGGCCACGAGCTCGCGCCCGGCACGATCGAGGCGGTCTCGCAGTGCGCTCGAGCAGCACGAGGACCCGGCCGCGATCCTCGAGGACGTGATCTGGCGCCACCGCGCGACCAAGGTCGCGCCCAAGACCGTTCACCAGAAGCGCTACGTCGACTCGATCCGCGACAACACGATCACCTTCGGGATCGGGCCGGCCGGCACCGGCAAGACCTTCCTGGCGGTCGCGCTCGCCGCGGCCGCGCTGCACCGCCGCGAGGTCAACCGGATCATCCTCACGCGTCCGGCGGTCGAGGCCGGCGAGCGCCTGGGCTTCCTGCCCGGGCGACCTGATGGCCAAGGTCGATCCCTACCTGCGGCCGCTGTTCGACGCGCTGCACGACATGCTCGAGGCCGAGAAGGTCAGCCAGCACCTGGAGCGCGGCGTGATCGAGGTCGCGCCGCTCGCGTTCATGCGCGGCCGCACGCTGAACGACAGCTTCATCATCCTCGACGAGGCGCAGAACACCACGCCTGAGCAGATGAAGATGTTCCTGACGCGGCTCGGGCTTCAACTCCAAGGTCGTGGTCACCGGCGACGTCACCCAGGTCGACCTGCCGCGCGACCAGGCCTCGGGGCTCACCGTCGGTCAGCGAGATCCTCGAAGGGGTCGAGGACATCGGCTTCGTGCGCTTCGGTGAGGAGGACGTCGTCCGGCACAAGCTGGTGCGCCGGATCGTCGCCGCCTACAACGAGCACGCGCAGCGGCATGGCGCCGGAGCTGCGCCCGGCGAAGCGAGCCTGATGGCCTGGAGCGCTCGGCTGATGCCGTCGAGCGGCCTCGACATCGAGGTGCTGGGGATCGACCTGCTGGTGCCGGACGCGCCGACGGCGCTGGAGGTGCGCGAGCTGTGCGTGCTGGCGCTCGCCTCGGCCGGAATCGAGGAGGGGCACATGGCGGTCGAGTTCGTCGATGAGGAGCGCATCCAGGTGCTCAACCGCGAGTACCGCGAACATCGACAGCGCCGACGGACGTGCTCTCGTTCGGGGTCGACGAGGACGGCGACGCCGGCCGGGCCGCGTGAGCTCGGCGACATCGTCATCTGCCCGGAGCACACCACCGATCTGCGGGAGGCGGTCGTGCACGGGACCCTGCACCTGACCGGGATGGACCATGAGGTCGACGACGGTGAGATGCTGGCGCTGCAGTCCGAGCTGATGCGCTGGGTCCGATGAGCAGCTCGCCAATCAGCCGCAGCCCAGCTCCAGCCGCGGACGCGCTCGGGCTTCATCGCGCTGGCCGGCCGCCCGAACGTCGGCAAGTCGACGCTCACCAACGCGCTCGTCGGCAGCAAGGTCGCGATCGTCTCCGACAAGCCGCAGACGACCCGCCGCGCGATCCGCGCTGTCGCCGGACGGCGCCGACTGGCAGCTGGTGCTGGTCGACCTGCCGGGCGTCCAGCGCCCGCGCGACGCGCTGACCGAGCGCATGCAGCGCCGCGTCGAGTCCGAGCTCGACGAGGCCGACGGCTGCCTGATGGTCGTCAACGCCGAGCAGGGCATCGGGCCGGGCGATCGCTTCATCGCCAGCCTGCTGAGAGGGCGCGAAGGTCGCCGATCGTGATCGCCGTCAACAAGGTCGACCGCACCGACCGCGCCAAGACGGTGAGGTCCTGCAGGCGGCCGACGAGCTCGGGGTCGCGCGACGCGATCTTCCCGATCTCCGCGCGCAAGGGCACCGGCGTCGAGGAGCTGCTCGAGCACCTGGTCTCGCTGCTGCCTCAGGGCCCGTTCTACTTCGATCCGCGCCAGCGCTCGGACCAGTCCGAGTCGGTCGTGCTGGCCGAGCTGGTGCGCGAGCAGGTGCTGATCCGCACTCGTGAGGAGGTGCCGCACGCGGTCGAGGTCGAGATCGAGAACGATCGAGGAGCAGGACGGCAGGTTCCGCATCGACGCTGTGCTGCTGGTCGAGACCGAGTCGCAGAAGGGGATCCTGATCGGCAGCCGGCGGGCGCATGATCAAGGCGATCGGGATGGGTGCGCGGCGCGCGATCGAGCGGGAGCTCGGCGGTCACGTGCACCTGGCCTTGCAGGTGCGGGTGCGCCGCCACTGGCGTGCCGACGAGCGCGTGCTCGACCGGCTCGGCATCGAGTAGCGAAACGCGCCGCGACCGTATCCTCTCGGAGGTGGACGCTTCCGAGGTGAAATTCGACGAGCACGGCCTGGTGCCGTGCATCGTCCAGGACTGGAACAGCGGCGAGGTGCTGACGCTCGCCTACATGAACGCGGAGGCGCTGGCGCTCACCCAGGAAACGGGCGAGATGCACTTCTTCAGCCGCTCGCGCCAGGAGCTCTGGCACAAGGGCGAGACGCTCCGGCAACGTTCAGCGCGTCAAGGCGCTTGCGCTACGACTGCGACGCGCGACGCGCTGCTGGCGCTGGTGGAGCCGGCAGGGCCCGCCTGCCACACCGGCGAGCGCACCTGCTTCTACCGCGGTGACGTCGGTGCAGCAGGCGCCATCTGAGGTGCTGCCCGCGCTCGAGCGCACGATCGCGGCGCGCAGATCCGAGCGGCCCGACGGCTCCTACACGGCCGCACTGCTGGCCGACCCGAACCACATCGGCGAGAAGGTGCAGGAGGAGGCCGAGGAGGTCGCGCGCGCGGCGCGCGAGGAGACCGACGAGCGCGTCGCCAACGAGGCGGCCGACGTGCTCTACCACCTTCGGTGCTGCTCGCCAGCCGCGATCTCAACCTCGCCGACGCGGGAAGGGTGCTCGATGAGCGCCGTCGCTGAGACTTCTCGCCGGTCACCGAGACCTGGATCGAGGACACCGAGACGCCGGTCTCGGCCTTCCTGAAGCTGCGCGCGGCTGGCGCCGGAGGAGCCCGTGCTTCCTGCTCGAGTCGGCCGATCAGGGGCGAGTCGGCCGCTCTCAGCTTCATCGGCTACCGGCCGCGCAAGGTGCTGCGCTGGTCGCTCGGCGATCCCGGCGACCCGTACGCGCTGGTCCAGCGGGAGCTCGACGCAGGTCAGCACGCGACAGCCGGAAGGCTGTCGAGCTGCCGTTCGGCGGCGGCGCGGTCGGGCATGTTCGCGTACGACCTGGTGCGCACGGTCGAGCCGCTCGGCGAACCCAACCCGGATGAGATCGGGCTCCCGGACCTGGCGCTGATCCTGACCGACACGCTGGTCGCGTTTGACCACCTCAAGCGCACGATCACGGTCGTCGCGCACCCGAGCGACGATGCCGACACGGCGCGGCTGAAGATCGAGGAGATCCGGGAGATCCTCGCCGGGCCGCTGCCGCGCGCCGGCGCTCACAGCTGCGGTCGCGTACAGGACGGTGCCGGAGTTCGTCTCCGAACATGACGCGCGAGCACTTCGAGGCGAACGTCGCCAGGATCATCGACTACATCTACGCCGGCGACGCCTTCCAGGTGGTGCCGTCGCAGCGGTGGTCGGCGAAGGCTCCGGTCAGCGGCTTCTCGCATCTACCGCGGGCTGCGGGCGGTGAACCCGTCGCCGTACATGTACTTACCTCGACTTCGGCGACTTCGAGATCGCCGGCGCCAGCCCGGAGCCGCTGGTGACCGTCAGCGGGCGCCGGGTCTCGACCACGTCCGATCGCAGGCACCCGCCCGCGCGGCGCCACCGCCGAGGAGGATGCGCAGTACGCGCGTGAGCTGCTGGCCGACCAGAAGGAGCGGGCCGAGCACGTGATGCTGGTCGACCTCGGCCGGAATGACCTCGGCCGCGTCTGCGAGTACGGCTCGTCAAGGTCGACGACTTCATGGTCGTCGAGAACTACAGCCACGTGATGCACATCGTCTCCAACGTCAGCGGCACGTCTGCGGCCGGGCGTGAGCGCGCTCGACGCGCTGCGCGCGGTGCTGCCCGCCGGCACGCTCTCCGGCGCGCCGAAGGTCCGCGCGATGCAGATCATCGATGAGCTCGAGCCCGTCAAGCGCGGCGGCTACGGCGGCGCGATCGGCTACGCCAGCTACGGCGGCGACCTCGACACCTGCATCCACATCCGCACGGCGTGATCAAGGACGGCGTCGTGCACGTGCAGGCCGGCGGTGGCACCGTCGCCGACGCGAAGCCGGCCTACGAGTACGAGGAGTCGGTCAACAAGTCGCGCGCGCTGCGCGCGGCCGTCGAGCTGGCCGTCAACCAGCCCGGCTGGGAATGAGCGGTGGCCTCAGAAGCTCGCCATGGCTCAGAAGCTCACCATGGCGACCACGGGCTTCGTTCCCCCGCCGACGGTCGTCTTGCCGGCGTGCGTCGTCACTGCGATGGCGAGTGCCGCCAGCAACGCTGCGCCGACGGTGGCGATGACGATCGTGAATCTCACCTGTTCCCCTTTCTGGGTTTCAGTACCGTCAAAACGGTGCGCGACTCAGTAATCGGCAGCTTTAGCGGATCCCATTACCGGCGGTCCGAGATCTGGACAAGCGGATGATCTGCTTGCGTCGTTCCTAGATGCGCATACTCGTCATCGACAACTACGACAGCTTCACCTACAACCTCGTCCAGTACCTGGGTGAGCTGCAGACGCCCGCGCACGAGATCGAGGTCGTCCGCAACGACCACTCGACCGTCGACGACCTGCTGGTCCGCGGTTATGACCGCGTGATCGTCTCGCCGGGTCCGTGCACGCCGAACGAGGCCGGCATCAGCCTCGAGGCGGTCAGGCGCTTCCCGATCGCCGGCATCCCGACGCTCGGCGTCTGCCTCGGCCATCAGGCGCTTGTGCAGGCGTGGGGCGGCAGCGTGATCCGGCACGAGCCGATTCACGGCAAGACCTCGACGATCGAGCATGACGGCCGCACGATCTTCAGGGGCCTGCCACAGAAGCTCGAGGTCGGCCGCTACCACTCGCTGATCGCGGACGACAAGCTCCCGGACGTGCTCGAGGTGAGCGCCACCGGAGGCGGCGTTGTGATGGCCGTCCGGCATCGCGAGCTGCCGGCCGAGGGCGTCCAGTTCCACCCCGAGTCGGTCCTCACCGAGCACGGCAAGGACATGTTGAAGAGCTTCATGGAGGGAACGCCGTTGAGCGAGCTCCTGACGCGTGCGATCGACCACCTGGCTGACGGCCAAGATCTCAGCGAGGACGACGCTGCCGAGGCGCTGGCCGAGATCATGGCCGGCGAGGCGAGCGACATCGAGATCGCCGGCTTCCTGATCGCGCTGCGCGTCAAAGGGGAGACGGTCGAGGAGCTGGCGGGGCTTGCGCGGACGATGCGGGCGTTCGCGGCGTTCGTGCCGACAGCGGGCGAGGATCTGCTCGATACCGCCGGCACCGGTGGCGGCCGCACCACCTTCAACGTCTCCACGACCGCGGCGCTGATCGCCGCCGGCGCCGGCTGCATGGTCGCCAAGCACGGCAGCCGCTCCTCGACGGGCCTGTCCGGCTCGGCCGACGTGCTCGAGGCGCTCGGCGCGCGCATCGATCTCGACTCGGCCGGGGTCGGCCGCTGCATCGAGCAGATCGGCTTCGGCTTCATGTTCGCGCCCTACCACCACCCCGCGACCGGACGGGTCGTGAAGGTCCGCAAGGAGCTCAAGGTCCGCACCACCTTCAACTTCCTGGGGCCGCTGACGAACCCTGCCGGCGCCAGCCGTCAGCTGCTGGGCGTCTCGGACATGGCGACGCTGCCGAAGATGGCCGGTGCGCTGGCGCTGCTCGGCACCCGCCACGCGCTGCTGGTCAGCGGCGAGGACAGTCTCGACGAGCTCAGCATCTCAGCGCCGACGCGCGTGATCGAGGTCCAGGACGGACGGCTCGAGGAGTACACCGTGATCCCGGAGGACTTCGGCCTGTCACGCCACCCGCCCGACGCGGTGCCCGGCGGCGATCCGCAGCGCAACGCTGAGATCGCGCGTGCGATCTTCGCCGGCGAAACCGGCGCCGCCCGTGATCTGGCGGTGCTAAACGCCGGCGCTGCGATCTACGCGGCCGGTCGCGCGGAGACGCTCTCCGAGGGGGTTCGCAGGGCGCAGCAGGCGATCGATACAGGCGCCGCCACGCAGAAGCTCGAGGCGTTCGTCGCGCTCACCAACGAGCTGGCCCCGCGGTGAACGTGCTGACGGAGATCGTCGGCGACACCCGAGCCCGGGTGGCGCGACGCGCCCAGGAGGTGCCGCTGCAGGCGCTCGTGGAGGCCGGCGAGCAGCGGCGAGCCGGGCCCGGCTCGGGCGGGTCCGATTCAATCCGCGATTTTCGTGCGGCTCTGGCAGCACCCGGGATCTCGGTGATCGCCGAGCACAAGCGCAGCTCGCCCTCCGCCGGGCTGATCCGCGACGACCTCGAGCTGGCCGATGTCGTCGCCGCCTATGAGCGCGCGGGCGCCGCGGCACTGTCAGTGCTGACCGAGGAGAGTCGGTTCGGCGGGGCGCTGAGCGACATCGCGGAGGCCCGGGCGGCGTCGAGCCTGCCGATTCTGCGCAAGGACTTCATCGTCGACGAGTACCAGCTGCATGAGGCTCTGGCCGGAGGCGCCGACGCGATCCTGCTGATCGTTGCCGCTCTGGAGGCCGGCCCGCTGGCCGGCCTCCACGCCCTGGCGAGCCGGCTCGGGCTGGCAACGCTGGTGGAGGTTCACGACGCCGCCGAGCTCGAGCTCGCTACCGCCCTGGGTGCAGCGGTGATCGGCATCAACAACCGCAACCTCTCGACCCTGCAGGTCGATCTGAACACCACCTATGAGCTGCTCCCGCAGGTGCCTGAGGGCGCGCTGGTGGTCGCCGAGTCGGGCTTCCGCTCCCATGCCGAACTCGAGCGGCTGCAGGCGGCCGGCGTCGATGCTGTGCTGATCGGGGAGGCGCTGATGCGCGCGCCGAACATCGAGGCTGCGGTGCACGAACTTCTAGGATCAGCTGCGTGAGAGCCCCGAAGATCAAATTCTGCGGGATCACGCGCGAGCAGGACGCCGAGCTCGCGGTCTCGCTGGGAGCGTGGGCGGTGGGGATGATCATGTGGCCACACTCTCCGCGCGCGGTCCCGCTGGACCGCGCTGCGGCCCTGGCCGCGCTGCTCAAGCGCCGGGCTGAGGCCGTCGGCGTGTTCGTGAACCCGACGCTGGAGGAGCTCACCGAGACCGCCGACGCGACCGGGCTTACGATCCTCCAGCTTCATGGCCAGGAGGGGCCTCAGTTCTGCATCGAGGCGTCGCGGCGCACGGGTTGCAAGGTCATCAAGGCCGCGCGCGTGCACAGCCTTGCCGACATCCAGGCACTCGCGGCGTACCACACCGATTTTCACCTCTACGACAGCTACAGGCCGGGTGTTCCGGGCGGCACCGGCGAGACGTTCGACTGGGATCTGGCCGCTGGTCGCGGGCGCGTGGCGCCGCCCAAGCGCAAGGGTGACCGCGTGCCGCTGATTCTCAGCGGCGGACTGACACCCGGAAACGTGGGCGACGCGATCCGGGTGGTCAAGCCGTGGGCGGTCGATGTTGCCAGCGGCGTCGAATCGGCCCCGGGCCACAAGGACGGCGAGAAGATGCGTGCGTTCGCGGAGGCCGTCGCCACCGCGTCGGGAGCGGGGGACGAAACGGTGAATAATTCAACCTTTGGCCCCGGAGTGGAGGCGGCGTGAGCTCGGGGGTCGAGCACCGCTTTGGCCCCTACGGCGGACAATTCGTACCGGAGACGCTGATGCCGGCGCTGATCGAGCTCGAGCAGGCATGGCTCGAGGCGCGGTTCGATCCCGACTATCAGGCGCGGCTTGCGGATCTGCTGCAGAACTATGTGGGCCGGCCGTCGCCGCTGTATCTGGCGGAGCGGATCAGCGCGAGGGCTGGTCATCCGGTCTACCTCAAGCGCGAGGACCTGAACCACACCGGGGCGCACAAGATCAACAACGCGCTCGGCCAGGCGCTGCTGGCCCAGCGCATGGGCAAGACCCGGATCATCGCTGAGACAGGCGCGGGCTCAGCACGGGGTCGCGAGCGCGACCGCCTGCGCGTTGCTGGACCTCGAGTGCATCGTCTACATGGGTACCGAGGACATCCGTCGGCAGACAACCGAACGTCGAGCGGATGGAGCTGCTCGGCGCCAGCGTCGTCGCCGTCGACGCCGGCGCGCGCACGCTCAAGGAAGCGGTATCGGCTGCGATCCGCGACTGGGTTTCCAACGTCGAGACGACCCACTACATCATCGGCTCCTGTGTCGGCCCGGCGCCGTATCCGGTGCTGGTCCGTGATCTGCAGCGCATCATCGGCGACGAGGCTCGCGCGCAGGTGCTGGAGAAGGCCGGGCGTCTGCCTGAGCGCGTGATCGCATGCGTCGGCGGCGGTTCGAACGCGATCGGAATGTTCGCCGCGTTCATCGACGATGCCGACGTCAGGCTGATCGGCGTCGAGGCGGCAGGAGAGGGGATCGAGACCGGGCGCCACGGCGCGCCGCTCACGGTCGGCGGCCCGGCGGGCGTGCTGCATGGCTCCTACTCCGCGATCATGCAGGATGAGGATGGCCAGATCCTCGAGGCGCATTCGATCTCAGCCGGACTCGACTACCCCGGCAGCGGTCCTCAGCACGCATGGCTGCGGGACAGCGGTCGGGCTCATCTACAGCGCCGTGACCGACCGTCAGACGCTCGACGCATTCGCCCTGCTGGCAAGGCTCGAGGGGATCATCCCGGCGCTCGAGAGCGCGCACGCGGTCGCGTGGACGATGGCCAATCCGGACAGTCGGCTCGACGTGATCTGCCTGTCGGGTCGCGGCGACAAGGACCTCGTCGAGGCGCTCTCGAAGCTGTGACCGGCATCGAGCGGATCGCTGAGGCGTTTGAGTCGGCGCGCGCCGAGGGCCGTCGCGCGGCCCTGATGCCGTACATGATGGCCGGCTTCCCCGACCTCGAGCGCTCGCGTGAGATCGCCCGCGCCTATGTCGACGGCGGGGCGGATCTGATCGAGCTCGGCATCCCGTTCTCAGACCCGCTCGCCGATGGGCCCGTGATCCACGCCGCCGCGGTGCAGGCGCTGGCCGCCGGCGCCAACGTCGTCGAGACGCTCGGTGTGGCGCGCGAGGTCTCCGCGGATGTGCCGGTGGTGGTGATGTGTTACGCGAACCTCGTCTTCGCCCGGGGCATCGAGCGCTTCATCGACCTGCTCGTGGGTGTCGGTGCCAGCGGGCTGATCGTTCCCGACCTGCCACTCGAGGAGTCCGAGCCGTTTCGCGCGCGCCTGCGAGGCGGCCGGTCTCGCATTGATCGCGCTGGTCGCGCCGACCACGCCTGAGTCGCGACTTGCGCGGATCGGCGCGAGTGCACGCGGCTTCCTCTACACCGTCTCTGTGACCGGGACGACCGGCGAGCGCGGTGCCAACGCCGAGCGCTCCCCGACGTGCTTGCGCACGCGCGCGCACAAACCGACGTGCCGGTTGCCGTCGGGTTCGGGATCGGCACCGCGGAGCAGGCCGCGGCGGCCGCCGAGGCGGGCGCCGACGGGGTGATCGTCGGCAGCCGGCTGGTGCGTGCGGCCGGCGAGTCCGCCGACCCGGCGGCCGCGGTGCACGAGCTCGTGGCGGCGTTCGCCGCCGCGCTGGCCGCGTAGCGCGCCGCCGGCTGCCGGGCGTCGCGTGACTCGGCTAGGATCTCCGCCGATGGCATTTGTAATCAGCGGAACCATTGGCCTGTGTCATCTGGATCGTCCTGTGGGCGCTCAACGTCTCAGGCTTCGACGCGCTCCTGATTGCGATCGTGCTGGTGCTGATCGTGACCGGCGTGCGTAACGTCGGGCCGTACCTGTCGAGTCGGAAAGACTCGTAGTGCCTGTCCGCAGCCGGGCGCTCGTACCGCGGGCGCCGCGTGCCTGGCTGCGCTGGCCGTCGCAGGCTGCAGCCAGTCCGGATCATCCTCCTCCAGCTCGGTCACGGTCACCGGCAACACGCTGAGGATCTACATCAGCGACCCGACGACCCTCGCCCACGACCAGGCGGCACAGGATGTCGTCGACGCCGAGCGGCTGGCCTTCACGGAGCACTCCAGCGAGGTCACCGCCTACAGGCTGAGGGTGGTGATGGCGAACGCGGGCGCGAAGGTTTCCGACAACGCGCGCTCGGCGATCATCGACAAGACCGCGATCGCCTACCTAGGTGAGATCGCGCCGGGCACATCTGACCAGACAGCCGGGATCACCAACGCGCTCGGCCTGCTGCAGGTCAGCCCGACCGACACCGCGCTCGAGCTCAGCCAGAGCACTCCGGCCGTTGCTGACGCGCCCAAGACCTATTTCCAGTCCTGGGGCACGTACGGCCGCACCTTTGCTCGAGTCGTGCCCAGCTCGGCCGTCGAGGCCAAGGCACTGGTCGCGGAGATGAAGGCGCAGTCCGTGAAGAGCCTGTTCGTCGCCAACGACGGCAGCGATTACGGCCGCTCCTGGCTGACGCCGTGCGCGCTGACGCGAGCGCTGCGGGTCTGACGTCCGCCTCGTCGGAGAGCGGCGCCACTGCTGACTTCTACGGAGCCACCGACCCCGCTGCCGCCGCCAAGTTCTTCAACCAGGTGGCCCACGCCCAGCCCAGCGCAAGACTGTTCGGCAGCTCGTCGCTCAACAGCACAGCTTTCACCTCGGCGATCTCCCCGTCGGTCCGCAACCTGACGGTCTCGATCCCGGGATTCATGCCGGCGAAGCTGCCGACGAAGGGCCGGGATTTCGTGACCGCGTTCAAGGCCGCGTACGGGCACGCGCCCAACACCGAGGCGATCTTCGGCTACGAGGCGATGTCCGCGCTGCTCGAGGTGATCAAGCTCGAGGGCAAGGACGCGGACCAGCGCGGCGCGATCATCAAGGGCTTCCTGAACCTGAAGGTCAAGGTGTCAGTCGTGGGCCCCTACTCGATCGACAACGGCAGCGGAAACACCAGCCTTGACGCGTTCGTCTTCGCGCGCATGCGCGGGGGTCAACTCGTGCCGTTCACGGCGGCGTCCAAGAGCTGAGATGAGCGCCCGGCGGATCGCGGCCCTGCTCGCCGTGGTTGCGCTGGCGTCCGTGCTCGCCGGCTGTGGTGGCGCCGGCGGCGACCCGGGCAGCACTCCCGGGAACAAGACCGCGACAACCGCGCCGCCGCCGGGCAACCGGATCCACGGCGACCGCCTCACCGTCTATGTCGCGGGACCGCTGACCGGGAGATCTGCGGTCAGCGGCCAGGCGGTGGTGAACGGCACGACGCTCGCGCTCGATCAGATCGGCGCCCGCATCGGGCGCTACCGGATCCTGATGCGGACGCTTGACGACGTGTCTCCCGGTGGCCACGAGTGGAGCGGACCGGCCACACAGCTCGCCGCTCAGACGGCGGCCGCGGACCCCACCACGATCGCTTACGTCGGCGACTTCAACTCCGGCGCCAGCGGCATCTCGCTCCCGGTCCTCAACCGGCTCGGCATCGCTCAGGTCAGCCCCTACAGCAGCGCCGTGGGCCTGACCTCGGACGGGCCCGGATCGGCGCCTGGCGAGCCGCAGGCCTTCTACCCGACGGCCCTGCGCACGTTCGCGCGTGTCGTGCCGAGCGACTACATCCAGGCGCTCGCCCAGGTCCGGCTGCAGAAGAGCCTCGGTTGCACGCGAAGCTACGCGGTCAGCGACGGCGAGTACGACGGCGACGCCGCCAAGCAGGCCTACCTGGCGGCCGCTCAGACCGAGGGCCTGCCGGTGGTCGGCCAGCAGTCGTATTACACGGGTGCATCAAGCTACATCTCGAACGCCCGGACGATTGCCGCCAGCGGCGCCAACTGCGTTCTGATCGCAGCGCTGGGCGGCGAGAACACGGTCAGGCTCGTCACCCAGGTCGCGCGCGAGAATCCGACCGTGCGCCTGTTCGCCACCTCCGGGTTGGCCGAGACCAGCTTCACCGATCCGGCCCCGCCCGTGCGCGGAATCCCGGCCGATGTCGGCCGCCGCCTGCTGATCACGGCGCCGGGGGGCGATCCGGCCACCAACTCGCTGACCAGGTCGTTCGTCGCCGCGTACCAGCGGCAGGGCTTCGGCACGCCTGAACCCGCCGCGATCGACGGCTACGAGGCGATGCAGCTGGTGCTGGCCGCGATCCGCAGGGCGACCGACGACGGTCATCACGATGCCAGGCGCGTGGCCGTGGTGAAGGCACTGTTCAGCCTGGGACCCCGGGACAGCCCGCTCGGCCGGTTTCAGATCAAACCCTCGGGAAACACGAGCCTTCGCAGCTACGACGTCTACCGTGTTGTCAGCGGTGAGCTTCGGTATTGGAAGACGGTGAGGGGTTGATGCGAGTTCTGCGGTTGCTGGGTGTCTCTGCGCTGTGTGCCTGCGCGGTCGCCGCCTGCGGCTCGAGTCACTGGGTGACGCTGCCGACCAAGCACACCACGCCGCCGTCGCTTGACCCGCATCGGGTCGACATCTACGTGAGCCTTCCGGGCGGCGGTTCGCACATGGCCGAGTCGGAGATGCTCCTGAAGGGCATCAAACTGGCGTTTGGCTCGACCGCGACCCCTTACCGAGTCGGGCCCTACCAGATCAAACTCATACCCAGGAACGGCTCGTCCCTGGGCCGCGCTCAGGCAAACGCTGAGGCGGCTGCGGCCGACCCGAACGCCGTTCTCTACTTCGGCGACATGGCCTCGAGCGCGACCAAGCTCTCGCTGCCGATCCTCAACCAGGCCGGGATCATGCAGATCACGCCCGGCAGCCCGTATCCGGGGCTCACGACCAACCTGCCGGGGATCACACAACCGCACGAGCCCGGGGTCTTCTATCCATCGCATCCATTCACGCTGCTGCGGCTGATTCCCGACGACCTGGTGCAGGCGTCAGCCGCGATCGAGCAGCTGAAGTCGCTCGACTGCACCCACGCGGCAGCCGCGTCGTTCGGCAGCCAGGTCGACGGCCCGGCGATGGTACAGGCGCTCAAGAAGACCGCGATCAGCAAGTATGGGCTGTCATGGCCGGTGAACGCCGCGCCGGGCACGGCCGAGAAGAACTATCCGACCTACGTCGATGGGCTGCGCGGCGCCGGAGTCAACTGCTTCGTGATGACCGGGCGCTCGACGCCCGCTTCGATCGCACTCATCAAGGAGATTCATACGCAGATGTCGACGATGCCGATCCTTGGCACCACCGCGCTCTGTAACGACGCATGGCTCGACGCCCTGCGAAACGGCGATCCGACGATCGTCGAGCGCCTGTACTGCACCTCGCCGTACCGTCCGCTGCAGCAATACGGGAAGGCCGGCACGGAATTCGCCACGCAGTACCGCCAGTACTACGGCAAGAAGGCACCCGAGCCGACCGCGTTCGCGCTCTACGGGTATCAGGCCGGACAGCTGGCGATCGTTGCCTTCCAGGGCCTTGGATCGGGGCGCGACAACCGCGCTGCCGTACGCCAAGCCCTGACCGTCGGCACGCGCCCACCGGCCGCGCTCAGCGAATACACGTTCAAGCCGAACGGTGACCTGGCCTCAAACGACTACGGACTGTGGGCGGTCAAGGATGACAAGTTCCAGTTCCTGAAGACGCTGAATCCGCTGCAGGTGCTCTGATCGGCTGGGCCGATCGTCGCCAGCAGATCCGCCGAAGAGCCGGATATGGTTCGTTAACGCATCGTTAAAGGCGCCAATATCCGGCAGAACCTTATACACAAGGCCAAAGCTTGGGGGTAGGCTGCCTCGTTACTCTGCCGCAACCAAGCGGTGAAGTTGGCCAAAAGCCAGTCAGAAGCAAGACACAAAGGGGAGTCATGCGTCGCATCAAGAAACCCGCAACCGTCAGGACGGCGATAGCGGTTGCAGTAGTGGCAGCAGCCTGTGTAGGCGGTGCCGCGAACTCATCGGCGAAGATCGCCAGGGCCGCGTCCGCGGGCAGCACTGTCGACTTCTATTCGAGCCTGCCGCTGTCGGGCTCGTCGTCCGCGCAGACCGGTCCGGCGGTCAACGGCATCAAGCTCGCGCTCAAGCAGGCGGGCAACAAGGCCGGCAGTTACACGATCAAGTACACATCGCTCAACGACGCCACCGCGGCGGCCGGTCAGTGGACGCCTGAGGCGACCGAGCGCCGACGCCCGCAAGGCCGCGAGCGACTCGAAGGCCGTCTACTACATGGGCGAGTTCAACTCGGGCGCCTCCGAGGTCTCGATGCCGATCCTCAACGACGCGGGCATCGCGCAGGACAGCCCGGCCAACACCTACGTCGGCCTGACGGCCTCGCTCAAGGGCGTCACCGCCCCGGGCGAGCCGCAGAAGTACTTCCCGACCGGCAAGCGCACCTACACCCGCATCGTGCCGATCGACACGATCCAGGGCGCCGCGGACCTGCAGGCGCTCAAGCAGCTCGGCTGCAAGAAGCTGGCGGTCTTCGACGACACCCAGGCCTACGGCGCCGGCCTCGCGGCCGTGCTCAAGGCCACGGCAAGCATGTACGGCATCAAGGTCGTCTACGTCCAGAGCGACGCCAGCGTCGAGTCGGACTACACCTCGGTCGCCCAGAAGTTCGCGTCCGAACGGCGCCCAGTGCGTCGAGCTGAGCGCCACGACCTCAAGGGTCGGTGGCACCGCGTTCGTGACCGCCGTTCACGCGGCGCTGCCGAAGGCGAAGATCCTCGGTCCTGACGGCATGTGCGCGTCGGCGTGGGCGACCACGGTTCCGGTGCTCTGCACCGTCGCGACGCTGAACATGAAGGCCTACCCGGGCGGCAAGTCAGTTCCTCGCAGCCTACAAGAAGGCCTACGGGGTCTCCAACCCGGACCCGTACTCGATCTACGGCTACGCGTCCGCCGAGCTGGGCATCCACGCGCTGGCGAAGGTCAAGGCCGGCCTGAGCGGCAAGGCGCTGCAGGCGGCGTTCGTCAAGGCGCTGTTCAAGACGAAGAACCTGAACTCGGTGCTCGGCAAGTTCAGCATCAACAAGACCGGCGACACGACGCTCACGTCGTACGGGCTCTACAAGCTGACCCCGACGAAGAGCGGCAAGCGGACAACCAGACGTTCTACAAGACCCTGAAGCCGACGAAGTACCTCAAGCGTCTCCTAGATCTGAGGCGTTCGTGCACGACCGGCGGGGCGGGCGCCGGGTGCCCGCCCCGCCCCGTTTCTGAGATAACCACTGCCTTGTCAGCAACCACATCACTCGACACGGTGCGCAGCCGCGCAGCCGGACCGCTGCAGTTCCTGCGCAGGCACATCGGCTCCTGGGGGCTGATCCTCGCGCTGCTGGCGCTGCCGGTCTACTACACGCTGCACGACCTGATCGTCGGCTACCAGGCCGGCGTCGCCAACAGCGGTCACGCCGTCATCCATCACGACCTCTCGCTGATCGGCTTCAACCTGCTCGAGGGCCTGTCCAACGGCTCGATCTGGGCGCTGATCGCGATCGGCTACACGCTCGTCTACGGGATCATCGAGCTGATCAACTTCGCCCACGGCGACGTCTTCATGATGGGCTCGTTCACCGGCGCGGCACGTCTGGGCCGCGCTCGGCCTGACGCTCGCGACCGGGCCGCTCGGGGTGGTCTTCGGCCTGCTCGCTGACGCTGATCGTCACGATGCTCGTCACCGGCTCGCTGAACGTGCTGATCGAGCGCGTCGCCTACAAGCCGCTGCGCAACGCGCCGAAGCTGGCGCCGCTGATCACCGCGATCGGCTTCTCGTTCGTGCTCCAGAACGTCGGCCTGCTGTGGCACGGCGGCAACCCGGTCGCCGTCGCCGACCTCGTGCACGCGAGGCGACACGGTCTTCAACATCTCCGGCGTCGCCGTGCACCGCCGCGACGTGCTCGCGATCGGCGCTGATGATCCCGCTGGTGATGGGGCTCAACTGGTTCGTCAGCTCGCACCGCGCCCGGGCCGCGCGATGCGCGCCACCGCTCAGGACCCTGAGGCCGCGCGGCTGATGGGGATCAACGTCAACAACACGATCTCGCTGACGTTCATGCTCGGCGGCATGCTGGCCGGCGCGGCCGGCCTCATCTATCGCGCTGTACGACGCAAACATCTGGTACTTCCAGGGCTTCCAGGCCGGCCTGTTCGCCTTCACCGCCGCGGTGATGGGCGGCATCGGCAACATCCGCGGCGCCGTGCTCGGCGGGCTGATCATCGGCATCGTCCAGCAGCTGTCGGACTTCCGCCTCGGCACGCAGTGGACCGAGGCCGTGATCTTCGTCTATCTGATCCTGGTGATGGTGCTGCGTCCGCGCGGCCTGCTCGGCGAGGAGACGCGGGAGGCCGGATGAACGAGCTCAGGGCACAGATGCAGGAGTGGCGCGACGCGCTGGCTCAAGCGCGTGCCGAGCGGCCCCGCGCTGGGTCGGCGGCGACTGGTCGCGGCCCGGCGTCGCGCTGGGGATCGGCGTTCCTGATCGTGTTCCCGTTCCTGTTCTCGCAGGCCAGCGGCTTCCTGGACGCGACGATCATCGCGCTCGCGTATGTGGTGATGGCGCTCGGGCTCAACATCGTCGTCGGCTTCGCCGGTCTGCTCGACCTCGGCTACGTCGCCTTCTACGCGATCGGCGCCTACGCGGTCGGCTGGTTCGCCTCGAGCTTCTTCTTCGCCGCGCACGTCAACGTCCTCTCCTCGGCGCCGCCGGGCATCGATCGGCATCCACCTCAACTTCATCCTGATCCTGATCTGCGCGGTGATCGTCACCTCGATCGCCGGCATGATCATCGGCCTGCCGACGCTGCGGCTGCGCGGCGACTACATCGCGATCGTGACGCTCGCCTTCGGCGAGATCATCGGCACGCTGGTCGGTCAACGGCTCGGCGATCCATCTGTGGAGCGGGCAGACGCTGACCGCCGGCAACCTCGGCATCTCGGCGCTGGACCTGCCGTACTTCCCCGGGATCGGGACGTTCGGCCTGCTGAGCCTGAGACCCTGGTACTGGCTGATATTGGCGATCGCCTGATCGTCCGTGTTCGTCGCCTACCGGCTGCGCGACTCGCGCCTGGGCGCGCCTGGATCGCGCTGCGCGAGGACGAGGTCGCGGCCGTGTCGATGGGCATCCCGCTGGTCAAGACCAAGCTGCTGGCCTACGCGATCGGCGCCGCCTTCGGCGGCATGGCCGGCGCGTTCCTCGCCGACTTCGACCAGACGGTCAACGCCTCGCAGTTCCCGTTCACGTTCTCGATCTTCGTGTCTCGATGGTGATCCTCGGCGGGCTCGGCTCGATCCCGGGCGCGGTCGCTCGGCGCGCTGGTGATCTCCTACATCAACTACTACCTGATCCCGGACGTGCTCAACACGCTGCCGCACACGTTCGGGCTGAACTTCGACCTGACCGATCTCAGCATCGGCATCTACGGCTTCCTGCTGGTGATCGTGATGGTCCTGCGGCCGCAGGGCCTGTGGCCGGAGCGAGCGACGCAAACTCGAGCTGTCGGGCGACGTCGCGCCCGAGCAGACCGAGCTGCAGCGAGCCGTCGTCCGGGGCGGTGACCGGGCGGCATGAGCGCGACGGGCGCCGCGCCGCCGCACGGCAGCGCCGCGATCATGCGGGTCGAGGACGTCGTCAAGGTGTTCGGCGGGCTGACCGCCGTCGGCGGCGTCTCGCTGGAGATCCCGGAGCGCTCGATCGTGTCGGTGATCGGCCCCAACGGCGCCGGCAAGACGACGCTGTTCAACATGCTGACCGGCCTCTACAAGCCGACGTCTGGGCGGATCCTGTTCGACGGACCGGGACATCAGCGCGGTCGCGACCGGACAAGATCACCGAAGCTCGGGGTCGCCCGGACCTTCCAGAACATCCGCCTGTTCGGCGCGATGACCGCGACCGAGAACGTGATGATCGGCCGCCATCTCGCGGATGCGCGCGGGGCTGTTCGGCATCGATCTTCCGGCCGCCGCATGGGTGCGCCGCGAGGAGCGCGAGACCGAGGCGCGGGCCCGCGAGCTGCTCGACTACGTCGGGATCTCGAACGGCTTCGGCTGACCGCTATGCCGAGCGAGCTCTCCTACGGCGACCAGCGCCGTGTCGAGATCGCGCGAGCGCTCGCCTCCGAGCCGAAGCTGCTGCTGCTCGACGAGCCGACCGCGGGAATGAACCCGCAGGAGTCCGACGCAGCTCAAGGACTTCATGCAGAAGATGCGCGACGACCTCGGCCTCACGATCCTGCTGATCGAGCACGACATGAAGGTCGTGATGGGCGTCTCCGAGCAGATCACCGTGATGGACCACGGCGAGAAGATCGCCGAGGGCTCGCCCGCAGAGGTGCGTGCGAACCAGCGGGTGATCGAGGCCTACCTCGGGAAGCAGGAGCTGACGACGATGGCGCTGCTCGAGGTCAACGACATCCACGCACACTACGGCGGGATCGAGGCGCTGAAGGGGCGTGTCGCTGACGGTCGAGGAGGGTGAGGTCGTCACGCTGATCGGCTCCAACGGCGCCGGCAAGTCGACGACGCTGCGCGCGATCACCGGCCTGACGCCGGCGAGCAGCGGGAGTGTCGTGATCGACGGCGAGGACATCACGCGCGTGCCGGCGCATGAGATCGTCGACCGCGGCATCGCGCTCTCCCCGGAGGGGCGCCACTGCTTCTCCGCGGATGACCGTCCGGGAGAACCTCGACCTCGGCGCCCACCGGCGTCGCGGCGACCCGACCGTCGGCGGACGACCTGGAGCGCGTCTTCGACGCTGTTTCCGCGGCTCAAGGAGCGCGAGAAGCAGAAGGCGGGCACGATGTCCGGCGGCGAGCAGCAGATGCTCGCGATGGGCCGCGCGCTGATGGCCAAGCCGAAGCTGCTGCTGCTCGACGAGCCGTCGATGGGCATCGCGCCGATTCTCGTGCAGCGGATCTACGAGACGATCGGCGAGATCAATCGCGGCGGGATCGACGATCCTGCTGGTCGAGCAGAACGCCAACTACGCGCTTGACGTCTCACAGCGCGGCTACGTGATGGAGACCGGCCGCGTCGTGCTCGAGGGCGACTCCGACAAGCTGCGCACCGACCCTGAAGTCCAACGCGCCTACCTGGGAGCCTGATCCGATGGCGATCTTCGCGCTGATCGGGATCAAGGGCCTGTACCTGCTGTTCGCGTGGCTGCTGTCGGCCGCGATCGGCGCCTGGGTAGCGGAGCGCAAGGGCTACGGCGAGCGGCTCGGGCTCGCGTTCGGGCTGCTGCTGACCGTCGTCGGGCTACTGATCGTGCTGCTGCTGCCGGGTCGGCCCGGCTCGCTCTGGAAGACCGAGGGTCCGCTTCCCAAGCGCAGCGCTCGCTGATCACACCGAGCCTCGCTCGCGGCTGACGACGGCGTCGCTCGCACGGCGTCGCTCGCGCCCGATACCGTGACCCCGATGACGACCATGTCCACAGCCGCGCCCGCGACCAGGCCCGGGAATGCCGACGAGCTGCTTCTGATCGACGGCAACAGCCTCGCCTACCGGGCGTTCTTCGCGCTGCCGGAGTCGATCGCCACCTCGACCGGCATCCCGACCAACGCGATCTTCGGGCTGGCCTCGATGCTGGTCAAGATCCTTACCGAACACGGCCAGCGGCCCACGATCGTCGTCTGGGATGGTGGCTACACGGGCCGCAAGGAGCTCTACCCCGAGTACAAGGCGCAACGCTCCAGCCGGCCTGACCTGCTGAAGGAGCAGTGGCCGCACTTCGAGCCGCTGATCGAGGCCTTTGGCTACAGCAACCTGCGGGTCGACGGCTACGAGGCCGACGACGTGATCGCCTCGATCTCAGAGGTCGCCAAGCATGCGCGCGCCGACGGAGCCCCAATCCCCGTGATGGTCCTGACCGGCGACCGCGACGCGTTCCAGCTGGTCGATGAAACGACCAGGATCATGGCTCCCGGCCGTGGTATCACCGACACCAGGATCTACGACACCCAGGGCGTGATCGACCGCTACGGGATCCCGCCGGAGCTCGTTCCCGACTTCATCGGCCTCAAGGGCGACACGAGCGACAACATTCCCGGAGTTCCCGGCATCGGCGACAAGACCGCCGCCGAGCTGCTGCAGCGGTTCGGCTCGCTGGAGCAGGTGTTGGCCTCGATCGATCAGATCTCCGGCGCCAAGCGCAAGGAGAACCTCACCAAGCACGCCGAAGATGCCCGCCTGTCCAAGCAGCTCGCGACCGCCAAGCGCGATATCCCGGTGGAACTCGACCTCAGCGAGCTGGTCACGCAGTCGCCCGACCGCTCGCAGCTGCGCGACACATTCCGGCAGTTCGAGTTGCGGGATCCGCTGAGACGGCTGGAAGACGCCTTTGGCGTTGACGAGGCAGCACCAGCCCCGTCACCTGCTGACGCGAGTTCCGGTGCTGGTACTGCCGCGCCATCCTTCAAGCTGCGTGGTGCCGCCGTCGAGGATGTCGCTGCGCTCACTGGAAACGATGAGGCCGCGCTGGCGGTGCGTCCGCCCGACGCCCCCGAAGGGGCGCTGTTCGGCGACAGCCCGGAGTGGCATTTCGCGGTGCTGGCCGGCGATGCGCTGCTGGCGGGCCCGTGCGAGGGGCCGGAGGCAGTGGTCGAGGCGCTCGGCAAGCGGCCCGTGATCGCGCACGATGCGAAGTCCCTGGGGTCGGTGCCGGAGACGTTCGCGCACGACACCGAGATAGGCGCGTACCTGCTCGAGCCGGCTCGGCGTGCGTATCCGTTCCGTGAGCTGACGGAGGAGCGCGGGTTCGGCGCTCCTCCGAACCTTGATCACGCCGGCGCCGATGCGGTACTCGTGCGTCAGCTGGCAGACTGGCAGCGCGAGGAGTTACGCGGCCGCGGACTGAGCGAGCTGATGAACGACGTCGAGCTGCCGCTCGTCCCGATCCTGCGTGACATGGAGGTGGCCGGGACTCAAGATCGACACCGACCGGCTCGCCATGATCTCCGCGCGCGTCAAGCTTGAGGCCGACGCGCTCGAGCAGGAGATCTTCGAGCTCGCCGAGGAGGAGTTCACGCTCGGATCCCCGCGACAGCTGGAGGAGATCCTGTTCGGGAAGCTGGGCCTGTCACGCAAACGGCGGGGCAAGACCGGTTACAGCACCGACGCGCGCGTGCTGCAGGCGATCCGGGACGAGCATCCGATCATTCCGAAGATCGAGCGCTGGCGCGAGCTCACCAAGCTGGCTCAGACCTACCTCGACGCGCTCCCGCTGTTGATCGCCGGCGATGGTCGCATCCACACGACCTTCAACCAGACGGCGGCGGCCACCGGGCGGCTCTCCTCCAACAGCCCGAACCTGCAGAACATCCCGATCCGGACCGAGCTCGGCCGTGAGATCCGCGCCTGTTTCGTGGCTGAGCCCGGCAACCTGCTGGTCAGCGCCGACTACTCGCAGGTGGAGCTGCGGTTGCTTGCACAGATCGCCGGCGAGGACGTGCTCAAGGAGATCTTCAGGCGCGGCGAGGACGTGCACACGGCCACGGCGATGCGAGTCTTCGACGTCACCGCCGATCAGATCGATCCGGGCATGCGCTCGAAGTCGAAGATGATCAACTACGGGATCGTCTATGGGCTCTCCGCCTACGGCATGGCCGATCGCCTTGACATCCCACAGTCGGAGGCCGATGAATTCATCCAGCGCTACCTCTCAGGCTTCCCGGCCGTCAAGCGCTTCATCGACGAGACGATCGAGCAGGGTACTGAGCACGGCTACGTCTCGACGCTGTTCGGGCGGCGCCGCCAGGTGCCGGAGCTGCGCGCCCGACGCTGGGAGATGCGCAAGCAGGGCGAGCGCTTCGCGGTCAACATGGTGATTCAGGGGACCGCCGCCGACATCATGAAGATCGCGATGGTCCGGGCTCACGGCGCGCTCACAGCCGAGGGTCTGCGCACTCGGCTGATCCTGCAGATCCACGACGAGCTGCTGTTCGAGGGCCCGGCCGATGAGGCCGAGCGGGTGCGAGCGCTCGCGATCCGGGAGATGGAGGCCGCCTACACGATGGATCCGCCGCTGGCGGTCGAGGCCGGCGTCGGCGCGGACTGGCTGTCGGCCAAGTGAGCGCGCTTGGGTAGGCCGGTGAAGCAGCGGCGAGCCGGCCGTAATCAGCCCGTCACGAACGACGGGTGAGCGATCTCCAGATAGTGGTTGAAGGACCAGTCGACGAAACGCTTGGTGCCCAGCGCCCGCAGTGACGGCGAGAGCAGGCGGGGCGGGACGCGCGGGACCAGTTGCTGCACGCGCAGCAACCACTCGAACTTCCAGCGATGGATGGCACTGAAGGCGCCATAGCGGGCCAGCGCGTCGCCCTTGGTCTGGCGATCCGCGAGCACCCCGGCGAGTTCGCGGCCGCAGGCGATGCCGAAGTAGAGCGCGGTCCGGATTCCCTCAGCGGTCAACGGCAGGCAGTGCCCGGCTGAGTCGCCGGCGAAGAAGATGTCGCCCTCGATCGCCTCGCGAATCCGGTGGGGGATCCAGTTGCCCTGGTAGCGGATCGGTTCACGGTCGAGGTCTCGCGCCAGCTCCAGGGTCGTGTCCTTGACGTGGAAGCGGGGATCGAACGACCCGACGCCGACTCGCACCTCCTGGTCGGCGGGGAAACTCCAGCCGTATCCGGCGGGGACGTATCTGCGGTCGATCCAGATCTCGAGCTCGTCGCCGTGACCAGCAGGATGGACCTCGAGGCCACGTGAGAGGTAGGCCTCCGGTGGCTGGATCGGCGCGCCAGAGCCGAGCACACGGCGCCATCCGAGCGCATCGACGATCAGTGGCGCGCGGATGTCACCGCGGTCGGTGTGCACCGTGTCGCCGTCGCGACCGTCGACCTTGGCGGTCTCGAACTCGAAGCGGTCACCCGGGAGACGCTCCCACAGCAGGCCGCAGAGCCTCCGATAGTCGAACGTGCTGAACGTCCAGGGCAGCTCATAGCGCATCGTCACGTGTGGCGTGTGGATCACCAGCTCGCCGAACCGCTGCTGATGCGCGCCCATCAGATCGAGCGCCTGCAGCCAGCTGGTCGGGATGCCACAGGCGGATGTCTGTCGCTCGCCGATCTCATAGCGATCGATCACGATCACCCTGGCGCCGGTCTTGACGAGCTCGCCGGCGGTCGCAAGCCCGGCGAAGCTGGCGCCGCAGATCAGCACATCGCAGTCACGGTCAATCGCGGTACGTTCAGCGCCGCGTTTGGTGGCTCGTGTCGGCATCGCGGGCCCGATGATAGGCGCGCGCGTGTGGTATGTGATCTTCGTGTGCCACTGCGTGCGCCACGGCCCGCGCCACGGCCTGCCGCCAGAACTGATGCCTGGCTACACTCGGGTGTCCACATGTCAACCATCACAGCTCCCAATCCAACCGAACTTCAGGATTTGAAGGTCGTCGAAGGCTCCAACGGCCTGCTGCTCGAGCAGCCTGACGGCACGATCGTCCCCAACTATGACGCCACGATCCACCCCTTCTCGGAGGGCGACGTCGTCACCGGCCATGTCGTGCGCATCGACAACGACGAGGTGCTCGTCGACATCGGCTACAAGTCTGAGGGCGTCATTCCCTCCAATGAACTCTCGATCCGCAAGTCGGTCGATCCCGGCGAGGAAGTCTCACTCGGCGAAGAGGTCGACGCTCTGGTCCTCACCAAGGAGGACCAGGACGGCCGGCTGATCCTCTCCAAGAAGCGCGCCCGCTTCGAGAAGGCCTGGCGCCGCATCGAGGCCGCCGCCCAGTCGGGCGAGCCGGTCGAGGGATCGGTCATCGAGGTGGTCAAGGGCGGCCTGATCATCGACCTTGGCGTGCGCGGCTTCCTGCCCGCGTCTCTGGTCGACATCCGCCGCGTTCCGAATCTCGACGAGTACATGGGTACGACGATCGAGTGCAAGGTCATCGAGCTCAATCGCTCGCGCAACAACGTCGTGTTGTCGCGCCGCGCGGTGCTCGAGGAGCAGCGCAAGGAGGACCGCGAGCGGATCCTCGACCGTCTGCAGCCAGGCCAGGTCGTGGAGGGCGTGATCTCGAACATCGTCGACTTCGGCGCCTTTGTCGATCTCGACGGGATCGACGGTCTGATCCACATCTCGGAGTTGTCCTGGTCGCACGTCAACCACCCATCGGAGATCCTCAACATCGGGGACACGGTGTCGGTCAAGGTGCTCGACATCGACCGCAATCGCCAGCGCATCTCCCTCGGTCTCAAGCAGACCCAGGAGGATCCATGGCAGCGCGTGGTGGACACCTACAACATCGGCGACGAGCTCGAGGGCACGGTCACGAAGGTCGTGACCTTCGGCGCCTTTGTGGAGATCCTCGACGGAGTCGAGGGCCTGGTTCACATCTCGGAGCTGGCTCAGCACCACGTCGAGAACCCGCGCGAGATCATCCAGCCGGGTGACCCCGTGCGAGTCAAGATCCTGGAGATCGACTCTGAGCGCCGGCGGCTGTCGCTTTCGATCAAGCGGGTCGAGGGCCAGGTGCTCCCGGTTCGCCCGATCGTCGCGCCCGCAGCCGACGAGATCGAGGACGTGCCCGACCTGGGTCTGTCCGAGGATGTCTTCGCGGAAGAGCCCGCCGCCGAGGTTGACGCTGAGTCATTGGACCCAGAGCCCGAGGCATTGGCCCCAGAGCCCGAGGCCGAGTCATTCGAGGCTGAGGCCGGGTCGCTCGAGCCCGAGTCCGAGACCGAGGTTGCGCTTGACGCCAACGCGGACACCGACGTCGCGCTCGAGGCTGATGTCGCGATTGGGGCGGAACTGGGTGCTGCCGAGGCAGACGAGACTGAGGCGGCCCCGGAGACCGAGGCGGAAGTCCCGCCCGAGGCTGAGGCGGAAGTCCCGCCCGAGGCTGAGGCGGAAGTCGCGCCCGAGGCTGAGGCGGAAGTCGCGCCCGAGGCTGAGGCGGAAGTCGCGCCCGAGTCCTGAGTTCCGGCTGGCTCTCAGCCGTAGCTGAGCTTTCTGAAGGGCGGTACGGTGTTTATCGTGCCGCCCTTCATCGCTTTGACCGGGGGAATCGGGGCAGGTAAGTCGACTGTCCTTGCCGTGCTCGAGCGCCTCGGAGCCGCAGTGATCTCAAGCGACGCGATCGTGCACGAGCTATATGAGACGGAGCCGGTTCACCGGGCCGTGGTCAGACGGTTCGGGCCGGAGGTCGCGCCTGGCGGCATTGTCGATCGCGGGGCGCTGGCAGAGCGCGCGTTTGCGACTGATGCGGACCGCGCCTGGCTGGAGCAGCTGTTGTGGCCCTTGGTGCACGACCGTGTGGCCGCATGGCGTCAGGCGACCAGCCGCATCGTGCCGGCTCCGCGTGTGTTGGTGGTGGAGGTGCCGCTGCTGTTCGAGGGAGGGAACGATTCCGCCTATGACGCGACAATCGCAGTGATCGCCGATGAAGAACTCCGTGACGCTCGCGCCCGCGCCCGAGGGCACCGTGCGCTCGACGAACGCGACGCCCGCCAGCTCAGCCAGGCCGAAAAGGCCGCACGTTCCACGTTCGTCGTTGTCAACGATGGCGACGTTGGTGAACTCGATGACAAGCTGTCGGCAATCCTTGCCATGCTGGACGTGTGAGCTCGGCTGGTGAGCTTGTGAGCCCGACGGGAGCATGAACATGGGCGTGAGTCAGAGGACGGCGAGTTACCCGACCGCCCGCAGCGGGCGTCCAGGTCGTGGCGCCGCGCGCCGGAGGCGTTGGACGGCGCTGCTGATCGTTGCGCTGATCGCGGCCGTCGGCGCGGTCGTGCTGCTGCCGCTGGCGCGTCGCGCGATTCGGCACTTCACGCTACCGCTCAGCTATGCGTCGATCATCCGCGTCCAGGCCGCCGATAAGCATCTGGATCCGGCTCTGATCGCGGCAGTGATCTACGCGGAGACGCGCTTCCGTCCGCGCGAATCTCCAACCGGTGCGTTGGGGCTGATGCAGGTCGAACCGGCCACCGCCACGTTCCTCGCGCATCGCTCAGGCGGCTCCGAGTTCAGCACCGCCGACCTGGGCACGCCGGCCGTCAACATCGCCTACGGCAGCTACTACCTGCGGTATCTCATGAATGAGTACGGTGGAAGTGAGGTGCTCGCGCTCGCCGCATACAACGGTGGCGAGACCAATGTCGACACCTGGCTGGCCAATGCGCGTGCCGCCCACCAGACATTCACGGTCGGCGACATCCCGATCTCACAGACCCGTGCCTACGTGACAGAGGTCATCAGCAAGCAGCACGCCTACCGGATCCATTACGCGCAACAGCTCGGCTACAGCTGACGCTGGCCGAACCTCGCGGCTGCTCACTCGAGTTCCCTGAGGATCAGACCCTCGACTGCGATGCCGTAGTCGAGGGGGTCGCCTGCCGACAACGGCCGGCAAGTGTCGGCGATGGCGCAGACAGGTCACACTGGCGACCCGTCGTCGAGGCTCGTGATCTCGATCGTGATGCGACGATCCTCCATGCGCCCGGGTTCCCCGTCGAACAAAATTCGTCGGTCGGCGCTCAGCTCAAGTGTCGCCAGATGGCAGTCGATATGTCCGACGATGCAGGAGATTGCGCTTTCCGGAGTGATCAGTGCTCTGTCGCACGCGCTCGACATCGCCGAGGGGCAGCCGCAGGGCCATGCTGTGCGTTCGTGTCTGATCGGGATGCGTCTGGCGGCGGAACTCGACCTGGATGCGGAGGAGCGCTCCGACCTGTTCTACGCGCTGCTGCTCAAGGACGCCGGCTGTTCAGCGAACGCGAACCGAATGTCGCTCGTGTTCGCAGCTGACGATCGCGAGGCGAAGGCGACCTCCAAGCTGATCGACTGGAGCGACCGCCGCTCCGCCTTCCTGTGGTCACTGCGCACGGTGGCACCCGGGGCGGGACTGCGGAGGAAGATCGAGGTGCTGCGCGGAATCAGCAATGAGGGTGACGTCACCCGCAAATTCATGGAGGCGCGTTGTGATCGTGGCGCCGAGATCGCACGGATGCTGTTCCTCTCCGAGCGGACCGCGACGGCGATCCGGAGCCTCGACGAGCATTGGGATGGAAACGGCATGCCCGACGGCCTGTCGGGTGAAGCGATCCCGCTGCCAGCTCGCATCCTCTGTCTCGCGCAGACGATGGAGGTCTTTCACGCCGCCGGCGGCGTCAGGGCGGCGCGCAGCGTGGCCAAGCGGCGGCGCGGGCGCTGGTTCGACCCGACGCTCGTCGACGCGTTCCTGAACTTCAGCGGCGACCGCGAGTTCTGGGCTTCGATCGAAGCTGCGGACGTGTCTGAATGGGAGCCGCCGGATCTCGCCCTGGTTGGTGATGACGCCCGGCTGGACCGCATCGCTGAGGCGTTCGCACGGGTGATCGACGCCAAGTCACCGTTCACCGCTCGCCACTCGGAGCGCGTCGCTGAGATCGCCGACGGGATCGCCGAGGTCCTGGGCTTCGACGCGGGCGAGCGCAGGATTCTGAGGCGCGCGGGGCTGTTGCACGATACGGGCAAGCTCGCCGTGTCAAATCGGATTCTCGACAAGCCCGGGAAGCTGACTGATGAGGAATTTGAGGCCGTGCGGTCCCATCCGCTGCACACGCTGCGGATCCTCGAGCGTGCACCGTGCTTTGCGGAGCTGGCCGAGCTGGCCGCCAACCACCACGAGAAGCTCGACGGCAGCGGCTATCCCCGGTCGCTGACCGCCGCGGACCTTGACCTGCCGATGCGGGTGCTCGCCGTCGCCGACGTGTATGAGGCGCTGACCGCCGACCGGCCTTACCGAGGCCCGCTCCCACCCGGGCAGGCGCTCGAGATCATCGACCGCGACGTTCCGCACAAACTGGATGCAGAGGTGAGGCGCGCACTCGGCGTTCACATTCAGCGCATTCCCGTGTACGAGGCGCTCGAACAGGTGCCGGGCGTCAGGGTGTCAATGCGGTCAGAAGCTGACCGCCCCGCCGCTAGCATCAGGTGGCAGTGCCGGGATTCGAGCTAGACGCAACCTTCAGCCCCACCGCCGACCAGCCGGCGGCGATCAGGAGCCTGGCTGAGGGCATCGCGCAGGGCGAACGGGCGATGACACTGCTGGGGGCGACCGGCACCGGCAAGACGATGACGATGGCGGCGACGATCGCCGAGGTCGACCGGCCGGCGCTGGTGATCGCCCACAACAAGACGCTGGCGGCGCAGCTCTGTAACGAGTTCCGCACGTTCTTCCCGCGCAACGCGGTCGAGTACTTCGTCTCCTACTACGACTACTACCAGCCCGAGGCATACGTCCCCAGCAAGGATCTCTACATCGAGAAGGACTCCGCGATCAACCAGGAGATCGACCGGCTGCGGCATGCGGCCACGGCGGCGCTGTTCGCGCGCAGGGACGTGCTGATCGTCGCGAGCGTCTCCAGCATCTACGGACTCGGTTCGCCCGAGGTCTACGACGAGAACCTGCAGACCCTGGTCAAGGGCTCGATGATCGATCGCGACCGACTGCTGAGAAAGCTGGTCAGCATCCAGTACAACCGCAATGACACGGCGCTTGCGCGTGGCACGTTCCGTGTGCGTGGGGAGACGCTCGAGATCTGGCCGGCGTACGCGGAGACGGCCTACCGGATCAGCATGTTCGGCGATGAGATCGAGCACCTGCAGCACTTCGATCCGGTCACGGGTGAGCTGATCGAGGACGACCTCGAGCACGTCGCGATCTGGCCGGCCTCGCACTACAACGTGCGCGAGGGCCATATCGAGGAGGCGGTCGCGGCGATCGGCGCGGAGCTCGAGGAGCGCACCAGGGAGCTCGAGGCCAGCGGCAAGCTGCTCGAGTCCCACCGGCTCCGGCAGCGCACTCAGTACGACATGGAGATGCTGCGCGAGATGGGGTTCTGCAGCGGCATCGAGAACTACAGCCGGATCCTCGATGGCCGCAAGCCGGGGGAGCGCCCCTACTGCCTGCTGGACTACTTCCCGGATGACTTCGTCTGCTTCATCGACGAGTCGCACCAGACGGTGCCGCAGATCGGCGGGATGGCCGAGGGCGATCGCAGCAGGAAGCAGACGCTTGTCGATTACGGCTTCCGGCTGCCGAGCGCTCTGGACAACCGGCCGCAGACCTTCCAGGAGTTCCTCGGCATCACCCCGCAGATGGTGTTCGTGTCGGCGACTCCGGGCGAGTATGAGCGGACGCATTCACAGCGAATCGTCGAGCAGATCGTGCGACCGACCGGGATCATCGACCCGGACATCGAGGTGCGCGAGACCAGGAACCAGATCGACGATCTGATGAACGAGATTCGAGTCCGGGTCGACCGCAACGAGCGCGTGCTGGTCACGACGTTGACCAAGAAGATGTCCGAGGATCTGACCGATTACCTGCTCGAGATGGGCTTCAAGGTGCGTTACCTGCACTCGGAGGTCGACACGCTCGAGCGCATACAGATCATCCGCGAGCTGCGTCTCGGCGAGTTCGACGCGCTGGTCGGCGTCAACCTGCTGCGTGAGGGCCTCGACCTCCCGGAGGTGTCGCTGGTCGCGATCCTCGATGCCGACAAGGAGGGCTTCCTACGGGGCGCGACCTCGCTGATTCAGACGATCGGGCGGGCGGCGCGCAACGTCGAGGGCAAGGTACTGATGTATGCCGACAAGCAGTCGGCCGCGATGACGACGGCGATCGAGGAGACCGATCGGCGCCGCGAGATCCAGCTCGCCTACAACCGCGATCACGGGATCACGCCGGAGACGATTACGAAGGGAATCTCTGACATCGCCGAGTTCCTGCAGTCGGCGGGGAAGGTTCCGAAGTCCCGGCGCCGTCGTCAGCGCGAGGCGGCCGGGAGATTGGCCCCGCCCGAGCTCGAGCGGCAGATCATCGAGCTCGAGGAGGAGATGCTGGCCGCGGCTGAGGACCTCCGTTTCGAGTACGCGGCCAAGCTGCGGGATGAGATCCGCGACCTCAAGCGCGAACTCGACCTGGCTGTGGCCGAGGGGCGGGCCTAGGGGAACGTCTGTTCGCTTGAATAAGATCAACGTCGTGGACCAACTGATCGTCTCCGGAGCCCGGGAGCACAACCTCAAGGACATCACCGTCGCGATTCCGCGGGACTCGATGACGGTCATCACAGGCCTGTCCGGGTCCGGGAAATCGTCGCTGGCATTCGACACGATCTATGCCGAGGGCCAGCGCCGCTACGTCGAGTCGCTGTCCGCCTACGCGCGGCAGTTCCTGGGGCAGATGGACAAGCCCGACGTCGACTCGATCGAAGGGTTGTCACCTGCGATCTCGATCGACCAGAAGACGACATCACGCAATCCGCGCTCGACGGTCGGGACCGTCACGGAGATCTATGACTACCTGCGGCTGCTGTGGGCGCGGATCGGGAAGCCCCACTGTCACATCTGCGGCCGGCCGATAACGGGGCAGTCGGCCGAGCAGATCATCGATCAGGTGATGGAGATGGCGGCGGGGATGCGGTTCATGGTCATGGCTCCGATCGTGCGCGGCCGCAAGGGCGAGTACGGCAAGCAGCTCGACGAGCTGCGCGGCGAGGGGTTCACGCGCGCGAAGATCGATGGTGAGCTGCGCCGGCTGGATGAGGAGATCGTGCTGGACAAGAAGTTCAAGCACGACATCTCGATCGTGGTCGATCGGCTCGTGATGAAGGAGGACCTGCGCAAGCGGCTGGCAGATTCGATCGAGACCGCGGTGGCGTTGGCCGGCGGCCTGGTGGAGATCGAACTGGTGGACGGAGACGGGGCGGCTCAGGTGCAGCTGTACAGCGAGAAATTCGCCTGTCCGGAGCACGGGCCGAGCCTGGTCGAGCTTGAGCCCAGGATCTTCAGCTTCAACTCGCCGCACGGTGCATGCCCGCGATGCACAGGCCTGGGCTCACAGATGGAGATCGATCCGGACCTGGTCGTGCCGGATCCGGAACTGTCGATCGGTGAAGGCGCGATCGCGCCGTGGGCGGCGAGCGCGTCCGACTACTACGAGCAATTGATGCAGGCGATCGCCGAGCGCTACGGGGTAGACCTCGACGTCCCCTGGACGGAACTGCCCGACGACCAGCGCGACTTCTTCATGTACGGCACCAACGGTGATCGCTTCCAGGTCGCCTACCGCAATCGCTTCGGGCGCCGGCGCAATTACACGACCGCGTTCGAGGGAATCGTCAAGGGACTCGAGCGCCGCTACCGCGAGACCGAGTCGGAGTTCGTCAAGGAGAAGATCGAGGAGTACATGACGCTGCGGCCGTGCCCGGACTGCAAGGGGGCGAGGCTGCGGCCCGAATCGCGCGCGGTGTTGGTCGCGGGATTGCCAATCCACGAGTTCACGGCGCTGTCCACGCGTCGGGCCCTGGAGTGGGTGCGTGAGCTCGAGCTCTCTGAGCATGACCGGCGCATCGCGAACCTGATCCTGCGCGAGATTCTGGAGCGGCTCAGCTTCCTCGAGAACGTCGGTGTGGGCTACCTGAGCATGGAACGAGCGTCGGCGACGCTGTCCGGCGGAGAGGCGCAGCGCATTCGGCTGGCGACGCAGATCGGATCCTCCCTGGTGGGGGTGCTCTACATCCTCGATGAACCCTCGATCGGGCTGCACCAGCGCGACAACCAGAAGCTGATCGCGACGCTCGAACGCCTACGAGATCTCGGCAATACGGTGCTGATCGTCGAGCACGATGAGGAGACGATGCGCGCAGCCGACCACGTGCTCGACATCGGTCCCGCCGCCGGCGAGCACGGCGGGTATGTGGTCGCGCAGGGGACGGCCGATGAGGTCGCTCAGGTTCCCGAGTCGCTGACCGGCCAGTTCCTGGCCGGAACCCGGCGGATCGAGCCGCCGAAGAAGCGACGCAAGCCGGCCGGGTACGTGGAGATCAGGGGCGCGGCCGAGAACAACCTCAAGGGCATCGACGTAAAGGTGCCGCTTGGTGTGCTGTGCAGTGTCACCGGGGTATCGGGCTCGGGCAAGTCGACGCTCGTCAACGAGGTGCTGTTCAAGGCTGCTGCCAACCGGCTGAGCAAGACGCGTGTGCGGGCGGGGGCGCATTCGGCGATCAGCGGGCTGGAGCAGCTCGACAAGATCATCTCCGTCGACCAGTCGCCGATCGGCCGCACGCCGCGCTCGAACCCGGCGACGTACATCGGGCTGTTCGACCAGATCAGAGACCTGTTTGCGAAGACGCCGGAAGCGCGGGCGCGCGGTTACAAGCAGGGTCGCTTCTCGTTCAACGTCAAGGGTGGGCGTTGCGAGGTCTGCAAGGGCGACGGCCAGATCAAGATCGAGATGCACTTCCTGCCGGACGTCTACGTGCCGTGTGAACAGTGCCACGGCAAGCGTTACAACCGTGAGACGCTGGAGGTTCGGTTCAAGGGCAAGACGATCGCAGATGTTCTGGAGATGCCGATCGACGAGGCACTTGAGTTTTTCGCCCACATCCCCAAGATCAGGCGGCGGGTGCAGACGCTGAATGACGTCGGCCTCGGCTACATGCGACTCGGACAGCCGGCGACGACGCTGTCAGGCGGTGAGGCGCAGCGCGTGAAGCTCGCGGCCGAGCTGGCCAAGGTCGCCACGGGCCGGACGATCTACATCCTCGACGAGCCGACCACGGGTCTGCATTTCGCGGACATCCAGCGACTGCTGGAGGTGCTCGACAAGCTGGTCGACGCGGGCAACTCGGTGGTGGTGATCGAGCACAACCTCGATGTGATCAAGGTCTCGGACTACCTGATCGACCTTGGGCCCGAGGGCGGCGACGAGGGCGGGATGCTGATCGCCAGTGGCACGCCTGAGCAGATCGCGGCGGTGCCCGAGTCCTACACGGGCCAGTTCCTGAAGCCGCTGCTGGCGACGCGTCCGGTGCGCAGCGGACGCAGGAGGGCTGCGGTGGCGGCGTGACCGGGCTGCTCGCGGAGGCGAAGCTCTGGGCGCAGAAGTGGCGCTGGTACGAGCAGAGCAGCGTGCCGTGGAACCGCGGACGAATCCACTATGAGCTCGCGCGCCGGCAGGCATTCGCGCGCTGGCCGATCCACGGAAACGTGCTCGAGTCGCTGCGTGACGGCCGGCTCGAACTTGGAGCTCATGTGCTGTTCGAGCCGGGCGCGTGGATCACGATGCCGGCGCCGGCCCGAGTCCGGATCGGGACCGGCACGATGTTCAACCTCGATGTGATGGTGGCCGCACTCGAGCTGGTCGAGATCGGCGAACACTGCATGTTCGCCAACGGCTGCGTGATCACGGACGCCAACCATCGCTTCGACGACCCGGTGCGACCGGTTCCCTGGCAGGGCTTCACCAGCAAGGGGCCGACGCGAGTCGGCGACAACGTCTGGTGCGGCGCACACGTGGTGATCACCAGTGGCGTCACGGTAGGCGAGCGATGCGTGATCGGCGCCAACTCGGTAGTGACCAGCGACATTCCGCCACACTCAGTCGCGGCGGGCTCGCCGGCACGAGTACTGCGAACGATCACCTACAGCTAGTCAGCTGTTCTTGATCACGATCGCCTCGAGGATGTGGGCGACGTGCTCGGTCGCGTCGATCGCGTCCTCGAGGCCCTCGAACAGGTCCTTCCAGCGGATCACGACCATCGGGTCGATGCCACCGTCGAACAGCGAGGCGATCGCCTCGCGGGTGATGCGATCACCCTCGTTCTCAAGCCGGTTGATCTCGACGGTATGGACCGAGATGTCGTTGAAGCCCCGCAACCGGGGGATCGCCTCGGCGATCTGGCGGCAGGCGAGGTTCAGCACCTCGGCCAGCTTGATCGCCTGATCCATCGGCGCCTCGATCTTGTAGAGGCCAAGGTAATCAGCCACCTCCTCGACGTAGTCGACGATGTCGTCGAGGGCGGAGGCCAGGGCAAGGACGTCCTCGCGATCGACCGGTGTGGCCACCTGATGGTTGAGGCGGTCGAGAATGTCATGGGTGATGCGGTCGCCGTCGTGCTCGCAGTCGCGGATCTCAGCGGCCAGATCGCGATTGTCCGGATAGTCGAGCAGCAGCCGCTCGAGCAGCTCAGCCGAACGCATCACGTTGTTCCCCGCGTCCTCGAAGAGCTCGAAGTAGACCCGCTCCTTCGGCGCTAGAACCTGGGGAATCCGTGGCACATCCCGCATGCTAATCGGTTACGGGGCACAGTTTGCTCACAACCTGGAAACTCACAACCTGGAAAGTTCCTCACGGAACTCGGCGAGCTGGTCGGCGTCGATCGAGTAGCAGTGCTCGGGTGCCGGGTAGCGACGCTCGCGCACGTCGGCGGCGTACGCGGCGACTCCGGCTGTCATCTCCGGCTGCAGGTTCGCATAGCGCTGCACGAAGCGGGCGCCGCCGGCGTCGCGAATGCCGAGCAGGTCGTGGAAGACCAGAACCTGTCCGTCCGTCGCGGGGCCCGCTCCGATTCCGATCACTGGAACCTCAACGAGCTTGACGAGCTCCTCAGTGACGGCCGCCGGAACGGCCTCGAGCACGATCGCGAAACAGCCCGCATCCTGCAATGCCAGCATCTCTCTGGCGATCCGAGTCGCTCCAGCGGCGCTGCGGCCCTGAGCGCGATTCCCACCGAGTGCGGTCGAGGTCTGCGGTGTCAGGCCGACGTGGCCCATCACGGGGATTCCGGCCTGGACGATCGCCCGCGCGCGGGCGACGGAGGTCGCGTTGCCGCGCTCGAGCTTGACCGCGTCGGCGCCGGCCTCCTTCACGAACCGCATCGCCGTCTGCACGGCCTGGGCGTCCGACTCCTCGTAGGAGCCGAACGGGAGGTCCGCGATCATGAACGGGGTGCGAAGCCCGCGACGGGCGGCCTTTGCGAGCATCAGCATCTCATCCGTGGTGACGCCGACCGTCGAGGGGTAGCCGAGCACCATCTCCGCGCCCGAGTCGCCAACCAGCACGAGGTCGACGCCGGCGTCCTGCGCCGTGCGAGCGCTCGGGAAGTCGTAGGCCGTGACCATCACGAGCGCCTCGCCGCGCCCGCGCCTCTCAGCCAGGAGCGGGAGCGTCACCGGCAGCCGGGAGGCATCGTCGGGCGCGGTGATGTCGGATGGCGACGAGGTGGATGGGGCTGTATGTGACATGTCAAACACTCCTCGTGTCGCTTCCCGCCGCCACTGGCGGTCGAGAGCTCGTGGGATCTGTTGAGAGCAACTGGTTGTCGATCAGGCGGACCTGCCCGACGCGCGCGGCGACCAGCGCGAGCGCCGCGCCCTCGATCACGGCCAGCGGTGCGAGCGTGTCCGGGTCGACGATCGCGAAGTAGTCGGTGTCGACGGGCGCACGCTCGAGCTCGGCAAGCGCGACCGCGGTCACGGTCCGAACGTCGGTCTCACCGGCATCGATGATGGCGGCAGCGGCTTGGAGCGAGCGGCTCAGCGCCAGCGCGCGCTCGCGCTCGCCGGGCGTCAGCCGGACGTTGCGGCTTGACAGTGCCAGGCCGTCGGGCTCGCGCACGATCGGGCAGACCTCGATCCGGACCGGGATGTTGAGATCGCGAATCAGATGCCTGATCAGCAGCACCTGCTGGGCGTCCTTCTGCCCGAAATAGGCCAGGTCCGGCGCCACGATGTTGAGCAGCTTGGTGACGACGATGGCGACGCCCTCGAAGTGCTCACGGCCCCGGAACGCGCCTTCAAGCACGTCGGCCACGCCCGCTACTGAGACCGTTGTCGCGAATCCGGCCGGGTAGATCTCCTCGACGGAGGGCGCAAACAGGAAGTCCATGCCCGCGTCGGCCGCCAGCAGCGCATCCCGCTGCTCGTCGCGAGGGTACGCGGCGAGATCGGCGCCCTGGTTGAACTGGGTGGGGTTGACGAACAGCGACACCACCGTGAGTTCGCATTCCTCGCGTGCCCGGCGCATCAGCGACAGGTGGCCGTCATGCAGGGCGCCCATCGTCGGCACCAGGCCGATACGCCGACCCTGGCGGCGCGCCTGCGCGAGCGCGGCGTTGAGCTCAGAGATGGTGCGCAGCGTCCTCATACGTGCTCCAGCTGGTCTCTGGTCTCGTGCTCCAGTTGGTCTCTGGTGGCGAGTTCGCGAGTCGCCGCGGTCAGCACGTCGAACAGCGGAAGCAGCGCGGGCGCTCGCTCGATGACCGCCTCGCGCTGGGTTGCGACCGTGGCCACATCGCCGCGAGCGACAGGGCCGGTCAAGGCCCGCTCAGCGCCCAGGGCTGCCCAGTTCTCGACCGTCGCCCGTACAAGCGGGACGAGCATCTCGCGCTCGAGCCCAACGTCCGACCCCAGTTGCTCGGCAGCGTGCTCGAGCGTAACGAGGAAGTTGGAGGCGATCGAGGCGGCGGCGTGATACGCCGGGCGATCCTCCGCAGCGATCCGGACCGGGCGCATGCGCAGGGCACGGACAAGCAGTTCCGCCATCTCGAGTGCGCGCGCGGTGGCCGCGTCGACGGCAGCGGTGGCGCCGGTGAAGTCGGCGCCGGCCGCGGTCACGGTCATCAGCGGATGCAGCGAGAAGGCCTCGTGTGGCTGCAGCGGCTCGAGTCCGGTGGCGCCCGAGCAATGACCGACGAGCGGACCGGGCGTGATCGCCATCGCGGCGCTCGCGAGTTCAGCGTCGGGCACGCAGAGCAGCACGACATCGGCGCCGATGGTGGCCGGGTCTGCGCCGCGGCCGAGCGGCCCAAGCACTGAGAGCTCGGTGGTCGGGCTGGCGCCGGTGGTCGGGCTGGCGCCGGTGGTCGGGCTGGCGCCGGTGGTCGGGCTGGCGGCCCGCAGCGACTCGGCGAGCGCGTTGCCGAGCCGGCCGTCACCGACGATTGCGAGGCGCGTGACCGCGCGGTTGGAAAGGTTTGCTGGCATCTCTCCTGGGTCCATCCCTTTGACAAAAGGTGACGGCCTGCATAAATCGTACTGACTCGGGGCGGCGGTTAGCATCGCTCGCGATGGAGAGCACCACCGCGGATGCCGCTGAACGCCGGGAACTTCTGAAGGCCGTCTACCAGGAGGCCCGTGGCTGCGTCGCCTGCCAGCTGCATGAGACCCGCACGAACGTCGTGTTCGGGTCCGGCAATGCCGATGCGGAGCTGATGTTCGTCGGCGAGGCGCCGGGGGCCAACGAGGATCTTCAGGGGCTTCCGTTCGTGGGGCAGGCCGGCAAGCTGCTCGAGAAGCTGCTGGGCGAGATCGGGATGGAGCGTGGCGACGTGTTCATCGCGAACACGCTCAAGTGCCGGCCCCCGGGCAACCGCGATCCGTACCCGCACGAGCTTGATTCGTGTCAGCACTATCTGTACAGCCAGCTGCAGTTGATCCAGCCGACGATGGTCTGCACGCTGGGCAACTTCGCGACCAAGCTGCTGCGCGGCGAGCCTACGGGCATCTCGAAGATCCACGGGCAGGCGGAGGTCCGCACGATCGGGCCCAGAGCGGTGCGGCTGTATCCGATCTATCACCCGGCAGCGGCGCTCTACACGCCCTCGACGCTCGAGATGTTGCGGGCCGACTTCATGCGGATTCCGGAGATCCTCAGGCTGGGTCCACCCGAGCAGCCCGCGCCCGTCGTGCCTGAGCCAGAGCCGTCAGCAGCAGAACCTCAGCCCCCGAGCGACCAGCTGGGGCTGTTCTAGCGCTGCTCAGCCGGTGCGTGTCAGCGCCCGCCGGGGACGGGGTGCAAGCGCTGCCACGTAGGCGACGGCCGCGCCGAGCAGCTGCACGAACAGCACGACGGTCGCGAACGATGCCGGCTGCTTGGAGGCCTGCAGCAGCAGCACCGGCTCGATTGCGGCGACGACGCCCAGCGGCAGCAGGAACCAGACGCGCTTGAGCGCCAGCATGTACTGCACCGCGAGATACGTGCACGCGAGCACGCTGAACGCCGCGCCGAGCGGCAGCAGGGCGTCTGACGCGATCGCCTTGTCCTCACCGAACACGATCGCCAGCAGCGCGTGCGCCGCGACCGCGAAGATCAGCAGGCAGGGCACCGCACAAACGCCGATGATGCCCAGCGACTTGAACAGCACCGGCCGCGTGTCGCGTCGCTCCGCCATCAGTCGCGTCGTCTCCGGCACGACATAGAAGCTTGCACCCATCGCCACCCAGATCAGTACCTTGGCGGCGACCGCGGCGGCCGCGTATGAGCTTGCGACCTTGTTTGAGAACTGGTGCTTGGCGACGATCAGGTCCATGTTCTGAAGCAGCTGGATGATTCCCAGCGCGGCGATCGGGATGGCGGCGGACCAGACATGGCGTCCGAGGCTCAGCGCTCCATGCGCTGCACTTCGCAGGCGCCAGCGCTTGTACGTCGGACCCGCGACCCTTGTGTAGACGACGTTCAGGCAATACCCGGTCATGGCGATGTAGGAGACCAGCGAGCCGAGGTACGCACCGCCGATTCCCAGCCCGACCTCCGCCAGGATCGCACCGGCGATCAGCCGCGTGGCCTGCTCTCCGATCAGGCTGAAGCCGACCGTGCGGTAATCGCCGATGCCCTGGAGCGCGCCGCGCAACGTGCAGACGGCCAGATACATGCACCCGGCGGGGATGCCTGCTGCCGCTGCCCAGCTCTCGTGCGGCACGCCGACGGCCTCTGCGATCGGATGGCGGAGCAGGATCGACAGAATCGTGGCGACCAGCGAGAAGATCAGGAATGTCCGTGCCCAGCGCTCGAGGGTTGCGAGCAGCTGGTCGCCGGTGCCCAGCCTGCCGAGCACACTCTCGCGAGCGGTTGTGAGCTGCACCGCCTGTCCCACGACGGTGAGAATCACCAGGTAGCTGATCAACGCCGCGAGCGCGCCGTAGCCGTCGCCCAGCATCCGCGCGAACACGACCGACGAGATCAACGCGATGACGTTGTTCACGATCATCGCGCCGGCGAGGCCCACGGCTCTGCTCGTATCGGAGCCTCTCAGGCGCTCCAGCAGCGGCGAAATCCTGTGTCGCATGCGCGTCGCACGGTAGCGGAGCCCGTTGCGGCGAGAAAAGGCACCTGCATAGACTCGCCGTATGGCGACCAGATCGGCGACTCTTGAGACCAGCTCCGCGGCCGAGACCGAGGCGCTCGGCGCCGAGCTGGCCGCTGCACTGCGACCCGGTGACGTGGTACTGATCAACGGCGAGCTCGGCACCGGCAAGACCACCCTCGTGCGCGGTGCAGCGCGTGCGCTGGGCGTGACGGAGCCGGTCACGAGCCCGACCTTCACGATCGGACAGCGTTACCGGGCGGGCGGGCAGATCGCCTTCGTGTCGCACGTCGACCTCTACCGGCTCGGCGCGCTGAGCGACGAGGATCCCGACCTGCTCGCCGACTACATCGGTCCGGACACGATCACGTTCGTCGAGTGGCCGGACGCCGGCGAGCGTGAGATCGCCGACCTGGGGCGGATCGCGCGGCGCCTGAACACTGAGCCACGCAGGCGGCGACCGGCGGATCATCGAGCTGACATGAGGGTGCTGGCGTTCGACACGGCCACGGCGCTGACGTCGGTGGCACTGCGCGACTTCGACGAGACTGCGAACGTGTGCCTGCGCGCGAGCGTGGACCTCAGCGCCGTGGACGAGCCGCCCGCCGGGGGCCGTCCCGGCCATGCTCAGAAGCTGCTGGTGCTGATCCACGAGCTGCTCAGGCAGTCGGGCGACGGCTGGGAGGCGATCGACCGGATCGCCGTCGGCGTCGGACCCGGCACGTTCACCGGGCTGCGGATCGGGATCGCCACCGCGCAGGCGCTCGCCACCGCCAGCGGGGCGCCGCTGGTCGGTGTATCGACGCTGATGTCCCTCGAGCGCGCGGCGCTGGCCCGCTTGGCCGCGCCGCGGCCGGTGCTCGCCGTGATCGATGCGCGCCGTGGTGAGGCGTTCGTCGCCGGTGGAGCCTTGAGTCCGAGCGTGCTGACGCCGGAGGCCTTGGGCGACGCCGCTGGCCAGCGGGCCGGCGGCGGAGTGATCGCGGTCGGCGACGGCGCTGTCAAGTTCCGTGAGCTGCTGGAGCGCGCCGGTGCCGAGGTGCCGCCGGATGACGCGGCGCTGCACCGCGTCTCCGCGCGTGAGCACTGCCGGCTCGGGGCGCTGCTCGAGCCGTCTGCGGACGGGACACTGGAGCCCGAGTATCTGCGGCTGCCCGACGCTGAGATCGCGAGTGAGCCGATGAGCGACGAACTCACGATCCGACCGCTCACCTACACGGATCTCCCACAGGTGATCGCGATCGAGCGGCGCGCGTTCACGAGCCCGTGGTCGCTGGCGATGTTCGTGCTCGAACTGTCGAAGCCGTCCGGCATCTGCCTGGCCGCGCTGAGGGAGCAGGAGATCGTCGGCTACGTGATCTGCGCGCGTTATGACGAGGCCTACCACGTGATGACGCTCGCGACAGCCCCCGAGCACCGCCGCGAGGGAGTTGCGCGTGCGTTGCTCGACGCGGTGATCGCTCGCGCCGGCATCGACGCCAACTACACGCTCGAGGTGCGCGTCTCAAACCACGGCGCGATCGCGCTGTACGAGAGCTATGGCTTCCGCGGAGTCGGCACCCGGCCGCGCTATTACGCCGACAACGGTGAGGACGCGATCATCATGTGGCGCGCGGTCGGAACGCCCTGGGAGAGCGCATGATCCTCGCGATCGAGACCAGCTGCGACGACACCTGCGCGGCGCTGATCACGAGCCGACGGCGAGATCCGCGCCAACGTGATCTCGTCGCAGGGTGTGCATGACCGCTTCGGCGGGGTGGTGCCGGAGATCGCCTCGCGCCATCATCTGACGCTGCTGCCGCCGGTGATCGACGAGGCGCTGCGCACGGCCGGCGCGACGCTCGACGACGTCGAGCTGGTCGCCGCGACGCGCGGGCCGGGCCTCGTGGCGGCGCTGCTGGTCGGCTTCTGCGCCGCCAAAGCGCTGGCCGCCGCACGCGAGCTGCCGTTCGCGCCGGTCGATCATCTGCACGGCCACCTCGCCGCGAGCTTCCTGAAGCCGAGCCGAGTTCGAGCCGCCGTTCCTGGCGCTGATCGCAAGCGGCGGTCACACGCTGCTGGCGGATGTGAGCGACCGCGGTCCCGAGCTGCGGCTGCTGGGCCAGACGCTCGACGACGCCGCCGGCGAGGCCTTCGACAAGGGCGCGCGGCTGCTCGGCCTCGGCTATCCCGGCGGCGCGGCGCTCGAGCGGCTGGCCGCGACGGCGATCCGGAGGCGTTCGATTTCCCGACCGCGGAGCGGATGGCCGGGCTCGACTTCTCGTTCGCCGGGCTCAAGACTGCGCTGCTCTACAAGGTCCGGGAGCTCGGCGAGCGGGAGGCGCGAGCGCCGCCGCGCCGACCTCGCCGCCTCCTACCAGCGCGCGATCGTCGAGGCGCTGCTGATTCGCGTCCGGCGCGCGCTCGAAGGCAGACCGGCGCGACGCGGCTGGCCGTCGGCGGTGGGGTCGCCGCCAACGGCCCGCTGCGCGAGCGGCTGGCGGGCTTGGGGTCGAGCTCGACGTCCCGCCGCGCGCGCTGTGCACCGACAACGCGGCGATGATCGCGAGCGCCGCCCGCTACTCGCCGGTGCTGCGCTTCCCCGACTACCTCGAGCTCGACGTCTACGCGACCGGCGAGCGGAGGCTCGCAGTGAGCGACACCAGGCGGTCGTGCTCTACGGCCGGCCGGGCTGCCATCTCTGCGAGCAGGCGCTGGCGGTGATCGAGCGGGTGCGGGCGCGCGTACCGATTCGATCTGCGAGCAGGTCGACATCGAGTCCGACGAGGCGCTGTTCAAGCGCTACCTGGAGCGGATCCCGGTCGTCGCGATCGATGGTGCTGAGGCGTTCGAGCTGTTCGTCGACGAGCGCGCGTTCGAGTCGGCGCTTGCCGAAACTGAAGCGCTGAGCGCCCCACAGTAGAGTGGACGGCTCATGGCGACGATGACGAACAGCGAGCGCCGGGCGAGAAGGTCGGCCTCGGCGTGGCCGCGCGGCTGTCGCGGTACCTGATGGTGCTGACCCAGGCGCGCAAGATGGGCAAGGAGACGATCAGCTCGCAGGAGCTGGCCGACTTACACGCATGTCAACTCGACCCAGATCCGCCGCGACCTGTCCGGGCTTCGGGAAGTTCGGCAAGCGTGGCGTCGGTTACAACGTCGACGCGCTGATCGGGGAGATCCGCGGCATCCTGCGCACCTCGGGCCAGCACAACATCGCGCTGTTCGGTGCCGGGCAACCTCGGCACCGCGATCGCCACCTCCGACATCTTCGCCGACCACGGGTTCAGCGTCGTGGCGCTGTTCGACGCCGACCCGGAGAAGGTCGGGACCCAGGTCGGCGACCTGACGGTCCGCCACTACGACGAGCTGCGCGATGTCGTCGCAGGACGAGGAGTCGTCGTGGCGGTGCTGGCGCGTGCCGTCGAGCGTCGCCCAGGCGTTGCCGACGACCTCGTCGAGGCTCGGCGTCAGGGTGATCTTCAACTACTCCGAGGCGCTGCTGCAGACGCCGCCGGAGGTCACCGTGCACGCTTCGAGCCCGGCCGTCGACCTGCTCCACGCGCTCTACTTCTACCTGGCTTGAGCGCACATCGATCTGGACAGCGGGTATGCCTAGCTTCGAGGCAGTCGACCGACTTCACGGTCGGCATCGAGGAGGAGTTCGCGATCCTCGATCCGACGCACCTCGGCCTGGTGGCGCGCTTCGAGGAGCTGCGCGACGCGCGCAGCGCGACCCGATCCTGCTCGGACCGCGATCGCCGGCGAGCTGATCTCGTCTGAGATCGAGATCCGGTCGGGGCGTGGCGAGACGCTACGCAGGCGGCCGTGGCGCGCAGCGCGAAGTGCGCCGGCGCCTGTTCGAGCTCGCGGCCGCACACGACGTGCTGCTCGGGGCGACCGGCACGCACCCGTGGGCCGACTACCGCGAGCAGCACATCATCGACACCGACCACTACCACCGGGTCGAGGACGGGCTGAAGTACGTGGCCTGGCGCAACAACACGTTCTCCATGCACGTGCACGTCGGGATCCGCGGCGCCGACCGTGCGGTCCAGGTCTGCGACCGGCTGCGGCCGGTGCTGCCGCTGCTGCTCGCGATCTCCGCCAACTCGCCGTTCCTCGAGGGCCGCGACGCCGGCCTGCACAGCATGCGCTCGCAGATCTTCACCAAGAGCTTTCCGCGCTGTGGCGTTCCCGACGCGTTCGGCGAGCTGGGCAGCCTTCGCGGACTACATCGACTTCCTCGTGCGCACCCGCTCGATCGTCGAGTACACCCAGGTCTGGTGGTCGGTGCGGCCGCACCTCACGTTCGGGACCGTCGAGGTGCGGATCTGCGACGCGCAGGCGACCGCTGCCGAGTCGGAGGCGCTTGCAGCGCTGATCGTCGCCTGCGTGGCCCAGGCCGCGCGCGACATCGACGAGGGCCGGCCGCACGTCGACCTGCCGCCACGGCTGATCGAGGAGAACATGTGGCGGGCGATCCGCTACGGGCTCGACGGCGAGTTGCTCGACCTCGAGCGCGGCGACGCGTATCCCGCGCGCGCCGCGATCGATCGGCTGCTGGCCTGGACCGAGCCGGTCCGTGGCGAGCTCGGGCTGGCGGTCGAGCTGCCGGCGCGCAAACGGCGCGCAACGCCAGCGAGCGCTGCTGGCGCAGGGATGACGCTCATCGAGGCGTACGCGGCGACGGTCGAGGCGACGCGCGCAACCTATGCTGGAGCGCGCACTAAAAGCACCGTGGAGGTGAACTGATGGCCGGGGACTTTCCAGACAATCCCGAGCAGCTCACAGAGGAGCAGCTGCGGGCCGCCTACGAGCAGGAGATCAAGCGCGTGCGCGTCGAGCACGTGCTGCTCGAGAACGTCGTGACGATGGTCAACCTCGGGATGCGCCGTACCGGCCTGATGCCGGGCACCGAGGACGAGCGCGACCTCGCCCAGGTCCAGCTCGCGATCGATTCCGTGCGGGCGCTGCTGCCGCAGATCGAGCCGGTCGCGCCGGAGCAGGCCGACTGCCGATCCGGGACGCGCTCTCGCAGCTGCAGATGGCGTTCGTGCAGGCCAGCGGCGGCGGCCAGCGAGGCTCCTGGCCGAGCCGCTGAGCCCGGCAGCCGAGCGACAGCTGCCCGGAGCAGCCCGGACGGACCGGGGCCGGCGCAGCAGAGCGGCCGGCTCTGGGTCCCAGGGCAGTAGCGCCAGTCGCGGCGACCGTTCAGTGCTCGGTACAGTGCAGCCATGTTCATCCTGATCGTCGGATGCGGCCGGGTCGGCTCGGCCGTCGCCAAGCGCGCACTCGACGCCGGACACGACGTCTCGGTGATGGATCGCGACCCGCTCTCACACGAGCGGCTCGACCGCGACCAGACCTCGACCTGGGAGGACGCCGGCGGCCGCTTCACGGTTGGCACCGCGCTCGAGATCGACGGGCTGATCGAGGCCGGGATCGAGCAGGCCGACGTGTTCATGGCCGCCACCAGCGGCGACAACACCAACCTTGTGATCTCGCAGATCGCGCAGCGGCGGTTCAACGTGCCGCGCGTCGTCGTGCGCGTCGCCGATCCGGCGCGGGCGGCCTGGTACGCGGAGCAGGGACTCCAGACCATCTGCCCGACGCAGGTGGCGATCGACCAGGCCGAGCAGGTTCTGCTGGCGCCGCAGGCGCGTGACGAGGAGCGAGCGACGTATGTACGTGATCATCGCCGGAGCCGGAAAGGTCGGCTGGAACCTTGCGCGCGAGCTGATCGCGAAGGACGGGAGGTCACGCTGATCGAGTCCAACCACGACCGCTTCCGCGTCGTCGAGGAGGAGCTCGAGCACGCCGTCCAGTACGGCGACGCGAGCGAGCTCTGGGTGCTCGAGCGCGCCGGCATTCAGCGCGCCGACCTGGTGATCGCCGTCACCGGCGACGATGAGGACAACATCCTGATCAGCCAGGTCGCCAAGGAGAAGTACGGCGTCCAGCGGATCGTCGCGCGCGTCAACAACCCGCGCAACCTGCCGCACTTCAAGCTGCTCGGGATCCAGCCGGCGGTCTCCGCGACCGACCTGATCCTGCGCCTGATCGAGCACGAGGTCCCGGAGTACGGGCTCGTGCATCTGCTGGCGCTTGAGGAGGAGCACCTCGAGATCATCGAGTTCGAGGTGCCGTCGACCGCCGCCGCCGTCGGCAAGCGGATCGGGGACCTGAATCTGCCCGCCGGAGCACTTGTGATCTCGATGATCCGCGGCAACCGCGGCTTCGTGCCCAAGCCCGATTCTGAGATCCAGGTTGAGGACACGGTAATGCTGATCCTCGACGACAATGAGCTCGAGGATCAGATCGCGGCACTGTTCGTGCCCAGCAGCGAAGCTGCAGCCTGAGCCGAGCGGCGCCGCTGCCGCGCCGCTGATCTGAAGTGATGCCAAGACGAGCACGCCGGGGAACGCGTGCCGTCGGTCGGTGCGCGGTGATGCCTTAGACACGATGTTCATATACTGCTATGCAGCATGTCTAGGTTTGACCTAAGCATCGGCGACTTCGTCGCCCGCACCGGTGTGGCCGAGCCCACGCTTCGGGTGTGGGAACGTCGCCATGGCTTCCCAGCGCCCATGCGAACCGATAGCGGCCACCGCCGCTACTCGGAGGAACAGGTACAGGCCGTTGAGCGGGTGCTAGCGCTGCGCGAGTCAGGCCTGTCGCTGCCCGCTGCGATCGCCCGTTCGCAGACGCCGCCGGGGCTGGATTCGATCTCGTTGTTCTCGACATTGCGTCAGTCGCGTCCGGACCTCGAGCCGCGGCTGGTGCGCAAACCGGCGTTGATCGCCTTCAGCCACGCGATCGAGGACGAGGTGCTCGCGCGCGCTCAGGGGCGGATCATGTTCGCGTGTTTCCAGCGCGAGCGCTTCTACCGGAGCTCGGAGGGGCGCTGGCGTGAGCTCGCGGCGACCACGCGGGTGGCGGTGGTGTTCGCGGACTTCCCAGCCGTCCGGCAGCCAGACGGCGGGCCGGCAGAGGTGCCGATCTGCGGCCTCCAGCAGATCGCCCGCGAGTGGGCGATCGTCGTCCACGGCGACCGCTCCTCGATCTGCATGGTGGCACGCGAGCGTGCCTCGTCGAATGTCCGCGCGACCACTGCGGCGCGCTCGTTCGAGCTGCTCTGGACCGTCGAGCCCGAGGCGGTGAGAGCGATGGCGAACGTCTGCATCGGTTTGACCCGTGACGCAACGCCGGAGCTAGCGATCAGTGCCGGCGAGGCGCTGGCGATCGACTCGCCAGCGACCCCGGCGGAGCAGGTACGGCTGACGACGGCCGTGATCAACCGCACGCTCTCAGAGATGGCGTGATCCGAGATGCGTGAGAGTGCGTACGGGTATAGATGAGGATCGCGATTGTGGGAGCGGGCATCTCCGGGCTGACGGCGGCTCACCTGCTGCACCGAGAACACGAGGTGACGTGTGTTCGAGGCCGATGCACGTCTGGGCGGCCACGCAAACACGGTCAGGGTGAACACGGCCCATGAAAGCCATGATCTCGACACAGGCTTCATCGTCTTCAACGATCGGAACTATCCGAACTTCGAGCGGCTGATCGGACACCTCGGCATCGTGTCGCAGCCCTCGGAGATGAGCTTCAGCGTCAGCGATGGCCGCGGATCGTTCGAGTACTCGAGCCGCTCATTGAACGGCCTGTTCGCGAACCGCAGGCATGTGCTGAGCGCTTCGTTCGCGCGAATGGTCTCAGAGGTACCGCGCTTTCAGAGGGCTGCCACCGAGCTGCTGCACTGCAGTGACGACCGCATCTCGCTGCGGACATGGCTGCGCGAGCAGCGGTTCTCTCACCAATTCGTCGAGCGCCTGATCGTGCCGCAGGTCTCAGCGGTGTGGTCTGCGGATCCGAGTCAGCTGTGGAGCTTCCCCGCAATGTTCCTGGCGCGGTTCTTCGACAACCACGGGATGCTGAGCCTGCACAACAGGCCGCGATGGAGCACGATCCGTGGCGGCTCGGCGCGCTATGTCGAGGCGTTGGCCTCGGGCTTCAGGGATCGCGTGTACACGAACGCTCCCGTCCACTCGATCGTCAGGGCGAGCCGACGGCGTGTGGCTCACCGTGCCGGGCGCCGAGCCGTTGCGATTCGACCGAGTCGTGGTCGCCACCCACTCCGATCAGGCGCTGGCGATGCTGAGCGACGCAACCTGGCGCGAGCGCGAGATCCTCGGCGCGATCCCCTATCAGCAGAACGAGGCGATCCTGCACACGGATCGGACCGTGCTGCCGACCCGCCGTCGGGCGTGGGCGAGCTGGAACTATCACCTGCTTGATCAACCGCACGCGCGCACGGCCGTGACCTACCACCTCAACCGGCTGCAGCGACTGAGCAGCGAGCAACAGTTCTGCCTGACACTGAACCTCGCGGAGCGCGTCGCCCCCGAGTCCGTGATCAAGCGGATCACCTACTCGCACCCGGTCTACACGCCCGAGGGCGTTGCGGCGCAGCGGCGCCTCGAGGAGATCTCCGGATCGGGCGGCGCCACGCACTTCTGCGGCGCCTACTGGGGGTGGGGCTTCCACGAGGATGGCGTCAGCAGCGCGCTGCGCGTGGCCGAGAGCTTCGGGAGCTGTGACGCTGCGCGCGAGTCCGCTGGCCGGCCGATCAGCAGCTGCCTCTACATCGGGACCGTGAGCCACCGTCGCGCCCGGCCGCAGCGCGAGTTCCATCACCGAGTGGCGATGGTCTACGTCGACCTCGATGAGCTGCCCGGAGTTGCTTGGTGGACGGCTGCTGCGCCGCTGGCCCGGGCTGCTGCGCTTCCGGCGGTCCGATTACCACGGCGACCCCCGCCGGGGGCTCGGCGATGCCGTCAGAGACACGGTTGAGCGCGAGACCGGAGTGAGGCCCACGGGGCCGGTGCGACTTCTGACCAACCTGCGCTCACTCGGCCGCTGCTTCAACCCGGTCAGCTTCTACTACTGCTTCGGCAATTCCGGGGATGACTCCGGCGAGCGGCTGCTGGCGGTGCTCGCCGAGGTGACGAACACGCCGTGGGGCGAGCGCCACGCTTACGTGATTGCAGGCGGGGCAGGGCCGCTTCGATAAACGCATGCACGTCTCGCCTTTCATGCCGATGGAGCAGATCTACAGCTGTCACCGCGGCCCCGCCCGCTGAGCGCCTCGCGGTCAGCATCGAGAGCCATCAGGACGATGAGCGCGAGTTCGGCGCCGCACTGATGATGAGGCGCGTCGAGCTGACTCCGGCGACGCTGCGCCGGACCACGGCGCGCTATCCATTCGCGACGCTGCGTACCTTGGCGCTGATCTACCGGCACGCGCTGCGGCTGCGCGCTCGCCGGTGTTCGTACCCATCCGCATCCTCGAATGGCGGAGACTGCGTGAGCCCAGATGCTCGCACGCCGGTCTGATGAGCACGGCACTGAGCCGGCTCAGCGCTGGCACGTCTGACGATCGTCGAGCCCGAGGGCGCGGCGTTGCATTACGGGCGCGGCGCGCCACACGGCACGATGCATCTGCGCAGTCGAGCAGGCCTGGCCGGCTTTCATGCGCGGCAGTCTCGGCCTGGCCGATGCCTATGCCGATGGTCTGTGGGATTCACCAGACCTGGTTGCGCTCGTGCGACTCGCCGCCCGCGTGATGCCGGCTCTCGATCGCGCCCGGCTGCTTGGGACGCCGCTTCTGCGGCCGATCGAGCTGGCGCGCGCGCTCCGGCGGCCCGCGCGGCCGCGACGCAGCGCCGTCGCGACATCGCCGCCCACTACGACCTCGGCAACGAGCTGTTCTCGCGGATGCTCGACCCGAGCATGACGTACTCGTGCGCGCTCTTCTCGGACCCGGGGATGTCGCTCGAGGAGGCGCAGCTGGCGAAGCTGGAGCGGGTCTGCGAGAAGCTCGATCTCGGCCCGGACGACCGCGTGCTCGAGATCGGTACGGGCTGGGGTTCGTTCGCGCTGCATGCGGCGACCACGCGCGGCTGTCACGTCACCACCACGACGATCTCACGCGAGCAGCACCGTCTCGTAAGCGAACGTGTGGCCGAGGCCGGTCTGTCGGATCTGGTCACCGTGCTCGACACGGACTTCAGAGATCTGCGCGGCCGCTACGACAAGCTCGTCTCGATCGAGATGATCGAGGCCGTCGGCTGGCGCGGATTCGGCGCCTTCTTCGGACGCTGCTCGCGGCTGCTCGAAGCCCGATGGCGCGATGCTGCTCCAGGCGATCACGATCGACGACCGCGCCTATGAGGTCGAGAAGGCGACGCGTTCGTTCATCAAGGAGTACATCTTCCCGGGCGGAGCGCTGCCGTCGCTGCCGGTGATTGCCGCGGGCGCTGGCGCGTCGCACCGACCTGCAGATGCTCGACCTCGAGGATCTGACCGAGCATTACATCGAGACGCTGCGGCGCTGGCGCGCGAGCTTCGTCGGTCATGCCGACGAGCTTGAGTGAGCTCGGCTACGACGACGCTTCCGCAGGATCTGGACGCTGTACCTGGCCTACTGCGAAGGTCGGCTTTGCCGAACGGCGGATCGGCGATGTTCAGATCCTGCTGGGGAAGCCGGGGTTCCGTCCCGGACATCGAGTCGAAGAGCGTCAGCTGATGGCTGGAGCGCACGCCGGCATGATCGCCGGTCCCGGTGAGGTCCTGCCGCTTGTCTGCGCGACGGTGGCCGCGGTGATCCTTGCCACCTGGCTGGTGAGCGTCGTGCTGGAGCGACGCTTCGGTGATAGATCCGGTCTGGGGCCTGGCGTTCGTGGCTGTGGCGCTGGTTGCTCTACTCGCCGGTTCGGGGGCTGCCTCGCGTCGCTGGCTGCTGCTGGCGCTAACGGCATGCTGGGGCCTGCGGCTCGGCGTTCACCTGACTCGCCGCAAACTGCATGAGCGCAAGGAGGACCGCCGCTACCGGGCGTTGCGCGAAGCCCATCACGAGCAACTTTGCGCTCTGGAGCCTGCTGCACGTGTATCCTCGTCCAGGGCGTGCTGGTGGTTGTCATCTCGCTGCCGCTGCAGGTCGGGTCGCAGCGTCCTTCCGGGCTCGGCTGGGCGATCGTGCCCGGCCTCGCCGTCTATGCGCTCGGTATCGCCTTCGAGGCGGTCGGGAGATGAGCAGCTGCGACGCTTCAAGGCCGATCCGGCCAGTCGCGGACAGGTCATGGATCGCGGGCTCTGGCGCTACACGCGCCACCCGAACTACTTCGGTGATGCCTGCGTGTGGTGGGGACTCTGGCTGGTGGTCGTGCCGGCGGGCGGAACTTGGTGGACGGTGATCTCGCCGCTGGTGATGTCGCTGCTATTGATCCGGATCTCAGGCAAGGGGTTGTTGGAACGCGACATCGGCGACCGCCGGCCCGGTTACGCCGACTACGTCGGCCGCACGTCGGGGTTCCTGCCACTGCCGCCGAAACCGGAGCGGGTCCAGCGTCGGTCTCGGTGAGGGCTGGTTATTGAGCGTCTCAGCACGCCTTTGCCGGCAGCTCGGCTCACTGGACCCTGGCTATACTCGCCGAGGCTCAATGCCGGATGGTGTAATTGGCAACACGCCAGGTTCTGGCCCTGGTATTCAAGGTTCGAGTCCTTGTCCGGCAGTCTGTTTTATTCCCGCTCAGGCGGGGTTTTTTTCGTTTCCAGGGTACTAAACGGGTACTAACTTTCGGAACGGGCTGCGCAACGGCGCTTCCAAACGCCGTGACGTGCACGCCTCGAAAAGGTGGACATGCCGCTTGCAATGCTTTGTGTGCGGGCAACGTCCACCCCCGTGATCGCTGGCTCTGGGCTCCCTGCCGGATTTTTGAATCGATCGGTCCGGTAGGGGGCCCAGCGCCGCGCGCTCATATGGGGGTTTTCTGTGTCCGCACACAAATCCACTGTCCGGCAGCGGCCTTAACCTGACCGGACCAGATCGCAAGGGTGGACGCCCCATGACCAGCAGTGAACTTCAGGACCAGTTGGCCGGCAGCCAGTTCGTGGCGGACATCGCCATCGGCGGCCGAACCTACGACGAGATCAAGCGAATGCACTCCTGCGGTGCGTTCAAGAACATGGGCGCTGGAGATCCATCGCTAGAGACGGTATGCGCGGCGGTTCGTGCCATCTTCAAAGCTGCGGGCCAATATCCGCGCGCCACTCCGCAGTTCGTCTCGGTCGTCAACGGCGTCGAGCAATATGCTGTGCCCGATCCGCTCTCGTCGCGCGAGTTTGCATATCCGCTGCAACGCAAGGATGCGGTCGAGTTCGACGAGGTTTTCGGACCCGGCGCAGCGGAACGTGCGCTCGCACATCAGGCTCGCGTCGCCGACGGAGAGTCGCGCTTGAGCGCAAGCTGGGGGATGCACGCCGCGTCGGTGCTTGGACGTGGCGCCTCGAGCAGGAGCTCCATGTAGCGCGGCAATGCGCCACCACCTCCGGCAAGTCGATGGTACGGACACATTCGCGCGGGGGCCGGCATGAGGCCGGACGTCCCAAGACGCGCAGCGCTCAGCGCTCATCGGCTCGCAGCGGCGACAGCGGCAGCGACGAACCCGGAGAATCCGACCCACCCGCTGCGGCCTGTTGTAACGGCTGCGGCGCGGAACTTGCAGAGCCCCATCGCGACGAGTCGCTCGTCGCCGCTCTGCACCTGATCGGCGATTACTGCCGACTCTGCCTGGACGAACTCAGTGGCCGCAAGTACGGCTGCTGTTGTCCAGTGTGCGGCGAGTCGATCTTGCACAGGGCGAAACGGGCGCTGAGTTGCGGCAAGGCGGCCTGCCAGAAGGAGGTACAGCGCCGCCGGTTGGCGGCCGTTGAGCCCGAAGCGCCTGTCGAGTGGCCCAGCAGCGTGCTTCGCCGTCTCGAGGAACGCCTGCGCGAACTGGACGCACTCGCCCACCAGATGTGCAGTAACGGCTTCCGCGTAGCGCCATGCGAGGGACTCCCGCACGAATGGGAGGGGGAATCTGGACGTGGTGAATCGATGGAGCACGAACGCAAGCGCCTGGCTAGCCGCGAACTGGTGGCGGCATGAGCCCCGTCGAGAGTGTTCTGCTCGACGCCGAGCAGGTCGCGCAGATCCTCAACGTCCCGAAGTCGTGGGTGCTGACACAGGCCCGAGCTGATCGCCTGCCGCACGTCAAGCTCGGCCATTACGTCAGGTTCAGCCGTGCTGAGATCGATCGCTGGATCGTCGAACAGGCTCGAGGTGGTCAGCGATGAGCGTCAGCCAATTCGCTCGCCTGAGACGCCTCGCATGCGAGGTGCTCGAGCTGCAGTCCGAGACCGACGACGAGGTCGACGTGTATCGGCTGACGGCCGCGACGGCAGCACTTGAGCGCGATCTCGAGTACGTGCGGTCAGTGCTGGCTGGCGGTGCGCGATGAGCGCCGCCATCACGCAAGACGTCGCTCTCTGCGTCGGCTGTGGCGAGACGCTGCACGGTGACGAAGAGGACGGCCTCTGCGTCGACTGCAGAGTTGAGCTCGAGGCCGCAATGGAGCGCCACGAGACACGGGTCGACCACTATGGCGATGAGCGAACGACCTGGGCACCCGTTCCGCTTGACGAGATCCTCTCCGGTGATTACACGCCGCCGGTGCCGGCGATGCTCGCCCGGATCGACGGGCGATGCCTGCTGTACCCGGGACGATCACACGCTGTCAGCGCGGAGCCGGAGGCGCTCAAAACCTGGTTCGCACTCGGCGCATCAGCCGAACAGCTCAACGTCGGCGCGAGCGTGCTCTACATCGACATGGAGACCGGCGCCGCGGAGATCGTGGGGCGACTCCGAGCTCTTGGCGTCGATCCGAAGGTCATCTCCGAGGGGTTCATCTATCTACGGCCCGATGAGCCACTCACGGACGCGTCGCTGACCGACCTGGACGCCGTGCTGGAGCACAAGCCGGCACTGACGATCATCGACGGAGTTACAGAGGCGTTCAACATTCAGGGACTCAGCCCGCTGGACAACACCGATGTGGCCACGTGGCTCGAGCTGTTGCCGCGACGGATCATTAGGGCCGCCAGCACGTCTCTCATCCTCGACCACGTCGTCAAGGACAAGGAGGCTCGCGGCCGGTATGCGATCGGCGCGCAGCACAAGCTCGCTGGCGTCGACGTCCACTACTCCCTGGAAGTCGTTGAGCCTTTCGGTCGCGGACATGACGGCGTAGTCACGGTGAAGGTCCAGAAGGACCGGCCCGGCGGCATCCGCGAGTTCGCACAGGACAACATCGTCGCCACACTCCGCGCGACCAGCCACGAGGGCGGCCGCGTAAGCATCTCGCTCGAGCCGCCTGAGCTCGACGGCCCATCCGTCGCATTCCGGCCGACGATTCTGATGGAGCGCATCTCCAACGCGTTGGAGGGAACGCCAGGCCTGTCGAAGCGCGGTGTGCGCACTGCGGTCGGCGGCAAAAGGGAGTACGTCGACCTGGCGCTCGAGTTGCTGATCGCGGAGGGCCACGTCCGCATCGAGCATGAGGGAAGCGCCCATAAGCACGTCCTGACGACCCCGTATCTCGCCGACCGTGGCCCCGTGGCCCAACCGTGCCCCGACCGTGGCCCGAGCGACGGGGGCACGGTTGGCGACCGTGGCCCCGTGCCCAAGGCCCCTTTAGGGGCCAGGGAACGGGCCACGAAGCCGGACCAGGTTCGCGAGATCTTGAAACGTGGCCCCGGCGAGAGCTATGAGCAGTGGTCGGCACGCATCGAGGCCGAGTTCGGCGGTGGTGCATCGTGAAGCCGTTCTTGACCGATGACGTCATCGTGCGCCGGCTCGGCGAAGTTGAGTCGTTGCTGAGGTCAGTCGTCCATGCGGCATCAGAGCAGCCGTTCCCCGAGGTCGGCCGTGCCGCTGATCTTCTGCCCAAGCTCGCCGCTGACCTGCTGCCCGAGGAGCAACGATGAGCGCCGCGGCATCACGTCGGGGAATCGACCGCGAGCGGAGGGTGCGCGACCTGCTGTCGAGTCAGGACTGGCTCGCGTTTCGCGCGCCGGCATCACTCGGTTGCGCTGACGTGATCGCGCTGCGGCTCGGCAGCCGGCCGCGACTGATCGAGGTCAAGAGCACAGCGCAAGGCCCATATGAGCGGTTCAGTCCTGCGGCACGAGCGCGCACTGTCTTCCGCGGCTCGGCTCGCCGGCGCTGACGCGCTACTTGCGTGGTGGCCACCGCGCGGTCAGCTCCACTGGATCGCGGAGAGCGAATGGCCGACATGAGCTGCACAAAAGGTGGACATGCCGATGTTCACGATTTCAAGTATGGCTTCAAACAACAGCGCTGACTCGGCATGACCACGCTCGAGCACATTCTCACCGACGCCACACCGCGGCAGCAGAAGCAGATCGCCAACGCAGTCCGCATGGCTATCGACTCACTCGGACAGCGCAGCGCCGAACACACCGCACCGTGGATCAAGGTCGAGATCGCAAAAGCACTCGGCAAGCCGGTCGACAGCTGTTCGGGCCGAACCGATGACCGACACCGATCAGCAGCTGCGACGTGACGCTCAGCTACGGGTGCTCGAGCTGCGCAGCCTTGCACGTGAGCTATGGGAGGACAGCTTCCTTGACCAGGCAGCGATGAGCCAGCTGGGACCGTGCTGTCTGCGCTCACCTTCATCGAGCAGGCCTTCGCGAACACAGCGCCAGACACGGCCGAGAGTCCTGTCGTCGCACTAGCCGAGCGGCGATGACCGGTCAACGATGCCACTACCACGATCCTGCCATCGCTGCGGCGGTATCCACATGCCAGGGCAACCCTGCCCGCTGGCATCACGGGAGCGCCCAACCACGACCCAGCGGTTCGGTCCGCGGTGGGCAGCGATCAGCCGGGCAGTGATCGAACGGGACGGCGGTGTCTGCCGGCTGCGACTACCTGGCTGCACACACACGGCCACAACCACCGATCACATCGTGCCTCGCAGCCAAGGCGGAGGCAACGACCCCAGCAACCTGCGTGCCACTTGCAGGCACTGCAACAGCACAAGAGGAGCAGCACCGTGGCACTGACCAGCAACATCGGCACGGGTAGGGGCGAGGGCAAAGTTCGAGCCGAGGGATCGTCATAGGAACTGTGTAGGCATCAGCGAAGGAGTTCGCTATGCCTATCGAGACACGTAGCAGGGCCGAGAAGTTGGAGAGCTCTCCGGGGTTCGGGGAGCTCGAGGTTGGTTCCCGCGCGCTGGCGTTGGACAGCGACGAGCGCAGCGAGGAGCTGGCCAGCGCTAGCGCGGCGCGCCCGTCGCGCGGGGTGGTTGGGGCGGCGGTTGACCGGGCGCTTGACCGCCGCCGCGTCCGTGATGCTCTGGGGATGCCCAAGGATCGGCGGATCTCTAACGAGCTGCTCGATGAGCTGTTGGCCGGCGCGAGCAGCGAGCAGGAGATCGCCGGGCCCGGTGGTGTGCTCGCGCAGATGACCAAGCGGCTGGTGGAGCGCGCGATGGAGGTTGAGCTGACCGACCATGTTGGCTATGAGCCGCACCAGGAGCCGCCCGGCGGCGCTGAGAACCAGCGCAATGGGACCAGCCCGAAAACGTTGCTGACTGAGCATGGGCAGGTCAGGATCGACGCTCCGCGTGATCGTGATGGGAGCTTCGAGCCCAGGATCGTCAAAAGCGCCAACGCCGCTTTCAGGGGTTTGATGACAAGATCCTGGCGCTCTACTCCCGTGGGCTCTCCACCCGTGACATCAGCGCGCATCTTGAGGAGATCTACGGTGTGCAGGTCAGCCGCGACCTGATCTCAAAGGTCACCGACGCGGTCATGGACGACGTTCGCGAGTGGGCCAAGCGACCGTTGGAGGACATCTACCCGATCGTGTTCCTGGACTGCATGGTCCTGAAGATCCGTGACGGCGGCACGGTTCAACGCAAAGCGCTCTACCTCGCCTTGGGGGTCACGCTCGACGGCGACCGTGACGTGCTGGGCATGTGGTTCCAAGACACCGAGGGCGCGAAGTTCTCGATGCAGGTCCTCAACGATCTGAAGACCCGCGGGGTCCGCGACATCCTGATCTGCTGTGTTGACGGCCTCAAGGGGTTCCCGGACGCGATCGAAGCGATCTTCCCGGCAACCACGGTGCAGACATGCATAATGCATCTGATTCGCTCGAGCCTGAAATACGTGCCCAGACGCGAGCGTGAGCAGGTCGCCCGCGACCTCAAACCGATCTACACCGCGATCAACGCTGAGGCCGCGCAGGCCGAGCTCGAGACCTTCGATGAGAAATGGGGGCAACGGTTCCCGGTCATCACCCAGGCATGGCTGAACGCCTGGCAGCACGTGATCCCCTTCCTCGCGTTCCCCGCCGAGGTCCGCCGGATCGTCTACACGACAAACGCGATCGAGGCCCTGAACGGCAGCTACGCAAAGCGATCAAAACGAAGGGCGGCTTCCCCAACGAGGACGCCGCCCGCAAGCTCATCTACCTCGCCCTGCAAACGCCATCCCGCAATGGACCCGCAGCCGGAACTGGACAGCAGCGCTGCTGGCGCTCAAGATCCACTTCGGTGACCGCGTCCCAGATGGAAACTGACCGTCACCCATCCACCATCAATCGAGTCACCGTTACACTTAACCAGTCAACCCGCCTACACAGTTAGCCTGACGCCCTCTCGAGCCGATCGCTTCATGACCCGTGGTGCGTCACGCTGCGCGCGCCGCGTCACGTGTTGCGTGCGTGCGTGCGGCCGGGAGGGTGCCAATCCCTTGCGGATGGTCGCCTTCGATGACCGGTAAGCGGGACTTGTTCGTTGGGAAGGCTGCGGCGATCGTCGACGCGTTGCGGGATGGCGCCGACGTTGCCGGATGCGTGCGATCGCACCGGGGTGAAGGTCGAGACGGCACGGGGTTGGCTGCGCAAGGGCCGCCAGGGCGTCGCTGACTATGTGGCGTTTGCCGAGGCGGTCGACTGTGCGGCGGCGGCGCGTCGATTGCCGGCTGCCGACGGCGTGCGGGCGATGACCCGCGAGGAGCTCGAGCAGCTCGTGGCAGCCAAGGCGCGTGCGGGCTCGGTGCCGGCGATGAGGTTGTGGCTTGACCTGCATCGGGCGGAGGCCGCGAAGACGGAGCGGGTTGATCCGTTCGCTCGCTTCGATGAGCTGGCGGCCGGCGGGAGCGGTCGCGTGCTGCTTGACGACTTCGCAGCGTTCTGCGAGCTGCTTGTTCTGGATAACGGGCGGCCGATGGAGCTTGATCCGTTCCAGCGCATGATGTTGGCAGCTACTTCAACGGGGTGCGCGAGACGGTCGCGCTGCTGCCGAAGTGCAATGGCTAATCGACCTTCCTGTCCGCGCTCGCACTGTTCAGCTATGCCATGGTCCCTCACGGTGAGATCGCGAATCCGGCGGCGGCACGTGATCCAGCGGCGTCGATGCTCCGCCAGGCGCAGGATTCATTCGTCGCTCGGCTCATCTTGGCGCGCGACTGCACATCAAGACGGCGGAGATCGAGCATCGGGAGTTGGGCGGCCGGGTGCGCGTGCTCAGTGCCGATGTCAACACAGGCGACGGCACGCTGCCGACGTTGGCGCTCGTCGATGAGCTTCACCGTCACAAGTCGATCGAGCTGTACACGTTGCTGCGTGACGGGCTTTACAAGCGCGGCGGTCGCCAGGTCACGCTCAGCACCGCGCATCAGTCACGAGGTCCCGTTGCGGATCGCGCGTCAGACGGCGCTGGAGCGCGGCTCGACCCGTGACGGCTCCTACCTTGTGGCTCGCTCGCATGGTTTCGTGCTGCACGAGTGGAGCGTGGCGCCGGATGCGGATCCTGACGACATCGCCGCCGTCAAGGGCGCCAACCCTGCGAGCTGATAACCGTTGAAGATCTACGTCAGCGCCGCGGCTCGCCGACGACGACCAATCACTACTGGAAGCGGTTCGCGGCGAACATGTGGATAATCCACAGCGAGCGGTGGTTGCCTGAGGGCAGCTGGGAGGCGTGCGCTGATCTCGGCCGTGTGATCCCGGAAGCTGAGCCGGTGGTGCTCGGCTTCGATGGCAGCCGCACGGGTCACGCAACGGCGATCGTCGCGGTGACGCTCGATCGTCAACAGCCGTTCGCGCAGCTTGTTGGAATGTGGGAGCGCGACCCCTATGACCCCAACTGGACCGTGCCTCGGACGAGGCGCTGGGCGTGTCGAGGCGGTCGTGCAAGCACTGGAAGGTCAAGGAGATCGCCGCCGACGAGGCCTATTGGGTCAGCGAGCTCGAGCAGCTCGCCGCCGAGCGGCTGCCTGTTGTCAAGTTCCCACAGACCGGCGAGGGGATGCTGCAGGCGACCGCGAGAACCTTCGAGTTGATCGTCGGTGGGGATCTCGCCCACGACGGCGACCCGGACTTCACGCGGCGCGTCGCAACTGCTCCCCGCGGCGCGACATGCAGGGCCGTGTGCGGGTCGACAAGACCTCGGAGACGCACAAGATCCACGCGGCCGTCGCCCTGATCATGGTCGTCCATCGCGCTGGCCAGGTGAGCGCCACCCCCAATCCCGGATCTACTGACAACACGAAGGAAGCAAACAGATGGCCCTTGATGACTCAGACCAGCTCGACCAGATCGACCGCGACCTGGACGAGCTGACAGCGTTCATGGCGACGGTCGCCGGGGTGTGCACGGTGGCCGGCGACGGTCCTGCTCTGCGGGTGAGGCTCGAGCGGCATCATGAGCGTCTTGCCGCCCACCAGCAGGCCGTCCTGGCCGCGCGCGCGAAGCGGCTCGCGGAGGCGGCGCGATAGCTGATCTACTGACACCAGGTCAGCTCGACAAGATCGCGGATCACGTTCGACGCGGGGACCAGACCGCGCAACGTCCGCAATCGCCTCCACCGCCGGATCCGGATACCTGGCGCGACGGCAATTCGCGGCGCAAGAGGCGAAGCCGCTCGACGCCGCCGTCCTATCGAGGAGGCAAATCCACGTCGTCAGGCCGAGGCGCAGGCGGACGCTGATGAGGCACGGGCCAAGCTCGTGGGGTTTGCTCGCCAGATTCGTCGACGGGACGCGGACCGGAGTGGCATCGAGCGCGAGGCAAGGGAGTTGATCGCGAAGGGCCGGCGGCTGCTCAGCAAGGATCGCGCGCGGCACGGCGACTTTGACTATCCAGCGACACGCCTCCAGGCACGCGCTGTGGCCGTGCCACTGCGAAAGGAACACAGCAATGGCTGAGCGAGTCTTAGAGCGCTATCCGGATACCGAGGACGCTGAAAAGGCGCCCCAGGCTGAAAGGCCCCAAGCAATCCGAGATCGCCGCGGCTCGCCGCCGGGCATACGGAGATGACAGCGCGCTCATGGAAGCCCGCGGCATCTAGAAGGGGGGGCCGACAACGCCTACCAAACAAACCTCTCTGGTCCAGCTGACGGCCGCGGAGCTGGAGCTGGAACTCCGGCGGCTGGACGGCAGTGAGCTTTCTGAGCAGATGGGGCAAGTCAGGCATATGCGTTCCGAGATGACCTCGGAGTCGGGGCGTGAGTCGGTCGATCTGCGGTAATCGATGCGCTACCGGGTCTACACCGGTCGGTCCACGGATCAGATCGCCGCTCGGTGGGATCAGTGCGCCCACCGGTGGGTTCGCGCCGCCAACGGTAAGCCTGATGACCTTCGACGGCATGAGAACACGCTCGCGCTCCGAGCAGCCGACCACAGGGTGGTCGGCATACCGCCGGCATTGCCTCGTTTCCGTTCACGAGACAGCCACGCCGTCATCGGACACGCCCGCGGCGCGGCCATCAACGAAGTGGAGTCGATGCCATGGAGAGGCAGGCCCGCTCATGTGAACTTCGAGATCTCGGCAAACGATTGGGAGTCCGAGGTCATGATGCTCCTTGGCGCCAAGGAGGCGATGCTGCTCGCCGGCATCGATCTTGGCCAGAGATGCCGTGCCGATCTCACCCAGGCTCACGACATCGCCCGGGAGCACACGAAGGACGAGCGGACCGCGGCCCAGAAGGTCAAGGAGCTCAGCGAGCGGGTCAGCCAAATGCTCACCGAGGACCCGTACGCCCGCCAGCTCCGCGACGTCGCGGACGCGCTCATGAAGCACACAACACTCACGGGCGAGCAGTTCCGCTCGATCATCTCGAGGAGTTCACGATGACTTACCTGGACACACCTCCATCCGAGATCGCAGCGCGTGTCGAGCGGTCGCTGCGAGACATCAACTCGGACCTGATCTCAACGGATCTGGTGTATTCGCCGCTCGGACCGAACTCGTATTACCGGGACTTTCTGCTGAAGGAGTCCGGGCACGCGAGCATCGAGGCGCTGACACGTCTGGAGCGTCACGCCGAGCAGATTGACCGTGTGAACCGCGGGCGCAATGAGCGCGCATGGCGGCAGAAGGCCGCGGCGACCGAGTATCGGGTCACCCCGGACCGCACCGACGGTTACGGTGGGTATTTCTCGCCGCCGGCATGGCTGAACCACCTGTTCGCGACCGCGAACCGTCCCGGCCGAGTCCTCGCAGGTCTGATGCCGTGCTTTGACCTTCCGGTGGGGGTCTCATCGGTGAATCTGCCGATCATCGATACCGGCAACGTCACACAGGGCGCGACCGACGACACGGCCATCGCCAGCCAGGACATCACCGACTCGTCGACATCCTCGAACGTCGCGCCGCTCTCAGGGCAAACCGATGTTGCGCTGCAGACGCTCGAACAGTCACCCCCGGGCGCTCATTTCGACTGGGCGATGTTCATGGACCTCTCAGAGGCCTACGACGATGACCTCGAGGCGCAGCTGCTCTACGGCGCCGGTGTCGGACTGTCGGAGCTCGTCGGCGTCACGAACGTGCCGGGGATCGTCTCCAAGACATACACGGACGCAAGCCCGACCGGCTCCGAACTATGGCCATATCTCGCGCAAACCGCGGCGCAGGTCGGTGACGGCCGCTACCGCCCGCCGGAGTGCTGGCTGATGCGCACCGCCCGCTGGTTCTGGCTGCAAGGATCCGAGGACACCGCAACCCGGCCGTTCGGCCTGTCAAGCCAGTTCTACTTGGGCAGCGATCCGAACACCCCTGACCCTATCGGTGGCCTGATCGGCCTCCCGGTGTTTCTGGACGACGCTATCCCGCAGCTTCGAACAGGCGCCGATCAGGACGAGATCATCGCTCTGCGTCCGCGGGATCTCATCCTGTTCGAGGGCGAGCCGCAGAACCTGGTCGCTCGCGAGCCGGGCTCCGGGTCGCTGACAGTGCGACTCCAGATGCACTGCAACGTGGCCGCCCTGACGGGCCGGTGTTCTGCCGGTATCGGTGTGCTCAGTGGCTCCGGGCTGGCTGTGCAGGCAGGCTATTGATGCCTGAGCTGATCGTGCTCTTCAGCGGCCCGGAGTCCAGGCGCGAGTGGTGAACGAACCGACCATGGGAGACACAAAGGAGACTAGATGACAGTGACCATTACTGGGCATTGCGTTCGGGTACATAAATACGACTCAGGGATCTATGACGGCGACACTGGTCAGCCAAGCCGTGCCCATTACCCCGGCTGGCATTCATGTACCGGTGTTCAGTGACGGGACGCCTGGCCTGAACATGCTCGCGGCTCAATACCCCCTCCTCGACGCGCACAATAATCTTCCCGCTGACTGGCCCTTGGCCGGTGTGGTGCCGGTTTTCACCTATGCGGGTCAGTCTTTGCCCGGGATGGCGCTTTCCGCGCCGCTGTCGACGAGCGGCCCGATCACAGGCCTTTTTATCAATGCGATCGGGGCTAACGATTCCGGTGCTTGCGTGGACTACCGTCACGCTCAGCGATTCAGCGTCAGGAAACAGCCAGAACTTTGTTGTGAGTGGGATATCGGCCCGGGTTCCAGCTTGCTGCCGATCGTCTCCGCCACACCGAATTTTGCGTACCCTTCCGCGTCTAACTTGATTGAGGCCACAAACTATTACACGATCTCTGGGAACACGCTGACTACCGCATGCGCGGCAGTCGGAGAAACTTATTCCACCGCCTGGGCTGCGGCGCTGATTTGGAATGACGTGTAGGCCATGAGCACTGTCCCCAGCTTGGTCTGGCAGAACTTCAGTGGAGCAACACCGGCCTCACGCCGGGAGATCCGCCCGAGGTGACGATGCCCGCGGGCGATGTGCTCAAGGCGACCGTGCTGACAATCGGAAGCACGTCGACCGTCTTTCCCATCACGGTTTTGGCTTCTGCCGGCAGTGACAGCTGGCAGCTGGTCTCGGGAACGATGAGTGATCTGCGGGTCGGGATGGTCATCGTCCCGGCGCTCGAGGTCGCGCCACCAGGCGGAGTCCCGAACGGTCTCGCGATCGTTGGGATCAACGAGCCGGTGAGCGGGTCGATCGAGCTCGGCGGCGGCGGGTACGGCTACGCGACCGGTGCGCCCTGGATCTACACGCAGCCCGCCAGCCTCACCCTTGAGGCGGATCTCAACGCGGTCGACAAATACCCGTACGGAACACTCACGGCCACGGTCACGCCGACCACGGGCGTCACGATCACGGGGTACGACCTCGACGGCGGGAGCGATTCGCAGCACACCGACGACGGCTCGGCGATGTCGAATTCAGGCGGCCAGGCGATGGCCACCTTTTCCGTCGAGTTCGCCGACGCCGGCACGTTCACGCTCCAGGTCGCGTACACCTCCTATGACACCGACTATGCGGACACGTCAAGCTCGACTACAGTGGTCATGTCGTGAGCGTCACGGTGCCCTACAACACAGTGCTGCTCATCAGTGCCAGCTACGCCGGCAGCTCGACATATGCGCCGTCCAACAGTGGGACTCCTGTCGGATCGATTCTGACGCCTGGCGCCCCGTTGACTCCTACCGGCCACGGGTGCAACGCGTGTGCAAAAGTGTTGCAACAGTGTTACCACAAACGGCACACATCTGACAAAAAGCCCTGCAAAATGGGCTGTTGACTCTTGAATGCCGCCCGTGGTAGGTTGGGCGTACCAGTCAATAGCGGGGCCCGCAGTGTTGACGCACCACGGGCCCCATGCGCGAGGGATCGGGCCCCTCAGCGCGCCTCCAAGCCTACCCGTGCTGGCGGTTGCGTTCGGCTCCGTTCTCTCGTCAACCGAGAGGAGCAGCACCATGTCAGCCAGCACCCTCACCGACTATTCCGGGCGCGATGATCTGACCGTTGTCAGGATCCGTGACGAGGCGACCCGACGGGCCCTGATGTCCGTCTGTTGGGCCGTGGTGTCGTGGCGGGCGAGCAGAAACGATGACTTGCGTGACGTGGCCGGGGAAGCCGCGGATGACGCTGCGCGTATCCGGGACGAGGACTGCGCTGAGGCGATCGAGGTCTTGGGCAAGCTTCTGGAGGCGGCAGATGCAGTCGACACGGTGCGCTCGGCGCCGGTTGGGGCTGTCGTGGAGCTGCCACTCGCGATCGAAGAGTGGACAGGAGGCATCGAGCAGGTGTGTCTGTCCATTGACGAGTGGCCGGACCTGGCCGCGCAGCCCCCCGATCACCAGGAAGCGGTCTTCATGATCCGTGCGGCCGCGGTGCGGCTGCTGTCCGAGCTCGACCTGCCTGGGGGTATCGATGCCTGATCACACGAGTCTGCCAAGGCGAATCCAGGCGGAAGCCTCGCGCCGCGAGGAGTGGGTACGGACCGTCGTTGTGCTGCACCGCGGACAGCTCGAAGACCTCGAGCTTCTGGTCCGGCACCGCAGCCCGAAGGCAAGCCGCTCGGAGATCGTGCGCGAGGCGATCATGTGGCTGCAAGCAAGGCGGGCGATGGAGATCGTGCGCTCACGCGACATCGAGCAACGCCACGCCGAGCGCCGAGCCCGCGAGGCTGAAGCGATCTCGTTCAGCCGCCAAGAGCGCGACGGCCGCGACCAGAAGCACGAGCTCGAGCATGCTTTGGCACTCATCGACGCGGTTCGCGGCGATGTCGACGCTTGAGGACTACTGCCAGCTCGTGGCACACCAGTATTTCGCGCCCGGGCTCGAGACACAGGACCTGGTGCAGGAGGCACGAATCGGCGTGTGGAAGGCCCAGCGCAGCTTCGATCCGTCGCGCGGCGACTGGGAGCTGTTCGCAAGGCTCGCGGCGAAGCGCAACGTCATCACCGCCGTCAGAGCCGCGACCCGCGACAAGCACGCGGTCCTGAGCCATGCCGTGAGTTACGACGAACCGACCAGCAACGGCGACGACACGCTCGCTGACCGGCTCCCTGCTCCGACCGACATCGCTCGCGAGTATGAGCAGCGCGAGCGAGTCCGTGGCCTGTTCGGCAAGCTGTCCGGGCTCGAGGCCGACGTCGTGCGTCACCGGCTCGCAGGCGATGCGCTCCAAGTCGACGGGAAGGCCATCGACAACGCACTCCAGCGGGCACGCCGCAAGGCGCAGGCCACCCTTGACTCCTACGACCAGCTGGCGGCGTGAAGGCCGGAGAAGGCGACATGGCGGTCAGGTATGCTGCGAGACACCCGCTCAGAATCACCCACGGTCGAGTGGGGCTCATGGCATGGCGTGGTCAGGCTAGGCGTGGCGAGGCGCGGATTGTTCCCAATCCGTTAGGAGATATCGCCATGAAGTTCAAGATCCAGCGCGCCGCGGAAGATGAGCACGCCGCGGCGGAGGCCTACCGTCTCGAACAGGCTCGGCGGCTGCTCGAGGAATGCGGGTTTGTGCCCGACCCGGACAATCCCGGCGCGTACATGCCGGCCGTCGACGGCCCCGATCAAGCGTCCGACGCACGCATGAAGATAAAGCCCCCGCCGTTGTACGCGGCGGGGGCTTTCAACCACCAGGAGGTGCATCTCCCAATGACAGATGAAGAACCTACCGGAGCAGGCGGCGCATCCGGCGGCCGCCCGTGGGATGCCGTCTGCTGCACGTCGATCAAGAGCGAGTGCGCTGGCGCCGAGTGCGCCGCTTTGGCGGTTGCGGTCGCGTCATTACCGGGACCGAAAGGTATCGACCTGATCTGGGTGTGCGACGAACACATCGAGGGGGTCGCCGCGGTAATCGCCGAGCGCGGGCTCGATCCGCAATGCCACATGTTTGAGATCTCCCGGGCGTGCCGTGCCACCGGGACGAACGGAGCGCTGTGCGGCGCGGCCGGCGATTACCTCGTAGTTCGTGAAGGCGGCGACGCGGTCATCACGGTGTGCCAGCGGCATATGGAAGCGTGGCGGCCAGAGGGCGACTCCTGATGGCATCCATCGCCAGCACCAGACGGTCCTACGGCTCGGGGAGCCTGTTCACCCGCACGGATGCCGCGGGCGTGGAAGCCTGGTACGGCAAGTTCTACGTTGACGGCAAGCAGGTGAAGCGCAAGCTCGGCCCGAAACGCACAGACGGCTCACGGGACGGTCTGACCGTCAGGCAGGCGGAGGCGGAGCTGCGGAAGGTGATCGAGAAAGAGCACGCCACGCCGGCGGTCGCCGCGCGCGTGACGTTCGCCGATGCCGCCGAGCGGATGTTGCGAGGCCGGGAGGCCCGCGGGCTCAAGCCCTCGACGATGAAGACGTACCGCAACCTGATCGACGTGCACCTGAACCCGAGATTCAAGGACCGGGAGCTGCACAAGATCGAGGTCAAAGACCTTGACCGGATGGTCCGGGACATGACCGGGAAGGGGTCGAAGCCGAAGCTGATCCTGAACGTGCTCGGCATCGCTCACAGCGTGTTCGAGTACGGACGCCACCCGAAGCGAGGCTGGTGTCAGGCGAACCCGTGCGAGCACGTCGAGAAGCCGCGTGTCCAGCGCAGCGAGGACATCCGCTATCTGACGCAGGAGGAGCTCGAGGCGGTCATTCGCGCAATCCCGAGCGCCACGACGTTCGGACCGACGGACCGTGCATTGATCCTCACCGCGGCGATGACTGGCCTACGGCAGGGCGAACTGCTCGCTCTGCGATGGGAGGACGTCGACTGGCCCGCGAGCTCCATCCGGGTGCGGCGCAACTACGTCCGCGGCGAATGGGGCACGCCGAAGACCAGGCGCAGCAGCCGAGCGGTGCCGATGGCCGACCGGGTCGCGACCGAGCTCGAGCTGCACTCCCAGCGATCGCACTACACCGCCTCGAGCGACCTTGTGTTCGGCCACCCGCACACCGGCAACGTGCTCGGCCACTCCGCACTGGCGATCCGGTTCAAGCAGGCGCTGACCGACGCCGAGGCGCGCCAGATCCGGTTCCACGATCTGCGGCACACGTTCGGGACGACGATGGCGTCCGCGGGCGTGTCGATGCAGGCGCTGCAGGAGTGGCTCGGGCACCGGGACTCACGTACCACGGACATCTATGCGGACTACCGGCCGAGGCCCGCGGACGCGGCGCTGGTGCAGGCAGCGTTCGCCCCGGAGATCCCCGCCGTCGAGAGCCGGACAAGGACGCAGGGTACTATTCAGGGTACTAAGTTGACGTGATTTAGTACCACCTGAGGTAACGTCACATGCCGGATTTGCAGGCGATTTGCATGAGGGCACTACCTCTCACAGAGTTCGAGTCCTTGTCCGGCAGTTTGTGGTTCGCTGCTCAGCTGGGATCGCTGAACTTCGGCTCCTGCTCGGTCAGGCCAGCCTGAACCGCGGCCAGTTGGTTTGGCGTGCCGACCAGCTCGCGTTGCAGCATCGCCTCGAGCGCGAGCGTCTCGCTTGCGGGACCGTTCCAGGCCTGGTCGAACAGGCGCTTGACCCGTCGCACCGCGTCGGGTGAACGGGCCGCGATCTCCCGGGCGAGCGCGAGCGCGTCAGCCAGTGGGTCCGCGGAGACCCGGGTGACGAGTCCGAGCTGGGCTGCCTCCTCGCCGGTCACGATGCGCGCGGTGTAGGCCAGTTCCTTGGCGACGTCGATCCCGACCAGACGGGGCAGGGTGCGGGTGATCGACATGTCCGGGATCAGTCCCCAGCGACCCTCCATCACCGACAGCCGCGCGTCCGGGGCTGCGATCCTGATGTCGGCGGCGAGCGCGATCTGCAGACCGCCGCCCAGGCAGTTGCCATGGACCGCCGCGATGACCGGAACCGGAACCTCGATCCAGCCAAGCGCTGCGCGCTGAAAATAATTGGGTGTGGGCTCATCCAGGATCGAACTGAAAGCCTCGAGCCCGCCGGCGGCGGCGACCGCACCAAAGTCGAGTCCAGAGCAGAAGCTCGGTCCCGCGCCTGTCAGCACGACGGCTCGCACAGCGGGCTCGCTCTGAAGCCTCATCGCTGCTGTGCTGATCGCATCGAGCATCGGCAGGTCGAGCGCGTTGTGCCTTGCGGGGCGGGTCAGCCTGACGATCGCGATCGGGGGGTCGAGCTCGAGTGTGATCCGGTTCTCGACGTCGATCGTCACGTGCTCCTTGCCCATCGCCGGTTCACGGCTCATGCCGCTGTCACCCGGTCGCCGATTCGCACGGTGCCACCGCGCAGCACGCGCCCGTATACCCCGAACGGGATCGGCTCAGTCGAGTCGACCTCAGTGCGATACGCGCGCAGCAGGTCGAGCGTCCGCAGCGTCGGCTCGCCGGTGTCTGGATCGCGGCCGGTGACCAGGCACCGCCCGACGTGCCCATCGAACCGGAGGATCGCCTCGCCGACTCTGAGCTTGGCCCCCAACCAGGCGTCCTCCGCATGGGGCTCGACCCCGTCGACCTCGATCAGCATCCTGAAGCGGCGGCTGTCCAGCTGCTCGACCGAGCCCTCCTTGGCCAGGCGGCGCAGCGAGCCGCACGACACCAGGCTCACTGCGCCCGCCGCACCGCGGTCAACCGCTGACCCGGCGGCCACCAGTTGTAGTGGACGGCCGATGAACTCTGAGATCGCGTCGGCGAAGGGCCCCAACACGACCGGTCCGGCCACCTTGTGCGAGTAGAACTTCGCGGTCACCTGCCGGCCATGTTGGACCGCGTCCTCCACGACACGACCATCGGGAAACTCGAGCGCGAGCCTGCCGTCAGCGAGCGTCGCGACGATCTGCTGCAGCGCGCCGAGCTGCTTGCCGTTCAGCATCCGTGCGCGCTCGTCCATCACGAAGAAGCGGCGGTCGCCGGCGGCGCCTCGCTCATCGAGCACGACCTGATCGGTGCGCAGCAGACGCGTGCCCTTGATCGCCGCCGTGTTCAGGCCCGTGACCGTCGCGCTGATCACTGCGTCGGCAGCTGTGCGAGCACCAGCAGGCGGCCGCCCTCCTGCTGTGACTCGATCTGCGAGGAGAACAGGGCGCTGGCCGTGAGCTCGTCGACGAGCGTTGCCTCCTGGGTCTTGCTCCAGGGCGTGAGCTCGGAGGACTCCAGCGGGTAGGAGGCAAGCGTCCTGCTGAGCGGCTCATTCAGCCAGGGCTGCAGTTCCTTGCGGTCGAACAGCACCGCCACGGTCACGTGTGTTCCCTTGGCGGCACCGCTGGCGGCCTTGGTGGTCCGACTGGGGGGCAGCACGATCAGCACGTTCTCACTGTCGCTGATGTACTTCAGGGTGTAGAGCGCGAGCTCCAGCGCCTGGCGGCGCATCAGCAGCATCCGGGCGGTCGAGGGCGTGCCGGGAAGCTCGCAGTCGGCCGGGCCGAGGCCACAGATGTTGTAGGCGATCGTCTTGCCGTTGAGCAGCGACAGCGACTGGCTCTTGCCCGACGGTGCCGTGTCGACCGCCACGGTCATCCCACTTCCCGTCGTCGTCCCGGCAGCGGTCGACTGTGAGACCGAGATCGGCGTGATCACGTTGAGCTGCTGAGAGCCGTTGAGTCGGTAGTAGGGGGCGACGTGATCAGCGATCTCCCGTGCTCCGCTGCTGCCGCTCACGTCAGGCGCCCAGGTTGACCACGCGACGGCGCTGGCACTGTCGCTGCCTCCGGAGCTGTCGTGAACAGCCACCGCCAGCGCGATTGCGATCGCGACGAATGCGATCCCGCACAGCAGTGCGAGTGCGACCCGGAACTTGTGGGCGTGCGGAGCTGGGTCCTGGGGAAGCTCCTCGGGCTTGATCTGCTGATCGGACTTGACCTGCTGCTCGGGCTTGAGCAGCGAGGGCAACCTGGCGGAGAGCAAAGGATCAGGCTGTTGGGACTGTTCGCTCATACGGTTGGCCAGGTCCTGTCGTCGTCGAGGCTGATCTCGGGCCGGACCAAGCCGACGCTGTCAAGCAGGTCGACAACCTCATCGCCGTGAAGCTCCTTGCGCTCGATGAGCGTGTCGGCGATCCGCTCGATCGCCTCGCGGTTGGTTGCCATCAGCGTGTAGGCGGTGACATAGGCCTGCCCGAGCAGGACCGCGACCGCGTTGCGCTTGCCGGCCGCGCCGATCACGTTGCCGAGCGGTCCGTCACCCATCCCCCCGGTCGAGGCCCGGTTCATGATCTGGGTCCCGATCTCCTCGAGCCGTTCCCGAACCGCCGCCTCGGGAGTGGGCTGCTCGCCCGGCTTGAGCCGCTTGTCGGTCTTGATCAGCAGTGGCATCTGGTCGGGACCCATACCCCACATGCCGACCATCGATGCCGCGGTGGCGGTGGCGCTGTAGAGGTCGCCGCTGACGCCTTGAGAGTTCTCGCCGTAGAAAACGTGCTCAGCCGCCATCGCCCCGAGCGTCATGATCAGGCTGCCCATCACACGGCCCCGGAAGTGGCTGAAGCGCTCGTCCTTCTCCATCGACTGGTAATGCCCGAGTGAGCCGCCGCGCTTGCGGATCGAGAGGCGGGTCGAAAGGACATCCTTCTCCAGGTAGACGTGACCGGCGGCGGCGTGGCCGGCCTCGTGGATCGCGACAGCGCGTGTCTCCTCCTGGATGTATTCGATGTTCTGAGCGGTACCCGACTCGACGGTCGTCATCGCCTCGACGATGTCCCGCCAGGCGAACATCGGCCGTCCCTCGGAGTGCGCGATCGTCAGCGCCATCGAGCACGCCTGCTCGATCATCGACGGCGAGTAGCCGGTGGTGATCCGGGCGAGTTCGTCACGGCGGTGGTCGGTGTCGAGGTCGGGCTCGTGGTCGACCTTCGCCATGTACAGATCGAAGATGTCCTTGCGGTCGTCCTTCGTGGGCGTGCGGAAGTAGATGTGGCGTCCCATCCGGCCCGGCCGCGTGAGCGCCGGGTCGAGCACCTCGAGCGGCACGTTGCAGGCGCCGATGAAGTAGATCTCCTCCTTGCGCGGCTTCGGCGGTGCGAGCCGCAGCGATCGCTTCCCGATCCGCCGCGGGATCACGAACATCGCGTCCAGGAACGTGTTGAAGCGGTTCACCGAGAACTTGCGGAACACCGGTGGCTCGCCCATGCCGTCCATCACCACCAGCAGCTGGTTCAGTGCCTGGCCCTGGCAGCCCATCCCGCCCATGCCGCCGGGAAAGGCGACGTTGACCCGGGTGGCGACACGCTGCAGGAACGACGGCGGGGTCTGCGCCTGCGCCGCCCGCTGCGCGAACAGCTGCTCGCGCCACTGGCGCGTCTCGATGACCACGTCGCCGCTTGGGGTGATCGAGCCGTTGGGACCGAAGAACAGGAAGTCATGGATCGAGTTCGGGATCGCGCCGGCCGCGGTCGGTCGTGGCGCTGGTGCCGAGCGCCTGCCGGCGCATGCCGACGGCGTCGATCTCGTCGATGAAGACGATGCACTGCCCACCCCACTTGCGGGCCAGCTTGCGCGCCCGGTGCGCGAGCAACTGCACCACGATCGCGTCCATCCCCATGAACATCTGGGCAAAGCCGGAGCCTGGGATCGTCACGAACGGGCAGTTGAAGTTGGTCGCGATCGCCTTGCGAGATCATCGTCTTGCCCGTGCCCGGGGAGCCGAGGAACAGCAGCCCGCGCTCCCGCTTGCCGCCGGCCTTCTCGAACTCCTCGCCCGACTGCCAGAGCGTGATCACGCGCGTGATCTCCTGCTTGGCCTCAGCCTGGCCGCGGACGTCATCGATCTTCACGCCCCAGCTTGCATCTCCCGGCTCATAGCTGCGGATCCCGCGGGCGGCCATGAACAGGAAGGGGCCGAACAGGATCGCGACATTGATGAACAGCAGCAGCGGCAGCTGCACGAACACCAGCGCCAGCTGCGGCAGCGAATCAGCCGGGAAGATCTGCCGCAGGCCGGCGAATGGGTGGAAGAACGGAGCGCTGACGCCGGCGAATGCGAACAGGAGCTGGCAGGCCAGCAGCAGGATCAGGATCGCGGCGATCCAGTACGGCAGCTGCCGGTACTTGGAGCGCCAGTACCAGTAGCGCCGCCGCGCAACGATGTCCTCCTCCTTCAGCTCCGCCCCGGCGCCGAGCAGGCTCGGCCACGGGATGAAATGCCGAACGATCACCTCGACGAGCCCGCGGAACAGCAGCACCCCGAGCACGGTCAGCAGGATCGACCAGCCCAGGCTGAGGTGATTGGAGTCGTAGAGGACCAGGAAGAACGCCGGCGCCGTCAGCAGCCGCGACGATCGTCGCCGCGCGCGTCAGGCGCCGCCATTCGTATGCGAGCGCCGTGGCCTGATCGTTCACAGGCCCCCTGAGCCCGGTGGTCTGCTCCGCGTAAGCCATGGGTCACACGAGGGTACAGCGCGCTGGACCACGGTCCAGAGCTGCGCAGACGATCTTATGAACCTCTGCGCAGGACGCTCAGACCCTGATCCAGGCGCAGCAGCTCGTCGAGCATCGCGTTCGCAGCGGCCCGGACATCGTCGTCCTCCACGAACACCCGATCCTCGATCTTCGAGTGGACCCAGGCGATGTTGACCAGGTTCTGCGCGACCAGCATCATCACCGCGGCCGCGACCGGCTTGAACGCCTGCACCGAGCGCGTCCCGGCGGCGATGCCGCCGTAGGACACGAACCCGAGCGCCTTGTGCCGCCACTCCTGCGACAGGTAGTCGACGGCGTTCTTCAGGGGCGCCGGATAGGAGTGGTTGTACTCGGGCGTCACGAACACGAACGCATCCGCCCGCTCGACCGTCGCGCTCCAGGCCCTTGTGTGGTCCTTGGTGTAGTTGTGGAAGCGCGGATGGTTGGGCTCATCCATCATCGGCAGGCTCAGCTCGAGCAGGTCGACCACCTCGACCTCGAAGCCGCCATGCTCGCGCGCGGCACCGATGAACCACTCGCCGACCGGCAGTCCGACGCGGCCGGGGCGGGTACTGGCAATCACGATCAGCAATCTGGGCATGGCGAGCGAGTCTAGTGGCGGCCCCGATCCCGCTGGATCGGGCCGCCCTCCACGGCGGCCGGCGGCACGGTCGGTTAGCTTCCTGGCAACGTGAGCGCTTGGACATGGATCGGCGTGGCGATCGTCGGCGGACTCGGGTCCGTGGCGCGCTTCGTGGTGGACGGCTGGGTCGGCGACCGGTTTGGGCGCGAGCTGCCGGTCGGGACATTCGTGATCAACGTCAGCGGTTCGTTCCTGCTCGGTCTGCTCGCGGGGCTCGCGCTCAGCGCCAATACGATGATCATCGCCGGCACCGCCACGGTCGGCGCCTACACCACCTTCTCGACCTGGATGCTCGAGACCCACCGGCTCGCGGAGGACGGCGAGTTCGCGGCGGCTGCGTTCAACGTGGGCGGCAGCATCGTGGTCGGCTTCTTCGCGGTCGTGCTCGGCCATCTGCTCGGGGCATATCTGTGACGAGTGAGCTGCTGAAGCTGACGACCTACTTCGGCGAGCGCGATCGCGCCGACGGCGAGCTGCTGGCCGATCAGCTGTTCTCGCTGTATGGCCGCGACCGTCTCGAGGTGAGCGCGATGTTGCGCGGGATCGAGGGTTTCGGGATCCACCACAGCACCCATACCGAGCTGCTGCTGACGCTCTCAGAGGACCTGCCGATCGTCTCGGTGGCGGTCGATAGCCCGGCGCGGATCAGGGCGCTGCTGCCCGAGGTGCTCGACGTCAAGCGCCGTGGTCTGGTCACGCTGGAGCGGGCGCGCAGGTGGCTCGGCTCGTATCAGGATCTGAGCGAGCAGGCCGCCAAGCTCACCGTGTTCCTCGGGCGCCGCCAGCGTGTCGGCGGACAGCCGGCATACGTGGCGGCCTGTGCGGTTCTGCAGCAGCACGGGATGCTGGGGGCCACGGTGCTGCTTGGGGTTGACGGCACTCGCGAAGGTCGCCGAACCCGCGCGACACTGCTCGGCCAGAACTCAGAGGTGCCGATCTTGGTCGTGGCTGCCGGGGCGGGCAGCGCTGTGGCGAGTGCCGCCGAGGCGCTCGATGTCGCCCTCGACAAGCCGCTGATGACGCTCGAACGCGTTCAGGTCTGCCGACGTGACGGGATCGCGGTGGCTGATCCCGAACCGGTGCCGCCGGTGCTGGAGCATGACCTTGTCTGGGGTCAGAAGCTCACAGTGCACTCGAGCGACGATGATCGAGTCGACGGCCACCCGCTGCATCGCGTGCTGGTGCGGCGCCTGCGCGGTGAGCGCGTGGCAGGCGCAACCACCCTGCGCGGTATCTGGGGTTTTCACGACGATCAACCGCCGCACGGTGAGAGCGCGTGGCGAACGCGGCGGCATGCGCCGGTGATGACGATCGCCGTTGATACGCACGACCGCATCGCCGGAATCTTCGGAGTTGTCGAAGAGGTCACCGCGCAACGCGGGCTGGTCACCGTCGAGACGGTCCCGGTTCGCGTGCTGCCCGGGATCTGACGGTCAACGGCTGCGGGTCTGAGCGAAGAACTGCTCGATAGCCTGCGCGATACCACCGGCGATCACGTGCTGACCGTGACTGCTGTTGGCGATCGAGCCCTCGAACGGGTCCGTGATGAACAGCGGCTCGATCAGTGCCCCGGGCATTCGCGTCGGCGTGTCGAACCAGCCGGGCTTGGCCGGCCCGAGCAGGAGCAGATGGCCGTACTCGTCGCCCGCGGGGTTGATGGAGGAGCCGAGCCGGCTATCGAGCTGGACGCCCTCGTCGGGGATCTGCCAACCGTGGCGGTTCATCGCGCTGAGCACGTCGCGTTGCACCAGCGTGGCGAGCCGCAGATTCGCCGCGGCAAACGGTCGCACGTCGTCGTAACCGGTCACCGATCCGGCGTTGTTGGGTTCGCCCGCGTCGAAGTAGATTCCAACCAGCGCGTTGGCGTGTCCGTCGTTGGCACACGCCGCCCGCGCTGCCACGTCGTCGTGCACGCCCTGGGCGGTCAGCAGCGAGCCATCCACGTCGGCCTTGGTGAGCCGTGCGACCGAGCTGTCGGTCGTGCGCGAGACGACAACGCCAAAGCCGTGTCGCCGCAGCGCCGCCATCGCGTCGAGCTCGACCGGGAGCGTCTCGTCCGCCTCATGGATCGTCCGGTGGCTGATCGTCGTCCCCACCGAGCCTGGATCGATCCCACCGTGGCCCGCGTCCAAGAAGACCGTCAGGTGTCTGTCACCTTCGGTCGGCGCGAAGGTCATGCAGGCTGTATCTGCGAACTCGGACCGATCGACGGGCGTTCCCGACGCCAGCGCGCCGCCGTTCGATCCCCCGCTCGACAGGAGTCCAGCGCTGACGCCGATCGCCACCGCGATCAGCAGTCCCGCGCCAAGGGAGATACGTCGGGTGCGGCTGACAGAGCTCTTCATGTCGGGCGTCGGCAGGGGCCAACCTCACGATGCCCTGACTATGTAAGAGCGGCCTTTAGGTAAGCGTGCGCTCGAGCCAGCCGATCGCCGCCGGCAGGACCGAGGGGTCGATCTGGTGGCCGGCATCGGACTCGTGATAGGAGACACCGAGACCGGCAGCGGTCAGGACTTCGTTCGCCCGGCGCGCGAACTCGACATCCATCACCGGATCGTTGCGACCGTGTGCGATGAATACACGGGTGTTGCGACGGTCCGCGAGTGACGGCTCCCAGCCCTCGACGGTCGGCAGGAACCCGGAGAACGCGAGGATCCCGGCGACCGCAGGGCGATCCGCCGCCAGCGCCATTGCGTAACTCATCACCGAGCCCATCGAGAATCCCCCCAGGACCGTCCGCTCAGCCGAGATCTCCGTGCGTGTCCAGAGCTCGTCGTGGAAGGCGGACAGCTGCGCGTACGCAGCTGTGAAGGTCTCCGGATCCGGGTAACCGACCCGAGGGACCAGGTACCAATGCTTCCCGGGCCCGCCCGGAAGCACGAGTGGGCCGCCCGGAGTCACGACATGCAGGCGACGCTCCGGATCGAGCACATCGGCCAACCCGATCAGGTCACTCTCGTCGGCACCACGGCCGTGGTGGAGGATCAGCAGGCCCTGGGCTTCTCCGTCCGCCGGGCGTTCCCGGTAGACGAGCGAACTCATCGGGATGCGTGCGCCGGGCCGGCCGCGCGTGGGTTGGCCAGCGGCTTCAAAGTGCGCTCGAGCTGCGCCCGCAGATGCTCGTGCTGGCTGGGGAGGCGCAGCTGCTCGCCGAGATGGTCGGGATCCTCGTCGATCGCAAAGCCGGGGGAGGTGGTCGCGATCTCAAACAGGATGCCCTGAGGCTGACGGAAGTAGATCGCGTTGAAGTAGTCGCGATCGATCACCGGCGTGACCTGCATTCCCGCCGCCGCGACGCGCTGCTGCCACGGCACGTGATCGGCATCGGTCGAATGCCAGGCGATGTGATGGACGGTGCCGGCACCCTGGATGCCGGGCTGGTCGGTCGGGTCGTAGGCCCAGTTGAATGCTCGAGTCGGGCCGTTGAGCCGGTACGAGCCGTCGGCTGCGATCGATTCGAATCCGAGCGTGTCCGTCAACAGTTGCGCGTCTGCGTCGAACGGCCGGCCGCTGTAAGCGCGAGCGCCCTCGACGCCGGTGAGCGCATGCTCGCTCGGGATCTCCGGGTGTACGGCCCGCAGCGGCGGGTTCTCAGGGTTCGCGATGACCAGCTCAAAGCCGAGTCCGTCGTAGTCGGCGAAGCGCAGCCCGTGCTGAGTGCGCTCGCTCGAGTAGCCCTTCTGGCCAAGTCGCTGTTCCCAGAAGCCGAGCGACTGCTCGCCGGCGACGCCGAGCTCGATCGTGTGGATCATGCCCGCCCCGGCGCGCCCGGGGCGGGCGCCCGCGAACTCGAACCAGGTGAGGATCGATCCGGGTGAGCCCCGCTCGTCTCCGAAGTACAGGTGGTATGCCTCCGGCGCGTCGAAGTTGACCGTCTTCTTCACCAGCCGCAGCCCGAGCACGTCGGCGTAGAACTCGACGTTGCGCGGCGCGTCGCCGGTGATCATCGTGATGTGGTGCATGCCGTCGAGCTTCATTTCGCCTCCGTGGGTTCAGACGAACACAGCAGCCAGGCGCTCGGCCTGCTGGAGCCGGGAGTCAAGCAGGTCCAGTCCGCGGCTCCAGATCGCAGGATCGGTCAGATCGAGCCCGATCAGCGCCACCAGCTCCTCAGGTGGGCGCGAGCCACCGGCCGACAGCATCTCCAGGTAGCTCTCGGCGAACTCCGGGCCGAGGCGCTTGTAGCGGTCGAACGCGGACCAGGACAGCAGCAGCGCGAACGAATAGGAGTATACGTATCCGGGCTCGATGACCATGTGCGGCATGTAGGACCACCAGCGGCCGTAGCTCGGTTCGATCTCGATGGTGTCATCCCACAGCTCCGTGAACGCGCTGAGCCAGGCTTCGGTGTATGCCTCGGGCGTCAGGTCGCCGCGATCGCGGCGAGCCGTGTGCGCGATCTCCTCGAAGCGGTTGCAGGCTGCCGAGAAGAACACGTTCATGACCGCATCGTCAAGGCTCCCACCGAGCAGTTCGAGACGCAGGCGTTCGTCATCGGCTGTCGCGAGCAGCTGGTCGAGCACGAGTGCCTCGCCGAACGTCGAGGCGACCTCAGCCAGTGGCAGTGAGCTCTCGCTCTGGAGCCCGCGCTGCCCGCGGCTGAGTTCCGCGTGCAACCCATGCCCGAGCTCGTGCGCGAGGTACATCGCGCCGTACATGCGTGAACCGAAGTTCGTCAACACGTACGCATGCTGGCTTGGAGCGACCGGGTCGCAGAAAGCGCCCCCAAGCTTTCCGGGCCGGATCGGCGCATCGATCCGCTGCTCGGTGAAGAAGGCAGCGACGAGCTCGCCGGCGACCGGCGAGAAGTCGCTATAGGCGGAGACGACGAGCCGGCGCGCATCGCCGTAGGACAACGACGACGCGGTGGGGAAGACCGGGGCCTGAAGATCGGAACTGGAAAGCTGTTCGAGTCCGAGCAGCTTTGCCTTGAGCTGCGCCCAGCGCCGCGGTATGTCGTAGCGACCACGGACCGCCTCCAGTTGGGCCGCCACCGACGCATCCGCCAGCTCGTTCGACAGGTTGCGGGAGCTCAGCCAGGTGGGATAGCCGCGCAGCCTGTCGCTGGTCGCCTTCTCTCCCAGGACGGCGTTGTAGATGGTCGCGCGCGTGTTGAGTCCCTGCTCGAGGCTGGTGCCCATCGCCTCCATCGCGATCAGGCGCCGCTTACGGTCGGGCTCGTACAGCTCCAATGAGACCTCTGACAGCGGCACGGAGCGTCCGCCGATCTCCGCTGCCATCGAACCGGTCAGCTCCAGGTACAGCTGGACCCAGGCGGCAAGCCGGGGGCCGGCCGTCTCGGCCAGGATCCGCTCCTCTGGTTGGCTGAGCAGATATGTTCGCGTGGCGCGGAGCCTGCGCAGGTGGTGTGCGGCGAAAGCCAGGCGGTCTCCGGCTTCGGCCAGCAGCCGTTCGGCCTCCTCGTCGCCGATCGCCACCCACTCGAGCTCGAAGAACAGTATCCGCGCCTGCACGTCGGCCTTTCCGGCCTCAGTACGACCATTGAGCGCTGCCGCCTGCTCATCCGACGTGTTGGCCGTGAAACGCATCGAGCCGTAGGACCGCACGACCCTGGCGAGGTCCGTGATCTGCTCCAGCTCGGAGACCGCCGCAACCAGCTCGTCAGCGCTCAGGTCCGCGACCCGTCCGCCGTAAGCAGCAGCGAACGCGCTCGCCCTGGTCAGTGCGGAGGCAAGCATGCGCTCGGCGCCGGCGTCACCCTCGCCGTCCACCAACGGGCTCAGGTCCCAGACCGCCTCTGCGAGCTCTGGGTCGTCGATCTGGTTGCCGTCACCAGCCGTCATCGGAGTGCAGCCTAGCCCGCGTCTGTGGGAAAGTGGCAAATCACATGGATCTCGATGTTGGCAGGGTCGAACACAGGGTCTCCACCGGCAGCCTGCCGGGTTGGGAACACGTCGAAGAGTTGGTCGCCGAGGCGTTCGAGCGAAACCGCACGGTCACCGTCGGTGAGGTCGCGAGCTATATCCCAGTGCTCAAACAGGCGGATCCGGAGCTGTTCGCGATCGGTGTGACGGAGATCGACGGCTCGGTGCATCTGACCGGCGCCGTCGAGCATGCGTTCTCGATTCAGTCGATCTCCAAGGCGTTCGTCTATGCGCTGGTCTGCGACGGCGTCGGGCACGACGTGATCCGTGAGCGGATCGGGGTCGACAACACCGGATTGCCGTTCAATTCGGTGATGGCCATCGAGCTGCACGACGGGCATCCGATGAACCCGATGGTCAACGCGGGAGCGCTTGCGACGACGGCGCTCGTGCCCGGCGCCTCGTCCGTTGCCAGGGCAACCTTCATTCAGGACGGGCTGTCCCGCTTCGCCGGGCGGCACCTCGGCATCGACGTGGAGACGTACGAGTCGGAGGCGGCTAGCAATCACCGCAATCGCGCGATCGCCAGGCTGATGGAAAGCTATGGCCGCATCGACCGTGATCCGCTTGAGGTCGTCGACCTGTACACCAAGCAGTGTTCGCTGCAGGTCACGGTCCGTGATCTCGCCGTGATGGGCGCGACGCTTGCACACGGCGGTATCAACCCAGTGACCGGTGAGCGCGTCGTTCGCGCGGAGGTCTGCCGCGACACGCTTGCCGTGCTCGCCGCGTCGGGCCTGTACGAGCGCTCGGGGGAGTGGTTGTTCGAGATCGGCATCCCCGGAAAGTCGGGCGTGTCCGGAGGCGTTGTCGCGATTGCGCCCGGCAAAGCCGGGGTTGCGGCGTTCTCGCCCCGGCTTGATTTCGCGGGGAACAGTGTCCGCGGCGTGCGAGCGATCGCGTTTCTGTCGCGCAGCCTGGGGCTCGACATCTTCGCGTCGGCGGCCAGGACCGCTCAGCTAGGCGAGAGCTCGGACGCCTAGTACGTCGCGGATCACGGCGCGAACGTGCCCGGCGAGCTCCTCAGGGGGGACTTCACGGAAGGCGTCGGCGCTCTCGAAGAAGGTCTCAGTGATCGCGCCGACGGCGCACGCCATCCGCACCCGCTCGTCGATCGGAATCTTCGGAGAGCTCAGGATCGCGACCGAGCGGGCCTCAAGGTTCTCGTGTTCGAGGCGGTTGAGCTTGTTGGCATGCAGTGCCTCAAACGCGCTCTGGTTACGACGGTGCATCTGTACCAGCTCGCGGTTGCTGAGCATCATCTCGATCATGCGGTCGATCAGGTGCGGCCAGGCCTCGACGCGTGCGGGGCCGTCCTCAATCTGCTCGAGCTCGTCGATGATCTTGCTGAAGATCGCGTGCAGTTTCAGGTGGAGCTCCAGGAGGATGTCCTCCTTGCGCTCGAAGTAGTAGTAGAGCGCCGCCTTGGTGATCCCCAGGCGCTCGGCGATGTCGCGCAGCGAGGTCTTGTCGTAACCCTGCTCCGTGAACAGCTCGAGTGCGACGTCAAGGATCTTCTCCCGTGTCTCGAGTCCCTGTCCGCGTGGTCTTGGCATGGTCGTAAGCAGTTTACTTGACGGCCGGTCAGTAATTGCTATGGTGGCGCCGCACACATTTACTTGACGACCGGTAAGGAGCCATCTCGCAATGATAATCGAGGCGCAGGACCTGCGCAAGCGCTTTGGGGAGACGCGCGCGCTCGACGGGCTTGACCTCGCGGTGCAGGCCGGAACGGTGCTGGGTGTGCTCGGCCCCAATGGGGCCGGCAAGAGCACCGCCGTACGCATCCTCACCACACTCACGACACCGGACTCGGGCAGCGCGTCCGTGAACGGCTTCGACGTCGTCCGAGATCAGGCCGCTGTCCAGCGCAGCATCGGTGTGACCGCTCAGGACGCCACGCTCGACGAGGTGCTGACCGGACGCCAGAACCTGGTGATGCTCGGTCGGCTCGGCGGCCTCAGTCGAAGCGACGCTCGCGCTCGCGCCACGGAGCTCCTCGAGCAGTTCGGCCTGAGCGATGCCGCCGACCGCGTGGTGAAGGGCTACTCCGGTGGTATGCGCCGCAGGCTTGATCTTGCGGCCGGCCTGATCATGCGCCCGCCGGTGCTGTTTCTGGACGAGCCGACAACGGGCCTGGACCCAAGCAGCCGCACCCGCATGTGGGAAGTGATCCGCGACCTGGTGGGGGACGGCACGACATTGCTGCTGACCACCCAGTATCTGGACGAGGCTGATGAGCTCGCCGACACGATCGTCGTGATCGACCACGGGCGTGCAATCGCTGAGGGCACGCCGTCCGATCTCAAGGCTCGCATCGGAGGGGCGCGGTTGGAAGTCACTTTGACCGACCCGCACCCGAACGCATCGGGGACGCTTGAGCCGTTCGTCGCCGGACCGCTGACGGTCTCAAGCGACGCCCGCCACCTGCGCGCTCCCGTGCGAACCACGCAGGGACTGGCGAGCACAGTCGTTCGCGCGCTCGACGATGCCGAGGTGACCGTCGACGATGTGCAGGTTCGGCCGCCATCGCTGGATGACGTGTTCTTCGCGTTGACCGGGGGTGAGCGCTGATGCAGGTGCGCCAGGCCATCAACGACGTTGCGGTTCTGACCGTCCGCAACCTGGCTCACATCGCACGCGAGCCGTTACGGCTCTCAGACGTGACGGTCCAGCCGGTGCTGTTCACGCTGCTGTTCATCTACGTGCTCGGGGCGGGAATCCTGCTGCCAGGTGGTGGCACCTACACGGACTACGCGATCGCCGGTCTGCTCGCCATGAATCTGGTCACCTCGGCGATCGGAACCGCCGTGGGATTGAGCGACGACCTGGGCTCCGGTGTCATCGATCGCTTCCGGACGCTGCCGATGTGGCGACCGGCGGTGCTCGTGGGCCGGTCCGTGACCGATCTGCTGACGGCAACGTTGTGCGCGCTGATCGTGATGGCAACCGGCTTTGTCGTCGGGTGGCGGCCGGATGCCTCAGCGGCCTCTGTGATCGCCGGGCTTGGACTCTTCCTGCTTTTCAGCTACGCGATCTCGTGGGGCTGTGCGGTCATCGGACTGATCAGCCGAGATGCCGAGTCGTCACAGGGTCTGGGCTTGGTGATCCTGTTCCCGCTGGCGATCGTCTCCAACGCGCTCGTACCCACCGAGCACATGTCGTCTGTGATTCGAACAATCGCCGACTGGAATCCGGTCAGCGCGGTGACCTCGGCGGCGCGCCAGTTGTTCGGCAGCCCCAACCCGTCGAGCTCGATCGACGCTTGGCCGATGCAGCACGCGATCCTGGCGTCGCTGATCTGGTCTGTCGCGCTGCTCGCGGTGTTCGCGCCGCTTGCGGCTCACCTCTACCGGAGCCGGACGGTCGACTGACCTCGGTCAGAGCAGGTAGGGGATGAGCATCTTTGTGTGGGCTCGGTAGTCCGGATAGGAGTTGGGGAACGTGGCAGTGAGATTGCGTTCCTCCACCGTCGCCGAGTAGGTGAAAACGGCTCCCACGACCACGGTTAACCCCAGACCGATCAGGCTGGTCGCAAGCGATGTCCCGAGCATCGCCAGCAGGATCCCCGAGTAGATCGGATGCCGGATGACCCTGTATGGGCCGGCGGTGACCAATTCCGGCTCGAGCTTCTGGGTCATTGGCATGCCCCAGTTACGTCCGAGGATCATCCTGGCCCAGATCGCCAGCGCAAGGCCGGCTGCGAACAGCACTGCGCCGACCACGCCCAGCACCACGCTATGAGTCTCCAGGCTGCTGCCTCGCAGCCCCCGGAAAAGGATCAGTACCGCGATCGCGGCGATCCCCCGCGCGCCGATTCCACGCCCACGATCGCTGCTGCGCTTGGCGCTGAACGCCGCGGCAAACCAGCCGATCCAGAAGATCACCCACGTTACGCCGATCGCGACCCTGAGTGCATGCATGGCGCCGATTCTGACTCGTCCGTGTCCGTCGCAGGTTGCGCTCAGATGTTCATCAGGACTCGACGACGACCTTGCCGATTCCGGCCGAAGTCTCGACAAGCCGGTGGGCCTCGCGAAGCGTGTCGACCGTCATCGGCGACAGGCGCCGACTCAGCGTGGTCTCAACCTTGCCGCTGTCGACCGCGTCCGCCACCTGATTGAGCAGCTCGTGCTGGTAGGTGCTCTCCGGGCGGTACAGCGGCCGCGCGAACATGAACTCCCAGTGCCAGGTCTGGCTCCGCTGCTTGAGCGGCAACGTGTCGAGGCCTTCCGGCTCGTCGATCGCGACGACCTCGCCGTTGACCCCCATCAGGTCGGCGTATGTCTGCGCCTGACCGGCGGAGAAGGCACTGAAGATCCAGTTCACGCCGTGGGGCGCGATCGCTCTGACCTCCACGGCCAAGCGATGCCGATCGACGATCCGGTGGGCTCCCAGCGACCGCACCCAGCGCGCCGACTCTCCGCGCGCCGCGGTCGCGATGACTGTTACGTCGGTCCGCGCCCGCGCGAGTTGCGTGACCATCGAGCCGACTCCACCCGGGGCGCCCACGACGAGCAGGTACCCCGCGCTGTCTCTGGTGAGACGGAGGTGGTCAAACAGTGACTCCCACGCGGTGATCGTGGTCAGTGGCATCGCCGCGGCCTGGGCGAAGTCAAGACTGTGCGGCATGTGACCGACGATGCGGCTGTCGACCACCTGCTGCTCGGCGTTACTTCCAGGCCTGTCGATCGAGCCCGCGTAATACACGCCGTCGCCGACCGCGAAGTCGACGACCTGCGATCCGATCGCGAGCACGATCCCCGCAGCGTCGTAGCCGAGCACCTTCGGCCCCTGGCTGGCGTCGAAGCTGGCGCGTACCTTCACGTCAACCGGGTTCACTGAAACCGCGCGCACTTCGACCAGAAGATCGTGGTCCCCAACCTCCGGCAATTCGATGTCGATCTCGACGAACGAATCGGGCGCATCGACAGGACCACTCCTCAGTGCAGCGATCGCGCGTGTGGTCTCGGCTGCCATGTTGCCCCTGCCGAAGATACCCGGTGGGGTGTCGGTATCACGGCTCAGGCGCGGATGCAGCGGAAGCCGATGTGGCTCATTCCGGTGTCGATCATCTGTGGCCGCCTGGCGGCAGGGCGGTATCGCAGGCAGTAGCTGTCGGCACATAGGTGCGAGCCGCCCTTGATCACCTTCCGTGGGATCCGAAACTGCGGTTGGGCGGGGTCAAAGCTGTCCTCCTTGCTTGCGCCCCTGGGATCCGCCGGCGCACAGCAATGACCGGTAGGGTGACGCGAGGTGTACCAGTCGCTGGTCCATTCCCAGACGTTGCCGGCCATGTCGTAGAGGCCGAAGTCATTGGCCGGAAACGAGCCGACCGGCATGGTGGTGCCGTATCCCGGTTCAGCGCGCCACGGAAAGTCGCCGTGCCAGTAGTTGGCAAGCCGCTGACCGGCGCCCTCGGGCTCGTCACCCCAGGTGTAGGTCGCCGCCTCCAGGCCGCCACGGGCAGCCAGCTCCCATTGAGCCTCCGTCGTCAGGGTCTTGCCGGCCCAATGCGCATAGGCGTTGGCGTCCTCGTATGCGACGTGCACGACGGGGTGGTCCTCGCGGCCGGCGAGCGAGCTGCCCGGGCCGAACGGTTGCCGCCAGCAGGCTGCGGGCGTCCATGCCCACCACTGGCTCAGGTGCCGCAGGTCCACCGGACCAGCGGTACCGGTGAAGACCATCGACCCTGGCACCAGGTTGTCGGCGGGCGCTCCTGGGAAATCGGCCGGATCGAGCGGTCGCTCGGCCACCGTCACGTATCCGGTCGCCGCCGCGAACTCGGCGAACTGCCGGTTCGTGACCGCGTAGGTATCGATCCAAAACCCGGTGACGCTCACGCGCCGGACCGGAGCCTCCTCGGGGTAATGAGCCTCCGAGCCCATTGCGAAGGTCGCCGCCGGGATCCAGGTCATCCCGTCGGGCTCGGAGGCTCCAGGGGTCATCTGTCAGTGACCGCTGACGAGCGCTGCGTGCATCTTGTCGACCACCTGGTCGATCGTGAAGCTGGCCGGCACCTGCGCCGGCGGGAACTCCTTGAACGTCTCCAGGAACTGGGTCACGAAACCCGTGGCCGCGAGGATCATGTAGTCGTTCTCGATGATGTAGTTGTAGTAGGTGTTCGAGGTCACGTCGGCTCGCTCGAACGGGTCGGTGCGCAGGTTGAAGAGCTTCGGAACACGTAGGGAGACGAACGGCTCCGCCCAGATCCGCAGCGTGCCCTCGACGCGCTGCTCCATGAAAACGACCTTCCAGTTTTGGAACCGCATCGCCAGCACGTCACCGTCGTCTGAGATGTAGAAGAAGCCCTGGCGCGGACTCTGATCCACCTCGCCGGTCAAGTACGGCACCAGGTTGTACCCGTCGATATGCGCCTTGAAGCTCTTGTCGCCCGCCTGATGACCCTGCTTGAGCTTCTCCACGATCTCCGGCTCGCCGGCCGCGGCCAGGAAGGTCGGCAGCCAGTCATGGTGCTGAATGATCTCGTTGGAGATGCTGCCGGCCTCGATCCTGCCAGGCCAGCGGATCATCTCCGGGACTCGGAAGGCGCCCTCCCAGTTGGTGTTTTTCTCTGAACGGAACGGTGTCATCCCGGCGTCGGGCCAGGTGTTCATGTGCGGGCCGTTGTCGGTCGAGTAGATGACGATCGTGTCCTCGGCGATCCCAAGCTCATCCAACTTGTCCAGGACCGCGCCGATGCATCTGTCGTGATCGATCATCGTGTCGTGGTACGGGGATTGCCATGGCCCGGCCTGGCCGAGCTCTCGGGCTTCGGGTGCGTGTAGAGATGCATGTGGGTGGTGTTGAACCACATGAACCATGGCGTTCCATCGGCGTGCTTGCGATCGATGAAGTCAAGCCCGTGCTCCAGGATCTCGTCGTCGATCGTCTCCATCCGCTTCTTGGTCAGCGGCCCGGTGTCCTCGATCCTCTGCTTGCCCACACGTCCCCAGCGCTCGTGCTCGGTGGAGTCGTCCTCGTCTGTAGCCCAGCAATGCAGGACGCCACGAGGACGGAAGTGCTCGTTGAACGCCGGGAACTGCTTCGAGTCGGGCCAATTGGGTCGTTCCGGCTCCTCCTCGGCGTTCAGGTGGTAGAGGTTCCCGTAGAACTCATCGAACCCATGAACTGTGGGGAGGTACTCATTGCGATCCCCCAGATGGTTCTTGCCGAACTGGCCAGTCGCATAGCCGAGCGGCTTGAGCAGATCCGCGATCGTCGGATCCTCGGCCTTCAGGCCCACAGCGGCTCCGGGCATGCCGACCTTGCTGAGACCCGTGCGGAGCACGCTCTGGCCGGTAATGAAGGACGAACGCCCAGCCGTGCAGCTCTGTTCACCGTAGGAATCGGTGAAGCGCATGCCCTCGTTGGCGATGCGGTCGATGTTCGGCGTCCGGTAGCCCATCAGGCCGTCGCTGTAGCAGCTCAGGTTGGTGATGCCGATGTCATCTCCCCAGAGCACGAGGATGTTCGGCTGGGTTTCAGGCATGCTCACTCCTTCAGGCGTTCGATGTCAGATGCACCGAACGAGGGTCGCGCAGCGTTGGGTGAGGGATCCTCACCCAACGTGGGTGATCGAGTTCGGCTCTCAGAGCCCGCCGAGCAGGGCGCAGCTGACGGTAAAATGCGACAATCCGCACAAGTAGTGCGCTCCTGTTGGTGATCGCGGCCGGGCGCTCAGCTTGTTTGTTGGAAGCCGGGTGGTCGTATCTCTACGGCCTCGCTGCCGTCGGAAGCTGTGGCGCGGACCGATCCGGGCCCAGGACATCTGAAGTCGTGGAGACCAAATGGCAACAACGAGATCTACACACAAACCAGCGGCTGCCGAGTCGGCCAGCAGGCCGAAGGCAAGCCTGCGGGTGTCGCATCTGACGGTGAATGAGCGGGTCGCGCTCGGGAAGGCTGCGCGCGCCGAGGTGCCTCGCTCCAGCCACGCTGTCTATGAGCCGTCATCGAAACGCGCAGATCCGGTCGAGCTGCTTGAGCGTCAGGCAGCGACGCGGATCCCCGAGCTGGTGCCGATCCGCTACGGCCGGATGCTCGTATCTGCCTTCACGTTCTATCGGGGGGCAGCGATGATCATGGCTCATGATCTGGCGGAGACCCCGCGCTCAGGTTTGGATGTTCAGTGCTGCGGTGACGCGCATCTATCGAACTTCGGGGGGTTTGCGTCACCCGAACGCCGGCTCGTGTTTGACCTGAACGACTTTGATGAGACGCTTCCGGGCCCGTGGGAGTGGGATCTCAAGCGGCTCGCGGTGAGCATGGCGATCGCGGCGCGGGACAACGGATTTGCCGTCAGCGATCAGGAGCAGGTCGTGCTGGACACTGTTTGCGAATACCGCACTGCCATGCGCGGCTACGCCTCGATGGGCAACCTTGACGTCTGGTACGACCACCTCGAAATCGAGCCCGCGCTCCGGCAGGCGGCCCGGGATTTCAAACCGCGGCAGGTCAGGCAGGGGGAAAGGACGCTCGCCAAGGCCCGTACCCGCGACAGCATGTCAGCGTTCTCGAAGCTGACGCACATGGTCGATGGTGAGCCCCGGATCGTCGACGAGTCGCCCCTGGTCGTGCCGTTCGACCGGCTGGTGGCTCCGGACCAACTCGACGAGGCGTTCGAACTCGCTCACGGACTGGTGCGCGCGTACCGTGAGACGCTCGAGCACAACCGGCGGCTGCTGCTCGAGCGCTTCGAGCTGGTCGACGTCGCGCGCAAGGTGGTCGGGGTGGGAAGCGTGGGCACGCGCGCGTGGATCGCCCTGATGCTCGGCCGCGACAACAGCGATCCACTGTTCCTGCAGATCAAGGAGGCCGAGGCCTCCGTTCTCGAGGAACCGCTCGGCGCGAGTGAGTTCAAGCACCATGGCGAACGCGTCGTCGCCGGTCAGCGGTTGATGCAGGCCAGCAGCGACATATTTCTCGGCTGGGTGCACGTCGTCAGCCCTCTCGATGGCGTTCGGCGTGACTTCTACGCTCGGCAGCTGCGTGACTGGAAGGGCTCCGCGGTGATCGAGCAGATGGTCCCCAGTGGGCTGTCGTTCTACGGCAAGCTGTGCGGTAAGACACTCGCGCGTGCTCACGCCCGCAGCGGCGACTCGATCGCGATTGCCGCCTACCTCGGTAACGGCAATGTGTTCGATCGTGCGATCGTCGAGTTCAGCAAGGCATACGCCGAGCAGAACGAGGACGACTACCAACAGCTGGCGGCGGCCGCCAAATCCGGCCGGATCACGGCCGAGAGCGGGCTCTGATACCGGACCTGGCGTCGGCGGGGCCGCCTGAGCCGCCGCTGGGGCACATCACATCCTGATGCTGGGAGCTGCTCGGCACGTCCTTCCTCGTGCTAGTTGCCGCGGGAGGTGGGCTCCCGCATGCCCACTGATGGCCTGAAAGCGCCAGCGGCGGAACCGTGCCTACTGGATTGTGATCGACAGCTTTGTGGTGGTGGCGAGGTCGGGCGCTACGGTGTGGAGTGTTCTCGCCGTCGACGCCGCCGTGCACACCGTACGTCGCGTCGCCTCAGCACGGCAGGTCACGCTCGCCGGCTGCGGCGGGACCGACATGGCAACGGAATCGAAGCCGCAGCGAAACTCAGACCAAGGCCGACGATCATCGTCGTGCTGACCGACGGCTTCACTCCCTGGCCCGCACAGCCGCCACCCGGCATCACTGATGCGTCTGACTCGGTGACACGTGCGCTCTTTGCGTGACCGCCTCACCCGGGGTCAGCCCGGCACCGATCCTACCGTTAGGGCCGGAGGCTGAATGGCGGGTAGCGGTCGGTGATCAGTAGGAACGCGTAGGCAGCGACGCGGTTGTGCCAGCGGAACACACCCTCGATGAAGTTGAACAGCGACCGTGGGTAGCTTCCCGTGAAGAGGATCGCGAACCAGGCGACGACGGCCACGAACAACGCGGCGATCGTGAGAAAGAAGAGCGCGATGTAGTGCGGGATCGCGAGCAGCCACTTGACAAGCGGCAGGCCGCGGCTGAGGTCGTTCTGGGCGTCTGGGTAGGGAAAGTTCAGATGAACGGCCTGCTCCTCGTCGGTGGAGGGGTAGCGATCGTCCATCAGCGCGAAGTACACGGCGATGCGGTTGCTGAAACGGGTCAGCTGCAGGTTCCAGTCGTACCACCAGTGTGGGTACTTCTTGCGGAACAGCAGCATTAGCAGGACGGGAATGACGAGTATTGCGATGCCGCCTCCGGCGTAGTGGGCGCCGCTGCCTCCGGCGTGGGAGAAGCTGCCGCCTTCAATCGTGGCGGCAAGGATCCCGATCGGGATGATCGTGAAGATCCGAAAAGCGGTCGTGAGCCGGTTCAGTTTGCGGTCGGGATAGTCGACCGTGAGAGTGAGCGGATAGTCGTGGCCGCCGGGCGGCACCCCGTCGCCGAGCGGCGAGGCCGGGGTCTGTCCTGAGCTTTCCATTTGGTGGTCCCTCTCTTACTGTCAGGTGTACGGCGTACACTCTGCCCTGGACTGTAGGTGTACGGCGTACACTTGTCAAGCCTTATGACGAAAGCGACGACAAACAGCGGCCGCAGACGCCTGAACAGACCGTCCGTGCTGCAGGCCGCCGTGGCGCTCACCGACACGAACGGGCTCGAAGGGTTCAGCATGCGCCAGCTTGCGCAACAGCTCGGGGTCGTACCGATGGCCCTCTACAAGCACGTGGCGAACAAGGATGAGCTCCTCGATGGCATGGTCGACATCGTCTTCAGCGAGATCGAGTCACCGCCGATCGATCACGACTGGCGGTCGGCGATGCGACGCCGGGCGATCTCAGTCCGCGCAAGCACTGAACCGCCATCCCTGGGCGATCGGGCTAATGGAAACGCGCAACCCTGGTCCGGCCAACCTGCGAAACCACAACGCAGTCATGGGCTGCCTGCGCGAGGCGGGCTTCTCATTCCAGGCGGCGATCCACGCGTACTCAGTCCAGGACGCCTACATATACGGCTTCGCGCTACAGGAACAGACGCTCGGGTTTCAGACACCGCGCGATGCTGGAGCGGCCGCGCAAAGAAGGGCACAGGTCAGCGGTGCGCTCGAGGACTACCCGTATCTAGTGGAGATCGCCACCAAGCTTCCCGAGACCGGTTACGACAACGCCGGTGAGTTCGCCTGGGGACTCGACCTGATCCTCGACAGCCTTGACCGCCATCGCGATAGATCCCGACCGTGACCCACCGATCATCGCCAAAGGAGTCACCGGCTCGTGTGCCTGCTGCCGATCAAGCAGTCGCATGGGAGCTGTCCCCTCGCGGGCGGGTGATGCGTTCGTGAGACGGGCGTCAGCCGCTATTGGCTGGCGGTCCGTCGGTAGCGCTGCACTGCGAGCGGCGCGGGGCGGTCTGGTGGCACGCAGACCATTCCTTCGCTGAACCCGGCGGGGCCGATCCCGAACGCGGCGTTGAAGCGGTCGATGTTGACTACTGTCAGCAGCGCGGTGATTTCGACGAGCTGTTTGTCGGTGAAATGCTCTTTCATTTGCGCGAACAGTTCGTTGGTGACCTCTACGGGGGTGCGCATCACCGCGACGGTGTAGTCGAGCGCGAGCTTCTCGCGGTCGCTGAACAGGTCGCTTGGGCGGTAGCGAGGCAGCGCCAGCAGCTCGTCGTCGGAGAGCCCGTTGTTGCGACAGATCTGCGAGCCGAGGTCAACGCAGTACTCGCATCCGATCATCTGCGCGCCTTTGAGTTCGATCAGATTCTTGAGCCGCTCATCGACGGACTTTCCCTTTCGCACCGCCTGGTTGAACTTGCCCATCCCGACCATCATCTTCGGCTGGTGCGCCCAGATCTCCATTGGCTCAAGACCGCTGCTGGTCTGTGGTGCGCGGCCGGTCAGCTTCTTCATCATCCTCGGCCCGAGCCGGTAGACCAGCTTGACCATCGGCCCGGCGTTTGTCCTTGATACTCCCTGGATGCGTGCCATCAGGCACCTCCTGTCACATTGTTTGGCGTTCCGGGGTCTATCTCACATGACCCCTGAGCCCCAGACGATGTGACAGCAATGACTGAAATTGAGTTGGCCGATCGGTTTGAGCGCCAGCGGCCGCAGCTGCGAGCGGTCGCATACCGGATCCTAGGGTCGGTCACCGAGGCTGAGGACGCCGTCCAGGAGACGTGGGTACGCCTGTCACGTGTCGACCACGAGCAGATCGACAGTCTTGAGCGGTGGTTGACCGTGGTCCTCGCGCGGATCTGCCTGAACCTGCTGCGGTCTCGTCGGACCCGCGGCGAGGAACCGCTCGACAGCCTGCGGCCGGAGCCGATCATCGACAATCCCGCGGCCGGGATCGATCCTGAGCACGAAGCGTTGCTTGCCGACGCGGTCGGGATTGCGCTGCAGGTCGTGCTCGACACTCTCAGCCCGGCCGAGCGGCTCGCGTTCGTGCTCCACGACATGTTCGCCGTGCCGTTCGATGAGATCGCCGCGATGGTCGACCGCTCAACACAGGCCACCCGCCAGCTCGCCAGCCGCGCGCGTCGACGGGTGCGTGACGCCGCACCGCCACCGGACCCGGATCTCATGCGCCAGCGGGCAGTCGTCGACGCGTACTTCGCGGCCGCCCGCGACGGCGACCTCGACGCGCTAGTCGCGGTGCTAGACCCTGATGTCCTGCTTCGCGCCCACCGCCGCGACGGCGAGCCGCTGGAGCTGCATGGCGCCGCACGGGTCGCGGAAGGGGCGATTAGCGCCGGCCGTTTCGCGCCACACGTTCGCCCGGCACTCATCAACGGCGCCGCCGGTGTCGTGGCATTCGACGGTGACCAGCCGTTCGCGGTGCTCGCATTCACCATCCACGGCGACCACGCGGTGACGATCGACGTGTTCAACGACGCAGAACTCGTCGCCAGGCTCGACATCCGAGGCATCAGCGCCTAAGCCTCGCCGCCCTGTTCGCGCGGATCAGGGCTCGGCGCTTCCTGTATGGGCTTGTCATCAGTACCGGCCCAGCTCAGTTGGGGTCAGGAGCCGGAAGAAAACTGATCGCATCGAGGCGGCGCAGCTCTCGGTAGATCTGAAGATGACCGGCTGGCCATACGGATCCGTCCCAAGCATCACCACACGGCAGGCAGTGACGCACAGAGGCTCGACCGACCGAGACGACGCCACGCGGTCAGGGCACGGTGTTGGCTGGGGTTTGGTCCCCGATCCAGAAGCGTGGGCCCGGGCCTTGCTTGGACGCTCGGTCGCCGGGGTTCGCGAGTCGGCAGCGGCTCAGTGAGAGGCAGCCGCAGCCGATGCATTCGGTGAGCCCAGCCTTCAAGCGTTCGAGTTCGGCGATCCGTTCGTCTACGCGGGTGCGCCAACTGCTTGACAGTCGTGCCCAGTCCCGGCGGGTGGGGGCATGATCGGCCGGTAGCTTTGCGAGCTCGCTGTTGATCTCTTCGAGTGTCAGTCCGATGCGTTGGGCGAAGACGATGAAGGCGATTCGTCGCAGGACGGAGCGGCGGTAGCGGCGGTGTCCTGACCCGGCTCGCTCTGAGCTGATCAGGCCACGTTGTTCGTAAAAACGCAGTGCCGAGGAGGCGACACCGCTGCGTCTGGAGACTTCGCTGATCGTCAACAGGTCGGCCATCGGTGTGGACGGAATCATAATTCGCTCTTGACTTCAAGTTAACTTGAACTTCTAGTGTTGGTTCGGGACGACTGTCCGGTCTACAAAGGAGACGGCATGAGTTCGACAGCCAGTCAGCAGATCACCGAGAAGGTCACTTCCTGGCCCGGAATTGAGGCAGGGCCGGGTCGGCGTGGCGAGTTTGCGTTCAGGGTCGGACGTCGGGAGATCGGACACCTCCACGGCGACCACGCCGCGCACTTCTCGTTCCCAAAGCAGACGTGGACGCAACTCCGGGATCAGGGTCGGATCACAGAGCATCCGGTGTTCCCCGGTCGGGTCGGGCCGGCCGCGCGGCGCATCAGGACAGACGCAGATGTCATCGATGTGATCGCGCTGATGCGGCTGAACTACGAGCGTCTCACCAGATGATCAGCGAAGACGTTCGGGCTGCACTTCTCAACGACCGGACGATCGACATCACAACGATCGGGCGGCGATCAGGCGTGCCGCGCAGGCTTGAGATCTGGTTCCACAATCCCGACGGGCGGATCTACATCACTGGACTTCCGGGTCGGCGAGGCTGGTACGCGAACCTGCTCACCCGGCCCGAGTTCACGCTCCACCTCAAAGAGAGCCTGCAGGCAGACGTGCCTGCCCGCGCGCGCCCGGTCACCGACCCAGTCGAAAGCGAGCTGACGCTACGCAGGATCGTCGACAGCGTCGGGCGACAGGATTTCCTCAACGACTGGCTCGATCACAGCCCCGTCGTAGAGGTTGAGCTCCTATAGGACCTCGTGCTGTGGAGCCAAGCGTCGCGGCCGACCAGCGCGTGGAAGTCCACCTGATGCCCCTCGCCATCGAAGCGCAGCTCGATCCCCTCATGCGGATGACCCTCGGAGATCAGGCGGTCGGAAGCGCCGGACTCGCCTCTCCTGTGCAACTGCTGTCTCGTTCGAGCGTTGACTGTCAGTCGAGTTCGAGAGCGGTGCTGATCGCGATGGCGTCTTCAACACTCCGCGACACGGCGCAGGCCTTGTGGTGAACGGCGTGGGCTCGCTGGATCTTCTCGTGGTCGTCTGCGCGCGTGCCGCTCAGTCTGTACTGAACTTCGATGGCGCGGAGAACTGGTACGTCGCCGCCGACGATGATCTCGCCGGTGGCGACAGACTTCAGGTCGGCTGGCGCGATGATCACCCCGCGAGCGGCTAGGGCCCGCTTGAAGGTGCCTGTTAAACATGCCCCCACGGCGCCGACCACGTAGTCCAGGGTGCTTGCGTGAGGCTCGAAGGTCCCTGGTGTGGCTTTGTAGTGCACGGCCAGCTGGTCGTGCATTCCCATCGGCACCGGTTGCTGCTCTGACGGGAGCCACACCAACTTGTCGGGTCCGTCGGTGACCTGGATGCGCACGACGCTTCGCATCAGCAAAGATCCAACTGACTTGCTTCCTGGCTCCGCAGGAGGCACTTGGTTCGATTCTCCCGGTGCGGCCGTCATCTGACTGGGGCGATGGATCGTTCGAGTCCCATGATCCTGCGTGCCTCCTGAGGTGTGGCTGGGCGACGGCCGAAGATCTCTGCGATTTCAACGAGCTTCTCGACCAGATGGTGGTTTCGCTCTGCCACTCGCCCGTCAGGCAGATATAGACCGTCCTCGAATCCGAGGCGAGCAGTGGTTGCGCCCATCGAGATACCGAGCGTCGTGAACGTGTAGTTGCTGTGCCCGCCGCCGATCACTCCCCAGAGCGAGTTGGGAAACAATCGCTCCCCGGTGCGATGCAGGTATGAGAGGTATTCGGCGTCGCTGGGGGTGAAGCACAGATCGCCGCCGTACAAAAGCCAGATGTAGTCGGCGTGACGGTCGAGGAGGCCGTCGTCCGCATACTGAGAGAGTCGATGCAGAGCGTGCGTATCGACGATCTCGTACTCGAGCGTCGACCCCTTCTCGTAGACCGCGTGGATCGTCTCCTTAAAAAATTGCGGTGAGTTGATGTATGGCGTCTCCTGGTGGTATCCGCCCTCAGGGTGCAGGAAGTCGGTGGAGCCTGCTGCGACCCCGTACAGATCCGGGCTGGGATCCAGATTCACGAGCGCCAGGCGTTCATCGTCGGTTGGCCAGACGGTGCCGCCTGTCTGTGGATCTCGTCGCACGCCGATCCCGTTCGTCGTCTGAATCAAGATGTCAGTGCGCTCACGTATCCGACGGATGATGTCTCGGAACGTCTCGGTGTCCCCGGTGTTGCGACCTTGCTCGTCTCGCGCGTGGACGTGAACGATGGCGGCGCCGGCGTCGCGGCATAGGCGCGCGTCCTCCGCTATTTCTTCTGGGGAGACCGGGACGCGGGCGCCGTCTCGGCTCATCTGCATGCCGCCGTTAACGGCGGCGACTATGACCAGTGGCTCATTCATCGCAGAGTCCTCCAGGACGCTGGCAAGCACGACGCCTTCCTCGGTTCCGTCGTCAACAGCCGACTGCCTCGATCACGGCCAGGCCCGCGGCGGAAGCCGGCTTTTCGGAGCTCGGCTGAGCTCGCTTGATGAGGCCGATTGGGAGCTGACTGTGTCGCGCTAGTGCGGCGTCGAGTCCCCTCCCGCAAGCTCGGAAGTTGACGCGACATGGGCACGATGATGGCGTCGCAACCAAGCGTTTCTGCCGCGACGAGTACTTGCTTGTAATGGCTGCGCCCGCCGTTTCTGCATGAGCACTCAATCCCGGCGAGTACGGCAGCCCGGCCCGCTTCGCCAGCTTCGGCAACGACCAAAGGGTGACGCGCGTCGTAGACGCTGCCTTCGATGATCATCATCTGTTCCTCTCCTCGGCAGCCCAATTTGGGTGCCAGGGCGGAGATAATACCGTCGACCAGATCAGAACGCATATTTTGGTTCGGATAGGCTGGTGATCGCCTCAATGATTCTCGCGGGCCGCTCCCATGGGATCTGGTGGCCCGTGTCGGGGATCAGCTCGTACCGTGCGACGAGGCGTTCGGCGAGCTGTTCGCAGAGATCGGGCGAGACGAGCCGATCCTTCGCGCCAGCTACCACTACCGCCGGCACCGCCGCAGCAGCTGCCTGGTACGCGTCGCAGGCCTTCAGATGGTTCGTAAGCGTCCCGGGCGCAGCACGCCGCATCATTGCCTCCATCCTCTTCGATACGGCTGCGGATGAGACCGCCTGACCACCTGAATCGACCCGCGATGCTGCGGCCGCGAACCTGCGAATCACAGCCGATTCGCCGCCATCTTCAAGCATGCCCCAAAGCGACGGGTGCACCGGCATCGATACACCCGAGGCGACCACAACCAGGCCGGCGAGGAGTTCGGGGGCGCGGTTTGCCGCGAGCACACACGCGGCACCGCCGAGTGAATGGCCGATCAATACGCCCGCGCTTCGTGGCTCGCCGGAATCGCGGTCGATGACATCGCGGAGTGCCACCAGAACGGACTCGCGCAACACTTCCAGGTCCGAGCTGTTGGGCAGAGAAAGCGTGATCGCTCCAGGCAGCCGTTCCAGCACATCAGTCCACAACTCCTCGTCTTCGGCGGCACCGGAGACGAGCAAGACCGCAGATGTAACGCTGTCGTTCATTCGAGAATCGGCAGGTGGCGGACGCTGCGCTCCGAGCCGTGTGTCGAGTATCCGCGCTCGACATAGGGGAAGCCATCAAGCTCAGAGTCGCCCGCCTCCTGGCGGTAATACGAGCGGATCTCCGCGATGCGGTCGTCGCGCAGAACAAACCACTCGGCGCCGCGAGTGACGACGCGTTCCGTCTCGCTGGTTGGCACCCAGTACATGCTCCACTCGATCACGGCCTCGTCCCCGTCGTCGATGCCGTGATCGACTACCCAGACCGGGGCGATCAGCTCGTGAACCTTTCGCCAGTAGCGACCGAGTTGCTCGGCTCCGTGCACGGCTCTCGACCCGATGTTGGGTGCGAGGAACCAGTGCGTGACGTCATTGCACATCGTGGCGGCGACGCCTTCGGCATCTCCGCGGCTGCACGCGTCGTAGTACGTGGCGATCAGCGTCAGCGCGGCTGATTTTTGGGGGGAGGTATCTGAATCATGATTTTTGTTTTAATCTGACGGCAAGGGCTCTGCTCGTCAAGTGGAGCAAATGAGAGAGGGATACGTGTCGCTAGCGAACACTCTGATCGAGCCGCTGGTCGCTGACGCTGAGGCGCTCGCAGCGGCGGGCTTCGCTACGCCTGAAGACATCAACATCGCGATGTGCCTTGGCGCGGGTCATCCACACGGGCCGCTGCCAGACGTTCAACCGGACACACAGGGAAGCGCTGAGCCGCCGTCACAGGTCCCAGCCAGCATCGCGGTGATCGGTACCGGGACGATGGCGACTGGGATGGTCGAGGTGTTTGCACGGGCGGGAGCTATGACCACCGTGATCGGACTGACGGCCGCCAACTCCGCACTGGCGCTCGAGAACATTGACAAGCGCCTAACGCGCGCTGTGGAACTGGGAAAGCTGGACGCCGCGGCACGCGCACTCACCCTCTCGAATATCGCACCCGCCGTTGGCCTGGATATCTGCGCCGAGTCCGACGTTGTGATCGAGGCAATCACGGAAGACCTTCAGCTCAAGCGGGCTTTGTTCGCCGAACTGGACCGCGCGACGTCTGATGTTCCGCTGGCAACTAATACCTCCTCGTTCCGAGTCGGAGAGATCAGCGAAAGCTCTGACTCAGCCTCAGCGGCTATTCGCGTTCCACTTCTTCAATCCCGCGCCCGCGATGCGCCTCATCGAAGTTGTCGGCGGGGACCAAACCGATCCGGAGCTGGTCCCACTAGGCCTCGCGTGGGCGCGCGGGATCGGCAAGGTGCCGGTCACTTGCGGCGACGACACGGGCTTCATCGTCAACCGTTTGCTGGTCCCGTATCTCAACGATGCAGCGCGTATCTGTGGCGAGCTGCACGTCGATTGGTCGGTAGCCGACGCAGCGGTTCGCGAGGAGCTTGGCCACCCGATGGGACCCTTCGAGCTGATGGACCTGATCGGCCTGGATGTGATGGTGTCGGCGGTTCAGACGATGCACCGCCGATTCGTGTCGGATCGGTACGCGCCTGCAGCTGCATTGCTCGAGCAGGTCGCAGCCGCTCGGTTGGGGCGGAAATCGGGCGCCGGGTTTTTTGACTACGAGGAGCGCCGATGAGCACAGTCATGATCACCTCATCAGGATCGGTCGCAACGGTCACATTGCAACGACCCGGGAGCCTCAATGCCCTCGATCTTCCGACCCGTCGGGCGCTATTGGATGCGCTCATCAAGGCGCGCGATGACGAGGGCGTTCGTGCGGTCGTGCTCACCGGAGCAGGGCGGGCTTTCTGCAGTGGGCAGGATCTTGAGGCCCGTGACGAACTGATCGATGCCGGCGCGACCGTGGCAGACACCTACAACCCGTTGATCCGAGCGATCACGGAAACGGACAAGCCCGTGATCGGGGCAGTCAACGGTTTGGCCGTGGGTGCAGGGATGGGGCTGGCACTCGCTTGCGATGAGATCGTTATGGCCCGCAGCGCGTTTCTAGCCTGCGCGTTCGGTCGGGTCGGGCTGGTGCCCGACTCCGGCGTCACATCCATCCTCGTTCAGCGGCTCGGTCACGCCCGCGCGTTTGAACTGGCGCGAACCGGCCGCCGAATCAGCGGCGAAGACGCCCTTGCCCTGGGGTTGATTAACGAGGTGGTCGACGACGACGCTCTCGTCGATTCGGTAGCGGAACGCGCCACACAGCTGGCATCAGGGCCTGCGTATGCGCTAGCCCTCACGAAGCGGTTGATCAACCGCGCCCGAACGGAACCGCCGAACACGATGCTCGATCTAGAAGCCGTTGCGCAAGGAGCCGCGGCAGCGACCAGCGAGCACGCAGAGGGGGTCGCCGCGTTTGATGCCAAACGCGCGCCCGCGTATCCAGACATCGATGCTCCGGATCCAGGGCTGCTGCGCTGATGCAAATTGGAGAACGCACGGTCGTCGTGACCGGGGCGGCCGGAGGGATCGGTAGCGCCTTGGTGCAACAGCTCAACGCGGCCGGCGCACGAGTGGCGGCAACCGATCTGGATGGTGACCGGCTCGCAGCGCTCGCTGAAGAGCTCGACACCGACCTCTACTGGGCACAGTGCGATGTGAGCGAGGGTGACGCGCTGAAGCGGTTTCTTGAGGATGCCGCCAGCGACCTGGGCACGATCGACATCTGCATCGTCAACGCCGGGATCGCGATCGGGGGTGATCCGATCACGACTCCCGACGAGACCTGGGACCTTGCCCTGGCGGTCAACGTGCGCCAGCACGTCGTTGCGGCGCAGGCACTGCTGCCCGCTTGGTTGGCGCGCGGGGAGGGCTACTTCGTATCCGTGGCCTCGGCCGCGGGCCTGCTGACGCAGATCGGCTCCGCGCCTTATTCGGTTAGCAAGCACGCTGCCGTGGCGTTCGCTGAATGGCTATCCGTCACTTATGGGTCGCGGGGAGTCCGTGTCAGCTGTGTCTGCCCGATGGGGGTCGACACAGAGATGCTGAATCCTGGCAGCGCTGGGGCCCTTGAAGAGCTGGGCGCAAGCGTCGTCCGTAGCGCGGGCGAAGTGTTGGCGGCTGAGACGGTCGCAACCGACATCCTCGAGGCCATCGAGGTCGAGCAGTTTCTCGTCTTGCCCCACCCTGAGGTGTTGAAGTTTTTCGAACGAAAAGCCAACGACTACGAGCGATGGCTTGCCGGAATGCGACGCCTGCAAGACCAAATCGATTCGGCCTGAGTCGCGCGCACTCGGAATGCAACACGCGACCACGACGATCTAAGGCGCATCTCATATGGAAGACAGACAACACCTGGCGAAGGTTCAGATCTCGGCAGCCGGGGCGATCTCAGGGATCGCCGACGGATCCTCGCTGGCGGTCGGCGGCTTCGGGCTTTGCGGCACTCCGGTCGATCTGGTCGAAGCGGTTCGGAACAGCGGCGTCAGAGGACTGACGATCTACAGCAACAACTGCGGGTCCGATGGTGCCGGCCTCGGACTGCTGCTGGCTGATCACCAAATCGCAAAGATCGTCGCCTCCTACGTCGGTGAGAACAAAGAGTTTGAACGACAATTTCTCGCCAACGAGCTCGACGTTGAGCTAGTTCCGCAAGGAACGCTGGCTGAGCGTCTGCGCGCGGGTGGCGCCGGGATCCCAGCCTTCTACACCCCGGCCGGGGTCGGCACCCCTGCGACCGAAGGACGCGAGGTACGTGAGTTCGACGGCACCAGTTATGTCCTTGAGCGTGGCGTCGTGACCGACTACGCGCTGGTGCGGGCTTGGAAGGGCGATCCACTCGGCAACCTGGTCTTCCGGCTCACCGCTCGAAACTTCAACCCCGTTGCGGCGATGGCGGGACGTATCACGATCGCCGAAGTAGAGGAACTCGTCGACGTCGGCGAGCTCCATGGCGATGAAATCCACACCCCGGGCGTCTTTGTTCAGCGTGTGGTGCAAGCGGCGCCGCGGCCGAAAGTAATCGAGCGTGTCGTAACGAGGCCTGCGGCATGAGTGACAACCCACGGGAACGGATAGTTGAGCGAGCGTCGCGCGAAATCCGGGATGGGACCGTAGTAAACCTCGGAATTGGCCTGCCCACCGCTCTGGCCGGCTCATCTCTGGGACATCGCGGTGTGATGCTGCACTCCGAGAACGGCCTTCTTGGGATCGGGCCGTATCCGACCGAGGAGGAGATGGACGCTGACCTGATTAACGCGGGTAAGGAAACGGTCACAGGCGTGCCCGGCGCCTCGTACTTTCACAGCGCTGACTCGTTTGCGATGATCCGCGGAGGTCACATCGACCTCGCGATCCTCGGTGGGCTCGAGGTATCCGAGACAGGGGACCTCGCGAACTGGATGGTGCCGGGCAAGATGATCAAGGGCATGGGCGGCGCCATGGATCTCGTCGCCGGCGCGAAGCGCACGATAGTGATCATGGAGCACCTCACTAAGTCAGGGGAGCCTCGTCTTCGACGTAAGTGCACGCTGCCATTGACGGGCGTCGACGTCGTCGACCGCGTCATCACCGACCTGGCCGTATTCGACTTCGTCGGCTCTCCGATCCCGGAGATGGTGCTGGTTGAACAGCTGACTGATCTTCCCACTCGCTGAGCTCAAGGCAAACACCGAGGCGTCGTTTCGCGTTGACGCCGAGAGCTGACATCTCGGGATACGCGTTCCGCGGGCGACGCCGCGAGCCGAGCCGTCCGTACCAACTCGAACATTCGACCAACTAGGAGCTGAGCATGCGGATTATCGACCTCTCGCACACCATCGAGAGCCTGCCTGAAGACATCCCTGCATTCCTGCAGGTACGAGTGGACTACACCGACCACAAGGCCGGAGCTCTTGATCTGGAGGCAGCATTCGGGGTGCCAGTCCGGCTGATGCGCAATGAAGAGGGCCCCACGGGGGAGCGACTGTCGATCGGCACTCACGCCGCCACCCACGTTGATGCTCCCTGGCACTACAACTCAACGATTCAAGGTCAGCCATCGCAGAAAATCGATGAGCTGCCACTCGACTGGTTCTTTAGGCCCGGTGTAGTCATTGACGCCCATGAGAAGGAAGACGGCGACGCCGTCACTGCAGAAGAGATGCAGGCCGGGATCGCCGCGGCGAATCATGAGCTCCAACCGGGCGACATCGTCTTGGTGCGAACCGGTCGCGACGCGTTCTACCACAAGTCTGACTACTGGCTCCGCGGCCCCGGAGTGAGCCCAGAAGCTACCCGCTGGCTCTATGAGCAAGGCGTGCGAGTTATGGGAATCGATCAGTGGGGCTGGGATGCGCCGCTCGACAAGCAAGCCAAAGAAGCGATCGAACGCGACGAAGCCGGAATCTTCTGGGCAGCGCACCAGATCGATCTCCCGTACTCACAGATTGAGCGTATGACGAACCTCGACAAGCTGCCGCTGAGTGGGTTCACCGTCGCGTGCTTCCCGCTCAAGATCAAAGGAGCAAGCGCCGGTCTCACACGGGCGGTGGCGATCCTTGACCCGGTTGCGGGCCAATGAGCAGCTCGCGCCACCAGAGAGTGGTGACAGAGCTGTTCGAACTCGAGCAGCGACGATGTCAGGCGCTTGCAAAAGACGACTTTGCGGATCTGCGCGAGATTCTCGCTCCGACTCTCACACATGTACATACGCGTGGGAATCACGATTCGCTTGAGAGCTACCTCGCATACGTCGCGGAGCGCGTCGACATCCTGAACGTCACCCGCCGCGATCTCGACGTCTCTGTCTACGGAGATTGTGCCGTCATGACGGGCCACCAGACCAACACGGCGCGCCTTCGAGGACTCGATACGGAGCCCATCGAACTCGAAGCACAGGTCATGCAGGTCTGGATCAAGGCAGGCGAGCGCTGGCAGCAGGTCGCTTTTCAGGCCACGCCGCTCGGGGAAGCGCCACCGCCGATCCCGACCAAGAACTAATGGGTCGCCGTCCGTCCTCTGACCGACTGTTCGCTCGTGAGTTCGTAATGAATATCGCGCGCCTTCACCGGCTGCCCGCAGTGGCTGCAAGTCATCTGTGGGCTGGTGACGTGTCCGCACAGTTCGTGGTGAAGTACCAGTGAGTCTCCGTCATCACCCAGCCAGCGATCGCCCCACGCTTTCATCGCGAGGAAGACGGGATAGAGCTCCAGTCCTGATTCGGTCAGCCGGTACTCGAAACGGTCGGGACGTTCCTGATATCGGTGCCGATCGAGGATGCCATTTTCGACGAGGGTCTTCAGGCGACGGGCGAGCACCGAGCGGGAGATGCCGAGATTGCGCTGGAAGTCGTCGAACCTCCGCACTCCGAAGAACGACTCGCGCAAGATCAGCGAGGTGCCGACCTCCTGCAGGAGGGACCCCATTCGCTGAACAGAAGTCGTTCGCCCCACGGCCGGGGCAGTTGTCGAGTCGCTCATCGGTTAGTTCTAATTTAGAACTGATAGCGTCGGTCGTGCTTCAAGCGAGTCACAGAGGAGGATCAGATGGAGGAGCAACGCGACACGCTCGGCATGCCAGACATCATGGAAGAGTATCCGGTGCCTGGGCCTCGGACGCTTGACGGGGTGCTCGGATTCCGGGTCTTGGAGCTCGATGAGAGCTCTGCGCGAGGGGAAGCGCGTTACGCAGACCGGGTTTGTCAGAGATTCGGAGTCGTGCACGGTGGCGCCTATTCGGCGTTTGCAGAGATGCTCGCCACCGAGGCGACGGTGCACAACGTATGGGCGAACGGAATGGCCGCGATGGGCAGCTCGAACGACACATGCTTCCTGCGTCCGATCTCCGCCGGCACAATCCATGCCAGCGCGAGCGCCCGGCACCGCGGACGCACGACCTGGGTCTGGGATGTTGATTTCACCGATGACGAAGGTCGTCTGTGCGCCTCGTCGCGCGTGACGATTGCGGTGCGACCTCGTCGATAAAGTGGTAAGTTCTCATTTAGAACTTACTTCCTTCGGGCTGGGTCAGAGACGGGACCGAGCCTCACCAATCAGGCAGGAGAGGTCATGGCCACTCAATCGCTGCAGCAGCTCGTCGACACAGTTCCGACGATCGTCGACCACCTCTACAAAAACCCGCCAAAGACAGCACTGAACGTCTTCGGCGTGATGATGCCCACAGACGTCGTGAGGCCGGAATACACGACCTGGCGCGACGAGCAGAGCTCCTGGCGAAACGGTGTCGCCCTGCATGACCAGAGCTACCACATGCACAACCTGCGGGTGCGTGGCCCAGAGGCGGTGAAGCTGTTTGAGGGCCTAGCGGTCAACTCGTTCGTCACCTTCGAACCAGGTGCGGCTAAGCAGTTCGTAGCGTGCTCCCCTGAGGGCTACATCATCGGCGACGGGATTCTCTACTACCTGGATGATCAGGACCTGCTGCTGGTGGGCAACCCCGCGACCACGGACTGGGTGCAGTTCAACGCAGAGACAGCCGGCTTCGACGTCCGTGCGGAGCTTGACCCGATGTGGGTTCTGAACAGCCAGAAGCGCCGCGGCTTCTACCGTTACCAAGTCGAGGGTCCGAATGCCTACCACCTGCTGGAGGAACTCCACGGCGGACCGCTTCCGGAGATCAAGTTCTTCCGCTCCGGCATGCTGGGCATCGCAGGCTGTGAAGTCACCGCCCTCAGGCACAGCATGGGCGGCGTTCCGGGACTAGAGCTCTCCGGGCCATGGGACGATCGCGACACAGTCAAATCGGCGCTCGTCGACGCCGGACGCAGGCACGGCTTGCGTCGCATTGGCTCGCTTGCCTACTTCAGCACTGTGATCGAGTCCGGGTGGTGGGCAGTGCCCTTCTCCGCTGTCTACACAAGCCCCGGGCTTCGGGCCTATCGCGAATGGCTGTCAACCCGGAGTTCGGCTGCTCGGATGTCTCTGGGCGGAAGTTTCTACTCGTCGGATCCCGAGGACTACTACACGACCCCGTGGGATCTCGGATACGACCGCATCATCAAGTTCGATCACGAGTTCGTTGGGCGTGCGGCGCTTGAGGCGATGATCGGTCAAACACACCGCCGCAAGGTGACGCTGCTCTGGCATCCCGACGATGTCCTGAGCATCCAGGGCCGACTGCTGGAAGATGGACCGACAGCGATGCACATCGACATGCCTGTCTCCGCGACATCACGGATGCATTACGACAAGGTTCTCGGCAGCGACGGAAACCATGTCGGCTTCGGCACCTACCCCGGTTACAGCTACAACGAGCGCACGATGATGTCGCTCGGAACCGTCGACGCGGCACTCAGTGAGCCTGGCACGGAGCTGACGATGCTCTGGGGCGAGGACGGCGGCGGGTCACGCAGCACACCTTGGATCGAGCCCCATGAACAGGTAGAGATCAGGGTGACTGTGGCGCCGACCCCGATCAGCAGTGCCGCACAGGAATATCGCAAGGTGCTCTCGAGCCCGGCAGCCTGACGATCCACAGTAACCCGAGAGGAGAGGGTGATGGAGCAGATGCGCGAGCAGTGGCTGGCCGCGATCGAGAGGAACCGACGCAACCCGGGGACGCCAGGCGACGATCGTTATTGGTCACCAGAACTCGACACCGTAAGCCGGGAGCGGCTGCGGGCGATCCAATCCGACAAGCTGCCGGCAGCCGTTGCGTATATGGCGGCCAACTCGGCGACGTACGCGCAGAAGCTCGCCGACGCTGGCGTTGAGCCGAAGGACATTCAGTCGATCGACGATCTCGAGTCGCTACCCGTAGTCACGAAGGAGGACATGAGCCGGTCGGTTGCAGCGAACCCGCCGTGGGGCGATTACACCGCCGTCGACGATCATGTTTGGAAGGAAGCCGGCTGGCAACTGTTCCAGACCAGCGGCACGACCGCGGCGCCAAGACCGTTTCGCTACACACAGCGCGATCGCGAGCTGTGGGCTTGGGCGAATGCTCGAGCGGTTTACGCGATGGGTATCCGCAACGGCCGCGATGTGGGAATGATGCTGTTTGGCTATGGCCCCCACGTGGCGATGTGGGGACTGCACCACGCGCTCTTGCTCATGGGGGTGCCGCAACTTCCCGTTGGAGGTATGGATACGCGCGCCCGCGCGGCGATGATCGATCGTCTGGCACCCACCTTCCTCGGCTGCACACCCTCCTATGCCCTGCATCTCGGTGCGGTTATGGGGGATATGGGGATCGATCCGGCGCGGACGGCCGTACGGATTCTGATCGTTATGGGAGAGCCCACGCCGCCGAGCACCCGCCGACGCATCGCGGAGCTTTGGGGAGCTGAGATTCACCAGTTCTACGGCTGTACCGAGGTCGCTCCCTCATGTGGTGGCTACACCTGCGAGGCCGGCAGCCTGCATTTTCTCGAAGACACACATGTGCTCGAGACTCTCGATCCGAAGACATGGAAGCGGGTTCCAGAAGGACAACCTGGTGTCAGCGTCGTCACCAATCTGATGTCGGAGGCATCACCTCAGATCCGGTTCGTCGTTGGCGACTACACCACACTCTCGTATGCCGGCTGCCAATGTGGTCGCACCCATGTGGTTTGCGATGGGGGGTTCTCCGGCCGGGCGGACGACATGTTGAATATACGGGGGGTCACCGTATTCCCGAGCGCTGTCGAGGATGTGATCCGTTCGCTTCCCGAGCTGGGAGAAGAGTTCAAGATCGTTGTTTCTTCGAGCGGGACGCTCGATGAGATCACGCTTGTCGTCGAGCAACGGGACACCAGCGTTCACGAGAGCCAACTTGCCGGTCGCCTCGAGACGTCCTTTCGGGCTCAGCTCGAACTGCGTCCAACGATTCAGGTCTTGCCGTACGGGACGCTCCCCAAGACTGAATTCAAGGCCAAGAGGGTCGACGATCAAAGAGCTTGAGCCGCCGAAAGAGGCCTCGGGCTCCGCATCTGCGGCCTGGTCGGAGTCACTGGCGGCTCGGACTCTGGGCTGAGCTCGACACCAGGCACCAGCGTGTCATGCGTTTAACACTGGGTTCTCAAGCAACCTCGATGGTGCTCAGGCTACGGCAGCTCATTCTTGCCGGAGAACTCCGGGCGGGCGAACACCTCAACGAGCAACAGCTAGCCGCCCTCACGACTAGCCGCCGAACCGCGCCTTGGCTCTGCGACGCTTGCACAGTCAACCGCCGCCTCGAGAATCTCAAAAGTTGCCGGTCGCCCGACCACCACTTACGCCAACGCCTCGTCGTTGTACGCGACTCTGAATGCGGATCTCCACGCCGAGCTGTTCACCGTTGCCGGCAGCGAAGTGCTGTCTGACGCCTACGAGCAACTGCTAGCGGTGCCGTTCGCATCGCCAAGCGCGTTCCTGTTTGTGCGCCCACGCGAAGCGGATGTGTCGGCGATGGCTGCTGCCCGGCAACGCCAGCACCGGCGCATAGTCGATGCGATAAACCGCGGCGACGGCGAGGCTGCGGAGCGCTTGATGCGACGCCACGCACTGGCCGCTGTAAAAGACTTCAACCTGGCTTCGACGCTGCCACGGACGCCAGCGAGAACCTTCCTGGGCGAAGCTTGATCGTTCTCGACTGAGGGTGAGCCCAGCAGTTTCAGTCATCAGCGCAGATGCTGCGTGCGGCCAACTGGTAACTCGAATCCGTGTCCTGCGGCGGAGTGACGACTCGCCACAGACGCTACGGGATCACCGGGACGAGCAGGTGTGATGCCTTGTCGCCACCGAGGTGGACCGTAGCTCCCGTGGCGCTTCTACGGTCTTCAGGCTCGTTATGCGCAATGGCCCCCAGATCGTCGTCGCCGAGAAGCAGCTGAAGCTGTAGCCGCTGCCCCTGCTCAAGCGTCAGCGAGGTCGGCCACAGCTCAACTTCCAGCAACGCGGGCTCGCCAGGAACAAGTGGTTGCGGCTCGTCGTGAGCGTGATAGGGGCGGTAGGGCAGGGTTTTTGCGGGGTCGAGCTTGCGGTGCGACGCGCGTAACCAGCCGATCGCCATCGGCACTGGGGTCGTATCGCCCTGAGGCCCGATCGGCCGAATCCACGTACCGTCGGTGTCGTACTGCTCCAGTCGCGCGAACACGTCGAGGTCTTGCCGCTCATGCGAGACCCAGAGCCTCAGCGCGACCGGACCCGTCAGCTCCACTCGTTCAGTGGCTGTGTAGTCGAACTGCGCCGGGTATCCCGTGGTCGCCTCATCGGGTGGTTCCTCCTGAAGCGCTTCGTCTCCGAGATATAACTCGCGCCACTGAGTCCGCGCCAGTGGCCACTCCTGCTCATCTCGCCATTCCCAGCCGCCGCCGCGGCGCACGGCCAGCCGCACCGGTGGAACGCCCTCCATCGCCGATTCATCGCCCTTCAGGAATCGCTCCAAAAACCGCAGCTGCAGCTCCTTACCCCAGTCGGTGTAGTAGGGATCGATGTGCGTCCCGACGTGCACAACAAGCCATTTGTGTTCGGAGACGGCGCCGATATAACCCTCGACGTTCCCGCGCAGGTGCAGATGAACTGCACCCCAATTGCCCGCCGAGAGAAGAGGAACGGTCACCTTCGACAGATCAGTGATCCGCTCGCGGTACCAGGCATCCATTAGTTCACGCGAGCGGAACTCGCTGCGTAGATCGGACACGTCATCTGTGTTCCGCTGCACCTCGACCTGCGTTTGCCACCAGAACTCCGTAAACGCGTTGGTGTAGATCCCGCCCTGTCGCGCCCACTCGCGGTAGAAGTCAGTCAGCCCCTCCCATGCGACCAGGGCCTCAAGGTGCGGCGGTTGTAGCGCGGCGACTCGCCAGCCGATCATGGCGTACCAGGAGATCCCGCTCGATGCGACCTTGCCCGTCGACCAAGGCTGAATGCCGCACCACTCGATCACGTCATAGAAATCCTCGGCGTCTCGAGTCCCAAATAGGTCCAAGCGCCCCGGCGAGCTCCCGGTGCCTCGCGTGTCGCAGCGCACGACGGCGTAGCCGCGCTCCGTCCACCATTCTGGGTTCGGCGTCTCCCAGACCATGTGATCGCCATGCTCGACCAGGTCATACAGCGGGAACCGTTCGGTCCAGTGCACATCCTTCCCGTAAGGACTTATGCAGGCGATCACCGGTACCGCGATCTCGCCTACCGGTCGGAACACATCGACCGCGATGGCTGACCCGTCGCGCGTCGGGACCAGCACGTTCTTCTCAATCAGCAACGCAAGCTCCCACACGAGCCGGGTCCGGTCAGCTGGACCCGATGTACGGGCATGCCCAGGACCACGCTAGGGCTCATAACGCCCGCTGAGCCGATGGCCATTGACGACCACCGGCACCGCATCAATCAGGATCCAGGCGAACCGGCACGGAGCTTCGGAACGGTTGTGCCAGACATGGTTCGTACCCCGCTGGATCACCACATCGCCAGCACGGACGGCGACCGTCTCACCGCTGTCGAGTTCCATGACGCACTCTCCGTCCAAACAGATGCCGTAATCCAGGCTCTCGGTGCGATGCATTGGCGAGCGTGTACCGGGGGCTAGCACCCCGATTCGCAGGACAGATCCAGAGCCGCTACCAACGACCGTCGTCTGGCTGCCCTCTCGCTGGGTGACCAGCGCCTCATCGTCCAGGGATACCGGCATCTCCACCGTCGCCCACACGTGGAAGAACTTGGCATCCGTGCTATCGGGCACCTCGGCGAGCGCCGCTCCCGAGACGATCTCGTCCTCGAGAACGACCGCCAGCCCGTCTTTTCGATGTCCAGTAATGATGCGGCGGACCGTCGCCTCATTTACCGCGTCGTGAACAGACATCAGGCGACCGCCGGCCGCAGTGCATCGGAGAGGAACTTTGCGCCGCCGTGAGCCCACGTGCCGCCGTCGATCGCGATCTCTGTACCGTCCACGTACGAGGCTTGATCAGACAGCGGCCAGACGCATAACTCGGCCACTTCTCGTGGCGCGCCGGCCCGGCCCATCGGGGCGGCGTCAGGGCTGGCACGGAGGAACGCCTCCGGTCCGATCCCGGATCCTGCGCCGGTGACGACGACGGTCTCGCCCGCGAAATCTGTCATGAAGTTCCGCACTCCTTCCCCGTTGCCGCAAGTGCCTCGACCGCGTGAAAGTAGCGCGTTTTGCAGCTGGACGCGAATGATGGTTCGTGTTTTACTTAGCGCCGTGGAGGAGGCCGTGGGACACGGTTGATGACCACATGGCGATGGCTGTGCGGTGACCGCCATCTGAAGCGGGCCGGGCGGCTAGCTCGCGCAATTCGCTACCTGGCCTGTGCGCGTCAGCGAACGTCACCGGCCATGTGCTCAAGGTCGACGGCAACTGGGTCGAGGCAATGAGGTCCACGGCCAGAGCTCGATA
>CAWBPJ010000002.1:0-153270 GCA_963790635.1 uncultured Actinomycetota bacterium | reverse complement strand
GGTGCTTCAGAGCAGGTAGTCGGCGATCGCTCGAGCGGCCTCGCGAACAAGCGTTTTGTCATCGACCGAACGAGGCGACTCGAACTTCGCTCCGTGGGTGATGCGTCGTGCCACGGTGCAGTAAAGAATCCGCCAAGCAATGTCGACGGCCAACTCGGGCTGGGGATGATGAATGTCCTCGCGGCGGGCAAGAACCGCGCTCGCGAACTCAGCGTAGGTAGCGTGCGACTTCTCGGCTCCTCGATCCCAGATGGTCGGATGCATGGGGGCTTGCGTCATAAACACTCGCAAAACGTCGCCATGTAAGAGCATCGATGTCCCCGAAGCCGTAACGATCGTCTCGATCCGCTCACGCGGCGCGAGTTCCGCCAGGTCCTCAAGCGGTGGGAGAGCGTTTTCCTCGGTCCACGCCATCTGCTGCTCGTAGATCGCCATGATCAGATCCTCACGGCTAGCGACCCGGGCATAAATTGATCCCACCGACACGCCGGCGCGGGCGCTCACCTCTTGCAGCGTGAAGCCGTCGAAACCCTGCTCGCGCAAGAGCTCAAAGCCAGCCTGCATGATCCGCGCCAGTGATTCCTGGCTCCGGCGTTGCTGCGGGCGGCCGAATCCGCTGTTCAGAGATGGACATCGATACAGGATACGAAATTAAATGCGCCTACGAAAGGGCATGAACCAGTACTCCGATTCGAACATCAGTCGTCAGCGTCCATCGAACGGCTAAGCGATCACGGGCAGCTATACAAGAATTAGGGTTCGTGTTTTACTACTGGGAATGAGGGGAGGAACCGAAGCAGCGAGATATTCGCGACCCGATCTCGCGTCGCGGCAGCCAGCACACCCGTCGTCTCGTGGCGCCGATCGGGACCTCCTGACAGTCGAATCCGTCGGCGGATATCTCCGCGAGCGAGGCGTAGCGCCGGAGGGCGTGGACATCTCTGCGATCGGAGCTCGCCGGGGGCATCTCGAATGTCGTCTTGCGGGTGGACTTCGACGGGCGGTCGGTGGTGGTCAAGCAGGCGCTCGCCCAGCTCCGCGTGGCTGAAGTGTGGGAGTTCGATCCCAAACGGATTCTCGTCGAGTGCGCCTGCATGGAGGTGCTCGGATCGATTCTGCCTGATGGCGACGTTCCCACTGTTCTTGACATCGATCGTGATGCGCTGACACTCGTCATGAGTTGCGCGCCGGCGGGCGGCGTGAACTGGAAGGAAGCTCTGTTGCGCGGCGAGGTCGATCCCGCTCGCGGTCAGATTGGTCGCCGAGCAGCTTGCCCGCGTTCATCGTGAAGCTCAGGCGGTGCCAGACCTCGCCACCCGCTTCGCGGACCTGATGCCGCTGATCGAAGGTCGCATAAACCCGTACCACGAAGCCGCTGCGCTCGCGAATCCCGACCTTGCGGACGCGATCACCGAAGACATCACGCGCCTGAGCACCAACCGCCGCACGTTGGTGCTCGGCGACTATGCGCCCAAGAATCTGATTGTCTACCCCAGACCAGGTGATGGTGCTCGATTTCGAGGTCGCCCACTGGGGAGATCCGTCGTTTGACTCGGCGTTCATGCTCACCCATCTGATCGCCAAAGCGGTCCATGTCCCGCAGAACAGCCGCTCATATCTAGATGCCGCGCGGCGCTTCTGGTCGACATACAGCGAGGCGGCTGGCGAGGCTGGCGCGGCGGAGCACGACACGGCGACGGAGCTGGCGGTCCTGTTGCTCTGTCGGGTGGACGGCAAATCGAAGCTCGAATACCTAAGCGACAGCAACCGCGCGGTGATCCGGGAGCTGGCACGTGATCTCATCGGCACGGGCGAACGGGACCTCGCTGCCCTTTTTGAGCAGGTTGCCCAGCGAACTGAGCCAACACTCGCGCAGACGGACGCCCGCCCATGACAAAAATCGCGGCGCTGACAGCGAGGGAGATACTCGATTCGCGCGGGAATCCCACAGTCGAAGCCGAAATTCGGCTCGATGACGGTACCCGTGCGCTGGCGAGCGTGCCTTCGGGGGCATCCACCGGACGCCATGAGGCTCTCGAGCTTCGCGACGGTGATCCGACCCGGTACGGAGGTCGCGGGGTTCGAACCGCCGTAGGCAACATTCGCGAACGGATCGCGCCGGCGTTGACCGGCGCTGAGCTGCATCAGGGCCTCGTCGATCGCGCGCTGATCGAACTCGACGGGACACCCGGCAAATCGCACCTGGGCGCAAACGCAATCCTTGCCGTCTCCTTGGTGGCGGCACGCGCCGGTGCTCAGTCAGCGGGAATCGAACTTTGGCAGCACCTCGCGGGTGACCGCATTCCGACGCTGCCGCTGCCGATGGTCAACATCTTCAGCGGCGGACTGCACGCCCGGCGCCAGATCGAGTTCCAGGACTTCTTGGTCATGCCCGTCGGCGCTCGCACTTACAGCGAGGCGCTGGAGATGTGCACAGCGGTCTACCGCGCTAGCAGTCAGGTGCTGACCACTGCCGGGTACTCCACACTTAAGGCCGACGAGGGCGGATTCGGGCCGGCCGTCAGCTCACATCGAGAGGCTCTCAGCCTGCTCCAAGACGCTGTACAGCTGGCCGGCCTCAGGCCGGAATCCGACGTCGTCTATGCGCTCGACGTGGCCGCAACACACTTCTTCGACGCAGAGAACAACGTGTACCGACTCGCGTCAGAGAGCCGTGATTGCACCGCGGCTGAACTCTCACGACTAATCGGAGAACTCGCCGACGAGTTCCCGATCGCCTCGGTTGAGGACGCCCTAGCCGAAGATGACTGGGAGGGCTGGGTCACATTGACCACGCAGCTCGGTGAGCGGCTTCAAGTGATCGGTGACGATCTATTTACGACCGACCCGCGCCGCGTGCAGCGAGGAATCGAGACCGGGGCTGCCAACGCCGTGCTGGTCAAGATGAATCAGATCGGGACCATCACCGAGACCCTCGAGGTGGTCGATCTAGCCCGCGCGGCTGGCTACCGGGCAGTGATCTCCGCGCGATCGGGAGAGACGGAGGATCCGGCGCTGGCGGATCTCGCGGTTGCTTCAGGGGCTGGCCAGATCAAGGTCGGATCGGTCGCGCAGAGCGAGCGGCTGGCGAAATACAACCAGCTGCTTCGGATCGAGGAGGCCTTCGGATCGACGCTGCCGTTCGCCGGTCGCCAGGCCCTCGAAGCACCGACGCCGTCGGTAAATCTCACCCGTTTTGGGCAGGCGGCACCATGACTGGCTTCAAGGTCCTGATCACCGACTACACCTGGGACACGATTGACCGAGAGAGCAGCGTGCTGGCCGAGGTCGGAGCCACGCCGATCGTTGCCGAACACGGGTCCGAGGAGGAGCTGCTCGAGCTCGTTCGCGACGCTGACGCCATCCTCACATGCTTTGCCCACGTTACCCCAGCAGTGATCGATGCCGGCCCGAAATTGCAGGTTGTCGGTCGCTACGGCATCGGTGTCGACAACATCGCCGTCGAGCGGGCCACGCGTGTCGGAATCCCGGTCACGAACGTACCGGCTTACTGCCTTGACGAAGTCGCCGAGCACGTACTCGCGTTGCTGCTCTGTATGGCGAGGGGGATACACCATTTCGATCGAAACGTTCGGGAGGGCAACTGGTCGCTCGCAGCCGGCGAGATCGGGGCGCCAATTCGCCGCGTCGCCGGTCGGACTCTCGGTGTAATCGGCTTCGGGAAGATCGGGCGGACCGTCGCCCAGCGCGCAAGTGGAATCGGTCTGCACGTGATCGCCTACGACCCGCACGCGACCACGGAACAGATCACCGCAGCCGGAGTCGAGGCCGTCGACCTGCCCGAGCTTGCCGCACGAGCTGACTTCATCACGCTGCACGTCCCCGCGACGCCGGCAACCCAGGGGCTGGTCGACAACGAGTTCATCGCCCGAATGAAGCCCGACGCGCGGCTCATCAACACCGCCCGCGGGTCCGTGATCGACAAGGACGCCCTATTCGAAGCGCTGCACGAAGGCCGGATTGCCGGCGCCGGCCTTGACGTGTTCGTTCCGGAGCGCCTCGATCCCGACGATCGGCTCCTAGGCGAAACCCGGCTGCTGGCCACGCCGCACGTCGCGTTCTACTCAGCTGAAGCCGTTGCGGAGCTGGCCAGTTCAGCAGCGAGAAATGTTGCGATGGTCCTCGCGGGCGAGCGACCAGCAGACACGGTCAATCCCGAGGTGTACCAGCAGCCACGCTGGGCACACCTCAAAGCGAGCGGGGCCTGAGGGCCCGCTGACGAGGAGAGAGAAATGAGCGTTGAAAGGGTGTTGGTTGTCGGCGGCGGGATAGGTGGGCTCTGCTCCACGATCGCGCTACGCCGCGCCGGAATCGAGGTCGACCTCGTCGAGAAGAACCCAGCTTGGGACGTGTACGGGGTCGGGATCATCCAGCCCGGAAACGCGATCCGCGCGCTGAACGACCTAGGGCTCGCGCACGAGGCTGTCGCGGCAGGATGCCCAATGTACGGAGACAAAACCTGGACCGGAGACGGTCACGTCCTTCTAGCCGACCACGATTGGCCGCCCCTCGTCGAAGGGCTCCCACCCGGAAACGGCATCACGCGTCCAAATCTGCACGCGATCCTCCAGCGCCACACCCTCGATTCCGGCGCGGACGTGCGAACCGGGGTCACCTTCACCACACTCGAGGACCGCGGCGACCGAGTCGAGGTCGAGTTCACCGACGGTGAGCAACGCTCCTACGACCTGGTGGTCGGCGCGGACGGCGTCAACTCCAAGGTTCGCGAGCTCATCTTTGGAGCCGAACTGAAGCCGCAATACACCGGTCAGGTGTGCTGGCGCTACAACCTCCCGCGCATCGAAGGGCTGAACAAGATCTGGGTGTGGATCGGCGAAACCGGGACAGCCGGCTTCTGCCCGCTCGGTGAGGACACCATGTACGTCCTGGAGATCGAAGCGCCACCGCCCGGCACCTCCGTCAAGCTTCCCCAAGAGGGGCTCGCAGCCACATATCGTGAGCGGCTCAGCAAGTTCGGGGGACCAATAGCCGAATATCGCGATCTGATCGTCGACGATTCCGCCGTCGTATACAGGCCGGTCGAAAACATCCTCGTCCCAGCACCGTGGCACCGCGGGCGGATCGTGCTGATCGGTGACGCGGCGCATGCCACATCGCCGCACTGCGGCCAAGGCGGAGCCCAGGCGATCGAGGACGGAATCGTCCTGACCGAGGAACTGCTCCGCCACGAGTCACATCAGGCAGCCCTGGAGGCGTGGGGCGCCCGGCGCTATGACCGCTGCCGGATGATCGTCGAGGGTTCCGAGGCGATCGGCCGCTGGGAGCAGGATCACTCCTTGCCGATTGATCCGGTTGCCACTCGCCACGAGGTCACGATGGCCGCGATGGCCGAGCTCTAGGGGCGCCGATGACAACGACAGACCAATTCGCATTGGGCACGTTCGCGGCCAGCGACAACATTGCCTTCCCGGGGCTGGTGATCGATGAGCGCGTCGTGGACCTGCGGATCGCGGTCGGGCCGGAGTTCACGACCAGAGAGTTGTTCGAGGACTGGGACCGGAGCTTCGACCGGCTTGCCGGGCTTGCCGCTGAGGCGCGAACTGAGCAGCGTAAAACGCATTCCTACGAGGACTTGCGTCCACTGGCGCCGCTGCAGCCGCGCCAAATTCTGTGTGCAGGCGCCAACTACCACAAGCATGTACGCGAGATCGTCGTCTCACATCTCCAAATGGAAGGAGACGGTCGGCCGATAGAGGAGCTAGGGGCCGAGGCAGAGCAGCAGCTCAAGAATCGAAAGGCGACTGAGCCATACATGTTCTCCGGATTGCCGAGCGCGCTCTGCGGGGCGCTCGACGACGTGGTGCTGTGGAAGCCAGGTGAGCGCCACGATTGGGAGCTCGAGCTTGCCGTGGTCATTGGCCGCTCGGGGCAGAACATCGAACCCTCAGAAGCCATGGATCACGTCGCTGGCTACACGATGTCAAACGACATCAGCGTCCGTGATGTGCAGCAGCGCCCTGGATTTCCGATGACCGATTTCCTCATGAGCAAGTGCCGCCCCACTTATTTCCCGACCGGCCCCTACGTGGTGCCCAAGCAATTCGTCCCGGACCCCCGTCAGCTGCAAATCAAGCTGAGCGTCAATGACGAGGTCATGCAGAACGAATCGGTGGACGACATCATCTATAGCGTTGAGGAACTCGTCGCGTATGCGTCGAGGGCCGCCGGCATCGAGGCTGGTGATCTGATCCTCACCGGCTCACCGGCAGGAAACGCTGGCCATCACGGCAACCGCTGGCTAGTACCCGGCGATGTCATGGAGAGCTCGATCACCGGGCTTGGAGCTCAGCACAACCGTTGCGTAGCTGACCCATCAGCCTGAAGCGCGGAGCTGGGACCGCTCTGAACAACTGGTCCCAGCTCCGCTCGCTCTGCAGGAGAGAAACAGAGCGTCAGGCGGCCAGCGAGTCGGCAGGTCGGCTGGCCTCAGCCGAGTCGATCTCACCCAGCTGCGACATGATCTGATCGGGTGTGGCTTCCCCAATCACCTTCTGCAGCAATGGCGTGTGATCGAATACGAGATCTCGCAGCGGCGCTAGCCATGACGGCAGGTGGTGAAACATCCTGCCGTTGTAATAGGCCAGCTGACTGATCTGCGCAGTGTGCTTCTTGCGGCGCTCCTCGAACGCCTGCAGCGCGTTGACGACCTGGGTCGTGTCATGCACGTTCACCCGCTCGAGCTCGATGCTGAGGAAGTACCCGTCCTCGATCGACATGCCGGCACCGTAAGCCGCATACGGTGAAGTTGGATGGGCGGCATCTCCAAGGATCGTGACGCGTCCCTTCGACCATTGCTTGAGCGGCTTGCGATCGCTGATCGGCCAGCGAAACAGGTTCTCGTCGGGTGTCTGCTCGATCAACGAGTACAGCGGACCATCAAACCCCTCCGCGCGTGACAGTGCGAACTGACGCAGATCCTGGGTGAACGGAACCTTCGGATCGAACGCTTCTAGGACCCACCACTCGTAACCGGACTTGCCGTCATGCCGGATCGCTGAGTAACTGCCCTGAGTCCGCCGATTGTGAGCGACGATCGTCACAGGGTCGGGCGCGTCGCAGAACAGATATCCGGCGACCAGGTGGAGCTTCTGATCACGGATTGGCTCATCGCCTCTGAGTGCGCGACGGACCGTCGAGCGGATCCCGTCGGCGCCGATCAGCACGTCAGCAGTTTCGTCCGGGCGATCCTTGAACTTCAGAACCACCTGCTCTCCCGTGTCTGCGAACGACGCCAGCTCGTATCCGTAGCGGATCGTGCCCTCAGGAAGCGCATCGAGCATCCTGGTGTACAGCCCAGGCCTGAGCAGCCCGATGAAGCCGCCACCGTACTCATCTTTGATGTCCTTAGGGAGACGCACGCGTGCGCGCAGACGACCATCGGCACGGCGGAATTCGTTGGGGTCCGAGGGCGCACCGAGGTCGTGAATATCGACGCCAAGAATCCCGAGCACCTTCTGCGGTGGCGGCCACAGATTGAGAATGTTCCCGGCAGGTCTGACCTCGGGGTAGCGCTCGTAAATTGCCACCTCGAACCCTGACCGAAGGCCTGCCAGTGCAGTCGCCATCCCGGCTGGGCCGGCTCCGATGATCGCGATTCGACCCTTGCCGGTCGGTGTCTTATCAGTACTCATTGATTCGTCTCCCTGTTCCCTCAAACAGTTAGGGCCGTCCATCAGATGCCGTTCGCCGCCGTCAAGCGCGGGACCAATGCGGTGGCGTTGCCCGACTCAACAGCTGCGCGTTCAGGGCCGCTGAGGAGACCGAGTCCGGGGGCGGGGTCGGCGCCGTGGCTCGGCAGCGAGGCGTAGGGCCAGTCGGTGCCGAAGACGATGTGCTGCAGCGAGGTGACCTCTCGGGTACCGGCTAGCGCTGGAGCGTTGTTTGCCAGGCCCGTGTCGTAGTAGAGAGCGCTCAGATACGACAGCACGCCGGCGGGAGCCAGAGCGGCCTGCTCCGGTTCCCGGTCCGCGAGCGAGGCGAGGCGGTGAGACAAAAATGGGGCCGCGCCGCCTAGGTGCGCAAGCTGCATCCTGATCTCTGGATGACGTTCCAGCGTTCCGCTGTAGATCAGGTTCGCAGTGGCCCTCACCGTCTCGAACGGGAACTCGTACAGCCAAACCGGATGGGTTAGCGGTAGCTGATGCGGCGGAAAGCCAGGGTGAACGAAAACGTAAGCTTCGCGCCGGGAAAGCTCCTGAAACAAGGGCTCGAGCCGTTCGTCACCAAGATAGGTCCCGGCGACATTCGTCAGCAGCATCACACCGTCGAGTGCCAACTCGTCATAGCAGCGGTCGAGCTCGCTCAAAGCGGCTTCGACGTTGGGTAACGGCAAAGTCGCGAGCCCGGCGAACTTGGATGGTTGATCGCGAACGATCTCGGCGATGCCGTCATTCGCCGCCCTCGCCAGCGCGATCGAATCCTGGTGTGGCCCGATGAACGCCGCAGGCGGGCCAACCGAAATCACTGCTGCATCAATCTCGTAGCGCTCCATGTCGGCTTCGAGTCCCGCCAACGTGGTCGGGGGAAGCGGGATATGTCCTAGTGCACTGCGATAGTCGGGCGGGTGGACATGCGCATGACAGTCGATCCTCATGCCGTTGCTCTGCTGCGAAGCCGACCCGGGCGGGCCGGGGACAGCTGGATCGGATCTGCGCCTGAGACGATCTGGTTGATCAATGTGCCGATGCCCTGGACGGTCAGCTCGATCGTGTCACCCGGCTTCAGCCACGGGTAATCATCGGCACCGCGGCGCGCACGGATCTCGATGAGGGCCCCGGACCCGCATGTCCCCGAGCCGAGAACGTCACCTGGCTGGATCCACGCCCCGCGGGACGCGTATGAGATGAGTTCCTCGAAGCTCCACGCCATGTTCGCGGCCGTGTCATCCCCAAGCTGGTTGCCGTTGATCTTCGCGGTCATCTCCAGGTCGAGTCGATCTTCCACGCGATATTGCTCAAGCTCGTCGGCGGACACGATCCATGGCCCAAGCGTGTTCGAGAAGTCCTTGCCCTTGCAGGTACCAAGGCCAAGAGCCATCTCCGCGAACTGCAGATCTCTGGCGGACCAGTCATTGAAAATCGTGTAGCCGGCGATGTAGTCGCCAGCGTCCTTTGGGCTGATGTTGCGGCCCGCGCGGCCGACAATCACGGCGACTTCGAGTTCAAGGTCGAGATCGCTACATCCCGGAGGGACTTCGATGTCCGCTCCAGGACCGCTGACCGCCCCCGGGTTCGAGAAGTAACAGAACGGAGACTCGTACCAAGCCTTTGGAATGTCTGTGCTAAGGCCGAGCATGATCCCCTCGATGTGCTGTTCGAACACCGAGAAGTCACGGATCGAGGGGGGCACGATCGGAGCGAGCAAACGAGCCTCCGGTAGCGGGAGCTCCGAAATCGCGCGACGACCCGCTCCGCCCATCAGCGCGTCGATCACATCCACCTCGGCGGGCAAGACCTTGACGGTCTCGCCCTCGAGGATATCGCGGGGTGTGGCTCTCCGTCGAAGTCGACGCGTCCAACTTTCATGGTCGTCTCCTCCTACTTTTCGACGAACAACTGGGTCGAACGGAATCCGTCTGTCGCTTCGCCGGTGTTATCCGGCATTGGCCAGGACTCCATCATCGAGTCGGGCATCGCGACGTTCTTCCAGAAAGTCGTGCCGCCCTGGTTCGGCGTCCACTTCGTAGCCTGCCAATCAGGCATCGCATTGATCCAACCTGGCGCGTTGATCTCGATGCGGAAGCCGCCCGGCTCTCGTACATACAGGTACGTGATCTCATCCACACCGTGGATACCGGGGCCGAATTCGATTGGCGTGCCGTTGGCCATGAAGACCTCCGCCGCGCGCTCGACATCAAGACGCTGGTCGACGCTGTAGGCGATGTGGTTGACGCGACCTGTGAAACCGAAGTCCGGGACAAGACCAAGGTCGTGCGTTGACCGGATTGCGTTGCATGTCATCGTCGAGAAGACGGTGAATGTCGGCTCCGCGTCAATCTGGGCGGTGTGGCGCTGTCCGAGCGTCTTATAAAACGCGATGTCCTCATGCATCCCAGGCGACGCGACGGTTACATGGTCGAGATACTTCGCGCCGGCGCCACGTGCTGGAAACTTCTGCGGCCTGTTCTGAAAGTCCAATTCCGCCTTCTCTGGTGGCGCTTCGTAAAGCTCGGTCTCCCAGAAAACCTCGTGAATGTGCTGGCCAACCGGGGACTTGTACCGGAACGCGGGACCGTGTCCGACTGAAGAGTCGACCCATCCAAGCTCTTGTCCGGTTCCCTCCAAGCGCTTCGCGATCGTCTGCGGATCGTCGGCACCGTAAGTGCGCCAAGCGATGTGCGCAACCTCTGACCGCGCGCCCTCGGTGACGACCAGGCTCGAATGCAGCCATTCCGCCCAACCGCGGAGATAGACCGACTGACCCTCACGGGTTGTCTCTTCGAGCCCAAGGACATCGACCATCCATTTGACGGTCTCCTCAGGCTTGGGTGAAACCAGCTCGACGTGCGCGAGCTGCGACAGCAAGATCTCAGACATGACTCTCCTCGGAACAAGTTCGCCGACCCACCAAAACTAAAATCGACGTTCGCATTCCGGCGAATGTACGGGAGCCCGATCGATTAATGTCAAGCGTTTTATAAGGGTTTGAGGGCTTAAGAGCGACGTTAAGTCAAATTAGAATGCGAACTCGGGTCTTGACACCTACGGGGCTCGTATCTAGAGTCGCGGCCCGCAGGCCAACGCCGTGCTTTTCGGCACACGGTCTGTTGAGGAAGAGGGGGATGGGCCTGCCAGAGGGCACATAGCCCGTCGCTTCAGTGAACCAATTGAGGAACACCGCCTTGGCGGGGAGGAGCAGAGATGTCAAAGAACACGTTCGTTTCGCGCGCAAGCGCGTTCCGGCCGCTGGCGCTGTTGTGCGTAGCGCTTGCGGCGGCATTTGCCGTCGCGTGTGGGAACAGTTCCGCGAGCGCTAAGACGACTCATGCCAGTGCAGCAGCCGCTGGCTGCGGCACCGTGCCCAACATGGGTTATAAGGATCTCAGCGGCGTCCTCAAGACGCTGCCGGCCAGTGTGCGCGCCAACTTCAACGGCTACCCGACGCCGATCTACAAGAGCGCATACGCGAAGATCAAGCCGAAGAAGGGCAAGATCACGGTCGGCATGGCGGTCGAAGCTCCGATCAACCCTGACAACGTCGCGTTCGTGAACCAGATCGAGGGAGCACTGCACCGAAAGGGCATCAAGAATATCAAGCTCCTGACGACGACCCCGACCGGTCTCACGCAGCAGCTCTCGCAGGTGAACTCACTGATCGATCAGCACGTGAGCTATCTCATTGTTGAACCGATCGCGTCGGCGCCTTTCGTCCCACTGGCAAAGCGTGCCGCGAAGGCCGGAATCCCGTTCATCGCGATCGTCAATGGTGTGCCATCGCCCGATTCGATCAACATCGCCCCGAACTCGGTACTTGATGGTGCCCAAGCCGGAGCGAAACTGGCAAAGCAGATCGGTGGCAAGGGCCTTGTGCTCGGCGTCCATGCTGTTCCCGGTGTGGCGGTCGACACGCAGACCTTCGCCGGCTTCGCAGCAGCGTTCAAGCTGTGCCCGAAAATCACCCAGGACACGTCGATCAACGGTTACTTCGAGATCCCGGTCGCGAAGGGCGCAACCCTGGGCTGGCTCAGTAGCCATCCCGGTGCGGTCGCAGGCGAGTACAACACCGCCGGAATGGGCCTCGGCATCATTCAGGCATTCCAGCAGGCCGGACGTCCGCTCCCGAAGATGGTCGCTGCAGGCGAGGTGGAAGGCGAGCTTGCCACATACCTCGAAGGATCCGAGCGCGTTCTCATCGGCATACACCATCCCGCCGGATGGGGTGGGTAAGGCTGTCGGTTACACCGTCTCGCAGCTGATCGCCGGTCACGGCCCGAAGATCTCAGAGCTGGCATCCCCGAGCTTCGTGATCAACCCGTCCGGCCTGAAGAAGTACGTCAAGGCCGGTGCGTCGGTAACCAGCCAAAACCCGGTGTTCGGCATCTGGGATCCAAAGAGCTACCTCGCTGAATTCTTCAACAACTGAGCGAGACGAATTCACGCAGTAACCATGCCTGACGTGAGTTCGGCAAACAGCAAGTCGGCCACGTCCTCCGGGACGTGGCCGACGAGCGCCATCCTGGTGGACATCGCGAGCGCCGCCAAATCCTTCGGTGCCACACGTGCCTTGCGTTCGGCGACGCTGGACGTCAGGGCCGGCGAGGTTCATGCCGTCGTGGGTGAGAACGGATCCGGCAAGAGCACACTGGTGAAGCTTTTGGCGGGAGTACACCAGCCCGATGCCGGCCAACTCTGTGTTCTGGGCGTTGATCAACCGAAATGGCTGCCGAATCCGCGGGCGGCGCAGAATGCCGGAGTCGTCACCGTCTTCCAAGAAGTCCTCGTAGTGGGGCCGCGTTCGATTCTCGAGAACATCTGGATCGGGACCGACGGCCTGTTCGCCATCAGACACTCGGACGCGGAGAAGCGCGAGCGCGCCGGGCAGATTCTTACTGAGCTGTTGGGCGTCTGCCCGCCGTTGGACACTCCCGCCGAAGTCCTGTCGCTGAGCGACCGCCAGGCCTGCTGCATCGCGAGGGCCCTGGTGCGAGATCCGAAAGTTTTGATCCTGGATGAATCGACGTCGGCACTAGACGTCGCGACTCGCGATCGCTTGTTTGAAGTTGTCCGCCGGCTCTGCCGATCCGGATCGGGCGTCGTCTTCATCTCACACCGGATGGACGAAATCGATCAACTCGCTGACCGCATCACGGTGCTGCGGTCGGGCGAGAGCGTCGCGACTCTAAATGCCGCCGAATCTGATTCCGACAGTCTCGTCAGACACATGACCGGCGAGGCGCAGCTCACTTCGGGAGTGGAGAAGGTAGCCCGAGCCCGACGTGTCGCCGACAAAGTCCTGCTTCGCGCTGAGGGCATCCAACTTCGCCCGGACTCGACGTCAATCGACTTCGAGCTCAAGGCCGGCGAACTCGTTGGTCTTGCGGGTTTGGAGGGGCAAGGTCAAGACCGCTTCCTACACGCACTCCGCGGGATCTCCCCGCTCGCAGGCAGGGTGCTCGCCGGCGATGATCTGGACAACCTCATCGACACGCCACAGCACGCATTCTCGGCCGGAATTGTCTACACGCCCCGCGACCGCCGCTCGGAGTCGCTGTTGCCCTCACTTTCGATCACCGAGAACTTTGCGGTACCAACGATGCGCCTTGATCGGAGGGCTGGATTCTTCAGCTGGGGCTCAGCGCAACTCAGGCTCTCCCAATACATCGATCAACTCCGGATCCGCATGCCCGCTGCCTCGAACCCGATCACGGTGCTCAGCGGCGGAAATCAACAGAAGGTGATCCTGGCCCGCTGGCTGGCAGCGTCACCCCGAGTGATCTTGCTCAACGATCCCACCCGCGGTGTGGATCTGAACGCAAAGCGCGACCTGTACGCGCTCCTTGAGCAGCTGACGAGCGAAGGTGTGGGAGTCGTGATGCTGTCAACCGAATTGGACGAGCATGTCGAATTGATGGACCGTGTGATCGTGTTCCACGACAGTGCTGTCAGCGCGAGTGTTCCCAGAGAAGACCTGAGTCGCGAGCGACTCGTCGCAGCATTCTTCTCTCAGGCGAAGGAGGCGAAGACAGATGCGTGAGCGCGTCCTCAAGACCCTGACGAGTAAACCGTGGAGCTTCGCCGTCGCGCTCACGATCGTCCTTCTCATCGCAAACCAACTTGCGCAATCGAGCTTCGGCCGTCCGAGCTCCTGGCCAACCACGCTCGCGGACTTTTCACCGTTCGCCCTCGCTGCGATCGCAACGACACCAGCTGTTCTGAGCGGCGGAGGCGGCCTCGACATCTCCATCAGTCCACTGCTGAACCTCGTAAGCGTCGTCGTAGTTGGTGAACTGCTCGTCAAGGGAACAACGAGCATCTGGATCGTCGTGCCTGTGGCACTGTTGGTGGGCGCGCTGGTTGGTGCGATCAACGGCTTTCTAGTCGGGTTCCTGAGGTATCAGGCGGTGCTCGCAACTCTTTGCACTCTGTTTGTACTAACAGGACTTGCGCAGGCGCTGGTGCCCACGCCTGCAACGGCGACAACCGCATGGCTCGCTCACCTCGGCGGCAAGGTGGGTCCGGTACCAGGCGCTCTGGTCCTGCTAGTCGTGCCGTTCCTTATTTGGGGCGTGCTCGGCCGCACAGCATTTCTACGAACGCTCTATTCCGTTGGGGGCGACGAGGTCGCCACTTATTCGGCTGGTATTGACACGAGACTGGTACGGATGGCCGCCTACACGCTTGGCGGCCTGTTCGCAGGATTGGCTGGTCTTGCACTGGTGGCGGCCACACAGACCGGCGATCCGACGCAGAGCGCTGATTACATCCTGCCTGCGATCGCTGCCGTGGCGATTGGTGGGACGTCGCTACTCGGTGGGCGCGGGAGTCTCGTGGGCTCACTTGCGGGGGCCGCGATCATATTCCTGATCCAGACGCTACTCGACGGCCTTGGTGTCAACACGAATTGGCTCCAGCTCGTGTACGGAGCTGTCCTGATCGGATCGATCGTAGTGGGCTCGCTCCTGGCGTCCGCCGCTTCTGCCCAGATGGAGACCGCGTGAGCACCGTGCCGAACAGCCTGCCCGACCAGCAGCCAATTGCGGGGAGCCGTGAAGTGGCGGACCGACCGTCGAGGCGTCAGGCCCTGGCTGCGATCCAGCAGCGCTACCAGCCGATGCAGCTGCTGGCCCTGGTGCTTCTGTTCGTGTGGGGCGCAACGACGATCACCGGCTTCACAGGGCGCACCAGTGTGCTCGCCATGCTTGTGACCGCCTCGTTCTTGGGTCTCGCTGGCGCCGGCCAGACGATCGTCATCCTCGTGGGCGGCATCGACTTTTCGGTGCCGGCCTTCATTGCGGCGGGTGCGGTGATCATCTCACAGCTCTGCGGCTCGGACGGCTGGAGCTTCGTCCCGGCATTCATCGTCGTGATCGCTTTCTCACTCTTCCTCGGAGGGATGAGCGGATACATATCGCACCGCTTCCGGGTACAGCCGTTAGTGGTCACGCTGGGCATGGCCTCCGTCGTCACCGGTGCCCTGTTGGGCTGGACACACGCAGCAACCACCGGTACAGCACCCACATTTCTCTCGAACCTGACATCCGTGGCCGGCAAGACCTTTGGTGTCGGCATCCCGCCAGTCGTCGTGATCTGGGCCGTTGTCGCAATCGTCATCGGGGTCGTGTTACGCCGGACGGCTGCTGGCCGTCGACTTTACGCAACAGGCGCCAACCCGATCGCAGCGGGGCTCGCCCTCGTAAACACACGGAGAGTGTGGATCGCCACGTTTGCTGGCAGCGCAGCGTTAGGCGGCGTGCTCGGGGTCCTGATCGCTGGATACGCAGGCTCAGGCAATGTGGCGCTCGGTACCCCATATCTTTTCGAGGGACTGGCGGCCGTGATTGTTGGCGGTACCGCGTTCGGCGCCCGCGGCAACTACTGGAAGACCGTAATCGGCGCTCTAGTTCTGACGGTGCTTAGCACCGTGCTACTCGGCAAGGGTTACAGCAATGCAGATGAGCAGATCGTCTACGGGGTGATCATCCTGGCCGTCGTCGGCGGCTACGGGCGAGACTCGCGCCTGCGCGACCGCATCTGACGAAGCCGTCCCCTCCGCGTGTTCAGTGTGCGGGGGTGGTCACGTCTTCGCGTGTAGCAATGGTCGCCACGGCAAAACCGATCCACCAACAAAAAAGACCCGCGTTCGCGGGTCTTTTGCCGATGCGCCCGAGAGGACTCGAACCTCCACGGACTATTAGTCCACAAGGCCCTCAACCGGAATCATCCCGTGTAGATACGGTTCCTGGCGTCTGAGGGTCGCGAAGGGTGCAGTTTCCTGTACGGATTGGACGCCCTGGACAAGGTGGATGTTGCCACGAGTGTTGCCAAGGATCTGCTGCGACTTAGGTTGCGAGCTGCTGCAGTCTCGGGATGGTGACGGCGCGAGCTCGTTCTCGGGCGTCGGGCGCTGCTAGAGCGCCTTCGACGCCGTAGTCGAAGTCGCTCAGCGCCGTGAGGCGTTTGAGCTCGGCCCTTATGTAGCTCTTGACTTCGGCACCGACGGCGGTTATTTCAGATGAGAGCTCCTCACGTGAGTCGATGAGGAGAATGATGTCCTCGAAGTCGTGGCTTGCGAGACAGTCGTTGTTGCCGCGATCACTAAACGCTTCGAGTTTGGTTGCAAGTAGGTGAGCTGGCGGAACGGCCCGTATGGCGATGCCGGATGGGAGGGAGCGCGTGACGCATGCGGCCGCTGCAGGGCCGAGCCATTGTCCGCCGAACCCGGCGAGGCTTGGATAAACGGGAATCGCGTCGAGCGTCAGACCTGACTCCGTGTGTTGCCAGCGGCAGATGACGCCGCTGATGGCATCGTCGTGAAAACCGGCATCCCGCAGGCCGGCCTGGAAGGCCGCATAGGCTGACAGCGTGACGACCTCGACGACGACATCAACGTCGTCGGTGACCCGTGGCGCTCTCGCTGCTGGGTCGGTAATCCACAGGTCGATCGTCGCGCCGCCGAGGAACACGACTTGTTCGCGCAACTCTCCGAGTGCTGCGGCGGCGATCTCGAGCTGCTCGGTGCTCACGAGTCGGAGTAGAGCCGGTTGTGCAGGTGCGCTCGCGCTGCGCTTCGGCTGCGGCTATCCCCGAGTCGCAGGGCATCGGCCAGCGCAGCGAGCTCTGCCACTTCGGGCCAGCACTCCACGAGCATGGGGAGCCGCGGGTCAAGCGGACTGACCGATTGGCCTCTTACCTTGCCGTTGGGATCGGGCCAAACGGGCGGGAGGCCGTCGTCGCTGATCTCGTTGCTGAGCGGCGCCGCGGCCCAGGCGGTCGGGACGCCGCGAACGACCGGGCCCAGGCGCACCGGGTCGAGATATCGCAGCGCATGTTCGAGGAACTCCTCTGCGGCATGGGGAATCACGCGCCGGCGCTCGGCGTCGTAGAGGCCCGCTTCGGCGAGCCGGTCTACGGCGCGTTGCACCTTGGAATGCTGCACGCCGAGCCGCGTCGCGATCGAGCGCAATGTCCACGGGTCATCTTGGTCTATGAGAGCGAAGAGGACGAGCACATCTGGGGACTGCATGCAAACCAGCGTACCACGTATCGGTACACGGTACAAACCGGAAAGGCGTCTCTAAGTTCATGTTCCTTGAGACCACTTTCCTGCCGACCGCGGCCGCACGCACGAGGGTGACGTTTGAGGGTGGGCACCGAGGTGGGTATGTTGCCACGGTCGGCGTCACCCACCGTGGAGCCACATGATCGGAAAAAACAGAAAGACCCGCTATATAGCGGGTCTTTTGCCCGTGCGCCCGAGAGGACTCGAACCTCCACGGACCAATCAGTCCACAAGGCCCTCAACCGGAATCATCCTGTGTAGATACGTTGTCTGGGGTCTGAGGGTCGCAAACTGTGCAGTTTTCTGTTCGGATTGGACACCTTGGACAGGTGGATGTTGCCACGAGTGTTGCCACGGATCTGGCGTCACCTGACGAGTAAAGGCGGCCCGGGCAACCGGGAGGAGTGCTGTCGACTGCGTAGCCATGTGTCCAGTCGGACCGGCTCCAGCGTCCTGACGATTGGACCGGTGGCATTCCAATCGTCATGCGAAGACGGGCTGCGGCTGCTGTTCGGTCGCCAAGCAGTCGCGGCTATCGAGTGTCGATTGGGACTGGATCTTTTCGTGATCGTCTGGGCGGGGTTGGTGTAGCTTTTTCGCATGGATCAGTCGGTCCTCGGGGGTGTGTTGGAGCCAGGCTTGGTGGAGTTTCTCAACGGCGGGGTCGCGATTGGGGTGGGCACGCGGGACGAAGACCTGAAGCCTGCGTTCACGCGCGGCTTTGGTCCGGCGGTCTCTGTGGATGGTCGTCACTTGACGTTGTGTGTGATCGCGGCGCCCGGTTGCCCGAGTAGGCAGAACATCGAGGGCAATGGTTCGATCGCGCTCGTGTTTAACCCACCAACGGCCGGGCGGGCGGTTCAGGTAAAGGGGGTCGTTGTCGATGTTCGGGAGCCCCAGCCCGAGGATCTGGAGCGTGCCGAGCGGCATCTGGAGACGTTCGCAACCGAGACCGAGCGGGTTGGCGCGCCGCCGGGGAACGCCAAGCGGCTTTTTATGCGTGCGGACTTTGTCGCTGTGACATTCTCGATCGATGAGGTGTTCGACCAGACCCCGGGCCGCAGGGCTGGGGCTCGATTGTGAGCGAGCACCCCGTTCCGCTTGAGGCGATCCGCTCCTGTCTGCAGGGTGTGATCCCGTCGATGATCGCGACATGTTCGAGGGATGGCATACCGAATGTCACGCTGCTGTCGATCGTGCATTACGTCGATTCCGAGCGCGTCGCGTTGACCTATCAGTTCTTCAGCAAGACGCGTGCCAACCTCGACGGCAATCCGTTTGCGCAGGTGGTTGTGGTCGATCCGCAGACCAGTGACCAGTACCTCCTCGACCTGCAGTATCTGCACACCGAGACCGAGGGGTCCACGTTCGACACTGTCAGGGCGAACCTTGACGCGGTCGCCTCCCAGACGGGGATGGCCGGCATTTTTCGTCTGCGCGGTGTCGATATTCATCGGGTCTTGTGCTGCGTGCCGTTCGGGGAGATCGCCCGTCCAGCCGAGCAGCAGCACAGCATCGAGCCGAACACGTTCACATTGCTTGATGAGTTCGTGCGCCGGCTCGCTGTCTGTGCGGACTATGCGGACGTGGTGCGGACGGGTCTGGAAGCGTTGGAGGACTTGTTCGGGTTCACCCAGTCAATCCTGCTGGTCGCCGACGATCACGGTGAGCGACTGTTTGCCGTGTCGAGCATCGGTTACGACGTGTCGGCTGCGGGCGCGGAGGTGCCGATCGGGGTTGGAGTGATCGGTATTGCGGCGCAACGACGCCGGGTCGTGTGCGTTCCGAACTTGGCGCGCAGCCGGACGATGCACGCGGCGATCCGGCAGAGCACCGCGGCTGAAGACGTGCGGCTTGCGGAGTCGAGAGAGATCCCGCTGCCTGGGCTCGATCGCGTACAGAGCGCCTCGGCCGTCCCGCTCATCGTCCACGATACGCTGACCGGCGTTCTCTATCTAGAGAGCGAGCAGCCCGGAACCTTCGGGCCAGCGGACGAGCGGTTGTTACGCATCCTCGGCGGGCAGCTCGCCGCATCGCTTGCGACCCTGCACTCCGGCTCGCGAGAGACCGGTGCCAGCGAACCGTCGGTACTGCCAGCCCCGACCGGCGACCAACCTCTCTCTGTGATCTATTACCAGGCCGATGACAGCGTCTTCGTGGACGGCGCTTACGTGATCAAGGGCGTGGCCGGGCGGGTCCTGTGGAAGATCCTTCGCGAGCACGCCGACGACGGACGTGTCGAGTTCACGAACCGCGAGCTGCGGTTGGATGAACACCTTGGTCTCCCAGCTGGCAATGACAACCTCGACGCCAGACTGCTGATGCTGCGCAAGCGGCTGGGAACCATGGACTGCGGCGTCGGGCTCGAACGAGTCGGCCGCGGACAAATCGCGTTGCGCCTCGCCGCGTCGCTCGCCCTCCGCGAGGTGCAGACAAGCGGCCCGATGCGCGCGGCCCACCCGGCCTCCGACGATCGGTAAGAAATTCGGAGGGTTTCGCTAGCAAAGATATACGAGACACCCAGCACCCCCGTCCCTAGGTTCGTTTGGCAACCAACCACGACCCAACAAAGGGGACAGCATGAGCACCGACGCACTCGCCCAGACCTACAAGATCACCGCCGGCACCGGCCTTTCCGATTTCTGGTGGAAGACCGGCCGGATGACGATGAAGGCGACCGGCCCGCAGACCGGCGGCAGCTTCGCACAGTTCGAGGTCAACGACCCCGAGGGCACAGCGACCCCGATGCACCGGCATCACAACGAGGACGAGAGCTTCTATGTCGTCGAGGGCGAAGTGACGTTGCTCGTTGATGGCGAGCGCATCGACCTTGGCGCCGGCGACTACGCGTACGCACCCCGCGGAACGACGCACGCCTACATCGTCCGCTCGCCCCAGGCGCGAATGCTGACCACGCTCAGCCCCGCCGGACTCGAGGAGCTGTTCATCTCACTCGGGACCCCCGTAGCCGATACAGAGCAACCGACTGAAGGAGTGCTGCCGCCGATCGGCGAACTCGTCCGCCATTTCGGCGCCTATGGCTGCGAGGTCGTCGGCCCACCGCCCACACTAACCGACCTTTAGCCAGTCGGGTCAACACCTGATCGGTGTGCGCGCCAACCAGTTCGCGTAGCAGCGGTTCTACCCGAGCCTCGTCCTGATCGCTGAGTTCCGGCTGATCTGGGGGGATCCACAGTGATGCAGCCACACTCATCCGCCGACCAACCAAGCATGCCCAGTAAGCCGGGAGTGAGGCGAACTGTGTAGGCATCTGATCTCGAAAGATGTCACGAGCAGTCCGTCTGCTCTGAGGTGTAGGGACCTCCTCAGCTCAAGCGCGGCGCGTGTCCGCGCAGGCGTTCAAACCGTGGAGCTTGAGGAGGCCCCCCTTGTGACGCCTGCCTGTCGGTCGCCCGCAAGCTGCTCAAGCGCAGCTACCACACGCTGCGCGAACTCGGCGACGAGGCGCTCCAGCCCGCCTGACCTGCCCCGTGCGCGCGAAGCCCTTCGTCAACCAGATGCGCCGCGGTCGGCTCCCGACGATCTCCTGCCGCCACGCTCACGTGGACGGCCCTGAAAGACCGAGCGGCCGCAACGCTTCCCCAGCGGGATCACCCCATCAAACATAATGTCGCCGACCCGGGAGCCAACCCGAGGATCGCGGACCGAAGTAAGGCTGGGCGCCTGCGCGCACGACACACCGACACTCGACCGCGCCCACGGACCACCACGCGTCCGGCGACCGGTCATGGCCGACGCTTGACAGTGATCTCTGCACAAGTAAGGAGATCGATGTCGAGCACAATCACGTCGCCCCGGCAACACCACCAAGTCGTCTGTAGTGGTGTAACCCTCGCGGCGTGAAGTCCAGGGCTCACTTCCTGGTGATCGGCACCTCCTTGCCGGTGGGACGCGCATGTCGGACTGAGGCCCGCGGACCCGAGGGGCGGGGCCGAAGGCCGTCCAGCGCGCGGGCTTCTGAGAGGGAGTTCTGTCGGTCAGGGCGAGCCGCCGCAGGCTCTCAGCGAGCGAGCCGCCATAGAACGTTCGTTAACAAGAAAGACCCGCCTGAGCAGGTCTTTCTTCAGTGCGCCCGAGAGGACTCGAACCTCCACGGACCAATCAGTCCACAAGGCCCTCAACCCGAATCACCCTGCGTAGATCCGGCTGCTGGCGTCTGATATGCGCAGATCGTGCGGTTTTCTGGACGTATTGGACGTACTGGACAGGGTGGATGTTGCCACGAATGTTGCCACGGATCACGGGTTCGGTTTGCTTCTGTGATCGCAATCGCGATTGGGCCGGGCCTGGCGGCCGGGCAGCTGTTCGGGTCTCGAGAATCGCGGGGCATACACGAGGACCTGTCGTCGGCTGAGCGCTCGTCGCGCTGTCCTGGCGATGCGTGAACATGTCGGTCCGTGATCGTCCTACACGCCATCTGGTCGCGCACGGCACGGCTGTGCGCGTGGTGCGAGGACGGGAGCCTGCCGTCATCTGCGCCCCGGCGGCGCGGCAGGCCGCCGGTGAAGCCGCGCCCGCGCCCGCATCCATTCGCCGCGGGGATCGAGGATCTTGTTCAGGCGCTCGGTCGGGCGTGCCCGCAGCTCGATCCCGCGGCGTTGCTCGCAGGGGAGCTGTACATGCTGCTTCCCTCCCACGAGCACGGCCCGCAGGCCTCGCCGCACCTGCTGCGCGCCGATGACGACGGCGCCGCCTCGAGACGACCGGATCGCTTGCATCCGTGGGTCGTCCCCACCGCCACGTTGGGCGCCGCCGACGCCGTCGAGTTCCTGCTCGGTCTCCCTGGTGGTGATGAGCCTGGTCTGGCGATCGGCGATTCACCGCGGTTCCTGGCCGAGATTTCGAAGCTCGGGCTCGAACTGCTTGCGCGCGGGCGCGTCCTGCCGACGCTTGCCAGGGGCGAGGATCGGTGGGTGGCGCGATGGAAGCCGGTCGCGACCGATCCGGCCGACGCCAAGCGTCTGCAGCTGCTGGCGGAATCGATGCCGCCGCTGCTACGCGCGGAAGTCGGCATGTCCGAGCACTCCAGGACGCCCGAGAAGATCGTCGACGGCGCGCTCGGAGCGTTCGTCGATGCGTGCGCGCGGCGCTTCCTGACCGACCCGCTGCTCCCACCGGTCGCTAGCCGGCGGGCGCCCTCGAGTGTGGAGGCATGGATCGCCGCGCTGACGGCAGCCGATCCGGTCGTCGCGGAGGAAGGGCTGGGGCTCGCCGCGCTCAGCGAGCAACTCGACGCGTGGCGCGATGCGCTGGAGCACTATGCGGCGCACCGGACATTCCGGACGTGCTTTCGCCTGTCCGCGCCCGAGGAACCCGCCTCATCGGTCGCCGAGGAGCCCTGGCGCGTCGAGATCCTGCTGCAGGAGAAGGACGACCCGAGCGTACTCGTCCCGGCGCAGGACGTGTGGAGCTCGAACGGCGATGGCCTGCGGGTTCTCGGCCGCCTGATCGAGGACCCACAGGAGCGGCTGCTGGGCGGGCTCGGACACGCGCTGCGCCTGTGGCCCGACCTCGAGCCGGCCCTGCGCGAGGTCGCGCCGACCGGCGTCGCGCTCGACACAGACGCCGCTTTCCGGTTCCTGCGCGACGCGGTTCCCGCACTCGAGCAGGCCGGCTTCGGCGTGCTATCGCCGGCGTGGTGGGACAAGCGGCTGCGGCTCAAGCTGACAGCTGAGCCGTTCAAGGAGTGGGAAGAGGGCAGCGGGCTGTTCAGCCTCGACGGTCTCTGCTCCTACGAGTGGCGGATCGCGGTCGGCGACGCGACGTTGTCGGTGTCGGAGCTGCGGGAGCTAGCGGCGATGAAGCTGCCGCTGGTGATGTCGCGCGGGCAGTGGATCGTGCTGCGCTCCGAGGACGTCGAGGCCGCGCTGAAGTTCTTCGAGGGGCGCAGGGAGCGCGGTGAGGCGCCGGCCGCAGAGCTCCTGCGCGAAAGCCTCATCCTGGATGCCGGCCGCGACCAGCTGCCGGCGACCGAGATTGAGAGCACCGGGTGGCTGAGCGAGCTGCTCAGCCACGATGGCGATCGCAAGCTCCGAGAGATCCCGACGCCGACGACGTTCGGCGGCGAGCTGCGCCCGTACCAGCAGCGCGGGTTGGCGTGGCTGTCGTTCCTGTCGAGCCTCGGCCTGGGGGCATGTCTGGCGGACGACATGGGTCTCGGAAAGACGCCGCAGACGTTGGCGCTGCTGCTCGCCGAGCGCGAGGGCCGCAAGTCGCGAAAGCGTCTGAGCCCGACCCTGCTGATCTGCCCGGTGTCGGTCGTCGGCAACTGGCAGCGCGAGGCCGAGCGCTTCGCGCCGAGCCTGCGCGTGCTCGTGCACCATGGTCCGGAGCGCTTGAAGGGCCGCGCGTTCACGACCGCGGCGCGAGGTGCGGATCTCGTGATCACGACCTACGCGCTGGCGGTGCGCGACCGCGAGACGCTGGCCGCCGCCAAGTGGGAGCGGGTCGTGCTCGACGAGGCGCAGAACATAAAGACGAACGACGCGAAGCAGACGCGGGCGATCCGCTCGCTCGCTGCCCGCCATCGAATCGCGCTGACCGGTACGCCCGTCGAGAACCGCTTGACCGACCTCCATTCGATCATGGACTTCCTCAATCCGGGGCTGCTCGGCCCGGCTGCGACATTCAAGCGCTGCTACGCCACGCCGATCGAGCGCTACCGCGACCGCGACGCGACGGAGCGTCTGCGGCAGGCGACCGGCCCGTTCATCCTGCGCCGGCTGAAGACGGACAGGAGCATCATCAGCGACCTGCCCGAGAAGATCGAGATGCGCGTCGACTGCCATCTCACCAAGGAGCAGGCAACGCTCTACCAGGCGGTTGTCGATGAGATGATCGAGAAGGCCGAGCACACCACCGGGATCGAGCGCTCGGGGATCATCCTGGCGGCGCTGATGAAGCTCAAGCAGGCATGCAACCACCCGGCGCACCTGCTCAAGGATCGCTCCGCGCTCGACGGACGCTCGGGCAAGCTCGCCCGGCTCGAGGAGATCCTGGCCGAGGCGCTCGCCGAGGGGGACAAGGCGCTGTGCTTCACGCAGTTCGCCGAGTTCGGGCATCTGCTCCGCCGTCACCTGCAGGAGCGACTCGGCCGCGAGGTGCTGTTCCTGCACGGCGGGACCGCTCAGGGGGCGCGTGACGAGATGGTCGCGCGGTTCCAGGTCGACGGCGGGCCGCCGCTGATGATCCTGTCGTTGAAGGCGGGCGGTACGGGCCTCAACCTCACCGCGGCCAACCACGTCGTCCACTTCGACCGCTGGTGGAACCCGGCCGTCGAGGACCAGGCGACCGACCGCGCGTTCCGGATTGGTCAGCGCAAGAACGTGCAGGTGCGCAAGCTCACGTGTGTCGGCACTGTCGAGGAGCGGATCGACGTGCTGATCGCGCAGAAGAAGGATCTCGCCGAGCGAATCGTCGGGACCGGCGAGCGGTGGATCACCGAGCTCGACACCGCCCAGTTGCGCGAGCTCGTGACCCTCTCCCACGAGGCGGTGGCGGCGTGAACGACTGGTCTGACTGGCGCGACTGGGAGCCGGCGCGGCCGCTGCCGGTCCCCGGTGGGATCGCCGCGCGCAGCAAGCGCGGCGCGATCGGTGAGACGTGGTGGTCGCAACGGTTCATAGCGTTGCTCGAGTCGTTCGGAGTCGGCTCACGGCTGCAGCGTGGGCGCAACTACGCTCGCCGCGGCCAGGTGGTCGAGCTCGACGTCGAGCCGGGCATCGTGATCGCGAAGGTGCAGGGCTCGCGCTACACGCCCTACCGCGTCCGGATCCAGTGCAAGGCGCTAAGCGAGCAGCAGTGGCGGCGTCTGGAGAAGGCGATGGCGTCGCAGGCGCTGCCACTTGCGCAGCTGCTCGCCGGCGAGATGCCCCGCGACATCGAGGACGTGTTCGCGTCGTGCAAGCTGACGCTGTTCCCGCGCTCGCGCGCCGAGTTGAAGGCGAGCTGTACGTGCCCGGACTCGGCGAACCCGTGCAAGCACATCGCGGCCGCCTACTACATCCTGGCCGAGCGGTTCGACCAGGACCCGTTCCAGATCTTTGCGTGGCGCGGCCGAGAGCAGCACGAGCTGCTCGAGCAGTTGCGGGTGCGGCGAGCCGGCGAGAGCGCCGCGCGCGGCGCGGGCGGCGCCGGGCGCCCGGCGGGCAGCCCCGGCGGTGCTGCCGCCGCAGCCGCCGCGCAGCCGGCGGCGGAGTCGAGCGGTCCGGCGCTCGACGACGAAGTCCACTCGTTCTGGAACAGCGGTCCGGCGCTCATCGACTTGCGCATCAACCCGTTCGCCGTCGAGGCCCCGGACACGCTGCTCCGCCAGCTCGGACCGATATCGGTCGAGGCCTGCGGCCAGAATCTCGTCGAGCTCCTCGCGCCCGCATATCGGTTGCTGGCGGAGCGGGCCGAGCGGCGCGCGCTCGAATGATGCACGGGTTGTGGATCGGGCTGCCCACTTCGGCGCGCTCGCCGCGCTTGAGCATGCTCGCGATCGGCAGGCGAAGGGACGCTGCACGAGCATCTGGACTTCGCACCGTTCTCACCCCCACAGCGCGCAGATGGGGATGGCAAGGATGCGTTTCCCTAGGCGCAGCGTGCTGGAGCCTGTGTGCAGTACCGCGCCGGCCACGAATCGATCCCCGAGTTCGTCGTGCAGCCATTCGAGGTGGCGTGCGTCTTCGCGGGTTGGCGCGGCAGTGGCTTTGATCTCGATCGCGAGGATCTCGCCGGCGGCGATCTCGGCGATCAAGTCGATCTCATGCCGACCCTCTTTGTCGCGCAGGTGGTAAAGCCGTGGTGGGCGTGAGGTGAGTTCAAGCTCGGGCCGGAGCTGCGCGACAGCGAACGTGTCGATCAATCGTCCGAGGAGGTCTCCGTCTCGGAGTACGCCGGTGGGGTCGAGTCCCAGTGCGGCGCCGGCGAGTGAGGGGTCGACGAGGTAGCGCTTTGGGGTCTTGATCAGTCGAGTCAGGCGGTTGCTCGCCCAGGCGGGGAGGAGTTCGAGCACGAACAGGTTCGTGAGCAGAGTGTCGTAGGCGATTGCGGTCTTACGGTTGATTCCGGCGGCGTCGTAGAGCGTCTTGTGCTCGGGCTGGCCGGCGGTGCTGAGCGCGGTGGCCTCGAAGTAGCGGCGCAGGCGAAGCGGGTCTCGGTGGCCGGCGATTCCCTCCGCGTCGCGGGTCAGCAGCTGCTCAAGGTAGCCGCCCAGCCATGCCTCACTCCCGTCGCCGGAGAGCCGGAGGGCGGGCTCCGGGTAGCCGCCGCGCAGCGTGAGCTCGATGTAGCCGCGGAGATCGGGGGGGTCGGAGGGAAGGGTGAACGCGTCGGGGTCGCCGGCGAGAAGCTTCTCGAGGAATGTCGGCCCGGCGATTCGCGCTGCGAGTTCGCGTTCGCTGAGGCCGTACATCCGCAGCCGCACCAGCCGTCCGGTGCCGGGCCACGTTTCGGTTTCGATGTCGCCTCGGACACTCCCTGTCAGCAGGAACCGGGCGGGGCGGGGATCGGCATCAACAGCTCGTTTGACCGCTCCGAGGACACCGGGTACGGCCTGCCACTCGTCGAGCAGGACCGGCTCCCGCTGCGCACGTAGCGCCGCGTCCGGGTCCGCTTCGAACGCGACCGCTTCGGCTGCGCGGTCGAGTTGCACGACCGTGTTCGCGAGCCGCTCGGCCGTGGTCGTCTTGCCGGTTGCGCGCGGGCCGGTCACGAGGATCGCGGGAAGCTGCGCGAAGAGTCGCTCGAGCCGTCCGTCGATCAGGCGAGGCGTGTAATCGGATTCAGGCAGAGCGCCAGTGTACAGCTCTCACCCGCGTCACGCTACCGATATGGACCGTCAAGTAGTCCCGCTTTCGACCATCAAAGGCCTCTCGCGTGATCTTCGAGCGGCCCCTGCGGCTCCAAGTCATACGGCGCGGCGCCTCTCTTCGCCCCGTTCATGCGCCGTCGCTATCCGTTCGAACCGCGCGTGGTCTCTTAGGCACGGCTCGCCAGCGGAGTTCACTCTGCGCTGCACCGCTCTTGCGTCCTCGCCGGGGGGACTGTTGCCAAAGTTGTTGCCACGCGGTCCCGAACCAGCGACAACAGTGGAATATACTTTGCCCGAGAAACAGAGAAGCCCCGCAAAACGGGGCTTCTCACGATGCGCCCGAGAGGACTCGAACCTCCACGGACTATTAGTCCACAAGGCCCTCAACCTTGCGCGTCTACCAATTCCGCCACAGGCGCTTGGGGCGGCCAGTATAGCCGCGGGTTGGTTTCCGTCCTGAGGTCGAGCTATCTTCCGAACACATGTTCGCCGGAAGCGGCGGAGAGGCCGAGCAAGGAGCCAGCCGATGGATCTGACCAAGCGTCAGCAGGAGATCTTCGACTTCATCAAGCGCTACTCGGGGGAGCACGGTTATCCGCCGACGGTGCGGGACATCGGCAAGGCCGTGGGGCTGGCGTCGTCGTCGACCGTACATGCGCACCTCGCGAACCTCGAGAAGCTGGGTCTGCTCAGGCGCGACCCGACCAAGCCGCGGGCGATGGAGATGCTGGGGCGGGCCGGAACCGCTGTCCGTGATGCCGTTCGACCTGGGCTGCCGCTGCTTGGCCAGGTGGCGGCCGGTGAGCCGATCGTGGCAGAGGAAAACGTGGAGGAGTACATCGAGACACCGCCTGCCTGTGGCGGTGACAGCGGCGAGTACCTGTTGCGGGTGCGTGGGGAGTCGATGAAGAACGCCGGCATTCTCGACGGCGATCTGGTCGTGGTACGCCCACAGCAGACGGCTCGGGACGGGGAGATCATCGTCGCGATGATCGAGGAGGAGGCGACGGTCAAGCGCTTCTATCGGGAGGGCGATCACATCCGGCTGCAGCCTGAGAACGAGACAATGGCTCCGATCGTGGTCAGGGATGTGAGCGTGTTGGGGCGCGTGGTTGGCCTGATGCGCAGCATGTGATCCCGGCCAGGCCGCCGCGTGCGAGCGTGCAGCCGTTTGCGCCCCCGGGCAGCGGCGCTATGCTGCGATGCGCAGACTGAGCAGTCGCGGAGGTATTGGACCTTCGAGGAAAGTCCGGACATCAAAGGGCAAGGTGGTCGGTAACGCCGACCCGGGGAAACCCGCGGGAAAGTGCCACAGAAATGACACCGCCTAAGTCTGGGGCCGCTGCAGCGTCCCAGACCGGTAAGGGTGAAATGGTGCGGTAAGAGCGCACCGGCGTCGCGGTGACGCGGCGGCCAAGGTAAACCCCACCTGATGCAAGGCCGAGCAGGACCGTTCGTAGGCTGCCCGCCAAGGTCCGGGTAGGCCGCTCAGATGGATGACTGCTCTCGACAAGATCCGGCTTATAGGTCTGCTAAGGAGGGGCCCCGCGCAAGCGGGGCCCCTCTATTTCTGTCGTGCCGGTCGACCTTTGGGTTGCTGGGCAGGAGAGCGGCGGCCTGGCAGGGCCATGAAGTGGGCTGCGGGCTCGCGACGACCGTGGGCTGAGGTGGGCTGGGGCCTCGCGGCGACTGTGGGCTGGTGCGAGCGCTGCCGGCTGGTGCGCGAGACTGCGGGCTGGTGCGCGAGACTGCGGGGCGAGGGCGCCCGCCATCGCGCGATGCGACCAGGCTCAGATCGGACAATCGGGGGGCTGGGCCGCGATTGTCATAGAAACTGCTGATTTACGGGAGCGATCAGGACAATCGTCAGATGCTTGGTCAATTGTCCGGTTTGAGCCTGTTGGGTGGTGTTGCTTGGCGATTGCGGATGTCGTGACCGCAGACAGTCACCGCAGACCAGGACTAGTCGGTCGCTGATTCGGCAAGCGCTCGCAGGCTCTCGCCGCTGAGCCGGTGCAGCTTCCACTCGTCGAGCAGATCGGCACCGAGCTTGCGATAGAAGCTCAGGGCCAGCTCGTTCCAGTCGAGCGCTGCCCAGGCGAGTCGCGTATAGCCGCGCTCGAGCGTGATCCGTGCGAGCTGGCGCAACAGCCGCCCGCCGACACCGTGGCGACGGAACTCGGGTAGCACGAACAGGTCCTCCAACCACAGCCCCGGACGACACTCCCAGGTCGAGAAGGTGAGGTGGAAGATCGCGAAGCCGGCGGGCTCGCCGTCGACCTCGGCGATCACCGTTTCGGCCGCGGGCGTCGGGCCGAACAGCCATTGGCGGAGCAGTTCTCGAGTGCCGACGACCTTGTCCGGTGCCCGTTCGTATTCGGCCAGCGCCACGATCAGCGTGTAGATCAGCTCGACATCGTCCTGCGTGGCCGGACGTAGGACCACCTCGGCGCTCGATTCCGTGCTCAACTGCCCTCCAGGGGGTTCTCCAGGGGGTTCTCCAGGGGGTTCTCCAAGGGGTTCTCCAAGGGGTTCTCCAAGGGGTTCTCCAAGGGGTTCTCCAGGGGGTTCTCCAGGGGGTTCTCGCGGGGGTTCTCGAGGGGGATCTCGATCTCACGTTTGAGGATCTTGCCGGTCGGACCCTTCGGGAGCTCGTCGACGATCCAGATCGTGCGCGGGTACTTGAAGGCGGCAACCCGCTGCTTGACGAAGTCGCGCAGCTCCTCAGGTGTTGCGGAAGCGCCGGCCTTGACCGAGACCGCCGCCCCGACCTCCTCGCCGAGCTCGTCGTGTGGTATGCCGACCACCGCGGCCTCGCGGACTGCAGGGTGCTCGTAGAGCACCTCCTCGACCTCACGTGGATACACGTTGAAGCCGTTGCGGATGATCATGTCCTTCTTGCGGTCGACGATGAAGAAGTAGCCGTCCTCGTCCACTCTCGCCAGGTCGCCGGAGTGGAACCAGCCTGCACGCATCGCCTCCGCGGTCGCGTCGGGTTGGTGCCAGTAGCCCTTCATGATGTTCTCGCCGCGAATCACGATCTCCCCGATCTCCCCGATCGGCAGATCACCGTCGAGGTCGTCGACCACCTTCATCTCGACGCCGACGATAGGCGTCCCGACCGAGCCCGGCTTGCGCTCGCGATCGATGTGGTTGAACGAGGCCACCGGCGAGGTTTCCGAGAGGCCGTAGCCCTCCAGCACCTTGCACCCGAACCCCTGCTCGAAACCGCGCATCAGCTCGACCGGCATTGCCGCGCCACCTGAGCCGCAGCAGACGAGTGTCGAGGTGTCGTAGCGCTCGCGATCGGCGAGGTTGAGCATCGCCCCGTACATGCTCGGCACACCCTCGAACACGGTCACCTGATCGCGTTCGATGATCTCGAGCGCCTTGGCCGGGTCAAAGCGCGGGAGCAGGGACAGGATGCCGCCGGTGATGATGCACGTGTTCATGCCGCACGTCTGCCCGAAGGAGTGGAACAGCGGCAGCGCTCCCAGGATGATCGTGTCACTGGCCATGTCGAAGAGATCGCGGGTTGCCCGGCAGTTGCTCGACAGGTTCGCGTGGGTGAGTTCCGCGCCCTTGGGCGCCCCGGTGGTTCCAGATGTGTAGAGCAGCACGGCCGTCTCCGAGGAGTCGCGCTCGACCATCTCGGTCTTCGGCTCGGTTTCAAAGAGCGTCTGCTCGAACTCGCCGGGAACGATCGAGATCGACTCGCAGCCGGTGGCGTCGGCCGCCGGCTGGGCCTCGTCCGCGAAGTCGTGCCACACGAACAGCACCCGTGCTCCGGAGTCGCGCAGGTAGTACTCGACCTCGCGGCGTTTGTTGAGAACGTTGAGCGGCACCACGATCGCGCCGGCTCGCAGGATTCCGTAGTAGGCCACGACGAAATGGGGGACGTTCGGGAGCATCACCGCGACACGGTCCCCGGGTACGAGCCCGCGCTCGCGCAGCATGCCGGCGATCCGCATCGCCGCCTGCTCGAGCAGTCCGTAGTTGAGGGCGAAGTCGTCGAGCCTGACGGCGATGTGTTCGGGATCGCGCTGAGCGGTGTCGGTCAGGATCTGGGCGAGATTCATGCGAGCAGTCTCCTCCACCGGGGCCAGGCGTGACCGCGTTCAATCAGGCGCCGGCATCTGGCTGCAGATTATGGCCGTGAGTCAGCGCGTGATCCAGACATCGGGATCGTCGGCCAGCTTGTCGATCGCACGCGGCAGCTTGCCGCTGGCGACATCTGCGACGGTGACCTGCTCCACAACCTTGCGCAGGTTGGCCCGAACCGCGATCCAGACTCTCAGCAACGCCTCCGATGCGCCGTTGTACTGCGACTCCTCCGGCGGGGCGCCGCGCACGCTTGCGAGCGGGCCTTCGACCGCGCGGATCACGTCGGCGACGCTGATCTGAGCCGCATCCCGAGACAGCCGGAAGCCGCCCTCAGCGCCGCGGTGCGAGCGCACAAGCCCCGCGTGACGAAGCTCGCCGAGGATGTTCTCGAGGAAGTTGAGCGGGATGTCCTGGGCGTTGGCGATCCGCTCGGCCTTGACCGGCTTCTCGTCAGGCGCGGCTGCGAGCTCGACCATCGCCCGCACCGCATAGTCCGCTTTGGCAGAAATCCGCATCAGTGCGGCAGTATTACGCCTTCCGCGGCTGAACGCTTGGTCGCCGCTTGGTCGCCGACTCAGGCAGCGGCGACAGGGTGTGCAGTCATGGCGTGCAAACCTATCCTGCGTCGCGTTAACGTTTCGTTTACGCCCGAAGCTCGGTTAGCATGGGCCCAGCCGCCAAGCCAGAGGCCGTCAGGGCCGAGGAAGGAGCCGCACCCGGACATGTCGCATACCGTCGCGAAACAGGGAGCCAACACCAACCACACAGGGCTCAAGGCCTGGGTGGAGCGGATCGCCGCGCTGACCCAGCCGGACGAGGTTTATTGGTGTGACGGCTCACCTGAGGAGTACAACCGGCTCGCGCAGGCGTTGATCGAGGCCGGCACGTTCCAGAAGCTCTCGGAGGCCAAGCGCCCCAACTCCTACCTCGCCCTCTCAGACCCGAGCGACGTCGCCAGGGTCGAGGACCAGACCTTCATCTGCTCCGAGTTGGAGATCGACGCCGGGCCGACCAACAACTGGGCAGACCCGACGCAGATGCGCGAGACGATGACCGGCCTGTTCGAGGGCTCGATGCGTGGCCGCACGATGTACGTGGTTCCGTTCAGCATGGGCCCGATCGGTTCGCCGATCTCCTACATCGGCGTGGAGCTGACCGACTCCGCCTACGTCGCGGTGTCGATGCGGATCATGACGCGGATGGGTCAGGCGGCACTGGATGTGCTCGGTGACGACGGCGAGTTCGTGCCCTGTCTGCACTCCGTAGGGATGCCGTTGGCGGACGGCGTCCGGGACGTGCCGTGGCCGTGCAACGCCGACGACAAGTTCATCGTTCATTTTCCTGAGACGCGCGAGATCTGGTCATACGGATCGGGCTATGGCGGCAACGCGCTGCTCGGCAAGAAGTGTTTCGCGCTGCGGATCGCCTCAGTGATGGCGCGCGACGAGGGCTGGCTCGCGGAGCACATGCTGATCCTCAAGCTGACCTCGCCGGAGGGGGCTGTCAAATACGTCGCCGCGGCGTTCCCGAGCGCGTGCGGCAAGACCAATCTGGCAATGCTGATCCCGACGCTCTCTGACTGGAAGGTGGAGACGATCGGCGATGACATCGCCTGGATGAAGTTCGACGAGGACGGTCGTCTGCGGGCGGTCAACCCCGAGTATGGGTTCTTCGGCGTCGCGCCCGGCACCGGGGCCCTCACCAACCCGAACGCGATCGACTCGATCGGACACGACACGGTGTTCACGAACTGCGCGCTGACCGATGACGGCGACATCTGGTGGGAGGGGCTGACCGGCGAGCCGCCGGCGCACGCGATCGACTGGAAGGGCAACGACTGGACGCCTGAGTCAGAGACGCCGGCCGCCCACCCGAACGCGCGTTTCACCGTCAACGCCGGCCAGTGCCCGTCGATCGCGCCTGAATGGGAGGATCCGGCCGGCGTGCCGATCGACGCATTCCTGTTCGGCGGCCGCCGCGCGACCGTGGTGCCGCTCGTGCACGAGGCCCGCGACTGGGAGCACGGCGTATTCCTCGGCTCGATCATGTCGTCAGAGACAACGGCGGCGGCGACCGGCACTGTCGGTGCGCTGCGCTTCGATCCGATGGCGATGCTGCCGTTCTGCGGCTACAACATGGGTGACTACTGGCAGCACTGGCTGACGCTTGGCCGGCGCGAGGACGTCAAGCTGCCGAAGGTCTTCTACGTCAACTGGTTCCGCAAGGGTGCCGACGGCAGGTTCCTGTGGCCAGGCTACGGCGAGAACTCGCGCGTGCTGGCGTGGATCTTCCGGCGTTGCGAGGGGGCGGTCGACGCAACCGAGACCCAGATCGGGCTGCTCCCGACCCTGGGCGACGGTGGCATCGACACGATCGGCCTTGACGTCAGCGAAGCGGACATGCGCGAGCTGCTGACCGTTGATGTCGCAGGATGGAAGGCGCAGATCCCGCAGGTGCACGCACATTACGCGAAGTTCGGCGTCACGCTCCCGGCGAAGCTGCGCGAGCAGCTCAAGGCGCTCGAGCAGCGCCTAGCCTAAGCCCCACGGCACTTCCATTAATCCCATCCGATGCCGGCCTGCTCGCTTTGCAGGCCGGCGTCGTAGCGGCGCCGCGCGCGCTCGACCCGCGTTGGGCGCAGCGGCTCAGGCGCCTGCGAGGCCCCGGCTGGGCCGTGATTCCGGTCGTGTCGATCGTCGGCGTGATCTTCGCGATCCGCTACGCGTCGGACACGGCCACCTGGCTGACCTATCTGGCGCTTGTGGCCGTCCCGGTCCTGGCGGCTGCCGCGCTTGGGCTGTTCGCCCATGGCGCGCGGCCATGGCTGGCGCCGATCGCGCTGATCCTGTTCGTGGTCGTATGGAGGACGCCGTACAGCCTCGCGGGGGAGGCGGCCGGGGCGATCCTCTCAGGGCTGAGCTGCGTCACGCTCGGGGTCCTGCTGGCAGCTGTGACGCCCGCGCGCTGGCTGAAGCTTGGGATCCTGGCGATGGCCTGCGCCGATGTCTGGCTGATCGCTTCAAACCAGCTGCAGGCGCCGAACGAGGTGCTCGCGACAGCTGCGCCCGGCGGTGGGCTGCCGCAGCTGCAGAGCGAGCAGTTCGGCACGGTGACGCTCGGCTACGGCGATCTGTTCGTGGCCGCGCTGCTGGGCGGGATCTACGCGGGGCGCGTGCGCGTGCAGCGGATGGCGGCGCTGCTGACCCTGGTGTTCGCGGCGCTGTTCGACCTGCTGTTCCTGGTGGTCGACAATCTCCCGGCGACGGTGCCGGTTGCGCTGGCGATGCTGGTGCTCAGCGGCTGCTGTGACTGGCCGGGAGTCAGTGCGTTCCGCGACCGGTCGAAGCCGGCGGACGCGACTCCTCAGCCAGAGACGTGATCGCCAGGGTGCCGCGAGCTGCCTGCTCGAGCACCTCGGTCGCCTCCTCGGCGGCGCGCGCGTAGAGCTCGACCAGCAGGTGCACGACGATCCGATCCTCGTCGTGTTTGTGGAAGCGCACGTGTGTGAAGAATTCGCGAGTGCCATGATCGCCGAAGGCGGCGTATGAGAGCGAGTCACCGGCGTCTGGGCCTGAGCAGGTCTCAACGTCGTCAGCGTCGACCGTGACCGTGCATGAGGCGATCCAGGGCGTGCCCGTGATCATTCGCTCCCAGCGATCCTCGATCGGCTCGACGCGACCGTTGTGAAAACCCAGGTGCGGCTGGTCGTGCATGCACTCGAGGCACTGCACCACAGCCTCCTGCATCTCGTCCACCACGTCGGTGCGTTCGCCCGTCTCCGGGTCGATGCGGTGGATCCCTTCGTAGTGGAGCTGCACCTCGAGGTGCTGGGACCAGCAGCGGTAGCAGCGAAGCCAGCTGCGGACCTCGGTTGAGCCCTCCATTGATTCGATTCTAGTCAGCCGTTCCGCGGTCGACGCGGATGTCGGCTCCGAAGTTGTTTCACCGTTGGCTTTCCGCGGAACGCTCGGCGGTACTAATGGACTCCGGCGGTGCAGCCGTGGCCGATGCTGATCTGGCCGCGCGCCGGCCCGCCGTGATGCCTGAAGCTGCGCTCGGCGGTCTTCACCAGCCTGAGTCCATGCCAGGTGTAGGTGGCCTCCGATTCCTTCCACCAGCCGTAGATGGTGGGCCCGATCAGCAGGAAACTCCGCTGGACGAGCCGCTGTGGGTCGCCGGTGAGGCAATCGAAGCCGGCGTGATAGCCGGAGTCGCCGCCGGACTCGAGCATCACGCCCGCCGGCACGAGCCGGCCGGCGTGCAGGCCATAGGCGACAACCGTCGCGCCGCTCGAGATCCGCTCGACCTCCAGGAAGATCTCATCACCCGGCTCGCCGTTGACGTGGGCGATCGCGTCGATCGCCGCTGCCCGGGTCAGTCGGGTTCCGCTGATTCGCCTGGTCACGCTGGCGCCGTCCGGGAACACAACCTTGAGGAACGCTCCCTCTGCTGTGAATTCGTGGCGCGGCGGTGCGGGTTCTCGCAGATAGCAACAGGGATGGTTGCGACTCAGACGCGAGTAGACGAGGACCAGGTCGGACCTGGCGTCGCCGTCGATGTCGGCATGCCTGACCGTGACGCAGCCGGAGCGCGCGGGCAGGTAACGGTTCCGCGGTGCGAGCGGGCAGGTGTCACCGGCGACGCCGTAACCGTTTGGCTGCGTTGACGGCGCCCCTGGAAATGGCCTGCCGGCAGCTGCGTGAGCCGCGCCGCCGCCGGCCCCGTGCCCGCCGGGTGCGTTGCCGGCGCCACTGCCGCCCGCACCGCCGCCGCCGCCACCGAGCGCCGCGATCAGTGCCCCGGCGGCGATTGTGGCGGCCAGCAGCCAACCCGCGATCCGCCGGTGACGGCTTTGGCGTGCGCGCGCATCCTCGATCACGCCGCTCTCTACCTCAGGCCACGCGTCGGGAGGCGCCGGCGGGATCTCAGGTGGGGTCTGAACAGGCATGGCTCGTAACGTGCTACTCTAAATGGCACATTACTGGATGTCAACCGCGAGCGTTGACGACGCCGGTGCGCAAGCGCGCGCACCGGCGCAGCGATCAGCCGAATGTGAAGTCGTAGGCGCTGATCCCAGGGGGAAGCTGGACCGAGATCCTGAAGGTGTCGTCGCCGGGCAGCTTCACGAGGTTGTACAGGCGCTCGCCCTTCACGGTGAAGTAGCCGCCCGGCCCGACGTCGGTGCCACGATCGGCCGCCGGGATCGGCTTGCCGCCGAGCAGCACGCGGCCGCGCCGCGGCAGGTTACCGGCAGAGGTCATGACGAGGTAGACGTCGCGGGCCTGCACGCCGCCCTCGATCGTGCCGGTCCCGCCCACAGGCGTGATCGACTGCGAGCCGACGTTCCAGGTGCCGCTCAGCGCCCACTCGTTGAGCGCGACCTGACCGGGGGAGCTGTAGGAGTGCACGCCAGATTCGAACGGCTCGGCCCAGGTGTCGCCCTCCTCTGAGTCGTACTCCTCGCGCTGCGGATCCAGATACGTTTCCGGCGTTCCGAGCTGGCCGGATACCCGGTTTGCGTGTGCGCTCATCAGTGCAGGGAGATGCCGGGCCCCGGCGGCTTTCAGGAGCGCACGCACGATCCGCTCATCCTTGGCGTAGCCGCCCTCACCAAACTCGGTGTGGCGGATCTCGCCGGTTGCGTCGATGTAGTACTCCGCCGGCCAGTACTGGTTCTTGTAAGCATTCCAGGTGCCGTAGTCGTTGTCCTGGACGACCGGATAGGTGATCCCGTCGCCGTGAATCGCCTGGCGGACGTTGTTGGCTTCCTGCTCGAAGGTGAACTCGGGCGTCTCGACTCCGACGACATCGAGCCCGTAGCGGTGGTAATGCTGGTACAGGCCTTCGACGAACGGCAGCGTGCGGATGCAGTTGATGCACGTGTAGGTCCAGAAGTCGACCAGCACCACATGCCCGTGCAGGCCGGCGAGTGTCAGCGGGCGGTCGCCCGGCGTGTTGAACCAGTCCTGATTGTGGGTGAAGTCCGGTGCGCGCCCGAGGTCGGGCAATGACACCCCGTTCGCGTCGGCGCGGCGCTGGCGCTCTGCGAACTTCGACGCAGGCCGCAGCGACGCCAGCCGGTTCTGGACGGCGTCCGAGGTTTCGAGCGAGTGCGTCGGATCCGTCAGAAACGCCGGCAGGCTGGTGTCAAGCGAGAGCCGCTCCTCGAAGCGAACATCGAGGTTGAAGGCCATTGCGACGCCGGTCGCGAGCAGGACCACGCCGAGCGTTCGCTCGACGACGTCGCCGCGGGTCACGCGCTTGATCCGGCTCAGTACCGCGCGGCCGCCGAACGCGTAGACCAGCATCACGGTCGAAAGGCCGAGCGAGTAGGCGATCGCGAGGGCTACGATCCTGACGGTTGGCCCGCTCGAGGCGCTGACCGATGTCACCGCGGCAAGGATCGGTCCCGCGCACGGTGCGCAGACGAAGCCCAATGCTCCGCCCACGGCCACACCGCTCCAGAAGCCGTCGCCGCGGGTCTTCGGGCCATAGCGAGCGAGCCGGGACAGCGGTACCTGTACGCGCGCTGCGAGCCCGGGGATCAGCAGCACCAGCCCGAACGCGATCAGCACGATCACGGCGAGGGTCCGGGCGCCGCCGCTGGCGAGCCCCACGCCCTTGACCAGCTGCGCCAGCGCGACGATCGCGATCGTGAACGTCAGCGCCAGCCCCAGCACGATCCCGAGCGGGCGGCGCCGGCCGCCAACGCCGCTGGCTGAGAGCAGCGCCGGTACCACGGGCAGCACGCACGGCGTGATCGCCGTGCCTGCGCCGGCGAGCAACGCAAAGATCAGTAACAGCGACACGGTTTCTCAGGTTGCTCCGGAGCTCAGCGAATATTCCCCCTCAGAGGTTGAGTCCGCGTAAAGCGCAGGGTGTTACACCTGCTTTCAGCCGCCGATCGCTGACATCGTCCGCGCAGGCTGGATGAAGCCCGGCTCGCCGATGTGGTGCTTGAGCTCCTTGCGCCAGACGGCGTCGCGGATGATCAGCTGCAGATCGTCGTCATCGGCACCGGCCCGCAACGGCTCGCGCAGATCGGTTTCGCCGAGGGAGAACAGGCAGGTGCGCAGCCGGCCGTCGGCCGTGAGCCGGATGCGGTTGCAGTCGCCGCAGAAGGGCTCTGACACCGGGTTGATGAAGCCGACGCGTCCGCGGCCATCGGCGAAGCGATAGACCCGAGCGGTCGCGCTCGGTTCACGCTCGACCGGCTCGAGCGGGTGGAGTGCGTGGATGATCGAGTGCAGCTCAGCGCCGGTCAGCACCTGCTCGGCCGTCCAGGCGTGGTCCGCATCGAGTGGCATGAACTCGATGAAACGGACCTCATATGCGGTGCTCCGTGCCAGCTCCACGAATGCCGGCACCTCATCCTCGGTGAACCCGCGCAGCGCCACGGCGTTGACCTTGATCGGGTGAGCCCGGGGCTGGTCCGCCAGCCGTCCGAGCCCGCGCAGGACCTGGCCGAGCGCGTCACGACGGGTGAGCGCGTAGAAGCGGTCGCGCTGCAGCGAGTCGACGGAGACGTTGAAGCGGATCCTGCTCTTGCAACCGGCCGCCACCAGCGCCTCCGCATCGCGCTCGAGCAGAAAGCCGTTGGTGGTGATCGCGAGGTCATGGAGCCCATCGATCTCCGCGAGCATCCCAACCAACCGCGGGAAGTCACGCCGCACCAGCGGCTCGCCTCCCGTCAGGCGTATGTCGCAGACGCCCATGCCCGCCAGCAGCGCAACGAGCCGTTCGATCTCCTCGAACGTGAGAATCTCGGCGCGCTCGAGCCACGGCAGGCCCTCGGCCGGCATGCAGTACTGGCAGCGGAAGTTGCAGCGGTCGGTCACTGACACGCGCAGATCCGAAATCCGGCGCCCGTGACCGTCGACGAGGGGCTCGATCGCCATCCAGACAGCGTAACGAGCGGATTTTTCTGTGCCCGAGCCGCCATCGCCCACATTCCGGGGCCGCAGCGGTTAGCCTTCACGCCATGAGCGAAGAGCTGATGAGGAGCGGCGAGCTGTTCAAGCCGTCAAGGCGAGGCTATGACCGCGCTGAGGTGGATGCCTACGTCGAGCAGCTGCAGCGGCAGATCAGGGATCTACAGGCCCAGCAGCAGTCGCCCGACGCGGCAGTGCGCAGCGCGCTTGAGCGCGTCGGCGGCGAGGTTACGGACATTCTCAAGCAGGCCCACGAGACCGCCGATGAGATCGTTGCCGCCGGCCAGCGCGAGGCGGATGACCATCGTCAGGAGGCGGCCCGGCACGTCGCGCACGTGACCGCCGTCGCCGAGCAGCGGGTCCACGAACTCGACCTCGACACCGACCGAATCTGGGGTGAGCGCGAGCGGATGGTCGCGGACGCCCGTGATCTGGCCCGGCAGCTCAATCAATTGGCGGACCTCGCAGCTGAGCGCTTCCCGCACGACAACGACTCAGAGCCAAGAGGGGGCGCGGCAGATCGCAACCTCGACTACGGCCCTGGGGAGCGTGTGTCGGGCTTTGAAGAGCTCAATGCGAGCAATTGACACGCTACATCTGGGCCGTCGCCGAGCGATCTGCTGCTGGCAGGTTGGCGATGTCCTGATCGACCCTGGGCCGACCAACTCCCTCGAGACGGTTTTGCGGGAGCTCGACGGCTGGCGGCCGCGCGCGCTGCTGCTGACCCACATCCATTTCGATCACGCCGCCTCCACCGGCACGCTGATGCGCATGTACCCAGAGCTCGAGGTGTACGTGCACGAGCGCGGGGCGCCGCACATGGTCAATCCCGAACGTCTCTGGTCGAGCGCATCACGCCTTTACGGCGAGGACAACATGCTTGCGATGTGGGGCCGGTTCGAACCGGTGCCCGAGGACCGGATGCACGTCCTGACCGGCGGTGAGACGCTGTCGATCGGCGATGAGACGTTTGAGGTCGCCTACACCCCGGGGCACGCACAGCACCATGTCGCCTACCTGCGTGCCGACGGCACAGCGTTTGTCGGAGATGTCGGCGGGGTCAGGATCATCCAGGACACGCCCACGGTGCCGCCGACGCCGCCGCCTGACATCGACCTCAGCGCCTGGCACCGCTCGATCGAGCTGGTCCGCGACTGGCGACCGGAGCAGCTCGCGATCACGCACTTCGGCATGTATGAGGACGTTGACGCCCAGCTCGACGAGCTTGGCGAACGACTCGATCGCTGGGCCGAGTCTGCGCGCAACCAGGACCGGGACGGGTGGGTCGCGGCGATCGAGGCGGACCTGCGGGCCGCGGCCGCTCCGGAGGTGTACGAGTCGTTCATCGCCGCCGTCCCGATCGAACAGTCCTATGCGGGTCTGCGCCGTTACTGGGAGAAGCGTGCCGCATCCGGCTGAGGCCTGTGCTTTTGGCCTGTTCAGCTGTATCCTTGCGCGCCGATGTCGCTGACCATTGAGTTGCCCCGTGTCCAGGGGCCGGGCAGCGGTCTTGGTGGGCAATGGCGTGTTGTGGTGCTCAACGATCACCACAACACCTTCGATCATGTCGCTGAGACGCTGGCCGACCATATCCCGGGCATCACCCTTGCCGAGGGCTACCGACTCGCCGACCGGATCCACAACACGGGCTGCGCGATCGTGTGGAGCGGTGCTCGCGAGGACGCTGAGGCGTACTGGGTGAGCCTCGACGGCGCCGGGCTTTCGATGGCACCGCTCGAAGAGGGGTAGCCGGAGACTCGGGTTTCGCCGCCCCGCGCCGCGCCCGCCGGCGCAGATTTGTAACTCTGTTATGAAGAATGCAGAGACAACCGTGGTACGAGCTTCCGTCTGAGGTTGCAGCGGTCATCCGCCCGCTGCTGCCCGAACTGGTCGACGAGATCATCGAGGCGGTCGGGACCGTCCCCGCCTACCAGCGACCACTCGAGGGCGACTTCGGCATCGGTGTGCGGGCCGGGGTCGAGCAGGCGCTCGACCATCTCCTGCTCGAGATCGAGGCCTCTGGGCCGGTTCCGCGGTCTGACGTCTACACCCGCCTGGGCCGCGGCGAGATGCGCGCCGGTCGCAGCCTCGACGCGCTGTTGAGCGCCTACCGCCTTGGCGCGCGCGTCACCTGGCGCCGGGCCGCCGCAGCCGGCGAGGCGACCGGGCTGGCGCCTGCGACGCTGTACCTGCTGGCCGAGTCGATCTTCGCCTACATCGACGTGCTCTCGGCGCAGTCGGCGGAGGGTTACGCGCTCGAGCAGACGCAGATCGCCGGTGCGGCTGAGCTCGCCCGCAGGCGGCTCGTGCGGCTGCTGGTGCGCGCGCCGGCGCCCGAGCCCGAGCTGATCCAGGCCGCCGCCCGAGAGGCGGGCTGGGAATTGCCCCGTTCACTGGCTGTGATCGCGTTCGCCGGCGAGGACAGGGACGATGGCCAGCGCCACGGGCCGGTCAGGCTCCCGGTGGGAGCGATCGCAGACACGGTTGGGGAGGTGAAGTGCGCGATCGTCCCGGACCCGGATGCTCCCGGACTGCGTACGCAGCTCGACCGCGCGGTTCAGCAGGCCGGGGTGCGCGCCGGCCTTGGTACGAATGTGCCCTGGACCGAGGCGGCGCTCAGCTTCCTGCGAGCGCGAGCTGCGCTCGCGCTCGCCCCGCTCGACGAGCCCAAGCTGGTCTCTGCCCGGGACCGGGCCGGGGATCTGCTGCTCGTCGCCGATCCGGTGCTGGCCGCCGAATTCGCCACGGCCGTACTTGCGCCACTGTCATCGTTGGCCCCTGGCTCGCGTGAGCGGCTGACGGCGACGCTCGATGCCTGGCTGGACGAGCAGGGACGACTCGCGCCGGCGGCGCGACGGCTCGGCATCCACCCACAGACCGCGCGCTATCGGCTGGCGCGCCTGCGCGAGCTCTTCGGCGATGTGCTCGATGACCCGGACCAGCGGTTCTGGCTGGCGTTGGCTCTGCGCGTGCGGCGATGAGGATGGCTGCCGGGAGCGGAGCGCCGCGGTCAGGCAACGACCGGCTGCTGCTGGTCGTCAGCTTCGCGATCTTCCTCGACACGCTGTTCTACGCGGTGATCACGCCGATGTTGCCGCAGCTGACGCACGAGTTGCATCTGTCGAAGCTATCCGCCGGCGTGATGACGGCCGCCTACCCGGCAGGGATGCTGGTCGCCTCGCTGCCGGCGGGTGCGCTCGCCGTTCGCTACGGGCCCCGGCTGACCGTGATCATCGGCCTCGTCCTGCTGGTGCTCTCGACCGTGGGCTTCGGTCTGCTGAATACGGCGACGGGCCTGAACATCGCCCGCTTCGTCGAAGGCATCGGTGGAGCCTGCGCATGGGCGGGTGGGCTTGCATGGATCGTCGGGGCGACGGCGCCGGAGCGCCGCGGCGCGGTGATCGGGAAGGTGCTGGGCACCGCGATCGCCGGCTCGCTGTTTGGCCCCGCGGTCGGAGCGTTGGCGAGCGTAACCGGGCGGGCATCCCTGTTCTGCGGGCTGGCGGCGATCGCGTCGCTGCTGTTGATTCCGATCTGGCAGTTGCAGGACACGAGCGAGTCATCGGGGCAGCCGGTCATCGATGTGCTCCGCAGCCTCAATCGCCCGGCGCTGAGGGCTGCGATGTGGCTGATGGCGCTGCCCGCGATCGTGTCGGGCGTCCTCAACGTGCTGGGTCCGCTTGCGCTCAACGGTCTCGGCGCCGGCGCCGGCGTGATCGGCATCACGTTCTTGGTCGGGGCCGGCTTGGAGGCTGTGGTCTCGCCCGCGGCGGGCCGCTTCTCCGACCGGCATGGCCGCATGCTGCCTCTATGTGCCGGCCTGGCCGGCGTCGGCGTCGGTCTGGCCTGCTTCACGCTGCCGTCCACAGCGTTGGTGCTCAGCCTGCTGATGATCGCGATCGCGATGGTTCTCGGCGTCTTCTGGGCCCCGGTGATGGCGCTCGTGGCCGACGTGGCCGAGGCCAACGGGATCGACCAGGCACACGCCGCGGCGCTGATGAACCTGGCCTGGGCCGGGGGTCAGATCGTCGGCGCGGCCGGTGGCGGCGCCACAGCCAAGGCGGTCAGCGACGCCTTCCCGACCCTGTTCACCGCGGGTCTGTGTGCAGCCACGCTGCTCTGGGCGCGTGCAGGAGTGCTGTCACGATCGCTCGAGGCCGCCTGAGCGATCGCCCCGGCGCTAGGCGCCTGTGGACGGAACCGGATCTGCCTGGGCTGCGGCGTCTGGCGTGACTGTCTCGTCGGCCGCGACTGTCTCGTCGGCCGGGCCGCCGGCGCTGTACTCGTCATACCAGGTGTAGGTGATCGGGATCTGGTACTTGCTGGTGTAGCGGGCACGGAACTCGCGCATCTCCGGACCCTCCCAGTAGCGGTACCAGTCATCGCTCGAGTTGAACCAGATCTGTTGGAGGATCCGGTAGCGGTCATCGCGCGAGCGCTGCACGGCGTAATGGGTCGCGCCGTACTTCAGTGACTCGGGCCCAGCGAACTCAGCCACAGCGTCAGCGAACATGTTGCCCCGGAAGACCGTCGCGTACCACTGGATGTGCATCACGCCCTTGCCTGCTGCCATGGTGGCGATCTTATCCTGATGCCGGGACGGGTGGCGCCTGCTGCTGCGGCGCCGTCACCTTGGGCTCGATCAGGATCCAGGCCGTGAGCGCACCGAGCAGCGTGACGATCGAGCAGATCAGGAGCCCGGTGCTGAGTGCGGACACGAATGCGTGTTGGACGGCGCTGACGATCACCGGCGTGCTGTGACCGCTGGGTGCGCCGCCGCTGCCGAGAGCCGAAGCGATCCGGCCGCGTTCCACATCCGGGAGGTGGGGCAGGCTCTGATCAAGCTTGGACCTGCCGACAGTGGTCACGATCGCGCCCATCACGGCCACCCCGAATGTGCTCCCGACCATCCGGCTGGTGGAGAGCACGCCGCCGGCAGCGCCCGCTTTGCTGCGGTCAACGGCGTTCATCGCCGCCGTGCTCATCGGCGACATGACGAGCCCCATGCCGCAGCCCATCAGCACAAAGCCAGGGAGCAGCAGCAGGTAACCGCTGGTTACGGTGATGTGGCTCTGGATGTAGGTTGAGATCGCCGCCAGCACGATCCCCAGGACCATCAGGGGCCGTGGTCCGATCCGGTCGGTGAGGCGTCCGGCGACCGGACCGAAGACCACGAGCAAGAGGGTCGTCGGCAGGAATCGGATGCCGGTGGCCAGTGGCGAGAGACCCATGACGTTCTGCATGTAGAAGGTCATGAAGAAGATCTGGGCGAACATCGTGAAGCTCACGATCAGCCCGACGACGTTGACCCCGATCGACGTGCGCGTCCGGAAGGCAGGGAAGTCGATCATCGGCACGCGCACGTTCAGCTCGGTCATGACGAATCCGGCCAGCGCGATCGCCGCCACCGCCAGCAGGCCGAGCGTCTTGATCGAACCCCAGTGCCAGCTGTTGCCCTCGATCAGCGCCAGCACCAGTGACAGCAGACCGATGGTCAGCAGCGCGACACCCGCATAGTCGATGGTGCGGCTGACGGTCTCGTCACGGCTCTCGCGAGCCGCGAACAGCGCCCCGGCCACGGCGATCACGGCGATCGGCGGGTTTATGAAGAAGATCGCGCGCCAGCTGACGTACTCCGTCAGGAAGCCGCCGACGACCGGTCCGATCGCGAGCGCCAGCGCGCTCACGCCGGCCCAGGTTCCGATCGCGGTGCCGCGCTCCTCGGGCGGGAACGAGTTGGTGACGATCGCGAGGCTGGCCGGCATCATGCAGGCGCCGCCGACCCCCTGGATCGCACGGAACGCGATCATCACGCCGACGTTCGGCGCGAGCCCGATCACGAGGCTCGAGGCCCCGAACACGACGACACCGATCAGGAACAGGCGGCGGCGCCCGAAGATGTCACCCAGCCGGCCGGCGGTGATCAGCGAGACCGCCAACGCCAGCGTGTAGGCATTCACCGTCCATTCCAGCGACGACAGACTTGCGTGCAGGTCGCGCTCGATCGATGGCAGCGCGACGTTCACCACGGTGTTGTCCATCATCAGCATGAACAACGCGAAGCACATTGCTCCGAGCGTCCACCAGCGGCGGTTCTCGTCCGTGATCAACCGGTGCCTGTAGGTGGCGGTGGACACGAATCAGGTTTTACCAACTGGACTGCGCCGGGAAACCGGAACGCGGTCAACTTCCGACCGCTACCGGCGGCGCTGCACCGGCGGCTGTCAGCGGCTGGGGGCGACGGTCAGCGGCTGGAGGCGACGGTCAGCAGGCGGCGACGACGCTCGATCCGGCGCAGCTCGTTCTGCAGCGTCTCCCACGACTGCAGTTCGACCTGCTCGTAGGCGTCACCGCTCAGATCCTGGAGCCTGTCGTAGTACTCGCTCCAGGCGCGCTGCAGGTCCTGGTCGAGCTCGCGCAGCTTGTCGTTGTCCGGGGTGATCGTTGTCATGGGCGTCCTCCTCTCCTCCCTGATTGACAACGTCGATGGTATGAGCGCCAAATCGACCAAACCACTGACACTTGGTTACGGCTGCTTAACCTGACAACGAGCAGTCAGGCGAACGGCAGCTCGGCGACCAGCGCCTCGCGACCGCCGGCGTCCACGACTGCGCCCGCGGGCGCCTCACGCCGCACGAGCGCCAGTGCCAATGGTCCGAGCCGCGGTGAGCGGGTGGTGCTGGTCACGGTCCCGACGATACGGCCGTCTTGCATCAGCTCGGCTCCGACCGGTAGCCGCGCGGCTGAGGTCAGACCGCGCAGTGAGCGGTTGGGCTTGCCTCTGTAGAACAGTCGCGCGACCGTCTCCTGGCCGACATAGCAACCCTTCGTGAACGAGACCGCGCGGTCGTTGAGCCCCGCCTCCTGTGGGATTACGCTGTCGTCGAGGTCGACGCCGTAGCGCGGCCGCCCATGTTCGATCCGCAGGCACTCGGCGGCGTCGCTACTGATCGGCGACGCGCCCGCTCCGATCAATGAGTCGCGCACCGCATCGATGCCGTCGGTGGCGGAGAGCAGATCCAGCCCGACGTCGGTGCGAATCGCGCGCACAGGCACCTGGCCGACCTGCACCACGGCGTGGTCGTGCTCGGTCTCAGCGGGTAGAACCATCGGTGCGGCGGCGGCGGCGGCGTGTCGGTGCCGAGTGCGGCCGCCAGGATCGCGTCGGCCTGCGGCCCGATCAGCGAGAGCAGCCCTGACTCCAGGGTGCGCTTGTGCAGTTCGACCTGGTAGCCGACGCAGTAGCGACGGATCATGTTGAACAACCCCTGCAGCGCCACGCGCTCGGTGTCGAGCAGGAGCTCGTCACCGGTGTCCAGCACCCTCAGATCACCAAGCATCTTGCCCTTTTGCGTCAGGAAGGCGGCGTATGCGCCCTGGCCGGGCGAGAGGCGGTTGATGTCCTGCGTGAGCTGGCCCTGCAGAAAATCCTTGGCGTCGGGACCGGTGAGCGCGAGCTTCCCGCGCTCGGAGCTGTCGAGCAGACCGGCGGCCTGCGTCACCGCCGCGTAGTCAGCACTGAAATCCACGGTCGCGGTCATCACCCTAAGCGTGACAGACGCGGCCTGCTGGCCGGCTCGGTACTGTTCGCCGCGATGGCGCTGGCAGAGACATTCACGCAGGTCGTCGATTCGTTGCCCGAGGACTGGACCGACCTCGAGTTCGAGCTGCGGATCTTCGACGAGACCCGTTACGTGGAGGCCTCGACCCTGTTGGTGACCTGCAACGCCCAGCCCTACTCGCATCGCAATTGGCATTGGCGCCTGCTGGTGGCACACCGGTTCGGCCATGCTGCTTCGGTGGCGGCCACGCACACGGCGCTGAAGCTGCTCGACGACGCCGGCTTGGCAGGCGAGCTGGCGCTGCGCGAGACCCGCACGGGCCGCGTCGAGACCGTCCAGATGTGGGGCCGCCCGGAGTCGGTCCGGGAAGAGTTCCGCAAGCTCAACACCCAGTAGAGCTTCGGCGGCCCGTTTGGTGGCCGCGTGTGAGCGATCCTCGCGGGCGGGGCTCAGCGGGGCAGGAAGGCTGAGTCGAACATCGTTGCGAGGTTCGGCTTCCGTTTGACGATCCCGAACTTGAGCTCCCATCGGGCCCACGCCCGGAGCACCGACGGGACCAGGGTGCCGTAGGCCCCGCCGCCCTTGGGCAGGAAGGCCGGCAGCTCCGCCTTCAGCTGCTCGCTGACGGCCTGGGCCGAGAGGCCGCTGACCTGTGACTCGAGCGCCTGGGCGCCGGCCTGCGGGTGAGCCAGCACGTAGTCGTAGCCGTCCACGAGCGTGCGCACCACCGCTCGCGCGACGCCCGGGTGCGCACTCAATTCGCCGCGCGTCGTCGTCAGCACCAGCTCGGGATAGGCCGGGGCGCCGTAATTTTCGACCCGGAACACGTGGTAGCGGCCGTGGCCGTCGCGGTGCTGCGAGAGCTGCACACCCTCGTCGTTCCAGAACGCCGTGGCCGCGGCGACGCGCCCGCTGAGCAGGTCGGGAACGGCGTCGTAGCCGATCGTCAGCGTCTTCAGGCTACTCGGTTTGCCGCCAGCTCCGGCAACGATCGAGCGCAGCACCGCGAGGTCGCTGGGATCGCCGGTGACGCCGATCGTCTGGCCGTCAAGCTGGCGCGGGTTCGTGTAGCGCGGTTGCGCGATCACGGAGGCCAACGGCCGCTGCTCCAGCGCCATGATCCCGACCAGCTTGCGACCCTGCTCATCGGCGATTGCGAGGTCGTGGATGTCCAGGATCGCGAAGTCGACCCGGCCGGCGGTGAGCAGCGAGACAGCCTCGGTGCTCTCACCTGGGATGCGCACGTGCAGCGCAAGCCCGTTGCGGGTGTCGTAGTGGCGCGCCAGGGCCGTGTAGATCCCAGTGTGGATCGCGTTCGGCGTGAAGTCGAGAATCAGCGAGGCAGACCGGGTTGAGCTCGCGGCGTCGGCGGTGGCAAGCGCGCCACCGCCGACGAGCAACACGGTCGCGAGCAGCGCTTGGAAAATTCGGCGTCGGTGAGGCATCGGCGTGGCCGAGCATAGGCAGTTCGTAAAATCCCCAGCTAGTGCGTCGCCGCGTCACATTCAGCCGGAACGTCACGCTTTCGCTTTCGCGGACGTGTCAGTGCTATTGCAAGTACTGCGCGTTTGCGACGCATCAGGCGCATCTGCATGAGCCTGATGAGGTGTTGGTGCTGCTTGATCAGGCGGTCAAGCGTCATCGCGCGAAGGAGCTCTTGGTGTTGACCGGGGAGCGTCCGGAGGTCAACGCGGGGGTGCGCGGGAAGCTTGCCGAGTTCGGCTTTGAGGATTTTGTCGGGTATGTCGTGTGGGTTTGTGAGCAGGCGTTGGGGCGTGGTCTGTTGCCGCACACGAATCTGGGTGTGCTCGGCGCGGAGGATCTCGCGCGGCTGCGTGATGTGACCGCTTCTCAGGGTCTGATGCTCGAGTCGGTAAACCCTGATCTGATTGCCCACCAGGGTTCGCCGACCAAGCATCCTGCCGCGCGGCTGGACACGATCCGCGCGGCAGGGCAGCTGCGGATCCCGTTCACCAGCGGGATCCTGGTCGGGATCGGGGAGAGCCGCGAGGATCGTTTCGCCGCGCTCGAGGCGCTGGCGGCGGTGCACGCGGAGTTCGGGCATCTGCAGGAGATCATCATCCAGAATTTCGTGCCGCATCAGAGCTATTACGGGCAGGAGCCGGCGGAGATCGCGACCGACGCGGCCACGGATTATTGGCGTACGGGGATCGCTCACGGGCCGTCGCTGGGTGCCCCGGGCTGGGCGTCTGAGGTCACGATCGACGATCTGAAGGCCCTGATCGCCCGTGCCCGGGAGCTGATGCCCGGGATCGGTATTCAGGTCCCGCCGAACCTCTCGGACTGGTGGCCTGAACTGGTCGGGGCCGGCGCGACCGACCTCGGCGGGTTGAGCGCAAACGGTGATCACATCAGTCCTGAGCATCCGTTCCCGTCGCCGACTCAGGTGCGCAAGCGGCTGGCGCAGGACGGCTATGCGCTGTCTGAGCGGTTGTGCATTTACCCGGACTTCATCGACGCCGAGTGGGTCTCGCGCGGGGTGCTTGATCTGATCCGCACCGATTATTGGTCGTTCATTCCGCGGCGTGGCTCAGGGCGTCGTGGCGAGGTGACGATCTCACCGGATGTGGCCGGCCGGGCGATCGAGAAGGGCGCGCGTGGCCAGGAGCTCTCGGCACAGGAGCTGACGGCGCTGTTTGCGGAGCAGCGGCCTGAGGTGATCGAGGAGATGCGGGCCGGTGCCGATCAGCTGCGGGCCGAACTGGTGGGGGAGACGGTCACGTTCGTGGTGAACCGCAACATCAACGTTTCGAATGTCTGCACGGTCGGGTGCGCGTTCTGCGGGTTCGGGCAGGGCAAGCGCTCGCCAGACGCCTATGAGCACTCAGAGGAGGACTTCTCACGCCGGATCGGGGAGGCGATCGAATTCGGCGCGACGGAGCTGTGCATCCAATCAGGCATCCACCCCGACTGGACGCTCGATACCTATCTGCACTGGCTGCGGTTCGCCAGGCGGTGCGCACCGGAACTGCATCTGCACGCGTACTCGCCGATGGAGATCGCCCATATGTGCGACATCTCCGGTCTGCCGCCGGCGGAGGTGTTCGCGCAGTTGCGTGACGCGGGGCTGGGCTCGACGCCCGGTACGGCCGCGGAGGTTTTGCACGATGGGGTGCGTGAGCGGATCTCCCCGAACAAGTTGCCGGTCGCGCGCTGGGTCGAGATCATCGAGGCCTCGCACCGCGCGGGGCTGCGGTCAACCGCGACGGTGATGTTCGGGCACATCGAGGAGCCGTGGGAGCTGGCGGAGCACATGCGTGTGGTGCGGTCGCTGCAGCAGCGGACCGGCGGGATCACAGAGTTCGTGCCGCTGTCGTTCATCCCGTTCCAGACGCTGCTGGGGCGCACGCACGGGATCGAGGAGATCACGCCTGAGGAGAACCTCAAGCACACCGCCGCGTTCAGGCTCGCGCTCGGCCGCACGATCCCCAACGTCCAGGCAAGCTGGGTCAAGATGGGCCTCGATGCCGCCACCGAGGCGCTGCGCTGGGGCGTCAACGACCTCGGCGGCACGCTGATGGAGGAATCGATCAGCCGCCTGGCCGGCTCCTATCACGGCGTCAAGCTCGACCCTGAGGACCTGATCGCAGCCGCACACTCGGCCGGAAGGCCGGCCGCGGAACGCACGACGCTGTACGGAACACGGCGCGAGTACCCCGTTGGCGCGCCGCTGCTGACGCGTTAGGTATACGTTTCACGCCTGGGACCGCCGCGAAGGAGTCCTAAGCTTGTGGCAGGAATCACAACTTCACCTGCGTATCCCGATTAACCAGGGCGCGGAGGAGTTGGAGGTGAGGCCATGAGCTTTTTCCATATTGCACGATCGGCAGGCGGGCTCGCCCGCGACACAGGCGTCCAGGTCGTCCGCGCGCCGCAGCGAGTGCGGAGCACGCGCTCGCACCTGGCGATGCTCTCGACTCCGCGTCGGCGGATCCCCTGGAGCGAAGGCTTCTACGAACCGCCGGCCAAGCTGGCGAAGCTTGCACCGGGTGAGGTCATCCGCGCCGAGCCGATGCACGCCTACCTCGTCCCCGGTGTGCGGCTGCGCGCCCGGGCCTGGCGCTTGCTGTATCGCTCGACCGGTGCGGTCGGGGAGCCGACGGGCGTGTCCGGGACGCTGCTCCTGCCTGACGGTGCTCGCGGCAGGGCACCGCTGCCACTGATCGCGTACGGCGTCGGGACACACGGGATCGGCGATAACGCTGCACCCTCGCGGTTGCTCTCGAGTGGTCGCGACTGGGAGGCTGGGCTGATCGCGATGGTCCTGGCCAGGGGCTTCGGAGTGGTCCTCACCGACTACCAGGGTCTCGGCACCCAGGGCGATCATGCCTTCATGGTCGGCCGGGCGCTCGGCAACAACATGCTCGACGCGATCCGCGCGGCCAGGCAGGTGCTTCCCGATCAGCTTCCACTCGACGGACCCGCCGCGATCATGGGCTACTCGGAAGGCGGCGCTGCCGCGGGATGGGCTGCACAGCTGCAACCGACATACGCGCCCGAGCTTCAGCTGGCCGGCGTCGCCGCCGGGGCCGCCGCCGCCGATGTGGAGCTGGCCGGCCCGACGCTCGACGGCAGCTTCTTCTCGTTCTTCCTGGCCTATGGCGCGATCGGTTACGCCGCCGCCTACCCGGAACTCGAGCTTGAGCCGTATCTGAGCCCCAGCGGGCTCAGAACGATCGAGGCCCTGCGCGAGACCAACATCCTGCAGGCTGCCGTGCGCGGACCGCGCTTCGCTCACGTCGACCAGCTCACCCAGCCCAACGTGCTCGAGCTGCCGGAGTGGCGCGCCCGCCTGCGTGAGAATCGGCTCGGAACGATCGCGCCGCAGGCACCGGTGCTGCTGCACCACGCCCGCAATGATCAGATCGTCGCCTTCGAGCACAGCGAGCAGCTGCTCGAGGACTGGCTCGCACTCGGAGTCGATGTCACCCTGCACATGACACGCGGCGGCTTCGACCATGTCAGCGGCGCGGTCGCGGGCGCGCCGGTCGCGCTCGAGTGGCTCCGGCGGCGCTTCGAGGCTGCCGGCCAGCCGCTGCCGGCCGGCAACGTCGTTCCACTGCGGCGCGTGGCCTGAGCACGCCTCTTCAGTTGCTCTGAGGCGAGCGCCCCCCGGCCGGGGGGCGCACCGGCGCCGACGCGTACCCGAGGGCGTGCGGACGCGTAGGGTAAGTGGATATGGCCACTGCACTTCTATTCCCCGGGCAGGGCAGCCAGACGCCGGACATGCGCGACGGCGTCGCCCGCATCCGGCCCGACCTGCTCAGCCTCGCAATCGAGGTCGTCGGCGAGGACCCGTTCCTGCGCGTCGACGACGGCACCGCCTACGCACAGCCGGCGATCTTCTGCGCCAGCGTCGCCGGTTGGTGCGCGCTCGGGCGGCCGGTGCACGAGTTCACCGCCGGCCACTCGCTCGGTGAGCTGGGGGCGCTGGTCGCCGCCGGCGTGCTGAGCGAACGCGACGGGCTCGAGCTCGTCGCGCTGCGCGGCCGGCTGATGCAGGAGGCCGGCGAGACCAACGGTGACGGCGGCATGATCGCGCTGCTGGGCGCCGAGGCCGCGGCTCGCGCCGCCGAGGTCGCTGTCCCGCACGGGCTCTCGATCGCCAACGACAACTCGCCCCAGCAGGTGGTGCTGTCAGGACCGCGCCGCGCGCTGCCGGCCGCCGAGCAGACCGCCAGGGAGCTTGGCCTGCGCGCGATGATCCTGCCCGTAACCGGCGCCTTCCACTCGCCGATGATGGCATCGGCGGTGCCGGAGTTCGAGCGCGCGCTGGCCGCGGTCGAGATCAGGCCCGCTGCCAGCACGGTGATCTCGGCGGTCACGGCCGAGCCGTTCGACGACGTTCGCACGCGGCTCGTGGAGGCGCTGACCGGTCCCGTTCGCTGGCGTGAGGTGCTGCTGACGCTGCACGAGCGTGGCGTTACGCGGTTCGTCGAGGTCGGTCCCGGCAAGGTGCTGACCGGGCTTGCCAAGCGCACGCTCAAGGACGTGGAGCTGGTCAGTGTCTGAGCTTGAGGCGTGGCCGCCGGCGGGCTGCGCGCTCGTGACCGGCGGCTCGCGCGGGATCGGCGCCGCGATCGCCACGGGGCTCGCCGCCGACGGCTGGGCGGTGGGCGTCAACTACAACGCGGGCGCCGAGGCGGCGGCTGCCGTCGTGGCTGAGATCGAGGGCGCCGGTGGACGCGCGTTCGCGATTCAGGGCGACGTCGCGCAACCGGCGGCGCCGGATGCCGTGCTCGAGGCCGCCGAGCAGCACTTCGGTGTGCCCGTGCTCGCGCTCGTCAACAACGCCGGGATCGCGCGTGACAACCTCTCGCCATCACTCACCGACGATGAGTGGGAGGCGGTGATCGACACCAACCTGACGGCCGCGTTCCGGTTCACGCGCCGGGCGCTGAAGGCGATGATGCGCGCGCGCACCGGACGGATCGTGAACATCGCCTCGGTCGCCGGCCTGCGAGCCGAATCCGGGGCAGAGCAACTACGGGGCCGCCAAGGCCGGGCTGATCCAGTTCACGCGCACGGCGGCGGTCGAGGTCGCCCGCCGCGGTGTCACGATCAACGCGGTCGCGCCGGGATTCGATCGAGACCGACATGACCGCCGAGGTCATGACACGGATCTGCTGGACGCGGTCCCGGCCAAGCGGGCGGGAACCCCCGAGGAGGTCGCGGCTTGCGTACGCTTCCTCGTATCGCAGCAGGCGAGCTATGTGACCGGCGCGGTGCTTACAGTCGATGGCGGCCTGGGCGCCTAACCTGACGCCCAGGTTGCCTGAACCACGAAGAAAGAGGACGTATCCATGAGTGCAGTGACCAAGGAGCAGGTGCAGGAGCGCGTCGTCGAGGCGCTCGCCAGCTTCGGCCCGGATGCCAGCGACATCACCCCGGAGGCGACCTTCGAGGAGCTGGACATCGACTCGCTGGATCTCGTGGAGCTCGCCCAGATCGTCGAGGACGAGTACGGCGTCGTGCTCAAGGGCGAGGACATGAAGGAACTCAAGACCGTCGGAGACGCCGTCGACCTGATCACCGCGCGCGCCGCCTAGTGCGGCTGGGCGCGCTTCGCAGACTGGAGGGCCCTCGCCATGCCTGACAAGCGTCGAGCCGTCATCACCGGGATCGGTGCCGTCACGCCGCTGGGGGTCGGCGCGCGGCCGCTGCATGAGCAGTGGTCGAAGGGGGTCAGCGGGATCGAGGAGCGCGCCGGGCAGGCGGGCGGTTACTGCGGCTCGTTCGACCCGGCCGACCATCTGAGCGTCAAGGAGGCTCGCCGGCTCGACCGCTTCGCGCAGTTGGCGGTGGTCGCCGCCGATGAGGCGGTCGCGGACGCCGGCTGGGGGGACGGGCTGCCGTTCGATCCGATGCGGGTCGGCCTGATCATGGCCACCGGGATCGGCGGCTTCACGACCGTCGAGACCAACCTCGACGCGATGCGCGAGAAGGGCGCCGACCGCATCTCGCCGCTCGGCATCCCGATGTACATGCCCAACGCGGCGGCGGCTGCGGTCTCGATGCGCCACGGGATCCAGGGCCAGGCGTTCGGCGTCGCCTCGGCCTGCGCCTCGAGCGGCCACGCGCTCGGACTGGCGGCCCGCATGATCCAGTACGGCGACGCCGACGCGGTGGTGGCCGGCGGCGCCGAGGCGACGCTGACCGACTTCGGTTTCGGCTCTTTCAACGTCGATGCAGGCGCTCTCCGAGATCGGCATCTCGTGCCCGTTCGACGCGCGCCGTGACGGCTTCGTGATGGGCGAGGGCGCCGGCGTGCTGGTGCTCGAGGAGTACGAGTACGGCCAGGGCGCGCGGCGCGACGATCCTCGGCGAGGTTGCGGGCTACGGCTCGACCTCCGACGCGCACCACCTGACCGCGCCGGAGCCGACCGGCCGGCCGGCCGCGCAGGCGATCACGCTGGCGATCCAGGATGCCGGCCTGACCCCCGCTGAGATCAGCTACGTCAACGCCCACGGGACCTCGACCGAGCTGAACGACGCGGCCGAGACCTCGGCGCTGAAGCTCGCGCTGGGCGAGCACGCCTACAAGATCCCGATCTCCTCGACCAAGTCGGCCGATCGGCCACCTGCTCGGTGCCGCCGGCGCGGTCGAGGCGGTCGCGACCGTCCAGGCGCTGAACGCCCGGGTGATTCCGCCGACGCTCAACTACGAGGTGCCCGACCCTGAACTCGACCTCGACTACGTGCCCGGCGGGGCGCGTGAGCTGGTGCTTGTCGGCGACGGCGCCCCGGCCGCGCTCTCGAACTCGTTCGCGTTCGGCGGGCACAACGTCTCGCTGGTGATCAAGGGCCAGGGATGAAATCAGCGGCGGAATCGGACGCTTCGGTCTGATGGCAGGCCTGCTGGCCGGCAAGCGCCTGCTGATCACCGGCGTCATCACCAAGGACTCGATCGCCTTCCACGTCGCGCAGCGCGCGCAGGCGCAGGGCGCCGAGGTCGCTGCTCACCAGCTTTGGACGCGTGCGGCGCATGACCGAGCGTGCCGCGCAGCGCCTGCGACACGCCGGTCGACGTGCTCGAGCTCGACGTCAACAAGCCCGGAGGACCTGGAGCCGCTGGCCGCTGAGCTGGCAGCGCTGGGGGCGAGTCGACGGCATCCTGCACGCGATCGCGTTCGCGCCTGAGGACGCGCTCGGCGGCAAGTTCCTGACGACCCCGGCCGAGAGCGCCGTTGCCGCGTTTCAGACCAGCGCCTTCTCGCTGAAGGCGCGTGGCGGCCGCGCTGGCGCCGCTGATGCCAAGCGGCGCGAGCGTCGTCGGGCTCGACTTCGACGCCAGCGTCGCCTGGCCGATCTACGACTGGATGGGCGTCGCCAAGGCGGCGCTCGAGTCGGTCTCGCGCTACCTCGCGCGGGATCTCGGCGGCGAGGGAATCCGCGTGAACCTCGTCAGCGCCGGTCCGCTCGGCACCGTCGCCGCGCGCGGTATCCCCGGCTTTGAGAAGCTCGCCACGCTGTGGGAACAGCAGGCGCCGCTCGGCTGGAATATCGAGGACCCGAGCATCGTCGCCGGGCCGGTCTGCTTCCTGCTCTCCGATCTCGCGCGTGGCATCTCCGGCGAGATCGTGCACGTCGACGGCGGCTTCCACGCCGTCGGCGCAGCTGCGGTCTGACCGCTCTCTTCAGCAGAGGGCTGCGCCGGGCCATAGCCGCTAGAGCAGGAGCAACCGTGACAATCGTGCGCGCGCGGGGCGATTTGCTTAAAGTTCCGCAGAGGGTTTGTGGGGGCCGTGATCCCTGTGTTGGTGGGTTATTCCGGCTTTTTTGTTGTGTTCTGCTGTACCCACGACTAGTTGTCCGATAGGTGCGGTATTGTCGTGGTATAGGGCGTCCGGCTCGGAAGATAGGTGCGATGCACGTGATCACGACTAGGCGGCGGTAGGGGGATCGTGAGTACACGGCTACGTTGCTGCGTCGCTCCTACCGCGAGGACGGCAAGGTCAAGAAGGAGACGCTCGCGAACCTCTCGCATCTGCCGGTGGAGGCGATCGACGCGATCCGCCGCGTGTTGGCCGGTGAGACGTTGCTGAGCGCAGATCAGGCGTTTGAGGTCGAGCGGTCGCTGCCGGCGGGGCATGTGAACGCCGCGCTTGCGATGGCCAGGCGCCTGGGGCTGGCGGAGCTGCTGGACCGCGCGCCGTCCCGTCAGCGGGATCTGTGCATGGCGATGATCCTCTCCAGGGTGATCGCACCAGGCTCGAAGCTCTCGACGGTCCGCACGCTTTCGCAGTCCACGCTCGCCTCAGAGCTCGGTGTGCAGGGTGCCTGCGAGGATGATCTCTACGAGGCGATGGACTGGCTGGCAGGCCGTCAGGCTCGTATCGAGGACCGGCTCGCCAAGCGTCATCTCGCCGATGGGGAGATGGTGCTCTACGACGTCTCCTCCTGCTACTTCGAGGGCCGGTCCTGCCCGCTTGGGCGCCTCGGGTATTCGCGTGACGGTCAGAAGAATCTGCCGCAGATCATCTACGGCCTGCTGTGTGACAGCCAGGGTCGGCCGGTCGCTGTTGAGGTGTTCAGCGGTGAAACGCATGACGACAAGACCCTTCCATCGCAAGTGAGCAAGATCAAGGACCGCTTCGGTCTTCAGAAGGTAACCGTCGTCGCTGATCGCGGGATGGTCACCCGCGCGAACATCGAGACGCTCTCAAACACCGAAGGGGTGTCGTGGATCACCGCGCTGAAGGCGCCGACGATCAAGAAGCTCGTCCGCGAAGGCATCTTCCAGCCGTCGCTGTTTGATCAGCAGAACCTCGGTGAGATCGAGGCCCCGGACGAGTTCCCCGGTGAGCGGCTGATCGTGTGCCGCAACCCCTTCGTCGGTGCGCAGCGTGCCCGCAAACGCCAGGAGCTGCTTGACGCCACCGAGACTGAGCTTGAGCTGATCAAAATACGTGTTGACAAGGGCACGCTGCTCGGCGCCGCCCAGATCGGCCTCGCCGTCGGCCCCGCGCTCAAGCGCTTTCACGTCAGAAAGCACTTCGAGGTGACCATCACCGACATGGACTTCACCTACCAGCGCAAGAGCGACCAGATCGATGAGGAAGCCGCGCTTGACGGGTTCTACATCCTGCGCACCAACCACCCCGCAGAGCAACTACCGGCCCGGGATGTCGTCCGTGCCTACAAGAACCTCGAACAGGCCGAAAGGGCATTCCGGTCGATCAAAGGCCCCGACCTACAGATCCGCCCGATCCACCACCACCTCGAGAACCGTGTCCGCACCCACGTGCTGATCTGCATGCTCGCCTACTACCTCACCTGGCACCTCAAAGCCGCGTGGAAACCCATGCTGTTCACCGACGAGCACCGGCCCGTCAACGTCGACCCCGTCGCGAAAGCCGTCCGCTCACCCGCCGCCGAGCACAAAGCCCGAACGAAACGCACCACCGACGGCGGCCCGGCCCACAGCTACCGCACGCTGCTGCGCGAGCTCTCAACCCAGACCCGGAACACCATGCGCCTGGCCGGCCGCACTGACACGTTCGAGAAACTCACCCAGCCAACCGCACTCCAGGCCCGCGCACTCCAACTCGCCGCCAACGCCCCGGTCCTCGTCAAGTAGACACGACCGGAACACCTCAAACCGCCACCAAGCCCAATGAAACCCGCAGATCTCGCTGCTTCACACGACAGAACTTCGGTGCGCGATTTTCGGGAGCGTTCGTGACAATCGGTCTTGCGTGCCGCGATTTGCAGAAGCGTGCCTGCTTTCGCCAGCGTCGCGCGCGTCAAGCCTGGCCGGCTGGGCCGCTGCCGGCGCCCAGCGGGGCGACCGGCAGCGGGAACCGCGATTGACTAGGCGGGCAGACCCGGTTCGGGCCGGAACGACAGGCTCTCGTCGAGCGGCGGCACACCGTGGTGCTCCTCCGCGTGCCGTGCGGCGTTCCGGATACGGTCGGGATGCACGACCTGGAGGTAGAGGAACCAGACCAGGACCAGCACAGCGCAACCGCCGGCGATGATCAGGCTGAGATCTCCCGGGTAGGGCGGGAACGGATGCAGGGAGCCGTAGTAGGCAAGCACCGGCGTGGCCACACCGGCGATCGCCACGACCAGGCGCCAGAGCCGGGCGATGCCGGTCCAACTCGTCCAGATGATCCGGAACGCGGCCAGGGCCAGCATCGCGTAGACGGCCTCGATCAGGAACGAGCCGACGCCGGCACTGATCTGAAAGGCCTCGATGTTGTTCGGAAGCCCGACGATGTCTCCGAGTGTCGTGACGCCCGCGACGATGATCGCGATGGCGCCTGCGCACGAGGATCACCAGGTTGCCGCCTAGCGGGGTGTTGTGGCGTGAGACGCGCGTCGTGAACTTCGGCAGCAGACCGTCACGGCCGAGTGCGAAGAAGACTCGCGAGCCCGCGACCGTGAACGCGAGCGCCACGGAGATCGAATCGAGCATCACGACCAGATCGATCAGCACCGACAGCCAGTGGCCGACGTACTGCTGCGCGAGCGTGCCCATCGGCGAGGCATCGGCGGGCCAGGCCGTTGCGGAGCCCTTGACGCCGAATCCGATCGCGCCGGCGTAGGTGACGAGCAGATAGAACAACCCGGCCAGCGCCACCGAGCCGATCAAAGCGACCGGGATCGCCTTGTGCGGCTCGCGCGCCTCCTCACCGATCGAGGCCGCGGCCTCGAAGCCGATGAACAGCGTGACCGCGAACAGGATGCCGTGGAAGACGCTGTTGACGGAGCTGTGACTGGTGCCGAACACAGCCAGCGTGTTGCCGTCGACTCCACCCTTGGCGATGATCGTGAACGCCAGGATCAGGAACGGGATCATCGAGATTCCGGCGAGCGCGAGCACGCCCTGGATCGCGACCCGGACTCCGACATGGTTGAGACCAACGGCGATCGCCAGGATCACGATCGAGGGAATCCACCAGGTGACATGGATGTGGATGTCGGCGAGGAACGCCTGGGCCAGGAAGCCGTTCGCGATGAAGACACCGCCGCCGCCGAGGAACAGGATTCCGATGCCGTAGATGCCGGCGCCGAACACGCCGACGCCCGGGTGGGCGCCGTGGACGAGATACTCATACATCGCGCCCGCGCCCGCGTAGCGGCGTGCGAACAGCGAGATCACGTAGCCGAGGCAGACCGCCCCGATCGTGCCCAGCAACACGGCGAGCGGCGTACTGAAGCCCGCCACGCTTGCGATCAGGCCGGTCAGCAGACCCGCCGAGAACATCGGCCCGATCGCAAGCGACTGACCGATCGCGTGGATCGTCGTCAGCTTGCGTTCGCCCAGGCGAACCTGGCCCTCTACTTCACTCATGTCCCTCTCCTCATAGCTTGTCGACCATCCTCACCCAACGCTCCCGTCGAGGATCTGCAGCGTTTTCAGATCCGAGTAGAAATCGAGTGCATAGTTGCCTCCCTCGCGACCGATTCCCGAGATCCCAACGCCGCCGAACGGCGCCGTGAGGTCCCGTACCAGGAAGGTGTTGACCCAGACGATGCCGGCACGAACGGCCCGGCCGACTCGATCTGCGCGCCCCATTGAGCTCGTGTAGACCATGCCGGACAGCCCGTAGTCAGTCGAGTTCGCGAGCGCGATCGCCTCGTCCTCGTCGCCGAAGGTCTGGAAGGTCAGCACGGGCCCGAAGACCTCGCGCTGGACGATCTCCGCGTCGTTGCCGGTGGGCTCGAACAGGGTCGGCTCGTAGAGCAGCCCGTCAAGTCGCGTGCCGCCCCTGACCAGCCGCTGGCCGTCGGCGATCGCGCGCTGGACGAAACCGTCGACGCGCTCGAGGTGCTCGGGATGGATCAGCGGCGAGATCGTCGTCGCCGCGTCGCGCGGGTCGCCAAGGACCTGCCTGTCGACGCCGGCGTGGAAGCGCTCCAGGAACCGCTCGCGCACGCTCTCCTGGACGAGCAGGCGGGTGCCGGCGAGGCAGACCTGCCCGGCATCGTCGTACTGTCCCGCGGCCTTTGCCGCGGCCGCGTCGAGGTCGGCGTCCTCGAAGACGATCAGCGGCCCCTTGCCGCCGAGCTCGCCGGTGAAAGGCACCAGGTTCCGGGCGGCGCTGACGCCGATATGCCGGGCGGCCTCAGGCGATCCCGTGAACGAGACCCGGCGCAGCAGCGGGTGCGCAACGAGCGCTGCGCCGACGTCCTCACCGATGCCCTGAAGCACATTGAAGACGCCCGCCGGGAAGCCTGCCTCGGCCGTCAGATCGGCCAGCAGCGAGCAGGACAGCGGCGACCACTCGGCGGGCTTGAGGATTACCGGACAGCCAGCCGCCAGCGCCGGCGCGACCTTCCATGTCGAGAGCATGAACGGTGCGTTCCAGGGGGTGATCACGGCGGCGGGCCCGGCAGGCATCCGCTGTACGCGGTTCCAGGTTCCCTTGGAGTGCCAGTCGCGCTCCTCGTAGGCGACGGCGAGATCGGCATAGTTGCGGAAGTTCGCGGCTGCCCGGAAGATCACCCGTGCCCGCAACGACCGCGAGCAGCATCGCCATGTCGGCGCACTCGACCGCGGACAGCCGCTCCACGTCGGCATCGATCAGGTCGGCCAGACGGCGCAGCAGCTCGGCCCGGCCACCTGCGCCCAATGCGGCCCAGCCCGGCGCAGCCGCGTGGGCGGCGCGGACCGCGCGGTCCGCCTCATCGGCGCCGCCGGCGGCGACGTCGGCAATCACCGACTCCGTCGATCGGCGAGATCACGTCGAAGCGGTTGGCGCTCGCGACTCGCTCGCCGCCGATCCAGTGGTCGGTCGCGACCTGGTGGCCGGCAACCGTGGCGATGCCCGCCTGCGTGGCTGCGGTCATCGTGTGTAGTCCCTGACCGTCTCGAGGTCGTCGACCGTGTAGGCGAACGTGAAGCGGTAGCCGCGCGCGACGCTTGCCGGCTCGAGTGCGGCGTGACCTTCGCCGGGGGCGGCGGACAGCTCGAGCGTGGCGTCGCCCTCCCAGATCTCTGAGACGCTGCGGTCGCGGCTGCGAGCGCGTACCAGCTCGTGTACCTGTGGACGGTAGTGATCGCCGGCGCTGAGCCGAGCGAAGTGGCGGACGTTCACCAGTGGCGGGTCGGTGTGGATTGAGCCGCTCTGGCTCTGCTGCTCGAGTGTCACGGTCGCGCGGGCGAGCTCGCGGCCGCGCGCGGAGCAGGTGGCGCCGAAGCGTGCGCCCGGGCGGATGCCCGGTGAGGCCCTGCAGTCGAGCTCGAAGCTGCGCGTCATCCAGACGTCGCCGAGCTTCTTGGGATAGCCCTGGATCCAACCGCGGGCCATCGCGAAGTCCTGGTTGACCCAGATGAACGGGCAGGTCGTTACCGGCTGGCCGTCGAGCATGCCGCTGACGACGAGGTAGAACTCGCGATATTGCGAGCGCACCGGGTCGATCAGCTCGTCGCCACCCTCGGAGAAGGACTGCCAATCGACGAACACGGCTGCACAGCGACCGGCGTCGGCGTGAGGCTCAACGCCCTGGGGAAGCAGTGAGACCGCGGTCTCCGGGTCGGCGTGGAAGTCGATCACAAGGAACTCTCCGACGTAGTGCCACGGCGGTGCCGGGACCAGGCTCGCCTCACCTGCCGGCGTACGGGGAACGGTGTAGCCGTGAAGCGTCATGCGGTCTCCTTGGCTGGGGATGTCGTGGCCCTGGCCGGGGATGTGGGGGCCTTGGCCGGGGATGTGGAGGCGGGGCCGGCCGGGACCGGAGCGGGTGGGAGCGGAACGCCGAGCATCTCGAGGCTCTCACGCTCGGACTCGACGGCGGCGTCGTCGAAGCGGAAGTAGGAGCGCGGAGGCAGAGGGCCCCAGGTGTTTGACGAGTAGCGGTTATCCGGCCAGCTGCGGGGCTCGTGCGTGCGCTGCAGCTGCTCCATATCGCAATAGAGCTCGACGAAGCAGTGCTCTTCGACGATCCGGACGTAGGAGGCGATGTTGCCGCCGACGCCGTGTCGTGTCGGGCCCCAGGCGAGCCAGCGCCCGTGGCGGCCGAGGTGATCGAGCGCAACCCGCATCTGCCCGAAGTCGACCAGGTCGAAGGCGAGGTGATGGAAATGTGAGTAGCCCTTGTCGACGAGCGCCATCACGTGGTGGTCTGAGTTGATGTGCAGCCACAGCCCGCCGTCGCCGAGCCAGTCGGTGACGCGCATGCCCAGTGCCTCGACATAGAAGCGGCGCTGTTCGCTGAGCTCCGCGGTCAGGAAATTGACGTGTCCGAGCTTGCGCGGGTGTCCGAGGTTGGGGTTGGCCGCCGGTCGCGCGTGCGAGACCAGGCGCGATGCGGGCTCGCGGTAGGCGAGGATCTGGATCGCGTTGCCCTCGACGTCACGGGTCAGCAGCCCTTCTGCGTCAGCTGTGACCTCGGCTCCATGGTCGAGCAGGTGCTCGCGTGCCTGGCTGAGCGAGCAGGCCGGTGACAGCTCGTAGGCGACGTGGTCGAAGCCCGGGGAGTTGCCGGCAAGCAGCTCGAGCGCACACGGCTCGTCGTCGCAGACGAGGGTCACGCACTCAGCTTCGTTGCGGACCCGCTGCACCAGGCCGAACTGGACCGACCAGCGCGCTGCCGCCTCGTCGAGGTCGCAGACGCGGAGCGCGACGTGATCGATGCGATGCAGGTCGATCATCCGCGGACGCTGCACGGGCAGCCGCTTGATGCCGTTGAAGAAGTTCGAGCGAAGGCGCTCGGGAGGCGCCGTGCAGCTCGATCTCGACTCCGCGTGAGAGCAGATCCTCGAACGTGATCCTGACCTCCATCTTGGCCAGGTGAGCACCCAGGCAATGATGGATCCCGCCGGGGCCGAAGGTCATGTGGGGGTTCGGCGTGCGGGTCACGTCGAAGCGGTCGGGCCGCTCGAACATCGACTCGTCGCGGTTACCCGAGACCAGCCAGGTGGCGACCTTGTCGCCGGCCGCGATCGTGGTGCCGCCGAGCTCGGTGTCGACGGCGGCGGTCCGACGGAAGTGGTGAACCGGAGTCGCCCAACGCAGCATCTCCTCGGTTGCGCTCTTGCCGAGTTCATCGGGGTTGGCGCGAAGCAGATCCTTCTGGTCCGGGTGCTCGCTGAGCGCCACCAGCCCGTGGCTGATCGTGTGGCGCGTGGTCTCGTTGCCGGCGGTGGCCAGCAGCACGAAGTAGACATCGAGCTCGCGCTGGCTGAGTCCGGCGTTGACAAGGTCGCTCATGATGTCCTCGCGCGAGCTGTGCCGGCGCTCGTCGGCGATGCGCCGGCCAAAGGCGAACATGTCCAGCGCGGCCGGGCTGGAGAACGGCAGATGGCGATGCGAGTCGTCGTCGTTCTCGACGGCGTATTCGGGGTCGGCATTGCCGAGCAGGCGGTCGCCGATCTCGATGATCTCGCGACGCTCCTCCTGCGGCACGCCGAGGATCTCCGCGAAGACCTGCATCGGGATCTCAGACGAGATCTCGTGGACGAAGTCGAAGTCGCCCTTGGGCAGGGCCCCGTCCAGAACCGTCCCGACGACCTTGCGGACCTGTTCCTCCCAGACGCGAAACGGCCTTGGGTGTGAACCGGCGGTTGACCAGTGCCCGCAGCTGGTCGTGTTGCGGCGGGTCCATGTCGATCATCGACTTTCGTGCCTCGATCTGCTCCGGCTCGAGGTCCTCGAGCGAGGTCCCGCCGATCTCCGACGAGAACGCCTCAGGGTTCCGGTGCACGGCGCGGATGTCCTCGTACCTGGTGACCGCCCAGAAGCCGCGACCATCGTCCGGTTCCGGGTTCCAGTGCACGGGATCCTCGTCGCCGCAGCTTCGCGAATGCCTCATAGGGAACGCCGTCGAGGAACTGATCGTGATCGGAGAGGTCGATGAACTCGCTTGTGGCTGACATCGCTGGCTCCTATAGGTGGTGGAGGTATTCGGCGATCTCCCAATCGGAGACCCAGGCGCGATGGCGTTCGATTTCAAAGCCCTTGACCGCCACGAACGTGTCGACGATCTCAGCGCCGAGGCCATCGCGCAGCACCGGATCGGCGGCGAGCGCATCCAGTGCCTGCTCGAGCGTGGCCGGCAGCGGCGTCCCGATCAGGTTCGGATCGGCGCGGTACGCATCACCAGTCAAGGGCGCCGGTGGCTCCAGCCCGCGGCGCACGCCGTCAGCGCCGGCGATCAGCACCGCTGCGATCGCCAGGTAGGGGTTCGCGGCGCCGTCGCCGACGCGGAGCTCGACCCTCGTGGCGACGCCGCGTTCAGGCGGGATCCTGACGAAGGTCGCGCGGTTGTCGAAACCCCAGTTCGCGTGCGTGGGCGCCAGCGAATCGGGCTGGACGCGTCGATAGGCGTTGATCGTGGGGTTGAGGAACGCCATCAGTGCCGGGGCGTGCTCGATCAGCCCCGCCGAGAACTGCCGGAGCTCCGCGCTGACGCCCTCGTCAGCCCCGGGGGCGTCGAACACGTTGCTGTCGTCGCGATTGAGTGAGAGGTGCAGGTGCATGCCCGAGCCGCCCTGGTCGTTGAACGGCTTGCCCATGAAGGTCGCGTGCAGCCCGTTCTGGGCGGCGATGTCCTTGACCGCGGTCTTCAGCCGGAACGCGCGGTCAGCGGCGTCGAGCGCGTCGGAGTGGCGCAGGTTGATCTCGTACTGCGAGTTCATGAACTCGTGGTTCATGGCGAAGACGTCGAGGCCGACCGCCGCGAGCTGCTCGGTCATGCGCCGAACAAGCCCGTCGGGGTCAGCCAGCGGCCCGACCGTGTAGACCATGCTGAGGTTGTCGACGTGACGGCGGATCCCGTTCGGGGCCTGGGGGTCGCGCACCACCAGAAAGAACTCGAGCTCCGGTCCGATGCACGGCTCGAAACCGAGTTGGCGCACCGTTTCGACGGCGCGACGCAGCGTGCCTCTTGGGTCGGGGAACGGGAGATCGGCCTCGGTCGGTTCGAGGTTGGCAAGACAGCTGGCCACGCCCGGCTCCCACGGCAATGTCTGCATCGTCGCGAGGTCAGGGCGTGCGATGAAGTCCGGATAGCCCTCCTCACCGCCGACCACGGGCGTGTGCCGTAGGTCGGTCCCCATCACCGCCGCGCAGAAGCAGATCCCGCTCTCCACGATGCTGTCGAACTGCTTGATCGGAATGTCCTTACCGCGGGCGACACCGTGGAGATCCGGGTACAGCAAGCGCACGGAAGTGATCGGCGTCTCCTTCACCGAGCCGGCGTCGTCGAATGCGGCTGGTAGCGCACCTGTTTTCACGGATCTCTCCTCTCTGCGCGCTGGGCGCGCTCCCAAAAACCGTCGAAAAGTCGGAAGGCGTTCGCCCGCGCGAGGCCGGCGTCAGCGCGACCGGCCTCGAGGCGCTGCTCGGCGTCGGTGACGTTGTGCTGCGCGAGCTTCTCCTGGTCGGAGGCGGCCCAGTGCTTGACGATCTCGATCGTGCTCTCCGGGTGGAACTGCACCCCCAGGTGCGGACCGTGGATGAATGCCTGCACACCGGCCCTGGAGCTGGCGAGCTCACGCGTGCCCGGCGGCAGCGTGAAGCGCTGGTAGTGCCACTCGAGCCACGGGCCCGCGGGCACGATCTCAGGAGCCGTGGTCTCGATCGTGTACCAGCCAAGCTCCGGCTCGGGCGCCGGCTCGGTACGCCCGCCCAGTGCGTCAGCCAGCACCTGACCGCCGTAACACAGGCCCAGCACCGGCACGCCGATCCGGACCGCGTCGGCGACCAGCGCGAGCGTCTGTGCCACGACCGGGACGTGGCGATCGATCGGGCTGTGCTTGGAGCCCAGGCAGCAGACGAACGCGCGCCCGCCTGCCTCCGGGAGCGGCCCATCGAGCCCGCTGTCATGAACCTCAACCGCCACCGCTCGTAGCTGCGCCCATTCGCCGAGCAGGCCCGGCGGCCCGGTCACTCCATGCTGCAGAATCAAGCCCGGCTTCATGCGGACGCTCCCGCCGGCACGCCGAGCGTGGTGCCGGACTCGGTCAGTGTCTGCTTGAGCTCGGAGAGCGAGGGTGGTTCGGCCAGCTGACGCCGATACCACGGCAACCGCCGCGCGGCGTTGACGGCGACGAACCCGATCACGCGCTCGTCACGAATACAGGCAGCAACGAAACGGTCACCGTCCGGCGCCTGCTCGAGGAGCTCGATCCGCTCTGCCAGCGCCGGGCAGCCGAGCGCCTGGATCTTCGTCTCGTACTGGTCGGACCAGAAGTACGGCGGCGTCGTGTGGGCTGCGCGCTGCTCCGGTTCGAGCACGGCGTTGCGGCCTGCTAGCTGTCCGTGCTCGGCGGCGGTCGTCCAGTGCTCGACTCTCAGCAGCTCGCCGCCGATCAGAGCCACCGGCACGGCCGCGATGTCGCCGGCAGCGAGGATGTCCGGATCCCGTGTGGTGGTCAACGTGTCGTCGCACACCACGGCTGGGTTCAGCTCAAGACCTGAGTCGGCGAGCCACCCGGTGTTGAGCACCGAGCCGAGCGCCAGCAGGACCGCATCGGTCTCGAGTTGGGTTCCGTCGCTCAACTCCGCGCGCACGACCGCGCTGCCGCCGTCGCCGTGGAGCCCGGACAGGCCGACGCCGAGGCGAAGCTCGACGCCGCGGTCAGCGTGCATCCGCAGCCAGCGCTCACCCAGCTCCGGCCCGAACGGCAGCAGCGGGTGCGCGGCGATGTCGATCACGGTCACCTCGAGACCCAGTGAGCGTGCGCTGGCGGCGACCTCACAGCCGATGAACCCGGCACCGACGATCAGCAGGTGCTTGCTCGTCTCAAGCCGAGACCGCAGGGCGAGCGCGTCCTCGAGACCTCGAAGCGTGTGAACGCCCTCGAGTCCGGCGCCGGGGCCGTCCCAGCTGCGCGCCCGGCAGCCGGTCGCGACGATCAGGCGGTCATATGGAACCTCGGTGCCATCGGCCAGATGCACGCGGCGGTTCTGTCGGTCGAGCGCGTCCGCGGCGATTCCGAGCTGCCATTGAACCTCGAGCTCGCCCAGGGGGAATGCGGACTCCCCGGGTTGTTGCTTGCCCTGCAGCAGATCCTTGGAGAGCGGCGGGCGCGTGTACGGCAGATGCGGCTCCTGCCCGATCAGCACGATGCCACCGTCGTATCCGGCCGAGCGCGCGGCCTGCGCGGCACGCAGCCCGGCCAGCGACGCTCCGACTATGGCCAGGCGCCGTACCACGTGTTCAGCCCTCGAGCCGGATCGCCATCATCGGACAGGCGTTCGCCGCGGCCTCCATGTCGGCGCGGCGGTCGTCATCGACCTCCTCCTGCCAGACGAGCACGTCGTCGTCGCCGAGTTCGAACACGTCGGGCGCGATCTCGACGCACTCGCCGTGGCTCTGGCAGAGGTTCATGTCAACGTGGACCTTCATCAGATCTTCTCTCCTTGTGCCATGCGCTCGGCCTCGTCCTCCGGGATCGCGAGCGCGACGTGCAACGTGTTCCCGGAGACCTCCGGCCGATCGCCGACCTGTGTCAGATCGACGTCCCAGTCGACGACGGTGTTCTCGACCCGCCCTAGCCCGCTGATTTCGACGGCCACGACGTCGCCGGGCTCCATCGGCCGAGAGTTGGCGGGTGTTCCGGTCAGAACGACGTCCCCGGGCTCCAGCGTGATCAGGCGGTTCAGGTCGGCGAGTTGGTAGGCGACGCCCCAGATCATGTCCTGCGCCGTCGACCGCTGGACCACCTCGCCGTTCAGGAACGTCTGGAGCGTGAAGCTCGTGGGGTCGAACGCGTCGGCCGGAGTGAGCTCCGGTCCGATCGGCAGGAAGCCGTCCTGGCCCTTTACCCGCAACATCGAGCCACGGTCGGCGTGGCGGAAGTCGTGCAGCCCTACGTCGTTGGCGGGCGCATAGCCGGCCACGTGCTCGAGCGCCTGTTCGATGCCGACGCCGTGCATCCGCCGGCCGATCACGACCGCGAGCTCGCCCTCGTAGTTGAGGAAGCGGGTTCCGCGCGGTCGCCGCAGAATGCCGCGGTGGCCGTTGAGCGTGGTCGGAGGCTTCAGGAAATACGAGGGGTAGGCAGGTGTTCGGGCCGCATACTCGGTCAGCCGACTCTGATAGGTCAGATGAACCGCGATGATCTTCGACGGCTCAACCGGCGCCAGATAGTGGGCATCGGGCTCCGGAACGGTGCGGCCGTCATCGCAGACGATCTCCTCACCGTCACGGCGGCCCCAGGTGGGTACGCCGTCGAGCTCGATCCGGACGCTTTTCTCCGCCATGTGCGCATCGTCACGTGCTTGCGCCGGTAGAGCAACAGTAAGACGCGAACGATTATGCGCTCGGCGCGATAAATTGCGCAGCGTGGAGCTCAAGCAACTGCGGTATTTCGTGACGGTCGCCGAGGAACTGCACTTTTCACGGGCCGCGGCGCGGCTGCACCTGGCGCAGTCGGCCCTGTCGGCACAGATCCGGCGACTGGAGACGGAGGTCGGTGGGCCGCTGCTGCTGCGCAGCACCAGACAGGTGGAGCTCACGCCGGCCGGGGAGTTGCTGCTGGCCGAGGGCCGGGCGATCATCGCGGCGGCGGACGGGACGCTGGAGCGGGTCCGCGCGCTGGCCCGCGGCGAATCGTCGTCGTTCTCGATCGGATCGCTCGGGCCGGTCCCCGGCGCATTGTTCTCACCACTGCTCTCGACCTTCAGTGGCCGCCACCCGCAGGTGCGAATCGACGTGCGGGCAATCGAGTTCTCAGAGATGGTCACGGCGCTGCGCCATGGCAAGGCCGACGTCGCGTTTCTCTATGCGCCGTTGGATGAGGACGACCTGGAGGTGACGCCGCTGATCAGCGAACCCCGTGTGGCGGTCCTGCCGAGCACGCATCGACTTGCGGGCCGGGAGTGGCTCGTTCCGGCTGATCTCGCCGGCGAAACCTTCGTAGCTCAGCCCGACGTGACGCCGCAGGCCTGGCGGGACTACTGGATGCTGGTCGACGAGGTCGGACGGCGTCCGCCGATCAGCCCCTATGTGGGGGACAACCTCGAGGAGTGGCTGTACCTGATCGGGCGAGGTGAGGGCGTCGACACCGCGCCGGCGATCATCGCACGGTATTTCGCGCGGCCTGACGTGACCTTCATCCCGATGCGCGAGGCTGCTCCGACAACACTGGTGCTGGCCGTGCACCACGACGTTCGTCAGCCGATGATCGATGAGTTCGTCGCGTTGGCGGTCGAGATCGCGGCCAACGCGACACGCAATCCCGGGACCGGATACGCGGTTCCGGCATGGTCTGGAAAAGAGGCGATAGGGCGGTGAGAACCCGATGAGCCAAGAGATCCATCCGCTCGACCTGATCGACCGCGAGCGCGTGCTGGAGCTGCTGGCTCAGCACCTGAACGCAGCCTGGGAGTCCTTCGACCGTCCGCGTCCCAAGGAGCCCGAGCTCGATCCGGCGTTGTACGAGCGGCTCAGCGAGGGGCTGCCTGATGCCCCAGGCGATACCGAGGCATCGCTTGCTGACATCGTCAACGTGCTCGATCAGAGCATCTCGCCATCACGTCCGCTGTACACGGCGTACATCGGCTCGAGCGGACTCGAGGCAGGAGTGCTGGCGGGCGCGCTCGGCAACGCTTACGACGTCAACCTGGCCTCCGCGGCCGGCGCGGCCGAGATGCTCGAGACCCAGACGCTGCGGTGGGTGGCGGAATTCGTCGGCTATCCGGTGCAGGACGGCGCCTTCACAAGTGGAGGTATGACCTCGAACCTGACGGCGCTGATGGCCGCCCGCGAGCGTGCGCTCCCCGGTGCCCGCTACAGCGGCATCGGCGGCCGCCCGGCTGCCGTCTACTGCTCGGACGAGTCGCATCATTCGATCGCGCGTGCGGTCGAGGTGATCGGGCTGGGCAGCCAGGCGCTGAGGCGCTTGCCGATCGACGCGGAACGCCGGATGCGGGCGGATGCGCTGGCCGCGGCGCTGAGCGTGGACCGCGATGCCGGTGTCGTGCCGGTCGCCGTGGTCGCGACCTCCGGGACGACGCTGACGGGCGCGATCGATCCGATCGCGGAGATTGCAGAGGTCTGTGCCGAACATGACGTCTGGTTGCACGTCGACGGCGCCTACGGAGGCCCGGCCGCGGGCGTGGCCAGCCTGGCGCCGCTGTTCGACGGCCTCGATCGAGCGGACTCGCTGACGATCGACGCGCACAAGTGGCTCGGCGTGCAGAAGAGTTGCAGCATGGTGATGCTCGCCCACAGGGGCCCGTTGGAGCGGGCGTTCGCCCACGACGAGCGCTACATGCTGCATGCCGGACTCGCGGCCAACGGCGTCGACCGGACGCTCGAGTACTCAAGGCCCGTACGCTCGCTGAAGCTGTGGCTCGCATTCCGCGTGTACGGCGCCGCGCGGATGCGAGCCTGGATCGAGGCCACCACATCGCACGCTCGCAGGCTGGCCGACACGCTTGCCGGCAAGCCGAGCTTCGAGTTGCTGAACGACCCGACTCTGTCGGTCGTCTGCTTCCGCCATCGGCCCGACACGGGGCCGGGCGAGGATGCAGACCTCGACTCGCACAATCTGAGTCTGGCCCAGGCGATCTGCGCTGACGGTCGCGTCTACCTCGCGCCTGCCGTCGTCGATGGCATGACCTGCCTGCGCGTCTGCTTCATGAACTTCCGCACCGACGCGGATGACGTCGACGAGTTGGTGTCGGTGATCGAAGAGGTCGCGGCGAGGCTCTGACTCATTGACAGGCTTCACACTCCTCGCCGTTGAGGATCGAACAGGCGGCTGCGTCGAGTGGAGCATCGATCGGTTCAGATGACTCCACGGGCACGACCGTCTCGGCGACCGCCGCGACCGTCGCCTTCTCGATCGCGGATGCGCCGAGGGTGCGCAGGTAGTACGTCGTCTTCAGCCCCGCACGCCACGCCGCCCGGTACATATGGCTCATCGCCTTCATGTCCGGCGCCGGCAGGAACAGGTTGAGCGACTGCGACTGATCGATCCACTTCTGCCTGCGCCCCGCCGCGGCGATCAGGTCAGCGCTATCGATCTGGAAGGCCGTCCGATAGCGGCTGCGGATCTCCTGCGGAATCGTGCAGATCTCGCTGATGTCGCCGTCACGGCGCTTGACCTCCTCGGCCATCGCCTGGCTCCAGAGCCCGACCGCCTTGAGGTCGCGAACCAGGAAGCGGTTCAGCACGACGAAGTCGCCCGAGATGTTCGACTTCGCGAACAGGTTCTTGTAGAGCGGCTCGATGCATGGCGAGGTGCCCATGATGTTGGAGATCGTCGCCGTCGGCGCGATCGCCAGCACGTTCGAGTTGCGCATGCCCTGCTGGGCGATCTTGGCTCGCAGCGGCGCCCAGTCGAGCCTGCCGCCACGCGGCACCTCGATCGCCTCGCCCCGCTCGGACTCGAGCAGGTCGACGGTGTCCGGCGGCAGCAGGCCGCGATCCCACTTCGAGCCCTCGTACGACGAGTATGTCCCGCGCTGCGCCGCGAGGTCGCTGGAGGCCTCGTATGCGTAGTACGCGATCGCCTCCATCATCTCGTCGCCGAACTCGGCGGCCTCCTGGGACCCGAACTCCAGGCCCTTCTCGTAGAGCGCGTACTGCAGGCCCATCACGCCGAGGCCGATCGGCCGGTGGCGCGCGTTCGCGGTGCGGGTCGGCTCGGTCGGGTAGAAGGTCACGTCGATCACGCAGTCGAGCGCGCGCACCGCGACCCGCACGGTGTCGCGCAGCTTGGCGTGATCGATCTCGCCATCCGGCGTCAGGTGACGGTCGATGATGACCGAGCCGAGGTTGCAGACGGCACTCTCGTCGTGGCCGGTGTTCAGAGTGATCTCGGTGCAGAGGTTCGAGGAATGCACGACGCCGGCGTGGTCCTGGGGACTGCGGACGTTGCATGGATCCTTGAACGTGATCCACGGATGGCCGGTCTCGAACAGCATCCGCAGCATCTGCTTCCACAGATCGATCGCAGGGATCGTCTCGCTCCACAGCTCGCCCGCCGCGACCCTCGCCTCATGGGCGACGTAGCGGGCCTCGAACTCGGCGCCGTAGGTCTCGTGCAGGTCGGGGACGTCGGAGCTGCGGAAGAGCGTCCAGTCCTCGCGTGCCTCCATCCGCTTCATGAACAGGTCCGGCACCCAGCAGGCGGTGTTCATGTCGTGCGTCCGCCGGCGCTCATCGCCGGTGTTGCGACGCAGTTCGAGGAACTCGAGGATGTCGTTGTGCCAGACCTCGAGGTACGCGCAGCCGGCACCGGCACGCTTGCCGCCCTGGTTGACCGCCACCAGCTGATCGTTGTGCATCTTCAGGAACGGCACGACGCCCTGACTCTCGCCGTTGGTCGACTGGATGTGCGCCCCGGTGCCGCGGACCGCTGTCCAGGACCCACCGAGTCCGCCCGCCCACTTCGAGCACATCGCGTTCTCCGCGATGCCGCGCCCGACGATCGAGCTCAGCGTGTCCTCGATGTAGTAGAGGAAGCAGGACGACAGCTGCGAGTGCTGCGTGCCGGAGTTGAACAGCGTCGGGGTCGAGGAGCAGAAGCGGCGCTCCTTGTAGGCGCGGTACAGATCGAGCACGCGTGCCTCGCGGCCTTCGCGCTCCTCCCCGAAGCAGACGCCCATCGCGACCCGCATCCAGAAGATCTGCGGCGCCTCGATCCGGACCGGCGAGGCCCCCGTCTTGTCGGTGATCAGGTAGCGGTCATACAGCGTCTGGATCCCGAGGATGTCGAACTCGATGTCAGCGCTCGGATCGAGCTGCGACGCCAGCAGATCGACGTCGTAGTCGAGTAGCGCCGCGTCCATCCGGTCGATCGAGACGCCGTGCTCGATCGCCGGCCGCAGTGCGCGCCGGTGGGCCTCGCTGCAGGGCCCCGATGCCGTCGCGCAGGACGTCCCAATCGAGCGTCTCCTCGTAGATGTAGGTGAGCATGATCCGGCCGGCGAACAGCGCGAAGTCACTGTCGCGCTCGACCAGTGACTTGGCGTTCATGACGATCACGCGCTCGAGGTCTGAGCGCAGGACACCCGGGCGGATCGAACGGCGCAGCTCGCGCTCGATCGCCTCGGCGTCCATGGGCAGCTCGAGCCCCACCTGCGCGAATGTGATCCGCGCCCGCAGGTCCGCGCCGTCCCAGAGCCCCTCGTCGCCGTCCGCGCCGACGACCGGGATCGGCGGGAGCGTGTCTCGCGCAGGTGCGAGCGAGCGCTGCTCGGCACGGAGCAGCGCTCGCTCGGCGCGGTAGACGATGTAGCGCTCGGCGACACGCATGTGCCCGCCCAGGACCAGCTCCTCCTGGACAAGATCCTGGATGGTCTCGATCGACACGTACATCGATCCGACCGACCGTGCGCGCTCTGCGACCCTGCCGGCCAGCGGGCCGGCGGGGGAGGGGTCGAGCTGCAGCGAGAGGAAGGCCTTGCGGATCGCGGTCTCGATCTTCGTCGTGTTCCACGGGACTACCTCACCGCCGCGCCGGATCAGGCGCAGGGTGCCGGCCGGCGCGGCGGTGGACGCTCGCGGCAGCGCTCGCGCCACGACGAGCGCCTTGGCGACGTCGTACTGACCGGCGTCGATCAGCGCCGCCTCGACGAGTGCCGACAGGTCGGCGTCGGTGATCACGGTCGCGTCGAGCTCGGCGAGGCGGGTGATCACGGCCGAGGTGGCGGCGCGGATGATCTGGCGGCCGGCTGCCGTGTCGGCGTCGGATTCGCCTGATGCCGCGGCGAGCGTGCTCAGGGCGCCGGCGACGAGGGCCGCCGCCAATACCGGCTCGAATGGCCGCTCAGAGCCATCCTCGTCGCGGATGCGCAGCTCGGTTCCGGATCCGGCAACCGCGGTGCCGAGTGCGGCGGCGACATCGATCGGCGGGCGTTCACCCGGCTCGAGCGCGGCGGCGCGCTTGAGCTCCAGGTCGTGGAGGATCTCTTCGAATTCGATCAGCATCGCTACAGCTCCTCGTCTGCGACAGCGGCCAGTGCCGATGTCTTGGAGTACTCGGTCACACGTCCCTCGAAGAAGTTCTGCTCCTTGCGGACGTCCATCAGCTCGGCGAGCCAGGGGAGAGAGTTCTCCTGCTGCCTGCCGGGATCGGCGGTCAACGGCTGCAGCCCGACACCCTCAAGGCGGCGGTCGGCGATGAAATCGATGTACCGCGCGAACTCTTCACGTGCGAGCCCGACGGCTTCGACGGGAAGGCAGTCGGCGATGAACTCCTGCTCGAGTCGCACCGCCTCGCGCATCAGCTCGCGCAGCTCCTCGCGGAAGCCGGGAGTCCAGATCCCGGGGTTCTCGGCGACCAGCTCCAGCAGCAGCCGGCGGAACAGCTCGATGTGATTGGACTCGTCGCGCAGCGTGTAGCGGAACATCGTGCCGATGCCCGGGAGCTTGCCCTGCCGGTAGAGCGACAGGATCATGCCGAACAGCCCGTAGAACTGAGTGCCCTCCATGCACTGGCCGAACACGAACATGTTCCTGGCCAGCAGCGCAACGGCCGCCGGGTCACGCATGTCGAGGTCTCGGCGCAGGTCGCGGGAACTCCGCGTGACGAACTCGTTCTTGGCGACGATCGTCGGGACGTCCTCGAACATCGCCTCGCACTCGTGCGGATCGATCCCGAGCGAGGAGATCATGTAGAGCAACGAGTCGGCGTGGATGTTCTCCTCGTGCGCATGCCGGCCGAGCACCAGCTTGAGCTCTGAGGCGGTGACCAGCTCGCGCACGACGTGGATCACGTTGTCGCCGACGATGCCCTCGGCCGCCGAGAAGTAGCCGATACCCATGCGCACGATCCAGCGGTCGATATCGGAGAGCGTGCCGCCGCGCCACTGCTCGATGTCCTTGGCCATCTGGACGTCCTCGGGCTCCCAGTGATTGGCCTTCATCGTGCGGTACAGCTCGTAGGCCCAGCCGTAGCGCAGCGGCAGCAGGTTGAAGGTCATCGTCTCGCGGCCGCCGACGACGCGTTTGGCCGCGAGCGCAGCTTCGGCCTTGTCCTTGTCAAGGACAAAGGTCCGGTCTCCGAGCGTGTAGGTCTTCTGCATCTTCTTCCTCTGGTTTGCCGAGCGGAGGAAGAAGCCCAGGGGCCGCCGAACCGGCGCAGCCATGTGGGTTGCCCTTCCTTCGAGGACTTGCCGACGACGAGGAGGCGAGGCGACCGGGCTCGTCCGCGGTCGCACACCGCTTGTGTGCGACCGGGCCTTACCGTTGCGGGACAGCGCCGGGATTCTGACCGGACTTCGCTGACCTTCCCGTCCCTCCGGTATTCCGGGGGGACGGCAAAGCTACGCCGGCCATCGGACGGATCGGTGAGGGCCTACATCCTCTGGGCTTGGAGGCCGGACGGCGTCAGCGGAACAGATCCTGAGACCGTTCCCGCAGCAGTGGGCCGATCCCGGGTCCGTCCTCGTCGCGTACGTACTCCTGCGCGCCGCGGATCAGGACGACCGGCTCGGCGGCGTCCTTTCGCCGCGCCAGGTCGGCGCTGCCGGCCAGCAGGTCGGCGACGGCAATCACGGTCGCGTGCATCTCGCGGCCGTTGGCGTCGGTGCGACCACGCCAGTCGTCGAGCGGCGTGATCCCGGCCAGGCCGATCGCGACATCGGTCTGGCCGTTGCGCCACGCGCGGCCGAACGAATCGCTGATCAGGATCCCGGGAGCAGCGCCGGTGAGTTCGCGCAAGCGGGCCCGGATCCGTCGGGCCGAGGCGTCGGGATCACGCGGAAGCATCAGCACGGTGTCGTCGCCGGGGACGTTTGACTGATCGACGCCGGCGTTGGCGCAGACGAAGCCGTGGTGGGTTTCGCAGACGATCACGCCGGGCGCCGCGCGGATCAGCTCGCGGGTCTCGTCGAGCACCACCTGCACCAGGCGCGGGTCGCGGCCGGCGGCCAGCTCGATCGCACGCTCACCTGCGACCACGTCCGAGAGCGACCGCACGCGTCCCTCTGATTTCGAAACGACCTTGTGGGCGATCGCCAGCACGTCACCGGCGAGGAGCGGTTCGGTCAGCGCCTCCGCGAGCAGTTGCCCGAGGTCGGCCCCCCGGCCGACCTCGGGCAGGCCGTCGAGTGGCACTGCGACGATCATTGGGGCTGGCTGCGCGTCAGCTGGCTGAGCATCCCGCGCGTGTAGGCGGCGCCGCCCCGGGTCGAGTCGAACCTCGAGACCAGCTGTTCAAGATCCTCAGGCGTGTCGATGTCGAGCCCCAGCGACGCCACCTCGACAACCAACGCGATCGTTCCCCGACCCACCGCCAGGTTGGTGTGGCGCTGCCGGCTGCCCTCGCCGAATGCGGGCGTCAGTGACCCCGGGGGCGTCAACAGCAGCGCGTTGGTGCCCTCGCCATGCCGGTCGGGAACGATCACGGCCGAGGGCACGGACACCGGCTCGGCGAGCAGCTGCTCCAGCTCGCTCGGGTCGAGCAGCGGACAGTCGCCCGGGAGCAGCAGCGCTCGCCCGGCGCCGATCTCGAGAGCTCGGGCAAGCCCGAGCTCGGCCGCGTCACTGTGGCTGTGCGTGGTGTCGTCGATCACCTCGGCTCCGTGGCCGGCGGCGATCCGCGCGGCGTTCGGGTCGGCGGTCACGACGAAGATTCGCTCGATCGACTGCGCCCGCCCGACCGCCACCAGCGTGTCCGCCAGCATCGCCTCGACCAACGCCCGCCGATGTCCGAGCTGAATCGCCGGCGCGAGCCGCTGCTTCGCGTGATCGAAGGATTTGACGGGGATGATCGCGACGGTTGTCATGCCGCGGGAAAGCTATCCGGTCAGGCGTCGCTCAGGAGTGCTCGGTGAGCGACAGCGCAAACTCGAGTGCCTCAGCGGCCAGGCGCCGGCGCTCAGTCGGCCCGTCCATCAGCAGGTCTGTCCGCAGTGCCGGCAGGCCGTCGATGGGCTCATCGCACACGAGCCCATCGATCATGTCCCCGTAGAGCCGTGCCAGACCTTGGGCCGACGGCTCGACACCACGGTGGCGCATGCAGGCCGCCGTCGGACCCTTGAGCACCTCGCCGCCGACGATCGGGCTGACCGCGACGATCGGGGCGGAGCTTGCCAGCAGCGCCTCGTGCAGCGGCTCGATCGCCAGCATCGGGCCGATCGAGAGCACCGGGTTGGACGGTCCGATCACGATCGCCTGGGCTCGGGCGATCGCGTCGAGCACCTCAGGTGTGGTGCCCGCCACGCCGGCGCCACGGAACTGAACGTCGTCGATCCTGCCCTGGCCGCGAGCCCTGATCAGGAACTCCTGCAACGTCCACCAGCGGCCGTCCGCCAGGACGCGTGTCCGCACCGGGTCATCGCTCATGGGCAGCACCTGGCCAAGCGGGGCCAGGTGCGCGGCGATCGACGCCTGTGCGTCGGTCAACCGCATCCCAGCCTGCAGCGCGGCCGCGCGGCGGATGCCGATGGCGAGGTCGGCATCGCCGAGGTTGAACCAGATCTCCTCGCCCAGCGCGCGCAGTCCCTCCATCACGTGGAAGCTGTCGCCTTCGAGACCCCAGCCACGGGCGTCGATCCGGTCGGCGAGCCAGAACGTGATCAGATCTGGGTCGGGGGAGACGTGCGCGCCGTAGATCTCGATGTCGTCCCCGGTGTTGGCGATCACCGTCAGGCGCTCCGACCCGACGACGTCGAGCATGCCCCGCGCAAGCTTCGCACCGCCCGTTCCCCCGGCGAGCACCACCACTGAGCCGTTAGCTGACAACGAGCGAAGGTTATCGGCCAGCGAGGGCCCAAATACCCGCCAGGGGATGTATTTGGCCCCTCGCTCCCGACTATGGTTCGTTCCATGAGCGAGTTGCCCACGAGTGTGCGCATCCGCGAGGTCGGGCCCCGCGATGGCTTCCAGAACGAGCCGGAGATCCTGTCGACCGACGTCAAGCTCGAGCTGATCGGGAAGCTCGCCGCGGCCGGTCTCGGGCGGATCGAGCTGACGAGCTTTGTCCGCGCGGACGTGATCCCGCAGCTCGCCGACGCCGAGCAGCTGCTCGAGCGAGTCGTGCTGCCGCCGGGGGTCAATGCCAGCGTGCTGGTCCCCAACGAGCGTGGACTCGAACGCGCGCTCCCGTACCGCGCGAGGTTCCAGGAGATAAACGGCTTCCTGTCGGCCTCGGAGACTCACAACCGTAAGAACGTCGGGCGCTCGATCAGGGAGTCGCTGGACGGTCTCACACGGACGTTCGCGCTCGCTCGCGAACACGGCCTGCGCTGCGAGGGCGTGATCTCAACCGCGTTTGGCTGCCCGTATGAGGGACACGTGCCGGTCGAGCGGGTGTTGGCGATCGCCTCTGAATTGGCACAGTCCGGCGCCGCGGAGGTCGGGTTCGGTGACACGACCGGCATGGCCAATCCGGTTCAGGTGCGCGACTTCTTCGAGCTGGCGCGGCAGGTGCTGCCGGGAGTCGAGCTGACTGCTCACTTCCACAACACGCGCGGGCAGGGGCTGGCAAACGTGCTCGCGGCGCTGGAGGCCGGCGTCGAGTCGTTCGAGTCGAGCTTCGGAGAGCTCGGCGGTTGCCCTGTACCGGCCGGGGCGACCGGCAACATCGCGACAGAGGACCTGGTCTCGATGCTCGAGCAGATGGGGATCGCAACGGGCATCGACCTGCTCGGTCTGATTGACGCGGCGCGTGCCGCGCAGCACGCGCTGGGCCGTCCACTGGGCAGTCATCTGATCACGGCCGGCCCGATCGACTGGCGTTAGGCTCACTTCGCAGTGACCTCAGAGGACGATCCCAGCGCAGCGCTGAACCGCGCCCGAGAGCGCGCACTGGCCGGTGGGCCCGAGCGCCATCAGACCAAGGCGGCGGAGCAGGGCAAGCTGCCCGTGCGCGAGCGGATCGCGCTGCTGCTCGACGCCGGCTCGCTGACCGAGGACGGCCTGCTCAGTCATTGGCATGTGGAGGGCGAAGGCGCAGACGGCGTCGTGACCGGCGTGGGCACGGTCGACGGCCGGCCGGTCGCCGTGATCGCCAACGACCCGACCGTCAAGGCCGGTTCCTGGGCACCTGGGACGGTCGAGAAGATCCTGCGCCTGCAGGAACGTGCCGCCTCGCTGCGCTGCCCGATCGTTTATCTGGTCGATTCCGCGGGAGCCAGGATCAACGAGCAGGTGAAGATGTTTCCCGGTCGCCGCGGTGCCGGGCGGATCTTTCACAACCAGGTGCGGCTCTCAGGCGTGGTGCCGCAGGTGTGCGTCCTGTTCGGCCCGAGCGCCGCCGGCGGCGCCTACATCCCAGCGTTCTGCGACATCGTGATCATGCGTGAGGGCAACGCCTCGATGTATCTCGGCTCACCGCGGATGGCGGAGATGGTGATCGGCGAGCAGGTGACGCTCGAGGAGATGGGTGGCGCGCGCATGCACACCTCAAAGAGCGGAGTCGGGCACGCGCTCGTTGCCACCGACGAGCAGGGGATCGAGTTCGCCCGGCGCTACCTGGGGTTCATGCCGACGAACTACGAAGACGCTCCGCCGGCTGCTCCCGCTGTCGCGCCGGCGTCGACGGGTGCGTCGGCGTTGGCGGGGGTGATTCCGGAAGACGAGAACAAACCCTTTGACATTCAGGACGTGCTCGAGCTGCTGCTCGATGCCGATTCGTTCCTGGAGATCCACGCGCGCTGGGCCAAGGAGTTGATCGTCGGCTTCGGCCGGCTCGACGGGCGCGCGATCGGCGTCGTTGCAAACCAGCCGAAGGTCAAGGGCGGCGTGCTGTTCGTCGACTCCTCCGACAAGGCCGCCCGCTTCATCCGGACCTGCAACGCCTTCAATGTCCCGCTGCTGTTCCTCGCCGACGTACCCGGGTTCATGATCGGCACGCAGGTGGAGAGCGAGGGCATCATCCGCCACGGCGCGAAGATGGTCAGCGCGGTCTCCGAGGCGACCGTGCCGAAGATCTCGGTGATCGTCCGCAAGGCCTATGGGGCTGGGCTCTATGCGATGGCCGGTCCGGCGTTCGAACCCGACTGTTGCATCGCGCTGCCGAGCGCGCACATCGCCGTGATGGGACCGAGCGCGGCGATCAACGCGGTCCACTTCAACCAGCTGCAGGCGATCGAGGACGAGGGCGAGCGCGGTGCTGTGACTGAGGAGCTGCGAGCCGAGTACGCGCGCGACATCGACATCTTGCACCTGGCCTCGGAGCTGGTTGTCGACGCGGTGGTGCAGCCCGAGGCCCTGCGCGACGAGCTGATCCGCGCGATTTGCGCTGGCCGCGGGACGGCGGCGCGACTGGCCCGCCAAGCACAACCCGATCACGCCTGTCTGATGGGGTTCGACTTCGAGGCGGAGCTGCTGGAGATCGCGGTCCAGGGGGCTCGTGCCGCCGGGGCCGAGCTGATGGTCCGCTGGCGCCGGCCGCTCGTGATCGACACCAAGAGCACTCCGACCGACCCGGTGTCCGAGGCAGACGTCGCGGCCGAGCGGGCGATCCGCGACGTGCTCGCGAGCCGCCGGCCTGAGGACGCGATCCTGGGCGAGGAGGGGGGAGCCACAGGCGACGGCGAGCTGCTGTGGGTTGTCGATCCGCTCGACGGCACGGTCAACTATCTCTACGGGCTGCCCACCTTCGCGGTCAGCGTCGCGGTCCAGGACGCCGAGGGTGGCCTGGCGGCGGTCGTGCTCGACCCGGTCCGCGACGAGCTGTTCACGGCGACGCGCTCGGGCTCGCCGCTGTGCAACGGCGAGCCGATTTCCGCGTCCGGTTGCGACTCGTTGGAGCGGGCACTGGTCGGCACCGGCTTTGCGTATGAACCCACGGTGCGAGCTGTTCAAGGCCAGGTTGTCGCACGTGTGCTGCCGCTCACGCGGGACATTCGCCGCGCCGGCGCGGCAGCACTCGATATGTGCTCGTGCGCGGCCGGGCGGCTCGATGCCTACTACGAGCGCGGGGTCAAGGCCTGGGACATCGCGGCGGGCACACTGATCTGCCAGCGGGCCGGCCTGGTCGTGCGCGTCCTGCGCGCGGATGGGGCGACGCCGTCAGGGATCGTTGTCGCGCCGCCCGAGCTGATCGACGAACTGGAGTCTCTGGTCTTGGACGCCTGATCGCTAGTGCACCTAAACTGACGGCACTCGCCGCGGTGATGGAACGGTAGACATGGCGGACTCAAAATCCGCTGCCCGCAAGGGCGTGGGGGTTCGAATCCCCCCCGCGGTATAGGTCGGAATCCCCTGGAAACTAGGGGATTTCGGCCACGCTGCAGCTAGCCCGATCGCTCCTCAGATCGAGCGGGGGCAGACGAGGGGCAGACACTCAGGGTCGAAGGCCAGAACGAGAGCCCCGGACTACGTCCTTCGGTTCAGGGGGCCTGAACGCCGGTAGCGCTTTCGACCGGCTCTGACCTTCCTCACTCCCTGCTACTCCGAGTGCATCGCCTGGTCGCTCTTGAGGTCGCTGATGGCGAGGCGCGGCTACACCGCGTTCGAATCCTGGTAGCGGTCTCATCACTTTTACGCAGGAGATCGCCGGTTCGAACCCGGCTGGGGGTACTTGCCGGATCGACCGTAACCACGGGCTTCCCGCCTCCTCGAGCTGGGCCACGAGCGCTCCGCAGTGCGCCTGATGGGGCCTTTACGGGGCCATAAGCGTCGAAACGACCCCGGCTAACCACGAGAGCGGGTGGTTCACAGCACTGGCTTCATACCCGTGACAGGTGCCGTCGCGGGCTCACTCAAGATTTCAGAGCTGTCGATAGGCTTGCTGCACACTTTTGGCGGATATTGGGGGCGTACGATGGTGGGACGGAGGCTTTCCGGGGTGGGCAGGAGCCGGGCGCTGGGCTTGCTTGTCGGTGTGGCGTCGGTGCTGGGCCTACCTGGTGCCGCACAGGCCCTGGACACTTTGCCTGTCCCTGGCAATGTCGGCTCGGCTGGGATGTCGCTGGTGGCGAGTTCGTGCCCGAGCGCGGGGAGCTGCTCGGCCGTTGCCGTCTATACGGATAGCGGCGGCAACAGCCAGGTGGCGCTGTTTGACCAGGTCAACGGCTCGTGGAGGTTGACGGAGCTTGACCTTTCTCACCTCGCGGGGCTTGATGCCAGCGGCGACCTTGGGCCTGAGTCGATCTCGTGCGCGTCTGCGGGCAACTGCGCGGTCGTTGGTTATTACCAGGACGCGAGCCAGACCTATCAGGGGTTCGTGGCCATGGAGACGGGTGGTGTCTGGGCTCCAGCGAGCGAGGCGCAGATGCCGGGAAACGTCAACACGACCAACTATGGGGTGAACCACAGTGGAGACGAAGATCTCTCGCTGACGTCGGTCGCTTGTATCTCAGCTGGCAACTGCACGGTGTTCGGCAACTACGACGCCAACGCCGCCGACAACGATGTCCCATTGGTGCTTACCGAGAGCAACGCGAGTTGGGCGCAGGCGGTTGAGGCCCCGCTCCCGTCGGATGCCAGCCCTGCGTACGGGGGAGTACTCGATTCGGGCAGGTCTCATGCCCGTCGGCCGGCGCATGTACCGCGTTCGGCGCGTACCCGACCACCGGCGGAGGCGAGGCCCCGTTCGTGCTCACTCAATCGGGTAGCAGTTGGACTGCGAGCACTCTGAGCCTCTCTGGCATCGGGGACCCGGCGGCGGCGCCGGCGCAGTCCCAGCCGGCCTTCGGCACTACCGTCCTGTCGTGTCCGTCCGTGGGAAGCTGCACGGCCGCCGGCACGTATTTGGACAGCAGTGGTGGTCAGCAGGGTGTGTTCTTCGATGAGAGCAACGGCGCCTGGAAAGCCATACCGCCGACACGGCCGGGTCTGTCGCTCCCGTCGCTCAGCAGCCAGGTCGTAGCGCCGGCCTCGGTGAGCTGCAGTTCGGCCGGACCTGCCTAGCCGACGGCGTCTACCTTGACAGCCACGGCCAGACACAGGGTATGTCGATCCTCGAGCTTGGTGGCACCTGGGAGAACGCCAGGACGGTCGCGCTGCCGAGTGATGCGAACACAGACCCAGCGGCATACCCGATATCGGTCGCTTGCTCCGCGGCCGGCAACTGCGTGATGCCAACCTTCTATCTCACCAATTCGAATTCGGTGGAGCAGGCGCTGCAGTCCTTTGGTGATAGCTCCCCTAGGCCCTGGCGAGCGTGCCACTCAGCGCCTCGCTCACTGGGACCACCCCATCCGACGACGGCGCAGTCGTCGCATGCGCCGCAGATGGGTATTGCAGCTTGCTCGACACGTTCCCAAACAGCACCAGCATCGTCGCTATGAGCGCGCCGGGCCCGGTGTCAGCGCCCACCGCCCGGTCCGAAACTGGTCTGTTGTCGCTGAACTGGTCGGCGCCAGCTGACGACGGCGGCCTCCCGATCATCGGCTACAGCGCCACCTCGGCCTCTTCGACCGACCCCACCAAGGTTCTCCAGATCCAAATCAGCAACCCCCCCGGCCACGGCCTTGGAATTCGGTTTGGCTCCGGGTAAGTCCTATCAACTCACGGTCGCGGCCACCAACGCCCTCGGTGTCGGGATCCCCGGACCTCAGCCCCGGTCAGGGTTCTGCCTAGCCGAGCGGAGGTGGGCTCCATGCTCCGGAGAGATAGGTTGGCCTTCGGGCCCGAAGGCCAACCTGAAGGCGATCAGGAGGGCCCGCGGGTTCAAGCCCCCTCAGATGCCTTGAACTACAGACAACCGAACCCGGCACACTCTCGATCACCTGGGTCCACAAATACGCCACCGGCCGTGGCAAACATCGCGTACACCACCAGACCACCGTCGCTGCCGGCACCTCAAGATCGCAAGCGTCGGCCGGTTCAAGATCAACCTCAAGCTCACAGCCGCCGGTGAGAAACTGGTCAAGGCGGACCCAAGCTGAGACGCTGACATCAAAACTCACGTTCACGTCCCCGGGACCTGACCCCGTTCAAGCTGTCAAGAACCTTCACGCTGCGGTAGGCGTGAACGCGGCACGCCGACAGCCCGCTCCCCCGGAAGCCGCGCAATCGACGTCTCTCGGCACATTGCTTGAGATACCTCGGGGCCAGACCGGAAGCGGAGACGGGAGGTTATCGTCACTGCCGTGGATGAAGCCCTGATCGAGGAATGGGTTTTGAGCTGCGATACGTGGGACCAGTGACCGTTGGTGGTCGCGGCCGGGCGCTGCTTCACCACCGTCGGGGTGGGATCACGGGGATGTTGTGGGAAGCGCTCGAGGGCCCCGGCTGGATAGGCCAGAAAACCAGCTGCGGGATGACCGTCGGGCTGCTTGCAGGTGTTGCACCGGCTCGCGACCGCCGGCTCGACGCCAGGCTGGCAGCCTGAGCCTCTTCGTGGCGGTCCACGACACATCCTCGAGGGTCTGCGTGTGGATGAGGATGGCGTCGTGTGGCAGCGAACGATCGGTCCGCTCAGCGGGCAGAGGGCCGGACTTGGCCTGCTGCTGATGCCTGGTGACCGACACCTCGAGGACCTCGAGTTCGGGGAGAACAGCCTCTATTCGGCGGCAGTTCGGGCGGGCTGACTGACAATCGGCCCGGCCCAGGTAGTGGATGTGGCTGCGATGCAGATCACCGTGAGCGTTAGGCGCCGTGAACCCGAGCTGGGAGGCTTACGCACACGGTGACGCCGACACACCTGAGGAAGAGGTTGGACCAGCGCCCGTCCCAGCGAACGCTGCTGCCGCGCCGGTCTTGGTCGATGAGGACAAGCTCTTGGCGTCGGTGCTCGAGATCGCGGCCCGTGACGGAGACCCGAACCCGGAGATGGTCTAGCACGCTCGCGGCATCGTTCTATGTGACGCGCACCACCGGCTCGACAGTGTTCAGCGACGTTTGAAAGCGGGTAAGTGCGGAGTTGCGGAACCGTGGGAAGGCGCTCGTGAGACCGACCTGCGGCGGCACGAGCGCCTTGCGACAAATGCGATCGTCGGCTCAGAGCGTCTCCTGAGATTGCTCCCAGCAGTCTTGCTGTCGCCTAGTTCGTGGGCGGGGCCGAGTCGACGATCTTCTGCACCACGTAAGAGTTCTCGTCGTGCAGCTGCCCGGATGCGTCGTAGGTCGCGTCTCCGAGCAGCCTGCCGGTCTGCTGGTCGAAGATCATCTCGGAGGTCCAGCCTGCCTCGGCCGTGAACGCGACGGCGGGGCCCGTTTGGCCGTCCGTCGTTTGCGGCCCGAGCGAGCGGACGCCTGGGATCAGCGCCACGGCGCGGTAGAGCGCGGGGAGGATCGCTAGCGGGACGGGTATCTCATGGAGGGCGACGTTGACGTTGACGAACTCTTCAGCCGGTGTGTCGTCACCGCCGTCGAGCCTGTGGATGTGCTGGAGCAGGGTGGCCGGATCGGTCGAGAGCGACTGCCAACCGTCGGTTGTGCTCGGGAAGCTGCCAGAGGCTCCGCGAACCTTTCGATCGTCTGGTTGTTCCCGTCTAGGCCGCCGGGGGCTTGGATTCCCAGCGATGCGCAATCGGCCGCGCTGCCGGGGAGGCGAACTGCTTGCCTCGGGCCGACCTCTGGCCCCGATGACATTGTCGCCCCCGATCCAGGCCTGTCGATGCGCGAGCTGGCCGGATGCGGACGCCTCGAGTGCTCGCGGACTAGCTGTCGCCTTAGGCGCCCGTTCTCGGTGTACAGGTACTGGCCCGGGCCGGGGAAACCGGACGAATCCTGGCTCGCCGCGAGGTGCGCGAGGTGGTTCATGGCGGCAGCCAGCGCGGAGGGCGGATTGACCCCGCCACCCCCAGACCGAACAGGCCGGTGACCAAGGCGGCAACAGCGATGGCTCCGCCGAGCGCGATTCGACGCGGGTGCATGAGGCGATCAGCTCGCAAGATACGGGCATGGCGTCCTGCCGAGGCTAGTCTGCGATGCCCGCGGTTCATCTCGGCCTCCAGCATGTTTCGCACCTGCCGGTCGCCAGCGTCGCCAGCTTCCGGCAACCGTTGGATTCCTACATTCCGCAGATCACCAACGCACATCGAGTTCAAACATGGCTGTCTCCCACTACTCGAAGGTCCGTTGAAGACGTCGCCGTTCAGCGCCAGATCAGATGCCAACGTTTACGCGCTCGGGCGATACGGGAATTGACGGTGCCGATCGGCACACCGAGGGCGGCGGCTACCTCGTCCCGCGAGAGTCCTCCCATACCAAGAGCAGCAATGCGTCTCGATGGGTTGACGGAAGACCCCTGAGAGCGCGAACCGTTTCCAACGTCAGGTCCGCATCCCTGCTCTCGACTTGCTGACTGGCGTCGCTCGCCAGCCGCTCCAATGTCGCGAGCCGACGTCGCTCAACCCGCCTGTGGTCAGCGATCACGTTGTTGGCCACGCCCATCAGCCATGGCAGCGCACTGCTGTACTCGGGCCGGAATTTTCCGCGTGCACGAAACGCCCGAGCGAACACCTCAGCCGCCATATCATCGCCATCGGCCATGCCAACGCGACGCATCACATAGCGCCGGACTGGCACACCGTGACGCTCATACACGACAGCGAACAAGGAGGGGTCCCACACCGAGCCCTCCAGGAGGTCCGCGTCAGTCGGGATGGTTTCCATAGCTCATATATCGCCAAACCACCCGAAATTCGTCCCCGGGGTCTCAAGAGCGCTAGACCTACGAGCAGTTATCCGCCCCTGATTGTCGCGCGAGCGCTTTGATCGATAGCACTCGTCTCTCAACCGGGCCGGCCGGCGTTATTGCTTGGCCACGGAGGGACTCGCGGTTGCGGAACCCGGCCGGTGATTGCATCGGCGACGAAACCATCAGCGTTGGCGACAGACGGCATCACTGACCCCGACTGATACGAGCAGTGCGACTCGGGTTACGACGACGAGTTCCGAGCGAGCACGCCCTCTCGCTTTGAGGGTTTTTCTGAGCTGGCCGAGCTGCCTGGTCTCTTTGGTGATTTCCGACGGTCGCCAAGCCACCCACCTCGTGTAGTCCGCCGGTGTGATGACGACCACATTTGTCCTCGCGAAGGCTCGATCATGAAGGCATCCCGTCAAACACTGGCCGGAGTAAATCTTGGTCGCATGGGGGACCCTGAAGGTCACCTTCTCAGTTGAGCTCACGCTGGCTCGGATCTTGATACCGAGTGCCGCGATCCGGAGAGAGCGGAGGTTGAGAAGCGCGCGATCGTGAGATCTACCGTTGCTCCTGCTGGGAGCATCAGGTTGCCGTACGAGTACGGCTTTCCTGAGGAGTTGGCCATCGCCGTGCAACTGTCGGTTCCGTAGGTGTAGCGCCAGAGGCCGGAGATGTTGGCTGCACAGACCTGATACGGGCCAGCGGCAGTCGGACCGCTGGCGGTGACAGCCGAGCGGTCAGTCTCTCTGCTCATGGCGAGGATTAGCGTCGTCGCAGTGCCTGCCATGACGAGTACGAGCAGGAGCAACGCCCGGAATTGGCGGATGCGTCTGTGCTTCCACGCCTCGTCGAACAGTCCGGCGAGAGCCCGCCTCAGCCCGCGTGGCGCGCGCGGTGCCGCATCGTTGATAGCCATGAAAGCGACAAAAATCGAACTCGACGACGCCGGTCATGCGGCCCGATGGTCCGGGTGCCGCCGATCTGCACAGGCTCGCGCTTGATCGCAGCGACCCGACTGTGCTGCACGAGCAGGTAGCCGGGGCGATCAGACGCGCGATCTCCGATGGTGAAGCTGGTCCAGGGCAGCGAATCCCTTACGCGCGTCACCTCGCAGCAGTCCTTGGTGTCAACCGCAACACCGTCCTGCGGGCACTACGACTCCTCCGCGATGAGGGCCTACTCGACATGCGCCGCGGACGTGCGATCACCGTGATCGGAAACCCCCACACGAGCAGCCTCATCACGAAGACCCGAGAGGCTCACCGACCTAGCCCGACGATACGGCTACCAGCCCGACGAGCTAATCGCCCTGATACATCGACTCGCCTGACGCCCCCCAAGCCCAGCAAGGCGCGTGCACCGACCGGCTCAGAGCGGACTCGTGCTCTGGCGACTGAGCACTCAGCGACAGAAGGATTGTCGGGCTGCTGCTCGATACACCGAACGGCAGCGAGGTCCGGTTCGCAGACACTCTTTCTTGTGCGGCGGCAACCTTTCGTCGGCGAATTCGGTTTTAGGGGACGGGTGTCACCTGCAAAGGCCCCGAATTTGATGCGTTTGTGAACGCCAACCTGAACGGTCTTTTGCGGACCGCGTTCCTGATCAGCTGGGACGGAAAGGGAGGCCCAGGACCTTGTTCAGGAGTGCTTGTTCAGCATTTCTTGGCCCGTCAGTGGTCGCGCGTAGGGTCGATGGAGCAGCCGGTCGCGTACGCCCGGCGGGTGTTGATCAACCTCGCGATCGACGACGCTACGCGCCGTAGCGCGTCATCGTGCGGAGTTGTACGAGCCTGCGGGTGAAGTCGGCGCCGAGGATCTGGACTTCACGCGGTTGGAGTCGCGGGCGGAGCTTGTCGCAGCCTTGCGTACGCTGCCGCCGAGGCAGCGTGCCGTCGTCGTGCTGCGCTACTTCCTTGATCTGTCAGAGGCTGACACTGCACAGGCGCTCGACTGCAGCGTCGGCACCGTCAAGAGCACTACCTCGAAGGCTTTGGCGCGTCTCCGTGCCGAGCCTCGATCCCGACCTACGACTCCCGGGGGGTCCGTGAGCCATGACTGATTCACTCGAAGCTGAGCTGCCGTACCACGTTGCGGGAATGCGCAGGCCTGATGCCCGGTGACGCCGCCATCCGTCTAGCGGGGAGTCGACGACTGGCCTCGCGCTCAACGCTCCCGCAGGCGGCTGCGCATCTGGTCGGTCGCCAGCACGGTTGGCGTCGCCATTGCGGTGTGCTCCGTCGCTGCGGTTCCTGTTCTTCTCATCCTCCTCCAGTGGGCCGCTGGGCGTTCCGATGGCGTACGCGGGCTGGAGCGCGACGCCCAGCCTGCCGTCCCCGGCAGCAGTTACCCAGGCAGTCGCCCAGTGCAATGCCGCCAACGCACGCACGGGCCGGCCTCGACTGACCGGCCAGCCGGTACTCACCGACGGGCGAGGGCGATACACCGCAGCGCTCTACGTCATCGGCAAGCAGACCTACGACTGCATCTCAGACGGCACCGTCACCGGCACCGGGACCGGCGGAACGATGATCGAAGGGTCAACCTGCGACCCGGCCCAGACCAACTCGGCCTTCCAGGCGGCGGAGGCGGCGGCAGCACGCGGCTTCCCCGGCAGCACACCCCAATGCGCCGATGCCCGCCCAGTTCCAGCACATCCTCGACAACCCACGCATCAAGAACGACCCGACGCTGCTCGCGCGGATGCGAGCGACCTTCCGCCGTCGGTTGGCGACCGGCGTCGAGACACACCTCTACGGACGGGCCGGTAGCGACATCGCGAGCGTGACCTTCCTGTTCGCTGACGGCACGACCGTCGACGGCACGGTGCAGAACGGTTGGTACTTCGCCTGGTGGCCGACCATCAACAACCCGACGTCGGTTCACGTGACGACGACCAGCGGCTCGATCATCACCTCGCCGTTGAACTGCAAGCCCGCGACAACCAGTTGCGTATTCGCAGGCACCATTCCACAACCGAAAGGCGCGACGACGGTCGCTCCGAGGCCGCCAGTCGGAACTCCGACCAAAACCACGCTGACAACCTTTGCAACGACAACTACCCCAAATCCTTGACAGAACCACCCGGACTCCTTACACGGCACGGTTCGGACCCAACGAAGCTACAGCCTGACGAACCGCAGCAGACTGCCGCACCACGCGCCCCCGAGAGTCGGTCCGACCGCTCAGCGCCCGTTGACCGTCGCCCCGAGCCGGCAGTACCTTGTAACAGCATGACGCACATGGCACTGAGCGTTTTGGATCATCGCCCTGGGGTTGTTGGTGGCGCTCCTTGCGCCGTTTGCCCGCTATCTGGCCCGACCCGCATCCTGGGTATGCACCTGCATCGCGTGATCAGTCCGCTGACAACCGGTCTGCTGCTCCTCGCGGCTGCAGTCGTTGCGGTCGGAACTGCAAAGGTCGTACTTGCTGTAGTCCATGTGCCGCGCAAAGGTAAGGACTAGGGTCCGTCAGACGATGATCGCTCGGGCGAAGCAATCACCGGGCCTGCAATTACCGCCGATGACCGGATTCGTGGCTGACCGCGAACTAGCTCCCGCGCTCTCGCTGGGGCGAGGCTTGCTGCCCTAAACCGGCGTAGCCCTTGAACAGGAACATGGTCGTGCGATCGGCGCGAACTGCCACACGTCGCTTTGAGGGCAGCCCGCCTGTGGTGCGTCGAGGTCCACAGCAGCAAGACGAGGTATCTGCCGGGCTTGAGCCGAACCGCAAAGCGTCCTCGCCGAACTCCAGCCTCGGCCACCGTCTTGTCGCCCGGCGTCCTCACGACTATCTCATCGAGGCTCCTGCACACATGGTCAGTGCACCCGGTCCATTTGCCAGTAACGATGCGGCAGTGCCGGCCGCCGACGTTCGGCCCGCCGCAGAGTTCAAGCTCGCCACGCAGGGTCCCATTCGATTGCTGGTGTCGGGTCTGTGAAGAGAGCGCGGACGCGGTCCAGACAGCGGTTAGGACAGTGGCGATGAGAGCTGAGACCGCGAAACTGACGAGACGATGACGCATGCGCTGAAACTACTGCGTTCAGCGACCTTCGTCACAGTGCCCGCTGGGCTGCCGGACCCATATGGCTTACTGTCGCCTTCTGTTCCGTCGCCGATGCAGTAGTGAACGCCGGGACACGTCTCGAGTCTGCATTGCGGGGGATGAGCAGTCAGAGGTCACGCGCGCGATCGAGACCCGCATGAGTTGGCCTGGCTATGCCACGAAGGTGGTGCTGTGGCGCCAGTGCCGCCCGCCGTCGGTGGAGACGTACTGCCAGGTCGTGACCCGGTTCGGATGCGCGGCGGAGCCTGACTGCTGCACCAAGGCCAGGAGCCCGTGCCCTATCGGTACCACCGCAGTCACATTCTCACCGAGAAAAGCCTCCCACCAAGTTCGACCGGCGTTAGTGCTCACGTCGACAGCCGAGGCGCCATACGCGAACTCGACGGTGCGCGAGACGTACCCGACGTATCCGACGCCCTCAGGACCGTCTGCAGCATCGACGTGCAACTGCGGGCCATCAATTGTCCATCTCTTACCACCATCGGTTGTGCGAGCCGGGAACTGCGCCTGACCGTCATTGGCCAAAGCAAAGCCAACCTGACCGTCGGTGAATACACGCGTGCCGAGCAAGTCCCGGGCGGGCATGACCGTGCCGAAGCTGGGAGGAGCGGGAAACCCTGAGCGTGGGTGCATGCGACGCGCGGTCACCTCTGCGGATGGCCTCAGGCCCAAGCGGCGCTGCTCACCGCCGCGGTTCCTACACAAGCGGGAAGCTGAGGACCGCAACTGCCCCCGTCATCACCACCGCCCGCACCGCATGCACCGGCCGGTCATATCGGATTGATCTCATCCCGTCCTGATTCTGCGGTTCCGGGTCCGGATCGCCGATCCCGCCACTCTTGTGACCTCCAGCGAGACCTATCTCGATCGGATCGCCGCCGATGCGATAGGTACAAATTTCGCGAGTCTCGGGTCGCGAACTGTCTGGCTGCTCAGGTTCAGGAGGCTGAATATCCGGCTCCGCTCCACGGCTCTTACGCTCGTTTGCCACGGCGATCAAATCATTTAGTCCGAATTGGCTTCGCTCGTCGACGAGCGCGCGTCCGGCTGCCACCCTCAGCAGCATGCGTAGCCTTGGATCAGGTCGCACCTCGAATATGAACTCCGACCGCGACCCGGCCGACGCCGTACCGCTCGCCCGCACCAGCCCGCTCTCGACTGATTGGTCTGCGTCGCCAGGTGGCACGAGCCGCAGGACTGCATCACGGACCGCCTCGGGACCCACGTTGAACTCGTCCAGCAGCACGTGGCCAGCAAGACCCTCGTTCTCCAGCACCAAAGCGAGCAGGATGTGCTCGGTCCCGATGTAGTTATGCCTAAGGCGCAACGACTCCCGCAGTGAAAGCTCGAGTACCTTCTTGGACCGCGGGCTGAATGGAATCTGACCGCTCGTAACCTCCTCGCCGGGACCGACGGTTCGGATCAGATGCTCCCGGGTCTGCTCAAGCGAAACGCCGAGCGACTCAAGCACCCTCGCGGCAACCCCCTGTTCCACGCGAAGCAACCCAAGCAGGATGTGCTCGGTGCCCACGTAGTTGTGGACCAGTGCCCTGGCCTCATCCTGCGCGAAGACAACGACTTCACGCGCTCGCTCGCTGAACCGCTCAAACACCACAACAAGCTTCTCACCTAGGGCAACTGGACCCATTGAAGACCGCCGCGACTGCTTCGTCTCGCCGAAACCATACTGTTCCCAAGGTGACGACACGGGAGCGGTACGACGCGATGATCAAGAACCCCATTGGGGAACACTGCGCGAGCCTGGTTTCCGGAAGCGGCGCAATACGTTCTTTAGATCCACCGAGCACGGCTGGATCGCAATCGATTTCCAGGCGAGCCAGTTCGGGACCCGTGAACACGTGTCGTTCACGATCAACCTGGCCATCAATTTCGTCGAGTTGCGCACCGTCGACGAAGATCAGCCCTCACTAGGCAAAGCGCACATCGACTTCCAGCGGATCGGATCGCTCCTTCCCGATAAGCGACACAACCACTGGTGGAAACTCGATCCCGAGGACAACCTGGACAACGTGGCCCGCGAAGTGATCCGGGATCTCTACGAATACGCGATTCCGTGGCTAGAGCAGCGCCAGATCTTCTCTAAGACGCTCACCACCACACGCATCGACCCCGAGTTCCTGCTCCCCATCCAGATCTCTCGCCTAAGCGTTGTAGCTGGTCGAGCAGAACGCGACGACCTCTCAGCCGAGCTTCGTCAGCTAGCGAGGAGAGGCACGCAACCCGAAGCCGTTGATTGGAGCGTCGCCGATGCGCAACCAGCTCAAAGTGCGTCAGCTTGGCGAAGTCGGAAAACTCCTTGAGCATCCGGCTCACACAGCGGCGGTCCGAGGCTGTGAGGTCAGTCGTACCAAGCTGATCCAGCGCCGCCGGCGCTTCTCGCCGTCCGGATATACGCCAGCCCTCTGAGCCCCATCTGGCGCACGTCTTGGTCCGGACGGGATGCAGAGATAACTAGCTGTTCTATGCCTCGCTCATCGCCGTGTTTCGCGAGGGCCCGGGTCAGGCATCCCTCGGTCTCAACCGGAAACTGGTCGCGCCGAAGTTCCAGGCAACGAACCATGGCCGGGATCGAATCGAGGTTCGGTGACTGCTGTAAGGAGTTCGCAGCCCATGCGACGGTCTTCGGATCATCATCGTCGAGTGCGCCTTCGATCATGCCGATTGCGTTCTTTCCGCCGACTCGGGCGAGAGCCCGCAGGCAGTTCACTCGAGTGTTGAAATCGCCGGAAGCCAGTCCCGGCGCAACGACCGGGATGCAGTCGGGAGTAGGTGTCTCGGATCTCATGTACAGCATCACTGTTGCCGCCTTGCCCTCTCGGAGTCAAGACCGTGAGCCGCGATCGTCGCCAGCAATTGCGGTTCCGTTCGGCTTGAAGCCACGCGTCTGCCGATTGCATTCATTGGTCGGTCAAAGAGCGCGAGAATGGGTCTTGCTAAAGAACGGCGCATCGTCAGACGAGCGACTGTATCGCCGGTCAGCCGCTCTGCTGACCGCGATCCCGCCTACCATCGCATCTGTCGCTAAGTGCTCCTCTTCGTAAATAAGGCAACGTATGAGCGTCCGACTGTGGCCGTAGCGTGAGTGGCATCCTGTCGTCTCGTGAAGGGACGTTGATGCCGAGGCATAGCCCGTATCGGATCGCGTTGACCGACGAGGAGCGTGCAGTGCTGGTTTCGCTGGCGCGTTCGTATACGTTGCCGTATTGGCAGGTGATGCGCGCGCAGATGGTGTTGATGGCCGCCGATGGCCTGCGCAACGACCAGATCGCCGCGCGGCTGCGGTGCGGGCGTGATGTCGTCTCGCAGTGGCGAAAGCGGTTCTACGAGCAACGCCTCGCCGGTCTCGAAGATCGGCCTCGGCGTGGTCGACCGCTGGCTTTTCCCCCCTCAGGTCCGCGCTGAACTGATCCGACTGGCGTGCGAGCGGCCCGCCGACAGCGACGTGCCGCTCGCGCGCTGGTCCGCCAACGAGCTGGCTGCTGAGGTGATGACGCGCGGGATCTGCGAGCAGATCTCCGGGATCACCGTCTGGCGCTGGCTCTCCCAGGACGCGATCAAACCGTGGCAGTACCGCTCCTGGATCTTCCCGCGCGATCCCGAGTTCACCGCGAAGGCCGCCCGGATCCTCGATCTCTACGCCGGCCGCTGGGAAGGCGAGCTGTTGCATCCCGGCGACTACGTCGTCTGCTGCGACGAGAAGCCCTCGATCCAAGCCCGGCACCGCAGGCGCAGAACGCTGCCCGCCCAGCCCGCCGTCAAGCGTGGGCAGCGCGTCGAGCACGAGTACACGCGAGGCGGTTCGCTGTGTTACTTCGCGGCCTGGGACGTCCGGGGCGCGAAACTGTTCGACCGCTGCGACAAGAAGGACGGGATCGTCCCGTTCGACAAGCTCGTGGACCAGTTCATGACCGTCGAGCCGTACAGCAAGGCCAGGCGCGTGTTCGTGATCGTCGACAACGGCTCCGCGCACCGCGGCCAGAAATCGATCAAACGACTGCAAGGCCGCTACAAGAACCTGATCCTCGTCCACACCCCGATCCACGCCAGCTGGCTCAAGCAGGCTGAGATCTACTTCTCGATCGCCCAGCGCAAGGTCCTCACCCCCAACGACTACCCGAACCTCGAAGCGCTCGAACGGCAACTACTCGCCTTCGGTCGCCGCTACGAGCAGTTCGCCGCCCCATTCGAGTGGAAGTTCACCCGCGCCGACCTCGACCGCCTCGCTCACAAGCTCGACCCGCCCGCCGCGCAAGCCGCCTGACACGAATACGTCGGCGAACTTCCGAGCCAGAGCACTAAGCGATCACAGGGTTCGGTGGCTATCGCTGGCCAGCGGCCGCTGAGGCTCGCCGGGCGACGCCGAGCCTGACACGAACATCCGGAACGTCCGCGATCTCGTCTGGCCCGCCGATCAGCCAGCCTGCCCGGACAGCAGCCATATACAGGAGGTCCTCGCCGAATTCGAGTATGTCTGGGCGCTCGCCTTCGAGCAGTTCGTATCCCGGCCCGGCTGCTCGACCGTTGATTGAGCCCGTGTACGAGTGGCGTGCGAAGCCATCCTCGACCCAAACGCCCTCGCCGAGCTGCCGCACCCTGCCGGGCAGCGGCGCGAACGTTGACCTCCCAGGTAGCCGGTCGCGTGATGCATCACTACACCGACCTGCAGGACGACCATTGTCCGACCGGTGACGCGCTCACCGACCCAGCCCGCGGCCTCAAGCGTTTCCAAAGCATCTCGCCGACCCCGCTCCCGCGATTGTGAAAGAGCGCCCGGCCGGTCCCACCCAGCGTCGCCGGTCCCTGTACCCCACGACCACGGCGTAACGAGAAGGTCCTCGATTACAACTCGAACCACAGGATGCAGCGTAACTTGGAAATATGGGCTGATCGCCGCCGCTGAGGATGTCCCGGTCGCCGTGGAATTTCGCGGTGGCGGTCCGGGGTTGATTGTCAGGCAACGAGGATAGGCGCCTCCTCGATGGCGGTGTGGCGGTCAGCAGCGCGGCGGCGGGCGATGTCATGTTCGACAGCGATCGCGAGCTTCGCGAGGCTGGCGTGACCGGCGATCCGTCGGAATTGCTGCTCGGCTTCGAGCATCCCGGCTGCGGTCCAGCGCAGGGCCATGTCGCCGTTCTGCCAGCGCTTGACGTTGCGGCTGGAGCGTCGGACGCACTCGATCATCGACTCGATCGGGTTGGTGCTCTGCAGCGTCTTTTTCAGCGTGCCTTTGATCCCGAGCCGGGTGATCGTGACGGTCTCTTCCAAGCCCTCTCGCAGCGAGGCGGCCGCGCCGGGATGAGAGCGGTCGAGTTCGTCGGCGAGGAGCTGCAGCTTCTCGATCGCGGCCTCGTGGTTGGTCTCGGCCCAGGCTGCCCGGAGCCGGCGTTTGACCAGCGGCCGGTCACGCTCGGCGAGGTGGTCGAGCACGTTGCGCTCTTTATGAATCACGCAGCGTTGGACCGGAGTGTGGACGCCGAGCACGTCACGGACGGCCTTGCGCAGCGCCTTGCCACCATCGAGGACGACGAGCACGCCCTGTTCGGTATCCAGACCGCGGTCGACGAGATCGGCGAGTAGCGCGGTCGCGACGGTCGCGTTCTCCGAGCTGCCTTCCCAGAGGCCGAGCGGGATCTTCACCCCGTCGGTGGTGATCCCGAGCGCAACGATGTTGGTCCGGCCTTTGAGGTCGATCCCGTCGAGCATCAGCACCGCCAGGCGAACGTCATCGAGCCGGCGGCCCATCAACTGCTTGAGATGTTCGGCGGTGCGTGCGATGAACTGGCGGGACACCGCAGACTTCGACGCCGACCGCTCGCTGTCGGTCACCTCCTGCCCGACCGGCTCGCGAGTGCGGACGAACCGGCGGGTCGACACGCCGGCGAGCATCTGCTCCAACACCAGACGGCTGAGCGGATCCCGATCGGCGAAATGCCGGTAGGTCCGCAGCTGGACCTCGCTCTCGTCGTCGGCGGTTCTGACCCTCGGCCGCTGAACCTGAACGCGGCGGCCCCCGAGCGTGACCTCCCCGGGCTCGCGGCCGTGTCGCTTCGCGGTGCGGTTCGGATCATGCTTGCCCTTCGGCCCGACGACCTCGGTCACTTCTTCCTCGAGGAGTTCGCCCAGCACGCCGAGCCCGACGCCGACGCTGAGCGCCAGCAGCCCTTCCTGCGCGGCGCCGACGAGCTCGCCCAGCGCGGCCTGCACACGCGCCGGCAACGCAAACTCCGCGGTCTCCAACTCCACGATGTCCGTGCGGTCCTGCCACGGCGATACGGTCTTCACAGCGGTCCTCCTGTCTCGATGGACTGATTTCGCACTCGCCAAGGTCCCAACACGACCGGACGAGGCGGGAGGACCGCCACCTACAAAGTTCTACGAGCTACGGGACAACCTCCCGCCGCTTGCTCCGTCGCCTTAGAGATAGGGGTCGTCCTCGCGCCGACTCTGACCTAAGCGATAGCGGCATGCGGGCGGTGGTCCGACGCGATGAGCGGACCGCAACGCCGGTTCAAGTCGGGTCGTCGGCTTCAAATCAACTGAGTTGGTCGCCGTTACTGGCCTTCGAGATTCCGGGGACCGGAACATTCCATATCGGTCACGTTGTCAGCATCCATACGCAACGAATCAGCACACCTAACAGTCCGGGATTGTGTTTTCCGGCGGGTACGTGTAGCTTGCCTGACCGATCAAGTGCCCCCGGGACCGTTGTAGCGACCCGCGGGCTGGATAAGACCCCAGCAGGTTCTCACCATGGACGGTACACGGAGCATCAGACTCGCCGCAGCGGTCGCAGTCGCCCTCACGACGCTACTAATAAGCGCCACCGCCGCAACAGCCAAAGCGAAAGGCTGCATCGTCCCACGCCTCACTGGCGACACGCTCGCACAGGCCCGCACGAAGCTCGAGCACGCTCACTGCACGGTCGGGAAGATCACCGGCCCGAGAACCGGCAAGATCACAGGCCAGGCCCCGAAGGCCGCCCGGCACGAGAAGCGTGACACGAAGGTCACCGTCACGCTCAAGACGAAGCCGGCGCCAACTCCCGCTACGCCCACGCTGGCTCCGGTGGTCAAGGAGTGGGACTCGGACAACGCCGCCACGATCAGCACCCTCTTCGTCGGCTCCTCAGCCACGACAACGTTGACAGACCCCGACGGGTTCAACGGGCAACCAGCGTTACGCTCACCGACCAACTCGGAGACACCTGCAATGTCGTCGTGAGCGGAACATCCGCGTCTTGCAAGTGACCGTCACCGGCACCCCGTCGTCATACCGGGTCGCATATCCCGGCGGTGACACCACCAGCACAACCGAGTGGCCGGCCCATCAGATCGCGATCACCAAGCCGTCGGTACGCGTCTCGACAGCCATCATCAACGCTCTCGATTGGTCGGACAACCGCGAGGGCGGCACCGGGTGGGCCCCACTATCGGTTACACGCAGCCGAGCAGCGCGTTCCTCCTCGACGTGGACGTGACAGGAAACCTTCCCGGCGAGACATTCCCGACCGGGTATCTGACCTTCGCCGTCGTCAGTGTCGACGGGCAACCGGAGGGCTCAGACTCGTCATATTGGTCTGATCAGAATCAGGTCACCGACGCGGATAATTGCACCGGGATGGCGACCGACGGTGCGTCAGCGGTTGGTTGCGCGTTCTCGTTTTACGCTGTCGGAACGTTCCAGATCCAGGTTACGTTCACATCCACCGACGCGGACTATGAGGGGACGTCAGGTCCGATCATCACCGTTGACGTGAACTAGCCCGGATTCGCCGGTAGGGGTCTGAGCGCGGGTAACTGGGATCATTTTCCCGGCCCGTGAGAATCGTGATTTCCACGTCTCGAAGTCACGATCCAGGAGGACACCCAGTTGGTGAAGCCAATGCCTCGTCCGGGAACGGTAATTGTCAGCGCGGACGGCGATGGTTTGCTGTCGCATGCGGGGACGGTGCTGCTCGCTGAGGCAGCGGATCGGACCTGTTTTGACCGCCGCGTTGTCTGAGGCGTTGGCGGTCACCCGTCGACGGGTGTCGGCTCATGATCCGGAGGGGTGCTCAGGGATGTCGCGGTGATGCTTGCTGACGGCGGGGATTGCGTCAGCGACATCGGGCAGCTCGCGGGGCAGCAGTCGCTGCTGGGCCCTGCGGCGTCTGAGACGACGACTCAGCGGACGATCAAGTCGGTCGATGAGGCCGTTCTTGGCCGGGTTCGTCAGGCAAAGGCTGTGGCGCGTGCTCGCGCGTGGGATGCGGGCGCCCGGCCAAGATCACGTTGGATATCGACGCGACGCTGATCACCGCGCACTCGGAAGAGCACCCGGCGGCCGGGACTACAAGCACGGGTTCGGGTTCTATCCGCTCGGGTGCTGGTTGGCGGAGACCGGCGAGCCGCTGGCCGCGATCCTGCGGCCGGGGAACGCGGGGCTGAACACCGCTGCCGATCACTTCCAGGTGCTCGGGCTTGCGCTCGGGCAGATCCCTGCCGCTGATCTCGGGCGGGAGATGCTGGTCCGGGCCGACCCGGCCGGCGCCGCCACGCGTTCGCCGCGGACTGTCGTGAAGCGGGCCTTCGGTTCTCGTTCGGCTATCCGCTCGATGAGCGAGTCCGTGACGCTGTTGTTGAGGTCCCTGAACGCCAGTGGCAGCAGGCGATCGACAACGGTGGCTCCCAGCGCGACGGGGCGTGGGTAACTGAGGTCACGAGCCTGGTCAACCTCGACTCCTGGCCTGAGGGCTCCAGGCTGATCGTCCGCCGCGAACGACCGCACCCCGGCGCGCAGTTTCAGATCTTCGATCAACACGGCTACCGGCACACGTGCTTTCTGACCGACCACCCCGGCGATCACGTCGCCGAACTGGAGGCCCGCCACCGCCAGCGCGCCCGCGTTGAGGACTGCATCCGCAACGGCAAAGACACCGGCATGCGGAACCTCCCGCACCACGCCTTCCAGCACAACCAGACCTGGCTTCTCTCCTTGATCGCGCAAGACTTCCTCTGCTGGATCCGGCTGCTGAGCCTCGACGCCACGATGGCCGTCGCAGAGCCCAAACGCCTGCGCCACCGACTGCTGCACACCGCCGGACGGATCGTGTCCCACGGCCGCCGGACCCGGCTCAGGCTCCAGGCCGACTGGCCATGGGCCAACCGCGCTCGCTGCCGCATTCCGCCGGCTGCGATCCAACCCCGCGCTCTGCTGAACCAGCCCGCCGCTTCCACCAACGACAGCAAACCAGTGCCTCGCGTCAGCCTGCCCGAAAACACGCGGCAACGACCGCACTGAGCACCCCGCGACAGGCCCCGACACCAAACGACACTAACCAGACCCCGATCACCTCGCCACTGACCATCCCAGCAGCAGAGACGGTCACCACGACACGCCTACCGGCGAATCCGGGCTAGGAAGCGACGCAATGCGGCGCGCCACCCATTGCGCGCCACGAACGTGTCAGTCTGGTCATGACGGGTCCTCCGCACCGCGGGAGCCTTACGGACCGGCCTGCTCACAACGACGTCTACTTCGCCGATTGGAGCCGTCCGGCTCGCTATCGCCTTGCCGCAAAGGACTAGTACCGGTCGCATCCCGGTAGACGATCGCTACGCCACGCAAGCAGCCATCTAGTCGCGAGGCCACAGGTGTTGGTGATCGATCTGAGCGGCAGCGCGTGCGGGATCGCTGCGCCAGTCAAACGGCACTTCATGCCCGCCTGGGCAGAGGCCCCGGCCTTGGGTGGACTTCAACCAGGACGGGTGCCAGGGTCTCGCCAGCTTCTCGGTCAACGCATCGCTGATCGGCCACACGCCGATCCTGGCGACCGCACGACCATCTTCGTCGCTTACCCCGATGCGACGCACCCCATCGATCCCGTGCCTGCGCTACCTGCGCGATACAGCGGCAGCGAGACCGCCATCAGACAGCCCCTCGGGCGGCCACGCCTGCTCTTCATAGTCACCGACCGCACAGCGCCACTCGGCGTCCGGGCAAACCCACTCGACCCCATCCGCCGTCGTCTCACAGACCAAAGAGTGATCATGTAGCGGGCAGGCTGGCACGGGACGTCGATACACCCGACTGAGATGCAACTGGAGGTCTGCAACGAACGTCATACCGAGTCCGCAGAACTGAGACGCGGCAACGCGAGGCGGAAACCGGCCCTCCTCGCCGGACTGGATCACAACGACTCCAGGCACGCTGGTATCAGGCCGACGACCCACGAACATTCCATCCTCCCAACGCAGGTCTTCAAGTACCCGATCGACAAACGCCGAGACCGAACCATGTTCACAGGGTGCATGAGGAAGTATCTCGCCCAAGCGAGAGCCGCTACTCCTTGTCGATCGATGCGGCACTCTGCTCTCGGCCCATCTCGCCATCGAAGCTGTACAAGATAGACTCTAGTTTGTACAATACTTGGTATGACAACCATGACCGTAAGTGCGGCTCGTCAAAACCTCCCGGATGCGGTGGACAAGGCCCGCGACGAGCCCTTGATTCTCGAGCGCTATGGGCGCGCCGCCGCAGTCTTGATCAGCCCGGAGCACTATGCCCGGCTTGTGGCCGCGCTTGAGGATGCAGAGGATGCCGAGGCTTTTGACGCCGCGATGGCCGAAGAAGGTCCGAACATTCCCTGGGACCAAGCCAAGGCTGACCTGGGCTGGGAGTGAGCCGTTACAAGATCGAGCTGCGACCCGCTGCGGCGCGAGCGCTACGCAAACTCGATCTACAGGTCGCCCGGCGAATACAAGCTGCGATCGCGCTGCTTCGAGGATCCCGCCCGCCAGCTTCCAGGCCCCTGCGTGGCCGTCCAGCATGGCGGGTACGCGTAGGCGACTATCGGATCATCTACACGATCGAAGATGACGTGCTTCTCGTCGTCATTGTCACGCTCGGGCACCGTCGCGATATCTACGAGCGATAACCAGCCACGCTTCGAGATCGACCAGGCTGTTAGTCCTCGATCAAAGCAGTAGGCAGATCAAGATGTTCGACTACGCTCAGTCCGGCAATAGCGCTTCCGGATTCCAGTTCAGCGGAGGCGGTGTGGCGTGGGAAAACCAAGGGAATCCCTCGCTGCGCCAACGCTGACGCCAGCGGCGGTAGACCTGCTGCCGCGCTTCCGAATCTCCGCCAGCAGCGTCGTCGTAACCGAACTGGATTCCACACGAGACACAGATCTCGTCCGAGGGTGAGTCGTCGGACGAAGCGGGCCCACCGAGTCCTGGATAGCCGGAGCATGGGCAACGTTGCATTTTGTGAGCCTATTTCCGAGCCGCTTCACGCACGGGTTTCGATCGTTGCGACAGCCGCCGGGTGCCGTTGTAGACGCTGGTGCGTATCAGTGGGAGACTTTCGGCATGGTGTTTGCTGGAAGTGCTCGCGAGCGTCTGGCACAGCGACTGAGCGCTGCGTACGCTGACGGGCTGATCAGCCATAAGACGCTTCTATTCCGTCTTGACGAGGTGTTTCACGGCACGCTTGTTGATCCTGATTTGTTGGTCGGCGATCTCCATCTCCGCGAGGGTCATAGAGGCCTGCACGACCGCGTGTCTCAGCTGAAGACCACTGTCGTCTCTCGGCTGGGGGCGCTGTTTGAACCTGAGCCGCCGGAGACGCTGCTCGCCCTCGATTGGAGCGGCGCAGCACGAGAGCTGTCCATCGGTCGGAGCAGGGGCTGCGATGTGGTGCTCACCGACATCTCAGTGTCTCGGCGTCATGCGCTTCTCATCCCGCGCGACGGTGCCTGGGTCCTTCACGATCTCTCGTCCACGAATGGGAGCTACCTGAACGGCCACCGTGTCAGCCGGTGTCAGCTCCATCCCGGCGACCGAGTGGCCTTGGGCGGAGCACTCCTTCGCGTCGACTGAGACCGGAGCGGGCGGGCTAGCCGTGGCCGCTGTTGGGTTGGGCTAATTCCAGAAGGCGACGGATGCGCGCGCCAACGCGAATGCACATCTCGCCCGTCGATCCACGATTCACCTCCCACTCGCCAAAAGCGCGCCCGACGTAGGCGACGTTAGCGAGGTATCCTCAGGAGTGTGCTTCACTGCGTTCATGCACAATCCTGAGGCCTCGCCCCTTCGGGGAAAAGCCAGCGGCGCGCGCCGCCCCAGCGACGGAACGAAACGGAACCGCGCGATGCAGTTGAAGCTCAGCGAAAGTGAGCTTGAGCAACTGCGAGTGCTGGCTGACCAGCGTGGTCTGAGCATCCAGCGGCTTCTGCTCGAAGGAGCGTTGAAGGGCTCCGCTTGGGAGCGGGAGAACGTGCCGATCGACGTCACCGTGCATGAGCTCTCGAGGCTGCAGCGGGATGTGGCGAGAGTGGGCGCAAACGTCAACCAGCTCGCGCGCTACGCACACACCGAGCGAGAGCTGGCCGACGTGAGCGGTGCGCGTCGAGCGATCACTGACACGATGCGGTCGATTGAGGATTTCATCGACGGGATGCAGCGCAGGCGATGATCGGGAAGTCGGTCAAAGGGGAGCTCGGCCGGTGGGCTGGTCGCGTACTTGGCCGGACCTGGAAAAGCGAATGAGCATGAGAACCCCGAGCTGGTTGTCGGGAGCTTCGACGTTGAGCTGCTGATGAGCGACGTCGGCCGAGACCTGACGAGTGAGAAGGCCCGGATCGGGCTTGCCAGAGCGTTGAACTCGCCGGCGAAGCGATTCGGGAAAGAGGCGACGATGAACCTCTGGCATGTGCCGATAAGTTGCCCGCCAGGAGAGCAGCCGACACTCGACGAGTGGCGGCTGGCTGCGTTCTCGATGGTCGAGAAGCTACGCGTTGACGAGTACTACCGGTGGGCGCTGGTGAAGCACGGCGCGAACCGTGACGGACTCGACCATGCGCACCTGGTCATCCAGCGGACGCACACCGAGACCGGGAAGCTCGCGAGCGTTGCATTCGACTTTAAACGCGTGAACGCGGCAGCGGAGCTCACAGCCCGAGAGTTAGGCCTGACTGAGTTGGCTGAGCAGCAGCACTTCCTGCCCAAGAGCCAGCAGCGCACCGACCTGGAGCCGCGTGAGCTGACCGGCCGGGTAGAGCGCATCCACTTGAAGATCAACGAGGCGCTTGAGCACTCGGACGGCACGACGGCCGACTTTCAGGCGCAGCTCACCGCACGCGGGATCAAGGCGCGAGCGGTCAGCCATGATGGTCGCGCGGGGTACGCGTTTGCGGAAGTCGACCGCGCCGACGTGTGGCTGACCGGCAAGCAGGCCCGCTGGACCCCGGAAGTCTTGCGGGCCGCAGTCATCGAGCGCCGCCAAGAGGTCACCGCAGAAAAAGCCACTCAGATTCGTGATCAGCAACTCGAGGTCCGCGACGTGTCTCCGGCGGCCGCCAGCAGCATGCCGCAGCAGTCGCCGGTGCCGGACCTCGCACGGGTCAAGGAGTTTCAGGCGGTCAATGCTGCGGCGGCCGACGCCTATACGCAGGCGAAGTCGACTATTGCCCAGCTCGACCAGCAGCTCGACGACGCCCAAGAACAGGCCTACGACCTGGAACACACCGCACGCGAGGTCGAGAACGAGTGGAAAGCCGCCCGCGACAAAGCAACGATGGTCGACCTGGCCCGCGTGCAGCAAGCCCGCGAGCTGATCGAGCGCCGCCAGCAGCTCGTTCGCCTTGAGCGCCAGGTGGCGCAACTCACCGCGAAGCGGCCCGAGGGCCTTGGTCGACGCGAGTACAAGCGCGAGGTCGAGCAGGCCACCGAGCAGCTTGAGGCCCTCCGCCAGCAGCACTACCGCGCTGAACGGTCCTTCGCGGACAGCAAGGAGTGGCGGCCAAACTCCCCGATCTACAGTGCCCAAGACCCCCCACAGGTGATCGAGTTGGCAGACGGAGCGGCGGCTGCGGCCGCCGAACGCCATGAGCAGGCGCAGATCGCGACAGCGCAGGCCCGCAGCGCACGCCGCCAGGTAGAGGAGCTCGCCCAGCTCCGCGAGACCGCGCAACAGACTGCGACGCGCGCCTGGGGCGAGTGGGCCCAGGCTTCCCGGGACCTGGCGATCGAGGAATATCGCCAGGAGCCGACGGCCGAGAACTTGGCCGAGGCCGCGCGCGTCGAGGTTCTCACCCGCCCCCCGTGGGCACAACGCGAAGTGGCCGGGACCGGCGAGATCGCCGACGCGCTGCGCCAGGACTCGCTGCCGCGAGGATCGGCGCCGGGATCACCGACCCTGACGCCTCAAGCGCCGAGATACTCACCGACGAGCTGCGCTACCGAATCGCGCAGCACAACGACGAGCTGGCGAGACAGCCATCTTACGAGCCGCCCCGCGCCCGCCCCCACACCAACGACCAGGGCGCGGACGGCGGCATCGAGCGGTAGTCATGAGCGACCACTGCCAGATCTGCATCCCGACGTCGACGGCGACGAGGTGGGCGCAGGTCTTGCAGCAAGTTCAGCCCCGTGACGCTGCCGCCAGCGGGTCAGTTAATTAATTAGCCGCACAGGTACAGGGCGGTGTCTGTTCGCGCGCGTCGTCATGAGCAGGACGCGACCCTCGGTCTGCCGGCTCTGTCAGCTCGCCCTCCGTCCTAAAGCGCCCGGTATCATTTTGCGCATGGCAAGACGAACTGAACACGCGTCACCAACTCCCTCCCCGACGCTGCGCCGACTCGCGACTACGCGCGGGGTGAAGCTTCCGTCGCGGACGCTCACAGACGTCCTTGCCGACCGCGGGCCGCTACGAGGAGCGGTCACCGATGCCGGCACCCGCGCGGTTCAGGAGCAGCGCGGCGAGCGTGCCTGACGCCCCGCAGGGCGTCGTCTACATCGACACCTCCGCCCTAGTCAAGCTCGTGGTTCGCGAAGCTGAGAGCGATGCGCTCGAACAGGCGCTGTCAGACCTTGGCGAGCTCGCGACGAGCGCGATCACCTCAATCGAGTTGGCTCGCGCCGTGGCGCGAGCACGAGCGGACGCGACCGCCGAAGTCGCAGACGATTACGCGATCCTTGCGCTACTCGCGGCGCTCGCGGAGGTCCCCCTCGACGTCGAAGTCCGCTCCGCAGCAGCTTCGCTCAAACCGCTCGAGTTGCGAACACTCGACGCGATTCATGTCGCATCGGCCCTGACACTCGCAGATGACCTGACGGCTGTTCTCGCCTACGACAAACGCATGCAGGACGCCGCCCGCAGTCGAGGGATCACCGTCCTCGCTCCGGGCTCCAACTCGTTCGGCTGATTCCGAGAGAGGTCACGTCGGGCTGCCGCCACTGCGGCAGCGCCCAATGACGCGAGGTTTCAAGGAGCGTCCTACTGGGGGCGGCGCTCTGACGGCTCGACGGGAGCTGTCTTACTACGGCGTCGGTACTGGCGTTGTGCCTCCGCCCTTGCGCACTTCGCGGAGCAATATTTGACTCCCTTGTTGCGATGCCAGTTTCCGGGGCCGCCCAGCTGATGCACGAACATCTGCTGGCATTTCGCGTTCTCGCAGCGACGAGGGGTGACGTCCTTGGTCACCATGTAGTTGAAAAGCTGCTGACATCCCGCCGTGAAGAGGTCAAAGGCCACCGAGTCGGCAGGGTCCCCAAAGCGTGCGCCTGGCGTCCAGATCTGCAGCCCGCTGTTCAGAATCGTCGCGAATGCCCGCCACACGTCGAAGCCCATCCCGAACTCGATCGATGGGTCGTGGGTGATGAATCCCTCGTCGGCCCAGTAGCCCAGCGGATCTCGGCTGGAGCAAGCGCAGATCCAGGTGTTTACTAGCGCGCGGAGTGCCTTGAGGCACCAGCGCGCGTCTTCGACGCCGCAGAACGGCTCCCATCCGACATCGAGCGAGCGGAGGTGACGATGCCGCTCAGCGGGGATGATGGCCCGATCGAGTTCGTTCCGCGGCCACGCCGGCGACCAAAGCCATGGGAAGCGGTCGAGCAACGCTTGGACCTCAACGTCACGGTCGAGGTTGAGCTTGAACAGATCGCGAATGATCCACTCGGACGGCAAAGGCGCACTCCCGCCCTCGGCCTGTCGGTCCTTCACGTGCACCAGAGGCAGGATCGGCGAAGACGGCCACAGCGTGATAGGAATTGAAGACGAAGTCATCACGCGCATCAGTATCGCACGGTACCGTTCTGTTATGGCCGCTCGTGTCCACAATGCGCATCAAGCAGGGAATTCGCCAGTTGCGGTCGACCAGCTGACGGATCCGTTGTTGATAGCCGCGAAGGCCCTTTCTGATGCCGCAGCCCGGTTTGAGGGCCTCGAACGGCGGCTGGCTGCAATAGAGGAAACGGGCGTGCATGCCGAGAAGCGATCACTCGCTGGCGGCCCGACACTCGGAAGACGCGGGGGCAGGGAAGCGACGTCGGTCTGGCCGCTGCAACGGGGAAGAAACACGAGTCGAGATCGGGCCAAAACAAGCGCCGTCATCACTGTTAGCGCTGAAGCCCCGGGCCGGGCGTGAGCGAAAGGCGCCGGCAGCGTGCCCGATCTCGCCCAGCTAATCCTCGACGAACTCGCCAGTGATCCGGCGGCCCTCGGTCGGCTGCGCGACCTGCTCGGGCTCGACGCGGGAGGGGCCGAACCTTGGGTCGGCGTTGTGCAGGCGGCTACACACTTAGGCGCCGGCCGCCAGCGGATTTATGACCTCGTGCATCAGCGCGCGATCCCATTCCGTAAGGACGGGTCGCGGCTTCTGTTTCGGCTCTCCGAGCTCGACGCATGGCTCGCCCAACGGTAGGCTGGAGACGATGGTGAAAGCCGATTCGTTCGAGGCCGTTGCCGACGGGCCCAACCGGGTCTCATCGATGACGATCAAACTCGTGTGGGTCCGAAGCGGCGAGCTCAAACCTGCCCTTGCGGAGTTCACGGAATCAGTCGGCCAGTGCCGGAGCGATGGCTAAGACGAAGCGCATCAGAACCCGCTACCCCGGCATATCCAAGGTCGGCGAGCGCTACGAGTGGGTTGCCGGTCGTGATCGCGGTCGCGGCACCACCGACACAATGGAGGAGGCGCGTTCCGCAAAGGCCAAGGCCGAGCTTGCGGGGCCGATCTCGGCCGCGGTCCGCGGCAGCTTCGGCGACTACGCTCGGACCTGGATCGCGGGCTATCAGGGCCGGACCAACCGCGGATTCTCAGAGAGCACGCGCGCTGACTACAGCGAGAGTCTCAACCTCTACCTGATCCCGTTCTTCGAGACGCGAAATCTGAAGCCCCACCAGATCACCCGCCAGCACGTAAAGGCGCTGATCGCATGGCTCGCGACTGAGCCGACCGCCACCGAGCGCCGCGACAAGGTCGGGCTGCGGCGGCCGCTGGCGACGCGGACGATCGTCAAGCATCTGGCGCCACTGAAGGCGATGTTCGCCGACGCCGTCGAGGACGACGAGCTCCCGAAGAATCCAGCGACCGTCCGGATCAACCTCGCGGGCGACCCGGCGAGTGCGACCGTCGAGAAGCGGCCGTTCACCGACGAGCAGCTTGCCGCCGTGCTCGCGTCGGCGGCCGACGAGGACCGGTTGCTGTTCGACACCGCCGGCGAGACCGGCGCTCGCTGGGGCGAACTCTGCGAGTTCCGAGGCGGCGACCTTGCCACAACAGCGGACGGGCCAGTCCTCCGCGTCCGGCGTGCCTACTCCGACAAGGCACGCAACTCTGACGGCAAGCGCGTCGGCATTGTGAAGCTGCCGAAGTCGAGCGCCGGCCGCCGCGACATCCCACTCAGCCCCGGGCTCGCGCGCCGCCTCTGGCGGCTGCAGAGAGGCCCCGACGATCTCCTGTTCACGTCCCCGAGGGGCCTGCGGATGCACTACCAACACACCCGCGATCTGGTGCTCAAGCCGACGCTTGACCGGGCCTCGGGGCGGCTCGATGGCGACGAGCTCGGCTGGGCGGGCTGGCACACCTTCAGGCACACGGCCGCGTCGCGGATGTTCGCGGCGGGGCGCAATGTCGTACAGGTCCAGAAGTGGCTCGGACATCACAAACCGAGCTTCACTCTGGACACCTACGTTCACTTGATGGGTGAGTCGATCGGCGCGCCGCTGGCGCTGCCGGAAATCGTCGAGGAGCAGGCCGGGGGCAGACGGGGGGCAGACAGAGCCCGCGAAACCGGCCTAAACGCCGAAGACCCAGACAGCCCCGAAAGTTCAACATTTGCAGGGTGAACGCCTAAATACCGCGAAAGGCGCCTAAGCGCTCACAGGCACTCAAAATCCGCTGCCCGCAAGGGCGTGGGGGTTCAAATCCCCCCCGCGGTATTAAAAAAGCCCTGGTAAACCGGGGCTTTTTGTAACCGTTCAGTTGTTGGTCTCCATAACAAGGTTCGGCGTGGTTTCCGGCGAATCTTGTGGGTATGGATCGGGCTGCGGCCGAGGCGGTCTATGACCAGGGGCGTGAGGGTTGTGTCGCGTTTCTGTTGGAGCTGACGTCTGCGTATGACGCGCAGATCGCGGGGCTTGAGGAACGGTTGCGTCGGCTGGAGGTTCAGGCGCGGCAGGACTCACGAACGAGCTCCAAGCCGCCGTCGCAGGATCCCCCGAAATCACGGCAGCAGCGGCGGGCTGAGGCGCGTTTGAAGGCGAAGGAGCTGCTGGCCAAGGAGGGCGCAAAGCGTGAGGCGGGCGCTCAGGAGGGGCACGCCGGGACGGGCCGCAGGCTTGCCCCCGAGGATCAGGTTGATGAGATCGTCGCGCACTATCCGCAGGAGTGCCGGGGTTGCGGGCATGAATTCACTTTGGATGAGCGCTCGCCGGGTGGGCGGTTCGGCCGTCACCAGGTCGCGGAGCTGCCGCCGATCAGCGTGGTGCTGGTCGAGCACCGAACGCACCGATTGCACTGCCCGGAGTGCGGGACCCGGACGACCGCCGCGCTGCCGGCGGGTGTCGGCGACTCGGCGTTCGGGCCGAGGTTGCGCGCGGCGATCGTGACGTTGACCGCACGGAACCGGATCTCCCGGCGGGGGATCGCGGAACTCGCCGGCGAGCTGTTCGGCGCTCGCCTATCGACCGGTAGCGTTGATGCGATCTGCCAGCACGCCAGTACCGCGTTGGCTGACGGGCATGAGGCGCTGCGTGACTGGATCCTCACCCAGCACGCGGTGCACGTGGATGAGACCGGGTGGCGGACCGCCGGGGACTCTCGCGCGTTGTGGGGCATGTGCACTCCAGACGCGTCGATCTTCCAGGTCGCTGAGCACTGCAACCGTGAACAGTTCGATCAGCTGATCGCCGGCTATGACGGAATCGTTGTGTCTGACCGCTGGCCCGGCTACCAGCACCTTGATCCGAACCGCCGGCAGGTGTGCTGGTCTCACCTGCAACGCGACTTCCGTCGCCACTCAGAAGGTCTCGCCGAGCAGAAGATCTTCGGTGAGCAGGGCCTCCTACTCACGGGCCGCGTGTTCAAAGCGTGGCGCGCCTTTCAGCACGAGCACCAGGACCCGGAACGGCTGGCGACCGAGATCGAGCCGGTCCAGACAGAGCTACAGGAACTGCTCACCCACGCTGGCCGCAAGAGTCCACGCACACGACTGCATCGCGTGTTCGCGAACAACCTCCTGAAGATCTGGCCGGCGCTCTGGACGTTCGTGACCATCGACGGTGTGCAGCCAACCAACAACCCCGCCGAGCGCGCGCTCCGCGGCCCCGTCATTCACCGAAAACTCTCACACGGCACCCGATCCCAGAACGGTGAACGATTCGCTGAGCGTGCGCTCTCCGCCGCCGCTACCTGCCGCCAACAACACCGCTCCCTGTTCGAATTCCTGGCCGAACTGATCACCGCCCACAACCGCGGCGATCCCCTCCCAGCACTTACCTGAGCCCAGGGACTGAACGGTTACGGCTTTTTCTTTGACAAGAATTAGTTGCTCATCGGCACGTGTCCCCAACGTGTCCCGAAACCTCACTCGGGAGTGAGCGATTGTCGGGCCCTTAGCCAGGTCAATTGGCATCGGTGGACCGTTATGCCCGCCTCGGGGAAGCGGGCGCGGGCGGAGCTTGAGGCCGAAGAAGCTGACGAGCGAATAGCTCCATTTCCGCTGCTCGCCCACTCCCGTCGAGTCATCCGGTGGCGCGCGTAACAAGGGCCTCAGGCAACAAACAGCCCGCGCCCGGATGCCTGGCATAGGATCGTTCCATGCCAGCGACAACGTCGGACCAGACGATTGGAGCCGGTCGTCAGCCTGGGAGCCGGCCGGTTCCTGATTTGCCAGTTGGGACCACGAACCACGGCATGCCGTTTGAGCATCTGGTCGTCGTGATGATGGAGAACCACTCCTTCGACAACCTTCTCGGCGCACTCTCCCGCAGCCGGCCGGACGTTGAGGGACTCACGTTCGTTGACGGTGTCGCAGTCGACTGGAACCCGGGGGTCACCGGTATGCCTGATCAGGTGACCGCCTTCCCGTTGGAGAACACGGCGCAAGGGTCAGACGTCAACCAGAGCTGGCAGGAAAGCCATGAGCAGATCAACGGCGGGGCCATGGATGGCTTTGTTCGCGCAGCTAAGTCGACCCAGCCGATGGGGTACTACACGCCCGAGGTCCTGCCATTTGCGTATTCGCTCGCCTCGACGTTCACGCTTGGCAACCGGTGGTTCTCGTCGCTGCCTGGGCCGACGTACCCCAACCGCCGTTTTCTCCTTGCCGGTACGGCATACGGAACGACCGTTACCGCTGGCGACCCGTTGGTGGCTGACTCCCCGGCGAGCGGCACGATCTTCGGTCTTCTCTCCGACAACAACATTGGCTGGTCCAACTACTTTTCCGATGTGCCGATGAGCATGGTGATCGGCCGCGACATCCTGCTTCACGCCGGTCATCACCACACGATCGACAAGTTCTTCGCCGACTGCCGGTCCGGCAGCCTGCCGCAGGTCAGCTTCGTAGATCCTCGAATCGGCCTCGCGTCGAAGATCGGCAAGCCGATCGCCGATCTACCACAGCCATTCCGCGCATGGCTTGAGCTGATCGACGCTGACCTCAGCCACAACGATCCCGCGGAGACCGAGGAAGACCCGCAGGACATGTACTACGGCGAGTCATGGGCTCACTCCGTGGTGCGGGGGTTAATCCATTCACCTCAATGGCCGAGCATCTGCATGGTCTACATCTACGACGAACATGGCGGCTACTACGACCACGTCGTACCGCCGCCCGCGATCCCGCCGGACGGCATCGCCCCCGTTCTCCAGGGCGGCGGACCCAACGTCGGGTACACCCAGTACGGACCGCGCGTACCAGCGATCGTTGTCTCGCCCTACGCGAAACCCGGCGCCGTGACCAACGTGGTGCACGACCACACGTCCGTCCTCGCCACGATCGAGGCCAAATGGAATTTGCCCGCGCTCACGAGGCGAGACGCGAACGCAAACACGATCATGGATTTCCTCGAGCCATCGAACCCTGCACTTCTACACCCACCGACGATCGCGGCCCCATCCGTGACCGGTCCATCGGGACCCGTAAGCGGGCAGCCCAGCTAACCGGCTGCTCAGCTTCCGACTGCAGCTGACGGCGGGCGGCTAACGCGGGTTGCCGGCAGCCCGCGCCGCGTCGGTCGTTACTGCAGTTCCCGTGGTCGTCGCGTTGCGACGGAGCTCGTCGGTTTGGTCGCCCAGCATTTCGGTCAAGGTCGCGAGTCGTCGGAGTGCTCGGGCGACGGTTGTGGTGGAACCGCTCTGCCATGCGTCCTGCCATTGGCGAACGGCGTCATCGAACTGCTCCCAGGTCTGCGGATTGCCGGGTCGGTTCGCGTCCGGTGAAAGCTCACGCGGGGGGTGCCGTACGACGGGGTCCTTCGCAAGGGCACTGAGGCCGGCTTCGACGGCGTATTCGAACGCGGCGGCCTGTTTCGCAGCGGCAACGGAGGTCTCTCGCAGCCGCGCCGCGAACGGGAGGAGTTCCGGCATTGCCTGTTCGTGTGCGCGGATCGCTTTGTCCCAATCGGTTTGGGCCTCCCGGACGCGCTCAACAGCAGTCGCGCGGCTCATTGAGCGTCCGCCTCGACTGGCTCGAGCAGCATCGCTGCGGAGTCCATCCCGGCCATGCCCTCGGTTTCGGGTTCGAACGGCTTCTGGGTCACGACGTCGGCCCCTCGGACCAGGGCGTCCACGTCGGCGTGGCGAAGCTTGTACGGCTTGGTGCCGGGGACGCGCCTTGCTGCCAGTCGGCCATCCTGAATCCAACGGCGAATCGTCATAGGCTGCACATTGAGGGTCTTCGCGACCTCAGCCACTGACAAGGTGTATTCGCTCATGTCTTCAGTTGGGCTCATTACGAATTCCGGTACGCATGGTCGATGAGTGTGCGATATGTGTCGAGCATGTGCTGAAAGAGCGACTGTAGCTATCGGGACACTCAGTGTCGCCATACGTCGTCTCAGGGACCGACTATCTGCAGGTAGCAGTAGTGCTACCATATTCATATGCCCGTCATCCCCCAGAAGGAACTACGCAATCAGGTGGGGAATGTGCTCCGTCGCGCCGAGGCAGGGGAGGAGTTCACGATCACTGTCTCCGGCCGGCCCGTGGCGGAACTCGGCCCGATACGGACGCAGTCCTGGCTAGCCGCTTCACAGCTCGCTGACCTCTGGACTCTGCCGCTCGACGCCTCGCTTGACGCGGACCTCACCCGGTTCGGCGCGGCTTTGGGCGATCCGTGGAGCGAGTAGTCCTCGATACGTCGGTGCTGATCGCTGGGGTACCGATCCCCGAGCGTTTTGAGGCTGCGATCAGCAGTGTTTCGATCGCCGAGTTGCACTTCGGATTACTCGTCGCCGACGATGACAGTCGCCCAACGAGAGCTTCGCGACTTGGATGGATCGAATCGCATTTCCGACCTTTGCCGGTGGACGATGTGGTTGCTCGAGAGTGGGGGCGGCTACAGGCCGCGGTTGCTGATCGCGGCGGGCAACCGCGACGCCGAGCGGCGGATTTAGCCATAGCCGCGACGGCCAACGTCCACCATGCGAAGCTGCTCACACACAACCTCCGCGACTTGACAATCATCAAAGATCTCGTCGACGCTCAGAGTCCTGCGGCGCTCGGGTAGAGCTTGCGCCGAGGCTCATCCGCGGCGCCCCTCGCCGCTGGAAGCCACCGCCTGTACGCGCTGCTCTCACGTGTGCTGGAGTTCATTCGGTCGTCGTTTTACCGTCGTGCTCAGGCCGCGTTCGCGCCCGATACGTGAGACCGACTTGCGGTTGTCACGTCTATGCGATTACTGTCATGCCGTAGGGAGTCGATGACGGGTGGTCGGATCGTCACCGGCGAGCAGGTGGCGTGTCATCGTCGAAAGTCGGTGATTCACCCAGCTCTTGTGCTCGTGGAGAGCGACCGCCAGGCGGTCTTGCTCCCGCGTGTATTTGTCTGAGTTCGAGCAGGTCGAGTCCGAGCGCCTCGATCTGCGCAAGGACGCCGAACAATGCCGATTGGTCTTCCAGAGAGCCGGTGAGTACCGTCTCGTTGTCCGTCAGCTCGGGCACCATCGAGGGGAAGGCGGACAGGGCGGTAGCTCCGAGCCGTCCCTTTATCCGAATCGCGTACAAGCCCGGTGGCGTGGTCACCGCGCGATCATGTGTGCCGGTCCGGTGAGCCGTCTACGCCCGGATCAGGTGATTGTTGCGCGTGCGCAGTAAGGGCCGCGCTGGGTGCGGGAGGTTCAGGAGCGGCTGGTTGACAGCAGCCGCAACTCGCGCGCATGGCGAACGGCGGAAGAGCGATCGCGGACGCCAAGCTTGGAGTAGATGTTGCGGATGTGCGTGGCGACCGTGTTAGTGGATACGTAAAGCTCGCTCGCGATCTCGGCCCGGGTCAGATTCGTCGGGAGATATCGCAGTACGCGAAGCTCGCTCGGGCTGAGCTCCTCCGATTCCGCGAGGCGCTTCCGGTCGATGCTCGGGGCCGATTCGTCTCGCAGTAGGCTGACGATGTCTGTGAGCAGGGCGCCATGGGCGGTCTGGTGATGCGGGAGTCCGTCGAGTAGCTCCGCGGCGTCGGTCATCGCGAACGGAAGGACCAGGCGGTCTGGCTCGGCGGCTGCGAGCGCTGCCTCGGCGGCGGCAGCCGCGGCGTCCTGATCTCCTAGGTCCAGGTGCGCGATGCCAGCTAGAAGATGCGTCTCAACAAGGGTGAGCGCGTGGACGCCCTGGGTCGTGTCCTGAACATCTGGGAGTGCCTCCAAGGCTGCCGCAGCATCCCCTTCCGCCATGAAGATCACGGCGCGCGCGTTGTCGATCGCTTGGATGGCACCCATCCGCTCCGGTCCGGCGGAGTAGTCGCTGAGCGTTCTGCGAGCCTCATCCAGCATCCCGAGGCGAGCTTGTGTCGCTGCGAGGGACCCGGCAATCCGCGGCGCCAGTGCGTGCACCCCGGTGAGCAGCGCTTGCGTCCGGGCTGCCGCTGCGAACTGCTCCAGCGCCGATTGATGTTGCCGGCGTCCGGCGTGCAGCTGGCCCGTCGCCACGTACAAGAACACCGCCGCGGCCGGGTCAACGTCTGGCTCGGCAACCTCCCACGCATGGCGTAGCCAACCCTCCCCATCATCGAACTCGCCCATCCAGACCGAGATTGCTCCCAGCGCCGCGAATGCTGGTGCGACGATCGGGCGGTCGTCGAAGCCATAGCGCTCAGCGAGCGCGATGGCCTGCTCGCCGCGCTCACGTGCGGTCACGATCGAGACCAGCCTTGACGCGAACCCTCGATGCGCGAGGCACGCGACCTCGAGGTAGGGGCGGCCGATCGCCTGGGCAAGCTGCGCTCCCTGGGCGAGGTGCCGGTCGGCGTCCAGGAGTCGCCCTGACCACAGCTCGACGATCCCGAGATTCATCAGTGCGACTCCGCGCAGCTCGCTGCTCATAGCGATCAGCCCGCTCGACTCGTCTGAGATCGAGGAATCCAGCAGGCTCACCTGCTCGATCACCTCCTTGAACTGCCCGCTACGCCGTGCTAGCGCCAACCGCAGCGAGGCGATAGCAACGGTGAGTCCTCGGCCGCGGGCGGGTTCGGCGCTTTCGACGTGGGACTCGGCCAGCGCGAGCTGAGCAGCCGCTTCCTCCAGCCGCCCGTGTGCCAACTGAACCGCCGCGTGAGCCAAAGCCAGCTCAGGATGATCTGCGGACAGCCCTTCCGGAAATGACCGCAACAGCACAGCGATCGCTCCCTCGTTCCCGTCGAGCGTCAAACTGAATAAGTGGTCCGCCAGCAGCCGCGCGGCGTCGGGCCAATCCCCGGCGGCTTGCGTGTGCCGCACAGCCTCGACGATGTCCCCGTGGTCGGCGAACCACCGCGCGGCCCGGCGGTGCAGGTCGGGAACCTCATCGGCCAACGTTCGACGAAGCTCCAGCCGAAGGAAGTCCGCTAGGAGGTGGTGGTAGCGAAACCAGGTGCGCTGAGCGTCCAGCGATGCCACGAACGCGTTGGCGTCCTCCAGTGCCAGCAGCAGTTGCTCCGAGCCCGAGCGGCCGGCCAGCAGGTCGGCGAGTTCGCCGTTTATCCGATCGACGAGCGAGGTTCGCAGCAGCATCCGCTGCACCTCGCTCGGCTGGCCTTCGAGCATCTCGGCCATCAGGTACTCCCCGATCGCCCTGTCGGTGCCCGAGAACTCCGCCACGAAGCGCTCAGGGTCGGCATGGCGACTGAGGGAGATCATCGCCAACCGCAGGCCAGCCGCCCAACCTTCCGTGCGCTCGTACAACGCGGCCGCCCCATCGTCGGACAGGCTGATTCCCGATGCAGCAAGCAGCTCGCGCGTCTCGCTCTCGCTGAACCGGAGATCGTCGGCCCGCACCTCGGTGAGCTCGCCAGCAAGCCTGAGCTTGTGCAGCCTGATCGGGGGATCCCGGCGAGAGGACAGCACAACGCTCGCCGAGCTCGGCAGCACCTCGAGCAACCGCTGGAGCTGCGCGAGGGCATCAGCGGACCTCAGCTCGTGGAGATCGTCGATGATCAGCACGAACGGCTCGGCTTGGTCGGCCAACTCCGAAACGACCGCGTCGACCAGTTCGTCGCCTGGAACCCCGGCCGCCGGCGCTTGCGTGTGATGATCGGTCGATGCTGCCGAGCCACGGATCGCATCCAGAACACGAGACCAGAACCGCTGCGCGTCCTGTTCGTCGCGCTCGACGGACACGAACGCGAACCGAGGAGCGTCGGTCGAACGGTGAGCCCACGCACGCAACAGCGAGGTCTTCCCACTTCCCGCCGGCGCTGAGATGACCGTCGCCCGCCTCGTCACACCCCGATCCAGCATCCGGACAAGGTGCTCCCGGTCAAGCAGGCCGCGGGCGACTGAAACCCCTGGAGCGATCGGCCACTCCAGACCCTCCCTAGGCTGCGCTGTTGCGGAGTCCCTCATGTCGATCCCTCGGTCCGACCAGCTTAGTCGGGTCAAACCGTTAGCTGTTCAGGTCGACGACTGCCATCCGAAGACCGCGTTAGGGACCCGTCGGCTTCTACGGCACGAACTCACCGGAGTTAGGTGATGCTGTCTCACCTGCCTGGTCGTGATGATGCGCTCCATGAGCCAGCCCGAGAGGAAGTCGTTCCCGGAACTGTTGAGCGCAATACCGCCCGAGCACCGCGGCGATCTGTCCGTGCTTCGACCCCTGTTTGAGGAGTTCATGCTCCAAACGCCGCTCCCGTCTGACGTGTCACTCACGGAAATGACTCTCGGCGGTGTTCCCGCGCTGGAGATCTCGGTGCCCGAGGCCAGTACGGACGCCGCGCTCCTGTACTTCCACGGCGGCGTTTTCGCGCTCGGGTCGGCTCGCGCCAGTGCTGGCCTTGCCTGCCTGCTCGCGCGACAGGCCCGCGCGATGGTGCTCTCCGTCGACTACCGGCTCGCCCCAGAGGATCCATACCCCGCAGCCCCCGACGACGCGCTTGCGTCGTACCGCGGCCTGCTCGACAGAGGTATCCGCCCGGAGCGGATCGCTTTCTTCGGCGAATCGGCCGGGGGTGCCCTGGCGCTCGGCACACTCATTGCGGCACGTGATCTCGGGCTCGCGCAGCCAGCCGCAGCGGTGCTGTACTCACCATGGCTTGACATGACGCTGGCCGGGGGGAGCATGGAGACGAGGGCCGCGGTCGACGTAGCCCTAGCACCGGACCGGCTCCGAGGCAACCTCGCCAACTACGCCGGTAGCGCCGATCCTGCGAGCGGCGCGCTCAGTCCGCTGTTCGCCGATCTGCACGGGATCGCACCACTGCTCATCCAGTGCGGCTCAAACGAGGTGTTGCTGGATGACGCGACGCGCCTCGCCGCCGCCGCGGCTGCGGCTGACGTCGCCGTCCAACTTGACGTTACGCCGGAAGTGGGGCACGTCTTCCAGGCGTCCGCGCCCGGGCTTGACGAGGCCGAGGCTGCGCTTACCCGCACCGGGGCATTCCTGCAGGCCCACCTCCAACTCGCCGACTAGCGAGGCCGCAGTGCTTTTGGAGTGCCAGATCGTCTCGTAGTGAACCCGTGTCGGCGCTCGCCGCTCGGCTATGCGCCTGTGAACCGATACTCAGTCTGCCAGGCATCCTTGGAGTCGGTGTGCGCGGTCCAGAACAGCTCCGCGATGTTGTCCGGATCGAAGTCCGTCCCCGGCTTGACCGCCCCGACGATCGTGACGGTCGCTGCGTGGATGCCGTCGTCGCGGACGCCGGCGGCGATCAGCGTCTGCGCCGCGCGTAGCGCGGCCTTCCCCATCGAGAGGCTCGCCAGCGCGGGTACTGGATTATCGGCGAAGCCCCCGCTGGTGACTAGCAGGGTGCCGCCGGCAGCTGCCCGTAGGACGGGCGCGGCTACTTGTGCCGCGACGACGGCCCCGAGGACGTCGACGTCGTGGGCGGTTCGGAGCCGCTCGACGGTGGTGTCGAGGATTTGGCCTGGATCTGGCAGCGCAGCGTTGTACACGACGACACCTGGGGCACCCGGCGCGCTGAAGATCCGTTCGAGCGTCTCGCGATAGCCGTCGAGATCCTCGATATCCGCGCCGATCGCCTCTATCGCAAGGCCGCCGCTGCGCAGTTCAGGGGCGAGCTGGTCGAGCGTTCCGCTGCGGGAGATGAGTGTGCTGCGGAAGCCCTCGCGGCCGAAGCGCCGAACCACGCCGGCGCCGACTCCGGGTCCCGCACCGATCAGCAGAAGATGATGGGGGTCAACAGTCTCGGGCATATGCCACCTCCGGGTAGCGCTTTCGCCCTGGCTGTCAGCCTGGGCCACTGTCCTTGGGGTTGAATCACCGCACGAACCTTCCCGGTCATCCCGGTGAAACGTCATCACCGCATCGGGGTGATTTCCGTTCTGCCTGGCGCCCGCCGTCCTCGTGACTCGCTGGCTCGCCTCAGTGCTCCGCGGGGGCCGTTAGCTTGGCGAGCTGGGTGGCGCCGTCGAGACGTCGCATGTCCTGTTCGTCGAGCTCGACGACGACGAGCCCGCGCGCCTGTTCGCCACCGAGGCCACGGAGCTGCTCCTCTCGCTTGCGCAGCCAGACCTCGGCGGCGTAGCCAAGGAAGGCGCGTCTCGACCGGCGGACCCGTGAAAGACACGCTCATCGCCAGATCCACGACTCTCGGCCGAGTGAAGTTTGTCGCCAATCCAATCGTCGACGCTGTGCCGGCGTCGCGGTGGAAGCAATCGCCGACGGGCATAACTTCGCGGTCCACTACGGCGTTGATTTGAGCGGATAGCGCTCGGGGTGCTCGATCGAGTCGAGTCCCAAATCGACGTCTAGGTCCGGCCAGTAGAAATGCTCTGGCGATGGCCGCTCGAGTCGAAGAATTGCCTCAACGGACGCCTGCTTGAACCACGGGAACTCATCGAACGCGAGAAACAGCTCGCGGCCGTCGATCAACATCCAAAAGCCGTGCTGGGAGATGTTGGTGACCTCAGCGGTCGAAGTGGCGGTGCCAGGCATCTCTGATCTCCTGCTCGTGATCGACCACCAACTGTAGGGCGCGCTTCAAGTCCTGATCGCTCAAGCGGTAGCTACGAGCGAGCTCGATCTCGGGCTCGACCCAGAACTTAGCCTCGCCGTCCGGAGACTGGACATGGACATGAAGACGCTCCTCTTCGCGCGAAAAGAAGAAGAATCGGAAGGGGCCATCCCGAAAGATCGTCGGGCTCATGCCAATGACGATGGCAAACGCGGCGGCGCGCGCCTGGTCGCCAAAGGAGTAGCGCTGAATCGACTCGCGCGGGCGCGGAAGCGATAGTGCAGACGGAGCCCCTTGTCAGACGAACGGAACGAAACACTGGTTCAAGTCCGGTCGTCTCCATTGATTGATTGCTCGATCGGGTCAATCGATCAATCAGGCAAGAAGCGTTCTAGTGCTTCTTCTTGTGCTTGCCAGGCCCGTGCTTCTTCGGTGGCGTGGCCTTGCCGGGCGTGGGGTGATTGATTACCGCGAAATCGACCTGCGCGACAAAGTATTTCTGGAGCAGGTCGTGGAGCGGGGGAACCACAGCGGTGGGGCTGATCAGGACTTCAGCTACGGCGTTGGTGCCCACCTGGCAACGCTCGTTCCGGGTGCCGCCGGAGAGCTTGTTGAAAGTGCTGAGGGTGCTGTTGATTTGGTTGTATCGCTTTACGACAGGGTTGTCGTCGATCAGCTTCACGCCCGTCTCGACCTGCCCGGCGTCGAGCGTCACGCGTCCTGTATTTGGATTGCCGTAATCCAGGTCATAGGCGACGTGATGCCCGTGCCCGTCGCCTCCCGGGTTCCAGATCAGCTGTGGACCGGATGGACGTAGGCCCTCGCCGTGGATGTTGAAGCCGGCGGGTGGCCCAGGATTCCACAGCAGGTCCCCGTAGTGGCTGGCCTCCGCAATGTGGGCCACAGAGTCGTTGGAGCTGACCGGCGCAGCTTCAAGCAGGAGCACCCGCGACATCGCATCAAGGTCGCCGGTAGCGTCGTATCTGACCCCGATGAAGGCAAACAGCCGGCCCCCGACTGGCGAGGGCTTGCCGGGGACGGTCGTGCGGTGTGCGAGGCTAACTTCAAACACATCGACCTGGGTGTGCGACTTCGGTCCGGTTTCAGGCACGACCAGTCTGTATGAGATCTTCACGTCGACCGTCGCGCCACCAGCAGCAACAACGGCAGAACCGCGTGTTAGGAGATGCGCAGTTGAGCCGGTGTGCACCGACGTCACCGATGCGTTGTTCCTGCAAGCGAGCTTCGGCTCCGCAGTCGCCTTCGGCAGGGTGTCGTCGCCGTCGACGTAGATGTCGGCGCCGTCTGCCACCACAGAACCCTGTTGGGGTGGGGGCGAGCCATCCTTCCCAGCTTCCCCGGCCAAGCCATCACTGCCTTCCTTGCCATTAGTGGCGATCACCGTAGCCCCGCCACTACCGCCGGTGCCGCCCTCAGCGCTCGCGGCACCGAGCCCGTAGCAACCGGTCCCGGATTGGAGCAGGTCGTACTCAAAGGTGCAGTTCGCATCATGCGCGCCGATCTTGGTCGCATTGAGGTGGAAGACGGTCCCTGAGTCAGCGGCAGCATGGGCGCGTGTGCGCCGAGTCGTGATCACGTGCGCCACCGGAGAGCCGGCCTTTGGGGGCACTTTTTTGCCGTCGAGCGTGATCGGATTGGTGCTGTAGATCGCTCCGCCGTACGAGGACCCGCTCGCCCCGGGGTCTCCACCGCTGCCTGCGCCGCCGCCAGCACCGCCGTTGCCCGGGTTGCCGCCGACAGCGCTCCCCTGTCCCGCGAAGCCGCCGTTGCCTCCCTTGCCGCCCGGGGCGCCGTTGCCTCCGCTGCCGGCCGCGCCACCAGTCGCGCCGTCGTTGGAGAAGTCCGAGTCGCTGATCTTGACCGAGCCAGTCTCGTTCGAAATCGCGCCACCGGCTGCCAAGCCGCCGTTTCCACCGTTGCCCGAGCTCCCGCCGTTGCCTCCGTAGGCGCCGTTACCTCCCGAGCCGCCATTGGCGTTGCTGCCTCCGTTGCCCGGACCTCCGTAACCGCCGTCCCCGCCGTTGCCGCCACCGCCCGCAGCCGGTGAGCCTGAGTCTCCGCTGGGAGCATTTCCGCCACTCCCGCCGGTGGCTATGTCACCGGAGAACGTGCAGCCGTTCACGACCAGCCGGCCGGAGTTGAAGATCGCGCCGCCCTCAGCTTCGCCGCCCTTGCCGCCATTACCGGAGTCACCGCCGTTGCCGCCAACTCCGCCATCAGCGCCCGAGCCACCCGGCGCCCCAGCCGCCGAACCGCCACCCTGCCCGCCGTGACCGCCATCACCGCCGTTGCCGCCGTTCCCGCCCTTGCCGCCGGTGCCGCCACCGCCGCCAGTCGCGGTGCTGTTAGAGACCGCGCAGTCGGTGAGTACGAGCTTGCCCGCATTGAAGACCGCGCCGCCAGTCGCAGAGCCACCGTTCTTCCCGGGGCCGCCGCTGGTACCAGAGGTGGCGAACGCTCCCTTGGTTCCGGGCTGACCGGGGGCCGGGGTACCAAACGCGCCGTCGGCTCCATTCAGGCCGGGCGCGCCGTCCTCGCCCGGCTCCCCGTCAGACCCGTCGGCTCCATCTATCCCTGTGGCCGCCCCGCCGGCCAGCACGACGCCGGTCAGCTTCAGCGTCGCGCCAGCCTCCACACCGAAAAGACGGGTGCCACCGCCACCGTCGATCACCGGCGCCTTTGCCTCGGGTCCCGTATAGGAAAGTGAGAGCGATCGATGCGCCGGAACCTCGACCTGGGTCGTCAGCTTGATCTTGCACAACGCCGAGAGCTTGTGTGATCCTCCCTTGGCCGCCCATCCACTGAGAGTCTTCGGCGTCGGACACGACGCCGAAGCGTGGCCCGAAGCCGATCCGACTCCGAAAGCGCCCAGCGCTATCAACGCGGCTACGCCGCAGACCCACCACCCCTGGCGCGGACCCCCACGGCCGCGCCCAAACCCCGACAGCCGCCTCACCCAGTGGACATTACTCTCGTGCGGCTCACGCGCAAGCAACTCACAACGTCGACACACCTAGTCTGGTTAGTGCCTCGTCGCCTTTGCGATCGCGTCGGCGGTCAGGTCGGGAACCCGGAAGCGATCGTCCCGCCGCGCCGTGATTGTCATGGCTGGTGGTCAGGCTCGGATGTGGCGTATTCCGACTTCGATCCGTCGCAGCCGTTCTCGCGCTGGGGATAGCCGGCGGCCGGTAAGTGTTAGACCAGCGTCCGCGGCGATGAACTCCACGACCTCGTCCGGGGTTTGCTCATCGGTTGGGACGTGGACAGCAAAGCGTTCGTGCTCGAACGCTGGGACGCACCGATCGATTTGCTGGATGGCCCAGGTCTCATCCCGACGCAGCACCCACGCGACCAGGTAGGCGCTGCGTCGACGGAGCCGGTGCCGGAGCGTTTGCGCGCTGGCCGCCAGCGTGTAGTGGCGAACGTCGATACCGAGAGTGCGTAGCCCTCCGATGATTTCGTCGAAGTAGTCGTCTCGGACGATCGTCATCGGCACGATCAGCGGGCCGTCGCTGGCTCGTTCGGCTTCCGCGAGGGTCGCGATGACCCCCGTGCGCCACTGCGACAGGTCTTGGAAATCGTGGCGTGCGCCGGCGGGCAGCATCTTGTGCAGCGCGAAACCCAGAAGCTCGGGATCGGCAACGTGAGCTCCGGCCAACCGTCGCTTGAGCTCATGGGCCGTCAGCGTCTTTCCCGACCCAAACGCCCATTGATCCAGATCAGCATCCGGCGCGAGGCCAGCGCTCGGTCGCCCCGGCTAGCTCTGGTAGTTTCGGTTTGGTGCGCCGCCGCATCTCTGTCGTGGTTCTGGGCCTCGGATGCATCTCCGGTTCATGGGCCGCTCTCCCGGCAGTAGCGTTCGCCGCAACCGTTCGTCCCAAAGCACGGATCACCTACGTGACCCCAAAGGTGAGCCTGCGGGGCACGGCCACCTTCAGGGTTCTGGTCCGGCCTCGCGGGACGCTGTGCACACTCGCGCTGGGCGGCCCTTACGGGAACGTCATCCACCTACATGGGAAGAGCAGCCGCTCGGGGCAGCTTCAGTGGCGCTACAGGATGCCGGATACCGTCCATGTGGGTCGCTGGCAAGCGCGCGCCTCCTGCGGGAGAGGGATTGAGGCAGCACACGCGTCTCACGGCTTCATCGTTGGTCAGAAGGTCTTGAAGGCGAACGTGGCGGTCGTCTCAGATGGTTTCACACAGAGCAACTACGGGAGCGGGACCGGGACCTTCATCAGCTATGGAGCCGTCCTGCACAACACGGCAGCTCACGTGGATGCCCTGACTCTCAAGGTAACCGCGTCCTTCACGGACACGCTGGGCCGTTCCGTCGCCTCGGACAGCACGAACGTCATTGGCATCCCAGCTGGAGCCACCTTCTACGTGGGCGGCGTCGCCAGCTCGAACATCTCCCTGACCGTGGCGAGCATGAACATGAGCGTGAGCATCGGAGCCACTCAACCGCACCAGCTCACGCTCCCAGTCGTGAGCGGCCTGAGCCTCCAACCTGATGGCACGGTCAGCGGGACCATCGAGAACCCCTACTCGAAGCCCACCTCATCCCTGGCCCAGATTTACCTGGTCTACCTGAACGCGCAGGGAGCAGTAGTAGGCGGCGCATCCGAGTTCTCCAACGCGGCCATAACACCGGGCAGCACTGCTGCCTTTGGCTTTGGCTCATTCAGCAGCAACATTGACAGCGCTTTCGTGCCTTCCACGAGCATTGCCACGGTCCAGGGGTCAATGGACCCATGCGGCGGTATACCTGGGACCGACTGCCCGGCCCAGGTGCCGCCACTGTAGACCGCCCGCGGGCCAAAGTAGCCCGGGGCCTCCCGAGTTTCTGGAACCCCTCCCTTCAGCGGACCCGGTCGGCGCAGGGATCAACTGAACCCCAGGGAGCTCGTCCATGGCCTCGTAGACGCAAGGGAACTCCGCCTCCCTAGTCGCCTAAGCGCTCATGACGACGCGAGGTAGCGCGCAGTCGCCTTGAACTGAATGTACTACCCTTGCATGAGTGGAACGTTTCTGGAACGATTGTCTTCGTGTTTGACCTCGAGCCGGTCTCCCGCTATCGCTTGGAGCGCCCGCCGCTAGCGAAAGCAGTCGGGCAAGCGCGTTATCCGATCGTCGCTCGACTCCAAACGCTGGACGGAATCGCGCCTGTACAGGAAGCACTAACTCCTCTATTTCCGTACATGCAGCAACAGCAGCAACAGCAGCTGTCGCTAATTGTTGGTCCAGGTTCTCAGCCGGTCAGCGGCGGCCAGATAACGAATTCGTGGCTGTTCACCGACGACGTCGGATGGAGCCTCACGGTCGCCCCAGATGCGGCGACCCTGGAGATTGGCTCTCAGTACGGAAGCTTCGAAGAGTTCGAGTTGCGTTTCCGAGCCGTTCTCGAAGCTCTACGGCAAGGTGCCGCGCTTCAGAGGTGCGATCGGCTCGGACTTCGTTATGTGGATGTCGCGCAAGTTCCACCAGGCGACGAGCATGCGTGGCGCGGGTGGTTTCGTAGCGAGCTCACGGGCTGGAGCGCGTCTGCTCTCGTCAGCGACAGCGCACGAGTTGACACGTCCATCACCCAGACGCAGCTCGCCGCCTCCCCGACCGGGCACCTGGCCGGTCCACCCGTCGAAATTCAGGCCATCGTCCGTCATGGCTACGTGCCGCAGAGCGCGGTGCTGCCAGGTGTTCTGCCAGTACCGCTGGAACGGTCTGCGTTCCTCATCGACGTGGATCTATTTGTTGACGGCCATCAAGCTTTTGAGGAGACCGAACTCACCCGCCAGATCGGCCTGTTCCATGACCAGATCGATCGATTCTTCCGCTGGTGTCTCTTACCGGCCGGCGAGGAGTACTTCGGACTAGTTGGGCTGGCCTGGCGGCCGGTCGCGGGCGGATGAAAATGGTTTGATTCCGGGGGTCGCCCATGAACGCCGTTGACTCCTTGGTGCCGGTGAGCCCGAGGCTAGTTTGGTGTGTGGGTCTCCCCGGTGTTCCGGACTGTTGCCATGAGCACGCTTGTCAGACTCGTTAGTTCTCAGAGGCCCGCGGGCGACGATCTCATCGATCTCGATCCTGGAGGTTCTCTGTGGAGACGGTAGTTGAGCGTCCCGGGGCGCTGGATGTGCATAAGGCAGCAGGTCACCGCCTGCGTGCGGATGCCCGCTGGTGAAGGCCGTGGGCGTGAGCAGCATGTCGCGGAGTTCCCGACGACCATCGCGGGGCTTCTTGACGCTTGCTGGACTGGTTCTCAGCGTTCGGGGTGACCGCAGGTCGTGATGGAAGCGACCGGCGTGTATTGGAAGCCGGTGTGGGCGGTGCTTGAGGACGAGTTTCGAATGCCTCCTGGTCAATGCTCGCCACGTTAAGCAGGTTCCCGGTCGCAAGACCGATGTCAAGGACGCCGAGTGGCTTTGCCAGCTCGCCGAAGCCGGGCTGCTGCGAGCGAGTTTCGTGCCGCCGAAACCGATCCGGGCGTTGCGGAACCTGACCCGGTATCGCAAGACCCAGATTCAAGAACGCGCCCGCGAGGCCAACCGGCTGCATAAGGCGCTTGAGGACACCGGCATCAAGCTCGACTGCGTCGCCACCGACATCCTTGGCAAGTGTCGGCCGCGCGATGCTTGACGCGCTCGTTTCCGGCACCACCGATCCCGAGGTTCTCGCCGACCTCGCGAAGGGCCGGTTGCGCACAAAGATTCCGGCGCTCAAAGAGGCGCTGGAAGGCCGCTTTGATCAGCTGCACGCGGTGTGGATCGGCTCGATCCTCGCGCACCTCGACTTCCTCGACGGGCAGATCTCTCAGTCTGACCGACGCGATCGGGGAGCAGATCGCCCCTTTCGAGAAGGCCGTTGAACTCTTGTGCACGATCCCCGGGGTTCAACGGCGCACCGCAGAGGTGATCGTCGCCGAGATCGGCGTTGACATGTACGGTGTTCCCGACCGACAAGCAGCTTGCGTCCTGGGCCGGGATGTGCCCCGGCAACGACCAGTCCGCCGGCAAACGCCGTCCGGCACGACCCGCAAAGGCTCGAAATGGTTGGACTGGGCGCTCGAGGAAGCCGCGATGGCTGCGATCCGAACCAAGGACGTGTACCTCGCCGCCCAATACGCAAGGCTCCGCCCGCGTCGCGGACACAAGAAAGCACTCGGCGCGGTCAAACACTCGATCCTGATCGCCTGCTGGCACATGCTCTCAACCGGCGAGCTATACCACGACCTCGGCGGCGACTACTTCCGCAAACGCGACCCCGAACGCGTCACCAAACGACTCGTCGCTCAGCTCGAAGCCCTCGGCCACCAAGTCATCCTCGAGGACATGCCCCAAGCCGCCTGACTCAACCCACCCATCCCACCCCGAAGGCTATTTTCCTGTCAGAAGAGCTATGAGCGCGATCGCGACAACCTATGACCAGGCGCTCTACGGCGAACCGCTCTTGGTCGCGCTACGGCGCCGTCTGTTCAACACGCAGAAAGCAATTTGGACCCTCGGCGACTGGGGAATCGACCTTCCCGCCTTGGCGCCTCGTAGCGCCCCCGAAACGCAACGCGCAGTGTCGGATCTCAAAGCGTGGACGGGCTGGTCATCTCGGCAACTCGCTGGCGTGCTTGGGACGACCCACACGACAATCGGTCGACTCGAGGCTGGTGGCGAACTCGTGCCAGGGCACAGCGGCGAACTCCGCCAGAGGCTCTTGGTGGCCCACGACACGGTGGCGCGCATCTCGGCCCTCGCAAACCATGATCCCGTGATCGTGCGTGATGCGCTCGAGTTCGAATCGCAGGCTGCGGGTTCGGCAAAGTCTGCTCTAACGGAAGGCCAGCCTTCCGTTGCCCTTCTGCGGGCGCTAGATCGCCTACGGCCGAGACCGGCCGGGTTGATAACCGGTGTCGGTTCACGAAGTAGCAGCGCGACGACAGCCCTGCACGAGTAGAGGTGATGTCTCAAGATGGCGTCGCTCTACGATGCAGGCTGGCGCCAGGGATCAATACTCGGAGCGGACCTCCCTCTGGACAGCGTGATCCTCGGTGAAGACGGCGTTCCCGCTCGCAGCCAAAGCTCGCACAACCGCTGGGCGGTCGCCACCCAGAATTGTGATCTGGTCCAGACCGACAGCGAAGACGCCGAGCCGATAATTGAGTTGCGCGCAGTCTTCACGAAGGACCCACCAGTCAACTGGGGGCTCCGCTCAGCTCGTCTGCGGTTGACCGACACGGACTTCGTGGTCTCCGCGGGACCAAGAACCGTTGTAACGGCCGCGCTCTTGACGCGTCTGGTCCAGACTGGGCATCAAAGAGTTGACTTGGACGACAGCCGCAGCTTGGCCTTTGCCACCTGGCTCGGACTCCGCTATGACCGGCCTGCGGTGCCGGAGACCTCGTGGTCTTGGCGAAGAGAATCGCTCACGAGGTCACGAAGAAATCTCGCCGTCCGACAGGCCTCGTGGTCCGAGATGCTTAATGGACTTTGACGATTCAGTAACGCCACATCAGTACTCGCTGTACGCCGTCTTGGAGAACCCAGGGGATCAGGATCGGGCACGTACCTGGCTGGGCGATATCGCGCTTGCAGTACCGACCGATCTCGGCGTGCCGGCACAACTTCTGGCTGAAACGGCAGACCGGATCTCGATCCGTGTGCTGGAGAACTCGTACGCCGCGGACGTGTCGCAGCTCACGTGGCACCCAGATGCGCCAGATCCCGAGGGGCCGTCTAAAGATGAGCAGTTCCGTGCGGGACTCAGCACCCGCGCACAACCACGCTGAGCCTGAGCCACCCCTCTCTATCCGATCGCTTTGCAGCGAACTCGATCACCTCACGGCAGTCGCCCCTGACGAGTGCTATGCGACAGCTTGCGCGAACCGTACGGAGCGGTCCGTCGCGGCGCCTATCGTTGTGCCTATGGGCACACCCGTAAGCGACGCTGAGATCGATTATGAGCGCCACGACCCTTACCTCGAGGTGATCATCGGTCGCACAGACTCGGTGGGGGAGGCGCTCGCGCAAATGGCAGTGACGGCCCGAGCGGCAAGACGCTCCATGTCCGAAGACGACCTGCCAGCGGTGCGAGAAGCGCTGACGGCTGTGGAAGCCACAGCCAGGTCCTTTCTTGGCGACCTCGCTCGCGCTCGCTGTCCGGAATATCTCAAGGGCGCCGATGCCCAACTCCACGATGCGCTCAAACTGCTTATCGACGCCGGTGGGCGAGGCGCAGCAGCCGTGACAGCTATGAACGCCGCGCGACTCGAGTCAATCGCGGCAGAGATGGACGCCGCGGCAGATGACATCGCGGCCGCGGCAGCGCGGGTCACGGACTGGCGTAGCGGCGGCGCCCGGCTGTAGCCAGCTAGACGATCGCATTCGCCACCGGCGGAGACATGCGTCGACTAGCGCCTTGGCGACGTTCAGGACGTGCGGGCCGGCGGCCTCGCTACCGCTGATCGCGTGAGCGTTGCCGCCGACGTCGTGGCGGCGGAGGCGCAGGTCGTGATCGAGGTCGAGACTCTGACTGGCCCGAGTCCGGATCAAGCTCAATGGCGTCGGCTCCGCCGGATGGCCTCGGCTTCCGTGGCTCACGGACACCTGCACCTCCTCCACCGCCCTTCCGCCGCCACCTGTTCCAGAACCGCGGCGGCGGAGGCTGTTCAGCTTCGCTTCCGCGATCCGGTTCTGCCTTGGCAGCCTCGTCCGTCATTGGAAGGCAGCCTACGCCGAGTCGGACGCAACGCCTAGCAAGACGATCGCTTCCGCACCCGGAGGCTCCCCGCGGTCGCTATTCCGTTGGCGACGTCTGAGTCTTCCGGTGACACGCAGTTGAAAGGTCGCTGATCGCCGCCGAGTTGTATCGGCGGCCGCGTGTCGGAAAGCGCAGGTCTTACGAGATGCCCGGCAGCGGGGGCTGCCATCAGCGTGGCCCAGCGTCCCGGTTTCGGCGGTAGGCGGGCTCTAAGCGATTCGGTCTGGACTTTGCCTATCTGTCGGTGCGCGTGGTCACGCGGTTGCGCAGCATTGCGATCGCGATCGTGATCGCTACGACCGCAATCGTGGCCACCAGCCCGTAGTGAGAGATGGCCTTGGCGACTTGGACCGCGGGATGACCGACCGCGTAACCGATGCCGACGATCAGGCCGACCCACGCAAGCATCCCGAGTAGATCAAACGCCATGAACCGCCGCAGGCTCATGCCGGTCCACCCGGCAGCCGCGTAGATGAATGCCGACGGCACGGGTAGGAACGGCGCGAGCGTGACCGCGAGCCCACCGAAGCGCTCCAGATGAGCGGCGGAGCGTTGCGCCCACTGCTCCGCTCCTGGGTGGCCACCGCCCAGCAGGGCCGCAGCCTCAGGCCCCCACAGCCGCCCGCCCCACCAGAAGAACGGCGTGGCGAACAACAGCGTCGGCAGCGGCGCGAGAACGGCGAGCACGACCGAGGCCTCGCCCACGCGGGCGAACGCGCCACCGGCTGCCATCGACGACGTCGATCCTCGCAACGCCTCGAGCAGCACAGGATCGGTCCCCACCAGGGAAGGCACCAGAGGCAGAAGCGCCAGGGCAACGAGAGTCTTGACCCCGATCGCGGTCACGCACACGATCTTGGCGCGACGCCGTGAATGGCCGGCGCGCGGCATGTCGTCACTCGGCGGGACAGTCGTCGTCATCTCCGCATTGTTGCGTCACCCCCTCGCGGCCCGGTCCCTCCGGTGAGGTCGTCGGCTCGCCCTCGCCCTGCCTCCTGTCCTAAGCCTCGGCACGGCTGCAATGTCACGGCCCCGCTCCCAGGCCATACGGAGGGCCAGGCGATCGCTTCCACATTCTCTGGCCGAAACATGCTGCGATCGTTTTGGCGACTTGGCGCGCCAGTGCGCGTTGGTATGTCTTCTCGGCGGGTGCTGGTCGGCGAGGCTGCTATGGGCGCGGAGCTCGGAGGGTTGCGACGGCTCTGCGTGGGCTGGTCGATTGAGCGGAGCTTCTCGTCTTGGTCGTTTCCACGGGGTGCGCCTGTAATGCTCTGGCGGGAGTCGGCAATTACTCACCATGGACTACACCTCTAGCGAGCGCGAGCGGTTCGAAGAGCTGTTTCGCGCCCATCATGGGGCCGTGTACGCATACGTGCTCCGCCGAGCCGGTAAGGGCGAGGTTGATGATGTCGTAGCTGATGTCTTTCTCGTCGCCTGGAGGCGGCGGGCGACCGTGCCCGACGACCCGCTCCCATGGCTGCTGGGCGTGGCTCGTAACACGCTCGGGACCAAGCGACGAGCGGAGACCCGGCGCCTCCGACTCATCGAGCGCGCCAATAGCGCGGCTGCATCCGAGCGCGTGGCCAGCGTCGATCTGGACGGCGAGAGTCATCTCGCACGGCTCGCCCTGGCGAGGTTGAGCGCAAACGACCGTGAGGCGATCACACTGATTGCGTGGGAGGGGCTCACCCCGGGCCAGGCCGCGGTTGCGCTCGGGATTCCGCCGAACCGGTTTCGTGTGCGCTTCCATCGTGCCGTTCGTCGCCTGCGCTGGGCCATGGAAATCGCGTCGGATGAGACCCCCGACGCCGACCGGCATCCCCGCTCCGTTCACCCTCATTCTTCTCAGGAAGCACTCTCATGATTGAAGCCCCAGAAGCTGTTGAGGCGGCGATCGCGTTCGCCGCCGCCGCCGATCCGCTTCCCAGCCCGCCTGAGGTTGACACCGAGGCGGAGCTGCGGACCTTCTTCGCCAACCTTCCCACCGCCGACGCGCCTCGCCACATCCCAGGGCTGGGCCGTGCGGTGCGCTTGGGGGCAGCCGGCTTCGCGGCAGTCGCCGTCACGATCGTCGGCGTGAGCCTTTTTCGCGGCGAAGCGTCAAACGGGGCAGGTGGCTTTGTCAGCCAGGCACGGGCTGCTGAGATCGTTCACCTGATCAAGCGCACGCTGATCAGTTATCCGCGAGGCCAGGTGCTGGAGGTCTTGACCGACAGCCACGAGGTCTCTCCGACCAGGTCCGTATGGTCGAAGTTCGACATGTGGCAGAGCACGACGGCGCCGTATGTCGAGCGCCAACAGTCAATCGGGGGCGAAGTTCCCAGCTCAGAGGAAGGGATCTCATCGACTGGCATCCCACAGGTTTATGACCCCGCGAACAACACGATCTACGAGCCGCGCTCCGCGTATGACCTCAGCAGCGGGCCACGTTCGGGAACCCGGACGCTTACGGTCCCCAAGGCAGAGCCGTGGGCCTACGGGATAACCGTTCCGAGCAGGTACCGCGGCACCACGCGTCTGGTCATCACTGACGCCCAGGCCCGGGGCCTGCAAGACGGTTCGGATGAACTCCTCTATCGCTCAGCTCTGCTGACCAAGCGTCGGGGCTTTTACAACACCCATCGCTTCTACATCCTGATCCACCCGGCCGTCATTGCCACCAGCAACTCCAACCCGGCCACGCTGCAGGATTGGGCTGAGCGGCTGGAGAGCCGCGGGACACGCGTGAAGCTGGACGGGAGCAGCGCTGTTGAAATAGCACAGGATCACCAGACCGTCTGGTTCTCACTGAAGGACATGCGACCGATCAAGTCATTCGTCCGCACCACGGTCGCCACCAACGGTTCGCCAAGCAAGGGATACGACGACGTAACGACCTTCTACAGGGCCTTTCGGATCGTGAAGGGCGCGGCTGGCCAACGACTGCTCTCCATCCAGGACGCTCACCCGCACGCCACGATCGTGGTTGGCCAAATCAGGTACGTGGTCAATGCTCAACGCCTGCAGTAGGGCCCGCGCTCCGGACCGCTGTCGATCCGGCGGCGGCGGTCCGGGTCACCTACGACACCCAGGTCGTCGACGGCCAGCAGCACCCCGAATACTGGATCCCGGCCGAAGACTTGAGCCGTTCAGCACTGCAATCAGGAGCCAATCCCCGATCGTCGCCCAAAACCGACACGGACAACGCGTCGCCAGAGAGGAAGACGCCCCGTAACGCTCACACCGGAGCAGACAAGCAGAAAGCACGCGACCAACGAACTATTGCTTTACCTGTCCGGCCCGCTCGAACACGGCTACTGCTATGGCGACTAGCCGCGTCTATTGGAGATGCTCGGAATTGACGAAGCGGAGGGCCTGGCTCTCATTGTCGCTCCGCGTGCTTCCACCACGTGGCGGATACCCCGCCGCCCGACCCCACCAGTCACCACCTGACCAACTACGACCACTACTCACACAATTTCAGCCGACCCTTGACATCGGCGTCCATCTCAGACATCGGCGTCCATCTCAGAGCCCGAGAATTGTCCTAGAGTAGTCGTTGAGGAATAGGCCTTTAGGGTCGAGTTCCTCTCTCACAGCAAGGAAGCTGGCGCTTTGCGGATAGGCGTTGAGGAAACGCTGGTGGTCGAGGTAGTTCATCTTGCCCCAATGAGGACGCGGGTTCCACTGGCTGAGTGTCTGATCTACCGCGCGAAGGAAGCGATCCCAGTCGTTCTTCTTGAGCCCCGATACCGACAGCGAACACGTGTCATTGGAACGATGGGGAGAGAGGAAGGCTGGTTCGCCCTTGGTCCACCGCACCTGGATTGGTGATATGGCTTCGGGAAACGAGTCCCGCATCAGCGCTCGGAGCGCTAGGAATGCCGCGCGGCCATCTTCCGCGTCAACCATGTACTCGAGCTCGATCCAGGCCGCATGATCATCGGCGGTGTCCGGATATATCAGGTAGGCAGGGCCTGTCCGGCGCCCGGTCTTGCCAGTGATCTCCTCGCCGGCCGGTAATTGCTCGAGCATCTTTACGTAGCAGTGATCGGCTGGGATCGGCGGCAGCCCGTAGAGGTCCGCCGATGCGTCGGTGGGTGCCCAGAAGAACGAGTAGTGGCGCCAATCATCGAGTTGCGCGCCCCAGTCATCGACCACCGATTCCAACGACGCGATCTCATTCGACTCGCGGATGTTGTAGGCCGGGCTTGCGGTGATCGTCATGCTTGTGATGACTCCGAGCATGCCGACCGACACCTGTGCTGCGTGGAGCAATTCCGGCTTGCGCTCGTTGATCTCAAGTACCTCTCCGGTACCGGTGACCAGACGCAGCCCTTTCACGGTGGAGGACATCGAGCCGAAATTGATCCCGGATCCGTGCGTCCCTGTCGCGACCGCCCCGGCGAATGTCTGCACGTCGACGTCGCCCTGGTTCTGCATCGACAGGCCGGCTTGCCAGAGCTCGGCTCCCAGCTGCTCGAGTGTCGTGCCGGCCAGCACCTGGGCACGGAGATTCGCCACGTCCGTAGAAACGAGGCCGCGTAAGGCTTTGGTGTTGACGAGCAAGCCCGGGGTCTGAACTATCGGGCTGAACGAATGCCCGCTTCCAGCGCAGCCCACAGGACGCCCGGCCCTGACAGCTTCCTGTACGCGGGCGATCAGCTCATCCTCGCTATTGGGTGAGATCAGCTCGTGCGCCTCGAAACTTTGGTTGGCAGCCCAGTTTGTCCAGGTGATGTGATCTTCTGTTGCGGCCTGCATTTTCTGTTCTCCTCGGACGCGCTGAGGGCGCGGTGGCGGTGGCTGGCGAAGGCCCGGGCCCGATCCTCCTGGTGTACCAAGCGAGCTGTGTGCGAGCGAGAACGAGCGCGCGCAACCAGGACGCCGGCCGGCGCCGTCGCGCCTTAATCGGGCGTCGCCCTCGGTCTAACAGCCGGGATGCCGGGCGTTGACACAGATTTGAAAGAACGATATAACATCGGCTGTCGGTAATCGATAACCCGTTAGCAATGATGACGGAGGCGGAGGAAGCTATGAGTTACAAGCACTGGCTGGGCAAGGCCGTAGCGCTTGCCGCAGCCGCTGGTTTGATGGTCTCGCTGCTGGCGACCCAGGCCGCGACAGCACATGGGGTGCGGGCTCAAAAGGTAGGAACACGGGCTGCAGCGGCATCCCCGGCGTCGCTCGTGCCGGCCGCGATCAAGAAGCGCGGCTACCTGAACGTGGCGGTTCCGGACGGCGCGCCGCCGCTGGCCAATTCGAGTCCCAGTGGCCCGGTCGGCATGGATCCCGACCTTGCCACAGCGCTGGGGAAGGTCCTCAGGCTGAAGGTTCACGACAGCGTCGTTCCGTTTGAGGCGGAGCTGACTGGCATGCAGGCCGGTAAGTACGACATCGCCGGTGGCGAGTTCTATGTCACGGCTGTCCGCATCAAGTCAGCCAACTTCATCTCGGCCTGGCACGACTACAGCGCCTTCCTGAGCCTGAAGAAGAACTCCTACCGCCCGACTAACTCCAAGTCGCTCTGTGGCAAGACGGTCGGTGTGTTCGCCGGCTCCGCCGAACAGCAGGCTCTCACAGCCCTGAACGCGCATTGCTCATCGAAGATGACGTTGAGCGCATTTTCGGCTCCGAACGAAGCTTTCTTGGCGCTCTCTAGCGGCCGGGTTGCGGCCGTGACGACCGGGCGCGAGCAGCTCGAGCTGGCGTCCGAGGCGAGCCCCGGCAAGTTCAAGATCACCGGTGAGTTCGGTGGCGGGCCGACAGCGTGGGCGATCGCTCGCAACTCCAACACTACGCAGCTGACAGCGGCGCTGAAGGCGGCGTTCAAGGTGCTGATTGCTAACGGCACCTACAAGAAGATCCTCAACAAATGGCACACGGAGTACGGTGCCGTCAAGGCCACGACCGTCTACACGAAGGGCTCGAAGCTCCCGAACTACGGGGAGTAGCGACCCGCGAATAGATCTTGCGGTCCGGCTCGCAAATTCGGGCGGTCGGGCCGCAACCGGTCCTTGCGACTGAGGTATCCGCATATCCCGGGAAGGCTGCAATGAGCGCAACGACAGACACACCGAACCTGGTTTCAAGCTCGCAGATGTCCATGCTCGACATCGCTCCACGCCGACACATCCGGCGACATGTATCGAGCATGATTTTGCTGCTGCTGCTGGCGGACCTGGTCTACAGCATGGTCACCAATCCCCACTACCAGTGGCAGGTCGTCGGCAGTTACCTGTTCAACTCCGAGATCATCTCCGGGCTCGAGCGCACCATGCTCCTGACCGCCGTCGCAATGCTCATGGGCATCGTGGGCGGCACGATCTTGGCGGTGATGCGGCTGTCCAGCTCAGCTGTCGTGCGCCGCACCGCCGGCCTGTATGTCTGGTTCTTCCGCGGCACGCCTCTAATGGTGCAGCTGATCTTCTGGTTCAACCTCTCTGCGCTGTATCCCATGCTGACGCTGGGCGTCCCGTTCGGCGGCCCGGCCTTGCTCTCAGCGAACGCCAACACGCTGATCACGATCTACGTAGCCGCGTTCCTCGGCCTTGGCCTCAACGAGGCCGCATACATGTCGGAGATCGTGAGAGCAGGAATCAACTCGGTCGATGAGGGGCAGGCCGAGGCGGCGCAAGCGCTGGGCATGCACCGCAGTCTCGTCTTCCGTCGGATCGTGATGCCGCAGGCGATGCGGGTGGTGATCCCGCCGACGGCCAATCAGGTGATCGGGATGCTGAAGACCACGTCGCTCGTTCTAGTGATCGCGCTTCCAGAGCTGACCTACACCGTGCAGCTCATCTCCGAGCGCAACTTCGAGCCGATCCCGCTGCTGATCGTGGCGAGCATCTGGTACCTGGTGCTGACGACCGTGCTCTCGGTCGGGCAGTACTACATCGAGAAGCATTACAGCCGGGGTTCGCGGCACGGACACACCCGCGAACGATCTTCGCTGCGCCAGTGGCGTGCACGGCTGGCGCGAGCCACGGAGGTGTTCGAGTGATGACCAGTGAGATCGCTCCGATGGTGGACGACACGTCGAGGCCCGCCGCAGTTGCACCTGTGTATGTCTGCGCCCGGGGGGTCGACAAACACTTCGGGCCGATCCAGGTGCTGCACGGCATCGACCTCGACGTCCGCGCCGGCGAGGTGCTCTGCATCATCGGCCCGTCCGGCTCGGGCAAGAGCACATTCCTGCGATGCATCAACCACCTCGAGCGGATCGACGCCGGCAGCATGGTCGTCGACGGCAACCACGTCGGCTACCGCGTCGACGGCAACAAGCTCCGCGAGCTGTCCGAACGCGAGGTCTCGCTGCAACGCGCCGAGATCGGCATGGTGTTCCAGCACTTCAACCTGTTCCCGCATATGACGGTGCTCGAGAACATTATCGAGGCACCAACCCGAGTCAGGCGCATCAGCCGCGCTGAGGCCTCGGCGTACGCGCAGGAGCTGCTGACAAAGGTCGGGCTTGAGGGCCGCAGTGGTGTTTATCCGCGAGCCCTGTCAGGCGGCCAGCAGCAGCGTGTCGCTATCGCCAGAGCGCTTGCGATGCGCCCGAAACTGATGCTGTTCGACGAGCCGACATCGGCGCTCGATCCGGAGCTCGTCGGCGAAGTACTGGCCGTCATGCGCCGGCTGGCCGACGAGGGCATGACGATGATCGTCGTTACCCATGAGCTCGGGTTTGCCCGCGAGGTCGCCGACACGCTGGTGTTCATGGACGCCGGCAAGATCGTCGAGACCGGCCCCCCGAAGGAAATGATCAAGGCGCCGAAGACTGACCGGTGCCGGCGCTTCCTGGAGAGCGTGCTGTGAGCGCGACTTGCAACCCAATGCGGCCAGCGAACGCGCGAAGGCACGCCTTCCCACGAGCAGAGATCAGGAGAACCGATGCCAGCTGAGACCGTCGCTTTACCAACCACTTTCCCGACCAAGGCGTTCATCGACGGTGATCACGTCGACGCTCGGAGCGGCGAGACGTTTGACTCGCTGAACCCCGCCACCGGCACCGTTCTTGCCAAGGTTGCGGCATGCGACGCGGCAGACGTCGATCGAGCCGTTGCGGCCGCGCGGCGCGCTTTCGATCGTGGCGACTGGCGGCGGTTGGCGCCTGCCGAGCGCAAGCGAGTGATCCTCAAACTCGCCGAGCTCATCGAGGCTCACCTTCACGAGATCGCACTGCTCGACGCGACCGATGCCGGCAAGCCGATCACCGACTGCGAGACGCTCGACATCCCTGATGTGGTCAACACCTTCCGCTGGTATGGCGAGAGCATCGACAAGGTGTTCGGCAAGATCTCGCCGACCAGCTCGGCGAACCTGGGGCTGATCCAGCGCGAGCCCATCGGCGTGGTCGCCGCGGTGCTCCCCTGGAACTTCCCGGCGGCGACGCTCTCATGGAAGCTCGCGCCCGCACTGGCATCGGGTAACTCGGTGATCATTAAGCCCGCCGAGCTCTCGCCGTTCAGCACTCTGCGGATCGCCGAACTCGCCACCGAGGCAGGCGTCCCAGACGGCGTACTGAACGTCGTGCCCGGGCTCGGGCATGTCGCGGGCCGCGCGCTCGGCCTGCACAACGATGTCGACATGGTCACCTTCACCGGATCGACCGAGATCGGACGCCAGTTCCTGCGCTACGCCGCCGACAGCAACCTCAAAGAGGTCGTGCTCGAGTGCGGCGGCAAGAGCCCGCAGCTCGTGATGTCAGATGCCAGCCAGCTCGACCATGTCGCATCCGAGATCGCCAACGCCGCGTTCTGGAACATGGGCGAGAACTGCACCGCCGGATCACGGGTAGTCGTGCACGAGAACGTGCGCGAGGAGCTCGTCAGTCGCGTCATCGATCTCGTCTCCACCTGGAAGGTCGGCGATCCGCTCGAACGCGACACCCGCCTCGGCCCGCTGATCGAAGCCAAACACCTCGACAAGGTGCTCGGCTACGTGCAGTCAGGTATCGCCGACGGCGCCGAAGCCATCTACGGCGGGCAGCGAATTCTCGAAGAGACAGGCGGCTGGTACATGCCTCCGACGATCCTCGAGCGCGTCCGGCCCGAGATGGCGGTCGCGCGCGAGGAGATCTTCGGGCCTGTGCTCTCGGTCCTCAGCTTCAAGACCGAGGACGAGGCAATCCGTATCGCCAACGATTCCGACTACGGCCTCGCCGCCTCGGTCTTCACTCAGAGCCTCGACGCCGCGCACAGCATCTCTGGCGCGTTGCGCGCCGGCACCGTGTCGGTCAACTGCTACAGCGAGGGCGACATCACAACGCCATTTGGCGGCTACCGAACATCGGGCTTCGGCGGTCGTGACAAGGGCCTTGAGGCCTTTGAGCAGTACACCGAGCTCAAGACCACCTGGTTCTCACTGAGCTAAGCAGCAACCAATGACGACCGGTGCGATGCCGGTCAGTTCAGTCTGGCCCGACACGTAATATATTACCGATTACCGGTCACTAGGAGAGACGATGAGCACACCCTGGCGAGGCATAGTCGCGGCAGCCGCGCTGCCGTTCAAGAACGACTTCAGCATCGACTTTGATGCGTATCAGGAGCACGTCAGTTGGCTGTGCGAGAACGGCTGTGACGGAGTCAGCCCCAACGGTTCGCTGGGGGAGTACCAGACGCTCAGCGACAAGGAGCGCGCCGACGTCGTGTGCGCTGCCGTTGAGGCCGCACCAGCGGGCGCCAGCGTCGTTCCTGGGACCGGCGCCTACGGTGGCGCCCAGTCTCGTCATTGGGCCGAGCAGGCGCTCGAGGCCGGCGCGCATGCGGTGCTCTCGCTGCCGCCAGCAACCTACCGCGCGAGCGTCGATGAGGTTGTCGCGCACTACGCCGAGATCAACAAGGTCGGCCTGCCGATCGTCGCCTACAACAACCCCTATGACACGAATGTCGACCTCACACCCGACGCCCTCGCTCGCGTTGGGGAGCTCGAGAACATTGTCGCCGTCAAGGAGTTCTCGGCCGACCTTCGCCGCGTGCACCAGATCCGGCGGCTTGCGCCGCACATCGATGTGCTCGCCGGCGCCGACGACGTGCTCGTGGAGCTCGTGCTGATGGGCGCCGTCGGTTGGATCGGCGGCTTCTCGAACGCCACCCCAGTGCTGTGCCGTCGTCTCTATGACCTGGCTCTCGCCGGCGAGGTCGCCGAGGCCCGTGCGCTCTACACCGAGGTTCACGCGGCGTTCTGCTGGGACTCGCGCCACACGTTCGTGCAGGCGATCAAGCTCGCGATGGACATGGCCGGCCGTTACGGAGGCGCGTGCCGGCTGCCGCGGCTGCCGCTGCCGGCCGAGCTTGAGTCGCAGGTACGCGCGGACATCGAGCAGGCACTGGCGCTGACGCTCGTCTGATGGCCGCTTCAACCACCAGCCTGCCTGAGCAGCGACTCGTAAGCGTCAGCCCGCAGCGACCCGACGTTGTCGTCGCCGAGGGCGAGGCTGTTACTTGCGCGCGCGTAGCCGACCTGATCGAGCGGGCTCGCGCTGCCGGAGAGCAGTGGCGATCGCTGCCGGCCGTCGAGCGTGCGCGGTTGCTCAGCACCGCCGCCGATGGTTTGCAGGCGATCGCCGGCGACCTCGAGGAGCTTGTGATCGCGGAGGTCGGCAAACCGCGCGCCGAGGCCCGCGGCGAGGTGGCCCGCGGCGTAGCGATCCTCGAATACTTCGCGCAGCAGACACTCGATCCCGCAGGAGCGGTGCTGCCATCTACGGCCTCAGGCCTGCTCTACACCGAGCGCCGTGCTCTGGGAGTGGCTGGCCTGATCACGCCCTGGAACTTTCCGATCGCGATCCCGCTGTGGAAGGCAGCCCCGGCGACCGCCGCCGGCAATGCCGTGCTGCTCAAGCCGGCAACGGCAGCGCTCGGCTGTGCCACGGCGCTTGAGCGATGCCTGACCTCTGTCTTGCCCGAAGGATTGTTCACGGTGGTCCCCGGCGAGCGCGAGACCAGCTGCGCGTTGATCGACAGCTGCGACGTGATCTCCTTTACCGGTTCAACCGCCGTCGGGCACCAGGTCGTCGCCCGCGCCGGCAGCCGCGGCATCCCGGTGCAGGCGGAGATGGGTGGTCAGAACGCCGCGATCGTGCTCGCGAGCGCCGATATTGCGAGTACCGCCGCGATGCTCGCCCCGGCGATCGCCGCTTACGCCGGCCAGAAGTGCACCGCGACACGGCGCATCATTGTTGTCGGAGACTCGGCACCGCTCGCCGATGCGCTTGAGGCCGCCCTCGGCGCGATGACACCCGGTGACCCCGCGACGAGCGCAAGCGCGGTCGGTCCCATGATCAGCGCGTCGGCGCGCGAGAACATGCTTAGCGCGGTTTCCACCGGCACGCGCGATGGTGGGAGGATCATCACGGGTGGGAAGGCCTGGGGAAGCAATGGCTACTACGTCGAACCGACTCTTATCAGCGCGCTGCCCGCCAGCCACGCGCTGGCGACCGACGAGGTGTTCGCACCGCTGGCCCTGCTGCTCGATGCCGGTAGCGTCGAGCAGGCCGTCGAAATCGCCAACGGCGTCCGCTACGGCCTCGTCACATCGGTGCACGGCCGGGACGTCGAGGAGATCATGCGCACGGTCCGAAGGCTCGACAGCGGCATGATCAAGGTCAACGCACCGACGACCGGTGTCGACTTTTACGCGCCGTTTGGCGGCGAGAAGGACTCAAGCAGCGGCGCGCGCGAGCAGGGCAAAGCCGCGCTCGATTTCTACTCCTCGACCCGCACGATCACGTTTGAACCCGGGCCAGCACTGGCCGCGGTCACACCCGTTGATCGGGAGCCGAACCGGTGAAGATCGCCGCGATCGAGATCTACGGCTACCGGCTGACCTACCGGCACGGACAGTACGTGATGTCCGGCGGGCGGGCGGCGGACGCGCAGGAGTCGACCGTCGTCCGGGTGCTCACCGACAGCGGCTTGGAGGGATGGGGCGAGACCTGCCCGCTTGCCGGTACGTACCTGCCGGCGTTCTCAGGCGGTGCCCGCACCGCGTTAGAGCTGCTGGCCCCGACGCTGGTTGGGCTCGATCCTCGGGAGATCGCCGCAGTACACACGACGATGAGCCGCGTGCTGCGCGGCTCAATGGAGGCCAAGAGTGCGGTCGACATTGCATGCTGGGACATCCTCGGCAAGGCGACAGGGTTACCGGTGACAACGCTGCTAGGCGGACGGCTTCAGGATGACTTTCCGCTGTATGAGGCGGTGCCGCTCGGGCCGCCGGAGTCGATGGCCGGCTTCGTGCAGAAGCGCCGCACGGAGGGGATCACTGCCTTCCAGGTGAAGGTGGGAAACGAACCGTTGATCGACGCCGATCGCGTCGCGCACGTGCTCGAGGTCTCTGGAGACAGTGTCGTGATTGCCGACGCCAACGGCGGCTGGAGCCTTCAGGACGCAGTCCTGGCCGTTCGAGCGATGCGCGACATGTCGATCTACCTCGAGCAGCCATGCAGCAGCTTTGATGACTGCGCCACCGTCCGCTCGCTCACAGCACTGCCGCTGGTGCTCGATGAATGCATCCTCAGCGGCGAGGATCTGGTGCGGGCAAAGCGCGAGGCCGGAGCCGGGTCGGTCAACCTGAAACTCGGGCGGCTCGGCGGGCTCACGCACACGCGCGCGCTGCGGGACCTGGCCGTCGAGCTTCGGGTTTCGCTGTCGCTTGAGGACACCTGGGGCGGGGATATCACTACGGCCGCCGTCGCCCATCTCGTTGCCAGCACACCTGCCGAGTCGCTGCTAACTGCGTCCTTCTTCAACGACTGGACAAACGAGCACATCGCCAGCGTCGCGCCCCGCTCGGCTGACGGCCGCGGCTCGGCACCACAAACCCCGGGGCTTGGCGTCGAGGTCGACCTGTCAAAACTCGGCTCCCCGCTGTTCACCACCTGATCGAGAGGCACTCATGACCACCTATTCACAGGCCCATACCACCGACGCGACAGGCGCCGCCGATCAGGACCCTCGCCAGATCGGCGGGCTGCTGCCCGCGCTCGTGACCCCCTTCGAGGAGAACGGCCGGATCGACGAGGCCAAGCTGCGCGCTCATGTCGACTGCACTGTCGATGCCGGAGCCGACGGGCTAGTCGTCTGCGGCGGCACCGGCGAGTTCTTCGCACTCACCTCCGAAGAGCGGAGGAACTTGATCGAGCTCACCTGCGATCAGATGGCCGGTCGCGTACCGGTTATCGCGCAGACGGGCGGCATGTCGGTCCAGGCGGCGATCGAGCGATCGAGACACGCTGAACAGGCGGGCGCCTCTTGCCTGATGGTCGCCCTGCCGTATTACGAGCCCGTCTCTGAAGAGCAGGCGTTCGAATACTTCGGGGCAGTCGCCGACGCCGTCGAGCTGCCGGTCATGCTCTACAACTATCCCACCGGTACCGGCTTCCACATGACCGCCGATTTCGTCGCGCGCATGGCCGGCGCATACGAGGCGATCCGCTACCTGAAGGACTCAAGCGCCAACCCCGTCCTGCTCGGCCAGCTGATCGCGCAACGCGACACCGTCGGCACGCTCTGCGGCGAGGACGTGCTGGTCGCGCCGGCACTGCTGCTCGGCGCGCAGGGGCTCATCACCGGCAGCCTCAACTTCATGATGCCCGTGCACGCGGCGATGAAGGTAGCGGCGTCGTCGGGCGACGATGCCACCGTGGTGCGCTTGTGGCGGGAGATCCTGCCGCTGCTGACGTTCCTGGCCACACACCCATACACGTCCGCCATAAAGCACGCCTGCCGGATCTTCGGGCGCGAAATGGGCCCGGTGCGCGCCCCGCAGCCGGCGCTGACCACGCATGGTGCCGCCGCGCTCGAGCAGATCATCAAGCGCCTTGACCCGAGCTACTTCAGATAGCCATCTCTCTTCACAACCGGAGTAAGCAGACATGACAAACGACAGCTACGACGTGCTGATCATCGGTGGAGGGCCGGCCGGCCTTACCGCGGCATGGCAGCTACGCGACCTCAAAATCGGCGTGCTGGAGGCAAGCGACCGACTTGGCGGCCGGCTCAAATCTCTGTCGCGCGGCGACTACTGGATCAACCTCGGCGGCCACCTGTTCCCTGGTGCCGGCTCCGTGATGCAGACCACGCTCGGTGAGCTCGGGCTGAACACGATCCCGATCCCTGGCGAGAAGTACGCGATGAGCTTCTCCGGCAAGGTCTACTCATATCCGCGCGTCGAGCTCTACCCGTTCCTGCTCCCGATGACCCTGCGCGAGCGCATCGCGCTGGCCAGAGCCGGCCTCAAGATCAAGAAGGCCGTCAGCGGCTGGCACAAGGAGATGGAACCGCGCGCTGGGGAGGGGATAGCGGCGCACCGCGCGCGCGTGGCCTCCTATATGTCTGACCGCTCGTTCCGTGATCTCGTGGGCGTCGCCCCAGAGCGCGTCGATTCGATCTTCCGCTCAACCGCACGCCGCGCCGGCGATGAGATCGACAAGCAGACCGCGGGCGTCGCGGCGTCACTCTACGGCGCGGTCTGGAGCGGCAGCAAGAGCACGATGGCACTCAACCTCAACGGCGGCTCAGGCATGTTCGGCTCCGCGATGGAACGCGAGCTCGCCGACCTCGTCACCTACGGCGCCGACGTCACCCGTGTCGAAGCTACAGACGACCATGTCTCGGTCGGCTACACCGTCGACGGTGAAGCTCGCACCGCTAGCGCACGCCAAGTAATCATGGCCACACCGGCAGCGGTCGCACGCAAGGTGGTGACCGGCTTGCCCTCCGAGGTCGCGCGCTCGCTTGACTCGGTGACCACCGGACCGTTTCTCGTGATGGGCGTACTGACCTCCGAGGATGGGCCGATGCCATACGACAACATCTATGCGATCACGACCGCGGAGCAGTCCTTCGACATGCTCTTCAACCACGCGAACCCGCTGCGCGGCAGCGGGCCCCGGAAGCCGGGCGGCAGCCTGATGATGTATGCCGGCGGCCAGCCGGCACGTGATCTGATGTCCCTGACCGACGCGCAGATCGAGGCCGTCTACCTCGAGGACCTGTTCAGGCTCTACCCGCAGCTGCGCGGCCAGATCGCCGAAACCGTGATCCAACGCTGGGAGATCGGCAACGTCTACCGCGCGCCGGGGATGTCGTTTGAAGGGATGCTCCGCTACTGCGAGCGCAACGACACAGCGATCCAGTTCTGCGGTGACTACTTCGGGGAGATCGGCAACATGGTCTTCGCTTCCGAGTCCGGCGCGGAGGCCGCCGCACGCGCGCGCAGCAGCCTGAGCCAGCACCCTTCGATGGTGCAGTGAGCACGGCCACGTTGTCGTTGGATGGTGCCGTGGCACTGGTCACCGGCGCCTCCGACGGCATCGGGCGGGCAACCGCGCTCGCGCTCGCGCAAGACGGCGCGACGGTCATCGCCATCGCCCGCCGCGAGGCGCGGCTGCTCGAGCTCGAGCGCGACGCCTCAGCTGCTGGTCACGTCATCCACGCATTCCCGGCCGACCTCACAGATCCGGAGCGGACGCTCGCGATCGTTCCAGAGGTAGTTGCTCGCTGGGGGCGGCTGGACATCCTGGTCAACAACGCCGGCCTGATGCTGCTCGTCGACCCCATGTCCGCGGACGAAGCCGATTGGGCGATGATGGTCGAGCTCAATCTGATCGCCGCGATGCGCCTGACACACGCTGCCCTGCCGGAGCTTGAGCGGAGCGCTCTCACGAGCGGCCGGGTGATCGCCGATGTCGTCAACATTGGGTCGCTGTCGGCCCGCAACCCGAGCGCGATGCGCGCCGGCTATGCCGCGAGCAAGGCCGGTCTCGCCGCATTCAGCGAGGCCCTGCGGCGTGACTTGACCGGTCGCCGGGTCCGGGTCGCATTGCTCGAGCCAGGTCTGACGGATACCGGGCTGCGCTCTGCCAACTCCAGTCAGACGCTTGAGCGGATGAAGGGCCTGAGCCCGGGCCTTGCCGCGATTGAGCCGCTTGCTCCCGAACGAGTAGCGCAGGCGGTGCGGTTCGTGGTCGCGCAGCCACCGGACACCGCGGTCACCGACATCACAATCCGTCCATCCACCCAGCGCGACTAGCTAGGCGTCGGGGCGGGTGCGTCCCGACCACTCGTAGAGGATGTGCTGCAGGTGGCTAGTCATCATCTCGCGGGTCAGCTCGACGTCTGAGGCGACGATCGCGTCCAAGAGCCTGTCGTGCTCCTGCGCCGAGCCGACGAGACGGTCTGACTCCGCCAGGGCATGCAGACCGAATAGGCGCGTCTGATCACGGAGATTCTCGACCATCGCCACCAGCCTCGAGTTTCCGAGCTGGGCGATCAGAGCCAAGGTGAAAGTCTCGATCGGCGAGCAGATAGCGGGTGATGTCTCTGGCCTCGGCGGCCTCCACGATCGCCGCCGCCAGTTTCCGGTATCGCGGCATGTCATCGATCTCGCCGCGCTCCGCGAGCCTGCAGATCGCCGGGACCTCGAGCATCGATCTTATGTCGAAGATATCGCGCAGGTCGTGCTCGGCGATCGGCACCACCCGGAAGCCGCGGTTGCGCACAGGCTCCATCAACCCCTCGTTGACGAGCTTCAGCATGGCCTCGCGAACAGGGCTGTTTGAGACGCCCAGCCGCTGCGCCAGCGCCGAGGCCGAGTAGATCTCGCCGGGAAGCATGTCCCCGGCGACCATCGCCTGGCGGATGAGCGCAAGCGCCTGCTCGCTCAGCGACAGCGACTGAATCCCCGGCGATGCCGGAGGCGGGTCACCGACGTTGGTCAGACCCACCGCCCGCCCCGCGACGGGAAACACGACCTCATCTGCCATGGACACATCCTCCTTGCAGTCATGGAGAATACTAGCCGTATAATCGGTTACCGACTACCCTTTACCGAAGACACGGTGACAGTATGAGCCACCCCAAAGCGGCATCGTTTCCCACGGGCGAGCAGTGGGCCGAGCGAGCCCTCGCCGCAGTCGACCAGGGCAGCCGCCCACCGATCGTCGTCGTCGATTCTCACACCGAGGGAAACCCGACCCGTATCATCGTCGGGGGTCTCAGGATCCCCGATCACATCATCGGTGTGGCTGCCACTCGCGAGTGGTTGCGCTCCGACGCCGAGTGGATCCGCAGCCGGCTCGTGCACGAGCCGCGAGGAGGCGCACTGACCTGCGCCGTCCTGCCGGTCTTCGATCACACCGCAGGTGACGTCGGCGCGGTGATCCTCGAGCCAGGCTCCTACCCACCGATGTGCGGGCATTGCATGATCGGCTTCGGCGCGGTTGCGGCCGAACTCGGCCTCGTGCCAGAACGCCCGGCCAGTGACGAGGTGCTGATCGTCGAGGCCCCGGCCGGGCTGATCGAGCTGCAGATCGGTCAGAGCGCAAGCGGTAAGCGGATGGTGACGCTTACAAATGTCCTCTCGTACGTCGTCGACCGGCTCGCATGCGTGCTCGGTTCCGGGCAGCGCCTGAAGGTAGAGCTGCTGTTCGGCGGCGACTACTACCTGACGATCGACGCTGACACGATTGGGGTCCAGCTCGATGCCGCGAACGCGAGCAAGCTCGTCGCGCTGGCCAACGAGGTGCGAGCGAAGCTAACGAGCGAGAGCCTCGCTGATCCGCTGACCGGAGAGCCGCTTGACGTCTACCAGGTGATGTTCTTCCAGCGCATCGCCTCGGGACCAGCAACCGCGCGAGTGGTGGTCGTCGCACCACCAGGTGTCATCGACCGCTCGCCCTGTGGCACCGGCACCAGCGCGCTACTGGCCTCGCTGACCGCCTCCGGTGAGCTGACCACGGCCGACCTGCTGACCACGCACAGCATCGTCGGCGGCACCTTCACCGCCCGCGCCGCAGAGCCCGAGACCGGCGCCCGGGCCGGAATCCGGCCAATGATTACGGGTACGGCTTTCATCACCGGCATCTCAGCGGTGCTCGCAGATCAGCGTGACCCGCTCGGCGATGGCTTCCCGCCACTCGTCTGAGGAGCGCCGGCGACCGATGAGAGAGATCCAAACGATCGAGGCGCATTGCGGCGGGCCTCACTGCCGCATCATCCTCGGCGGAAGCGGAGAGCTAGACATCCCGGGCGCGACGATGTTTCAAAAGCGCAACTTCGTCATGCAGAACCGCGACTGGCTACGCACTTTGATGACCGGCGAGCCGCGCAGTGGCGCATCAACCAACGTCGATCTGATTCTGCCAAGCGCCGACCCGCGGGCCGACGTCGGCGTCGTGATCATCGAGCGCGTCCCGTACTACCCGCCGATGTCGGGCGGAAACATCATGTGCGTCACCACTGCGCTGCTCGAGACCGGAGTGCTGCCGATCAGGTACCCGACGACCGACTTGGTGATCGACACCCCGGCCGGGCTGATCGAGGTCCGCGCCGAGTGCGCAGAGGGCCGGGTGCTGAGTGTCACCCTGCTGAACGTCCCGTCATTCGTGACCCATCTGGGTGAGATGGTCGAAGTTCCCGGCGTCGGCAGGTTGAGCGTTGATGTCGCCTACGGCGGCATGTTCTACGTGCTCGCCGACGCAGCAAACGGCGGGCTTGAGATCGAGCGGCACAACGCGGTCGAGCTGGTCCGCGTTGGCGAGCTGGTAAAGCGAGCTACGCGCGCACAGTTGCCGGTCAGTCACCCGTCCAACGCGGAGATCAACCTGATCGAATCGCTCGTCTGGCGTGGGCCTCCCAAGGCGGCCGGCAACCACGGTCGCAATACCGTCGTGATGTCATTCGACGACCGCAACGGAGGGGCCGGGGCCGGGCTGCTTGACCGCTCGCCCTGCGGCACCGGCACCTCCGCCCAGATGGCAGTCTTGTACGCCAAAGGCGAACTCGCGCTCGACCAGGACTACCGCCACGAGGGCATTCTCGACTCCGTCTTCAGCGGGCGGATCGTCGAGGAGCTTGAGCTACATGGCAACTCCGCGATCCGCCCCGCGATCACGGGCCGTGCCTGGGTGAGCGGCTACAGCCGCCACATCGTCCATGACGACGACCCGTTCCCGCAAGGCTTCGTACTCACCGATCACGCCTGACCTGAGCAGAACAACCCGAGCGCCAAACGGCTGATTGGAGCTGACGTCGCATGTTCAGGCTGAGCAGCGGGCCATCGGATGTCGAGCTACTTACCAGACGGTCCAGCTTCACTGTCAGATAGGCAGGGCGGCGTCCGCCGCGCAACGCCCGATGTGTGGATTGCGCACGGGACCGCCAACGACTAGACCTCGACTCGCTCACGACTAGACCCGACTAGACCAGGACTAGACCTGGCCACAAAACGGCCAGTTCGTCCACTGAATCCAAGGTGACCAGACGGAACACACGCGAGCGCGTGGCACGACCCGCTCCCTCCGGTCATTATGCGCGCATGAGCAACGATCAACTCCGGGGCTGACGCGGGTAATCGGGCTGCAGCGGCCGTGCGGGAAATTTCACAGTGCGCGGTCGGGGGCGCTGATCCTTGCGCGCCTCGGTTAGATCGACAGACACTCGGACGAGTTGCTCAGACCCGGCTCGGTTGCTCAGCAAATAGCACACGTAGCAACGCAGCAACTCCGCCACCGAATACCGAGTGCTGTCTTTAAGTCGACGTAGTACGCGGCAGGTCACGTCCGACGCTTTCCGTCCGCGGGGGTCGCGCGGGGAGTTGGGGACTCAGAGGCAATACAAGCTGGTCACGGACGTCCAGCCGTGAGGCCGGAACGCGCGGACCGCCCTCACCTGCTTTGACTCCAGGCTGTCGGAACATTCTGCGGCTCAACGACGCTCTCGTACATCAGCGACAAAAAGCCGCCGATTCATCGCCGGACAATTTCAGCCCCAGAGGCTCGACTTCGGCCGCGCTGCTGTGAGGTCGCTCGACAGTGACCGGACGGAATGACACGATCGTCAGCGTCAGGGGTGGTGCACCGACCAGTTGAGGCCAAGTGTTGCGGCGCGACTGGATGACACATGCGAGGATGGCTAGGTGAACGAGTTCGAGCATTCGTACTACGACCACGACCTCTCGTTCGTTCATCACCGCGGGTTCGGGTTTCACGCGAGCGCGTGCGCGCCCGGGGTGCTCGCGTTGTTGGAGCCGGTGGGGGAACGAGACGGTTTAGTGCTGGAGTTCGGGTGCGGCAGCGGACTGCTGACCCGGCACTTGGTCGATGCTGGCCACCGTGTGATCGCCACGGACGCATCGCCAGCGATGCTCGAGATCGCTCATGAGTATCTCGGCTCCGACCATCTCGAACTTCGGCAGCTGGCGCTCCCCAACGACCCGCTTCCGGAAGTTGATGCGATCGTGGGGATCGGGCATCCCATTAGCTACCTGCCCGACGCCGAGGCGATCGACAAAGCCTTGCAATCGTTCGCCAGCTCGCTGCGGCCACAAGGTGTCCTGGTGTTCGACGTGCTGGACCTCGCCTACGGTGCCGTCGATCGGGGCGTCGGGTCGGGCCGCGTTGGGCCGGACTGGGCGGTCATCATCGAGTACGGCCACCCAGCGCCTGACAAGTTCGTTCGAGAGCACACCTCGTTTGTGGCCACCGGTGACGGCTCGTGGCGCCGTGGGTTTGAGCGCCACGAGAACACCCTGATCGACACCTCTCGGCTGCCTGAAACGCTAACGGCACTGGGCATCAAGGCCGAGCTGCGCCATGCATTCGGACAAGAGACGCTCCCCAAAGGCCTCCACGTCATCGCTGGTATCCGCAACCAATAGTCGCCGTCGCTGGGCCAGATCCGCACGAGTTGCGGAAACGTGGGAGGCTGTCGGAATATTCGCGGGGTCCGATGACTTCTTGTGCATCAATGACAAGGAGCCGATTCTGCAGCAGGTCATTTTGGTGTCAGAAGCTCCGCTTCGGCCGTCTGAGGCTCTCCTGCGAGGTCGCCCCGAAACGCCGTTATCACTTTCGTACAACGGCTCGGAATTTTCCGACAGCCTGGTGGCAACCCACTCGTCTCACTGTCGGTGCTCGGGACGAGTGCTCTAGCGCTAAGCGACAGCCACGAAGAGCAGTCGTGCACGGCTGACGCAGGCGACCGGCTTGTATCGTGGGCGTGGATGCGGGCACCTCAGCACTCCTACATCTAATCGGCTAGGCGATCGATCCAGCTGGCGGCCAGTGAGGCCGTCGGCTTAGTCATGCCTGTCGAGAGGACTGTTTATGTCGTTTGCTGTTCCGGCGTCGCTGGCGTGCGTCGCCGAGCTGCTGCGTTGTCCCGTTTGCCTTGGCCCGCTTGCGCCGACGCAGCGCTCACTGATATGTGCACGAGGCCATACCTACGATGTAGCGCGGCACGGTTACGTGACGCTCCTGCCTACTGCCGGTCGCTGCCCGACCGGTGACGATGCCGCCATGGTCAATGCTCGTACAGCGATCATGGCCGCTGGTGATTTCGAGCCGCTCACCGCCGCCCTGGCCGAGACGGCAAACTCGCTTGCCCTACCCGACACCGCCGTCATCTTGGACGCCGGTGCGGGGACCGGACATCACCTCGCGGGTGTGCTCGCTGGGTTGCAGGGAGCACTCGGCGTCGCAGCGGATGTCTCGCGCGCCGCGTCGCGAGCAGGCGCGCGTACGCACAGAGGAATCGCTCGGGTGCGCTGCAACATCTGGCAGGAATCCCCCTACGCGATGCGACCGTTGACCTAGCTATGAGCGTGTTCGCGCCACGCAACACCGACGAGCTTGCCCGTGTGCTGCGACCAAACGGAGCGCTCATCGTGGCGACACCCGCTCCAGAGCATCTGCAGGAACTCGCAACTCTGCATGCCGTCAGCTTGCACAGGAGCAAGGCAATGCGGCTACAGCAACTATTCGCGGGCTGGCAGAGCGCTGCTGCCGTCCAGCGCGTCAGTTGGACGTTGCAACTAACGCAGGTGGACGCGAAACGAGTCCTGACGATGGGGCCTGCGGCCCATCACCTCAGACAAGATTTCTCGGTCCATCTGACGGCGCTGGGCGAACCCGTGAGCGTAACTGCGGCGGTTGAACTACGGACGTTCCGAGGCTCGTGCGGCACTGTCCACCACGGACGGCTACCAAGAGCGTCGGTTTGAGCGAAAAGCACTAGTGAGACGGACCGGGTTTGACGGACGGAGCCTGTCAAGCTCGGTGAGACGCTTCGTGTCGTGAATTAGTGAGTGGCGGCTGCCTCCTTGGGTTTGTTGATCCAGGCGGCGGTCGGTAGCTGCGGTGGTGTCGGTGGTTTGCGGACGAACCGCTCGGGGTGGGCGGCGTAGGCGGTATCGAGCACGCTCACGCGGGCGGCGTGGAGCTGCGCGGCGTGGCCGTGGTGGACGGCGGCGGGGGTCATCAGGCCGATCCCGGAGTGTCGGTGTTCATGGTTGTGCCAGTGCACGAACGCGTGGCAGTGGTCGCGGGCGTGCTCGATCGAGGCGAAGCGGGCGGGAAACGCGGGCCGGTATTTCAGGGTTTTGAAGGTCGACTCCGAGTAGGGGTTGTCGCTTGAGGTGTAGGGCCGGCTGTGCGTCTTGGTGATCCCGAGATCAGCCAACAGGAACGCGACCGGCTTGGCGCGCTGCGGCCCGCCACGGTCGGCGTGCAAGGTCAGCAGCCCGGGTGTGATCTTCTGCTGCTCGGCGGCCTGCTCGATCAGCGCTTTGGCGAGCTGCCCGTTCTCGCGGTATTGGATGGTCCAGCCGACTATGTAGCGGCTGAACACGTCGAGCATCACATAGAGGTAGTAGTAGGTCCACTTCGCCGGCCCCTTCAGCTTCGAGACGTCCCAGGACCACAGCTCGTTCGGCCGCTCCGCGAGCAGCTCGGGCTTCGCATAGGCCGGGTGGGTCAGCTGGTTGCGGCGGTCCCGCACGCCGCCGTGGTGGGCGGCGAGGATGCGATACATCGTCCGCGGCGAGCACAGGTAGGTGCCGTCGTCCAGCAAGGTCGCCCAGCACTCCTCCGGGGAGACATCAACGAACCGCTCGGAGTGCAGCACCTCGAGCACCCGCGCTCGCTCAGGCTGCGTGAGCGCCCGCTCAGGGGTCGGCCGCGGCCTGGGCGGCCTGGGCTGCGGCGGTCGACGACGGCGGTAGATCGACGTCACAGACGCGCCCAGTGCCCGGCACGCCGGCCTGGTGCCGATGATCGGCGTTAGCTCTTCGACGGTGGCGGCGATCATCGCTCGGTGCTCTTCTGCGCGCTGCCCTGACCGAGCATCTCTTCCAACAGCGCTGAGACGTTTCCCTGGATCTCCACGACCCGCTTCATCTTCACAAGCTCAGACTCGGCCCGCTCGGCCCGCCTGGTCAGCGCCGCGATCTGAGCGTCGCGCTTGTCGGCCGGCTTGCGCCCGCGCGCCTGCCCGAGCTCCTTCAACGCGCCTTCCTTGCGTTGCTTACGCCAATAGGTCAGATGCGACGTGTAGAGCCCCTCACGACGCAGCAGCTCGCCGACCTCGCCCGGCCGCGTGCACGCGTCCGCCTCGGCCAGGATGCGCGCCTTGTACTCGGCGGTGAACCTGCGACGCCTAGCCTGCTCAACCAGCTCCGGGTCCGGAACTCCTCCAGCGAGGATCCCCTCCGGCGCGGCGCGCCCGCCGACCCCAAAGCCCAGTCCGGCTCCGCCTCCCTGGTCTTCGGGGCCGGCGGCAACCCCAGCGCTGCTGAGAATCCCATTCGTGCTGCTGTCCTGCATGTCCAGCGTGCTCCGTTCTCGCCCTCAAGGTTCATAGATTCCTTGATGCTGAGCGTCTCACCGGACATTGGCAGAGAGGGGGAGACGGTTTTAGTTGGTTTCCATTGGTTGGTGGTGGTCAGATCCTAGGGTCACAGAGACCAGCTGGGGGCTCTCGTCGACCACCAGGCTGGGCGCGGTCTTAGCGGGATCAGGCTCGTCCAGGTGGTTTTCAGGCCGGCCGGCTGCGAAGCGACGTGTCCTGAGCCGTTCTGAGCCGCTCGGCGGGAGCGCGGCAACCGATACCTCACCGGGAAACGTGCCGGTTCGGGCGTGCAGCTGCTCGAACTCGACCCGGCGGGATGTCGTCGAGTGACTCGTGCAGCCGGCGATG
>CAWBPJ010000001.1:0-13273 GCA_963790635.1 uncultured Actinomycetota bacterium | reverse complement strand
AAGAGGATCGCCTGTTCGGGATCCAAGCCGCGGTCGACGAGGTCGGCGAGCAGTGTGCGGGCGAGCGTCGCGTTCTCGGTGCTGCCCTCCCAGAGCCCCAGCGGAGTCTTGACACCCTCGGTCGAGATCCCGAGCGCGACGACGTGCGTACGCTCGGCGATCTCCATCCCGTCGAGCATCATCACCGCCAGGCGCACGTCGTCCAGCCGGCGGCTCATCAGCTCTGACAGCGCGGTAGCGGTCCGCTCGATGAACAGCTCCGAGACGGTGCTCTTCGACGTCGCGCTGCTCGACGCCTCGACGTCCTCGCCGACCGACTCGCCCACCTGACCTTGTACTTGCGGGTCGAGACGCCGGCGAGCATCCGGTCCATCACCGCCCGCGTGAGCGGGTCCCGGTCGGCGAAGTACTCGTAGCTCTGCACCGACAACTCGTGCTCATCCTCGATCGTGCGCATCCGCGGTCGACTGACCCCGACGCGCCGGCCGCCGAGCGTCATCGACCCGCGCTCATGGCCGTGACGATTCGCGGTCCGCTCCGGATTGTGCTTGTGCTTCGGGCCGACCACGTGATCGACCTCGGCCTCCATCAGCTGATGAACGACACTCAGCCCCAGACCGACCGACAACGCGAGCAGTCCCTCCCTCGCTGCCCCCACCAGCTCACCGAGCGCCTCCTGAATCTCCGCAGGTAGCGGACTCTCCAGCGCCTCCGCGGTCGTGACGACCCTCGGGCCGGATACCTTCTTCATGGCGGTTTCCTCCTGCCCTCTCGGACTTCTTGACACCCCGAACGCTCCCAACCGGAGCGGACGAGGCGGGAGGACCGCCACTCAAAGTTCTACGAGATCTCGGACAACCTCTGGGCTTGCGCTTACTCGAGCAAGCCACGCTCCTTCAGGAAGTCACGGTTCGCCTGGCCGACCTCGATCAGGTGCCCGTCCGGATCGTGCAGGTAGCAACGCAGCTCGACGCCGTGGTCGACTGGCGGGGTCAGGAACTGGGCTCCCTTGGCGCTCCAGTCGTCATAGATCTCCTGGATGTTGGCGACACGGATGTTCAGGAAGCTGCTTGTCGTGTTGGGATCGGGTGCAGTCAGCGTCACAGCTGGCTTGTCGTCGGTCGGGCCACCGCCTGTGTTGATGATGATCCAGCTGTTCGCGAGCGCGACGACCGCGGGGCTTTCGGAGACGATTTCGTGGCCGAGGACATTGGCGTAGAAGTCTCGCGAGCGAGCGATGTCCTCAGAGACGATGAAGTGGGTGAGCAGGATGCCCGTTTCGGGGGCAGGGAACGGTGCCATATCAGTTCTCCCCTAACCGTTTGAGGGCGGTGCGAGCAACCCGTTTCGGAGGCATGGTTAGCTCAGCGATGAGTAGTTTCATGGTGTCTGTCTCTGGAACCAGTCGGCGAGGGGTTACGCGACTGTCTTTGAGGCGATGAAGCGATGGATGGCTTCGTTGGCGTTGTCCTGAAACGTCGGGTCGGCCAGGTCGGGGAAGATGTCCGTTTGGTTGACCAAGGGACCCTTCAACTTGCCGGCCGCACTGGCGTAGAACACGCCGCTTGACAGGGTTGAATCGGTGACTCCGTCAACCAGTCGCTTCGCGCCCACGTCAAGGTTGTGGCTGATGCCCAGGTGGGGCATCACGTGCTTGGCCGCGATACGGAACGGCAATGCGAGGTCATCGGGTGCGTGCGTGCCGGTGGTGTTGCCGGGGCTCACGCTGATGAATCGGCGGTCGGGGTATTGGCGGGCCAGGTAGGCCATCCAGAGGATGCCGAGCAACTTGGCCTGCCCGTAGGCCAGATTGACGTCAGGTTTGCGGCCGGCGAAATAGCTTCCGTCGATGACCGTGGCGAGTTCGTCGGCGGACTTCGAGACGAACGACGGCCGTTTGAACCCCATCCTCGGAAGTCCCCTGGCTGCTTCGCTTCCGGCGAAGACCGCCACCTCGCCAAGCCGGTCCTCGGCCAGGAGCGTCTCGAGGAGGACGACATGGCCGAGAACGTTCTGCGCGAACATGTAAGTTGCCCCGTCGGCGGTCACGGCCATGGGCGTCTTGCCGCCCATTCCCCCGGCGTTCATCACCAGCGCGTCGATCGATCCGTCAATGCCCGTCAGGCCGGCGCGGACCGAGCCCGGATCGGAAACGTCCATGACGACGATGTCGAAGATGCGCCGGCCGGTCTGCGCTTCGAGCTCGGTCCTCGCCGCTATCGCCTTGTCTCGGTTCCGGCACGCCAGATAGATGTCGGCGATCTCGGGACGTAGTGCCAGTTGCCGGGCGATGTCCTTGCCGATCCCGACGTTGGCGCCCGTGATCAACACGGTCTTTCCTGTGGTTGTGCTCATCAGAATTTCCTCTCGTCTTCTGTAGGTCCAGACAGGGTTGGGCTGAGTGGTGTGGTCGGGCCGCCGGGCAGAGTACGACGGCTAGGCCCTGCTCGGCCTGGCCCAGCACAGCGGCTTCCTGCTTTCCCGGCGGTAGCAGCCCCGAGGTTGTTTGCCAGACTGGATTCTCGATTCCACTATGGCAGACAGATTCTGGAATGTCAAAGCCATTCGCATCGGTATACTTCTCCCTGATGTCCTCAAGGAGTTCTGGTCGGCCGCGGTTGACGCGCAAGGGCGCCGAGACGCGCGCGCGGATCGTCGACGCGGCGGCAGAGCTGATCTATCAGCAGGGCGTTGCCGGCACGACGATCGAGGAAGTGCGCGACGGTGCGCACGTGAGCAGCTCGCAGCTCTACCACTACTTCGAGGACAAGCCGGCGCTGGTTCGCGCCGTCATCGAGCGCCAGGCCGACATGGCGATCGGCACGCAGGAGCGGTTCGATCTCAGCAGCCTCGACGGCCTGCGGGAGTGGCGCGATTTTGTGGTCGATCACGCCCGCGACACGGGCGGGCGCTTCGGTTGTCCGATCGGCTCGCTCGGTTCCGCGCTCGCCGAGACGGAGCCCGAAGCCAGGGCAGTGGTTGCGGCGTCCTTCAAACGTTGGGAGGCCAGCATCATGGCCGGTCTGCTGCGAATGCACGCGCTCGGCCGACTCGCACCCGAGGCCGATCCGCGCCAGCTCGCGCTGGCCTTGCTTGCCGCGCTTGAGGGCGGCCTCCTGCTCGCTCAGATCCAGCGCGACCCCGAACCGCTCGCGGCCGCGCTCGACGCGATGCTCATGCTCATCGCCACCCTCAGCAGCACCACGAGCACTTCGCTCGACCGCTGAGCCCTCGGACCGACGACCTACGGGAAGCCGTCCCGCAGCGCGTGTTGCCAGATCGACTCATATTGGATCGCATGAGCCAGTTGTGTTAGAGTCCGCGTCAGCAAGAATGGATCGCATGTTCCAACTACTGAAGGGACGTCGACAATGGATCTGAAAGACAAACGGGCTTTGATCACCGGTGGCACCTCCGGGATGGGTATCGCCGCCGCACTGGCGATGGCCGAGAAGGGCGCGTCGGTGATCATCACCGGCCGCGATGAGACCCGCGGCGCGAGCACCGTGGAGAAGATCCGGGCGGGTGGGCACGATGCGCAGTTCATCGCCGCTGATTTCTCGGAGATGTCCGAGGTGGGGCGCGTTGCCGACGCGGCAGGCGAGATCGATGTTCTGGTCAACTGTGCCGGCTTGCCGCCCTCGCACCGACGGCTGACACCGACGAGGCGGCGTTCGACGGGCTGTTCCAGATCAACGTCAAGGCGCCGTTCTTCCTCGTCGCCGCGCTCGCCCCGAAGATCGCTGCCCGCGGCGGCGGATCGATCATCAACGTCTCAACGATGGTCGCGAGCTACGGCCAGCCAGGCATGGCTGCCTACGGCGCGTCGCGGGCGGCGATCGAGCTGCTCACCAAGGCGTGGGCCGCCGAATACGGGCCGCAGAACGTCCGCGTCAACGCGGTCGCTCCCGGTCCGACGTTGACCCCGGCGGTGGAGCCGAGGTTGGAGATGGCCAAGGAGTTCGCCAAGACGATTCCGCTCGGCCGCGTCGCTGAAGTGCACGAGCTGTCCGACGTCATCACGTTCCTCGCGACCCCCGCGGCCGGCTACATCAACGGCGCGATCATCCACGTCGACGGCGGCCGCACCGCGATCTGAGAGGGGACGAGATGATCCTCGTCACCACCCCCGGCAACGTTCGGACACGAAGCCACTCGGCCGCCCGCTCAGATCCTGCTCGCCCGCAACCCGGACAAGGTCGCCGGGTTGCGGGCCGGTGGCGGAGATCGCAGCCCTGATCGACGCCGGCGAGCTGCGCTTGGACATCAGCGAGCGCGAGCTTCTGACGGACACCGCGGCGATCCACGAACGCGCCGAAGCCGGCGACCTGCGCGGCCGCGTCGTCCTGATTCCGGAGGGCTGAGCTATGGCTACGACTACACCTGCACCCGCTGAGCACGAGCACGGGCATCCGAGCATCGTTCTCGCAACGCTCGCCTTGGCGAACGTTATGGGTGTGCTCGACCTGTTCATCGTCAACGTCGCGTTGCACGGACATCGGCTCGGACCTGCACCATCTCCCTTTCCGACGTCGCATGGGTGCTGAACGCGTACGCCCTGTTCTTCGGCGCACTGCTCATACCCGCCGGACGGTTCGGCGACAAATACGGGCGCAAGAACGTTTTCATGCTCGGCCTGGCCGTCTTCACGATCGCCAGCCTTGCGTGCGCAATCAGCCCGGACCTGTGGGTACTGATCGCGTTCCGCTGCGTCCAGGCGATCGGCGCGGCGATGCTGATCCCGTCAAGCCTCGGGCTTGTCCTGACCACCATGCCGCCAGCACGGGTCAAGCGCAGCGTGCGGCTGTGGGCGGTGAGCGGCGCGGCCGCGGGAGCTATCGGCCCGGTCGTCGGCGGTCTGCTCACGTCCGCTGAGCTGGCGTTGGATCTTCCTGATCAACCTGCCGATCGGGATCACCGCGATCGCCGTCACCTGGAAGATGATTCCGAACGTCCGGCACGACCTCTCGACCAAGATGCCGGACCCGATCGGAAGCGTGATGGCGATCCTCACGATCGGCGCCATCTCGTTCGGTCTGCTCAACGGCTCACACCTGGGGCTGGGGCGAACGGGCGCATCATCGCCAGCTGGGTCGTCGCCGTCGTCGCCGCGGTCGGATTCGTGGTCAGCACGCGCCGAGCGGCTGTGCCAGTCATTGAGCCGCAGATGTTCCGAAGCCGCGTGTTCAGTGCGGCGAATGTCTCGATCGTGATCGCCGCAACGATCCTCGGGATGCAGCTACTCGGGATGAGTCTGTTCCTGCAGCAGGCGTGGCACTGGTCAACGACCGACACCGGCCTGGCGATCGCACCCGGACCGGCGGCGATTCTGATGTCCTCGTTCGTGGCGCAGAAACTCAACGAGAAGCTACCCGTGGGGATGGTCGTGGCGTCCGGCTTCGGGATCATCGCTGCCGGCCAGATCCTGATGCTGCTGCTCCTCAAGGGCGGCGGACACAGCTACGCCGCGGACATCCTTCCCGGCCTGGTTCCTGATCGGCATAGGGTTCGGGTTCTCGTTCCCGACGATCATCGGCTCAGCGACTACCGACCTACCCGCAAAGCTCAGCGCGACGGGCAGTGCCGTGGTCAACAGCGGCCGCCAGATCGGCGGTGTCTTCGGCACCGCCATCCTCGTCGTGATCCTCGGCAAGGCAGCCACGACCGGCGACCCGACGCAGTACTACCACTTGTGGTGGGTAGCGGCCGCCGCCTGCGCCGCTGCCGCCGTGACCTCCCTCGGCCTCACCCCCCGTCGTCAGACCGAGGAGGAGACGGGGGCTGTCGCTAGCTCCTTAGCGGCAGCCCCCGAGCGGTGAGAGAGACCGTGGCCGGCCGGCCTGCCCCCGGCGGCTGGCCACTGGTCGCCACGCCCGCCAGACACCTTGGGCGTGACCCCAACGCGACGCAGAACTGTGTGACGTCCGTTCCCGGATCACCAGTGACCATTCCTGCATTCAAGGAGCCGAGCGCAACAGATGCAAAACACCGAGCGCTGGCAAGTAGGTAACGCCAACCCGGGGCCTGTCGAACACTCGCCCGGGGGACCTCGTCTCACCGCAAAGGGGAAAGCGACCCGCCAGCGCATCATCTCGGCGGCGAGCTACGCATTCTCCGAGCGCGGCGTGACGGCAAGCTCGAACGACGACATCCTCGCCGTGGCCTGCGCGAGTCACTCGCAGCTATACCACTACTTCACGGACAGAGACGACCTCGTCGCAGCAGTCATCGCCGACCGCGTCGAGCAGGTCCTCGGCCACCAAACATCACTCCTCGCCGACCTCGACAGCATCGAGGGCCTACGACTCTGGCGTGACGCCATCGTCGCGCTACAGGACGACCGCGAGTGCAGACACGGATGCCCAATCGGATCACTCGTGGGTGAACTCAGCGACCGCGACCCACGCAGCCGCCAAGCGTTCGCCGCCGCATTCGAACGGTGGCACGAGGCGATCCGCCACGGACTTGAGCGAATGCGCGAGTCGGGCGAGATCAGCACGGCAGCCGATCCCGACAGCCTCGCGCTCGCCATTCTCGCCGTACTAGAAGGCGGACTGTTGCTCACTCAGATCACACGCAGCATAAGCCGCCTGGAACAAGGGCTCGACTCCATGATTGACCTCATCAAGTCCTACCGGCCCTAACCGTCGGGGCGGGATAAGTGTCGGTGGCGTCGCCGGTTGCAGCGCAATGCGGTCACGGCCCGAGAGTGCCGCGGGGGCGACGATCCGGCAGCCTGACTAGGGGCATGGTTAGCGAGCATGGACGCGCACGGTGGGGTGGTTGTCGAGTTGCGGGGGGTGCATTTAGTGATCGGCGAGGAGCGCGTGAGTACGTCGCTTGGCCGGTCACAAAGGTCCCCCCCAAAGGGGTGAGACGCGGAGGCGGTGGGGAGTCAGCGGGGGTGGGCTCGGATGTCGGGCTGGCGGCTGATGGAGAAGATGAGCTCGACGACCCCGACCGGCTGTGCATCGGCGTCGAGTCGGACGGTCAGTTCGATCGTTGCCTCATCGTACGCTTCGAGATCCTCAAGCACGCTCGCGATCTCAGGCCGAGCTGCGACGACCCCAGCGCGGCGAATCGCGTCAAACTCGCCGTTCGGGTTCGAATAGGTCAGCTGCGTCCCGATCACGTCCGCCCGCGCCAGGTCAGGGCCGATGCTGCGCACGAGCATGGCGACACTTGCCATCCAGGCGTCGTGAACGAGCGATCGAGTCAGATCGCCGGGATCGCCGGCCTCGGGCGTCAGCCGACGCAGTGCGGCGACGAATCGCGTCGAATCTATTGCCACCGTCGTGTTCTGCTGCGCCGCGTCCGACCACGTGCTGTCGACCCTGATGCGGGCCTGGGATCCGGCATGACGGGGACGAGCCGCCAGCCGCGGGGGCTGCTGCTCTCTGCGATCAGGCCGACGCTCGGAGTCGGGAAGTGCATCGCGAAGACGATCGTCGATCCGTCCTCGCCGAGGTGAAAGTCATGATCGAGGACTTCCGCCAGGACTTCAACCGCTGCCGGCCGCACCGAGCGCACGGGATGATGACCCCCGCGGCGTTCAGGACGGGCTTGATGACCCCCGCGGCGTTCAGGACGGGCTGGTAGACCGCGCACGAGGCGGCGCCCGCCAGCGCCGGTCGTGGGTCGCTCTGAGAGACCGAGGACGTGCAGGTCAGCCGCGACGCATCGAAATCTCCCGCGGAGCCGCTCGATAATTCCGCGGTAGGGAGTGCTCGATGTGGGGTTGCCGTGGCAGAAGAGAATCGCAGGGCCGCTGTCCTCATCGCTGTAGTGCATCGCGCCCCGCCGAGCTCGCGAGCCATCTCGACGCGAACGGATAGAGCGCCGAGTCGGGCGTGAAGTCGCCGCCGCGGGCCAGCCGAGCGGTGGGTAGTGGCTGGCCGTCGGTGGTCATGGCGCGGGAACGGCGTCGTTGACATCCCAGATCTCGCCCGAAGCCTGTCCGGCGAGGCGGGCGATCATGCTGTCGGCGGATGCGCGTGGTGTGATCAGCGCGCCGGAGTGGAGCATGGCCGTGAAGCGGTCGTGGAGCGGGGCGCCGATCTGCTCGCGGGGCTGGTCACGGATATACGCTTGCATCGAGGTGTCGACCGTGCCCGGGCGGTACACGTTGGCGGTGACGCCCGTGCCGTCGAGCTCGGCGGCGAGGTTGAGTGTGTGCGCTTCGAGCGCGCCCTTTGACGCCGCATAGGTGTTGAGCCCGGCGAGCATTCCGGGGCGGGCGGCGATCGCGGCAGACACGTTCACGATCCGTCCCCAGCCGGCGTCGAGCATCCCCGGGAGCACGCGCCGGGCAAGGGTCATCGGACCGATCACGTTAATCGCGATCGCGGCGGCGACGGTGGCGGGATCGACGTCCTGAGTCGGGCCGAGCGGCCACACGACCGCGGCGTTGTTGACCAGCAGCTCGACGTGACCGAACTCGTCGACGAGCCGTTCAACCGCGATGCGGGTCTGCTCGGGGTCGCTCACATCCGCCGCGAGCGCCACCGCGGTGCCGCCCGCGTCGTGGATCTCGGCGCAGGCGTCATCGATCTCATGGCCGGTCCGGGCGACCAGTCCGACACGCGCTCCGGATTGCGCGAGGCCGAGCGCGATCCCGCGGCCGATCCCGCGGCCCGCTCCCGTGACCAGAGCCGTTCGGCCGTCGAGGCTTGAGTTCATTGAAGGGTGCTCCCTGTTTGTTGGGTGGAGGAGATCGTCGATCACGGTGAGCGACGCGGGGTCAGGTCAGCGAGTCGATCCAGCGCTCGAGTCGGCGCGTTTCGCGGGCGATCAACGATGGATCGCGCAATGTGTTCGCGATCAGCGCGATGCCCTGATAGGCCGCGAACAGACCTACCGCCAAGTCGCGGGCGTCGGGTCTCCCGGCCTCACGGAACTCTCGCTCGGCCCAGTCGATTGGAACCATCAGCGCCGCCCGAGCGCCGCCGACGAGCTCGTCGTCGCGCTTATCGAGCTCTGAACAGAGCGTGCCGACCGGGCAGCCACGCTGGGCGACGACGTCGCGTTGCTCGCCGAACGCCCGCACCATCGCCTTCAGCCGAGCGCGCGGCGTGCGATGCCGCTCGGCGCTCCGAAGCATCTCGCGCATCGCATCAGCGTGCGACTCGAGCGCCGCTTCGACCAGCTGATCCTTGGTCTTGAAGTAGTAGTAGACGTTCCCCAGCGGGACATCCGCCCGCGACGCGACATCGGCGAGCGTCGTGCGCTCGACCCCCTGCTCGTGGAACGCGCCCTGCGCGCCCTCGACGAGTCGCTCCCGCTTCCCCGACCCGCGTCCGGCTGTCTTCGTTTGGTCCACGACCCGACAGTAGCTTGAGTCTGTAGCATCGTCAAGTTAGCTGGCTAACTTAATGAGTGGAGAGACATGACCGAGCAACGCGCGAAGAGCGCTCTCATCACAGGCGCCTACACGGGCCTCGGGAAGGAACTGGCGAGGCAACTGGCGCTGCGCGAGGACTTTGACCGGATCTACCTCGGCTGCCGAAACCCAGCCAAGGCTGAACGCGCCAAGAGCGAGCTGCAACAGGTCACGGGACGCTCGATCTTCGAGGTTGTGATCATCGACCTCTCAGACATGGCATCCGTGAGCGCCGCCGTGGCTGCGATCACCCCTCCGCTCAACGCGGTCGTGATGAACGCCGGCGGGACCGGCGGTCCGACACCTGCCTCGCTGACGCAGGATGGGGTCACCGAGATCTTCGCGCAGAACCTGCTTGGGCATGTCGTCCTCCTCGAGGAGCTGATCTCCGCCGGGTCACTCACGGAGGTTGCTGTGCTAGTCGGCAGCGAAGCCGCGCGCGGGGTGCCGAAGCTGCGGATCCCGCGACCGACGTTTTCGAGCTCCAGTGCCGACGAGTTCGCTTCGGTGATCGACGGCTCGTTCTTCACCGGGGACAAATTCAACGTGATGCTCGCCTACGGTCAGGTCAAGTACCTCGGGGCGCTGTGGATGGCCAGCATGGCGCGAAGGCATCCCGAGCTCAGATTCGTCACGATGTCGCCCGGAAACACGGCTGGGACCGAGGCGCTGCGCGACCAGCCGGCGCTTCTCCGCATCATCGCCAACCGCATCTTCCTTCCTTACGTTGCGCCGGCATTGGGGATCGGGCACAAGCTCGACATCGGCGCGAAGCGCCTGGCCGACGCCGTAACGGACACATCACTGCAGAGCGGCGTCTTCTACGCAAGCGCAGCCAAAACGATCACCGGACCGGTCATCGACCAAGCCGAGATCCTTCCTCAATTCCATGACGCCAGGATTCAGGACCACGCATACGAAGCAATCCAGCGCTTCGTGGCCACGCCGGCGGCCAATTGACCGGGACCAATCGGACGCCCTGACAGGAAACCGCTTGATCTGCCCGTCACCGACGCGGTCGCGCGATAGAACAACGCCCTAGTGACAAAAGGAGACTGAAATGCCGACGTTCCCTGCCCCTGAAACGGGCATCCTGCTCACCCACTTCATCGTGTCTGAGGACATCGCTCGCTCGCGAGACTTCTACGCAGATGTCCTAGGCGGCGAAGTCGTCTCCGCCAGCGAGCCCGCGATCGTCGCGCTCGCGAACAGCTGGATCATCATGAACACGGGCGGTGGCCCAACCGACGACAAGCCAACCGTGACCCTCACTGCGCCCGATCCCAACACGATCAGCAGCTTCCTGAACATACGTGTCGCCGACATCCAAGAGGTCTACGAAGACTGGGGCTCCAAGGGAGCACAGTTCCTAACCCCGCCAATCGACCGGGGCGCAGAGCTCCGTTGCTACTTGCGCGATCCGGACGGCCATTTGATCGAGGTCGGCCAAGCGAACCTGGCCTTTTTGGAAGAGCAGCGTTCACGACGCTCAGACGGCGCTGCGGTAGACAGTGGAGCCAACGAGGCGACACCGTGAGCGAGCACGGACATGTCTCGATGAGGGATCGGACCGTGGGTCTTCCGGCGCCATGAGGATGTCCGGATCGTCGTAGAACTTCGCTGGCGGCCTCCGACGATTTTGACAATCACACAGTAACGGTTTGTGACACTTCGGGGTGAGTAACCGTGTTTGAGCTCGGGAGAGCGGTTCTGGCGGCGTGGCGTTCGATCGCGATCACGAGCTTGGCCAGGTGGCGGTAGCCGATGATCCGCCGGAACTGCTGCTCGGCGACGAGCATCCCGGCGGCAGTCCAGCGCTTGCGCATGTCCCCGTCGCGCCAGCGCTTGACGTTGCGTTGCGTGTAGCGGACGATCTCGATCATCGACTCGCAGGGGTTCGTCGAGCACAGCGTCTTGGCGAGCTGACCGGTGATCCCGAGCCGCATCAACGTCAGCGTCTAAGACATGCCTTCCCGCAACGAGCCGGCGGCGTCCGGCCAGGTACGCTCGAGCTCTGAGGCCAACAGCTCGAGCCGCTGCTCGGCCAGATCGGCGTCCTTGAGCGCCCACGCGCCGCGGATCCGGGCCAGGATCGCCGGCCGGTCGCGCTCGGGGAGCAGATCGGTGACGTTGCGCTCCTTGTGCCTGTTATGCCGACGTCGGCATAACGGCATGAAAGTTCACCCCAGATTTGGGTGTTCATGACGTCCATGACGGGACGGTTTTGGCGTCCGGAGGGGCCGTTATGTTCTCCGCGTTTTGCACGTCCACGACGTCAACGAGCGGGAGCCGCGGTTCACCGTCCGGCGCGTGTTTCTGCCGACGCGCGCGGCTGAGTCGTTCACGGTCATCGGACCGGATCTGCGGCCGGTGGGGCTGGTCGACGAGTACCTGGCGTGGTTGACGGATTGCGAGCGTTCGCCGAACACCGTCGAGGCGTACGCGTACGACCTGCGCTCGTTCTGGACCTTCCTCGCGGAGCGCGGGCTCGGTTGGGATCGGGTCGGGGTAATGGAGCTGGGCGAGTTCGCCGCGTGGGCGCGGCGCCCGGCGGCGAACGTCTTGGTGCTGGCGGAGGAGTCGGCGCGGTTGTCGGGGCGGACGGTCAACCGGATGCTAAGGGCTCTCGACTTAGTTTGTGAAGGAAGTGGGGTGGTTATGTAGAACTGGGGGTTGTGGTCGATGAGCGCGCGATCGGTGAGCGGTATCGGTTATTGAACGCGCAGGGGGTGCTGGATGAGCGCACCCGGCGGTTGTGGGCGGCGGCTGAGGCTCGCTCGGCGGGCTATGGGGGGCTCTCGGCGGTGGTCAGGGCTACCGGGATCTCGGAATCGACGGTGCTGCGCGGGCTTGCTGACCTACACGCAGAAGAGCGGCCAGCGCCGGGGAGGGTACGCCGGCACCGTGGGCGCACGCCGATCCTTGAGCGCGAGCCGGGGTTGGCGGAGGATCTGGAGCGGCTGGTGGATCCGGTCACCAGGGGGGATCCGGAGTCGCCGTTGCGGTGGACGTCTAAGAGCGGCGCGAAGCTCGCGGAGGCGCTGCGGGAGATGGGTCACGATGTCGTGGATCGCACCGTGCTACGGCTGTTGAAGGCCAAGGGGTACAGCCTGCAGGCGAACAAGAAGTCGCGGGAGGGCGCCCAGCACCCCGACCGCGACGCGCAGTTTGCGCATATCAACGAAACCGTCGGTGACGCGATCGCCGCGGGCGAACCGGTGATCAGCGTCGACGCTAAGAAGCGAGAGCTGATCGGCGATTTCAAGGCGGTCGGCCGCGAGTTCGAACCCAACCGCCGGCCGGTGGAGGTGCGCGGCCATGATTTCAAGGACAAGGCGCTCGGGCACGCGATCCCCTACGGCATCTACGACCTGACCGTCGACGAGGGCTGGGTGAGCGTCGGAATCACGAGCGACACCGCCCAGTTCGCGATCAACACGATCATCAGCTGGTGGGAGCACCTCGGGCGTGAGCGCTACCCGCACGCCCAGACCCTGACGATCACCGCTGACTCCGGCGGCTGCAACAATCCCCGCACCCGCCTGTGGCGTGACGAGCTGCAGCGCCTCGCCGATACGACCGGGCTGAGCATCCGCGTCTGCCACTTCCCGCCAGGCACCTCGAAGTGGAACAAATCGAGCATCGACTGTTCAGCTTCGTCAGCCTCAACTGGCGCGGAAACCACTCGAGAGCCTCGAAATCGTCGTGAACCTGACGCCGCCACCAAGACCAACACCGGCCTGAAGGTCTACGCCCAGCTCGACAACCGCAGCTACGACCGCGGCGTTGAGATCACCGACGAGCAACTCGCCAACGTGAACATCACTCGCCACCCCTTCCACGGCGACTGGAACTACACCATTACCCCTTCACTCGCTCAGTCGTGAGCCCTAA